>NZ_JAFFOB010000009.1 GCF_016918935.1 Roseitranquillus sediminis
AGATGCGCTCGCCTCGCGAGTTCATCGCAGCTCAAACCGCAACCGCCTGAGTGTCCGGCGAAACGGGGGCAAGATCAGCCATGCACCGCAAGGGTACATCTGCCCCAGAATGCAAACCCTGCGCAGCCAGAAAGCCAGAGGCATCTCCGCTATGAGCGAGCGCATTTACATCACAGAAACCGGCGAGCGTGTGCGCGAACGCGACGGGCATATCGATGTTGGTCTGAGCGCCGAAGCTCAGGCGGCTCTCGGCGATTTGCTGCATTTCCAGCCGCCAAAGATCGGCGCGTGGATTAATGCAGGAGAACGGCTTTTCGTGATCGAAGGAACGCGGAGTGCAGCCGAGTTCTATGCGCCAGACAGTGGGCGGGTCGTTTCCTGCGCGGCGGCTAGTGCGGACATTGCGGGCTGGTTTGTCTTGATGAAGGTAGTGAGAACTTTCTAAATTATGAATTTACCATGATGGTTCTTCACCGCCCCAAGTGATAGCCACAGCACCATTGCGCCCATTACCGAGGGTCGTTTGCTCAGGTCCACTTATTGCCTCATATTCTGTACCGACCACCGAGTAGTTCAGATAGCCACCGCCACCACCGCCAGGGCGACCACTGCTATTCCCCGCCGGGCCATCGGTAGGGCCTCCAGCGCCCCCGCCATATCCGCCGCCGCCGCCGCCGGCCGCATGAGACGAGGCACTAGCACCGCCGCCGTCGCCGCCTGAGATCATGAAGTCCGGTACCCCAGTTCCGCCGCCGCCAGGATTACCGTAACCAGAGCCATCATGGCCGTCTTCCCCATGGCTTCCACCACTTCCGCCATAGGAAAGCCCAGCCCCACCAACATTATTTGCACCCCCTTTTCCCCCATCTTGATCCATCAAACCATCCGAGCCTGCGAGGACAAATACACCGCTGCTGTTGTTGCGGGGACCTCCATCTCCCACAATCATGGTACCGGATGTGTGTTCTCCTCTGCCGCCGCCGCCGCCGGCAACGGCAAGAAGCGTTTCGGTAGCGCCATTGTTAAATTTGATCGCACTGGCGCCGCCACCGCCAGCTTGCCCCCTATAAATCGTATCCCCGTAAAACGTCCCTCGAAGTGCTGCTGCTCCACCGCCCCCAATCACCGTTTTTAATGGCGTGACGGACCCGCCTTCGCCCACAAAAATGTCTATATCCCCAGCTTGGCCGGGTGTGTACGTGAACTTAACGCCTCCGCCTTTCCCATATACGTGTGGAGTCTCATCAGGCCTTCCGCCATTACCGCCGAGGACATAAATACTAAATTGGCAATCTTCTGCGCCTGTAGGAATCGTGAAGTTTGCACTACCAGGGGTCGTATACATTGCCGTACCGCTGCCGATTGGACACGCGTAGGACGGAGGCTCTTCACAGCTTGCGTATTCGAAGTTTGCGTCACCATCAAGCGTGCCATCATTACAGGTGCGGGACTGGCTGTTTCCAGCGCAATCGGTGTCCTCTTCGGCGCTGTAGAAGGTGTAGGAATCACCATGGTTCACGGTCTGGCCGTCCAGGGTGCAATTGGCGGGAGGCGCTGTATCGGTGCAGGCACAAGCCCGTCTAGCGGTGCCCGAAGATTGTGCGGATCTTGTTGCCACCGTCATACGGAAGCGGCTTGACAGGCTGCTGGAGTAACCACAACCAGCGGCAGTGAAGGAATAGGTGGAGACAGTGGTCCCGGTCGCGCCAAGTGCATAGAGAACAGCCACGCAATTTGCATTTGTTCCATCGCTTCCAGCGTAAGAGCGCGTCGCCTCGTCATAATACAGACTCTCTCCCGAACAGACTGCATCACAGGACTGACCATAGGCTCCGTAGAACCAGCGCTGGCCGCCTACCTCTTCCCCGTCACTCAAGCAGGACATGTCAGGAGCGCTACAGCTTGCGTACTGGAAGCTCGCGCTACCATCCAACGTACCATCGGTACAGGTGCGGGACTGGCTGATGCTTGCGCAATCCGCGTCCTCTTCGGCGCTGTAGAACGTGTAGCTTGCGCTGTGCGCGACAGTTTCGCCGTCGAGGGTGCAATCCGCGAAGACACATGAACCGCCGTCCAAATCCTCCCACACACCGCTTTGGCAGGACAGTCGAAAGGTATCGCCGCCCAACTCCGGCCCGCCGCTCCGCATGAAGGAGCCGGGATTATAACCGGCGCAGGAATCGCATGGCCGGGGCTCCTGTGCGGATACGAGGGCCACTGGCATTGCCACGAAGGCCGCAACAAGGAATGAAAAGAGGCTACTCCTCATTAACACCTCCCTCTACCAAATCCTTCGAAGCATCGTCAGCCCCCTTTTCTATTCGCGCCTTTACCCAATCCGGCCCGGTATCAGTCAAGGAACGCCCATACATGATCTCGTTCACGACATAGAGGCCGGTTTTGTCGATCATCACAGCGGACTGGCCATCAATGATGATAGTGACGGTGCCTTTTTCCTGATCGGTCAGTATTTGTGTCTTGTCTCCGGATCTCATATTGGGGGGTGAAGTCTTGCCTTGCTGCGCGCTGGCTGGAAGGTGTAAATGAAAAGCAAGTATCGTCGCAATGAGTAATAAATAGCGCTGGCGCATTATCGGAATCCCTTTTTTGTTTAATAAAAACGGTCACCAGATATCTCTGGCGACCGGGGATTCAGAACCGCTACATAGAAAGACGGCGCGACAGCCGTTATGACATGCGCCACTGGACATACGCTGCCGCTCCCCGGACACATTCCGAGAAGCGACATCTTCGATGTTCTTGCCTCATATACTGATTAAGACATCATCAATCACGGCTGATGCCAGCCGTCTATGTAAGAGGTTCTGACGCCCCGAGTCTGTTTTTTAAACAGACCTAATTAAGCGTATCTGCTTTTGTTATTAATTGTCAAATACTTGTATAGAAGGCGCGGTGGCTCGCCATTACAGGGTCGATGATTTATATCAGCGGCGACAAATCCTTCAATTTCCAGACATGCAATCAGTTCTTTTCGGGCAATTCCGTTTGGCCCATCCGGGGATGATGCCGGAACAAGGGCAGGCTTTGCCGTGCCCTGCTTCACTTTCGTTGCGCCCGAAGCCGGTGCTTCCGATCCCCTGAGATGCGCCTCCTGCCTCCGCCAGAAAGACCTGGATTGTCCGGGTCTCAATGGAAATGGAGGCCATCATGTCACCGATCTTCAATCATCACGCCCTGCACGGGCTGCCCACCAACGCACTCGAACATCTTCGCGAGACGCTGCGCCAAGCGCTCGGCAACGCTGATCTGCAAGAATGCGAGCGCGCAAACCTGCACGCCGCTCTGGCCAGCGTGGAGGCCGTGCTGCGCAAGCGCCAGGTGCCGCCAGCACCAAAACCGCGCGCCCCGTCGTTATGACGGGGCTCCTTGCCGATCCGCGTCCGCCCAAGCGGGCGCGGAAATTTTTCGGCTCTCAGAAAAAGCTGAGCTGCGCGCCGCTCCAGCCGGTGCGCTCCGCTTCATGCTCCAGCCATGCGGTGACGAATGCGACCGCGCCGCCGTGCTCGGCCACGGTTCCGGCGGGGATAAAGTGCGAACGATAGCCCGTCTCGGTGACTGGTAGCGGCGCGCGGCCTTCGCTCATGATCTCAATATGATCCACCAAGCCGAAATTCTCCGGCGTGAAGGTGATTCCCAGCGCGATGCCGCGCCATGTGATGTTGTACTGTTCCAAGTCTCTTGCCTCCCTCATGCGGGGAGCCGCCGCTTACGCGGCGACTCCTTCCTTGGCTCGGGGTTGCTCGTCCTCGATCATGGGCTGAAGACCATGCAGGAAATCGGCGGCGCGCTGCGCATGGGCGGCGGCGCTAAAGATTGCGCGCTTGTCTTCCTTCAAGACTTTCAGCCAACTTTGAATGTATGCGGCGTGATCGCTGCGCGGCTCCGGTGTCAGCTCCAGATCGGCGCAAAGAAATGCTGCGCCCAGCTCGGCGACCAGCTCTTCGCGGGCATAGCCTTCATCGCCCCAGCGCTTGCGCCCCAAATCACGATCAAGGCGGCTCTTGTGCTTCGTCCAGTGGGTCAGCTCATGGGCAAGGGTTGCATAGTAGGCCTCTGGGCTGCGGAACGTCTCAAAGGCTGGCATCTGCACATGATCGCTGCCGCCGCTATAATGCGCGCTATTCCCGCCATGGCGAATGTCCGCGCGGGTGGCGGCAAAGAACCCGTCCGCATGCTCGATGCGCAAGGCCGGACCAATGATCGGCTCGGGCTTGGTGTAGTAGTGTTCGGGCAAACCTTCGATCTGCTCGACGTTGAAAACGCTATAGCCCTTCATGAAGGGGATTTTGCGCTCTTCCTCGCTGCCATCGTCCTGTTCTTCCGTCTTGGTGATGGTGTTTGCGTACATGACCAGGTTGCCGCGCTCGCCCTTCTTCACATGCGCGCCCAGCTCCTTGGCTTGGCGGAATGTCATCCAGTATGGGGAGAGATAACCGGCCTCAACGCTCGCGCCCCACAGCATCAGGATGTTGATCCCGTTATAGGGCATGCCGTTATGCCGTAGCGGCTTGGTGATCTTGCCTTCCAGATTGCCAGCGCTCCACGGCTTGAGCCAGCTCAGCTCGCCCTGCTCCAGATCAGCAATAATCTTGTCGGTTACTTTCTGATAAATGTCGGTTTTCATTTCCTTTTCTCCTGTTATCGGTTGCGCATGCAACCGATCTGCCCCTCTGGCGAAGAGAGGGGGGAGACCGTCCAGACCGAAGGGCATGGGGTGGTGCGGGCGCAGCCGAGAGGCGAGCCACGGCCCATGACTTTCGCCCGAAGCCATAGCGAAGGGCTTGGTCTTGACGGTTGATGGGGCGATCAGCCCCTGGAAACGAAGAAAGATGCTCGCGCGGGTGCCGAAGCGCCTGCGCCCTGCCTCAAGGGCAGCGCCGCTGCCCGCCACCTGCGCAAGGGATTGAAGCCCGAAGGGCCGAGACTACAGGCTCGGTTCACGACAGCCCGGCCCGTGAGGGTGCGTCTCAGTTCGCTCTGGCCTCGGGGTTCCTTCTGCATTATGTTCTTGTTATGTTCCGGATAACTCACAACGATGCCTGCCTGCCCCAACTGCAACACCAGAAATTTAAGAAAGATGAATGCGCCGAATCCTGCTTACAGTGTGCACCACAGTGGTGTAAGCCGGTGCAAACAGGGAATCGCACGCTATGCCTTCAGCCGCCAAAAGGAGCACGCCTAAAGCGTCGCATCGCCTATCGGTCAGCCTAACTGAAGACCAGCATGCGGAACTTGTTGAAATTGCAGAAAAGAACAAGGTGTCCGTGGCCTGGGTGGTCCGTGAGGCTATCGAGCGCCTGCTTCAAGACGAACAGCCGTTGTTCCATGTGAGGCAAGAGCCATGAACAGGCACGTGAGCGGCATAGCGCTTGATGGCGCGCAAGAGCGGACACATAGCGGACGTTTCACGGCACTCGACGCCGACAAGCTGCGCGGCGGCTACTATACCTCCTCGGAGCTAGCGCGCTGGCTCTGCGCCTGGGCAATCCGGGATGCGGATGAGCTGGTGCTAGAGCCGAGCTGCGGTGATGGCGCATTTCTTGAAGCGGCCAGCGCGCGGCTTGAAGGGTTGGGCGCACACGGCCCCGCCCGTGCAAACCATCTGCGCGGGATCGAGATTAATCCCGATGAGGCCGATAAAGCCCGCCTGCGCCTCAGGGATGGCTTAGGTATGCGCGCCGCCGATGTTGTCGTGAACAGCGATTTTTTTGCGTGGTGGAGCCGCCCCGAGCGTCCGGAATTCGATGTGGTGATCGGCAACCCGCCCTTCATCCGTTATCAGAGCTTTCCCGAGCCCCATCGCAGCCGCGCGATGGATATCATGCATCAGCAGGGGCTCTGGCCCAACCGCCTGACAAATATATGGGTGCCGTTTGTTGTTGCTGCGGCGGCGGCGCTTAAGGCAGGCGGGCGCATGGCGCTTGTCCTTCCTGCCGAGCTTTTGCAGGTAAGTTATGCGGCGCAGTTGCGGTCATTTTTGACAGACCGGTTTGGCCGCGTCGATCTGATCGCCTGCAACGAGCTGTTCTTTGAAAAGGCTGAGCAGGAAGTGTTGCTTCTGCTGGCCGAAGAAGCGCGGCCTGCACCTTCGGCCAGCAATCCGTGCAAGGTCAATTTGACGGAGAGCGATTTAGTCGCAGATATCGTCAAGCGCACGCCTCGCGAGGTGCTGCGCGGCGCGTCCCCCAAAACGGTCTGCCATGACAGCGAGAAATGGCTAAAATACTTCCTGAACGCTGACGAGATTTCCTTCATGCGCGCGCTGCGCGCCGGTGAGACCACAACCGAGCTGGGCAGCTATGCTTCGGTCAATGTCGGTGTGGTCACCGGCAAGAACCAGTTTTTTGTGCTGCGCGAAAGCGAGGTCGAACAGCTTGGCCTTCAAGGCTATACCATGCCGCTTATGGCACGCTCCGCCCACCTGGAAGGCGCATTGGTCGATAAGGCAGGCTGGCGCACGCTGGCCGATGAGGATCAACGGGTGCATCTTCTGCATCTGGCCCCGATCAACGGCACAAAGCCTAAAGGCGCGCTTGCCAGCTATATCCGGCTTGGCGAAGCTCAAGACGTGCATAAGGGCTATAAGTGCTCTGTGCGCACACCTTGGTATGCCGTGCCTTCGGTCTATGTGCCCGATGCATTTGTCTTCCGCCAGATTTATGACTTCCCTCGCATTGTTTTTAATGATGCCGGAGCGACGGCCACCGATACCATACACCGCATGCGCAGCCGTGGCGCGGATCCGCGCGCCATTGTCGCCAATAGCTATAGCTATCTGAGCGCCGCCTCGGCAGAGATCGTAGGACGCAGCTATGGCGGCGGCGTGCTGGAGCTGGAACCGACAGAAGCAGAAAAGCTTCTGATGCCTGCTACGCTGGGCGATGCCCTGCCGCTCGAAGAGTGCGATGCGATGATCCGCGCCGGGCGGCTTGAGAGCGCCCTTGACGAGAACAGCCGTCGCATCCTGATTGAAGGAATGGGGCTTTCGAAGGCAGAGTGCACGATGCTGCGGGGCATCTGGGAGAAGATGCGAAACCGGCGTCTGGCGCGCCGCCGTGCCGGAAAGAAACCGCGGGGCCAGGGATGAGTGATGAGGCGCAAGCCGGAACCATAGCTCTCGCCGCTGTTGATGGTGATGAGGCGAAAGAACATGCCCGCGCCCTCATAGCTGAGCTTGTCGAGCGCTTCCGCCGCAACGAAGCTGATTGCCGCGATGCTGGGTACAACGAAACTCAGGCTCGCACTGAGTTCATAACCCCGCTACTTGAAGCCTTGGGATGGGATGTTCACAACCGGCGCGCCCTGCCGCTGATCTACCGTGAGGTTATCGAAGAGGCGACCGTCGAAGTTGGGGAAGAGCGGCTGTCCAAGCGGCCAGATTATGAGCTTCGACTTGCGCGCCAGCGCAAGATTTTCATTGAGGCGAAGAAGCCAAGCGTCCGAATTGATCGTGATCGCGCCCCTGCGTTTCAGACGCGGCGCTACGGGTATTCGGCCAGCTTGCCGATCTCGGTTGTTACCAATTTTCATCAACTCGCCATTTATGATTGTAAATCGGTGCCGGTCGAGACCGACGAGGCGCATGTCGCGAGACTGCATCTGTTCGGCTATGAGGAATTCGAGGCACGGTTTGACGAGCTATGGTCACTGCTTTCGCAAGAAAGCGTTCTTTCGGGCGCGTTCGACCGGCGCTTTGCCATTGATACGACGCGCCATGGCGCGCAGCAATTTGATGATTTCTTTCTGAATCAAGTCCGTGACTGGCGCGCCCGCCTCGCCGCCGATATCCACGAGAACACGCCCGGCCTCAGCTCCGAAGAGCTGACCTACGGGGTTCAACTTTTTCTCTCGCGCATAGTCTTTCTGCGGATTTGCGAAGATCGCGAGATCGAGAAATACGAAACGCTCAAGAATCTTGATGGCAACGCCACCTTTGATGCCCTCATGGATGTCCTGCGCCGTGCGGATGAATTTTACGATTCCGGGCTGTTCCGCCTGATCGATGATGATCCGCTCGGCATTCGGATCAGTGACGATGTGCTGCAAGGCATCATTGCCGAGTTGTATTATCCGCTCAGCCCCTACACCTTCGCCGTGGTCGAAACCGAGGTGCTAGGGGAAATCTATGAGCAATTCCTCGGTGAAGTGATCGTGGTGGAGGATGGTGCTGTCACCATCACCAGCAAGCCGGAGATTCGCGAAAGCGGGGGCGTTGTGCCCACTCCGAGCTTCATCGCTGATGCTATTGTTGCCCGCACTCTCGACCCGCTCCTTGCTGGTCGCTCCCCACAAGAACTTTCGGCCTTCACTCTGGCCGATACGTGCTGCGGTTCCGGCATCTTTTTGCTCTCGGCCTATGACTTCCTGCTCGGTCACTATCTGGATTGGTATGTGGCGGACGGTACGGAGAAGCATGCAGGCACCGCGATTTATCAGGCCGGTGAGAACATCTGGCGGCTGACTTTCGATGAGAAGCGCCGCATCCTGCTAGCGCATCTGCGCGGCGTCGATATCGATCCCAACGCCGTCGAAGTGGCGCAGTTCAGCTTGCTGCTCAAGCTCATTGAGGATGAAAGCGAGGCAGCGCTCAAGGATTATGTGCGACGGAAGAAGCACGCCGCGCTTCCGGAACTCGATGGCCATATTCGCTGCGGCAACTCTCTTGTGAGCACCCAGGAATGGGAAGCCGCATGCGGGCCGCTGCCAGCGGCACTGCATGATGCGATCAATCCATTTCGTTGGGAAGACGAGTTTGCTGACGAAATGGCCGCTGGCGGCTTTGACGTGGTGGTGGGCAACCCGCCCTATATCCGCATTCAGAACATGGTGACCTACTCGCCGGAAGAGGCAGCTTTTTACCATGCGGCGGGCTCGCCCTACAGCACGGCACGGCAGGACAATTTCGACAAATACGCCTTGTTCATCGAGCGCTCGCTGGCGCTGGTCAAAGATCAGGGCCGCGTCGGCGTTATAGTTCCCAACAAATTCATGACGATACGATCCGGGCGGGCGCTGCGCGGCCTTCTGACCCGCGCGCCGGTTTTGGAAGAGATCGTGAATTTCGGGGTGAAGCCCGTCTTTGGACAAGGCACGTCCAACTATACCTGCATTCTCGTCATGGATCGCATTGGCTGTGAGACGGTCCGTGTGGAGGAAGCCGGGCCGCTGGAGGAGTGGCGCTATGGCCGGACGGGTGTGATCTCGACCATTCCCGCCGCAGAGCTGAGTGACGAGGCTTGGACATCCGGCCAGGAGGATGTGCGGGCGCTCTTCGCGCGGATCAAAGGCGAAGTGCCGGGCAGACTGGACACGCTGGCAAATATTGAGGTGGGCGTTCAGACCAGCGCTGATGAGATTTATTTCCTGCGCCCCACACGCTCTGATGATGAGTATATCTGGATAGAGTGGAACGAGCGCGAATGGCAGATCGAGCGTGGCATCCTTCGCCCTTGCCTTCATGATGCACGGCTCGAAGCTTTTGGCCAACCGGTGGCCAACGCTTGGATGATCTTCCCTTACGAGTTGGTGACCACGCCAAAAGGCAAGCTGCGCGCCCGGCTGTTGCAGCCCGATGAAATGGCAGCCGATTACCCGCATTGCCTGGAATATCTGAGCGCGCGGCGCGAAACCCTCGAAGGCCGCAATGTTGTCGGCGGCGCGGCGGACGAGCGGCAATTCTATCAGTATGGGCGCTCGCAAAGCCTGACGAAGTTCGACAGCCCGAAAATCATCCTGCCCGTTCTCTCACGCGAGCCGCGCTACGCTTATGATGAAACGAACACGATTATCACCGGTGGCGGTAACGGCCCGTATTACATGATCCGTGCGAAGGATGATGCGCCGGTCTCGACGCTCTATCTGCTAGCTGTTCTAAACCACCCGCTTTGTGAGGCGATGATCCGCACGAATACCAGTGTATTCAGGGGTGGGTATTATTCCCACGGCAAGCAATTTATTAAAGACTTGCCGATCCCCGTTCCTCAGGATCAGGCAGCCAAGGCCGCTATCGAACAACAAGCCGAAAGAGTGGTGAGCGCGCTCAGAGCATTGAATGCGGCGCGCACTCCCCATGAACGGACACGGCGCGAGCGCGCGGCCAATGATGCACGGGCGCAGCTACAGCGCCAGGTGAGCGCAGCGTTCGGCCTGTCAGACGATGATGCAGAAATTATTGAATCCGTACCGGTGCCCTCATGAGCGATGTAACGGCGGCACAAAATTGGGGGGCACAATATGAGCAGCGATGTACGTGAACAAATCACAGAATGGCTCACCGGCAACGACACCTGCTTTCTGATCGGAGCAGGTTGCAGCGCTTGTGCGAGCAAGCCTTTGATTGGCAAGCTCACCGAAAACGTCCTGAACGGGTTGGATCAGAAACTACTTGATCAATTCGACGCATTGAAACCGCTGTCTGATCGCCCTCCGACAATCGAAGATTTGATCAATTATCTGGTCCGCTATCGTGAAATTCTGAGCACGATCACAACCGCCGACGCGCACAGCCTTACCGTCGATGAAATCGATGAATGGCTCACCGAAATCAAGAAGCGCATCGTGAGCGAAGTCGCGGATGATTGGCAGGCGTGCGATTATCACGAGCGTTTCTTGCAACGACTGCGCGGCGCTCGTGAGCGCGGTCCTCGCGACATATTCAGTTTGAATTACGATACGTTGCTGGAAGCGAGTCTGGATTCTCTCCGGCTGCCATACGCTGATGGCTTTCGCGGTACCAATCGAGCTTGGTTCGATCCGGAAACTTTTGATGAGGCCGGGCCGGGAATAGCCTACCGAATTCATAAGCTCCACGGCTCCATCAACTGGACGCGTGACGCGGACGGACATGTCAGGCGGGGACGCAATGCAAACGAAGACGCTGCCGATGAGCCGGTAGTAGTTTATCCGTCGGAGCAGAAATATCTGCAAACCCAGTACGGGGTCTATGAAACCCTGATTGGCCGGTTTCGGAAACGCCTCCGGCGGACCGGTGTCAACAATCACTTGGTCGTCTTGGGGTACAGCTTCAATGATGAACATATCAATGAAGCCATTTGCGATGCGATAAACTCTCCGCAAAGCAATCTCACCGTCATCGCCTTCGTAGGGCCAGAACAGGATCGTGATAGGCAGGACCAGCGCTTGCAAGCGCTCTGTGACCGCTGTGATTCTCGCTTTAGCGTCTTTGTGGGCGGCAAGGACAATGGCGGATTTATCGGGCATGCCCTCGATGTGGAATCGTCCCTCGGCGTCTTGGAAGCCGATCTTTGGAGATTTGAAAATCTGGTTTCTTATATTGCCGGGGGGAACTGATGAGCGATCCAATTCTGAAAATCGGGCGCGTGGTGGAGGTTTCCGGTTCCAAGCTGATCGGCGAGCTTGAAGGAACGGTAGAAGACCTGCACCGGACCTATAAGAGCCGCCGATATGCAGTTGGCCAGGTCGGCTCCATTGTAAAGATCGAAGCGGGCGACAAACTTGTTTTCGGCGTGGTGACGGCACTTCGGATGACCGAAACCATGCTTGAAGGCGGGGCTGGCGTTACCGGTCGCGACGCACCGGCTGACGGCGCATCAGACGCAAAGTGGTTGGAAATCGAGCTGTTCGGCGAAGCTGTACGAACCGGCCTCGGCGAAAGCGAGTTTGTATTTCAGCGCGGTGTGGTGACCTACCCGCTACCGGGACAGGGCATATTCGTGGCAAGCGTCGTTGAGCTTCAACGAATCTACAATCGTCCCGACAAGCCGAGCGTCCATGTTGGAACGCTTTCGCAAGCCGCATCCCTGCCGGTATATTTGCTGACCGACGAGTTGCTGGGTAAGCACTTTGCTATCCTGGGCACTACCGGATCAGGAAAGTCCTGTTCGGTCACGGTATTGCTACGCTCCATCCTGGAAGTTGCGCCGCGCTCCCACGTAATATTGCTTGATCCGCACAATGAGTATCGGCGCGCATTTCCAGATCTTGCAGAGGTAATTGATCCAACCACGCTGAATCTGCCGCACTGGCTCCTGAACTTTGAAGAAAGCGTCGAGCTGTTTATTGGCAAGACGGAGCATGTCGCTACCAGTCAGACCAACATCCTCAAGGATGCCATCTTGGCAGCGCGGCGCGATTTCGGAGCGGAAGGTATTCCAACGGAGAAAATCACGGTCGATACCCCGGTGCCATACCGTCTTGGTGATATGTTGGCACATATCGATGCAGCGATGCCGACGCAGGCTTCGAAGCAGGATTCGTATCTCAAGATCAAGAATAAGGCCGAGACGCTGCAACAGGACAGCCGCTTTGGTTTTATGATGCGTCCTGATGCAACCGTGGGCGATCAGCTTGCCGAGATCGTCAGTCAGTATCTGCGCATACCGGTAGGCGACAAACCGCTATCCATCATCGATCTGTCAGGGGTTCCATCCGATGTTGTTGATGTGGTCGTCTCCGTGCTCTGCCGCATGATCTTCGACTTCGCGATATGGAGCCCCCGCCCGGTACAGGTGCCGGTGGTATTGATCTGTGAAGAGGCGCATCGCTATGCGCCTAGGCGCGACGATGCCGCGTTCCAGCCGACCAAACAGGCACTGTCACGGATCGCAAAGGAAGGACGAAAATACGGTGTTGGGCTGGGATTGATCTCGCAGCGCCCCTCTGAGCTGGCCGAGTCGATCCTTTCACAGTGCAACACGTTGATTGCGCTGCGCATGAGCAACGAACAGGATCAGAATTTCGTCCAGCGCGCGCTGCCCGATTCAGTGCGCAGCCTCGTGAGCATCTTGCCGACCCTGCGCACGCAAGAAGCCCTGGTCGTCGGTGAAGGCACCGTCGTGCCTGTTCGGCTGCGCTTCAACGATCTCGACAAAGCCCATATGCCGCAAAGCGCCGATGTGCCGTTCGCAACGCTATGGGAGACCGACTGCGCAGATACAGACTATGTGATGAACGTGGTGCGGCGGTGGCGGATGCAAGAGCGACCGCCATTGCTCGCGAATGCGGAGCAAACTGCCGAGGGCGATGGCACGTAGCTACCTGCCGGATCAAGGCGGCTCAGCCAAATCGTCAGGTTCAGCGCCGATATGGTGACGGTATCCAACCGGCGGGGTTGGTCTGGGTTCCATAGGGGCAGGAACGCCCCTTGGTCGATGGGAAGGTTCCAAGGTAAGGGCAGCAATGAAATGCTCCCTTCCTGGTCTCCATGAAATGGTCGTGGGGGTATCGGGGGTAGCGCAGAATGCTCCCCTGATTGGTGATCGGAGGGGCAGCCGTTCGTGCATGGTTCGGTGCAGGTGGAGAGGCACGTCTCCAAGCCCTGCGAGTGGGTTCAGGGGGCGCGATAGCCTCCGATCCTGCTGAAGGCATCGATGGGTGCAGGGAGAGCGAAGTCTCCCGCGAGTGTTTGACCGGCGATACGGTCTGATGGCTCTGGAATGGGCTCAATGCCCTGAAAGAGCCACGGGCCTGGGGGATGCAACGGGGGCGCGCAGCGAGCCCCCTTGCCAAGCAGCGTGGTAGTACCACGCACAGCTTGCGTTCGCTCTTATTCTGCCGTTTGCTCGTCCATGGTCGTTTCGTAGTACCATCACCAGCGTCTCGCCCAAGGTTTGAACTTCGATTGCCTCGTGGAACCCATCGGTGACATTAGGCTCGCGGCACATTAGTGTGCCTTATGCTCTCATTTATCACGGCTCATTATTTGCCGGTATTTTTCAACCAGCTCCCAATCGTGGAGGTAATCCCCATGACTTGAACCGTTCAAAATCCACTCTCTCAACTGGTCAAAAAAAGGCTTCTTCTCCAACTGGACAAGAACAAGCATCACGGCACGGGTAGTGCAGTTGAACCAGTACCGTTCTTTTTCCTCTTGCGTTGCGAAATGAAGGTTTCTATGATCCTCGTAATCCTTATCACTATCCATATAGACAGTCGAATTTATCAGACACCTATAATGCGCAATATGCGAGTTTCTTGCTGAGGAATGATAGCCACGAAATCGGCCATATCTTTCCTGCATCTTTTGAAGGACTACGGGAACGTGAACCGCGTCGATTGATCGACCACCCCTCACAGCTTTGTAGTTTTCGAAATCGATATTCCCGGATGATACGGACCGGACCACCTTCCACTGTCCTTCAACGTAATCGGAGATTGTTTCATTCGCCATGCTCGCGATTAATTCATCCCTGAATTCAGAATCCTGCGCCCTCAGAAACCGTCCCAATCCGCCGCTTCCTTTCATTACCTCTCGCCAACCCCCGTTTGCCAGTTTTTTATTATAGCGGGACTTAGCCCAATAAGACATGGCCAAGACTTTTATAGATACTTTTGCGATGAGTGCGTGACAGGCTTGCCTGGAGATACTTTCTCGGCCCCGGTCGCTAAGCTTGAGGTTGCCGTCAAGCATGCTGTTCATCTTCGACAGCGCTGCATCCAAGTCGCCACCGGGCTTCGCAAGTGTCTCGGGGATGGACGAATAGATATCTCCGCGCAGCCAGCAATATAGAATATGCGCGAAGGCGACTTCGGATATGCGAAGGTTTGGCAAGAACCGGTTCTGCGAGCTTTTTTTCGCTGCCTGCATACCGCTCACGCTCCTCCCCTGGCCGTCAACTTGACAAGCTCGATGGTGCCCGCGTGACAAGAAAGGCACCTGCTCCTACCTTCAAGTCATAGCCGCTGAACACCTAGCAAAGCCTGCGGCTTCAAAACGAACAGATGAACATAACCCACGCCGGGAAGAACAGATTCCGGCGAACGGGAGAACTGTATCCGGCGGTGCCGGAAGCATCAAGAAAGGAGGGGCGCGCCATGTTTTCCAATCGTCCAGACTACCGCCCCGGCGGAGGCCGTGGCCCTGGCGACGATCTCAAGGGCGGGTTCGCGACGACGGCAGCCGCGATGATCGCAATGCTGGCGAGCCCGGCGCTCAACGAGGTCACGGCACCGTATGTGATCTGGCTCGCTCAGCGGAGCTATCCGCATGACGTGGTGGAGATTATTCGCATTGCCTGGATGATCGCCTGCTTCCCTTTCGTGTTTTTCGCCGCGCGCGCTGGGATCGGCGCGGCGCTCACGGTGGCAGGCGTCTATCTCGCCTACCGCTTCATCTAACGACTCCGTTCAAACCAAAAGGAAAAAGGTCATGCCGAAACAAATCCATGAAGAAATCGGAAAAATCTACCGCACCCGGACGGTCAAGACCTTCGGTGACAAGGTGAAAGAGACGCTAGGCGGAATTGCCGTACTGGTTTTCGTCCTCTGGATCATCGTCTCGATCTTGACCGGATAACCGAAAGCCTTGGCCTCGAAACAGGCCAAGGCCGCATAGCCACCTACAATCTTGAAAGGCTCAGCCATGCACTTCGAACAGCAAGCTCCATACGGATCGGCGCGCTTTGCGCAGCCGCTGGAAGTGCGCCGTGCCTTTCGCAGCGAAGGCCGCGTGCCCTTCGGCTTCTTCGGCGGGCGCAAGCTCTATCACTCCAAGCAGGCTGGCATGCTGCTGATCGGCGGCGCTGGCTCGGGCAAATTTACCTCCGTCCTTTCACACATCATGGCCGCGCCCGGACGTTCGGGCGAGCCGCCGCGCTATGCAATCTTTGACCCCAAGCGCGAGCTGCGCGCCGTGCTGGAGCCATATCTCGCGCACATCAAGGCGCGGGTTTACGAAATCAACCCGTATTTCACGCATGGCGTGACGGGACACCGGCTCTCGATCCTTAGCCACCTGACGCCGGACTCACCGCGCTTGGTCGGCGATAGCCGCCGCGTGGCCAGAACGCTCCTCCCGGAAAGCGGCGGCGGGGATTCTCACTTCTTCGACCAGAAGGCACAGAACTGGCTCGATCCGCTGATGCGCGGTCTCGTGCATCTGGATGGCGGTGTCTCGCCAACCTCGCTCTATGATCTGGTCGGCATGATCCGCTCTGATCCGGATGCGTGGATCGATACGGCCCGCATGATGGCCGGGCTCGGTGAGCCTGATCTTAAGGTCACCTTTGCCGAAATGATCGAGATGGCTGAGGACAGCCGCCGCACCTTTGACTCTGTCATGGGCGGCATGACCAACGCGCTGGCGATTCTGAATGATCCGAGCCTGCAATCGGCCTTCGTCGCCACGCGCGAAGCTGATTTCACGCTGGATGTGCTCTGCGAGAAATCGGCTGATCCGGTGTTCGTGTTCTTCGTCATGCCGCCGGAAATGATGCAGCAAAATGCTGCGCTCATCCGGCAGTTCTTCTCGACGCTGCGCACGCTCAAGCAGGCAAGGCCGGATGCGCCAACGCTGAACCTCGTGATTGATGAAGCCGCCCAGCTTGGCCGCTTCCCGGAAATTTCCGAGTTCTACTCCATCGGTCGCGGCTTCGGCCTTTGCCCCGTCTGCGTCTATCAGCACATCGGCCAGATCAGGAACAACCTCGGCCCAACTGGGGCGATGACGCTCTCGGCCAGCGCTGATCTCGAGGTCTATCTCGGCGGTGGCATTTCCGATCTGGAAACCGCGCGGCATCTGAGCGCCAAGCTCGGCGACCAGACGCTGGAGCTGGAAGACCATCTCACGCAAGAGCGTGCCAGCCGCGCCATGCGCGAGGCCATGCATGATGCGCTGTTCGGCAACGCCAATCCCTCGCGCACTGGGTTGTCGCTGAAAGCGCTGGAATACGAACGCGCACACAAGCGCAAGATGGCACGCCCGCTGCGCACGCCCGAAGAAATCCTGACCATGCCGCATAGCCAAGCGCTGGTCATGGCTAGTGGCTATGGCATCCCGCCATTTCTGGCGGAGAAGGTGCCGTACTACGCGCAGAAACCCTATCGGGGTCTTTTTGCCCCGAACCCGTATTTCGACCGCGATCTCTCAAGGGTGCGCGTGCACGCCTGGTGGGGCGGAAGCCGAAACTTGCGGGTTATCACCGAACAGGTGCCATCAAGGCATGCGCACCTGCCGCAATACCAGAACGGCCAGTGGAGTTTCATCCATGGGCATCGGCCGAAAAGCTGAAATGTAAAAGGAGAAGAACCATGAAGTATTCAAAGATCGAAACCCGCCGGGTTCCGCAAGTTTGCGAGGAATTAACAACTCATGATAGAATTAAAATACAACAAGCAGCTTCGCTTGTTCCGGATGAAAAAGCACAAAAAGAAAAGAAGACTGAGCTGCGCCCGCCCGGAGCAGGCGCGCCCATCTGCACGCCTGAACTATCTGGGGGAAAGGAGGTCAATGCTATGGAAGACGGACGGACAATCGATAGCGGAGCGCTGTCCGATCAGTTTGGCATCGCAGTAGCGGCCAAGCCTCGGCCATCGGTCGAGATCGATACAGCCAAGTATCAGAAATATCTGGATGATCCATCGCTCAGCGAGGATCAGAAGGAAGAGATCATTCAGGCGCTGTGGCTCATTATCACTGCGTTTGTCGATCTCGGCTTCGGCGTCCACCCTGCGCAGCAGGTGCAGGAGCAAGAAGCAGGTGATCAAGCGGCCTTAGTGCTTGATGAGGAAGGGAAAATATATTCTAATGATCCGAAATAAACAGAGCTAAATCAATGTATTCACAAGTACGAATTGCGGCATTCCATACTATGCCGTGTAGAAAGGAAGCCAAATGGCCAGCAAACAAAAAAAGAGGAGAAGTCCAACTTCGGGCAGTAATTTACTGCCGGGTTTCTTCTACAAAGCAGAAGATCGACGGCGGTGGCCTTGAAAGCCAGGAACAACGCTGCCGCGCCTATGCGGTAGAGCGCGGCTACGATGTCGAAGCCGTCTTTCCGGATGATGCATCGGGCGGGGGCGATTTCATGAAACGCCCCGGCATGGTGGCTCTGCTGAGCTACCTCGATGCGCAGCCGGACAAAAATTACGTTGTTATATTTGACGATCTTAAGCGCTTTGCGCGCGAGACCGAGATGCATATCAAGCTGCGTCAGGCATTCAAGGCGCGCGGCGCGCTCGTTGAATGCCTGAACTTCAAATTTGAAGATACGCCAGAAGGCAAATTCATAGAGACAATTAATGCGGCTCAAGGGGAGCTGGAGCGCGAGCAAAACCGCCGCCAGGTTCTCCAGAAGATGAAGGCACGCGTTGAGAACGGATTTTGGGTTTTCCGCGCGCCGGTCGGATACAAATACGTCGCCGCCAAAGGTTGCGGCGGCAAAATTCTCGTGCCGAATGAGCCTCTGGCTACAACGGTGCGCGAAGCGCTCGAAGGCTATGCGATTGGCCGTTTCAACTCGCAAGCCGAAGTCCAGCGCTTCTTGGAGGCGTGCCCTCACTTCCCAAAAGACCTTCCGGATGGCGGTCTGAGGCCGATGACGGTCTCCCGCCTGCTTAGGAAGGTCGTTTATGCCGGTTACGTCGAGGCCCCTGCATGGGGCGTGTCGGTTCGTAAGGGTGAACATGAGGGCCTGATCAGTTTCGAGACGCATGAGCGCGTACTCGAAGCGCTCGAAGGAAAGGCACGACCTGCCGCGCGGCGTGATTTCAATGAGGACTTTCCGCAGCGCGACTTTGTGGTGTGCAACGAGTGCGGCAACGCCATGACCTCGGCATGGTCGAAAGGTTGCCGTCAGCACTACGCGTATTATCGCTGCATGACTCGGGGCTGCGGGGAGAAGAACAAGTCAATCGCGCGCGGCAAGATCGAGGGCGAATTCGCCGCCATCTTGCAGAGCCTTCAACCGACCAAGCAGCTCTTCGCGCTCGCGAAGGTGATGCTCCAGGACGCATGGGAAGCGCGTCTGGAATCGGTAGGCGCTGCTCAAGTGGAGCTAAAGCGCCAGCTCAAGGCGGCTGAGCAGCAGATCGAAAGCCTGCTGGATCGTATCGTTGAGGCTACCAGCCCTAGCGTTATCAGTGCTTACGAAACGCGCCTCGCCAAACTGGAACGCGAGAAGCTGGTGCTGTCAGAAAAGGTCGCGGGAGTGCTGCCGCCAAAGGGGAGGCTAGAGGAATGTATTGAACTATCGCTCAAATTCCTGTCAAGCCCTTGGAATATATACGAAAAAGATTGCTTCGCAATGCGCCAAACTGTCCTCAGATTGGCGTTCCCTGAACCCCTTCGGTACTGCCGAATTTTCCTTTCCCTTCAAGGTGTTGGGTGGAATTTCAGGTCAAAAAAGTAAGATGGTGCCGCAGGGGAGGATTGAACTCCCGACCTCACCCTTACCAAGGGTGCGCTCTACCACTGAGCTACTGCGGCGCGTCCGGGCCGCCGATTAGCGGCAATTGCCGATCGGCGCAACCACTATCCGTGGCTACTCAAGCACGCTCGCGACCACTGCCAGGCAGTCGCCCATCTGGATCAGGCCGGGGAAGTGGCGGGCCGCCAGCAACCCATCGCGCTGGGCGGTGCAGTCGTGCGGCGCGACCCCGGTCTGGTCCGCCGGCCAGACCCGCGCCAGCAGGTCGCCGCGCCGCACCGTCTCGCCCAGATCGACCATCGGCTGGATGAGTCCCTCGGTCGTGGCAAAATGGTAGCAGTCGTCGCCGGGCATATCGAGCATCACCGACGGCGCCACGTCGATCTCCTCATCGAGGATGCCCGCGTGGATCAGCACGTTCCGCGCGCCGCGGATCGCGATTTGCGCCGAGCGCGCCGTGGCCGTACCGCCGCCCCCGAGTTCGGTGGTGACGAAGACCTTGCCGTGCGCCTCGACGGAGGTGTCGTACATGCCCACCGCGTCGATCTCCCGCAGCATCAGCGAGAACGGCGCATTGAACGCGCGCACCGCCGCCACGCAGGCCTCCTGCTGGCCCTGCGCCTCGAGGTGGTGCGCGCAGGCGAATGGAAGGAAGTCCAGCGTCTTGCCGCCCGAATGATAGTCGAGCACGACGTCCGCCATCGGCACCAGCACCTCCTCGAAAAAGTGCGCGATCTTCTGCGTGGCGCTGCCGTCGGCACGTCCTGGAAAGCTGCGGTTGAGGTTCATCCCGTCCACGGAAGAGACCCGCGTCGCCGAGCGAAACGCGGGGTAGTTCATGTACGGCACGATGATGATCCGGCCCCTGATCTCGTCGGGCGCGATCTCGTGCGACAGGACCTGCAGCGCGATCGGCCCTTCGTATTCGTCGCCGTGGTTGGCGCCGGTCAGGAGCGCGGTCGGCCCGTCCCCGTTCCTGATGACCGTGATCGGGATCATGATCGCGCCCCAGGCACTCTCGTTGCGCGAGTAGGGCAGCCGGAGAAACCCATGGTGCTTGCCGTCGCGATCGAACGGGACCGTGGGGACGATGGGCGACTTGAGCCGTTCGCCGGTCATTGCTTGACCAGGAGCTTGCGCGGGACTTCCGCCAGGCATTCGGGTGCGCCGTCGGTAATGGCGATCGACTCGGTGATCTCGAAGCCCCAGTCCTCCATCCAGAGGCCGGTCATGAAGTGGAAAGTCATCCCTGGCTGCAGCTCGGTCCGGTCGCCCGGCCTCAGCGAGCAGGTGCGCTCGCCCCAGTCGGGCGGGTAGCTCAGGCCGATGGGATAGCCGGTGCGGTTGTTCTTGATGATCTCGTGGCGCTGCAGGACGTCGAAGAAGGCGATGGCGATGTCCTCGCAGACGTTGCCGGCGCGGGCCGCCTCCAGCCCCGCCTCCATGCCCTCCAGCACCGCCTGCTCGGCGTCGAGGAACTGCTGCGTGGGCTTGCCCAGGAACACCGTTCGGCTGAGCGGGCAGTGATAGCGGCGAAAGCAGCCCGCGATCTCGAAGAACGTCCCCTCGCCCGCCTTCATCGGCTTGTCGTCCCAGGTCAGGTGCGGCGCCGCGGCGTCGGTCCCCGACGGCAGCAGCGGCACAATCGCGGGATAGTCCCCGCCGTAGCCCAGTTCGGGATCGTAACGCAGCGCGGCGTCGTAGATGTCGGCGACGAGGTCGCACTTGCGGATGCCGGGCTCGACCTTCTCCGCGATGCGCGCGTGCATGCGCTCGACGATCCGCGCGGCCTTGCGCATCCGGTCCAGCTCGGCGGGCGATTTCACCGCACGCAGCCAGTTGATCAGGTTCGTCGCGTCGATCAGCTCGTTCGGGAGGCCAGCGCTCAGGGCTTGATAGCCGCGGGCCGAGAACCAGTAATTGTCCATCTCGACGCCGATGCGCCCGTTATGCCAACTCCGCTCGGTCAGCTTCGCGGCGAGGTAGTCCATCGGGTGCACGTCGGGCGACTGCACGAAGTAGTCAGGATAGCCGATGATGTCGGGGTCGGTCATGTAGCATGTGCGTAGCGCGCCCTGCGCGTCCTGCTCGCGCCCGAACCAGACCGGGTCGCCGAAGGGTCCGATGACAACCGCCTGATGGACATAGAATGACCAGCCGTCATAGCCGGTGAGCCACGCCATGTTCGACGGATCTGACGTGACCAGCACGTCAAGCCCCGCCGCCTCCATTGCCTGGCGCACCTTGGCGAGGCGAGTCTCGTATTCTGCATCCGAGAAGCGAAAGGTGTCGACTATGGCCATGATTCAGCTTTCGAAACTGGTTCCGCTTCCGGCCTCGGTGGCACGGCGGCGAGCGTGGGTGGCAATGGCGGTGTCCTGCACGCCCGTACCGGTCAGGTCGGCGATCGTGATCTCGTCCCGGCTCGTGCGGCCGGGCGCGCGGCCGGTGACGATATCGCCCAGCTCGGCGAACTCGGCATCCGCCTCGACTGCGCCGGCCGCCACGGCCGCCCGCAGCTCGCCCAGCTCGCGCGTCTGCGACAGGCGGTCCGGCACGTAGATGTCGGCGCGGGCGATGCAGGCGGGCTCGATCTCGTTCTTGCCAACCTGGTCCGAGCCCATGGCGGTAACGTGCTGCCCCGGTCGCAGCCAGTCCGCCATGAGGATCGGCTCGGCGGCGGGCGTCGTCGTCACCACGATGTCGGCAAGCGATACAGCCTCGGCCGGATCCAGCGTCGCGCCCACGGGAAAGCCCAGCTCCTGCGCAAGCTCTGTGGCGGCGGCCTTGGCCTTCTCGTGGTTGCGCGCCCAGATCGTCGCCGCCTCGAGCGGGCGGACCAGCGCCAGCGCGCGCAGTTGCATCCGCGCCTGAAGGCCCGCTCCGAGCACGGTGACAGTGGCCGCATCCTCGCGCGCCAGGTGCTTCGCCGCGACGGCACCGGCGGCGGCGGTGCGCACGTCGGTCAGGTAGCCGTTGTCGAGCAGCAGCGCCTCGACCCGCCCGGTCCGCGCCGAAAGCAGGATCATCAGGCCGCTTGTGGAGGAAAGCCCTTTCCCGGGATTGTCGAAGAAGCCGGGCGAGACCTTGATCGCGAAGCTCTCCAGCCCCGGGACGTGAGCCATCTTGACGTCGACCTCGCCGTTCGCCTCCTCGATCGCCATCGACAGGACCGGCGGCATGACCACGCCGCCCTCGCTCAGCGCGCCGAAGGCGCCCTCCACGACCTCGACCGCCTCCAGGTCAAGCGGGACGCAATCCCGCAGCTCCGCGTCGGTAAGGATCGTCACCGCCATCACTCGGCCTCCCGCATCAGGTCCACGTTCTCGCCGGAGATCAACCGATGGTGCAAGGCCATGTCGATGTTGCAGCCGCTGAGCAAGAGCAGCGACGGCCCCCGAAGCGTCAGCCGTCCCGCCAGCAGTGCGGCGGGACCGACGGCGGCGCCGCCCTCCAGGACCTGACGCTCCTGCCAATAGCAGTGACGCACGCCCTCTGCGATCTCCGCTTCCGAAAGCAGCACCACCTCGTCGACCAGATTGCGCACCATCGCAAACGTGTGGCGGTTGCCGAGGCCGATGCCGCCGCCGAGCGAATCCGCAAGCGTCGGCAGCTCCTCGACCAGCGTCGGCTCGCCGGCGGCGAGGCTTGCGTGCATCGCCGCGCCCCGCGTCATCGAGATGCCCACCACCCGCACCTCCGGCCGCGCGCTCTTCAGCGCCGCCGCGATGCCCGCGATCAGGCCGCCACCCGAGAGCGGGATTACTGCCGTCTCAAGGTCCGGCACATCGTCGAGCATCTCGAGGCCCAGCGTCCCCTGTCCCGCGATCACCGCCTGGTGGTCGAACGGCGGGATCATCGTCATCCCCTCCTCCGCCACCAGCCGGTCGACCTCTTCCTGGGCGTCGTCCTGACTGCGGCCGACGATGACGATTTCCGCCCCTTCGGCGGCAATGGCGTCGACCTTGTTCCTCGGCACCAGCGCTGACATGCAGATGACGCAGCGCAGGCCGGCGCGCCGGGCCGCGTGCGCCAGCGCGCGCCCATGGTTGCCGGTCGAGGCGCCGACCACGCCGCCTGCCCGCTCCGCATCCCCGAGCGACGCGACGGCGTTGCTGGCGCCGCGCAGCTTGAAGCTGCCGGTCGTCTGGTGATGCTCGTGCTTCAACCAGACCGGCGCGCCCGCCACGCCCTGAAGCGAGGGCGACAGGTCGCACGGCGTGCGCCGAACGAGGCCGGCGATCCGCTCCCGCGCCGCCGCGATGTCGTCCGCCGTGACGCCAGTCATGCGACCTCCAGGTCCGGAAGCGGCGTTCCGAAGATGCGGCCGTATCCCTGCGGCATCGGCAGCCCAGCATGACCCAGCATCGACCAGAGCGTCACCTGGTTCGAGGTCAGCACCGGCTTGCCCAGCTCGGCCTCGATGCGCGCCGCCACGGCCATCGCCGGCAGCGAAGTGCAGGGCATGAAGAGCGCTTCCGCCTCCGCGCTGTCCGCCGCGCGGGCCGCACGCACCATGCAGTCTGACGTCACACGCGCGATGTCACCATCGTCGGCGAGGCCCAGCCCGACCCCGCCGACGACCTCGAAGCCCGCAGCCTCGAGATAGGCCATCATCGGCTCCGTCGTCTCGGGAACGTAGGGCGCCATCAGCGCGAGCCTGCGCACGCGGAGCGCCGCCAACGCATGACGCACGGCCCGCGCAGGCGTCACCACCGGGACCCTCGGACGCGCCGCTGCGATCGCCGCGTCCACCTCGGCGTCGCCGATCACGATCGAGCCCGAGGTGCAGCCGAATCCTACGCAGGCCAGCGGGTGCCCCGGCACCAGGCGCGACACCGCCTCGGTCAGCCGCGGCTTCATGGCGAGCAGGTTGGCCGGTGTAGTCGGATTTACGAAGTGGATCCGCGCGACGTGCATCACGCCGAGTTCGGGCGGGATCACCCGCGCCGCGTCCCGCTCGAAGGTCAGGTCGGTGGCGAGCGCGACAAAGCCGAGCCGAGCGAAACGATCTACCTTCTCGAGCTCCGCAGGATGTGGCGCGATCCGCGACGGGGAAGCCGCCTCCATCGTCAGACGACGAGGACGGGACGGTCGGCCAGGCCGGTGATCTTGTGGCTGACGCTGCCCACCATGTATCCCTCGATAGAACCGAGGCCTCGGCAGCCGACGGCGATCAGGTCCACGTCGTGCTCACGCGCAAATGCGATGATCGAGCGCGACGGCTGGCCCGCCTTGACGAAGGCGCGCACGTTCTCGGCACCCGCCTCGCGCGCGACCTTCTTGCCGTAGTCCGCGACCTCGGTCGCGTGGCCGCGCATCAGGTCGTCCATGTTCTCCGGCTCCTGCGGCCGGACCATCGAGAACGACGCCTCGAGCAGGCTGTGGTGGCGGTAGACCGTCAGCACGAGGACCTGCGCGTGGCAGACCTTGGCCAGCTCCACCGCCTTGCGCAGGGCGCCCTCGGCCCCCTTGGACCCGTCGTAGCCAACCAGTATTCGCTTGAACATGCCGCCCCCTCACTCCGCGAAGGCCAGGTCGCGCAGGAAGAGCGCGATCTGCGGAAAGAAGATCAGCGCGACCGACACGCTGAGCAGGATCAGGATGAAAGGCGGCGTCCCGCGCACCACCTCCGCGTAGGGCCGCTTGAAGACCGCGATCGCGGTGAAGATGTCGCAGCCGAAGGGGGGCGTGGCCGAGCCGATTGCAACCTGCAGCGTGATGATCGTGCCGACAAGCACCGGATCGAGGCCCACGTCGTTCACCACCGGTGCAAAGATCGGCACCAGGACCAGGATTACCACGATCGGGTCGACGAACATGCACCCGATGAAGAACGCGATGGAGATGACGAAGAGGACGCCAATCGGCCCCATCTCGGAAATGCCGACCGCGCCAAGCATCTGCTGCGGGATCTGCGCGAACGAGATCACCCACGAGAATGCCGCCCCCGCCGCGACCAGGATGAAGACCACTGCCGTGATGAGGCCGGTGGACTTGGCGGTGTCCCAGACGCCCTTCATGTCGAGTTCGCGGAAGACGATGGTCTCGAGCACCAGCGCGTAGAGGACGCAGGCGGCGGCCGCCTCGGTCGGCGAGAAGATCCCGCCGTAGATGCCGCCGATGATGATGAGCGGAAAGCCCAGCGGCCAGAGCGCCTTCTGCACCGCCTTCAGCCGTTCGCCCCAGCTCGCCTTAGGCTCTGGCAGAACGTTGTGCCGGATCGCATATATGACCGAGTAGATCGAGAAGAGCACGAGAATCAGGAGGCCCGGCCCGATTCCGGCGATGAAGAGCTCGGCGATCGAAGTGTTCGAGACGACGCCGTAGATGATCATCCCGATCGAGGGCGGAATCAGGAATGCGATGTCAGAGGAGTTGACGATCAGCGCCAGCACGAAGCTGTCGTTGTAGCCCGCCTTGAGCATCCGCGGGCGCAACGGCGAGCCTACGGCGACCACCGTCGCCTGCGTCGAGCCCGAGACGGCGCCGAACATCGTGCAGGCCGCCGCGGTCGAGACGGCGAGGCCGCCGCGTACGTGGCCGACAAAGGCCATCACCATGTCGATGAGCCGGCCGGCCGACTGGCCGCGGGTCATTATATCGGCGGCGAAGATGAACATCGGAACGGCGATCAGCGAGGCGGGCCTGATGCCCGCCATCATCTGCTGCACCATCGTCTCCATCTGACTGAGGCCGCCGAACATCGCGTAGAAGCCGACAAACGCGCCGGTGATGAGCGGGATCATCATCGGAAAGCCCAGCAGCAGCAGCACGATCATGATCGAGAAGATGCCCGCAGCCATGTCTCAGACCTCCCGCTCGTCGTCGTCGCCGTAACCCTCGAGGACCCCGGTGGAGAGGAAGATGTCCCGCGAGATCATGTTCTTGATGGCTGTCAGAAGGTACTGCACCCCGGTCATGAAGAACCCGACCGGGACCCAGATCAGCGTGTACCAGACCGGGATCTGCAGCGACGGCAGGACCCGCCCGCGCCCGGCCTGCGTCAGGATGTATGTGAACGAGTAGTAGCAGAGCCCGAACATAAAGAAGGCGGTGACGAGCGCGATGACGATCATCAGCACCTTGCGGCCCTTTGCGGGCAGCGTGTCGTAGATTGCCGACATGCGGATGTGCCGGCCGTGCCGTGCGGCATAGCTGATCCCGGCGAACGTGATGAGGATGATGAGGATGCGGTTGAGCTCCTCGGAGAAGTAGATGCTCTGACCCAGCGCGAAGCGGCCGACCACGTTGGCGATCGTGTTGAGCGCCATCAGCAGGACGCCGGCCGCGAGCAGCACGGCCTCCACGCGCGCGATTACGACGTCAATGGTGCCAAGCACGCCGGGAAGCGCGGAATGGTAGTCGTCCGTGTCCGGCTGATCGGCGGCCGAAGTCTGGGTCTTGTCGGCGACCGGCTCGTTGGGATTGGTCACGCGGGCTCTCCGGCTCGTGGGCGCGGGCCGGGCGGACTTGCCGCCCGACCCATGGTGCTACGGGATCAGCCCGAGGTGGCCGACTGCGCCGCCTCCAGATCCTGCTTCATCTGATCGAGGATGCGCTGGCCGCTCTCGCCGGTCATGTCGATGAACGCGTCCTCGACCTGACCCGCGGTCTCCATGAACGGCTGCCGCTCCTCTTCCGAGAGGACATTGACCTGCATGTCGGGCTTGGCTTCCTGAATGTTCTGCAGGCTCTCCTCCTGCAGCCCGGCCTGGTACTCGACGATGTAGTCGAACGCCGCCGCGATGGCGTTGTCGACCACCTGCTGGTCCTCCTCCGACAGCCCGTCGTAGAAGTCCTTGTTGGCCATCACCGCCGTGGTGAAGTTGTTGTGGCCAATGCAGGTGATCACGTCGGTCACCTCGTACATCTTGGTCGATTCCAGGAAAAACCCAGGATTCTCCTGCCCCTGGATGATGCCGGTCTGCAGCGCGCCATAGACCTCGCCCCAGGGCAGCGGCGTCGGTGTCGCGCCGAAGGCCTGATAGCTCTCGACCAGGAGCGGGTTGGTCATCACCCGGAACTTGACCTCGTTGAGATCCTCCGGCGTGCGGACGGGCTCCTGCGTGGTCATGCAGACCTCGCCCTCGGGGAACATCGTCAGGAGCTCGAGCCCCTGCTCGGCATAGAGTTCGGGGAACATCTCGTTGATCGCGACCGAGTTGCGGAAGAACTCGACCAGCGCCTCGTTGTCCTGCGGCAGCAGGTACGGCACGAAGAAGACCTGCGCCTCGGGGATCAGCGAGCCGGTGAAACCGGGCGACTGGTCCACGAACTGCAGGATGCCGGCCTGCGCCTGCTCGAGCAGCGCCTCGGACTCGCCCAGCGCGCCGAACGGATAGACCTCGATGGTGTGGTCGCTGTTGGCCTCGACCTCTTCCTTGAACTTGTTGGCGAAGACGTTCTGGACATCGGTCTCGGCGGCTTCCTCGGTCGCGTAGCGCCACGTGTCGGCCGAAGCCGCACCAGCGGCCAGACCCAGCGCGATGGTCGCGCGGGTGGTCATTCTGAGGATGTGCATGTTCGTTCTCCCTTCCCTGTTCTGGCTCTCGGCCGGGACGGCTGGTTTTCCCTGGGCCGGATCTGAACCCTCTTCGGCGCCCTGAGACGCGCGACGACGCCTGATCTCCATAGCGTCAGGCCGCTGCGATCCTGTGTCCACGGCCGCCATCCCGTCGGCGACCAATCTGTTTGGTCCCCGAAAGAGCGTCAATTCGATAATTGAATCACGACAATCTGCAGGAAGCATTGTCAGGTTCGGCGGCGCGGGTGCCTCTTTCGGCGGCGCCCGCCGCATCAGTTGCGTGACGGTTCCGCAGTCGCCGGACCGCCGGCGCCGCCCTCGCCGGCGGCAAGCGAGACCTGCGTCAGCGCCGCCTCGAGCGCGGCCTCGGACACTCCGCCGAGACAGACGCGCACGCCGGCGGGCCGTTGCCGGTCGTCGACGGCGAAGGCGGCGCCGGGCGTGACGGCGATGCCGCGGCGGGCCGCCGCCTCGACCAGCGCGACCTCGGCCTCCGCGTCGCGCCGGGGGAGCCAGACGTGCAGCCCGTGCGGCATTCCGCGATGCACCGTATCCGCCAGCGCCCGGCGCGCCAGCCGGTTGCGCCGCGCCAGCGTCCGCCGCTGCCACACCAGCAGACGCCGTGCGGTGCCGTCACGCAGCCAGCGCGTCGCGATCTCCGCCATCAGCGCCGTCGCCATCCAGTTGGCGGCGCGGTGACGCGCCCGCGCCGTCGCCACGAGGGACTCGGGGGAGACCAGCCAGCCGACGCGCAGCCCCGGCATCAGGCACTTGCCGAGGCCGGTGACGTAGAACGTCCGCTCCGGCGCCAGCGCCGCGATCGGCGCGGTGCGCCCTGGCTCGAGCGGGCCCCAGGCGTCGTTCTCGAGGATCAGGACGTCGTGCCGCCGCGCCACCTCCACCAGATCCGCCCGCCGCTCCCCCCCCATCGTGCAGGTCGCCGGCCCCGACCCCGCCGGCATCACCGCGAGGAGGCGCACCCGATCGTTCTCGCAAGCGCGGGCGAAGGCATCCGGCAAGACTCCTTCCGCATCAAGCGGCAGTCCCGCCAGGCGAAGGCCCTGCCCGAGGCAGAGGCCACGCAGCGTGTGGTGGCCGAGCGCCTCGGTCACGACGCAATCGCCCGGAGAGGTCGCCGCCGCGACGGCCGCGGCGATGGCAGGCGTGCTGCCGTTCGTCGGCAGCACGAGGTCGCCGCGCGTCCTGACGCCGCACCGGGCAAGCCACGGCAGCGCCGCCTCGACATGGTCCCGCAGCGCCATCCGGGGGCGGAACGAGCGCATCGCCTCGCTCCAGCCGCCGTGGGCGAGCTCCAACAGCACCGCCTCCATGGCGCGGGTGTGCTCGCCGCCCACGACCGGCGTCAGCATCGAGCAGTCGAGCGTTCCATCGCGCCCTTCCAGTCGCTGGTAGGGCGGGTTCTCTTCGCCAGTCCCGCGCACGAAGGTGCCGCGCCCGATCTCGCCCGAGATGCTGCCCGACCGCGCGAGCTCGTCGTAGGCGCGGCTGACCGTCTGGACCGAGAGGTTGAGTTGCCAGGCAAGGTCGCGGTGGGTCGGCAGCCGGTCGCCGGGCCGGAACTCTCCCGCCTCGATCGCGGCGGCGAGGTGGCGCGCGAGCGATCGGTAGGCGGGGCGGTCGATTGCATCCGGCTCTGGCGGCCACATTGTCATGAGACGATCTTCCGCCGCCCGAGCGCGATTGACAATCCGCGGCAGCGTCAGAAGGCTGCTCCGATGCCACGCCTCGCCCTCGACGACCGCGATATCGCCATTCTCTCCGTGCTCACGCGCGAGGGGCGGATCGCAAAGACCGAGCTGGCGCGGCGGGTGAACCTGTCTGCCACGCCCTGCTGGCAGCGGCTGAGGCGGCTGGAGCAGGCCGGCCTCATCCGGGGCTACCGCGCGGACGTTGCCCTCGCGGCGCTCGGCCCGCACGTGGTCGTCTTCGTCACCGTCGAGCTGGAGAGCCACAGGGCGGAGAGCTTCCAGGCCTTCGAGCGCGGGGTCGCGCGCTATGACGAGGTCGTCGGTTGCTGGGCGCTCGGCGGCGGCTACGACTATCTGATACAGGTCGTCACCCGCGACGTCGTCAGCTACCAGGCGCTGATCGACGCCATGCTAGCGGCGCGCATCGGGCTCAAGCGTTATTTCACCTACGTCGTCACGAAGGAGGTGAAGACGTCGCCGCCGCCACTCGACCTCATCGCCGGGACACCGGAGAAGACTGACGCCGCGCGGCCCTGAGAACAGAGGAATCCTCTCGTGCGGCGCCGAGGCAGGAGAAATCCTCCACTCTGCCCGGGCTATGCCGGCCACAGCCGAGAGGAGGAGCACGAATGGGCCGGATTTCGCATCAGAATGAGTGGGGATACGACATGACAGATCTGGCGCAGTCGCTCGCAGACCCGAGACTGCTCCGCCGCGAGGCGCACATCGGCGGCGCGTGGGTCGCTGCCGGTGAGACCTTCGCCGTCACAGACCCCGCCACCGGCGCCGAGGTCGCGCGGGTCGCCAAGGTCACGGCCGACGGCGCCGCGGACGCAGTCTCGGCGGCCGAGCGTGCCTTCCCCGCCTGGTCCGTCTCGCTGCCGCAGGAGCGGGCGCGCCTGCTGCACGCCTGGCACCGCGAGATGATGACCCACCGCGAGGGCCTGGCGCGGATCATGGTCGCCGAGCAGGGCAAGCCGATCTCCGAGGCGCGAGGCGAGATCGACTATGCCGCGAGCTTCGTCGAGTTCTATGCCGAGGAGGCGCGGCGCCCGAACATCGAGGGCGTGACCTCGCACCTGCCCGACGCCGAGGTCGAGCTCTGGCGCGAGCCGGTCGGCGTCGCCGCGCTGGTGACGCCGTGGAACTTCCCCTCCGCCATGATCACCCGCAAGGCCGCTGCCGCCATCGCCGCCGGCTGCACCACCGTCGTCCATCCCTCCGCCGAGACGCCGCTCTCGGCGCTGGCGCTGGCCGAGCTGGCGCAGCGAGCCGGCTTCCCGCCGGGCCTCTTCAACGTCGTCACCGGGGACGCGCCCGAGATCGTCGGCGACTGGACCGCCGACACCCGCGTCCGGGCGCTCAGCTTCACCGGCTCGACCGAGGTCGGCCGCCTGCTCTACCGCCAGTCGGCCGACACGGTGAAGCGGCTGGTGCTGGAGCTCGGGGGCCACGCGCCGTTCATCGTCTTCGCCGACGCGGACATGGAGCAGGCGGTGGACGAGGCGATTAAGGCCAAGTTCGCCACCACCGGGCAGGACTGCCTCGGCGCCAACCGCTTCCTCGTCGAACGGAGCGTCTACGACGAGTTCTGCCGCCGCTTCACCGAGCGGACGCAGGCGCTGACCCTCGGCCCCGGCATGGACGACCCCGACCTCGGCCCGCTGATGAACGAGCGGGCCGTGGCCAAGCAGGAGGAGCACGTGCGCGACGCGCTCGACCGCGGCGCTCGCCTGCTGACCGGTGGCGAGCGTGATCCGCAGGGGCCGCTCTTCTACCGCGCGACGGTGTTGGCCGATGTGCCCGCCGACGCGAAGATCATGCACGAGGAGACGTTTGGCCCCGTCGCCGCCATCGCCCCCTTCGACACCGAGGAAGAGGCGCTGGGTTGGGCCAACGCGACCGAGTACGGCCTCGTCGCCTACCTTCACACGCAGGACCCGCGGCGGATCTACCGCGCGTCCCGCGCGCTCCAGTTCGGGATGGTCGCCGTGAACCGCACCAAGGTCACCGGCGCACCGATCCCGTTCGGGGGCATGAAGCAATCCGGCCTCGCCCGCGAGGGGGCCCGCTACGGGCTCGAGGCCTTCACCGACATCAAGTACGTCTGCCGCGACTGGGCCTGAGGAGTGACCGCCATGAACAAGATGCTGACCAACGACCAACTCGCCCAGTGGGACCGCGAGAGCCTATTCCACCCGTCGACCCATCTCGCGCAGTTCTCGCGCGGCGAGGCGCCGCAGCGCATCGTGACCGGCGGCGAGGGCGTCTACATCGAGGACCGCGACGGCAACCGCCTGCTCGACGCCTTCGCCGGGCTCTACTGCGTCAACGTGGGCTACGGCCGGACCGAGATCGCCGACGCCATCGCCGAGCAGGCGCGCGAGCTGGCCTACTACCACGCCTATGTCGGCCACGGGAACGAGGCGGCCATTACGCTGGCCAGGATGATCCTCGACCGCGCGCCCGAGGGGATGGCGCGGGTCTATTTTGGCCTGAGCGGGTCGGACGCGAACGAGACCAACATCAAGCTGGTCTGGTACTACAACAACATCCTCGGCCGGCCCGAGAAAAAGAAGATCATCTCGCGCTGGCGCGGCTACCACGGCTCGGGCCTGATGACGGGGTCGCTGACCGGGCTGCACCTCTTCCACAAGAAGTTCGACCTGCCGCTGAGTCAGGTGATCCACACCGAGGCCCCCTACTACTTCCGCCGTCCCGACACCGCGATGAGCGAGGCCCAGTTCACCGCGCACTGCGTCGCCGAGCTCGAGGCGTTGATCGAGCGTGAAGGCGCGGACACTATTGCCGCCTTCATCGGCGAGCCGGTGCTGGGCACCGGCGGCATCGTCCCGCCACCCGCCGGCTATTGGGAGGCGATCCAGGAGGTGCTGCGCCGCCACGACATCCTGCTGATCGCGGACGAGGTGGTGACGGGCTTCGGCCGCCTCGGCTCGATGACCGGGTCGAAGCACTACGGGCTGAAGCCCGACCTCATCACGATCGCCAAGGGCCTGACTTCGGCCTACGCCCCCCTCTCCGGCTCGATCATCGGCGAGCGGATGTGGAAGGTGCTGGAACAGGGCACGGACGAGAACGGACCCATCGGCCACGGCTGGACCTACTCAGCGCACCCGATCGGCGCGGCGGCGGGCGTTGCCAACCTGAAGCTGGTCGACAGCCTCGGCCTCGTCGAGAACGCCGGCACGGTCGGCGCCTATCTCAACGATCGGATGGCCGAGGCGCTGGCGGAGCACCCGCATGTCGGCGAGGTTCGCGGCGAGGGGATGCTCTGCGCGGTCGAGCTGGTCGAGGATCGGGGGGCACGACGCTTCTTCGAGCCGGCCGGGCAGAAGGCGGGCGCAGTGGTGGCGGAGATGGTGCGGCGCGGCGTCGTTGCCCGAGCCATGCCGCAGGGCGACATCATCGGCTTCGCGCCCCCGCTCTGCCTGACGCGGGAAGAGGCGGACCGCATCGTGGACGTAACGGCGGACGCGCTGCGCAGCGCGATCGGCTGACGCGGCGGGGCCGGTTCGACACGGGCCGGCCCCCGTGCGCGACGAGCGAGGCATCGCCACATCCCTCTCCCTTCGGTCGTGTGACCCTCAGGTAATCAGTCCACGCGGCCGGCATCTGCTTGACGCCGGCCGCGCTTGGGGTGTCGATAGCTGGGCGCCCTCCGCACGCCGGAGGGATATCGAAATAGCATGGGAGGATATGATGAAACGACTGGGACTCGCCCTCGCGGCGACGCTGGCCTTCGGCTCGGCCGCCCCGGCGCAGGAGCTCTCCATTGCCACGGGCGGCACCGGCGGGGTGTATTATCCTTATGGCGGCGGTCTGGCGGAGCTGATCGGAAACCACATCGACGGCGCGTCGGCCACGGCCGAGGTGACGGGCGCATCGGTCGAGAACATGGCGCTCATCGCGCGACAGGAAAGCGACCTTGCGATAGCGCTGGCCGATACGGTCTACGGCGCCTACCAGGGCACGATCGACCCCTTTACCGACCGGCCCGTGGAAGAGGCCCGTGCCCTCGCCTCGATCTACCCCAACGCGGTGCAGATCGTGACGCTGGCGGACAGCGGCATCGAAAGCCTCGAGGACCTGCGCGGCAAGCGCGTCTCCGTCGGCGCGCCCGGCTCGGGCACCGAGGTGAACGCCGAGCAGATCCTGACCTCGAACGGCATCACCTACGATGACATTGAGGAGCAGCGTCTCAACTTCAACGAGACCGCCGACGCACTCCGCGATGGCGACATCGACGCCGGGTTCTGGAGCGTCGGCCCTCCGACCTCGTCCATCCTCAACCTCGCCGCCACGCGCGACATCCGCCTGATCCCGCTCAGCGAGGCGGAGATCGAGGCGGCCGTGGGCGTGGAGCCGGTGTTCGCACCCTACACGCTGCAGGCCGGCATCTACGACGGCGTGGAAGAACCGGTGCCGACCATCTCGATCCCGAACGTGCTGGTCGTGCACGCCGACATGGACGAGGAACTGGCCTACCAGATCACCAGGAACATGTTCGAGCATGTCGACGAGCTGATTGCGATCCACCCGGCGGCAAATGACACCACGGTCGACTTCGCGCTGAGCTCGACGCCGATCCCGTTCCACCCGGGCGCGATCCGGTACTACGAAGAGGCCGGCCAGACCGTGCTCGAAGACCTGCGGCCCTGATGCTGCCGCGCCGGGGGTGGCCGATTGCGGCCGCCCTCTCCGCCTTCGCCTCGGCCGCGACGGCCGATGTGCTCAGCGTCGAGACCGAGGGGGCGACACTGGTCTCGGTCGAAGTCGCAGACGGGGCCGAATGGTGCCTGAAGTGGCAGCATTCCGTGACCGGCGGCGACGTCGCCGACTGCTTCAGGAACGACGGTGGCACCATGATCCTTGACCGCTCCTTCCTGCACGACTTCGCCGCCGGCCTCGGGACCATCGCCGGCCGCGGCTGGATGCGCACTGCCGAAGGCGGCGGCTACTGGATCGAGGATATGGACGAGCCCGTGGCCGAAAACCGGCTGATCCTGCGCGTCGGGCGCGGCTCGGTCGACCACCGCCTCGTGGTCGCCGGCGACGTCCACGACCTGACGGCCATGGCTGCGGGCGAACGTGTCTCGCTGCGCCTCGACCGAACACCCTGAGGTACCGATGACCTACGGCGAACAGACGCAGCCGCCTGAAAAGGCCCTCGCCGACCCGACCGGCGCGCCGGCGCAGACGCGGCCGGTGGCGCTGGCGATCTTGGTGGTCGGCATTGCGCTGTCGCTCTTCCAGCTCTACTCCGCGGGAATCGAGCCGCTCGGCCTCTTCTACCAGCGCTCCATCCACCTCGCCTTCATCATGGTGCTGGCCCTCCTGATGTTCCCGGTCTGGGGCGCGAACCGGCAGCGAGGGGCATTGGGCTGGTTGATCGATGCGGCGTTTCTCGCCGGGGCGGTCGCGAGCGGGTGGTACCTGGTCTGGAACCTCGACGCGATCTTCGCGCGCGCCGGCTTCTGGAGCCAGGCCGACATCTGGATGGGGGTCCTCACCACCGTCCTCGTGCTGGAGGCCAGCCGCCGCGCAATCGGCATGGGGATGACGATCATCGGCCTCGTCGCCATCCTCTACGCCCTCGCCGGGCCGCGCGGCGCGCTGCCCTGGCTCGGCGAATGGCTGCCGGGCATCCTCTCGCACCGCGGCAACAGCGTGGACCGGCTGGTGGGCCAGCTCTACCTGGGACAGGAGGGGATCTACGGTCTGCCTCTCGGCGTCGCGGCGACCTACATCTTCGTCTTCGTCCTCTTCGGCGCGTTCCTCGAGGTCACCGGAGCGGGCAAGTTCTTCATCGACCTCGCCTACGCGGCGACCGGCCGCAAGGCAGGCGGGCCGGCCAAGGCGGCGGTGCTGGCCAGCGCGGGCATGGGCTCGATCTCAGGCTCGGCCATCGCCAACGTCGTCACGACCGGCGCCTTCACCATCCCGCTGATGAAGCGCCTCGGCTACCGGCCGGCGCAGGCGGGGGGTATCGAGGCCGCCGCCTCGACCGGTGGCCAGATCACGCCGCCGCTGATGGGCGCGGGGGCGTTCCTGATCTCGGAATACACCCGCATCCCCTACATCGACATCGTCCTGATCTCGATCTATCCGGCGATCCTCTATCTCGGGACCGTCTACCTATTCGTGCACATCGTGGCGATGAAGGCGGGGATGAAGGGCATGCCCTCGGCCGAGCTGCCGCAGGTGCGCGCCGTACTGGCGGCGGGCTGGCAGTTCATCATCCCGCTCTTCCTGCTGATCTGGCTTCTGGTCGCAAACATCTCGCCGATGCGCGTGGGCTTCTGGGCGATCGTGTCGGTGGTGGCGGTGGCGTTCCTGCGCGGGGCGCTCGAGATGCTGATCCTCGAGCCGCGCCGGGGCGAGCGCCTCTCCGCCTCTCGCCTCATCGCCGCGTGCAAGGCGGGGCTGGCGCTGATCGTCGAGGCGCTGGCGCTGGGTGCGCGCAACGCAGTCGCGGTCTCGATGGCGTGTGCCGTGGCGGGCATCATCGTCGGTGTCGTCGGCCTGACGGGCCTCGGGCTCAAGTTCTCGTCGATGATGGTCGCCTTCTCCGGCGGCAACCTCGTGCTGGCGCTGATCCTGGTGCTGATCGCGAGCCTGATCCTCGGCATGGGGCTGCCGGTGACGGCCTCCTACATCGTGCTGATCGTGCTGGTCGGCCCCGCCCTCAGCCAGGAGTTCGGCATCCCGCTGCTGATCGCGCACCTGGTGGTGTTCTGGTATTCGCAGGACAGCAACGTGACCCCGCCGATCGCGCTGGCGGGCTTCGCCGGAGCGGCAATCGCGGGCTCCAAGCCGCTCGAGACCTCGATGCAGGCGTGGAAGTTCGCCAAGGGTCTCTACCTGATCCCCGTCTTCATGGTCTACAATCCCGAGATCGTGCTGGGCGGCCCGGTGGCCTACGTGATCTTCACCGGCGTCATCGCGGCTCTGGCGCTCGCCGCCTTCGCCGCGGCGCTGGAGGGGTATCTTTTCGCGCCGATGGATGTCGTCTCCCGCCTCCTGGTGATCCCGGCGACGATCGCGGTCTTCCATCCCAACTTTCAGGTCGAGCTGGCGGGCTCGTTGGCGCTGGCGGTGCTGCTCGGCTTCAACTGGTATCGCGGACGCGCGGCGTCGCGCGCCGGGCCCGCGGCAGGATGAGATGCCATTCCCACGCTGATCTCCCCGTGCGCGGGAGCGCGGCCGCGCCGTGAGCAAGGCTTTCAGTTTCGGCGTGGAGGCAACCGCCGCCAGGGTCGGGTGCGTCTTCGTGCATGGCCGAGGGCAGACGCCGGAGGACATCGCGGACCTGGTGCTCGGCCGCCTCTCGACGCCCGTCGCCGCCTACCGACTGCCCCGCGCGAGCGGCAAGTCGTGGTACAAGGCAAGGGCAATCGACCCGCTCACGGAGCGGACCGAGGTGCAACTCGCCGCCGCGCTCGATGCCGTGGGAACAGCGGTGGCGGAGCTGCGCGCAGCTGCGCCCGGCAGGCCGCTCCTGCTTGCGGGGTTCAGCCAGGGCGCCTGCGTCGCACTCGAATGGGCGTGCAGCCAGGGAGCGTGGCCGGGCGCACTGGCTGTACTGACAGGCTGTCGCGTCGGCGTCCGGACAGAGCGGCCGGTCGCAAGGCTCGACCGCCTGCCCGTCTATGCGACTTGCGGCGACGAAGACCCTTGGATCCCGCTCGATGCCTTCGCCGCGGCCACGGTCAGTCTCGGCCATGCGGGAGCACGGGTCCGGGCCGAGGTGTTCCCAGGCCGCACGCACGAGGTCTCGGAGCATGAGATCGGGGCGCTCGACGCCATCCTCGCCGCGCTCGCAGCCGGCCGTCCGCCCTTTGACGCGCCGTGATGAGCGCAACCGCAGCCCGACCACGGAGCCGACTGTCGCGCTGGCGCGTAGGGTGGTGGGGCAATAGCCGTAGTCACATCGCTTCGGAGACCGGCCTGTTGAGGCTGGAGAACATCTCGAAGCGTTTCGGCGCGGCGAAGGCGGTCGACGATGTCAGCCTTGACGTGCGGCAGGGTGAGGCGCTCGGCATCATCGGCGCGAACGGCGCCGGGAAGACGACGCTGCTGGACCTCGTTGCGGGACAGCTGTCCGCCGATGCTGGCCGCATCGAGCTGATGCAGCGCGACTTCACCCGCGCCTCGGCGGCGCGTCGGTGCCGGTTGGGCGTCGGCCGCACCTTTCAGATCCCGCGGCCCTTCGAAGAGCTGACGGTGTTCGAGAACCTGTTGGTCGCCGCCGCGCATGGCACTGGCCGCAGCGAGCGCGCGGTGGCCGAGCCCTGCGCGCAGGTGCTGGAGCAGACGGGGCTCATGTCACGCTCCGACACGCCCGCCGCAAGTCTCTCGCCGTTCGAGCGCAGGCGGCTGGAACTGGCACGGGCGCTGGCGACCGGGCCGCGCCTGCTCCTCCTCGACGAGATCACGGCCGGACTGACGCAGAGCGAGCGCGACGTGATCTTGCCAATCATCCGGGCGCAGGGCGCCGCGATCATCTGGACCGAGCATGTATCGCGTTCCATGGCCGCGTTGGTCGATCGGCTGATGGTGCTCGACCAGGGTCGCGTGATCGCGATCGGCAAGCCGGAGCAGGTCCTGGCCTCGCGCGAGGTACGCGAGACCTACGTCGCGCTTGAGCTGTGACGAAGCCGTTCCTAGAGACGCTGGAGCTTGACGCGGACTACGGCGATTGCCGGGCGCTTTTCGGTGTGGAGGTGGGCTTGGCCGAGGGCGAGACGGTGGCGGTCATCGGCGCGAACGGCGCCGGCAAGTCAACGCTCTTGCGCTCCATCGCCGGTCTCGTGCGGAATGCGCCTGAGATGGTCCGGCTGGACGGCCGGCCGATCGGTGCGCTGAGCGCCGAGCAGGTCACGCGCCTCGGGATCTCGACGGTGCCGCAAGGGCGGAGGCTCTTTCCGTCGCTCAGTGTCGAGGAGAACCTGCTCATCGGCGGGCGGCACGGCCGGTCCAAAGGGCAATGGTCGCTCGGCACGGTCTACGGGCTGTTCCCGATGTTGCGCGAGCGGCGCAAGGCCCCCGCCACGGCGCTGACGATCGGACAGCAGCAAATGGCGGCAATCGGGCGCGCACTGATGTCGAACCCGCGGATCCTTCTCTGCGACGAGATCGGCCTAGGCCTCCCGCCCGAGTTGATCCGCGACATCTACGCCATCCTGCCCCGCATCCGCGAGGCTGGCGCCTCGGTCGTGCTGGCTGAGCAGGACATCGGACGGGCGCTGCGGGTCGCGGATCGCGTCTATTGCCTGACCGCCGGGCGGGTGACACTGCTCGGGCGGCCGGAGCACATGAGGCGCCACGACATCCACGACGCCTACTTCGGGGTCCGAGCGTGAGCCATGAAGGCGTTCGCTTCCCTACCCGGCCCAGGCGGTCCGGGTGGCGCCGATGATTTGGGTCGAGACAGTCATGCAGGGCGTGACGCTCGGCGGGCTCTACGCGCTCTTCGCTGCGGGGCTCTACCTGGTGCTGGGGGTCATGCGGCTCGCCAACCTTGCGCATGGAGCGTTCATCGTGCTGGCGGCCTACGTCATCCTGCTGTTGGCGTCTTTGCTGGAAATCGGGCCTCTCCTCGCGGCGCTGATCGCGGCGCCGGCGCTCTTCGCCGCGGGCTGGCTGCTGCAGCGGCTGCTGCTGAACCGCCTGCTCGGCGAAGACATCCTGCCTCCGCTTCTGGTCACGCTGGGCCTCTCGATCGTGATCCAGACTGGGCTGGAAAAGGGCCTTTCTGCCCAGAGCCGGCGGATTTCCCCGGGACCGCTCGAAACGGCGACGGTGGAGGTCGGGCCGGCGGTTGTGAGTCTCCTGCCGCTCCTGTCACTGGGATCGGCGGTGCTGGTAGTCCTGGTGTTGCAGTGGGTGGCTCTGCGCACCGCGACAGGCCGGGCGCTGCGAGCGATCTCGGACGACCCCGCGACGGCGTCGATGGTGGGGATCTCTCCGCCGAGACTTCTCGCCGGCGTGACAGGCGTCTCGCTGGTGGTGGCGACAATCGCGGCGCTTCATGCCGGGACGCTGGCGGAGTTTCAGCCGGCCAGCGGGACGGCGTACCTGATCATCGCCTTCGAGGCGGTTCTCATCGGCGGCCTCGGCTCGCCCTGGGGCGCCCTTGCCGGCGGCATCGTCCTCGGCGTGGCGCAGACGGCGGGCGCGGCGCTCGACCCGGAGTGGGAGGTCCTCGCGGGGCACGTCGCTTTCCTCGCCGTGCTGCTGGTCCGACCGCGCGGCCTCTTCCCGCGGGCATCCGGCTGATGGCGTGGCGGATGAGCACCCGCACCCCGGCCTCGGTCGCCGCCGGGCTGATGGCGGTGGTACTCGTCGGCGGAGCGGTGGTGCTGCCGGCCTACGCCTCGTTCGAGCTGCTCGGGGAGCTGTCCATTCTGCTGACGATGCTGGTCCTCGCTCAGTTCTGGAACCTGCTCGCCCACCATGCCGGCCTCGTCAGCCTGGGACAGCAGGCCTTCGTCGGCATCGGCGCCTACGGGCTTTTCGCCGCCGTCATCGCCTACCGACTCGACCCGCTGCCCGCCATACTGGTCGGCGGTGCCTCGGCACTGGTTCTGGCGATCCCGGTTGCCGTCCTTGCCCTGCGCCTCGGCAGCGTGCAGTTCGCCATCGGCACCTGGGTTTTCGCCGAAGCCGTGCGGCTGGGCGTGACGCAATGGAACGCGGCCGGTGGTGGCGCCGACCTGTCTCTACCGCTCGAGGCGCGTGAGGGCATGCTCGGCGCCGACTGGGTGGGGGCCACTTTCGACGTTGAGGCTGCGGCGGCCCGCGACATCCTCGTATACTGGTCTGCACTCGCGCTCGCTGTGCTGACCGTCGGCTTTGTCTACCGGCTGTTGCGAACCAGCGGCGGCCTCGGCATGACGGCCGCTCGGGTCGATCTCGTGACGGCGCAGTCGGTGGGGGTACGCCCGGCGCGGATGCGCTGGATGGTCTTTCTCGCTGCGGCCTTCGGCACCGGCGTCGCCGGGGCGCTGATCTTCCTGCAGGGCGCGCGGGTCGCGCCCGACACAGCCTTTGACATGGTGCAGTGGACGATCTGCGTCATCTTCATCGTGGTGATCGGCGGCCTCGGCACGATCGAGGGGCCGATCCTCGGCGTGCTGGCGTTCTACTTTCTGCAACGCGCCCTGGTCGGGTACGGTGACTGGCTCCTGGCGGTCCTGAGTGTCCTTGCCATCGCCTTCATGCTCTTCGCGCCACGCGGGCTCTGGGGGATCGTTCACGCGGCAACAGGGCTCCAACTCTTCCCGACCCGCCGTCGTCTCGTCCGCAACCGCGGAGAGGTGCCACCCAAGAAAGCCGCGGGGAACTAGAGGAGCGGCAGAAGTTTTGCCTGCCGCTGCAACCCGTGACAGTCTCGCGCATTCACCCTCGCCCGCATGGCGCGGGTCGCGAACGGAGGGAGCCTTGCGGATCTTCAAGTGTCCGAGCTGCGGCGAGCCGCTCTACTTTCACAACCTGTCCTGCTCCTGCGGGGCCGAAGTTGCCTACGAACCCGATGCCGAAGCTTTCGTCACCGGCGCTGCCCCATGTCCGAACCGGCCGACGATCGACTGCAACTGGACCGCCGCGCAAGACGGCGGCCTTTGCCGCGCCTGCGCCATGACGCGAACGGTACCGGACGCTTTTCAGGGTGATAACCGCTCTCTCTGGACGCAGGCGGAACTGGCCAAGCGCTGGGTCCTGGCGAACCTCGGGCGCTGGGGCTGGTTCAAGGAGGCGGACCAAGGGCCGCGCCCCGTGTTTGACCTGCTGTCGGAGACGACGGCCTCGGGCGACGTGCAGGTGACGATGGGACACGATTCCGGCCTCGTGACCATCAACGTCGCCGAGGCGGATCCCGAGACACGGGTGTCGCGGCGCGAAGGGCTGGGCGAGAAATACCGGACTATGGTGGGGCACTTCCGCCACGAGCTGGGCCACTTCTTCTTCGAGCGGATGTCGCGGGACGAGGCCTTCCTCGACCGCTTCCGAGTGCTTTTTGGCGACGAGCGTGCTGATTACGGAGAGGCGCTCAAGGCTCACTATGCGCGGGCCGACGGCGACGAGGCGCCGCCGGCCGAGCACATCACCAACTACGCCACCGCGCACCCGCACGAGGACTGGGCGGAGACGTTCGCACACCTGCTGCACCTCGCCGACATCACCGACAGCTTCGTGGCAGCGGGCCTGCACTCGCCCACGCTGGCGGAAGGCACCTACGATTCCTATCAGGAGACGGACTCCGAGCAGCTGCTGACAGTGGCGGCCGAGCTTGGCATCGCACTCAACCACGTGAATCGGTCCATGGGTCACTCGGACCTCTATCCGTTCGTGATCTCGGCCCCGGTCCGCGAAAAGCTGGGCTTCGTCCACGAGTGGATACGCGAACCCCGCTAGAGCGGATGGTGGCAGGCGGCTAGCTGACCCGGCGCCTTGGCCTCAAGCGGCGGGTCCTCGGCGCGGCAGATTTCTGTCGCACGCGGGCAGCGCGGCGTGAACGGGCAGCCGGGCGGCGGGTTCAGCGGGTCTGGCAATTCGGTCTCGCGCGCCTCCGGCGCTTCGAGAGGGCGCCCCACGCGCGGGGCGCTGTCAGCCAGGAGCTGCGTGTAGGGGTGGCGGGGTCGTGCAAAGATCGCATCCGCCGGACCGACCTCGACGACCGAGCCGAAGTAGAGGACCACGACCCGGTCGCTCACCGCCTCTATCACGGCGAGGTCGTGCGAGATGAAGACGTAGGTGAGGCCCAACTCGGTCTTGAGGCGGTTGAGGAGGTTGAGCACCTGCGCCTGCACGCTGACGTCGAGCGCGCTGACCGGCTCGTCGAGGATCAGGATCCGTGCCTCGGCCGCCAGCGCGCGGGCGATACCGATGCGCTGCGCCTGGCCGCCCGAAAACTCGTGCGGATAACGTTCGAGGAACTCCTGGCGCAGGCTCACGAGGTCGAATATTTCGGCGATGCGCGTGGCGCGCTCCGCCCGGTTCATGCCATGCAGGTGCTTGAGCGGCGCCTCCATGACCTGCCGGATCGACTTGCGCGGATTTAGCGAGCTGATCGGGTCCTGGAAGACGTACTGGACGCGCTTGCCAAAGGCGGCGGGGTCGGAGTTGTCGAAGGCGCGGCCGTCGATCGCGATGGTGCCGGTGGAGGGCGGGATCAGGCCGACCAGCATCCGCGCCAGCGTTGACTTGCCGCAGCCGGACTCGCCCACGATGCCCAGCGTCTCGCCATGCTCGACGATCAGGGTGACGGGGCGGACGGCGCGGACGCGGCCCTTGGGCGGGCCGAACAGGCGCTTGCCGACCGGGAAGGTCTTGGAGAGGTCGGTGAGACGAAGGGCGGCGGTCATTCGGCGGCCTCTCGGAGTGGGGTTTCGGGGTGGATGCAGCGGGCGGCATGGTGGTCGCTGCCCAGCATCGGGATGGGCGCGACGGTGCAGTCGGGCTCGCACTTCGGGCAGCGCGGAGCAAAGGCACAGCCCGGCGGCAGGTCTTCGACCGGCGGCGGCAGGCCGGAGATCGAGACGAGGTCGCGCCGGCCTTGGCCAAGCTCGGGAACGGACTGGATCAGGAGCCGAGTGTAGGGGTGCGCGGGGTCGTTGAGGACGACGTGGGTCGGCCCCTGCTCGACGATCTTGCCCGCATACATCACCGCCACCCGGTCGCAAAGCTGCGCCACCACGCCGAAATCGTGGGTGATGAAGACGATCGCGAGGCCTCGGTCGCGGCGCAGGTCGTCAAGGATGGAGAGCACCTGCGCCTGGACAGTGACGTCAAGCGCCGTAGTCGGCTCGTCGGCGATGATGACGTCGGGGTCGTTGGCGAGCGCCATCGCGATGCCGACCCGCTGGCGCATGCCGCCCGACATCTCGTGCGGATACGAGTTCGCGCGCTCAGCGGCGTTTGGAATACGCACCTGGCGCAGGAGGTCGATGGCGCGGTCCCACGCCTCGCGGCCAGAGACGCGGTGATGCACCCGGATCGCCTCGGTCAGCTGATCGCCGACGCGGTAGAGCGGGTGCAGCGTCGCGAGCGGGTCCTGGAAGATGTAGGCGATGCGGTCACCGCGCAGGTGGCGGAGGTCGAGGTAGCGCATGCCGACGAGGTCGCGGTCCCTGTAGCGCACCGCGCCACCGGTGATGACGCCGGGTGGCGAGGCGACAAGGCTCATGACGCTGAGCGCGGTGACGGACTTGCCGGAGCCCGACTCACCGATGATGCCGAGGCACTCACCCGGCTCGACATGGAGAGAGACGCCGCCGACGGCGCGATAGACCCGGCGACCTACATGGAACTGGGTCTCGAGGTCCTGCAGGGCGAGGATGCCGCGCCCCTCGCCCTTCGGCACGCTCTTGCGGCTGACCATCGTCGCCGGGCGCGGCCGGGTCAGGGCGCCGGAGCGGAGCCGCGGGTCGAGCGCGTCGCGCACGCCGTCGCCGAGGAGGTTGATCGACATCACGACGATGAGGATCATCAGGCCAGGCACCACCGACGTGTGCGGGGCCGAGATCAGCGCCGCCCGCGCCTCGCCCAGCATCGAGCCGAGATCGGCGGTGGGTGGCTGCGATCCGAGCCCGAGGAAGCTGAGGCCCGCGGTCTCGAGGATCATCCAGCCCACGGTGGTCGACATGGCGATGACGATGACGGGCACGACGTTGGGCAGGATCTCCGAGAGGATGATCCGAGCGTGGCCCATCCCGGAGAGCCGGGCGGCGTCCACCCACTCCTTGTGCGCGAGGCCGACGGTGATGCCGCGGATGTTTCGGGCGAAAAACGGCACGTTCACAGCGGCAACCGCAATCAGCGCGTTCAGCAGGCCGGGGCCGAGGGCGGCGACGATGGCGAGCGCGAGCAGGATGTAGGGAAACGCCATTAGCATGTCGACGCCGCGCATGATGACGTTGTCGGTCGTGCCGCCGAAATAGCCCGCGACGATGCCGATGGCCGCGCCAATGGTGGCCGCGATCACCGCCGCCGCAAAGCCGACCGTCAGGCTGAGCCGCGTGCCCCAGAGGAGGCGGCTGAGCAGGTCGCGCCCTAGATGGTCAGTGCCGAGCAGGTGCCCTTCCGAGAACGGCCGCAGGAACCGGTCGGCGGTCTCGGTCGCGTTCGGGTCCTGCAGAGGCAGGATTGGCGTGACCAGCGCGAGCAGCACGACGACGAAGAGGACGATCAGTCCGAGCAGCCCCAGACGGTTGCGCGACAGGCGGCGCAGAAAGCTCACGTCTTGATCCGCGGATCGAGGAGCGCCTGCGCCACGTCCACGACAATGTTGAAGAGCACGTAGCAGGCGGCGACGAACACCACCCCGCCCTGCACCAGCAGGATGTCGCGGGTCAGGATCGCATCGACCAGCATCCTGCCGATGCCCGGCCATTGGAACACGATCTCGATGTAGACCGCCCCCGACAGCACGAACCCGGCCTGGATGCCAAGCACCGGGATGATCGACACCATTGCCGCCTTGAGGGCGTGGCGCCAGATCACCCGCCGCTCGGGCACGCCCTTGGCGCGAGCGGTGCGGATGAAGTCCTGCCGCAGCACCTCGAGCATCGCCGACCTCGACAGCCGCGCAACAACTCCCGTGGCGACGACCGCCAGCGCCGTCGCCGGCATGATGAGGTGCCACAGCAGGTCAGGCAGGTCGCCGCCGCCGTAGATCGCGTACATCCCCGAGACCGGCAGCCACTGCAGGTTCACCGCGAAGATGAGGATCATCATCATCCCGAGGAAGAAGGACGGTATCGAGATGCCGAGCAGCACGGCGAAGGTGATCGCCTTGTCCGCCCATCCGTACTGGCGGGCGGCGGAGACAGTGCCGGCAAGGATACCGAAGATGGTGCAGAGAACGAAGGAGGTGCCGGCGAGGATCAGCGTCGCGTTGAACCGCTCCAGCACCTCGTCGATCACCGGGCGGTTGAGTCGGAACGAGCGACCGAACTCGCCCTGCAGCATGTTCGCAAGCCAGACGAAGTATCGCTGCCACGCTGGCCGATCGAGGCCGAGGTCGCGGTTCAGCCGCTCGACGTTTTCTGGCGTGGCGTAGCTGCCGAGGATCGCCGTAGCCGGGTCGCCCGGGATCAGTGCCATGATCGCGAACACGATCACCGTGATGCCGAGCAGCACCGGGATGGCGGAGATCAGGCGCTTCACGATGTAGGCGCCCATCGGCAACGCCCCTCTTTGCTCTAAAGATGTCCTCGCCGCAGGCGGCCGTTCTTCAGCCGCCAGTGCCGCCCAAAATCTGCAGACGTGCCTTCTCAGTTCTTCGTCACGTCCCCGAGCAGCAGGAAGAACGACGGCTCGAGCTCGAAGCCCTCGACCCGATCGCTGACCACGGCGTTCTGCTTCCAGTTCGCCACGAAGACCCAGGGCGCGTCCTCGTGCACGATCGCCTGCACCTGCTTGTAGAGCTCGGCGCGCTCCTCCTGACTGGTCGAGGTGCGGGCCTCCTCCAGCAGCCGGTCGACCTCCGGATTGGAGTAGTAGCCCGAGTTGAAGCCGCCGTTCTCCGGCCACGCCTCGGTGCGCAGCGTCAGGTAGGGCAGCGTGTCGGGGTCATTCGTCATCCACGCCATCTCGGCCATGTCGGCCTTGCCCTCGAGGCCTGGGTTCACCTGTCCGAGAAAGGTGTTCCACTCGTAGGTCTCGATGCCCACGTCGAAGCCCACCTCATCGAGGTCGGCCTGGATCGCGGTGGCCATCGGCACCGGGTCGAGCATGCCGGAACCGCCCTCCGTCACATAGAAAGTGAGCTCCGCACCCTCGGCCCCGGCCTCCTGAAGGAGCTGCCGCGCCCGCTCCGGATCATGCGGATATGGCTCGACCGCATCGTTGTGCGCCCAAGCGAAGGCGGGCGGGATTGGTCCGGCCGCGACCTCGGCGGTCCCTTCCAGAACGTCGTTGACCAGCGCCTCCTTGTCGATGGCGTAGTTGGCCGCCTGCCGCACCCGCTGGTCCGCGAACGGACCCTCCTTGGCGTTGAGAATCAGGAACCAGACGTGCGGCCCCGCCTGCTCGACCACCTGGAATCCTTCGCCCTCGAACTGGCCGAGTGCCACCGGCGGCACCTCGACCATCAGGTCGATGCCGCCCGCAAGCATTTCGGCCGTGCGGGTGTTGGCGTCGGTGATCGGCCGGAAGACCACCGCCTCCAGCGCGGGCGCACCGTCCCAGTAGTCGGGGTTGCGCTCGACCACCACGGCCTCGTTCGGGCGCCATTCGACGAACTGGAAGGGTCCGGTGCCGACAGGGTTGCGGCCGAAGTCCTGGCCGTGCTGCTCGACCGCTACAGGCGAGACGATGAGGCCCGTGGGATAGGCGAGGTTCGACAGGAAGGGCGCGTAGGGCTCGGAGAGCTGGAAGCGCACCGTCTGGTCGTCCACAACCTCGACCTCGTCGATAGCCGAAAAGAAGAACGACAGCGGGAACGGGCCGGTATCGTAGTAGGGGTGGTCCTCGTTCAGCATGCGGTCGAAGTTGAACTTCACCGCCTCGGCGTCGAAAGCCGTGCCGTCGTGGAAGTTCACGCCCTCGCGGAGATCGAAGGTGTATGTGGTGCCGTCGTCGCTGACCTCCCAGCTCTCGGCCAGCGCCGGCTCGACCTCGAGCGTACCGGCCTTGTAGCGCACGAGCCCGTCATAGACGTTCATCAGGATGCGGAAGTCGTTGACGGCCGTGACCGCGGCAGGGTCCAGCGCCTGCGGCTCCGCGATCTGCCCGACGACGAGGACGCCGGAAGGCGTCTGCGCCGACGCGGGCAGTCCGTGCATCGCGATCCCGAGAGCAGCTGCAGGCGCCGCCTTCCGCATCCATTCCATCGGTCTCATGTGCCTCTCCCTGTCGTTCGCGGTTTACGTATAGTAACCGCAAAGCCTGCGACGTCACCACCTCAGGCGGTGGGGACGGAGCGGCTGCGGCGGCGCGGCGCGACCTGTGGCAGAACCATCTGTTAACCCTTATCGGTCAGGTTGCGGAAGTTCGTCGCAGACGGACGACTTCCTCCCTGATCGAACTGGCTGCGCCTTCGGGCGCAGCTTTTTTTGCTTTGAAACCAAGCTCTGTTCGCGCAGCTTGACCTGTGAATCCTTCTGTCCTAGCGTCCGGCGCAATGACTAAGTCGGCCAGTCCGACAGGGAGATGAGACGTAAGGAAAAGGGCCCCGGTGATGGGCCCTTTTTCAATCCCCATCGTTCTTTCGCCTGGCCCGGCTGACACGGCCTGCCCGGCGTGCTAGGGCACCTCGACCTTCGACAACAGGACGAGACGGAACATGCCCGATCTGACCAGAATCGTCGCCGCGGCCCTTCTGGCCGCGCTTGCTGCCGGCGCCGCTTCGGCGCAGCAGGAGGCAGCCGAAGAGCCCGCGACCGAAGCGACCGAGTCCACGAAGACCGGGGGCGCAGAGGCCACCACGACCGACACGATGGGCCTCTCGATGGGCGAGGAGGCCGAGGAGGTGGGCCAGACCTACACCGCGGAAGTCTTTGGCGAATGGGAGCGTCGCTGCATCCGCACCGAGCAGGGCAACGATCCGTGCCAGCTCTACCAGCTCCTGCAGGACGACGAGGGCAACAACGTCGCCGAGATCAGCATGTTCGCCCTGCCCGAGGCGCAGGAGGCCGCAGCCGGCGCGACGATCATCACGCCGCTCGAGACGCTCCTGACCGGTCAGGTGTCGCTCAGCGTCGATGGCGGCGCGGCGCGGCGCTATCCCTTCACCTTCTGCTCGCAGGTTGGGTGCTTCAGCCGGATCGGCTTCACCGAGGCGGAGGTCCAGCAGTTCAAGCGCGGGCGTGAAGCTACGATCTCGATTCGCCCGCTGGCTGCGCCGGACCAGACGGTGGACCTGACCGTCTCGCTCTCGGGCTTCACTGCAGGGTATGATTCCGTCGCCGAAGCCAACGCGGCGGCCGGCAACAACTGACTTCACCTCAGGCGCGCCGCAGCGCCAGCACCGCGTTGAACCCGCCGAAGGCGAAGGCATTGGACAGTGCAACGTCCACCTTCGCCTCTCGCGCGATGTTGGGCACGACGTCCAGCGCGCATTCCGGGTCCGGTTCCTCGTAGCCGATGGTGGGCGCGACGATGCCGTCGCGAACCGCCATGATGCACGAGAGCAGCTCGACCGCCCCGGTTCCCCCGATCAGGTGGCCGTGCATGGACTTGGTCGACGAGATCATCAGGTCGTCCGCGGCATGGGCGCCGAAGACATCGGCCACCGCCGCGCATTCTGTCTTGTCGTTGGCCGCGGTCCCGGTCCCGTGGGCGCTTATGTAGCCCACCTCCTCTGGCGCGAGGCGCGCGTCGGCAAGCGCTCCCGACATCGCCCGGGCCGCGCCCTGCTTCGACGGCATCACGATGTCAGCCGCGTCCGAGCTCATGGCAAATCCGATCACCTCCGCCAGTATCTCGGCGCCGCGGGCACGCGCGTGCTCCCGCTCCTCGAAGACGAAGATGCCGGCGCCCTCGCCCTGCACCATCCCGTTGCGATTGGCGCTGAACGGACGGCAGGCGTCGCGCGACATGACCCGCAGCCCTTCCCACGCCTTGATGCCGCCGAAGCAGAGCATCGACTCCGATCCGCCCGTGACTATAACGGTTGCCGAGCCGCCCCGGATCAGGTGAAACGCCAGGCCCATCGCGTGGTTGGAGCTGGCGCAGGCGGTGGCGACGGTAAAAGACGGGCCGTGGAGGCCATGCTCGATCGCGATGTGGCTCGCGGCGGCGTTGTTCATCAGCTTCGGCACGACGAACGGGTGGACGCGGTTCTTCCCCTCCTCGTACACGGCCCGGTAGTTCTCGTCCCAAGTATTTACACCGCCGCCCGCAGTGCCCAGCACTACGCCGGTCTCGCCTGCGAGTTGTCCGGAGAAGTCGAGACCGGCCTGCGCCAGCGCCTCCTTCGCGGCCAGCAGCGTGAACTGCGTGAACCGGTCGTACAGGGCGATCTGCTGGCGATTGAAGTGCGCTTCGGGGTCGTAGTCGTGGACTTGTCCGCCGATCTGGATCGACAAGCGCTCGACATCGCGCACGTCGAGCGGACCGATGCCGCACTTCCCCTCCCGCATAGCGGCGAGCGTCTCAGGGACGTCCTGGCCGAGCGGGTTGATCGTGCCCGCGCCGGTGATAACGACGCGCCTCATGCGTTTTGCCGCGCCACCAGCTCCTCGACCGCGGCGACAATGGAGGCGACGTTCGAAATGTCGAACTCCGACTCCTCGGGCTGGTTCGCGTTGAAGGGAACCTCGACGTCGAACTCCTCCTCGATCGAGAAGATGCATTCAACGAGCGCCAGACTGTCGATGCCGAGATCCTCGAGCGTCTGATCCATGCGGATGTCGGAGGGCTCCAGCACGGCCTGTTCGGCCACGATCGCGACCACCCTGTCCTTCACGCTCCCGGCCATGGCGGAACCTCCTCGCTTGGGCGCGATCTAGTCGTCTCGCTCCGACTTTGAAACCGCTTTCTGCAGCTCGGCGACCTTCTCCATAAGCCGTGGCAGGCGCCGGATGTTGCGCGCGCCATCGAGGAACGTGTCCATCTTCGTGCCAGGATAGCCCAGCATCACCCGGCCGGCCGGCGCATTCGACAGGATCTTGGTGCCGCCGCCCGCAATGACGTCGTCGCCGATGAAGATGTTGTCGACCACGCCCACCTGCCCGCCGAGCACGACGCGGTCGCCTATGCGAGTGGAGCCGGCGATGCCGACTTGGCCGGCAAAGAGGCAGTCGCGCCCAACCTCGACGTTGTGCGCGACAGTGACGAGGTTGTCGATCTTGGTGCCGTCGCCGATGCGCGTGGGACGAATGGTGCCGGCATCGATGCAGGCGTTGGAGCCCAATTCCACGTCGTTACCGATGACGACGGAACCGAGCGAGTGGATGCGGGTCCAGCTCTGTGCGGTGATCTGGCCCTGATCCCCCAAGGTCTCGCGCGCCCGCTCGGCACCGGACTTGTCGGGCGTCACGAAGGAGAAGCCGTCGCCGCCGACCACCGCGTTCGGCTGCGCGATGAAGCGATCGCCTATCCGAACGCGCGGCCCGATGCGGACGCCCGGCGAGAGCAGCGCGCTTTCGCCAAGTTCAGCGCCTTCCGCCACGGTGACGTGGGCAGCGATGCGTGCGTCACAACCGATGCGGCATCCGGCGCCGATCACGACGAAGGGGCCGATGGCCGCGCCAACTCCGACCTCTGCCGAGGCATCCACCTGGGCCGTCGGGTGGATACCGGCGGCGATCTGCGGGCCCGGGTCCATCAGGCGCGTCAGCCCCGCCAACGCATAGCGTGGCCGCGGCACAATGATTGCGGCTTCTAGGCCGAGGCCGCGCCAGTCGCCACCATTCCAGATGATCGCGGCGCGGGCTCTGCCCTGCCCCAGACCCACGGCATATTTCGGATCCATCGCCAGCGCGAGGTCGTCCGGGCCCGCCGCGGCCGGCTCGGCGGGACGGTGTATGACAATGCTGTCGTCGCCCAGGACCTGAGCCCCGAGCGCGTCCGCGATCTGACGGATCGTGTAGCCCATGACAGACCTCCCAGCTGTGCCGGCACTCCGGCAGCGGTCAGGTAGGTGTCTAGCTCTGACGCGCGCCGATCTCCACCCCGGCCTCCAGCAAGGCAGCCAGTATCGCGGCGTCCCTGCCGTAGATGTCCGGCCAATACTCCAGCCCACCCTTCGGCGTCGTGATCACCGTCCGGTAGACCAGGTGGACCGGTACCGGCTGCTCGAGCGGCAGGACTGACTCCACGCCCTGCGCCAGCCGCGACTGGAACAGCGCCTCCGGATCGTCCGACTGGCGCGACAGCAGCTCGTACGCGAATTCGAACGGCTCCTGCAGGCGGATGCAGCCATGGCTGAAAGCGCGCGTGGTGCGATTGAAGAGGTCCTTCGCCGGTGTGTCGTGCAGGTAAATGTTCCAGCGGTTCGGGAACATGAACTTCACCAGCCCGAGCGCATTCGACCGCGACGGCGGCTGCTTCAGCGCGAACGGGAAATTCGATGCCGTCACGAGGTGCCAGTTAATCCGCTCGCGCGCGATTGCCTCGCCCTTGTAGTGGATCTCCAGCTGACCGTGCGCGTAGGGGTTACGCTTGAAGTCGGGCATGTACTCGTTGACCGCGATCGAGCGCGGGACGTGCCATGTCGGGTTGACAACGAGGTGCTCCATCTCGTCCGAAAATTCAGGGCTGCGGCGATCCAATGCGGTCGCGCCCACCACCGAGCGGGTCTGGAACGTCACCTTTCCGTCATCAATGATGGACGCGGTGAAGTCGGCGAGGTTGACCCAGACATGGCGCTCGCCGCGGTCGAAGTTGAGCCACCGCTCGCGCTCCATCGCCACCACCACCTGTCCCATCCGTTCTTGAGGCGAGCGATTGATCTGCTCAAGTGTGTTCGGGCCGGCGATTCCGTCTTCCAGCAAGCCGTGGTCCGCCTGAAACGCGAGCACCGCCTCCTCGAGCGCGGGATCGAAGAGGTCGCTGCCGGTGTCGTCGCCGTAGCCCATCCGCGCCAGACGGGCTCGCAGTGCCACGACCTCGTCCCCGCGCTCGCCTGGATCGAGGCGCACATCGGCTGCCGCTTCGCCCCAGCCACCGCTATCGATCAAGCGTTCGAGCTCCATCTTGGCCCGCATCAGCCGAGTATATTCCGGCGACTGGGGCGCCAGCGCGCGGAGCACCTTGCGCGGGTCACGGTTCGCAATGTCATTCAGGAGTTCCGCGTGGTCCCTCCGCGGCGCCTCGCGCTTGATTCCGTCAATCTGCTGCGGGGACAGAATCCCCGACTGCAAGGCATCCGCATAGGCGAGGTAGAGGCGGCTGATCTCGGCCTCTGCACTACCGCGCTCGCGATCCGAGTCGGCGTCCGCAAGAATGCTGCGCAGCGCCTCCGGACGGAAACGCACGACGGGGAGCGCGTGGTGACCGGCGTCAGCAAGCGCGGTTACGAACGCCTCAAGCCTCTCACGATCCTCCAGCGTGTCATCTGTCCAGAGCGCGTTGTAGCCGTTGTCGCGGTAGAACGCGCCCAGCACAGGATCTTCAGCCGCGATCTCGGCGATCGCCTGGTCGAAGAGGCTCAGTTCCGCAGGCTCGGGCAGGCCAGACTGCGCAGTCGCCGCGGCGGCCAGACATGCGAATACGGCTGCGTGCGTTCCGCGCCGCAGCAGATCTGCTAAATTCACGTGGCCTGCCTCCTTGCCGTGCTGATTTTCATTGTTTTGCCTCCTGCCCCATTTCGTCCAGCCTCGACTGCACAGGCCTCGCAGTGATGTTGCCGAGCCGCAACTCCACAGTTCCGGCAATGTTCCGACAGCAGGGTCACATGAGCGTTAAGCAGATATTTGCCTATGGCGGCGTACCCACGCTGCCGGCCGCAACACTCTCTTGGTCAGGCAGAATGCCTATGCCATACCCGATGCACGCCGTGGGGGAACACGGGAAGATGAATGACCGCGAACTAAAGCGGCCACGGGCAAGCGACGGGACACAGGATCACATGACACATGATCGCGGGACGTGCGTGAACAGGCGCACCCTCCTGGGCGCCTTTGCGGCAGGAATCGTCACAGCGGCACCAACCTACTCCAACGCCTTCGGGTTCCTTCGTGGTTCGGGAGATGTCAGGCGCATTCGCATCTATTCGGGTCGGACGGGGGAATCTCTGGACACGATCTACTGGATCGACGGCGACTACATCCCTGAGGCGCTGAACGAGATCACCTACTTCATGCGGGACTGGCGCAACAACGAGGTGCAGCAAATCGACACGCGCACGGTCGATATCATGAGCGCCACGCACAACCTGCTGGACGTGGACGAGCCCTACATGCTCCTCTCCGGCTACCGTTCCCCGGCCACCAATGCAATGCTGCGCCGCCGCTCGAGCGGTGTCGCCAGAAACTCGCTTCACATGAAGGGCCAAGCCGCGGATCTGAGGCTTCGGTCGCGGTCGGTCGATCAGATGGCGCGGGCCGCGGCAGCCTGCCATGCGGGTGGCGTCGGCCGGTACTCAAGCTCGAATTTCGTGCACATGGACTGCGGCGACGTCCGCTCCTGGGGCCGCTGACGGCTCACTGACCGCCGGTGCAGCCGCAGGGTCTGCGCCGGCGCTGGCATCGGCAAGACGTTCGCCGGCAATCCGGGCGACGGACGCCAGAGGATCGACGCGGCGACAGCCCCTCGCTGGGATAACTGGTGCTGTTCTGGGTTCCTTGGATGGGACCACCTCTACCCTGATCTGCGTAATCATCTCCGCCGCACCTCGACAGTCGCGCCCGTTCCTGCGGTTCCCGGCCTTGCCGGTGACCGAGTGGATCCGCTCGAAGGTGATTCAAACCTCGACCGGCGCCCGCTCGCCCACCCCATTCATCGCAGAGCTCTACTACGCATCCGTCGGCGTCCGGCGGGAGCCGTGCCATTTCGCGCGGTGCCGGACACCCCGCCCAACCGCCGCGCATGCGGCGGCGGCCGGCGAGGCTCGACACCCCGCCGGGCGCGCCCCTTCGTCAGTCCCGGCCCTTGTAGATGTCGACCAGCTTGCCCAGCAGCTCCAGTGCTTCGTCCCGCGGGCGCTGGAAAGAGTTCCGGCCGATGATCGAGCCGTTGCCGCCGCCGTCGCGGATCGCCCGAGCGTCGTCATAGACGCTGTCGGAACCCTTCTTGGAGCCACCGGAGAAGACGACGATCCGACGACCGTTGAAGGCCGCCTGCATGCAGTGCCGCACACGCGCCGCCGGGGTGGAGACATCGATCCCCTGCTCCTCGTAGACCTTCTTGGCTTCCGGCAGTTCGAGATGGTCGGTGGAGAGCTTGATCTTGATGACGTGCGCGCCGAGCAGTGCCGCCATTTGCGCCGCGTACGCCGCAATGTCGATCGCCGTCTCGCCGTCCTTTGAAATGGCCTCGCCCCGTGGATAGGACCAGATGACGGTGGCGAGCCCGAGCGAGGCCGCCTCTTCGCGCATCTCGCGGATCTCCTCGAACATGTCGACCGCCGAGTCCGAGGCTGGATAAATCGTGAAGCCGATCGCCGAGCAGCCGAGGCGCAGCGCGTCGCCGACGCTCGCGGTGATCGCCTGATTCTTGCCCGCGGTATCGCTCATTAGTGAGTTCGCGCTGTTGGCCTTGAGGATCGTCGGGATCTGACCCGCGAACGTGTCGGCTCCCGCCTCGAGCATCCCGAGCGGGGCCGCAAAGGCGTTTAGCCCCGCGTCGATTGCCAGCTGGTAGTGGTAGTGCGGATCGTAGCCGGCCGGGTTCGGCGCGAACGAGCGCGCGGGCCCATGCTCGAACCCTTGGTCGACGGGCAGGATGATCATCTTGCCCGAGCCGCCGAGGCGCCCGTGCATCAGCATCTGGCAGAGCTTGCCCTTTACGCCGGGCGTTTCGCCCTCGTAGTTCGCAAGGATCTTCTGGACGGTCCGTGTCGCCTTCATCGGCTGTCTCCCTTTGGCACTGCGGCTTGCCGCTCGGTGTAGGCCGGTCGAGCGCCGTGGCCAAGGGCCGGTGGCGCTAACGCGGCCGTCCCTTCGACAGGGCCACTTCAGCGACGGCGGCGTTCCAAGACCGCGGCAGCAGGCGCGGTCCGAGGCTGAAGGCCAAGTTCACTAGCCCCGGCACGGCGCTCCGGCGACCGGCCATCATCGCGCGCCAGCCCGCCTCGGCCACCTTTCGCGCGTCTTGCATCCCCGCGCGAGTGATGCGGGCGCCCTGCATCGCCGCAACCCTCTGAAAGCCGGTCGCCGTGGCGCCGGGCGCAAATGTCGTCACCGTTACGCCCGTGCCCCGCAGCTCGTGCGCCACAGCTTCGCCGAGACTCTGCACGAAGGCCTTGCTCCCGTGATAGACCGCCATGTTCGGACCCGGCATGAAGGCCGCGGTGGAACTGACGTTCAGGATCCGCCCGCCGCCCGCGCGCTTCATGCTGGCCACCGCCAGCTTGAAGAGCCGCGCCAGTGCCAGCACGTTGACCTGGACCACCTGCAGCTCCTGCTCCCACCCGCCGTCGTCGAAGCGCCCGTGGCGGCCGAGGCCGGCGTTGTTCACGAGGATCGCGACATGCCGCCCGTCCGTCGCCTCGCGCCAGAGCGCATCGGGCGCCTCCGGGTCGGAGAGGTCGATGACGATCACCGCGGTCTCCGCACCATGGCGCTCGGCCAATTCCGCCGCCAGTGCTTCGAGCCGGTCACGCCGTCGCGCGGCGAGGATCACGCCGTAGCCGGCAGCGGCGGCGATGTCCGCGAACTCGCTCCCAAGCCCCTCGGACGCGCCGGTGATCAGTGCCCACTCCCTCGCCATCGCTCGCCTCCCTGCTCCGCTGGGAGCGAGGCTACCAGATCGACGGCCACGCCGGGAGCCTCAGCCGCCGAGCGCGGCGACGCCGGGCAGCGTCTTGCCCTCCATCCATTCGAGGAAGGCGCCGCCCGCGGACGAGACGTAGGTGAAATCATCCGTCACTCCCGCGCGGTTCAGCGCCGCCACGGTGTCGCCGCCACCGGCGACCGAGATCAGGTGCCCCGCCTTCGTCAGCTCCGCCGCCTTCTGCGCGGCGGCCACGGTGGCGGCGTCGAACGGCGTCGTCTCAAAGGCGCCGACCGGCCCGTTCCAGATCAGCGTCCGAGCCTCGGCGAGGATCGCCGTGATCTTGTCGATGGTCCGCGGCCCCGCATCGAGGATCATCTGGTCGGCGGGACAGGCGTCGGCCGAGACGACCCGCGTCTCGACGCCCGGCTTGAGCTCGTGCGCCACGACCACGTCGACGGGCAGCAGGATCTCGCACGCCGCCTCGTCAGCCGCGGCCATGATCTTGCGCACCGTGCTCGCCATCTCGTGCTCGGCCAGCGACCGGCCCACGTCGATGCCCTCGGCCGCGAGGAACGTGTTCGCCATGCCGCCGCCGATCACCAGGTGATCCACCTTGCGCACGAGGTTCGCCAGCAGGTCGAGCTTCGTCGACACCTTCGCGCCGCCGACGATCGCCACCACCGGGCGCTCCGGCGAGCCCAGCGCCTTTTCCAGCGCCGAAAGTTCCGCCTCCATCAGCCGGCCCGCCGCCGAGGGCAACCGCCGCGCCAACCCCTCGGTCGAGGCGTGCGCCCGGTGCGCCGCCGAAAAAGCGTCGTTGACGTAGATGTCGCCCATCTTCGCCAGCTCCTCGGCGAAGCCGGCGTCGTTCGCCTCCTCGCCGGCGTGAAAGCGGGTGTTTTCTAGCAGGACCACTTCGCCCTCGCGCATCTCCTCGACGGTCGCCCGCGCCTCGGCGCCGATGCAGTCGGGGTGAAAGGTGACGGGCACGCCCAACGCCTCGGCCAGCGGCTCGCGCACGACGGTCAGCGAGTAGTCCGGGTTCGGCTTGCCCTTGGGCCGGCCGAAGTGCGCCAGCAGCACCGGCTTGCCACCGCGGTCGAGGATGTCGCGCACCGTAGGCACGATCCGCTCGATCCGCGTCGCATCCGCCACGCGTCCATCATCGACCGGCACGTTCAGGTCCACGCGCGTCAGCACGATCTTGCCGGCCATGTCGATGTCGTCGAGCGTCTTCCAGGCCATCAGCACATCCTCCGTTCGGTGTCGCGTCTTCTAGAACCGCCGCAGGCGCGCGCGTCAATGCTCCGGCCCTTTCCAGAGCGCACCGGGCGCCCTAGGGTCCGCCGCGCATCCCAAGGGAGAAAGACGATGGCAGAGATCAAGGACCCGGAGAACACGATCATCATCGAGCTGAAGGACGGCCCGGTGACGATCGAGCTCCTGCCCGACGTTGCGCCCGAGCACGTGGCGCGGATCAAGGAACTGGCGCGAGAGGGCGCCTACGACGGCGTGGTGTTTCACCGCGTCATCGACGGCTTCATGGCGCAGACCGGCGATGTGAAGCACGGTCAGTCCGACGGGCTAAACATCCGCATGGCCGGCACCGGCGGGTCCGACAAACCTGACGTGAAAGCCGAGTTCTCGAAGCTGCCGTTCGACCGCGGCACCCTCGGCGCCGCGCGATCGGCCAATCCGAACAGCGCCAACAGCCAGTTCTTCATCACCTTCAAGGAGGCGCATTTCCTCAACGGCCAGTATACCGTCTACGGCCGCGTGATCTCTGGCATGGAGCATGTCGACAAGATCACGCGCGGCGAACCGCCCGCCAATCCGGACCGGATGATCAGCGTGAAGGTGGCCGCCGATGCGTAGTCTGGTCCTCGCGGCGCTGATCGCCGCGCCCGCCGCCGCGCAGGAGACCCGGTTCGAGGACGGCCCCGGGCCGAACCTCGTCATCGAACTCGGCAACGGAGCCGACGGCGAGGTGGTGATCGACCTCCTGCCCGACGTGGCGCCACAGCATGTCGAGCGGCTGGTCGCGCTGGCCGAGGAAGGCGCCTATGACGGCGTCGTCTTCCACCGGGTGATCGACGGCTTTATGGCTCAGACCGGCGATGTCGAGTTCGGCCGAGGCGAGGACATCGGCGCGGCCGGCATGGGCGGATCGCAACTGCCGGACCTTCCGGCCGAGTTCAGCGACGTGCCATTCGAGCGCGGCGTGGTCGGCATGGCCCGGTCCGCCAGCCCGGATAGCGCGAACAGCCAGTTCTTCATCATGTTCGACGCCGCGCCGCACCTCGATGGTGGGTACACCGTCGTCGGCCGCGTGGTGGAGGGGATGGAAAACGTGGACGCGATCGCCCGCGGCGAGCCGCCGGCAGACCCGGCCACCATGGCGCAGGTGCAGGTCGAGCCTGGCGTCTAGCCGCACCTCACGCCTCTTGCGGGGGCGGATCCGTTCGCCCCCGCCCGTCCGATGCCGCGACGCGCGAAATCCCGCTTATCGTGCTAGGATGGTGTGACTTCGGCATCGCCGCCGTCCCGCGGCGCAGCCGAAGGCTCGCAATCGAGGAGGCACCCGATGTTCGTGAAGGAGGTCCTAGCCCGCAAGGGCAACGAGGTGAAGAAGGTCGATCCCGAGGAGACGATCGAGGTCGCGGCGGCGCTGATGCGGCTGGAACGGATCGGCGCGCTGGTGGTCAGCGGCGCCGACGGCGCGCTTGACGGCGTCCTGTCGGAAAAGGACGTGGTGCGGGCCATCGCCGACTGCGGGGCACGGGCGCTGCGGATGAAGGTCGCGGACTTCATGGACCGCAAGCCCACGATCTGCTCGGCCGAGGACACCGTCGCCAAGGTGGCGCGGACGATGACCCTCCACCGCGCGCGGCACGTTCCGGTGATGGAGCAGGACCGCGTCGCGGGCCTCATCAGCATCGGCGACGTCGTGCGCGACCGGTTCGAGGAGATGGAGCTCGAGCGCGACACCCTGCGGGACATCGCGCTGTCGCACCAGCTCGCGGGTTGAGCGGCCTTAGCCCAGCCGCGCGAGCAGCGTCATCGACGGCTGGCCCGTAACCGGCATTCCGGCGGCGCGCTCGTAGGCGGAAATCGCGGCGCGGGTGTCGGGCCCGACGACTCCATCGGCGCCCCCGGTGTCGAACCCGGCGGCGGTGAGGCGCCGCTGGAGTTCGCGCCTGTCCGAGATGGTCATGCCCTGAGCGTCGGGCGGGAAGCCCGCGGCAAGGGGCGGGCCTCCGGCGATGCGGTCGGCAAGGTGCCCGACGCCGATCACGTAGTTCTGGGCGTTGTTGTAGCGCGTCAGCACCGTGAAGTTGCGGAAGATCAGGAACGCCGGGCCAGAAGGTCCCGACGGGATCAGCAGCGATGCAGGACCGTGATCCGGCACCGACCGTCCGCCTACCGTCCTGACACCGAGAGAATTCCAGGCACCGACGCTCCGCGTCGTCCCGCGCCCGGCGAGACTGGTGTCGAAGCCAGTCGGCAGACGCACCTCCATCCCCCACGGCCGCCCGCGCTGCCAGCCCGAGCGGGCGAGGTATGCCGCCGTGGAGGCCAGCGCGTCGGTCGGGTCCTCCGACCAGATGTCGCGCCGTCCGTCGCCGTCGAAGTCAACGGCGTAGGCGAGATAAGATGTCGGGATGAACTGCGTGTGCCCCATCGCGCCGGCCCAGCTTCCGGTCATGCGCTCGACAGGAATGTCGCCGTTTTCGAGGATGCGCAGCGCGGCGACGAGCTGCTGCTCGAAGAAGGCGCCTCGCCGGCCGTCGTAGGCCAGAGTTGCCAGCGCCGAGACGACGGAAATGTCGCCGCGCCTCTCGCCATAGCGACTCTCGAGGCCCCAGATCGCGACAACCACCGCGGGGTCGACTCCGTAGCGCGCCTCGATCCGCGAGAGCAGGCCCGCGTGCCGGTTGAGCATCGCGCGACCGGTCGCCACACGCTCATCCGAGGCGGCTATGGCGAGATAATCCTCAAGCGAGCGCGTGAACTCGGTCTGATTGCGGTCGCGCTCGATCACGCCGGGCAGGAAGCCCGCGGCGCCCAGCGCCCGGTCGATCGTGGCGCGCGATATGCCCTGCGCGGCCGCACGCCCGGCGAAGGCTTCGACCCAGGCATCGAAGGCAGGATTGGGAACCGGGCGCAGCGAGGGCTCGCGGTCCGGCAGTGACCGCAGCGCGGTGCCTCCGACGCAACCCGCGACGGCCGTCGCCATCAGCAGCATCACGATCGTCCGACGGCTTGCCCGCATGTTCCACCTCGCTCGATGCGCCTACGACTGCCCACAGCTGTTGCAAGACCGGCGCCGACGTGCAACCGGAGTGCGATGATGGCGCGCCACCTGCCGTTACGGCAGGCGCGCGCTGCGACTGCGGGGACGCGCGGCGTACTTGCGCGGCGGCGTCCTTCTGCTATCGGCGATCTCATGAATTTCGATTTCGAGAAGCTCTTTCTCGCCGCGCCTTCGCCGTTCGTCCTGCTGGATCGGGACCTGAGAATGGTATGGGCCAATGAGGCCTACCTCGCGGTCACTGGACGGACGCGAGAGACTCTGATCGGTCGCATCATGACCGAGGAATTTCCCTCGGACCCGCAGAGCGATCATGGGCGGATGCTGCGGCTGTCGTTCAAGCGGGTCTTCGAGACCGGCGCGACCGATCACCTGCCGCTGATCCCCTACCCAATCGTCGGCACCGACGGGCAGATCGAGGAGCGCTACTGGAGCGCCACGCACACGCCCATCGCCGGTGCCGACGGGCGGACGGAGTTCGTTTTGCAGAACACCTTCGACGTCACCGATCTTTATCGGTCGCGCCCGCACGTCCCGATCCCCACGGGAGAACAGGCGGACGTCCTGCGCCGCGCCGAGGCGGTGACGCAGCAGAACCTCGAACTCGGCTCGGCGGCCGACTTCTTCCAGATGGCCTTCAATCAGGCGCCGTCGTTCATGGCGATCCTCGTGGGACCGGACCACGTGTTCCGCATCGCGAACGAAGCCTACGTGCGTATCGTGGGCAAGCGCGGCCTGATCGGGCGGAGCGTGCGGGAGGCGCTGCCTGAGCTGGAGGGCCAGGGCTTCTACGAACTCCTAGACAAGGTCTACCGGTCGGGCGACGCGGTGACGATGCGCAACGCTCGTGTGGTGCTGCAGCACGAGCACGAGCAGGCGCCTCACGAACTGTTCCTGGATTTCGTCTACCAGCCGCTCTTCGACTCGACGGGAAGCCCGTTCGGCATCTTTGTGCAGGGTCACGACGTGACTGCGCAGACGGTTGCCGAGGTGCAGCTGCGCGAAGCCGAGGAGCGCTTCCGGACCATGGCGCAGACGATGCCCGCGCATGTCTGGACCGCGCTGCCGGACGGCCGCCTCGACTGGCTGAGCGAGCGCGTCCACACGTACACTGGCCTCGACGACGAAGACTTGCGCGGCACCTGCTGGGGCCGCCTGTCGCACCCCGACGATCGGTCAGAAGTTGCTGAGGGTTGGCAGCGTTCCGTTGAAGAGGGAACGGCCTACGCGGCCGAGTTCCGCATCCGACGCGCCGATGGCGAGTTCCTCTGGCACCTCGTCCGCGCCATCCCGATCCGCGACCACCAGGGCCGGATTATCCGTTGGGTAGGAACCAACGCTGACATCGACGAACAGAAGGCCGTCGAGGCCGCTCTGGCGGATCTCAACGCCACGCTGGAGGACCGCGTCGCCCGCCGAAACCGCGAGCTCGAGGAGGCGAATGCGGCGCTTCGCCAGAGTCAGAAGATGGAGGCCATCGGCAACCTGTCGGGCGGCATTGCCCACGATTTCAACAACCTGCTGCAGGCGATTACCGGCAGCCTCACGTTCGCTGCGCGAGAGCTTCACGTCGACTCGCCTGGTCGCCAGAGGCTCGATGCGGCGATGCGCGCGGTCGATCGCGGCGCCGCGTTGGCCTCGCAGCTTCTCGCCTTCAGCCGGCGGCAGCCGCTGGAACCGGTACCTTTCGATCCTGCCGCCATGCTCGCGGAACTTAGCCAGATATTGCGCAGCGCGCTCGGCGACGAGATCACGCTGACGATCCACGCGCCGGAAGGCCTCTGGTGGGCGTTCGCGGACGTCACCAACACCGAGAACGCGATCCTCAATCTCGTGGTCAATTCCCGTGACGCCATGTCAGGGCGCGGCTCGCTGCGGATCGAACTCGCCAACGAGGTTATCGCCGGTGGACGGGACCTGGTGCCGGGCGACTACGTGGAGATCAAGGTGATCGACGACGGTCCCGGCATGACGCCGGAGATCGCCGAGAAGGTTTTCGAGCCCTTCTTCACCACGAAACCGGTCGGCAAGGGCACGGGCCTCGGCCTTGCCACTGTCTATGGCTTCGCCAGGCAGTCGGGCGGCCGCGTCACGATCGACAGTCGGCCCGGCGCCGGAACGGAAGTCGCCCTGACGCTGCCCCGCTCGCAAGCGGCGCCCGAACGGCGCGAAGTCGTGCCGACGGCCGCCAAGCTGGACGCGGCGGGCGTCACGCTGCTGCTGGTGGAGGATGACGCCGACGTGATGGCCGCGACGGCCGCACTGCTGCGGGACGCCGGCTTCGCGGTCTGCACCGCCTCCGATCCGGAACTGGCGCTCGAGCACCTGGAGCGGGACGCCTCGGTGGATCTCTTGGTGACGGACGTGGTCATGCCGGGCCGGATCACGACGCGCGAGATGGCGGAGCGAGCCGCCGCTCTCCGGCCCGACCTTCCGGTGCTCTACATTTCCGGCTATTCGCGCGACACAATCGTCCACGATGGCCGGCTGGACGAGGGACTCAACTTCCTCGCCAAGCCGTTTACGCAGGAAAAGATCGTGGCCAAGGTGCACGAAATCCTGGCGTCGAAACCATCCGCAGCACGAGCCCTTCCGACCAAGGCAGCTGACAGACGCCCGCCGCGCATTCTCGTCTGCGAAGACGAGCCGCTCATCCGTCTCGACCTAGCGGACATACTGACGGCGCTCGGCGCCGAAGTGTCGCTCTCGAGCAACGCTGCGCAGGCGCTCACGCTCCTGCGGCAAGGCGAGTTCCAGGTGCTCGTGACCGACGTCGGGCTGCCCGACCTTTCGGGCGAGGAATTGGCGCGCGCGGCGCGCGAGCTTCAGCCGGAACTGGCGATCGTCTTCGCGACCGGACGTGCCAGCGTCGCCGCCGCGGAGGCAATGACGAACTGCATCACCCTCACTAAGCCGTTCGATGACCGGCGTGTCGCGGAGGTGCTGGAGCGCCTGATCCCCTCGCACCCGCCGGAGCCGGTCGCGAAGGGCGGCTGACTGCGGTACGCCGCGACCTGCCCTTGCCTTCGCCCGGTCGATGACCGACCACCGCCCGGCGGACACTCGATCCGCGAGACTGGCTGCGCGGTGCGGCGGGAAGGTGACCGATGGGCGACGATGTCTCGCAACTCCTGACACTGGCCATGGCGCTTGCCGTAGCCGGTGGCATCACCGGAGTCCTCGCCGGGCTTTTCGGTGTCGGTGGCGGCGCGATCATAGTGCCCGTCCTATACGAGGCGTTCCGCCTGACCGGAGTCGCAGAGGAGATCAGGATGCCCCTCGCCGTGGGAACCTCGCTCGCCATCATCGTGCCCACCTCGATCCGCTCGGCCTACGGCCATTATCGCAAGGGAGCGGTCGACATGCAGGTCCTGCGACGCTGGGCGCTGCCGCTGGTACTCGGGACGGTGGCCGGGGCCGCCCTCGCGCGTTATGCATCGCCCTGGGTCTTTCAGGCGGTCTTCGTCGCCGTCTCGAGCGTCATCGCAACGAAGCTGCTCCTGGGCCGGGCATCGTGGCGGCTGGCGGACGTCATGCCGGGTGCTCCGCTCCTGCAGATCTACGGCGGCGGGGTCGGCCTCGCCTCAGCGCTCATGGGGATCGGCGGAGGCGCCATCTCGACGCTGGTCCTGACGCTTCATGGCCGGGCAATCCACCAGGCGGTCGCGACCTCTGCCGGTGTCGGCGTGCTGATCTCGATCCCGGGCGCGATCGGCTACGTCATCGCCGGATGGGGACGTCCGGGTCTGCCGCCGGATGCATTTGGCTTCGTCTCGCTTCTGGGGCTTGCGATCATCGTGCCGATGACACTTCTCACCACCCAGATCGGCGTCAACCTCGCGCACGCCCTGCCCCGTCGCCGGCTCGAGGTGCTCTTCGGCCTCTTCCTCGTGACTGTCTGCCTCCGCTTTGTCTTCGCCATCGCCTCATAGACGCCCGCGGCCCCCACGAGGACGGCCCTGCGTCTTCCGCGGCGTCCGCCGCGCCTGCCACGAGCCGACTGCGTCCGGGAGCGTCGTCTCGCTTACCGGCGGCAGGCGCGACATCGCACCCTCGCCCCGACAATCACCTTCGGACCCGCCGCGGTAGCGCGGCTCGGCTCTGATGTAACCGCGCCCCTTTCCCTTTGCTCGTAGGGGATTGCGGCCTCTTCGGCCTGGCGACGCGAGCGGGTCAAACAAGGCTTGTTATCCCGGAGCCGATGCTGATAGGACCGTCGGCGGAGACGTGGCCGAGTGGTCGAAGGCGCTCCCCTGCTAAGGGAGTAGGCCCGAAAGGGCCTCGTGGGTTCGAATCCCATCGTCTCCGCCACTATCACCCTTTCGAATCTGTTTAGGCCGCCCGACCGAGGCGAAATTTCTCCTGTTTTCAAAGGGGTTTGCCGTGTGGGTGCGAACTGCTGAGACGCGGGCGCGGAGCTATTTCCGTCTCTGAATGGCCTCTCGTCTCTGGTCGGGCGAACCGCGCCAAAATCGGTTCGGTCGGATTTTTTCGCGCTTTTCCAATGCCCTGAGTTTCAACGCCGCCAAAACTTCGCCCTTGTTTCCATCGCTCTCAAAGGGAGCAGAGCCGCAACATGCGAGAGGCGCAGCCGCTGGGTGCGCTGGCCGAATGGCGCGTAGCTGTGACGACTTTTAGGGTCTAGGGGATCGTATTCAGTTCGGCGCAGCGCCGAGCAGCTTCCCAATGCTGTCCGCGGTCCAAGGCTTTCCGGTCGGACTTGGAATGCCCTCGTCGTTCAATGCCTGTGCAATCGCCTTGTGCGTCCCTCCTGCATCGCGAAGCCGACCAGCTGCAGCGAATGCCCGGGCAACACGCTCCGGTTTGCTGGCGGTCCACTCGTGCTGCCGTTTGCGCCAATCCGCAAAATGGTGGTGCGGATCGAAAACCCCACCGTCGATCTGGATCTCGTCTGGATAGACCGTCTCGACCTCGATTAGTGCGTGCCTCGCCCAATCCGAAAGAGGTCCGTGGCTACGCCATCCCTGAACTTCGGAAAAGTCGACATGGAGCAGCACTGCTTCCTTCGCGCGGCAGATCGCCTCGAGCGGACGCAGTGCATCCAGAACGTACTGGCTGCCGCGGTCTGGTGCGATTTCGAGGAAGACCTTCTCGGCGACCAGCCGGTAGTCGTTGTCCCTCGCATGTCGGCGGATGAGTTCGCACTGGTAGCGGATCGTGCGGCTGACCTTCGCGGCGGCGTCGATGTCCTCCGGCAACGCCGTGAAGCCTGCCCATGGCACGGGAAGCGTCCAGTAGAAGCCGACGGCGTTGCGCATGTCTGTCTTGCCCTCCGATCGGAACCGAACCGGAAAATCCCGAGCGATCCGCACGAGTGCCGGCCAAGGCGTAGTCCTGCTTCATCGAAGCAAAGGAGAACGACATGATCCAGTCCAATATCGAACCCGCCGCAGCGGCGCTGCTGACTTCCGTGGTGGAGACGGTGGCCGAAGCCGGCGCCATGATCCGGGCCGAGTTCCATCGCCGCGGCGGACCCCGCGGCGGCGGGTCGAAGGCGCCGATCGACACGGAAGTGGAACGCTTCCTGAAGGGCCGTCTGCTTGGCCTGCACGCTTGCGGCTTCGTCGGCGAAGAGACGGGCCGGGTCCGTGCCTCGGGCAGCGACCTCTGGGTGGTGGACCCCCAGGACGGCACGACCGACTTCCTTGCCGGCCGCCGGGGGTCGGCGATCTCTGTTGCTCTGCTGCGCGCAGGGCGGCCCGTTCTCGGCGTCGTCTTCGCGCCGCTGGCCCCGGATGATCGCGGCGACCTGATCGCATGGGCCGAGGGTTCCGCTCTAACGCGCAACGGCGTGGCCGTGCGGCGCGCGGGCTGCGGCACGCCGGTTGTCATCGCGATGAACGCGCAGGCTGCGGACTACGCAAGGCACAATCACGAGACGCTGCGCGGCATCCGGGTCCGCGCCATCCCGAGCCCGGCCTATCGTCTCGCACTGGCGGCTATCGGCGAGGTGGATGCCGCCGTGAGCCTCGTGGCAGGGCTTGATCACTGGGACATCGCCGGCGGGCATGCCCTGCTGATCGGCGCGGGGTGCACGCTGGTCGAGCGGTCCGGACGTCCGGTCAATTACCGGTGTCACAACTTCGACGGCTGCATCGGCGGCCCCGAGGATGTGGTGACGACCCTCGTCGGGCTCCGGCCCGGTCCCGGGCCGCGCAAAAAGCGGACCAGCGTGCACCTCAAGCGCCGTGTTTCTGATGCCGAGCGGCTTGCGCGCGCCCAGGGCTGTCTCCTCGGCCAGCTTGCGGGCGACGCGCTCGGCTCGGCAGTGGAATTCCAGTCAGCGACCGAGATCGACCGCAGCCATCCGGATGGCGTCACCCGGCTGACCGATGGCGGCACCTGGAACCTGATCGCCGGGCAGCCGACCGACGACAGCGAGATGGCGCTGGCGCTGGCCCGCGCGCTGGTTTCGGCTGGCGCGTTCGATCCCACGAGGGTCGGTCAGGGCTATGTGCGTTGGGCGCGGTCCGGCCCTTTCGACATAGGCGGAACGACGCGCGCCGGGATCACGGCGCTGGCTGAAGGCCGACAGGCCCGGTCGGACAGCCAGTCGAACGGCGCGCTGATGCGGGTCAGTCCGATCGGCATCTTCGCCGCTGGCGATCCGGCGCTCGCCGCACGGCTGGCCGCCGAGGATGCGCGCCTGACGCATCCGCATCCCGTCTGCCAGGCCGCGAGCGCCGCCTTCGCCGCCGCGATCTCTGCGGGCGTGGCGGGCGGCACGGCCGAGGAAATGTGCGCGGCGGCCGAACTGCATGCGGGCGACTGCGACGGCGCAAAGCTCGTCCGTCAGCGGCTTGCACTTGCGCGCCGTCATGAACCGGAGGACTTCGAGCGTCAGATGGGCTGGGTGCTGACCGCCTTCCAGAATGCGTTCCATCACTTGATGAAGGGCACGCCCGTCGCCGAGGCGGTCTCCGTAACCGTGGCACGGGGTGGCGATACCGACACCAACGCTGCCATCTGCGGTGCGCTCCTCGGCGCCTGCCAGGGGCGAGAGGCGATCCCGCTGCACTGGCGCAACGCCGTCCTGTCGTGCCGCCCTGTGAAGGCACGCGGAGTCCACCACCCCCGTCCGCAGGAATACTGGCCGGATGACGCTCTGGAAGTGGCCGAAGCGCTGCTTGCCTTCGGCCCGGCCGTACACGTCACGGCGAAGGCCAGAAACGCATCGAAGGAGGAGACCATGAGCGATTTTGAGAATCTGACCGACCAGCAGAAGTTCTTCCTTCAGGTGAAGCTGGACGGGTTCATCGAGACGGCCGTCATGGCGGCACGCGCTCAGAGCATCGGTCTGTCAGAGGCGCTGTCCCTTGCGGCGTCCGCCCTTCTCCGCGAGTTTACTGCGCACGGTGTTCCGCGCGAAAAACTGATCGAGACGTGGAAGAAGGCAATGGAGCCGATCTATCCGGCGCCTGAAGCGAAGGCACTGCGGCGGGTAAACTGATCTTGCCCCCGTTTCGCCGGACACTCAGGCGGTTGCGGTTTGAGCTGCGATGAACTCGCGAGGCGAGCGCATC
>NZ_JAFFOB010000010.1 GCF_016918935.1 Roseitranquillus sediminis
CAGGTTCGGGCAAGGCGCGGCCTCAGGCCGAATGGGACGAGCCTTCAGGCACTCGCGGGAACTTGGCCTTCGCCTGAGGTGCGCGACCGATTTCGGCCGAATGACCGCTTCGCGTCCATGCACCAGCTCTGACCGTTCCCACTTCGCTGCCCGTGACAGACGACCAGGTGCTCCGGCTTCGCCGCGCCCTGGTGCGGCTCTCAGCACTCGTCTCGCCAGCTCGACGGTGGATGTGACACCGGCCGCTCGGCTGGCGCCGCGGCGGCCGGTGTCACTAACTGCGATATTGGGACAAGAAAACGCGCGCATGAGACGGCAGGGCCTCCTCCTCCGATCCTTGACGTCTCCGGAGGATGCCCTGCCTTCCGTGTGAGTAGCTGACACGCTGTGCGCCGCTCAGAGGGGCCTTGGAGCGTACAGTGCCGCTGCGGCCGGGTGATGAGCCCCCACTCTCACTCGGCCTTCCACGGGCTCTCTCAGACGCTCTGAAGCTATCTCTGCCGCCGATCGCCGCCTGGTCGGGGACACCCCGAACCCCGAGGGCTGACAGCTCGCCCCGCGCGTTCCCGAGGAACGACCGGCGAAGCCGGGCTGAGCGCGATCCGCAGCCCCTTCTCGTGACACCGCCACCCGGCCCGCCCTGGCCCGCCCCGCGCGGTCCCCTGGAACGACCGGCACACCGGGCTGAGCGCGGCCCCGACCGGACCCGGCGGCGCCTGTCACTAAATGTATGCTTGAGCAAGATGCGCATGCGCGCGCGCGTATGCGTGCGCGCGAGGGAGACCCCGCGCGCACGCAACTCCGGCCTCTCGGCCTCCGCGCCCTTCGGGCTTGGCGCGGCCCAGGACATACCTCCCGGCCGCATTGGCGCCGCAGCGGCGCTGGCAGGGGGGCTACACGCCCGCCTTTCTCCGCCGGGCCGCGTCCCCCCTGCGGGTTCTGCTTTGACCGCCCTCGGCTCGCTCCGCGGCTCTCAGGGCCTTGCGCTGAGCCGCTGCCCTTTCTCGGCATCACTGAGACAGGGGGCGGCCGGGCCGGCGAGGCTCGTTCCAGCCACCAGGTGCTGGCACCGCGCGCGGTACACCGCCGGCTGCGGCCGCTCTGGGGGCACCGTCCGGCACAGGCACAGCTCACGGTACCGGCCGACGTTGAGCCGCGCGGCCACCTCCGCTGCAACCGCTTCGAGGCGCTGCCGCTCCGCAATGTCTGCGACACCAGCCGCCAACGCGGCCAAAGCGACCGCTCGGACGTGGCGCGCCCGCGGGACCAGGCATCGCGCCTGCATAGGCCCCAGCGCAAAGTTGCAGGGCCGGCAGCACGGATACACCCAATGCGCCAGCTCCTCGCTGAACTCAGCGGCGAACCGGATCGGCGGCACATGGTCCCGCTTTCGCCCGCAGGGTTGCCCGCAATAGACGCACCAGCCGGCAGGTGCGTGGCAATAGCGGCGGCCAAACTCGCGCTCGAGTGCGTTCCGCGCGTCCCATCCGCTCCGAGCCATGCAGCCCTCAGAAGGCGCTTGCGACAAGCAGGACGCCGCCCCGCACGAAGACGGCGAAGACGATCAGCCCGAGGACGAGCAGAACACGATCCGTGAAACTTGGGCTCTGGTTCATGGGCGCATGAGCGGCACCGAGGGGCCGTTAACCAAGAGCGAAACGGGGGTCTGGTTAAGCGCCCCGAGCCAGGACTTGGCCGGAGGTTACGGCCGGCGCAGTGCGGAGAAAAATGCCGGTCTCCTGGAGGAGACCGGCACCCGACACCGCTCTAGTGAAGGGCCATCACGACGTAGCAGATCGCCACAGCCCCATAGAGCGCAGCAATGATGAAATACATTGCCTTGGCTCCATGTGCCCGCGTTAGGCAGGTCTTCAGGCTCACCTCGAGCCCACGCTTCTAGAACTAGTAACATTGCCCAAACGATGACCACTATTTTAGGTCACGAGACCGTGAGCAAAACCGTATTGCATTGATTAATCTGGATTATATTGGCCGGCGCAGGCGGATATCTTGATCGGCAACGTTGACGTTCCCACCTGCGCACTAGAAAAAAGTTCCTAGAGTAAGTGCCATACCGGCACCCGACACCGCTCTAGTGAAGGGCCATCACGATGTAGCAGATCGTGGTGGCCCATCTTTTTTGCCCCGCGCTAGCAACCTGGGGGCGATCCGCCCCAGCCGTAACGAACCGCGAACGTCGCCCTACGGACGTTATGTGAGCCGACCGGAGGTTGAATCCCGCGGCTGATCCTACTTGCGACGAAGCGCGCCTGTCTCTACGTTCTTTGCATCGGCTGCATATGACGTGCGCCCGGTTCTCACCACCTGAGAGCAGGAAACGTCATGTCCGTCGCCGACCTTACTGACATCCTCCGCCTGATCCTTCTCGCCCTCCTGGTCGTGAAGGCGGTCCTCGGATTGCGCCGCGCCCGTCGCCACCGTGACGATGACTAGAACCAGGTGGCCTCGTCAGCTGGCGGCGGCATGAGCCTTCTCGGCTTCTCCGCAATGTCCCCTAGTCGCGCCTTCCACTTGTCCCTGTCACGGCGCGGGACAAAGCCAGCCGCAGCACGAGCGGCGCGGCTGAGCGCGCGACTGGGAGATGCCCGGCGCCCTCGGACGAGACCTTGCAGGCAAGCGACCTTGGTAAGGTGCAGGTGGTCAACGTAGCGCGGATCTGTGCCCTTCACGATGTAATTCCCCAGCCTCTTGTCCGTGTACGGATCGACTGGTGAGATGTGGATGTCGCGCAACCCAGGTTCTGATCCCGATGCCTTGCGGACCCACTGAGTCAGCTTCTGCTGAAACTCTCGATGCAGCTCAGCTGGGATATGAACCATCCAGTTGACGTGAGGCCGGCACTGGGTCGGGTTCTCAAGCGAGAAGGCGTACAAGGGCGGAAGGACTTCGCGGCCGAGCTGCTGTAGCCGGCGCTGAAGCCACACGCGGCACTTGTGGTGGATCTTCTGGAAGACGAGGGCGGGGTCTTCGGTCTCGCCCAAGCGGATGACGACGTACAGGTTCAGCGGGTGGTCGATGAACTTCGCAAAGTCGATGGCGTGGAGGATGTTGCTACTAGCCTTGCGGCCGATGTGGCGCGTCTCTTGCATACGATCGATCCATCTTGGTTACTCTTCTTCCTCCCTGATTTGGTGGTTATCCGCCCACTATGTACGAGATATAGTGACACCGCCTGCCGCGTCCGTCAAGGAACAGATGGCGAACTAACGGCTGACGCTCTTTTCATTGTTCTCTTGTTCTTGTTCGGTGTCTCGCAAAGCGCTGATTTTTCTTGCAAAATCTGGCTGACGGGAACGGATTGCGAGCCTACGGGAACAGATTGCGAGTGCTACGGGAACGGATTGCGAGCCTACGGGAACGGATTGCGAGTGCGGGAACTGGCTTCGGGAACGCCGCGTGTGTATCGGTTCCCCATGGCCGACCCGACAGCTCCACCGCCGAAGCACACGACCCTGAGGGCGATCGCCACGCATCGCGAGAACCCTGACGCCATCGTCGAGGCTGGTGAGATCGTGGACATGCGCTTCCCTGCAGGCGGGAGGATGACGCTGCGAGGGGCGAAGCTCTTCCACCTGTTAGTGCAGGCCGCGGGGGTCAGGATCGCCGACCAGGTGCAACACCGGATCACGCTGGCAGCGCTGAACGAGACCTTCCACGCCACGCTCCCCGAGCTGCAGCGCCTGATCGAGGAGCTGCACACGACGACGTTGCGGCTGCAGCTGACGGACGCGCGAGGCCGCCGCTTCACCAAATCCGGCCCGATCCTGTCGGACGTGGAGCGCGAGGATGAGCGGGAGGCGCAGGCCGAGCTGCGGTTTGAGTTCTCGCCAGCGCTGCGCCGTGCCATCGCGAACAGCAGCCACTGGGCGGTCATCTCGCGGCGGGCAGTGATGGCGTTCGAGAGCAAGTACGCCCTGCGCCTCTATGCCGTCATGTCACTGCGAGCTGGGCTGCGGAAGGCGTCAGAGGCCTTCGCCCTAGACGAGCTGCGCGAGCTGGTGGGCGTACCGGCCGGCAAGCTGCCGCGCTGGCAGGACTTCAAGCTGCGAGCGCTTGAGCCTGCGATGGCCGAGATCAACCAGCTCGCCGGCTTCCATGCCGGGTACGTCCCGATCACGCGGGGGCGGCGGGTGGTGGGGGTCACGCTGACCTGGGGCGTGAAGGACCACGCAGCTCGGGTCGAGGCTATGAGGGAGCTCGATCGGCCGAAAGTCGGGAGAAAGGCGCGACGTGACGGCAAGGCCGAGCTGATCGCCGCGGCCGAAGACCGGGCGCGGGAGGAGCTGGCGCAGGCGTTGGCTGAAGCTCCGCGAGGACAAGATGGTTAGGGGTCAGATCACCAGATTGCGCAGGCAGTACGGCTTCACCTGCTCGCTCTTTCGCGTCTTCCTATGAGACGTGTCCTTGCGCCCGTGGTAGATGCGTAGACCTGGGTTCTCCTCGAGCGCGATCAGCGCCAGTTCCATCTGACGGGGGATCTCCTTCTCGGAGTTCTCCAAGGCGCTCAGAGTGCCTCTCGATCCGATACCCAGCTCCTTTAGAAGGTCAGCCTGCCGGTAGCCGTTTCGCTCCCTCCATTCCCGCACCTCCTTACCGATCATCGGGATCGTCCTCGTGGTGGAGCTTCTCCCCTTGGGCGGCGGCGTAGGCCACGCGAAATCGAAGGCCAAAGCCTTCGAGTTCAACTGCGACCTGCCGCCTTTGGTGCGGTTTTGGTTCGGCGGGGACGGCATCCCCTAAGATGTCCGAATTGACGACGTTCCTGCGATTTATGGCCATTGGGACCCCTCTGATCTGCCTTCGAGCGGAGGATATGCTTCCAACGGTTTAAATTTTGCTTACATGGCCGCCCGCAGCCTCCACGACACAACAGCCTTGGGATCAGGGTAGGCGCCGTTTCGGTGATTGACCCGAGACCGTTCCGAGCGGAACGTCTCTGAAACGGCGCGATGAGACGGCGAGACACAGAGGCGGGACAGGCATGGGCTATACGCTGCGAGAGGCGGCGGCCGAGGCGGGCTGCAGCCGGTCAACGATCCATCGGGCCATCAAGAGCGGGCGCTTGTCAGCCCAGCGTGGCGACCATGGCTCCTATGCCATCGACCCCGCCGAGCTGGCGCGGGTGTTCCCAAGGGACGCGCGCGAGACATCACATCGGGACGGCTCGGAACAGGAACGGGCCGCGGGCCATGAGAGCCCCGAGGTCCTCCTGGTCAAGGTTGAGATGCTCGAGGCGCAGCTGCGGCGTGAGCAGGAGACGATCGACGACCTTCGCAGCCGCTTGGACAGGGCCGAAGAACGCGCTTTCGCGTTGGCGGCACCTGCCGTCCCACAGCCGCCACAGGCGCACGTATGGAGCCGTCTTCGGCGCCTCTTGTCCGGCTGATACTTGGTCTCTGTCACAGCGTTCTGACTGTCGACTGCCCGCCGCGCAGCGGTCCGCGCGAGGGGCCGCAAGGGCTCCGACTTTGACTGCACATGCAGATCAAGGCCGGAGACGAGGTCGAGGCACCTAGAACCAGCGGTTCACGAGCTTCTCGATGATGATCAGGATCACTCCAATGATCAGTGTTTCGAGGAAAGTCATAGACCCTCCTTTCTCTGACCTGAGCGCCCTCCGTTGACGGGGCTTTTGGCGTCTCAGTCCGCCCGAGGCAGCGTCGAAATCCTGGCGCTTCCTTCTTTAGCGTCCCCTGGCAGGTTCGCCGGAGCCTTCTCGGTCTCTACGGGCCCTCTCAGCGGCTCCTGCAAGTATCCCCAGGTTCGGGCAAGGCGCGGCCTCAGGCCGAATGGGACGAGCCTTCAGGCACTCGCGGGAACTTGGCCTTCGCCTGAG
>NZ_JAFFOB010000011.1 GCF_016918935.1 Roseitranquillus sediminis
GATGCGCTCGCCTCGCGAGTTCATCGCAGCTCAAACCGCAACCGCCTGAGTGTCCGGCGAAACGGGGGCAAGATCAGATATCCGTTGCGCTGCACGCGGCTAGCTGGGATCTTCGTGCCATAGCCCGCGCCCGTCACGGCGCCGACCTCCAGCTCCATCAGGCGTTCGGCCGCGAAACCGATCATCTCGCGCAGAAGGTCGGCGTCAGGGGTCTTCTCGACGAAGTCCCGCAGGTTCATCATGTCCACGGTCATCGGTGGTCTCTCCGGTACGAATTGGCGATAGCAACCAGAACCTACCGGCAAACCTCCGGTGACCACCTTAGCCAGAACCTACACCACCCGGCGGGACAGCATCCGCCCCTGCCCCGCCCGCATCCCGACAGTTGACAAGCATCGTTGAGATAAATCTCAGCCGAGCGGACGGACCGCCTCCTTGGGACGGCTCTTAGCGATTAACTCAGCGTTTCCAGCCCCACGGCTCGGTTCGCAGGATTTCCGGCGCTTGGCGTGACGGGTCGGGAATTGGCTTTCACGGCATCTCGTTCTGGCCGCTGCCGGCGGCCTGCCGCCTCTTGTGTTATTACGTGTTAGAGTCAGTGTTACGTTGTGGATTGTCGATATTTCTGAAATCTTATCAGAGATATACAGGCATGGGTGTGGGTGAAATCACGAAAGAGCGTGGGTAGAGTCACGAGTCTGCGTGGGTGAAATCACGAAAGCATTGACGGGTGTGGGTGAAATCACGATGCTGGCCGCATGGTGGGTGAAATCACGAAAGACGAGCGTGCGCCCCTCCTGCCCGACCGGCAGGAGCAGGCCGACTTCTTCGTCTGCGACATCTTCGATGCCTCGCTGAAGGCGGACATGGCCTCGATGGCGCATCCGATCTTTTCGCTCTCGACCAAGCCCGACCGGCGGATCCGGCGCTACCAGGATGCGGCGGGCAAGAACTACGTGGAGGTGCGTCCCTCGGTCGAGGGGCTGGCCACGATCCATGACCGCGACGTCCTGATCTACTGCATCAGCCAGGTCATCGGCGCCCTGAACGAGGGGCGGCCGGTGGCCCGCACGATGCGCCTCAGGGCCTACGACCTCCTGCGGGCGACCAACCGGATGACCGACGGGCGTGGCTACGAGGCGCTGCGGGCGGCGCTGCGCCGGCTCCAAGGCACGCAGATCGAGACCAACATCATCACCGGCGGCACCGAGCAGCTCGACATCTTCAGCCTGATCGACCGAGCCCGCATCGTGCGCGAGACCCGCGACGGTCGGATGCAGGAGATCGAGATCGAGCTCTCGGACTGGGTCTTCAACGCGATCCGCGCGCGCGAGGTGCTGACGCTGCACCGCAACTACTTCCGCCTGAGGAAGCCGCTCGAGCGCCGCCTCTACGAGCTCGCCCGCAAGCATTGCGGACGCCAGCGGCAGTGGAAGATCGGCCTCGGGAACCTGCAGGAGAAATGCGGCTCGGCCTCCACCCCGCGCGAATTCCGCCGCCTCGTGACGGCGATCGTCGAGGCCGACGCCCGTCACGACCACATGCCCGACTATGCGATCCGGATGGACGAGGACTGCGTCGTCTTCACCAACCGCGGCACGATGGGGCCAAGGAAGGCCGACCAGTCCCAGGACGAGGTCCCTGCCCTGCCCGCCTCGGCCTACGAGGCCGCCCGGGCCGCCGCGCCCGGCTGGGACGTCTACCAGCTCGAGCAGGCCTGGCGCAGCTGGATGGCCGACGGCGGCCTCGACGCCCCTCGGAACCCCCGGAAGGCCTTCGTCGGCTTCTGCACCAAATGGTACGAACGCCGCGGCCCCCCTTGAACGCCCGAAGTTGACAGCCGTCAACTCCGACGGGCAGCCGTGCAGGGAGTGGCGCAGTCGGCCAGCGCCGAGAGCGCCATGATGTTCAAGTTGACGGCTGTCAACTCGGCCACCGCCCCCTCCTTCGATCGGACCTGCGGATGGTGGCGATCCGTGCCGGAGCGAAAGTTGACGGCTGTCAACTTCAATCCGGACTCCGCTTCCTTCTGCGACCGGCTTCCGAGGCCGGAGCAGTTTAATGACAAGGCAGTCGCGTCCGAGTTGACAGCTGTCCACCGGGCCCCTGCCCCGTCCATGGACGGAGGTGCGGCGTGTCGGACGGAGCGCCGCGCCAGCGGAGGGAAGTTGACAGCCGTCAACTCCGACAGGGCAGCAGTGCAGGGAATGGCGCAGTTCGACCAGTGCCGAGAGTGCCGTGATGCTCGAGTTATCGGCTGTCAACTCGGCCACTCCTTTCCTCCGACCGGACCTGCGGACGTTGGCGACCCGAGCCGGGATTTGCTTACTTCAGGCGACCAACTTCCGATGCCGGAGCAGTTCCATGAGCGCAGGCTGCCACGTTTGAGTTGACAGCCGTCAACGTTCCCTGCCCCTGCCCCTGCCCGCTTCCGATGAGGCCTGGCTGCCGAAGTTGACAGCCGTCAACTCTCTGGCGTCCCGGTCAGTCAGGCTCGGCGAGCAGGGTCTGCCAGTTTCGGCGCGCGTGCAGGATCCGCAGGACGATCAGCGCGTCCGCCTCGATCCGGTAGACGACGAGGTGGCGCCGGTAGGCGTGCAGGCGGACCGGCGGCGTGAACTCGGTGCGTTCGCGGGCCAGCTCAGGGAACGCCTGCAGCGTCCGGAGCAGGACCTGGAGGCCGCGCAGATAGTGGGCGGCCTGGGCTGCGAACCAGGTGCGCGCGGAATAGTCCCAGATGGCCTCGAGATCCTGCCGAGCGGCTGGGGTGAGCTCGAGCCGAAGCGGCTCAGCCTCCATGCGCCCCGAGCTTCCGGGCGACGAACGCGTCGAGGTCGAAGGGCTCTGCGGGACCGGTCTCGCGGGCCGCATCGATCTCCGCCTGAATCTCGGCGATCGCCTCCTGCCGCTCCTGGTCGCGGCGGACAAGGTCGCGCACATAGTCGCTGGTATTGCTGTAGCGGACGCCCTTGGCCTGCTGCTCGATCCAGGCCTTCATTTCGTCAGGCAGGGAGATGTTCATAGTGGCCATGGGACCCTCCTCCGTCGCGTCCTCATAGGTATGGCAAAGATTGCCAACGCACTAGGACTTCCAAACGAGTGGCGTTCGCGCGGCCGTGCGCCACAGGTGGCGCGGTTCCGAGTTGACGGCTGTCAACTCCTTTGGGCCTTCTACTCGGCCTGGCGCTGACGCGGCTTGAGTTGACAGCCGTCAACTCGCCGCCCGTCGCTTTAGGTGCGCAGTAGCGGGTCGACGGTTCCGTCTCGTTGCGGCGCTGGATGTTTGCGGCTTTCGAACCAGAGCGACTGGACGGGTGAAGGGTCGAAGAGTTGACGGCGGTCAACTCCCACGAGCCTCCCAATGAAGTCGCCCCAAGGCTTCCTCGGCCTGGTCGCCCACAAAACAGGCCGTCACTGCCGCGACCATTGGCGCTGACGCGGCTTCGAGTTGACAGCCGTCAATTTGGGGCCTGTCGCTTCGAGTGCGTCCACAGTAGCGGGTCGTCCAATTCCATTGTCGCGAGCGCTGGATGATTGCGGGTCCGAGTTCAGGACGACGGGACGAAGTCTCCGGTCGAGGAGTTGACGGCTGTCAACTTCGCTAGGCCGCCGGTTCCGAAGGGGGCCGAAGTTGACAGCCGTCAACTTCGACAAGGGCGCTACTCGGTGCGGGTGCGTTGCCAGTCGCGGTGGAGGGCGGGGAGGTTCTCGGCCAGCCATTCGTCGAAGCCGTCGAGACCCCGGGCAGGGAGCCTGAGGCTGAGGCCGCCGCGGCTGCGGGTGAGGCGGGCGAGGGGGCGGCCGTCCTCGGTGCGCAGGATCTCGGGCGCGCGCGCGGCGGCGGCGACGGCTTCCCGCGCCCGGCGGCCGGCGAGCCAAGTCGCCAGCGCCTCGAACCGCGCGTCCGATCGCTCTCCGGCGGTGTCCAGGACTGCGAGCGCGTCCTCGAGGTCGGCGCCGTGGCTCTCCCACGTCTCGGCGAAGGCCGTCCAGCGGTCGCGCCCGATGCCGGGCGCCGCGCCGATCGCCTCGATGAGCGCGACGGGCAGCCGCGCGGCAACCGAGAGCATCCGGCTCGCCTGCGTCTTGTCGACCGAGAGCGTGGCGCAGATCAAGCGGCGTTCGTAGCCCGCCTTCTCCATCTGGCGCGCGAAGTTCGCCTTCTCGATGAAGCTGAGGTCGCGTCGCGCCGTGTTCTCCTGGCCCTGGGCCACCACCAGCGCGCGGTCGTCGAGCTCGCGCACCAGCGCCCGGACCGGCTGGCCCAGGTCGCGCAGCGCCAGCACCCGGCGGCGGCCATAGACGATCTGGTAGCGCCCCTCGGCCTCGGGGTGGGGCCGCACCAGGACCGGCACCTGCTGGCCGTGGTCGCGCAGGGACTCGCGCAGGCGGGCCTCCTCGGCCGCGTCGTGCTCCAGCCGGTCCTGAAGGCCCGCCTGGTCGATGGCGAAGGGATCGAGCTCGACCACCGCGCGGGCCTTGAGGTCGGCGATCGAGCGGCCGACGGCGCCGATCGCGCCCTTGGCCGACCGTGGCCGCTCGGGGAGGGCAGGGGGGGCGGCCGCCGCGGTCTCGGGCCCAGGCTCGGATTCGGGCGCCATCAGGTCCTTGAGGAGGTTCTTGCGTGCCATCAGCGCCCCCATGCCGCCTGGATCAGCCCCTCGATCTCGCCGTTCACGGCGTTGAGCGAGTCGAGCGCGCGCTGGTAGGTGGCGCGGGTGAACTGGCTCCTCTCGACCTCGTAGAGGGTCTGCTTGGTCATGCCGGCGTCCGAGATCGCGGTGGATTTCAGCGCCGCGTGGTTCAGCACGTTCTCGCCGAAGAGCGAGCGCATGAAGCCCACCATCTGGTTCTGCGGCCCGTCGCCCGGCTCGTAGCGTGTTATAAGATAACGCAGCCAGTCGTAGCTCATGTCGCCGCCCGCCTCGGCCACGACGCCGAGGAGGTTCGAGGTCATGAGGAGGAACTGGCACATCGACATGACGTCGAGCATCTGCGGATGCACCGTCACCAGCACCGCGGTCGCCGCCGAGAGCGCCGACATGGTCAGGAAGCCGAGCTGCGGCGGGCAGTCGATGACGACGAGGTCGTAGTTCGCCTCGATCTCGGAGAGCGCGTCGCCGATCCGGGTGAAGAAGAGCTCGCTTGAGCGGCGGCCGAGCGCGCCCGCGGTCTCGTGCTCGAACTCCATCAGGTCGAGATTGCCGGGCACGATGTCGAGGCCAGTGAAGCAGGTGCGCCGGACGATGGCGGAGAGGGGCAGGGGGTCCTCGTAGCGGATCGCGTCGTGGAGCGTGCCGCCGTCGAGCAGGTCGAACTCGGGCTGGAAGCCGTGCAGGGCGGAGAGCGAGGCCTGCGGATCGAGGTCCACCGCCAGCACCCGGTAGCCGTCGAGCGCGCATTTCTGCGCCAGGTGCGCGGCGGTGGTGGTCTTGCCCGAGCCGCCCTTGAAGTTGATGACGCAGATCACCTGCAGCGGGTCGCCCGCGCGGCGGCCGGGCAGGTAGGTGCCGGGGGTCTTGGCGCCCGCCTCGAGCATCTCGCGCAAGCTCTGGATGTCGGCGTGGGAATAGAGGCGGCGGCCGCCGGCGCGGATCTCGGGCGAGGGGCCGCGGCCGTCGAGATGGAGCTTGCGCAGGTAGGCGTCCTTGACGCCGAGGAGCTCGGCCGCCTCGCCGGAGGTGAAGCGGCGCAGCTCCCTGCGGGTGCTTTCGGGAAAGAGCTGGGCGCGGTGCGCCTGAAGACGCTGGGAAAGCCGCCCGGCATGCGCGCCGACCAGCTGGTCGATCCGCTGCTGCCTGCCCTGGCGCTTTTCGGGGCGCCCGTCCACATGGTCGCGGGCCATCACTGCCTCGTTCGCTGCTCGTGTCGCTGCCTGTTACGGCAATCGGCGCCTGTCGCGCTCTCAAGCGTAAGTGTTGGCCATGGCGGAGCACGGCGCAAGACTTTTCCCGCCGCCGCGCGGTCCCCGGTCGGGGTGGCGTTTCGGGGACGTGGCAGGCGAGTTGCGGGGGGGGGGGAGGGCGGACCCGGGGCAGCGAATGGCACAGGCAACATCCGAGACGGAGCGCGTTGTTGGAGGTTGAAACAGGCAGCTTGAAAAACAATTCGCGTTTTCAAGCTGAGGCCAGGTCCGCCATGGCTGATTCCTACAAGCGCCAGCACTTCGTCCGCGAGTACCTTGTCGACCTCGTCGCTTATTGAGCCCCGCCCCCGCCAACCGCTACGCGAGCGCGGCGGCGGCCTTTGGGACGTAGGAAGCAGGCGAGGTCGCTCCGTTATGGGCGTCATCCTGATCCGTTGCTAGGCGATGCGGCGAACACCCTCCGTCTGGGCCCAGTACGACTCCAGCTCGTCGCCCTTCCGGAGGTTAACATATGTCAACATTTCGGACTCGGCGCTGAGACGGCTCAGCTTGGAGAAACCGTCTTCACCTTAACATTCCTTAACAGGGATCGCCGGTAGTCGGGGGCTGGAAGTTTGCCGCACCGAAGTGGCTTGAAGATCGCGGCGCACCCGAAGGGCAAACTCTGCCAGACAGTGACTCGTCCCGCGGGGGGAGGGCCTGTGGCTGCCTTTCCCGCATAGAAGCCGTGGCGCGGCTGGCAAATGTCCGGAGGCAGTCTGGTAACGGTGGTGACGGGGAACCGCTTGGATCCAGAAGAAGAAGAGAGAGAGGGGGGGGGGAGACATATGTAGGGTCATTTACGCATAATCGTCTGATACGAAAGGAGAACGACTGCATGAGAGGGCCATGCCGTGCCGCGCGGCCTCGGCGACCATCGCTTCCTCGATAAGGTCGGCCTTCGAGGCGGGCGCGAGGAAGCTGTCATGGATCGGAAAGACGACAACGCCGTGACGTCGCATCCTCCGCATGACGCCTTCTGCGATGTCGCTGTCGAGACGCTGCAGGCGGAGGCCAAGGCCACTGAAGAAGAGATCGGCGATCGGCGCGTGCCTCGCGAGAAGCTTCTCGATCAGCTCCTCGGCGCAGCGGCTGGCACGATGGGGATAGGATGGATCGGATTGATAGACGCGGCGCAGGAAGGCGCTTGGCAGCTCGTTCCTGTGCGGAGTTACGTCAAGCAGGTGGGTCGCCATTGCCGGCTTCCAGGCAATCGTGTGCCGGGCCCCGGGGCGGCCGGAGCTGTTCAGCAGGATGTTGAAGGCGACCTTCACCAGGTCTCGGGAGAAACCGGCAACCTCGTACGGAGCCTCGGGAGGGGGCAGCCCACGCTCTGCGTAGGCGAGGGCGGGGTGGAAGGTGGCGTAGTCGATCTCGACGACAGGCTCTCCGTCGATCCGGAGCGCCCGCCGCTCGGTCTTGGACAGGGTCTGCCACGCGCCACCCTCGGCGTAGAAGCGGCCACCGTGAGCGAAGTCGCCGTTGAAGATCCGCCGGAGGCGTGCCGGGAACGGCAGGACGTTCCCGAAGTCCGCGCCGGCCATGGCCTCGTTCTGGGCGCGGAGTTCATGCCGCATCTGGTTTGTCGTGGCGGTGTCGTGGTAGTCGATGAGGCTCCTGTCCTCGTTCCGCAAGAGAAGCGGCTCGTGCAGTGGCAGCAGCTTCGGACGCTCTCCCGCCATCGCGGTGCGGACGATCTCGAGGAGCTCCGGAGTAGGAGACATGGCAGATTGCCAACCCCGCCGGCCGGGAGGCCGGCGATCGTGATTGATCAGGCCGAGGCCATCGAGTTCGTCGACCACCCCGACAACGCGCCTGTAGCCATAGAGCGAAGACTTGTAGCGGCGAGGCTTCTCGTAATGGGGCTTGGAGCGCGAGTAGGATGTCCATCGCCCCTGTCCCTCTGCCTCCGTCAGCAGGGCGAGAGCGACGGCGGCGAACGTTTCGCTCCGGCGACCGGGGCGAATCGCGTCTGAGATGTCGCGCCAGAACCGACGGGTTTCCCAGCGTAGGCTGAGGTGCGCCTGGTACTCCGTCTCGTCTGGCTCATCACTGAAGGACAGCGGCGTTGTTCCCGCACCAGGTGTTGTGCCTGTCCTCCCTTGTTACCCAAAATAGGCGATTCGCTGGTTGCCGTCCAGCATCTTGGGTGCTGCGTCAGGTGTCATCAGATCGGCCAGCCAAAGCACTCCGCCTCCGCAAGCCCGGATCAGCCGATAGCTGCCCCTGTCTCCGAGTTTGTCGCGGGCTGTGGAGGTCGTCTCGCGGAGGGAGACTTGCTCGCCCGGTTCTCGCTTTCTAGGGTCTGCCCACAATCACGGGAGGAGACGGAATGAGAGCCCTTTATTCGGTGACGCTCGCAGCAGCGCTTGCCCCTGCAGCGGTCGCTGCGCAGACGACGCCATCGCTCAATCCGGGTCATCCCGAACCCGATTGCGTCGCCCGAACCGGCTACAACAGCAACGCGGTGCTGCCGGGTTACACCGACGAAGCCGGGATCTGTCATCCATTCCAGTCCACCTACACGACCGCTCCGGAAAACGCGTCGGCGGACTGGTACGTCGAACATTTCACCCATGCGGCGATCCGGGATCGGTGGGCGGAATGCAAGGCGACCCCTGAATGCGCCGAACCGGCCATGAAGGGCGCCACGAATTTCACCAAGGATTCCGAACGCGACACCGGCGCCGGTGATCCGAACGGCCGGATCGACCCGCACAGCGAGGTGGATCTCGCCGATATTCGCCGCCCCGCATATTTCGGCGAGGGCCCCTACAGCGAGGCGATCGCGGCTGCCGAAGGCGACACCTACACGATCGAATTCACGGTGCCGCGCGACAATTACGAGAAGGTGCATCTCGGCCTCGAGGACGACATCCATCTCCGGGGCTGGTACATGGTCGGCGAGGGGGTCGCGCTGGAAGACGGCACGACCGGACGCGCGCTCGTCATCATGAACAACGGCGGCAACAGCGAGATCACCGCCAGCGACCTGCCCGGCTTCGAAGGCGTGGTCTACGACGGCGAGACGGGAAACTGGAACAACGCCCCCTATGACAACCCGCTCTCGGAAGAGCCGGGTCAGCGCGTCTGGCGCTCCTTCATCTCCGACCTCCATGCGGCCGGCTTCGACGTCCTGGTCACCGATCGCCGCGGCAACGGGATCTCTGGCGGCAACCACGGCTACGACACCGCCGAGCAGGGGATCGACATGTTCCGCGAACTCGAGGCGCTGGAAACCGGCGAGGGCCTGCGCGTGCTGACCCCCGAAGGCGAGACGCTGGAGGGGCAGGACGCCTCCGACGTGCTCTTCCCTGAAGCCGGGGCGGACACGCTGCCTGTGGTGCTGGGGGGCTACTCGCGTGGCTCCTATGCAGTCGAGTGGGCGATGCACAAGAATTTCGTCGAGGATTGCAACACGAATGAGGCCGAACCGGAGTGCGGACCGGCGCGTGGCGACGAGCGCATCAAGGGCGCGATCCTGTTCGGCCCGAATCCGGGCGGACTCGGATGGCGTGCGCCTGGACACGACATGGAGGAGGCCGCGCTGCGTGCGGAGTTCGGCACCACCTACAGGCTTGACGGAGATGTGTTCGAGGGCATCGCCGAGTGGCCGGGCGTGTCGATCATCCGTGGCACCTGGGACTACGTGGAGGGGCTCGAGGGATCTCTCGCTGCCTTCGAGCGGGCATCGGAGCCGAAGGAGATCTTCGTCTTTCACGGTCCGCACGGCACCCGCACACACGCACCGGGCAACGTGCAGGTGATCGGCGAGCGCATGGTGGCCTTCGCCCGCGCCGCCGTTTCCGGCGCCGACAGCGTGGAAGGGGCGGAGCATCCTGAGGACCTGCGGGATCTGGTCCTCTCGGCGCCGTATCACTGGGAGCTCACCACGACACCGACGCCTGCGGCCGCGACCACGCTGGACCACTGACGCAAGAGCGCCCGGACGCAGCCCCGCGTCCGGGCAGCCGTCGGATCACGGCCGGGTCACGCACTGTCGGCGGAACACACCGGCAGCGAGCGCAAGACGGACAAGCCCGCGCAGGATATCGTCCGGCACAGACAGGCGGCGTTGCCGGACCTCGCTTGTCGGTATCGACGCACCAGAGGACCCATCATGGCTCATGCCGAACGTCCCCACCGGACCCGTCTCTACCGCGCCGGCACATCGCAGGCGGTGCTTATCCCGAAGGATCTGGCCTACCCGGAGGACATCGAGGTCGAGCTGGTCCGCCGCGGCGACGAGGTGGTCATCCGTCCCGCGGCGCGCCGACTGACCGGCCTTGGCGCCGCGCTGCGTCGGATGGGCGCCGCAATGCAAGGCTATGAGCGGGACCGCGGAGAGCATCAGGAGCGCCATTAGCCCGCGGCCGCCGAGAACGGACGCAGCTAGGCCGGCATGGTCGGCTCCCGCTATATGCTCGACACCGACACCGACATCGTGCTCTGCGCGATGCAGACGAAGACACGGCGCTGATCGAGTGCCTCGGCGGCTTCCGCGTTGGCGAGCAGGGTACACCTCGGTCATCAATCTCGGCGAACTCAAGCACCGCTGACGCCGCTTCGACGACCGGGCTGCGGCCGAAGCGTTCCTGGCGCTCGCTCCTTGGGACGTGCCGCTCGTCTCGTCGGTGAGCGGCATCCCGTTAACTGCAGCGCCGGATAAAGGGTGGACTGCGGCGGCCGGATGCGGCTATGCGTTCACCCGTGAACGAATGGACACATGTCGTTCTGAGGTCGCGGCTGCAGCCAGCGACGGTGCGGTAGCCATTGCCCGAAAATCCAGAAGACCAGGCGACGCTGAGCGAGCGTGACGAGATCGCATTCCGTGTGCTGCGGACGATCGAGAGCTCTCCGAAGGCGACGCAGCGCGACATCGCGCGCTCGGTCCGCGCCAGCCTCGGCGCGGTGAACTACTGCCTGCGGGCGCTGCAGCAGAAGGGCCTGGTGAAGGTGCAAAACTTTCGCGCCACGGATGCTAAGCTGCGCTACGCCTACGTACTGACGCCTTCGGGCCTTGCCCGAAAGGCGGCGCTCACCCGCCGCTTTCTGGCCCACAAGCTCGTCGAGTACGAGACCCTGCAGGCCGAGATTGCCGAGATTGAAGCCGAACTGAACGAAAAGACACCCTCATGACCGATGCTACCGCCCTCGACCTGCCGCAGGAGAATGCGGCCGGGACGCCTGCCGAGCGGCACTTGGTGATCGAGCCCGGGCGGCTCGACCGGAACTACTGGTCCGACCTCTGGGCTTATCGCGAGCTCTTCATCGTGCTGGCCTGGCGCGACGTGGCGGTGCGCTACAAGCAGGCGGCCCTTGGCGCCGCCTGGGCGGTGGTGCGGCCGCTGCTGGCGGTCTTCGTCTTCACCATCATCTTCGGCCGGGTAGCGCAGCTGCCCTCGGAGCCAGGCGTGCCCTATCCGGTCATGGTCTATGCCGGTATGTTGCCCTGGATGCTGATCTCGACCATTTTGGGCGATGCCTCGAACAGCCTTGTGAGCAACGCGGGCATGATCGGCAAGATCTACTACCCGCGGATCATCACTCCGGCGGCTAGCTCCATCGTCTCGCTCGTCGACTTCGCGGTGTCCTTCGCGGTGTTCCTGCTTCTGATGCTGGCGTTCCTCTACGTGCCGTCGTGGAAGATCCTGTTCCTGCCGGTCTTCATCGTCTACGCGGTGGCCATGGCGCTGGGGCCGGCGCTCTATCTCGCCTCGCTCAACGTGCGCTACCGCGACTTCCGCTTCATCGTACCCTTCGTGGTGCAGTTCGGCCTCTACATCTCGCCGGTCGGCTTCTCGTCCGAGGTCGTGCCCGAGGGGTGGCGGCTCCTCTACTCGCTGAACCCCGCGGTCTCGGCCATCGACGGCTTCCGCTGGTGCATCCTTGGCGGCGAGATCTGGTGGCCGGGCTTCCTCCTGGGGCTGGGGGTCACGGGGCTGATGCTCTGGGCCGGGATACGAACCTTCCGCCGCACCGAGCGGCAATTTGCGGACTACATCTGATGAACGACGTCGTCATTTCCGCCCGGGGCCTGGGCAAGCGCTACCTGATCGGCCACGAGACGGTGGACCGGAACCAGACCTTCCGCGAGCGGATCATGGCCGGGGCAGGGGGCCTCGCACGCAATCTGGCCAAGACAGCCCGGGGCGAGCAGCTCGTGCAGGGCGAGGTCGAGGAGTTCTGGGCGCTCAAGGACGTCAACTTCGACATCCGCCGCGGCGACACGGTCGGCATCATCGGCCGCAACGGGGCCGGCAAGTCGACGCTCCTGAAGATCTTGTCGCGCATCACCGAGCCCACCACCGGGCGCGTCGACATCCGCGGCCGCGTCGCCTCGCTCCTCGAAGTCGGCACCGGCTTCCATCCCGAGCTCACGGGCCGCGAGAACATCTTCCTCAACGGCGCTATCCTCGGCATGAGCCGCGCGGAAATCCGGCGGAAGCTGGACGAGATCATCCATTTTGCGGGGGTGGAGAAATTTCTGGATACCCCCGTAAAGCGCTACTCCTCAGGTATGCGTGTGAGGCTCGCCTTTTCAGTGGCCGCGCACTTGGAACCAGAAATCCTTATCATAGACGAGGTGCTGGCAGTCGGAGACGCCGAATTCCAAAGCAAATGCCTTGGGAAAATGGAAGATGTCGCACAGCAAGGCCGGACTGTACTATTTGTAAGTCACAACATGGCCGCAGTATCCAGGCTGTGTGAGCAGGCTATGCTACTAACTGACGGCCGCTCTGCTGGGGTAGGGGCGATAGACGAGGTCTTTGCTGCATACAGAGGTGCAACTTCCAACATCTTGTCTTCAGGCGCGAGGCGCGACCTCCGCGATCACAATGATCGCTACGGGAGCGGCGACACCAAATTCTCGAGCATAGTCCTGCTGGACAGCAGAGGCATCGCTTCATCCGAGATATGTTTCGGGGAAAGCATCTCACTGCTCATAGAGTTTTCGGGGCCGGTTCCGCGAGATGCAGTTATATCCGCTCTATGTCTTTCCCCTGAAGACCACAGGGTTCTCCAAATTGTTTCAGACGATGATCCGACGTTCAGCATTGGAAGCATCGACCGGCACGCCATTAGGGTGCATGTAGCAAATCTGCCGCTACAGCCAGGACAATTTAATTTGCTTATCGGATTGCATGATCAGTCCATGCAGCCACTTGATGTGGTCAGAAATGCTTACAGTTTCCGCGTTGTTGAGCATCCGGAGAAGCAGCGGAGACGGCATGCTGCTACAGCAAAAAATGGATACTGCACCACAACGTCAGTATGGACTGTTGAAATAGAAAAATGCGCATTCTCTGGGTAACGCCTAGCGGATCAAGGGTGTCCGAAGAGTGGATGTGGCGGATGATGGAACTGTTGAGCGAGGAGATATGCGGCATAGTCACAGAGGACGCGCAATCCAGTTCCTCGAGAAAGCTGCCGTGGGATCATTACAGCCTTAACCCGACGTTGTCTGTCGGAGACCGAATGCGGTCCAGACTTGGCTACAAGTACGATAGCAAGAGCTTGCTGCGGAGGCTGATACGAACAAAGAAACCGACCGTCGTTTTCTTCAATTACCTCGATTTCCTTTTGAAGTACTGGGACGTTGTCGAGAACGCTGGTGTCCCGGTAGTCTGCCACGTTCACGGGTACGACGTCATGTGGGATATGCGAAGACCCGATGATCCTTATCGAGAGCTTCACGAGCCTAATTACGCCGCTTCGGCCGCGCAATTGCTAACAAGCGTCAACGTCATCGCGAACTCGGAGTTCACCAAGCGGCAACTTCTCGCGAATGGCGCTCCTGAGTCCAACGTGCACGTAAAATATTTCTCAGCAGACGTAGAGAAAGAATTCGCCGACGAGGCGAAGTATTCAGGTGAAGCTCGGATTTTATTTTTAGGTCGGCTGGTCGATTGCAAGGGGCCTGATTTAGTTATAAGGGCGTTCGATCACGCGATTGGCGCGGGAATGAACGCGAGCCTGACAATCGCAGGTGACGGTCCATTGCGTGTGACGTGCGAGCTTCTGCGTCAGCAGTCGAAATCCAGGGAGAAGATCCACATAGTTGGTTCAGTAAGTCCGCTCGAGGCGCAGAAACTTCGGGCGTCGCACCACATTTTCACCGCACATAATCGTAAAGGGCCGATCACAAGACAGGAAGAGGCGTTCGGCGTGGCATTTCTGGAAGCAATGTCTGCAGGATTGCCTGTCGTTGCCGGGCGGAGCGGAGGGGTTCCGGAGATTGTCCTTGACGGGAATACAGGCATCCTCGTTACTCCTGGCGACATTGAAGCCCATTCGAGGGCCCTGTTGTCTCTAGCCAACTGCCCAGCCAAGCGGGAGGCGATGGGCAATTGCGCTATCAATTTGGTGCGGAGCAAGTTCAGTCGAGATTCCGAGCGGCGGCGCTTGCTGGAGATTATCTCGATAGCGTGAAGGTAGAGCGCTCAATCAATTTCAGTTGATGTGGTGGATTTTAATTGCGAGACTAGATGACTCCCCCAGTCCTTTTTTTGATCTTCAATCGACCTGAGCTAGTGGCACGTGCCTTCGCGCAGATCCGACATGCACGACCCGTCAAGCTCTATGTAGCGGCTGATGGTCCGCGGCCAAGTGATGCAGGCGACGTGGTGCGGTGCGGAGAGGCGCGGAGGCTTGCAGCTGCTGTAGATTGGCCGTGCGAAATTAAAACACTGTTTCGCGAGGAAAATCTCGGCTGCCGTCGGTCTGTCAGTTCGGCGATTACCTGGTTCTTCGAGCACGAGGAAGAAGGCATCATCATCGAAGATGACACGCTTCCTGACAAGACGTTCTTCCCATATTGCGCTGAGCTTTTGGATAGGTATCGCGAGAGCGAACGAGTCATGGCGATCTGCGGCGGCTCCCACTTCCCAAGGCAACTTGCTTCGACAGATTCGTATGTGTTCAGTCGGATCTTCGATCCTTGGGGCTGGGCCACGTGGCGACGTGCGTGGGTTCACTACGATGACGAAATGGCCGACCTTGACGACGTGGAGACATTCGATCGGATCGATAAATTAGGTCCAGGCGCTGTCGACTTCGGCGCACATTGGGCCGAAGAGTTTCGTCGAACACGCGCTGGAGTCTATAATAGTTGGGCCTATCGCTGGACCTATTCGATCATGAATCGTGGCGGGTTCGTGGTCGTGCCTAATCGGAACCTAGTCCGAAATATTGGATTCGGTGCAAACGCTACGCACACGACGTCAGCACCCTCGGCCCTAGCGCGACTGGATCTATCGTCGCTCAGCTTTCCCTTGAAGCATCCAAAGGCCATAAGGGTGGGGCGGCGCAGAGAGAGAGCTGCGTTGGCCGTGCGGCACCGCGTTCCTGTCCATTCGATCGGCATACGCGTCCGTCGGTTCGTGAGGCGGCTAGCCATCAATTTGATCGGGGCACGGGCTTGGGAAGCGATCCGATCAATCCAAGCAAAAAAGCGATATTAGATGGTCTGCATATCGATCATTATCCCTTCGTTCAATCAGGCGCAATTTCTGGAACGGACGCTGTCTTCGGTTTTGGATCAAGCTGTGCCGGTGGAGGTCATCGTCGTGGATGGCGGTTCTACGGACGGCTCAGTAGACATCCTGGGGCGCTACAGGCATCGGCTGGCGTACTGGGTGAGCGAACCCGACCGCGGACAGACGCATGCCATTAACAAGGGCATGGCGCGGGCGACGGGGGAGATCCGGGCTTACCTCAACAGCGATGATCTGCTGCTGCCGGGGGCGCTGGAGGCGGTGGTGGAGGCGCATGCGGCGGATCCCGATGCCGACATCCTGCACGGCCGCTGCATCACCATCGACGAGAACGACGTCCCGCTGACCAAGCGCTACTTCAGCGACATCGAGACGCCGGCCGACATTCTCGACCTCTGGGGCGTCTGGTTCGCGGGCCGCAACTTTGTCCAGCCGGAGGTGTTCTGGACCCGCCGCATCGCGGAGCGGATCGGGCCCTTCGACGAGAGCCGGCACTACGTGATGGACTATGATTACTGGTGCCGTGCCATTCTTGCCGGCGCGAAGGTCCATCACATCGACCGGGATATCGCCGCGTTCCGACTGTGGGATCAGCAGAAATCAACGGCCGCGCAGAAGGCGGCGGACGAGCTGCGCGACGTGATGATCCGGCATGTGGAAGACCCGCGGACGCCGATCTCGGCCGCGCTGCGCCGTCGGCTGCGGGGCAACTGGGCCTTCGACGAGGTCTACGCCAAGCGGGGCGGGGCGTTGCAGCAGGACGGAACCTCCGCGATCAGGCGGCGGACGGGCATGGCGCGCGCGGTCCTGTCCCGGCCCGAGCTGCTCTACAGCCCCGCGTTCCGGCGACATGCCGGCAAGATCGTCCGGAACTGGCTTGGCGCCTGAATGCTCGCAACAGTGAACACCCTCACGACTCCCGCCCGGCGCATGCTCGGCAAGGTCCGGCGGCTCGCCCGCACGGATCCGGCGCTGATCTTCCACCGCGACGTCGTGCGGCCGCGGATCCTGCGGACGCCGCCGTTTTCGGGCACCACCGACGAAGCGGCCGAGGTTCATGTGCTGACCTCGGAGAAGGACTGGATCAACACGATCTGGGCGCTCAGGAGCTTCTATGCGCAGGTGCCGCGGCGCTATGCGCTGGCGATCCATGGAGACGCCTCGCTGCCGGCCGAGGCCGTCGAGGCGTTCCGGCGGCAGTTCCCCGATGCGCGGGTGATCGAGCAGAGGGACGTGCGGGACGAGGTGCTCGACGGCCTCGCCGCCTACCCGCGCTGCCGGCATTTGCGCGAGACCAACACGCTCGCCATCAAGAGCTTCGACTTCATCCACACGCTCAGGTCGGAGCGCATGATCCTCTTCGACAGCGACCTGCTGTTCTTCGCCCGCCCGGACGCGTTCCTCGCCTACCTGCAGGACGAGGGCCGCCGGGTGAACACGTTCAACCGCGACGTCGGCACCGCCTACGCCGTCGACATCGAGACGATCCGCGCCGCGGGCTTCGCTATCGAGCCGGAGGTCAATTCGGGCTTCGGCGTCGTCCACCGCGACAGCATGCGGCTTGACTGGATGGAGGAGTTCCTGAGCGAGATCCCCGGCCTGACCGAGGGCCACTTCTGGCGTATCGAGCAGACGCTCTTCGCGCTCTGCGCCTCGCGCTTCGGGGTGGAGCTGCTGCCCGAGGACTACCGCGTGTTCCTGGAAGGACGCGTGGAGGACCGGCCCTACCGCCATTACGTGGGTGCGGTCCGTGACCGGATGTACACCGAGGGCATGCGCAAACTGAAAGGTCCGCTGCTGCAGAATGCGTCGGCAGCGTAGGTCATGCGGGTCGCGGTCTTTCCGGACTGGCGCCGGGACAATCCGTACCAGCGCCTGCTGGCCGAAGCGCTCGCGCCGCTCGGCGTGGAGATGGTGTTCCCGGCAGGTTATCGCCGCGGGTTGCCGCTCTCCCGAGCCGTCCTGCCGCAGCCACGGCCCGACCTGCTGCATCTCCACTGGCCGAGCGCCTATCTGCGCAGCCGGCATCCGGCGGCGCGGGCGGCCTATTGTATGCGGACGCTCATGGACCTGAGCCTCGTGCGGCGGGCGGGCATTCCCGTGGTCTGGACGGTGCACAACCTCGTCTCGCACGACACGCCGACGCCGCGCCTCGAGCGGTGGTTCTCGGCCCGGCTGGCGGCGCTGGCCGACGGGCTGATCGTCCACAGCGAGGCGGCGCGGGCGGAGGTGACAGGCCAGCTCGGCGCGGCGGAGGAGAAGGTCACGGTCATCCCCCATGGCTCATTCCGGCCGGCCTACGGAGAGCTGCCCTCCCGCGCCGAGGCCCGCGCGGCCCTTGGGATCGAGGTGGAAAGACCGCTGGTGCTCTTCTTCGGGATGATCCGGCCCTACAAAGGCGTACCGAACTTGCTACGCGCCTGGTCTGGCCTCAAGGGTCGCAGGGGCGACGCCCTCTTGCTGGTCGTAGGTCTGGCCCAAGATCCGAAGCATTCGGCCGAGATCGAGGCGTTGGCGGCGCAGACGGACAACATACGGCTCGACCTGCGCTTCGTGGAGGACGCAGAGGTGCCGGTCCTGATGGCGGCCACCGATCTCCTGGTCCTGCCCTTCGGGCAAAGCCTGACCTCGGGCACCGTGCGCCTGGCACGAGATTACAATGTGCCGGTTGTGGTGCCGCGCGTGCCGAGCGCCACAGACGCGGTTGGTGCAATCCTGGCCGAGAACACTGGGCCGGAAGCGCTCGGTGATTCGATCCTGAGGGGGCTGCAGCCAGTTCGCTGGGCGAACGCGCCAGCACACGTGTCCGACGACTGGCTAGGAATTGCGGAGCAACATGCAAGTACTTTTAGCAAAATCTTCGCCGCGCCAACGCGCTGCGCGACGAATCGTTGCACGAGGATCTGAGTTTTCGGGCGGCATCACGTGCGGAAATACTCCCCGTATGTATTTCTTAGAACGTAAGGAGATGGGCAATAAATGAGTACTAAATGCACACTAACATTTTTAGTGCCGCTGCGCCCAAATATTCCAGGCACAGATTGGAATTTTGTCTCCCAATTAGCGATGAACACTCTTCGTTCCTGCCTACTTAATAGCGCACCCGAAATTCGCGTTATCATGATCGGACACGAGAGACCATCGGGCTTTTACGATGTTGACGACGATCGGCTTTCATTCGCTCCAGCTCAGACTTCGGTACCGTGCTCGACAGCTGGTTCGACTGGAATGGAAGACAAATGGTCAAAGCTTTTTCAGGGACTAGTTTTGATCGAGAGGAATCCACCAGACTATTTCATGTTCGTCGATGCTGACGATCTTGTCTCCAAGCGGCTGTACTGCCACTTGCGCGACATGATGCCCCAGAACGGATTGATCCTCAAGGATGGCTGGGAGTACTCGCTAGGCGGCAAATTTATTCGGTATGTCCCTGACACGTTCAACTGCGGGACCAACAGCGTCGTTGCCACAGCTTCTGTAAAACTTCCGAAGCGGCTTTCACCGGATGATCGCGCATCTTGCATACCTCTCATGGCAGGTCATACGATTATCGAGCGCCAAATGGCTTTGGCAGGCAAACCACTCGATCGCTGCCCCTTTCCGGCAGCGGTGCACGTTCACCACCGCCTCCAGCATTCGAGGCATTCAGGCGAAAGATCAAGCACTCCAAGCCGCAAGATCAAGACTGCTATCAAGAATGCTCTGTTTGTTGTTAAGCATTCAGCTCGCTACCGAAACGCGGAGCGAATCCTCCTTTCAGATTTTGCCCCAGACGAACGGATAGTGCAGGACTGTTAATTTGGAGCATGTTTCCATCCTCATCCCGGCTTATAACGCCGAGGAATGGATTACTGAAGCTATCGAGAGCGCGCTGAGGCAGGGGCCTGATGTCGAGGTGGTCGTCGTGGATGACGGCTCGACCGACGGGACGGTGGAGCGGATCGCGGCGTTTGAGGGGCGGATCCGGTGGGAGACGGGGCCGAACCGGGGCGCGCCGGCGGCGCGGAACCGGCTCCTGGAGCTCGCCGAGGCGCCGTGGGTGCAGTACCTCGATGCGGACGATTACCTGATGCCCGGCAAGGTGGCGGCTCAGCTCGAGGCGCTGCGGCGGATGGAAGATGTCGACGTCCTCTATGGACCAGAGACCGTCGAGTGGCGTGAGGCCGGATCCGATGTGGTGCGGCGGACCATCTCCGACATACCCGAGCCGCGCGACCCGTGGGTGTTGCTGGCGCTCTGGAAGCTGCCGCAGACAGGAGCGCCCCTGTGGCGGCGGCAGGCGCTCCTCGACGTCGGCGGTTGGCGGGAGGACCAGCCCTGTTGTCAGGAGCATGAGCTCTACCTGCGCCTGCTCCTCGCCGGGAAGCGGTTCGCCTATCATCCGGCGGGCGGAGCGGTGTACCGGCGGTTCTCGGATGGGACGCTCTCGACCAGGAACCCGTCCCTGGTTCGGCGCGAGCGGCTGAAGATCGAGAAGAGGATCGAGGAACACCTCGCCTCGACGGGAGCCCTGACGCCGGAGCGGCAGTGGGCCATCGACCAGGCCCGTTTCGACATGGCCCGCTCCGCTTGGCCTCAGGATCGTGCCGAAGCTCGGGCGCTGCGAGCGGTCATTTCTACCCGTGACTTCTGCCCACGAGGACCGGCCGCTCCTCCGGCATACTGGCACGTGGCTTCTGTTCTTGGGTTCGAAGCAGCGGAGTGGCTCGCAGCAGTAATGCGAAGGGTGCGTTCGCTTCGCTCGGGAGGATTCTAGGATGAAGGTAATCGGAATCATGACTGTACGTGACGAGGAAGATATTCTCCTCGAAAGCGCGACGGCCGCGATAAAGGCCTATGATGTCATCCTTAGCGTCGATTGCGGGAGCGAAGACAATACGCCCCAAATCCTGAAAGACCTGGCGCACCAATATAAGAATTTCAAGTTTTTCGGCTCGATTGCACCTATGACGCCAATGCAAGTGAAACGTCATATATGGAGCGCGCACAGAAAGTCCTTCAGTCATAGAGATTGGTGGGTGTTTGCAGACGCAGACGAATTCCTCAACGTTGAGCAGGTGCGGCCTAGGCTGATGCACGCTTCAAAAATCCTCGCTGATCACGTTAATGGAGAACACGTCAACTACTACTACACAAACGCTGACCACGAAAAATGGCTGGCCGGAGAAGAAAACCTTCAGTCGCGATCGCTCTCAATTACAAAGCGGCGAAGGTACTACCGCTACCACACCCAGCAGATCCGTTTTTTCCACAATTTGCCTTGGCTGCGCTGGAATGTAGATAGCGAGTTCCCGAGTAATTTGTCCAATCTTTCTGATCGCAACATTCAGTTTCGCCACTACCAGTACCGTGACGTTCCGCAGATTGAGCGACGCATTTCGATAAGGCGCGGCGAGATCCATCGAACTCACGGAAGCAATACGCATTGGATGAAAGATCACCTCAGCGAGGCTATTTCAGATGTCAATGACCCCGCACTTCATCTCGATGTAGGGAGGGGATATATAAAGGACCCGAACCTTAAGTCCATCGCTCGACAGAATCCTTTAAAAACATTGGCAAAGTATGCCAGAAGTTCTATAAAAGGATGCCTAACTGCGCAGGTTGAGGAAAACTGGTTCAGCGCCTTGGACACCTAGAGATGTGTGGTCTCTAGATAAATTATAAATTAGGTAGATCTGCGCCGACGCAGGCGAGGCACTCGAATTCGCCAAAAACAAGCGTTTGCTTACCTCCAATCTTAAAGATTGCGCGCACAACAATGGGTATGCCTTTAAGGGGGAAAAGCGCATTAATGCAACCCACTGCAAACTTGTCTGTTATCATACCCACCTACAACCGGCGGGAGTACCTGCTCGAGTGCCTGGAGAGCGTCGCGGCTCAGCGGGTGGCGCCGCACGAGGTGATCGTGGTGGATGACGGCTCGACCGACGGAACGATCGAGGCGGTGGAAAGGATGGCGGGCGTGACGCTGATCCGGCAGGCGAATGCCGGCCCCGGAGCGGCGCGCAACCGGGGTGCAGCAGCGGCGTCCGGAGATTATCTGGCGTTCATTGACAGCGACGATCTATGGTTTCCCTGGTCGCTCGAGGCGATGGCGGCCTTGGTGGAACAGCACCGTCCGTCGCTCATCTTCGCCCGCTTCGAGGACTTCGACGGCGACAGACCGCCGGTGGCGGTGGCGCAGCCGGTCGAGGGGAGGGTGTTTGTCGATTTTCTCGCCTCAGCCGGGCAGGGCTGTTTCGCCGGCGCGGGCATGATGGTGGTGGATAGGGCGCGCTTTCTCGCCGCTGGAGGCTTTACCGAGGATGGAATGAACGCCGAGGACCACGACCTGGCGCTGCGGCTCGGCGAGGCGCCGGGCTTCGTGCAGGTGGCGGCGCCGGTCACCGTCGCCCACCGCGTGCATCCGGGCAACGAGATGGGCGATCTGGGCAAGACACTGGAAGGGCTGGCCCGCCTCGTGGCGACCGAGCGGGCGAACGGCTATCCGGGCGGTGCCGGCCGGCGGCGGGCCCGCAGGACGGTGATCGCGTGGCATGTGCGCCCTGCGGTGGTCGCCGCCATTCGGTCGGGACAGCTTCGGCAGGCGCTCGGCCTCTATCTGGCGACCTTCGGGTGGAACCTGTGGGCCGGCCGCACGGCCTTCCTTCTCGGCGCACCCGCGCTGTGCCTCGGCCGGATGCTCTCCGGCCGACCGGCCGAGCCGAGGCACCAGTGAATGCCGGACGCGTTGATCAATCGGCTGCTGCGCGCGCCTGTGGGTCTGCGTTCACGGGTGCGGATCGCGGCTTTGCGCGCCTGCGGCATGCAGATCGGGCGGCGCTGCCGGCTGGTCCGGGTATCGGTGCCGACGAACCCCTGGGACGTCCGGCTGCATGACGGGGTGGCGCTCGACGAGCGGGTGGTGCTCCTGGCTTTCGGCCCGCGGCGGGGCAGTCCGCGCATCGAGATCGGGGCCCGGACCTACGTCAATCGGCACACGATGTTCGACGCCTCCCTCTCGATCACTGTCGGCGCTGACGTCATGATCGGGCCGTTCTGCTACGTGACCGACCACGATCATGATACGGCGCCGGGCGTGGCCCCGGGTGCGCTGCCGCTCGTCGAGGTGGAGACGATCATTGGTGACCGCGTCTGGCTGGGCGCCGGCGTGACGGTGATGAAGGGCGTACGGATCGGTGATGACGCAGTCGTCGGCGCCGGGGCCGTGGTAACGCGCGACGTGGCGCCCGGCGCGCGCGTTGCCGGTGTTCCGGCGCGAGCGGTGATGCCATCGGCGGGCAGAGCGCATGCCTGAGACGGCCGCCCTCTCCCTCGTCATCCCCACCTTCCGGCGCGCAGGGCGGTTGGCGGAGACGCTCGAGCGGGTGGGCGTGTGCGTGCCGGGGCCGGCCGAGGTGATTGTTCATGTCGACGCGGGCGACACGGAGACGGCGCCGATGCTGGCGGAGCGGTTCCCGGAGGTACGCGTTCTGGTGTCGGAGATCCCGCTGGGGCCGGGGGGCGCCCGCAACCGGCTCGTCGCGGCGGCGCTACACGATCTCATCGTCAGCCTCGACGACGATTCCTACCCGATCGACGGCGATTTCTTCGCCGCCGTGAGCGAGGCCTTCGACGCCCACCCACGGGCTGGTGCCCTGGCCATGACAATTGTCCATGAGGACGAGGAGACCCCGGCGCGCGGCCCCGGAGCACGGACGGTTGCGGACTTCGTCGGCTGCGGCTGCGCGTACCGCCGCGCAGCGTTCCTGGCGACGTCCGGCTATCTGCCGCTGCACCCCGCCTACGGGATGGAGGAGGCCGACCTCGCCCTGCAATTGCTCGATGGCGGGTGGGAGATCGTCCACCGCGACGACCTGCGGGTGCGCCACGCCACGGACCGCTCGCACCAGGCGGCGAGTCCAATCGTCGCGGCCCATGTGCGGAACACGGCCCTTCTGGCGTTCCTGCGCTACCCCTTGGGGCACGCCTCGCTCGGCGCCGCGCAGTTCGCGAACCGGGTTCTCTACTCGACCCGGCGGGGACATCTCGGCGGGGTGCTCCGGGGTATCCTGCAGACGCCGGCGACCCTCCTGCGATATCGCACGCACCGCCGCCCCGTCCGCGCCGACACCGTGACCGCCCTGCGCGCGCTGCGCCGCAGGCCGATCGGCGAGGCCGACCGGGCATGATGCTTGAGGCGGCACCCTGGATCGTCTGCCAGATCGGCGCGCGGGAGAACTATGCGGTGGCGCGGGCGCTGCATGGGCGGGGGCGGCTGGCCGCCCTCATGACCGACGTCTGGGCGGGGGGCGCGCCTTTGCCGGGGCGGCTGGCGGAGCGGACGCATCCAAAGCTGCGGGGGGCGCGAGTTCGAGGCATCACGGGGCGGGCACTGGCGCGGGAGATGCTGGACCGGGCTCGCGGGCGGGGCGGCTGGCAGCAGATCCTGGCCCGCAACGCCTGGTTCCAGCGGGCGGCGGCGCGACGGCTCCAACCCCTCCTTCAGGGTCGGCCCGGGACGGTCTTCGCCTACAGCTACGCTGCCGGGGACATTCTCGCCGCCGCTCGTTCGGCGGGATGGCGGACGGTGCTGGGGCAGATCGATCCGGGGCCTGTGGAGGCGCGGCTGGTCGATGCGCTCTACGCCGAGGCGGGGCAGGGGGGCGCGCATGAGCCGATCCCGCCCGCCTACTGGGATGCATGGCGGCGGGAGACGGCGCTCGCCGATGTCGTCCTCGTCAATTCGGAATGGTCGCGCCGGGCACTCGTCTCCGAGGGCGTTCCTGAGGCGAAGATCGTGACGGTGCCGCTTGCCTACGAGCCGACGCTCTCCCCCCATCCCCGGACGCCGCCCGCGCAGTTCGATGCCGAGCGGCCGCTTCGGCTGCTGTTCCTCGGCCAGGTCACGCTGCGCAAGGGGATCGACCTCGCGCTCGAGGCGATGCGGGCGCTGCCGGACCTGCCCCTGCGGCTCGACGTCGTGGGACCGCTGCAGGTCGCGGCGCCGGACTGGGTGACGGGGGACCGCCGCATCACGCTCCATGGCCCGGTGCCACGCAGCGCGGTCGGGCGGTTCTACGCGGAGGCCGACGTCTTCCTCTTTCCCACCCGGTCGGATGGCTTCGGTCTCACTCAGCTGGAGGCACTGAGCGCCGGCGTGCCGGTGATCGCCTCGGACCGCTGCGGTCGCGTGGTGCGCGACGGGGTGAACGGGCAGGTGCTGACCGCGCTCCATGCCGGAACTCTGGCCGAGGTGCTGCGCGGGCTGGTGGAGCGGCCGGACCGGATTGCTGCCTGGCACGAGGCGGCGCGGCTCGATCCCCGTTTCGGGCTCGACGCCCTTGGCAGGGCGCTCCTCGACCTCGACGACCGGCTGCAGGCGGCCTGAGGTGCGCACGATGCCCTATCCGGCGCACTCCGTCCCCTACCGGCCGCCGGCGCAGGCGCAGCGGCGGGCCGTGCGGATGGTCCCGGCGCGGCGGCTGAACGACCTGACGACATTGTCGACGGTGATCGTGCTGGCGGGGCTGCTCGTGGCCGGCGTGGCGATCCTCTACGCCGAGACGGCGAACCAGGCCTTCGCCTACCCGGCGCCGTTCGTGGGCGCGGCGCTGGCGATCGCGGCGACGGTCGAGGCGCGGGCGGGTCTGCGCAACCTCGTGCGGGTGGACCTCTTCATGCTCGGGGTCCTCTACCTGCTGACGTTCTTCGAGTTCCTCCTGCCGCAGGATCCGGTGCCGCCGCTGGTGACGCTCGAGGCGGCGCAGACGGCGGTGCAGGCGACTCTGCTGGGGTTTGCCGGGATCGTCCTCGGCCGGCACGTCTTCCCGGCGCGACGGCCGCTGCCCTCGGAGGTGCATTTCCGCGTCTCGCCGCGGGTGACGATTTGGCTGCTCCTGGGCTGCGCCTTTTTCGGCTATCTCTACATGCTGCTGGCCGTGCGCTTCGACATCTTCGAGATGATCTACCAGATGTCGCGGCCGCGTTTCTCGCAGCCCTGGACGCGCGGGCGGCTCGGCGGTTTCTCGACGCTCCTGAACGAAGTAGGGCTTCTGACGTACCTGCTGCCGCCATTGGCGGCCTCTGTCTTCGCGCAGGGGCGCCGCTACACCCTCGTGCAGAGGGCGATCGCGGCATCGATCGTCGGGCTGGTCTTCTACGAAGGCTTCGCAGGCGGAACGCGAAACGTCTTCCTGACGCACCTGATCACCTTCACCGTGACCTACGCGCTCCTGATGCCGCGGCTGACGCTCTGGCGCCTGCTGGCTCTAGCGGTGCCCCTCTTTGCGGTGGCGGGCTTCGCAGTCTACTACCTGCCGGAAATCCGCACGGTGGGCCTCGGCAACTTCGAACTGGAGACGGCGCGGACGGACTCGCTTTTCGTCGACCTCAACCTCATCAACATCGCCATCCTGACCCAGGCCTTCCCCAACCAGGTCGGATACCTCGGCTTCGAAATTCCCTTCACAGCCGCCGTCCGCCCTATCCCCCGTGCCCTCTGGCCCGGCAAGCCGGAGGGCCTGTCGGTGTCGATCGAGGAGGTAATCGGCGTCTCCGGCATGACGCTTTCTGCAACCTTCGTCGGGGAGCTCTGGATGGCGGGCGGGTTTCCCGCGATCGCGATTATGGCACTTGCATTAGGCGCGGCCGCAGCACGCTGGAACCGGATCGGCGCAGTCGCGACAACAAACATGACGCTGATCCTGTTCGCGTCAGGATTCTTCCCAGCGGGGATCGCGATGCGAAGCTTTCTAGGTGTGGGGCCAACACTTCTGCCGTTAATCGCGCTAAATCTACTAACAAGGATCGTCGGGCCCCGATCGTCAAAGTGAAAGCCATTGTGTGAAAATAGTTCATATAACGACTCATGCGGGACAGGGAGGCGACTGGACGGCCCTTGCCGGACTGTCATCAGTTTTCTTGCAAAATGGCAATAGGGTTCACATATACGGCTCCGGCTCATCGACAAGAGTAAGGAATGGGCACGAGCTATATCTTAACAAAGGAGCTTCTGGATTTGCCCGATCATCGATGATTTTGCGTGAAATCCTGAGTAGTACTGACATCGTCCATTGTCACAGTCTAGCGGCTCTAGCGCTTGCCGTTCAGCTAAAGCTGGCGAGCAAGCATACCTTTCGGGTAGTTTATACATTTCACTGGGCGGTAAATTCAGGACGCATTAAAAGATTCGTAGCCAAACGACTAATTCTTCGCAGCGACATCATCCACGCACCGTCTCATGATGCCGGGGACTATCTATCCGAGCTATACGGAATTCCTAGGTCAAAAATATCGATATGTCACTTCGGAGTTGACGCACAGAGATTCACTCCATTGAGCCAAGGCCAACATTCCCTGGTGCGAAAGCGCTTAGGGATCCCAGAAAACAATTTTGTTGCTGTGTACGCTGGGCGCCTTGCGCCAGAAAAAGGCGTAGGACAGATTATCGACTTTTTTGGCAGACATAATCCGCCTAACACGCAGGCACTGATCGTCGGAAACGGAGACCTCAAGGCTCAGCTTCTCGCCAAGCGAGACGCCTATGGGCTAAGAGACAAGGTGTTTTTCGTCCCTCACACCGATTCAGTGGAGGAAATGTACAGGGCCGCCAACCTTCTTCTGCTTCCGTCCGTCTCGCACGAGACCTTTGGCCTTGTCGTCGTGGAAGCTGCTTTATGTGGCGTTCCATCACTTCGAAGCAATCTTCAGGGTGCGCAGGATCAGATCATCGATGGGTGCAGCGGATTTTTGTATGACCCGGGACATCCGACCGCTTTTGACGACAAGCTTTTATCTGTGTTGCTTAATCCTGACAGGTTGACAAGGGTTGGAGAGAACGCGCGAAAGGTGGCGCTTGAACGATTTTCTTATGAGAAGATGTATGACAGGTTTTATCAGCTTTATATGAATACTATCGGCTAGACTCTTTCGGAGCTTTTCCCAGTTTGGCCATTCTGTTTTTTACCGTCATGCCGTCGCCCTACCAGCGGCAGCTGTTCGCCGCGATGGCGGCGGCGGGGATGGATGTTGCCGTGCGGTACTACACAGGCGGGGCGCATGATCGGGAGTGGGAGCTGCCGGAGCTTCATCCGTTCGAGAAGGTCATGGCGGGGCGGACGCTGGCGCAGCTGGGGCCATCGGCGCACTGGAATCCGGACGTGATGGCGGAGATCGAGGAGGTGCTGCCGGATCTCGTAGTCGTCAGCGACTATTCGGCGCCGACGGCGCAGGTGGTCATGCGCCGGCTTGCGCGACAGGGGCGGCCGTTCGTCTTCTGGGGAGAGGTGCCGGGGTTCTCGAAGCGCGGCCTGCTGGGCAGCCTCGTGCGCAGGCAGCTTCAGGCTCCGCTTGCGAAGGCGGCCGGGATCGCAGCGATTGGGTCGGGGGCGGCCCGGGCGTATCGCGACCTCTTCCCGGGCAAGCCTGTCTCCAACATCCCCTATTTCTGCGACCTCGCGCCCTATCGGGAGGCGCGGGCGCGGACGACCGCCGCGCGCGAGAGCATCGACATCCTCTTCAGCGGGCAGATGATCGAGCGGAAGGGCGTGGACGTCCTGATCTCGGCCTTCGGTGAGGTGGCCTCGCGCCATCCGCGGCTGCGGCTGAAGCTGCTGGGGGGCGGGCCGGAGCAGGCGCGCTTTGCCGCCATGGTGCCCGAGGCGCTGCGGGAGCGGGTGCATTTCCTCGGCCATCGCGAGCCGGCGGATCTGCCGGAGGTGTTCGCTCAGGCGGACATCTTCTGCCTGCCGTCCCGGCATGACGGCTGGGGCGTCGTCGTCAACGAGGCACTCGGGACGGGCCTGCCGCTGATCGTCAGTGATGCCGTGGGCGCCGGGCATGACCTGGTTGCGCAGGGGCGGAACGGCTTCGTCGTTCGGACCGGCGATGTGCAGGACCTGGCACGTGCGCTGGAGCAGCTCGCAGACGACGGCCGGCGCGCCGAGATGAGCCGGACTTCCGAGCGGATGGCGCAGGACTGGGAGCTTGCCGAGGGCGTCCGCCGCTGGCGCGCCGCGACTGCGGAGATCGTGGGCGGCGAGGCTGCCGCGTGAGGGTGGGGCTCGTCTCATCCGGGTCCGGCTCGCGCGGCGGAGGCGAGATCTACCTGGCGTTCCTGGCCGACGGGCTGGCGGCGCTCGGGTGCGAGGTGACGGCGCTCGTGCCCGATGCGCCCCGCATGGACGAGCTGGCGGAGCGTCTTGGCCGTTCGGCGCAGGTCACGCGCATCCCGTTCCGGACGACTTACGACCGGCGGACGAGGACGCTTGGAGCATGCCTCGATCGGGCGCAAATCCAGGCGCTTGCGACCCGGTTCGCTGCGCTTGAGGTGGATGTCCTGCACGTCAACCAGCAGGTGGCGGAGGACGGGCTCGACCTGGTGCAGGCCGCCGCGCGGAGCGGTCTGCCCTGGCTCTCGACCATCCATGTCGGCCGATCGGCGGTCGATCTCGGGGCCCGGTTCGGCGGTCTCCGCGACCGCCTGGCGGCGGCCGTCCTGACCCGCGCCGGCGGGCACCATGTGGCCGTCTGCGAGGCCGCCCGCGACCAGCTGGCGGCACGCTTCGGCGGAGATGCGGCGGTTCACGTCGTCCATAACGGCGTGCCTGTTCCCGACCCGGACGTCCTGGCGGCGGCGCGGGCGCGCGCCCGGGACGACTGGGGCGTGCGCGAGGACGAGATCGTGGTCGGGGCGGTCGGCCGGATCGAAGCTCAGAAGGGTCCCCTCGCGCTAATCGACCATTTGCACCCCTTCGCCGGGCGCGGGATCCGCGTCGTCTGGATCGGGGACGGCACCCTGCGCGGCGAGCTCGAGCGCCACGCGGCCGCTGCCGGCGTGCCGCTGATCGTCGATGGCTGGCGCTCGGACGCGGCGACGCGGCTGGCAGGCTTCGACCTCTTCGCGATGCCGTCGCGCTTCGAGGGCCTGCCGCTCGCGGCGCTGGAGGCTCTGCATGCCGGCCTGCCGGTCGTCGCCAGCAGAACCGACGGAATGGCGGAGGCGCTGCGCCACGAGGAGACCGGGTTTCTCTGCGCGAGCGCCGGGGACTGGAAGACGGCGTCCGGCCGGCTCCTGGACGACGCGGGCCTGCGCAGGCAGATCGGTGCGGTGGCCCGGCAGGACGCGCGGGCGCGCTTCAGCAGCGAGGCAATGGCGCGCGCCACGCAGGTGCTCTACGGCCGTGTCTGCGCGATCCGCGGGCGGTCTCCGGCAGCCGTTGTCGCCACATGACGAGGCGGGTGCTGCATGTGACGCCGTATCTCGATGCCGCGGCCGGCGGGCCGCCGGTGGTGGTCGAGCGGCTGGCCGAAGGCGCCGACCCCAACGGGTATGCCGCTCGCATCCTGACGAGTGCGGCCCTGACCGAGGACGGGGGCGCGGCCCTCGGCCGGCGGCATGGCGTAGCGGTGGTGCCCTCGCAGGCCCGCGCGATCTTCGGCAGCGGGCAGCGGCGGGTGGCGGAGATCGTACGCGCCGTCGACATCGTCCATCTGCACACGCTCTGGAGCCCGCTCGTCGCCGCGGCGGCGGCCGCCGCCCGCAGGGCCGGGGTGCCCTACGTGCTCTCGCCCCACGGCATGGCGGCCCCTTGGTCGACACGGCAGAAGTCCCTGCGCAAGCGCATCTACTGGGGTCTGGTGGAGCGGCGAACCGTGGCCAACGCCGCACGGGTCGTCTTCACCAGCGCCGCCGAGCGTGATCAGGCCACGCTCCTCGAGGCTGGGGCCCGGACCGCGGTGATCCCGCTCGGCGCCGATGCCCCGCCCGCGCCGCGCGCCGAGCTTGCCGCGGCCTTTCTGGCCGAGCACCCCGACCTCGTAGGCCGCCCGCTGCTGCTGTTCCTAGGGCGGCTGCATCCGAAGAAGCGCCCGGAGGCGCTGGTCGCGGCGATGCCGGCGATCCTGACCGCGGTGCCGAACGCCGTGCTGCTCTTCGTCGGCGGCGGCGAACGGCGGATCGTGCAGGCGCTCACCCGGCAGGCGCAGGAGCTCGGCCTCGGCAGCTCCGTGCGGCTCCTCGGGCCGCGGACGGGGGTCTGCAAATGGCGTGTCCTCGCGGCGGCGAGCCTTTTCACCCTGCCGTCCCAGCAGGAAAACTTCGCCATCGCGGCGGCCGAGGCCCTGCGCAGCGGCGTGCCGGTGCTGACGACCCGGCAGGTCGACATCTGGCAGGAGATCGTCGCGGCGGACGCCGGCCGGGCGCTGGACGAGACCGACATCGTGGGCTCCATCGCGCGGGAGGTGGTTGCGCTCCTCGGCGACGGCGCGGCGGCGGCCGCCATGTCGGAGAACGCCGTGCGCCTGGCCGAGAGCACCTTCACTTGGCACCGCTGCGCCGAGAGGACGCACGTGCTCTACGACGAGGTCCGCGCCGATGCCTGATGGTTCGGCCACGAGGGACGCCGCCACCGACCAGGCACGTCCGCGCCCGGCGCCGCCCCTTTCGGACAGGCTGCGCCGCGGGCTCTGGCAGATGGTCCGGGCGCTCCTCTTCGCGCCGAGCCCCGTGCCCTTCCACGGCTGGCGGCGGGCGCTGCTGCGGGCGTTCGGGGCGCAGGTCGGCGCGCGCGCCGCGATCTATCCGGGCGCCCGGATCTATGCGCCATGGCGGCTCGAAATCGCCGAGGGCGCCACCGTGGGCGACGGCGCCACGCTCTACTCCGTCGACACGATCCGGCTGGGGCCCCGGGCGATCGTCAGCCAGGGAGCGCATCTCTGCACCGCCTCCCACGACCTCCGCTCACCGGGCTTCGAGCTGATCTCGGCGCCGATCGTGCTGGAGGCCGATTCCTGGGTCGCGGCCGAAGCCTTCGTCGGCCCTGGCGTGACGTTCGGAGAAGGGTCCGTCGCCGGGGCCCGGGCCGTGGTGATCCGAACGGTTCCGTCTCGCGCAATCGTCGCGGGAAATCCTGCACGGGAAATCGGCTTGCGGCCATTGCAGGGCCACAATTTTTTGCGAGGACGCGTCAAAAGCATAGCTCCGGCAATCGAGGAACCTGACGCGTCGCTTTAGGCTGGTAAGTAAGATGTATTCAGTTTCACAGTCTGTGTTGCCTACAGAGATAGCGCCCAATGTGGCGCATATTGCCCCCCTGTTGCTGCTGCTTTCGCGCGAGACGCTGACCCCGGCGGAGGCGGATCGCGCGCGGGCCCTCGCTCGAAGCGTCACGGACTGGCCGATGCTGGTGCGGACGGCGATGTCAAAGCGGTGCCTGCCCTTCGTCTATCGGCATGTGGCCGCGCTGGACCTCCTGCCGCCCGAGGCGCCGCTGCGGCAGGAGATGAAGCAGATCACCCTCGTCCTGGCGTCCCGCTGGCTCTCCTACGCGCAGGCGCATCGGGTCTTCGTCGAGACCTGCCTCGCCCCCCACGGCACGCCGCACCTGTTCTTCAAGGGCGTCTCGCTTGCCAGGTACTATGCGCAGCCCAGCCTCAGGACATCGCGCGACATCGACGTCCTCGTGCGGCAGGCGGACGTGCGTCCGCTGATCGAGCGGGCAACCGACGCAGGCTACCGCGTGATCCTCGACCGGCGGACGGGCCATCTGGCGAAGTGCGCGCGCGATGTGGAGGCGGTGCTCCGCTACAAGCGCGACGTGCCGCTCGTGTCGCCCGAGGGCATCCCGATCGAGGTGCATGCCGATCTCTGGCATGGGGCGGATTTCGTCGACAGCCAGACGCTGCTGGATAGGGCCGAGACGTGCTCCATGGCCGGGATCGAGCTGCGCGTCATGCCGACGGCGGAGCTCTTCGTGTACCTCTGCCACCATCACAACCGGCACCTCTGGTCGTCGCTCAACTGGCTGGCCGACATCTCGGCGATCCGGTCGGCACCCGATTTCGACGAGGCCAGGGCCTGGTCCGTAGCCGACCGTTTCGCGCTGCGCGAGGTGGTCGAGGCGACGCTCGCCTTCGACGACCTGAGCCGCGGCCGCCCCAGCGCACAGCCGCCGCTCGCCCGCGCCCGCGCCGAAGAGAGCCGCCGCTTCTGCCTGATGATCGCCGACGGCCACGTCGATACCGAACGCGGCCTCTACTTTGAGCGAATCGACCCCACCGACGACTGGCGCGCCTCAGACGCGCTGCACGAGACCGTCCGCCACCGCGCCTGGCGCTCCCGCCTCACGCCGAACCTCGATCAGTACCAGGCCTGTCCGCTGCCGCTGTGGCTGCACTGGCTCTATCCGTTAGGCAGGGCCATCATAGGGGCACGCCGCGCCGCGGGTCGGGAACGATGAGCATCGTTCTGGCAGCCGCCTCTCTCGCGCGTCGAGCCAAGGAGCTTCGCAAGAAGCGAGGTGCAGGAAAAATTGTTCCGCAATCTAGCACAGCTTGCGGCTGCGTTCGCACCGTGGCGCCGCAAGACGAAGTAGAAAAGGCCATCGCTATGACCCGCTGCTCATGGTTTCTTCGCTGATTCCGAGGTTAACTTTCTTGACGAAAGAAGCGGAATCATGTGCATTGGCTACAGACTTCTGCTAAGTACGACGTCATGTGTAGGGAGACGATTTCTATGAAGAAGTATACCAAGCCTGTTCTGCGTGAGCACGGAACGGTCGAACAGATGACGCGTGGCAACGCCACAGGCTCGCGACTGGACCAGACTCTTGTGGAAGGTCAGGAGGCGCCCGTCCCTTTTGACGTCTTTTCCTAAGATTGAAACATCGAAGCGGGCATGGTCACGTTGATGATCATGCCCGTGGACGTCCCCGCGAGGGGAGTCAGTTGCCGCTGTAGCAGCCAGTGCTTCTGCGCCTGCGGCTTGAGTCCTTCGTTCAGTGAGTGTTCGATGGTTGTCGAGTTTAGCGAAGCGCGGCCTTGGGTCGCGAATTCGGACGTGATCAGCACGCCACTCGGCGACGAGGTGGCGCTCCTCGACCATCGCTCGAACACATACTTCACACTTAACGCGACTGGAGCATTCTTGTGGTCGCGACTGCAGCAGCGCCCTTGTTCTGCCATGGAGCTCGGACAGGCGCTCGCTGATGAGTTCAACGGTAGTCAAGACGAGATGCTAGACGACGTCAGAACGCTGGTGGCTGAATTACATACCCGTGATTTGATCGTACCCGCGAACGATGATGAGCCGTAGGAAAGGCCTCAGCAGGCGAACTGGCAGCACCTTGTTGCTGCTTGAGGCCTTAGCTTGGGTAATCTTCATCCGCGCGTCGCTCTGGCTGCGTCCGTACCAGAAGCTACTAAAGTTCTGCCAGACCTGCTCTATCGGGCATGCCGGCGAACATGCAGAGCGCGTGCCGAGGGCGGTGCGCAGGGCAGCGCGATGGATCCCGGGTGCCAGTTGTCTTACGCAGGCCCTTGCTGCTCAAGTCCTTCTGGCCCGTCGCGGCGTCCGCTCGGTCTTACATCTCGGCGTAAATCTCACACCAAGCGGCGGCTTCGGCGCACATGCTTGGATAGAAATCGATAGCATCGTCGTCATGGGTGGGGATCAGCGCTCGCTCAAGCGCTACAGCCGCATCATCTCTCACGAAACCGGACCAGCCGCTGGAGCCGCAGCGAAGCCTAGGATAGCGTGAGCGGAATTGGAGGACTTGTCGGAGGAAGAAGTCGCAAGGATTCTACTAGACTGATAGCCGGACTGGCGCGTCGCGGACCCGACGGCATCACCGAGATTGCAGATGAGGACGTGCTTCTCGTCCAGGCTCATTTGGGCCCCCCCGCAAACGCTCTTCGGCGGCGCATGCCTCAGAACGAACCTGTACGCGGGCGATATCTCTTCGTCGGCGACATTCGCCTCGACAACGCCGCCGAACTTGCCGCTCGGCTAGACCTTTCCCCAACGGCCACCGAAGCCGAGATCGTCGTCGCAGCCTATCATCGCTGGGGTGGTGATATTTGTTGCCACGATATGCTAGGCGACTTCGCCTTTGCGATCTGGGATCGCAATGAACACCGCCTACTTATTGCCCGCGACCACATAGGTGTTCGTCCGCTTTTCTACGTCCTGCGCGACGAGAGCATCGCCTTTGCTTCCGAGCCAAGCGCGCTTGGAGTTCCGCTTGACGCGCCCCTGGAGGGCCGCCGCCTAATCAGCTACCTGGCAGGACTGGCAGAGTATGGCGAAGAGGCAGGGCCAAACGGATTACGTCGCGTGATGCCCGGACATACCCTGGTGTGGCAGGCAGGGCAATATCGCACTCATCGTTATTGGGAGCTTGCACCGGACCTTACGGACAGCACGAACCCCGCCGAACGCTTTCGGGAAATCTTTATCGCTTCGGTGCGCGCACGCATCGCAGATGCTCAATCGGTGGCAGCTATGCTCAGCGGCGGGCTGGACTCTTCTGCCATCTCAACGGTGGCTGCACCGATTTCAGAACGGCCGTTGCCGACCTACTCGATTATCTATCCTGAGGAGCCGCCGGCCGACGAAAGCCGTTTCATTAAGGCCGTACTTCGGAAGGGCGGCTTCCGGCCAGTCAAGATCGACCTTTCCAAGTGGCACCCGCTTCAGGACATCGAGGCGGCAATGGGCGAGCAGTATGGCCCTTTCTTGGCTCCAGGGCTGACGAAATCGAGCTGCCTCTACCGACGGGCGGCAGCCGATGGCATGAAGATTCTGCTCGACGGACATGGGGGCGACGAAGTTGTCTGGCACGGCGGCACGCGACTTCTGGAGCTTGCGGCGGAGGGGCGTTGGCTTCATGCACTGGCGCTGTTGCGAACAAGCACCAGAGCCTCCGGCGAAGATCCACTGAAAATTCTCGTCCTGCTGCTGAGGTTGCATGCCTCCGGATCTCGGGCTGGCCGGCTTCTGCGCCGGGTCGGGACGCAATTGCTGCAGGCGCGCGGCATGAACACCTCGAGCAGCCCGGCGTGGCGACGGTATCTGCGCCCCGAGGCTCTTCGCATTGCCGCCATAGCCGAGCGGTACGTTGAGGTAGCCGGGATCTCCAAAGAGATCTCTTCCTCAGATCGCGCCAATCATCTCAGGGCGCTTACTCAGCCATCTATTCCGGCCGCATTCGAGGTGCTCGACAGGGCCTCGGCCGCAGCCGGTATCGAGGCGCGCTATCCGTTCTACGACCGCCGGCTGGTCACCTTCTGCCTTGGCTTGCCCGCCTCCGAAAAGCTCCGCCTCAACCAAACGCGCAGCATCTTGCGACGCGGTCTGGCCGCCGACCTGCCGCCCTCCGTCCGGCGGCGCCAAGACAAGACCAACTTCCTGCCGCATTTCGCGAAAGGCCTTGTGGCACGACATCGCGAGGCGCTTGAGGAGCTTCTTGCGCAGCCGGACGACCGGATTGCGGAGTGCGTCAACATGAACACGCTGCGGGACGATGTTGCGGCACTCTTGCGCAATCCGGATGCATTGAATGGAGCTGAGATCATGATGATCTGGCGCATCCTCTGCGTGCACCTGTGGCACCGACAGGACTCCCGCTGCCAAGGGTGTGCGGCATGAACCAGCCTTCTTGCCGACCTGTTCGGGTGTCGCCCGAGGCCGAGAGCCGCACATCTGCGGCTCCGTACCGCTACTCGGCGTACGGCATGACGATCAGCTCCGATTTCCCTGTTCCGGAACTGGGTCCGGCATCGCCCGCTGCACCGGTGGATCTGACTATCTCGCGTGCTCGCTTCGAGGAGCTGCCTCCACAGAGCTTCGACTTCTCCGGGCCGATCAAGTGGCTGCACTGGGAGGCGGTCGGCCGCTTTGCCGTTCATCCCTCAGGCCTTGTCGAGTTCGAGCCGAGCCCGGGCGCGGACGAACGGCTGATTTCCTTTCCGCTTCTAGGCCCGGTGATGGCGACCGTGCTGGAACAGCGAGGGATGCTGGTCCTGCATGCGAGCGCGATCGCTCTGGAAGATCGCGCCGTCATCTTCCTGGGCAACAAGACCGCCGGCAAGTCGACCACTGCCGCAGCAATGGTCGCAGCCGGGTGCCGGCTGCTGAGCGATGATGTCGTGGCGATCAGCTTCGACGCGGAGGGGCGAGGCTGGGTGTTACCGGCCTTTGACCAGATCAAGCTGTCGGACGAGGCGACACGCGACATCGGCCTTAGCTCCGAGATGATCGACCAGAGGGATCTCTTCCCCGGGGTGATCAAGTCACAGCACCGGATCGGGCCAGGCTTTGCGGCCGAGCGCATGGAAGTGGGGCTGATCTGCATCCTCGATCGCGACTCTGAGCCGGTGCTGATGCCGGCTTCCGGCGCCGAAGCGCTGGAGCGCGTCATCCAATTCTCCTACCTCGTCCGCTTCAGGCTGGAGGACATGCCGCGCGAGGTCGTAGCGAAGCATCTACGACAGTGCAGTGCAGTTGCGACGCGCTACCCCGTCGCGCAACTGACGGTCCCGAGCAGTATATCGCGGCTGGCCGAAGCTCTGCCGGTGATCCGGGATGCGATCCAGAGCGATTGAGCCGAAGCGGCGATCCTAACATGTCGTGGCTAGCAGGAACCTCCGAGCTGGGTGACCGGCTGCGGGAGAGGGCGCAGCTCTGGCGGCAGGTCGTCCGTCTGCTGCGATATTCCTCCCGGCGCCTCTCGATCCTGGTCGGTCTCGTCACCCTGCTCGAGGCCGGGTTGGCGATCCTGGGCCTGTGGCTGATCAAGGAGTTGATCGACGCGCTCTCGGCCGAGGATGCCATGGACGCGGCGGGTCGCGTCTTCGGGCTTCTGATCGCGACCGGGCTGGCGACGCTGGCGGCGCTCGTGACGCAGGCCTGGGGCAACCTCCTGCGCGTCCGGCAGGGGATGCTGGTGGCCGACTATGTGGATCGCGAGATCCACGACCGCGCGGTTTCCGTCGATCTCGCCTTCTACGAGAGCCCTGCCTATTTCGACTCGCTCCAGAGGGCGCGGCAGGCGGGCACGCAGCGGCCGGCGCAGATGGTCGCCACCGTGCTCGGGCTCGCGAAGGCGCTCGTCTTCCTCGTCGGCGTTCTCGTCCTGCTTGCGGGCATCGAGTGGCGGCTTCTGCCGGTCCTGCTGGTGGCCGTGGTCTCGGCCCTGGCGGTACGGCTCTACTTCACGCGCCGGCTCTACGAGTGGCAGCGGCAGCGGGTGCAGCTCGAGCGGCGGGCGGGCTATCTCGACTGGCTCCTCACCTCCGACTACCACGCCAAGGAGCTGCGGCTGCACGACCTCGGCGCCGTCTTCCGCGACGCCTATTCCGACCTGCGGCGCCGGATCCGGGCCGAGCAGCTGCGGATCGAGCGCGCCCGCGCATTCGGCGAGGCGGGCGTCTCGGTCGTGGGCGCGGTGGTTTTCGTTGGCGCCATTGCCTGGCTGGTGATGCGGACGCTGGCGGGCACCTTCTCCCTGGGCGACATCGTGCTCTTCGTGCTGCTCTTCCGTCGGGCCGAGCAGAGCGGGCGCGAGGCGGTGAACGGCCTGTCGCGGCTTTACGAGGACCAGCTCTACCTGTCGCAGCTCTTCTCGTTCCTGGCAGTCGAGCCGCAGCTGACCGCGCCGGCGCGACCGGCGGCCCTGCCGGAGCCGGTCCGGGAGGGCCTGCGGATGGAAGGCGTGAGCTTTGGCTATCCGGGCACGGACCGCCAGACGCTGGAGGGGATCGACCTGCACCTGCCACCGGGCAAGCTGGTGGCGCTCGTCGGCGAGAACGGCTCGGGCAAGACGACGCTGATCAAGCTGATGACGCGGCTCTACGACCCGGACGCAGGGCGGATCACGCTCGACGGGCGGGACGTCCGCGACTTCGATCCGGTCGACTACCGGCAGCTCTTCTCGGTGATCTTCCAGGACTTCGCGAAGTACGCGGCGACGGTGAGCGACAACGTCTGGTATGGCGACGCAGGCCGGCCGCCGGACGCCGCACGCATCCGCGATGCAGGTCGGCGCGCCGGCGCCGACCCGTTCATCGCGTCACTGCCGAAGGGCTACGAGACGCCGCTCAGCCGGATCTTCGACGACGGGCAGGAGCTCTCGATCGGCCAGTGGCAGCGGGTGGCGCTGGCGCGCGCCTTCCTGCCCGAGACAGCGTTCATCGTGATGGACGAGCCGACGAGCGCGGTGGACCCGGCGGCGGAGATGGAGCTGTTCGACACGCTGCGCGAGCGGATCGGCGGGCGCGGCGCGCTGATCATCAGCCACCGCCTGTCGACGATCCGCCACGTCGACTACACCTACGTTTTGAACCGCGGCCGCATCGCCGAGCACGGCACGCATGATGCGCTGCTCGCCGCCGACGGCCGCTACGCCGACCTCTTCGGCCGCCAGGCGGCGTACTTCCAATGAGCGGCTTCGGACAATTGGGCCATCCAGACCCGGAAGGAAGCCACACACTGCGTCTGGCGGAGTTCCTGGACCTTCCGCCGCATCCGGCGGCCCAGCGGATCTACACCCTCAGAAACAAACCGTTCTACTATCTTTCAGGCGCGGACTTTCTCCGCGCGAGGGATCCCGGGCGAGGTTACCACATGTGGTTCGTGGGCTCTCCCGACATGTCCTTCGACAGGATGCGCGTCGACAGGCCCAAGCTGAAGAAGCTCGTCGAGGAAGCAGCCGCGAGATCAGAGGCCTGCTCGGTCGTCATCGGGAAGACCCATTTCGAGATCAACGACGAATTCGTTCAGGATCTGCCGGAGAACGTGGCCACCCTCGTATCGTGCAACGTCAACACGAGGGACCCGCGGGTTCTGTACTTCCCCCTCGGTTGCGACTTCCGCTCCAGGGCTTCTGCCGAACGGACCAAGAAGCTCAAGGACCGGGACATCCTGTGCTATGCGAACTTCTCGGTGGACACTCACCCGTCGCGCGTGAGCCTCGCGCAGGACCTCACGAAACGCGAATACATCACGTGCGAGCACATGGGGGGCTTCATGCAGTACCCCATCAGCCGAGACGAGTTCTTCGCGCGCCTTTCCCGCTCAAAGTTCGCGATCTGCCCGCGCGGACTTGGGATCGAGACCTACAGGATGTGGGACTGCCTCTATCTCGGCGTCATTCCTGTCGTCAAACGAGAGGCCGTGTTCTTCGATGACCTCGAGGATCTCCCGATACTTTTCGTCGACGACTGGTCTCAGTTCCTGGACCTGCCGGTATCGACGATCAACAGCATGTATGAAGAGTTCCTGGAAAGGCGTTTCAACTTCGGGAAGCTCGACATCACATACTGGATCAAGCGGATGCACCTCAGGCATATTGATCGCTTCGCCGATCATGCGCATCGACTGGACATGGCATCGGTGAAGGAGGTCATCTTCACGGACCCGCTCTGGAAGCGGGCCCTGAGGAAGGTCGCCTCGCACGCGAAAGGGTACCTGCCAAGGTAGGAAATACCCTTTGCTTCGCTGCAGCCTGCGCCTGCCAGCGAGCGTTCAGCTCTCGTAGTAATCGCGGTAGAGGCCCTTGTAGTAGCGGTAGCCATCGTAGGCGTAGGAGGCCGCACGCTGCTCATTGACCAGGGTCATCACGACGCCGGTTATGCGGGCGCCGACTGAGGTCAGCTCGCGCAGGCCTTCCTTCACCGCCGCCCGCGGCGTGCCGTCCCAGCGGACGGCGAAGACCACCGCATCCGCGAGCGCCGAGACAATGCGCGCGTCGGTCACCACCAGCGTCGGCGGCGTGTCGAGTATGACGATGTCGTAGCGCCGCCTGAGCTCCTCGATCAGCGCCCGGAAACGAGCCGAGGCGAGGACGTCAGCCGCGTTGATCTTGGCGGCCCGCTCCGCCGGACGGGTCATCAGCACGTGCAGCCCGGTATCCGGCTCGACATAGATCGCGTCCTCGATGGCGGCGCTTTCGTTGATCACCGACAGCAGGCCAGGCTTCTCGTTCTCGCCCTTTGACACCTCCAGCACCTTCAGGAGCGCCGGCATGCGGAGGTCGCAATCGACGATGATCGCCGACTTCCCCATCTGCCGCGAGGTCAGCGCCACCAGCATCGAGGTGGTCGATTTCCCCTCGCGCGGCGCGGAGGAGGAGAACATCACAACTTTCGGCGGATTGTCGACGTTGGAGAAGAGGATCGAGGTCCGTAGGTTGCGGATCGACTCCGCCAAGGCCGAGGTGGGCTTCTTGCGCAGGAGATTGACGACCTCCGCGCGCTTCATCCGGCTGCCGGCCCGCGGGATCGTCGCCAGGACGGGCTGGCCCGTCATCTGCTCCACCATCTGCGGGCTGCGGAATGTGCTGTTGAGCTTGTCGAGGAGGAACACGATGCCGATCCCGAGCGCCGCGCCGACGACGAGCGAAGTCATGAGCGTGCGATTCTTGGCGCTGTTGATCGGATAGAGCGGCGGCTCGGCGGGCGTGAGAATCCGGGCGTCGGCGGTCTGGAGATCCCTCTGGGCGTTGGTCTCCTGCAGGCGGGAGAGCAGGTTCTCGTAGAGGATGCGGCTCGCTTGGGCTTCGCGCTCGAGGTTGCGGATCTCGACGCTGTTGGTCGAGAGCCGCAGCACCTGCTCCTCGACCCTGCGAACGTCGCGCGCGAGCTGCGCCTCGCGCTCCTGCGCGGTCTCGAGGTCGAGGCGCACGCTCTCGAGGATCAGTCTTGCCTCATCGGCCATTTCGCGGCGAACGGAGGCCATTTCCGTCGCGTTCTGCTCCCGGCTCGGATGCGTGGGAGGGAACGCCCGCGCCAGCTGATCGTCCTCGGTCTTGAGCGTCGACTCGCGCCTGCGCAGGTTCGCGATGATGGGCGAGTCACGCAGCTCCGAGATCGTTCCCATCTCCGCCCCGCCTTGGAGCGCATCGCGAAGCCGGGCATAGCGGGCCTGGATCTGCGTGACCTCGCCGCGCGTGGCCGCGAGCGCGCCAGTCAGCGTCGCCAGTTGCTGGTTGAGGGCATCGAGGCTCGAACCCGCCTCTTCCGCCACGCGGGCCTGAGCCGCGAGCACGGAGGCCTCGGCGGCTTCCACGCGCTGCTGCAGCTCGGCCACCCGCTCGGTCAGCCAAGACGTGCCGGAGCGGAAGGTCTCGAGCTTCCCCTCCAGCTGATCGACGATGTACTGGTCGGCAATGGCGTTGACGATCTGCGCCGACAGGCGCGGATTGCCCGAGACATACCCGATCTCGATCACGTCGGAATCATTGACGGGCCGCAGCCGCAGCCCGTTCAGAACATTCTCGATGATGACCCGCTCCATCCGCTCGGCCACGACCTCCGGATCGGGCGGTGGCCCGGGTGGCGTGATTAGCCCCCAGGCCAGCATGATGTCCTCCACCTCGGGGGGCAGGGTGACCCGGTTGCGCCAGGTCTCCCGCGGCGGCCGCAGGCTGGGATTGAAAACGGGGTTCTGGTCGAGGCGCAGATCCTCGATCACCCGCTTGATCAGCGAGGCCGAACGCAGCACCTCGATCTGGTTCTGCAGGCCATTCCGTCCCAGCGCGGTGTTCACCACTGCCTCGCCAGCCTCGACATTGGCGCGCGGGATGTCGAACATCACCTTGGCGGAGGCCTGATAGATGGGCGGCTGCTGCGTAGCCGTCAGAACGCCCATGACGCCGACGAACAGGATGGAGACAGCAATGATCCACTTGCCGCGCCAGACCGTCGCCAGGATCTGGCGGATGTCCAGCTCGCTCTCCTGCGGCTCATCCTCGCGCCGCTGACTGCCCGCAGGGTTGTGCCCATAGGGATCGCGCTGGCCGGGATGCGAGGGGACCGGGCGGACATGTTCCATGGCGTTCGCTATATCATTGGGCCCAAAAGAGAGACAGGGTTATGGTTCTCGGTCTGGCCGAACTCTAAACATAAGATGTCTTATGACATCTCTACCTACTGCGGCCGGATCCGGCTGATCTAACTGGCTGAATATGGCTATTCTAAGTCGCCGGGTCAGACGGACGAGCGTCCGATGCAGCGGCAATCGCTCGGATCAGCCAGCAAGCCGCATCAGGTGCGCGCACGGCAGCTCGGTCCGCACCGCCTGCCCCATCATTTCCATCAAGAGCCCGACTCGATCCCGCTGTGACAGATGCTCGATACGCGCGACGAAACCGGCCATCGGGCCGACAGTGATTCGCACGTGATCGCCCGGCGCAAGATTCGGCGTCGGCTGAAGCACGCCGTCCGAATCGGTGCGCGCGAACAGATCGGCCATGATCTGGCCCGGAACGGGCTGCGGCGTGTTTGCCGCCCGCATGACGAGGGCGCTGACGCCATAAGTAGACTGAACAGGTCGCCACGGACGATCGGAGTCGATCCGGACAAAGAGATATCCCGGAAACAGCGGACCGAGTTCGTTAACCAATTTCTGTCCGCAGCGCTTTGTTGCCAGGCGCTGCGGCATAAAACAGCTGTAGCCCTGCCGGTCCAGGTTGGCCCCGGCGCGGCGATGCTGGTTTGGGCGCGTTACAGCGAGGTACCAATTATCGATCGTTTTCACCCGTACTCGTCTACTTAATAAGCAACCCTGCAACCGAGGCAGCAGGCCGAAAATGCACCGCGCGGCGAAGCGACTACTTCGCCCCCAGCGCGAACGCCATCACGGCGAGTGTCCGCCACGCGATGTACACGTCCAGACGCCCGCACGAGGTCTCCACGTACAGCTGATCGTATTGAGCCTTCGTTGCCGTCGCCTCTTCCCCCTCGGCATATCCCGCTTCGATCTGTGCGAGGCCGGTGATGCCCGGCTTCACCAGGTAGCGGTAGGAGTAGTGAGGGATCTGGATCAGGTACTGCTCGGCATGGGAGCGGGTGTCGGGGCGCGGCCCGATGACGCTCATCTCCCCACGTAACACGTTGATGAAGTTTGGCAGTTCGTCGATCCGCGAGAGCCTGAGGATCCGGCCGAGCGGCGTGATGCGCTGCGTTTCGACGCCGTCGGCGGCCGACCGGCTCCCCTCGGGCGCGACCGTCATGGTGCGAAACTTTATTACGTGAAACGGCTCGCGATACCGGCCCAGCCGATCCTGCACATAAAAGAGCGGGCCTGGATTGAACCACGGGTTGAGCAGCAGCAGAGCGAGCGCCACGCCGGCGATCAGCGGCAGTGCGATCAGGCTGAGGACGATGTCAAACGTGGTCTTGTAGATCCGGAAGACCAGCGACCAATGACTGGGTCTCTTTTCACTTATTGCGTAGTGGTACCGGCCACGTCCCTGAAAGAAGGCTGGGACAGTTATATCTACTTGCGGCTGCACAAGCGCCTCAATGAATTGCAGATGAATCAACTTTTGTTTAATCTTCTTCTAACGGTCGTTAGCGATCCGTCAAGCATAGACTTTCGGTCACGCTGGCGAGCCGCACGATTCATCACGCACACCCAAGAAAGATGGACACTGCGCAGGCTCTACCGGAGAGTGGGCGTCGGTGGAGTAACCAATCGGAGTACCCATTCTTGGCAGAATGTGTCCGTAAAATTCAACCTGGGGTAGATATCCTCGCCGTCGGAGTGTCGCCGCGATGATCAAGCGAATCGCACCCATCTTCGCCCTGCTCCTCGGCCTCATGGGCATGTTATCCACAGCCAATGCGGTACGGCATGCGCCGGCTTTCGCTGAAGGATTGCGAATCGAGGGGCTTGCCGGCAGCACGCGAACCGAGAATCGCGCCGCGATGTACACCCGGTCGGATTACCTGATGCAGACCGGCGCCGGGTTCGTGAATGCGGATGCCTACTCCTTCGCGACGATCGAGGCGCCGGACGAGATCGCGTCGCCCGAGGTCGTGGCCGAACGCGCTCGCCGTGGGGCCGAGCTTCTGACCGAGGCGGTGTCGCGCGACCCGTCCAATGCCCACACCTGGTTCGTCTATGCCCAAGCACTGGCGGCGACGGGCAGACCGGAGGCGGCATTCGCCGCACTTGGTCGCAGCCGGGCGCTCAGCCCGACGATGCCGCGTCTGGCCTATCTGCGCAGCTGGGTGCTGTGGGGGCTCCTGCAGGGAGCGGAGTTCCTCCCGATGGAGGCGTCGAGGCTTTCAGGCTATCGCGAGATCTATGCCGCCGAGCGGGACCTGGCGCGCACCGCCACGCCGGAGGAGCACCTGCCGCCACCGCTGGCCGCCGCGGCGACGATCCCCTCTCGCGCGCCGGTCCCCGCCACGGCAGAGGCGGATCCCTTCGGCGCGATCCCGGCCACGCCCGCCCTGCCCGCGGATGCAGATCCCGAGGCCACTGCCAGTGACCTGCATCTCCTCGCACTCGACCTCGCCGTGGCCGATCCCGGTGCCGCCGCGATCGCCTTCGCACGCGCCGCCGTCCGCGGCCATGAGCGGTCGGCCTACTATCTGGGCCAGCTCTACGAGACCGCCGACGGCGTCCCCTACAACCTGCACCTTGCCCGCGCCTGGTACGCGGCCGCGTCCATGCCCGAGGAAGAGCAGCGGCTGGAGGAGGTCGCCGAACCTGCGACCGCGGCCGCGCCCACGCCGCCCCGGCTCCTGAGCGCCGCCCGCACCGGCGACGGAGCGGTCGAGCTCGTCTGGACCTCCGACGCCTCGGGCGGAGCGAGCTTCCTCGTCGAGGTCTTCGCCGAAGACGGCTCGCCCGTCGCCAGCGAGGAGCTCTCGCTCTCTGCGCTCCGTCTCGACATCCCCTCCGACCCCCTCGCCTGGCGGGTCACCGCCCTCCAGGGCGACGTCCGGGCGCCCTCGGACCTGCAGACAATTCCCGCCGCCGCCCTTCAGTGAGCCGCGGGGCATCCGGCGCCGCAGGCGGCTGCATGATCGGCATGCGACCGGCGGAACCGGCTCCCACGGACAGCGGAATCTTCAGGCGGGATCGAACCTGCGCAGCTGGCGCTGCGTGTCGCGCACCAGCGTGATCCCCCTCGCCGCGCGAGACCTCGGGATCAGTTGTTGCCCCCGGCGTTCTCGGCGTTGTTGTTGAACTCCGAGTTTCCGGGCGCGTCCTGATTGCCGTTCCCGAAACCGTTGTTCTGGAAGCGCCGAGGATTGCTCGGGCTGGCGACTTGGCCGATCACGTGCTCGATGAAGGCCACCGCCTCGTCCTTGGGCAGGTTCACCAGGTGGATCTTGCAGGCGTTGAGGTAGGAGAGGCGCAAGGTCAGACCGTAGATCTCCTCGGCGAGGGCGGACTGCTCCTCCGGGCTCATCGCGTTCAGCGAGGCGCGCAACGTCTCGATCTCATCCTCGACCTGCGAAATGCGCGCCTCGAGGACTGACATCGGATGGTGAGGATTGCCCCTGGCATGGGCCGGTGCGCTGGCGAGCGTGAGGCCCATCGCCGCGAGCCCCAGAATGACAGAACGAAAAGCCCTCATTGGAACAATCTCCCGAAGCGACGGTCTCTATGGTCTCGTTAATCAATGACCATGCATTACCACCGCCATGCCACAGGGGCAATTCTGGTCGCGCCATCCCCTCGCGATTCCCTCGTGCTTGCCTGATAAACGTGCGAGGCGGTCGCAAGGCGCGACGAGCGTATTGAGAAAAACAACTTTAGGGAAAACGGGCCATGGCTGAGACCGGAGCGCGCTTCGATGGGCCCTATGCGCGTGCGCAGGCGATCCTCGGATGGATGACGTTGGCTCTCGTCCTGGTCTCGGTCATTCCGTATGGCGCAAATCTCGCCATCGTCTGGACAGCACTGGCGACGGCGGCCACGGGCCTCTTCATGCTGCAGCTGGTGCTGCACGTCCTGCGGCCCTCGGCGGTCGCGCTGAACCGGGCGGTGCTGCCCGGGCTCCTGTGGTTGGGGGTGCTGGCCTGGGGCTGGGTGCAGGTGGAGCTGCCGGTGCCGCAGGCCCTCGCCCACCCGGCCTGGGCGGCGGCGCCCGAAGGCGCGACGCCGCGGATCGGCGCCGATCCCGACAGCGGCCGTCACATCCTGATGCGCCTGGCGAGCTACGCCATGATCGCCTGGATCCTGGTGGCGAGCGCGCTGGAGAGCAGCCGCGCCTGGGCTTATGTGCGCGCCGTCGCGATCTTCTCCTCGGCTCTCGCCGTCTACGGCCTCTGGGCGGGACTGACGGGACAGAACCCGATCCTCGGTCTCGACGGCGGCCGGACGGCGGTCAGCGCCACCTTCGTCAACCGCAACTCCTACGCGACCTACGCCGCCTTCGGGATGCTGGCGAACCTTGCCGCCTATATCCACTTGGCCGGATGGAGCCGGAGCCGTGGCGGGCGGATGGCGCTGCGCGACTTTCTGGAGAGCTTCTTCGACGGCGCCTGGATCCATGTCCTCGGCACGCTCCTCTGCGCAGCGGCCGTCGTGCTCAGCGCCTCGCGGGCGGGGGGCGTCTCGGCCGTCCTCGGCCTCATCGCGCTGCTCGCCGTCCTCGGCGGCGGCCGGCGGGCCGGCAACCTGACGCTCTGGCTGGTGCTGGCGGCGATCGGCGGGTTCGTCGTCTTCGTGCTCGGCTCCGACCTCCTCGACCGGCTGATCGCGCCGGGCGGGGAGCAGCTGCGCTTTGTCGTCTATCCCGCGATCGTGGAGCAGATCCTCCAGCGGCCATGGCTGGGACAGGGGATCGGCGCCTTCCAGGATGCCTTCCGCCCGCACCTGCCGGAGGCCGCCGCGAGGTTCGAGTGGGACATGGCCCACAACAGCTATCTGGAGAACCTCTTCGAGCTCGGCATTCCCGCCGGCGCGGTCTTCTACCTCGTGTTCGTCTGGATCGCCGCGCGGCTGCTGGTCGGACTCCGGGTCCGCGGGTCGGACCGGGCGCTACCGGCGCTGGCGCTCGCGGTCCTGGTGACGGGGGGCGTCCATGCCGTGTTCGACTTTTCGCTGCAGATGCCCGCCTCCGCGGCGCTCTTCGCCGCGATCCTCGGCATCGGTTGGGCGCAGGCCTTTCCCCGGGCCGGGCGCGCGGCCCAGGTGCCGGAGGGCTGAGCCGAGCCTCGACGCCGCCAGGGCGATCGCCAGCCCCGCCGCCACGCCCGCGCCGTTGGCCGCCAGATCCTGCCAGCTCGCCGAGCGTCCAGGAACCGCCACCTGCCCCAGCTCCGTCCCCACCGCGAGCATCGCGGTCGCGACCGACGCCCGCCACCCCCAGAGCGCGACCAGCCCCGCCGTCAGGGCCGCGAAGACGATCACATGAGCCACCACCGGCCGCCCGCCTGGCCCCAGCCCCAGGGCGACATGCAGGTCGACCACGCCCAAGGGTTCGCGCCACTGGCTGACGTCGGGGTGCAGCGTCAGAAGCCCCACGCCCGCGATCGCGGCGAGTCCCAGGAGCGTACGGATCACCGGCCTGCGCGGCCGCGCCACCCTGGCCTCAGGCCCGCACCGCAGCAGCGTTCTCGAGGTACCAGCGGTAGGTCTCCTCAAGCCCCTCGCGCAGGTTGATCTTCGCGCGCCAGCCGAGCCGGTCCAGACGCGAGACGTCCATCAGCTTGCGCGGCGTGCCGTCGGGCCGCGAGGGGTCGGTCGCGATCTCGCCCCGGAAGCCCGTCACCTCGGCGACCATCCGCGCCAGTTCCAGGATCGACACGTCCTCGCCCGTCCCGACATTGATGTGGCTCAGCATCGGCTCCGTCTTCGCCCTGTAAGCGGCCTGCGGCAAATCCATCACGAAGAGCGCGGCCTCGGCCATGTCGTCGACATGCAGGAACTCGCGCCGCGGCGTGCCGGTGCCCCAGATCGTCACCCGCGCCGCGCCGGCCTCGGCGGCCTCGTGGAAGCGCCGGATCAGCGCCGGCAGGACGTGGCTGTTCTCGGGGTGGAAGTTGTCCCTCGGCCCGTAGAGGTTCGTGGGCATCACCGAGCGGTAGTCGGTGCCATGGGACGCGCCGTACTGGCGGTTGTAGCTCTCGCAGAGCTTGATGCCGGCGATCTTGGCGATCGCGTAGGGCTCGTTGGTGGGCTCCAGCGGACCGGTCAGCAGCGCGACCTCGGCCATCGGCTGGGGCACGGCGCGCGGATAGATGCAGGACGAGCCCAGGAACAGCAGCCGCCGCACCCCCGCCGCGTGGGCCTGATGGATGACGTTGGCCTCGATCATCAGGTTCTCGTAGAGAAACTCGGCCGGATAGGTGTTGTTGGCGTGGATGCCGCCAACCTTGGCGGCGGCGAGGATCACCGCGTCGGGCCGCTCCGCCTCCATGAAGGCCGCCACGGCCCGCTGGTCGGTCAGGTCAAGCTCTGCCCGAGCGCGGGTGATCGTCTCGAGATCGGCGCCGGCCCCGCGCCGCGCCTGCAGCCGCCGTAGGATGGCGCTACCCACCAAGCCCCGGTGCCCGGCGACGAAGATGCGGTCGGTCATCAGTATCTCCCTGAAAACATCGCGCGGACATGGCCTGACGCTCGGCCGCGCAGCGCCCTGAAAAATCTGCGCCCCATCATGCGCAATTTCCGGCCTTCGTCACCGCCTTCCGAAGCCGAGGTCGGGGGTGGCGTCGCTCATGGCAGGCTCGCGAAAGCGAACGGGCAGCGCCCTTCGCTACCTCAGATCTCGAAGCTGATCGGCACGGCGTGGCCGTGCGACTTCAGGAAGGCGTGGCGCTGTGCCACGCGCAGATCTTCGGTGACCATCTCGGCACACATCTCACGAACCCCGATCTCGGGCTCCCAGCCGAGGCGCTCGCGGGCGCGCGTCGGGTCGCCGAGAAGCGTCTCGACCTCTGCGGGGCGGAAATAGCGCGGGTCGATCCGCATCACGACCTGCCCCTCGCGCACCGCCGGCGCCCGGTCGGACGTCACCCGCGTCACGCGCGCCGTCTCCGCCGCCGCCTCGCCCTCGAACTCCAGCTCGATCCCCAGCTCCTCCGCCGTCCAGCGGATGAAGTCGCGCACCGAATGCTGGTGCCCCGTGGCGATGACGAAGTCCTCCGCCGCGTCCTGCTGCAGCATCATCCACTGCATGCGCACGTAGTCCTTTGCGTGCCCCCAGTCGCGCAGCGCGTCGATGTTGCCCATGTAGAGGCAATCCTCGAGGCCCTGCGCGATGTTGGCCATGCCGCGGGTGATCTTGCGCGTCACGAACGTCTCGCCCCGGCGCGGGCTCTCGTGGTTGAAGAGGATGCCGTTGCAGGCATAGAGCCCGTAGGCCTCGCGGTAGTTCACCGTGATCCAGTAGGCGTAGAGCTTGGCGACCGCGTAGGGGCTGCGCGGGTGGAACGGCGTCGTCTCCCGCTGCGGCACCTCCTGCACGAGGCCGTAGAGCTCGGACGTCGAGGCCTGGTAGAACCGCGTTTTCTTCTCGAGGCCGAGGAACCGGATCGCCTCCAGCAGTCGCAGCGTGCCGATCCCGTCGACGTCGGCGGTGTATTCCGGCGCCTCGAAGCTGACGGCGACGTGGCTCTGCGCCCCGAGATTGTAGACCTCGTCGGGGCGCACCTCGGCCAGGATCCGCGTCAGGTTCGAGGTGTCGGTCAGATCGCCGTAATGGAGGATCAGCCGCGGGTCGTCGTGCGGGTCCTCGTAGATGTGGTCGATCCTCTGGGTGTTGAACAGCGAGGCTCGGCGCTTCAGCCCGTGCACCTCATATCCCTTCTCCAGCAGCAGCTCGGCAAGGTAGGAGCCGTCCTGCCCCGTCACTCCGGTGATCAACGCGCGTTTCATGAAAATCGCTAACCTGAGAATATTCCACCAACAGCTCAGGCTTACGCACAGGAATCCCTCGCAGGTCAAGCCATCCGGAGATGATCGCCGCGCCCTCGGTTAACATGGTACAGCGGCCACCTTAGGCCGAATTCGTCGGACGGTTGCCGCGCCTAGATCAGACCCGGACAGTCATGCGAGAAGGGCCCGATGTTCTCCTGGCTGCGCAAACTCTTTGCTGCGGGGCGGTCCTCCAGGTCCGTGACCCCGACGCCCGATCCCGGCCATCGCCTCTACGTCGTGGGCGACGTGCATGGACGCCACGACCTGCTCGGCGCGTTGCTGCCGCGCCTGGCAGACGATGCCTCGAGGCAGAGCGACGGTCGCGAGCCCTGGCTGGTGCTTCTGGGTGATCTTGTCGACCGAGGCGACCACACGCGCGAGACGCTGGAGATCGCCATGGCAGCGCAGGCGGAGTGGCCCCGCATGGTCGTCCTGCGCGGCAATCACGAGGCAGCGCTCCTGGACTTCCTGGAGCGCCCCGGAGACGGCGCCGCCTGGCTCGGCTTCGGCGGCCGTCAGACCCTCGCAAGCTATGGTGTGCCGGTGCCTGCCAGCCAACCCGAGGCAAACGAACTCCGCGCCGCCTCGGCCGCTCTCTCCGCGGCGATGGGAGCGCATGTGGCGTTCCTCGAACGGACGGTGTCCCTCTGGCGCTCCGGCGACGTCATCTGCGCCCATGCCGGCATCGACCCGGGCCTGCCGCTCGACGCCCAACCCGAGAAGGCAACGCTCTGGGGCCGCTCCCCCTTCCTGGAGAGCGGCCCCCCTTCCGGCCTGCGCGTAGTTCACGGCCACTGGGACGACCCCGAGCCAGTCGTCACCCCTGCCCGGCTCTGCCTCGACACCGGCGCCTACTACACCGGCCGCCTCACCGCCGCCCGCCTCGACGCCGGCACGGCGCTCATTGCGGTGGACCCGCTGGAACTGCGTGATTTGCTCTAAGGCTGCTGTGATGGTGTGGACGGCCTCGCCACCTGATCACCTTGCTGGGTAGCGTGGTCGTCCTTTAGGGCGTCACAGTAGGAGCGAGAGATGAAGGACGTCGCAGTCGTAGGGCTCGATCTGGCGAAGAACGTGTTCCAGGTTCACGGTGTCTACGCAGACGGCAGGTACGCGCCGCGCGCCGTCTGAGAGACCGGCTAAGCCTCCACCACGGGGTGACGCCGAGGACGCGAGAGTGGTGAGACGTGATGACGATCCGGCCGCAGCCGGGGATTGGCAAAACCCAGGGGGGTCAAAGGGCCTCGAGCCCGTTGCTGTGATCAGGGAGCCGATCCGCGGACTTCATCAAGGCCAGCGGCAATGCCGCGACGAAAGGCCGAACACATGACTGCACTCGACCGAGCGCCGCACGTTGAAGCCCCTGCGCCCGAGAGGCCGTCCACACATGACGCCCTAAAGGACGACCACGCTACCCAGCAAGGTGATCAGGTGGCGAGGCCGTCCACACCATCACAGCATGGCGGCGCGACTTCAACACCATCAGGCCGCACTCCGCCCATGACGGACTGACCCCGGCCGCGGCGCGCAATCGCGCCGCGGCCGACCGGCTCCGATCGCCGGCAGTCTCCGCCGATCGGCCGCTACCGAAAACGCAACGAACAGGCTATGCAACCCAAGGACTCTCAGAATGATCGAGGGACCGGAGGGGAGCAGACCACTGCCGATCCCGTGCCGCCGGCATACCTCCGCCGTCGTCGCGCCGACCGCCTGCTCGCGCAGCACGCCCATGATCGCTCCTCATCCAGCCAAAGGTGAAAGATCTACTGTCGCGTAAACGATAAACGACGGCGCCTTGTAGCGGTGCTTGATGTAGAGGTGCAGCGTGGAGCCGTCGAGATGGCACTTGGTGGACTGGATGTAGCCGTCGTGATCTGCGGCTCGCTCTGCGCTGTTGTAACTGCCATCCGCCGCGTCGTAGTACTGTCCGGTCGCCTCGTAGAGAATGATCGGCGGGCCTGAGATAAAACCGTCAGAACCGAGCGGCGCAATGCAGACATACCGCTTGTTCGGGTCGCGAAAGCTGGACCAACGGGCACTGTTGGCTCTATTCATGTGCGAAAGCACATAGCGCTGACCACGGAAGGTGAAGATGTCTAGCGGTGCCTCCAATCGCAAACCTGGCGGGCAGAATTGTTGCTGGTTCCATCGCCGGTAGTACGGCTTTGGGTCGGGTGGGGCGATAAACCAGTCCATGTTCCAGTTTCGGCCGTCCGTTGAGGTGGAACGGGCATATGTATGGTCTGACCGGTCTGCTCCAAGGTGCCATGCCTCCCAATCGTCGGGTCCGTTTCGGACGACGACGGCATAGCCGCGATGGTTGAAAACTTGGTTCGGATGGTAGTTGCGAACGGGAAGCACGGTCTTTTCATAGACCCAGCTCCCACGCAGGAGCGAGTTGCTCGTGATGAGGCGCGTCTCCTGCGGTGAGTTGTAGCCGGTGCTGCCATCGTTTTCTGCGACGGAGCGGCCCATATCGTGATAATAGAGCCAGAACGGACGGCCATTCACGTCGTCTGGATTGTAGACTAGGCACGGTGTCTCGGATGAAACGTGATAGCCGGAGATGTCAGCATTCTTCGCACCTGGCTCACCCGAGGCGCCTGCCGCCCAGATACGCTCCCACGAAGCAGGCGGGACCGAAGGGTCTTCGCTGAACCCAACCACTATACCGCCGCCCGAATGGTCGGACGACATGAACCACACGTAGTCGCCATGGCTGTCTGCCAGCGCGCTGTTCATGCCTCGCAGGTGGTACGGCTTGCACCAGTAGAGATCGTCGGCAACCGACGCCGTGTTTTTGAGCCAGCCGGTATGCGTCAGGAGCGTCGTGCCGTCCCAGGTCGTGCCGCCCCCGGTCTGCACTGTGGCCGGAAGCTCTTGCAGTTCGGGCCATGAGCCTAGGCGATCCGTGACTTCTGAGGTCGCGCGTCCAGCCATTCCGTTTGCGAACCATGTTAGGTCCGCCTCAGACGGGATGTCGCGTGTGATACACAATTTTCCAAGATCGACCGCTGCTCCTCCCGAACTGATTTTACTGAGGTAAGGGGCGATCTCCATCTGGTTTTCGGGCATGGCAACCGATTGCGTTACCCAAGTCGCGCCATCCGAAGACCGCTTGATGAAGGCATTCTTCCCGTCCCAGCCATACGCGACATACAACAGACTGTTGTTGGTCGGCACTCCGTTCATGTCCAGATTAACGCTAGAGCCACTGCCGTTGAGTAGGCTCAAACGGAGAACGCCGACATGACTATTCCATTTGAAAAGAGGACCACCGCTCCACGCGCTAGGGGCTCCGGCAGAAAGCAGCGTGTTGTTTGTGGTGAAACTGTTTCGCCAGCGGAAGAAGCCATGCACGCACCAAGGCCGTTCGCCAGCAAGCATGATGCCATCCGCCGAACTACCGATGATCGCGTCGCCGCCTGCTTTGTCCTGCGTTCGGGCGAGCACGAGGCCATTGGCCTCAATAACTTGCGTCACGTCCGGGTCATTCCGCTTAAGATACGTGGAAGGATAAACCGCGTTCTGGAAGTCGCCAGTCGCTTCGTCCATCGGGTAGTAGCCGATGGTTTGCGATGTCACGGCGGGTTCTTCCTCAACTGGCGGCGATGCCGTCTGATCCGTGGTCGCATCGATAGTGAAGGTACCGCCGCTGGCGAGCACAGTGAATGCGCCTTGGAACCAGCCAGCATCCGGCAGCATATCGCCCACTTGAGCTCCGGTCACGCCTGCTCCGGTGATGATCCGCTCGCCAGCCTTGCTCAGGTCGATCTTCGCCGTCCATGTCCCGGTACGCGCTGGGCCGGTGATCGTCAGATCGCCCTTGTAGGTCTCCGTGACGTTGACCCGTAGCTCGGCAAGTTGGCCCCAAAGTGTCATACTCTCGGTTCCTGTGAGTTTCGCGTGGCTGAAAAGCGGCTGATTGGTGGATCCGTTGAGCACGGCCAGAGCGCCCGTGTTGCCCGAGGCAGTCACGTCCCAGCATGGGTGGGGATAGATGCGATCAGCGCCCGCAGGCAGTTCGGCTAGATCGGTTGTGACGGAGGCCGTGCCGCCCAATTCGGAAAACGCCATGATGGTCGCAATGTCGAGCACCTGACCGCTGCTGTTGGAGAGGGCGATCCGCGTACCGGGAACCGCCCACTCGCGACCGAATACGGCGACGCCTTCAAACCCGGCGTCGCTCTTGGAGAACACACCCGCATCGAAGGTCACGTCAGCCAGCAGAACGGCGCGGCTGTTCCAGGTCAGCGTGGCCGCCGAGCTGTTCTCGATCACCACGCTGTCGCTGCGTCCGTAGGCGGCAGGACTGATCTTGACCGTGCCGGAAACCGTCGTATTCCTGATCTCCGTATTTCGAACCGTTCCATTGATGTTGTTACAGGTGTGATCCTCGATCACCATGCGGTCGATGCCGGCGGACTGGACGATGTGGGTGGTGGCAGAGCCGCGCCGGATCGTCAGCGTCTCCACGAGCTTGTCGTGCTCGGGCGCATTCATATCGCAGTCGGTGAAGGTGAGGGTCTTGGCAGCCGAGGGCCAGAGGCTGTTCGGCGTGGCCGTCATTCCGGTGAAGTCAACGTTCTCAAACTTGAGCGAGCGGCCTGCCATCGCTACCTGACCAGAGGCCAGCGTCGGCCATGTCAGATCGCGGAGCGTGACCTGTGTGTCCCACGATGGGTCGAGAACGTAGAGCGTCGCCGGTCCGCCCTGATCCGCCTCGAAGTTGCGATAGTTCCCGAGTCCTGTACCGGTCGCGACCACTGTTGCCGTGGCCCCGGATGTCTGCCCGGTCAAGGTCTCTCCGGCTGCCACCGACTTGCCCACGAGGCTGTCGAGAGTGAAGCGGACACCATCTGTCGCGCCGTTGAAGTTCGATGGGTAAGAATGGACCTCCAGACCCGTTGCGCCACCCGATGCCGTGACCAGCTCGCCCGCCTGGAATGTGCCCGACAGGCCCGAGATGTTCGTCGCCTGCTGAAGCGTCGCGCCGTTCCAGTAGACCGGATAAGTGTCCGGGTAGGCGTTCCTAGTGGCCGCCGTGAGCGTGATGGTTCCCGCCCCGGCATCAACCGAAGCGACCTGCGCGTACTCGAATACCTGTGGGTTCGTCGGGTAGCCGTAGCCCATCGTGTCCCATGCCGAGAGCAGAACCCAATCGCCCTCGCTCACGAGCGCCATGAGCGTGGCGAGGTCGCGGTTGGGGTTGCCGGTCGGGTCGCCCAAGGAAACGGGAAGCCGCGCCGGGTCGACGTTCTTGACCATCAGGACGGTATCGCCTTCCGATACCGCCTCAAGTCTTAGCGATTTCTGCGCGGTTTGCTGCTGCCCACCGCCGCCCACCCGGCGGTTGTCGGCAAAGGTGGCGGGACCGATGACCGTTAGGTTGTCGATGCCCTGCATCCAGTTCGTGCCCTGGACGTAGGCGCCCTCGGGAACGGTCAGCGTGATCGGCAGGGTCTGGGCCTGAGCCCAGGTCTGGAAGTTCTTGAAGGCGGTCGCGTTGTTCGTTATGCCGTCGCCTACAGCGCCGTAGTCGGTGACGATGTTGGCGAAGAGGGCATTCTTTTCGCCCGGCTCGACGATTATGTCTCCCGGATCGACCGTGATGTCTTCCAGTTCAGCCGCACCGGAAATGCGGATGGTGAACGAGATCGTTATCCCGCTGGAAATTCCTGACATCAAAACGTCCCTTCGGTTCGGCAGATAGCGATTGCGGCTGCTTCCCATTCCAGGTCCGTGGCTTGATGAGGAACGTGGGCTGCAGCGTGAGCGATTTGTTGGCCGCTGTCGACAGCGGGAGCGGAGTGGTCGAGGCAGGCACGGTGCCCCTGCAGGCCTCCCGGGGTGCCCGCACCGGCTCTTCCGTGGACCCGCTTGAAGTCCGGATGAACTTCTCAGTGATGTCTTCACGTTAGCTAACCGCGCCGCTCTATCCGGCGCAGAATATGCAACAGCACCGGCTTAAGCGCGCCCACCGGACAGAGGACGCACAAGCCCTCCGCTTGGCGGTCTGGAACGTCGCAGGCCGTTGACAGCGCGACGCCGCGTGGGGTCTTTGCGGACGGGCCGGGACGTATTTTCAGTTCAAGGAGTTTTTCATCCGATGACCCGCCTTTACGACAGCCGCAAGCGCATCCTGGTGACCGGCGGCGCCGGCTTCCTCGGCTCCCACCTCATCGACCGGCTCCTCGAGCAGGGGCACGAGGTGCTCTGCGCCGACAATCTGTTCACCGGCACGAAACGCAACATCGACCATCTGCACAATCACCCGCGCTTCGAGTTCCTGCGCCACGACGTCACCTTCCCGCTCTACGTGGAGGTTGACGAGATCTACAACCTCGCCTGCCCCGCCTCGCCGATCCACTACCAGCACGACCCGGTGCAGACGACGAAGACCTCGGTGCATGGTGCCATCAACATGCTGGGCCTCGCCAAGCGCCTGCGCTGCAAGGTGTTCCAGGCCTCGACCAGCGAGGTCTATGGCGACCCCCACGTCCACCCCCAGCCAGAGACCTACTGGGGTAACGTCAACCCGGTCGGGCTCCGGTCCTGCTACGACGAGGGCAAGCGCTGCGCCGAGACGCTCTTCTTCGACTACCACCGCCAGCACGGGCTGCAGATCAAGGTCGCCCGGATCTTCAACACCTACGGGCCGCGCATGCACCATGCCGACGGCCGCGTCGTGTCGAACTTCGTCGTCCAGGCGCTCCGCGGCGCGCCGATCACCATCTATGGCGAGGGCCGGCAGACGCGCTCCTTCTGCTACGTCGACGACCTGGTGGAGGGCTTCATCCGGCTGATGGAGAGCGATGACAACGTCACCGGTCCGGTGAACCTCGGCAACCCCGGCGAGTTCACCATCCGCGAGCTGGCCGAGCAGGTGATCGCGCAGACCGGCTCCCGCTCGGAGCTGGTCTTCGGCGAGCTGCCGCAGGACGACCCCAAGCAGCGCCGCCCCGACATCGGGCAGGCCAAGGCCAAGCTCGGCTGGGAACCCCAGGTGCCGCTCGAGGAGGGCCTCGCCCGCACCATCACCTATTTCCGCGACCTCCTGCCCGAGCTCGAGGTGGCGTGATGGCTGCGGCCGGGGCCGGTAGAGCACACACCCGCATTCCTTCGATCGAGGTTCTGCGAGGGCTGGCAGCTCTCTCTGTGACCTGGTTTCATCTTACAAACGGGTACGAGGGTAACTGGGTACGCGACAGCGGAAGATACGGATGGTTGGGAGTCGAAGCTTTTTTCGTCATCTCAGGCGTAGTCATCCCGCTATCCATCCGAGCAGGATTTCCGTCCTTCTCAATACGAGACTTTCCGGTCTACATGGCCCGCCGTCTCATCCGCCTTGAACCGCCGTACCTGATCAGCGTGCTCCTGGTGATCGCTTTATGGGAACTGTCTTCCCGAGCTCCCGGATTTGCCGGTGAACCGCCAAGCTGGACCGTTCCTCAAGTGCTCTCCCATATCGCCTACGCAACGCCCTTGACACCGTGGGACTGGCTGCAACCGGTATACTGGACGTTGGCCTACGAGTTCGTCTTCTACATCGTCGTCGGTTTGGTGTTCTGGGTATTCGGCTACCGACGCTTCGACCTTTGGGCGAGCGCTGTAGGCTTCCTGCTTTCGACGGTTTGGATTGGTTGGATACCGCCGTTAGCGCTTCTCTTCGTGGTGGGAATTGCTGTCTTCCGGCGCATTGCGATGGAAGAACGGTTTCTTCTCACCTGTCTTGCTTTCGCGGGGTGCGCGTTCGTCATGTACCTGCGAGGTTACGGTCTTCACGCTGGCGTCGGCGTGGGTGTTGCGCTCGTCATCCTGGCTACACGGGACTGGGCTTTGACCCATGCGGCTTGGCAGCCGCTTCTGTGGCTCGGAACCTGTTCCTACTCATTGTATCTCGTCCACCTACCTATCGGAGGACGCGTGGTGAATTTGTTTGGGAGGTACATTCCAGATACCGCAACGGCGATGTTCTTTCTGTCGTTTGCGGGCCTCACAGTCTCACTCTTGGCTGCGATTGCATTCTGGTGGCTGTTCGAGCGGTGGGCAATCCTCCTATCCCGTCGGGCCGCGCCAGGCGCGATGAAACGAGCGGCCATCTCTGGGATAGCATCAACTCGAAGCCGGTTAGGGCTGAGAGGGGACTGATGCGCTTCAATCAGTGCTGATCTCCGTCGTCACTGCCGTGCTCGACCGGTCGGGCACCGTCGCGGGGGCACTCGAGAGCGTGGCGTTGCAGGACCACCCCGACGTCGAGCACGTCGTGCAGGACGGGGGCTCGACCGACGGCACGCTGGAGATCGTCAGGGCGCATGCGGAGGCGGGGCGGCATCCACGCGTTGCGCTCGTCAGCGAGCGGGATGCGGGCATCTACGACGCCATCAACCGCGGCATCGCGCGCAGCACCGGCGAGGTGGTGGGGCTGCTGCATTCCGACGATCTCTTCGCGGACCCGCGCGTCCTGCGCCGGGTCGCCGCCGCCTTCGCCGACCCGGAGGTCGATGCGGTCTACGGCGACCTCGACTACGTGACGGCCGGTGATACCGCGCGGATCGTCCGCCGCTGGCGGGCCGGCCCCTTCACGCCCCGCGCCCTGGCGCGCGGCTGGATGCCGCCGCACCCGACGCTGTTCCTGCGCCGCCGGGTGTTCGAAGCGCACGGCCTCTACGACACCACCTACCGTATCGCCGGGGACTATGACGGCATCCTGCGCTGGTTCTCGCGGCCGGGGTTCCGCGCCGTCTACGTCCCCGAGGTGCTGGTGAAGATGCGGGTCGGCGGCGCCTCGAACCGCTCGCTGGGCCAGATCTGGCTGAAGAGCCGCGAGGATTACCGCGCCCTGCGCCGCCACCGGATCGGCGGCCTCGGCGCCCTCGCGGTCAAGAACGTCAGCAAGCTCCGCCAGTTTCGCTGATTTTTTATTCGGCCCCTGGCTAGGGACCGTAGGTACGAAGGAAGCATGGGCGGGCGCCGCGGCGCCCGGGATTCGACGATATTTCTCGCTTTCACAACTCCGCTTCGCTTCGTCGGGGCGGGCAAAAGCGCTGGTTCGCCACCGGCTGTGCTGTGACCCCCGTTTTTTCCTCCATCTGAGGTTAGAGTCCGGCCGAACGAGAGGACCGGACGATGAAGCGATCGAAGTTCACTGAGGGCAGATCATCCGGCCGCCCCTGGATGCTGTCCCGAGGAGTGGTGTAGCTGGCGCTGATCGTCACCGTGTTGCTCGGTGCGGGCCTGCCTGATCAGCCAGTCATGGTCGGCAAGCTGATGATGAGATCATCCTTCATCGGTGCCATGGTTTCCAGCTTCATATATCTGGCTCGCTGGACGGCCCACTCGTCATTGCACTCGAGCAGCAGCGCGCCGACCAGCCGCACGATGGCGTCGTCGTTGGGGAAGATGCCGACGACGTCGGTGCGGCGCTTGATCTCGCCGTTCAGGCGCTCGATCAGGTTCGTTGAGTGCAACTGGGTCCGGTGCTCCTTCGGGAACGACATGTAGGCGGGGACGTCGTGCTCGGCTTCGTCCATGATCGTGGCGAGCTTCGGCACCTTCGGCCTGATCTGGTCGGCGACGGCGCGCCACTGGGTGCTGGCCGCCTCGGCGGTGTCCTGGGCGAAGGCGGTGGCGATGAAGGCCGAGACCACCCGCCGTCCACTCTTGCCGGCATGGGCGAGAACATTCCTTTGAAAATGCACGCGGCAGCGTTGCCAGGTCGCGCTCAGGACCTTGCTGACCGCCGCCTTGATGCCTTCGTGCGCGTCGGAGATCACCAGCTTCACGCCGCGCAGCCCGCGCCGGGTCAGCCTGCGCAGGAACTCGGTCCAGATCGGCTCGGCTTCGGAGGTGCCGACCTTGAGGCCGAGGACTTCCCGCCGGTCATCGGTGTTCACGCCGACGGCGATGATGACGGCGACCGAGACGATCCGCCCACCTCGCCGCACCGTGAGATACGTCGCGTCGATCCAGAGGTATGGCCAATCGCCCTCGATCGGGCGCTCGAGGAACGCCTTCACCTTGCCGTCGATCTCCTCGCACAGGCGACTGACCTGGCTCTTCGAGATGCCGGACATTCCCATCGCCTTCACCAGGTCGTCCACCGATCGCGTGGAGATGCCCTGCACGTAGGCCTCCTGAATCACCGCGGTCAGAGCCTTCTCCGCCATCCGGCGCGGCTCGAGGAAGCCGGGGAAGTAGCTGCCCTTCCTCAGCTTCGGGATGCGCAGTTCCACGGTCCCGGCGCGGGTGTCCCAGTCTCGATCACGATATTGAACTGGCCCCCGTTTCGACCGGACCCCCAGGCATAGCCATGGAGGCTTAGGCATATGCCTGAGCACGTGCTCAT
>NZ_JAFFOB010000012.1 GCF_016918935.1 Roseitranquillus sediminis
CATGAGCACGTGCTCAGGCATATGCCTAAGCCTCCATGGCTATGCCTGGGGGTCCGGTCGAAACGGGGGCCAGTTCATAAACTGAGGATCAGTCGAACACCCGCACCGGCTGCTCGTCCCAAGGCAGCGATGCAACGAAGCACAGGTCGTAGAGGCTAATCGCGCAGGGTTCGCGGCGCACGACCAGTCGCTCGAGGACTTCCGGTGCCAGCCATGCGAGGCGCAGGAGGCGGCTCACGTAGCGGTCGGACAGGCCTTCCTCGGCGGCGAGATCGGCGATGGTGGTGACCTCGCCGCGCTGCATCCGCTGCCGCCATGCCCATGCCCGGCCGATCGCGCGCAGCACGCGGGGATCCTGTCCCCGAGGCGGGTCCGACGTCTCGACGTCCTTCGGCGGAAGGATGCGCGGCCGTCCACCCCGTTTGCGGACTGTGAGCGGGATGTGAACGCGGATCGTGTCGTTCGCGGGCATCAGGCGGCGTCCTCCTGCGCTGGCGTCATGAGGCTCGCCAGCGCGCCGAGCCCGTCATGACGGAGATCGATGTCGAGCCCATCTTCGCCCACCGTCACACGCGCCACCAGCAACTGGACGACGCGGGCCTGCTCGGCCGGGATCAGCGCCTTCCAAAGATCGTCGAACTGCGTGACCGCCGCGGTCACGGTGCCTTCGTCGAGGTCGGATCGCTCCTTCTTCGGCGCGCGGCCGGTGCGCGCGATGATCTCCGGCGTACGCAGCACCCGCCGGATCTCGCCGATGACCGCTTCCTCCACCATGGCGGCGGGCAGCCGCTGGGGCCCGCGCAGCTCGGCCGTGGGCCGTTTCTGAATCACGTCCATCGAGACGTAGTAGCAGTAACGCCTGTTGCCCTTCTTCGTGTGGTGCGGGGTCATCGCGGCGCCGGTCCCGGTGAAGATCAGTCCGCGCAGCAGCGCCGGCTCAGTGCTTCGGGTGCGTCCGGCGCGCTGGTTCCGGTTTCCGGAAAGCACGGCATGGGCGGCGTCCCACAACACCGCATCGACGATTGGCTCGTGCATGCCGGGATAGGTCTCGTCCTTGTGGGTGATCTCGCCGCGGTAGATGCGGTTGTGCAGCAGCTTGTAGAGCGCCCCGCGATCGATGGGCCGGCCGCGCTTGGATCGGATGCCGCGGGCGTTCAGTTCCCGGATCACCGCAGCGGTGGAATCGGACCGCGCGAAGAGCTCGAACATGGTGCGGACCTGCGTGGCCTCGGGCTCGTTCACGATCAGCTTGCGGTCGACCACGTCGTAGCCGAGCGGCACGTAGCCGCCCATCCACATGCCCTTCTTCTTCGAGGCCGCGACCTTGTCGCGGATCCGCTCGCCGATGACCTCGCGCTCGAACTGCGCGAAGCTGAGCAGGATGTTCAGCGTCAGCCGTCCCATGGACGTGGTGGTGTTGAACGACTGGGTGACGGAGACGAAGGTCACGCCGTGGCGGTCGAAGATCTCGACCAGCTTCGAGAAGTCCATCAGCGCGCGGCTGAGGCGGTCGATCTTGTAGACCACGACCACATCGATCAGCCCGTCCTCGACATCGGCGATCAGTTGTTTCAGCGCAGGCCGGTCCAGCGTGCCGCCCGAGACACCGCCGTCGTCATAGCGCTCGCGCCGGCAGGCCCAGCCCTCGGCGCGCTGACTGGCGATGTAGGCCTCGCAGGCCTCTCGCTGCGCGTCGAGGCTGTTGAACTCCATGTCGAGCCCTTCCTCGCGCGACTTGCGGGTGTAGACGGCGCAGCGCAAGCGGCGCGTCGGTTCGGTCTGGGTCTTTCTGGTCATCGGGCGCCTCCGGTCTGGTCGAGCCCGAAGAACCGCCAGCCGTTCCAGTGCGCGCCGGTGATCGCGCGGACGGCGGCCGAGAGCGATTTGAAGCGCCGCCCCTGCCATTCGAAGCCGTCCGCCAGAACGGTGACCATGTGTTCTTCGCCGCCCCATTCGCGGACCAGCTTCGTGCCCGGCGCTGGCTTGCGCGGGTCCGCCACCATGCCGCCCAGCTTGCCGCTCATGACCTCGTCGGCCAGTGCATCGAGCGTGCGGCGCGTCTCGTCGAGGCGCGGCGCATCACCGTGGACACGACGCGGATTGCCTCGGAGAGCTTCCCGATGGCGGTACCGCCCGAGGAGGCCGAGCGGCGCTGCCGCCGCGCGCTGATGGAGGCATGGGTGGGGCGCGAGACGGCGGCGTTCCGTCTGCCGCCCTCGCGCCTCGCGCTAGATCCGGCCGACGCGATCCGGCTCGCGCATGACGGGCGGCTGGTCAACTTGCGGCTCGTCTCCATCGCCGACGCCGAGGCGCGTGGCATCGAGGCGGTGCGCCAGGATCGCGCGACCTACGACCTGCCGCCTGGCGATCCCCGCGCAGCTTCACTGACGCGCGCTGTCGTGTTCGGCGCGCCGGACGCGGTGCTGCTGGACTTGCCGCAGCTGACCGAGGACCAGCCCGCGCACCGGCCGCTGGTCGCTGCGCATGCGGTTCCCTGGCCCGGCGAGACGGCGGTTTTCCGCAGCCCCTCGACCGATGGCTTCGAGCTGCTGACCACGTTCGGCAGCCGCGCCCGGATCGGCACACTGGTCTCGGACTTCTTTGCGGGACCGACGTCGCGCTTCGACCTCGGCAACTCACTGGTGGTCGAATTGCTGACCGGCACGCTGGAGAGCGTCACCGACCTGACGCTGTTCGGCGGGGCCAATGCGCTGGCGGTGGAAACCGCGTCGGGCGTCTGGGAGATCGTGCAGGCGGGCGCGGCGGAACTGCTGGCGCCGGGTCGGTATCGGCTGACCCGGCTCCTGCGCGGACAGCGCGGCACCGAGGGCGCCATGGGCAATCCGGCACCCGCCGGCGTGCGGGTGGTGGTGCTGGACGACAGCCTCGCAACGCTACCAATCGCCGAGGCCGATCTCGGCATCCCGTGGAACTGGCGCATTGGTCCGGCGAGCCGCCCGGTCAGCGACGAGACCTATGTGGCGCAGGCGTTCACGCCCACGGGCACCGGCCTGCGGCCGTTCTCGGTCGCCCATGTGGAGCAGCCCTGGCGCATGCCACGCAGTCCCGGCGATCTGACGATCCGCTGGACGCGCCGGTCCCGGGCACTCGCGGCCGACAGTTGGAGCGGGCTCGAGGTTCCGCTCGGCGAGGAGCTGGAGGCCTACGAGGTCGAGATCCTCGACGGCGCCACCGTGAAGCGCGTGCTGAGCGCGAACACCACCAGCGCCGTTTACACCAGCGCCCAGCAGACCGCCGATTGGGGTGCGCCGCTCGCGCCCGGCGACACGCTCGACATCCGCATCTACCAGCTCTCCGCCCTCGTGGGGCGGGGCGCGCCGAAAACCGTCACGCTGACACTCTGAAGGCCATCCCATGTCCGACGCCACGACCCATCTCCTGCTTCCCTACATCCTGGCGGCGCAGGCCCAGAAGCACGTCACCCACAACGAGGCGCTGCGGCTGCTCGACGGGCTGGTCCATCTCTCGGTGCTCGACCGGGACCTGACCGCGCCGCCCGGCAGCCCCGCCGAAGGCGACCGCTACATCGTCGGCTCGGGCGCAACCGGCGACTGGGCGGGCTGGGATCTGAACGTGGCGCTCTGGACCGACGGGGCGTGGCTGCGCCTGCCGCCGCGGACCGGTTGGCGGGCGTGGGTTGAGGACGAGGGCCTGCTGCTGGTCTACGACGGCGCGGGCTGGATCGGGACGACGCCGGACGCGTTGCAGAACATGGCGCTGCTCGGCGTCGGCACCACGGCGGATGCGTCGAACCCGTTCTCGGCCAAGCTCAATGCTGCGCTCTGGACGGCGAAGACCGTGGCCGAGGGCGGCACCGGCGATCTCTTCTACACCATGAACAAGGAGACCGCTGGCGACGATCTCGGGCTGACCCTGCAGACCGGCTTCGTGACCAAGGCGCTGGTGGGGCTGTTCGGCTCCGACCGCTTCCGGCTCGCGGTCTCGGCCGACGGCAGCACCTTCTTCGACGGGCTCAGCGTCGACAACGCCACCGGCATCGTCGACCAGCCCCGGCTGCCGCGCTTCAAGGCGTATACGAACTACGACAACTATGTCGGCGTCGGGATCTGGACGAAGATCGGCCTGAACAACACCGACTACATCGATCAGGGCGCGTTCGACGCCGCGAACAATCACTTCGTGGCCCCGGTCGACGGCACCTACCTCTTCGGCGCGACACTCCTCTACAAGATCAACGCCAGTACGTCGGCGCGGATGAGCGGGCGGCTCCTCGCAGATGCCATCGAGCAGGCGGGCCTTGCGCCGGATGCTGCTCATGTTGAGGTCGAGCGCGAGTGCGATCTTCTCTTCCGGCACGCCGCGTTCGATCGCCTTGCGGATCATCCTGTGCTCCTGGATCGGCGCGAGGCGGCTGACCTGTCGGTTGTAGGTGAAGGCTTCGTCGTCGGTGGAGACGAGGCATTCCACTTCCTGAGCGCCGGCCTCCTTCAAGGCTTCGATCCGCAGGTGGCCGTCGAGCAGCAGCCAGGTGGCGGATTCGTCGGGGTTCCGAACGACGACGGGTGGCTCGACGATCCCGATCTGGGCGATCGAGGCCACGATTTGCCGATACTTGCGGCCGGATTTCGCGTTCTTGCCGAGGGTCCGCAATGGCAGGATCGCGTCGATGGGCAGCGTCAAACAATCGTCCTCGAACCCGAGGTTGACGCCGGCCGGAGGCTGGTGCGCATCGCGTTTCATGCTGGAGCCCCGTCCGGGACCGCGCGAGCGAGATCGGCGGGCATCGACTCGAGACCCTCGGCCCGCAGCAGCGTCATGAAGTGCGCGTCCGCGCAGAGCTTTCGGAAGGCTTCACGCACGAACATCAGTCTACCCTGTGTCAGCTCTGCCTTCTTGATCAGCAGCTTCTGGCGAGTGGCTTCCTGCTGGTAGGCGCGAACGAGGCCTTCGCTGGTCAGCGCCCGTTTCCCAACCCGGCTACCGAGCGGATTGCTCTTGATCTGCGGACCGCGCAGTTCGCGCTGCTGGATCAGGCGGCGCACGAGCGCGAGCTTCCGGCCGCGCAGCTTGTTCTGCGTGTACGCGTCCATCAGCGCCTTCTGCGCGCCCTTCGCGTCCGTCTTGGAAATCTGGATGGCGAGATTGAGGGGCAGAAGCCCGCTTTCCACGGCCGAAACCAGGCGCTCCTCTCCCTTTTCCAGCAGCCCGGCGATCATGTTCACATATTCGGTGGACACGCCGATCTTTTCGCCGATCTGACGGTCATTGTAGCCGCGCTGGCGGAGCGCGCCGATCTCGCGCATCAGGTCGATGGGGTTGTGCTGCCGCCGCGCACAGTTCTCGACGAGGCTCATGACGAGGCAGTCGCTCTCGTCGGCCTCGATCACAATAGCGGGGATATGGTCCTGCTTCAGTTCGACGAAGGCCTCGAGGCGGCCCTGACCGCAAACGAGGTCGTACTCCTGCGGATCGGTCCCGGGGCGCGGTGCCACGGTGATCGGGCGCTTCAGGCCGATGCGTGCAATGTTCTCCACCATTGCCTCGAAGGTGCGCCGGTTGCGAACGCGGGGATTAAGGACCCGAACCCTGTCGGTCGGGATCAGGGTCACCTGCTTCTGGCTGGTCGGCTCAATATCGTCGGGCATCACGCCACCTCCGCGATCCTGGCCCGCGAGGCGAGCGCGTAGAAAAAATCGAGCGTGTCGAACGGTACGCATCGAGCGCGAGGCCGTTCTGCTCGGCGAATGTCAGTTTCCCGAAGGTCATGTCGATGCTGGGCAGCACGTAGTAGTCGCGCGGCGCCTCGTTCACCTCGTCCATGCGCACGGCGATGGTGATGTCCGGCACCAGTCCGGTGTCGAGGCGGATGCGCCAGCGCAGCGCACCGGCCGCCGTTGCCGTGCAGCGGGCCAGCACGATGGACACGGTGAACTCGTCGTTGACGCGAACCAGGTCGGTATTCGGGTCCTGCGCGGCCGACCCGCCGTGTCGGACAACGCCGCCGATGATCTCGGCGACGACCTGCGGATGCGCCAGCCGCAGGGCCCGGTTGATCTCGATGTAGCTGTAGTCCCGGTCGGGCTCGTAGCCGATCAGCCGGTACGCACGCAGCAGGCTACCGAAGCGGCTGCGGTAGGCGCTGGAGGACGGCAGGTCGTCCTCCTCGTCGATGATCAGCCCCGACAGCATGCCCTGCCGCTTGAGGATTGCGTGCAGGGCGTCGAGCAGTTCCGCGTCCGAGAAATGGCGGCTGCGCGCGTCGACGATCTCCCGCGCGCGCTGGAACAGCACCTTATCAACGATGGCGGGATAGGCGCCCTCGGCCCGGATCCACATCTCGCGCGGGTTCACCACACGGCGCTGCTTCAACTTGAAGGACATCTTCGCAAAGACATTGTTCCCGATGTATTTCTCGTTGGTCAGCACCTGATGGACCGTCGCCCGGGTCCACGGCCGATCGAGATCCGTGCGGTGTCCTTCGGCGTTCAGTGCCTCCGCGATCTCGCGCTCCGGGCGCCCCTCGTTGACGAACATCTCGTACATGCGCTGGACGACCCTCTGTTCCTCCTTGGGGCCGGGGACCAGGATCACGCGGTCGGTCTGCAGGCTCTTCTGCTCGCCGCGAGACAGCTCGCCCTTCAGATTGCCATGCTCGTCGATCAGGACCCGTCGCAGCCCGTATCCAGCCGCTCCGCCCTGGCGATAGCCCAGCTCGACGAGCCGGCATTGCCCGGCGAAGACCTTCACAGACAGCTCGCGACTGTACTCGCCGGCCATCACGCGCTTGACGGTCTTCAGGAGGTTCGAGCCAATACTGCCGTCGTTCTCGAACTGCTCGCCGCAGTAATGGACCCGGATGCCGGCGCGGGAACAGATGTGCTCGTGATAGGCGCCCTCGTCGGCGTCCTGAAACCGGCCCCAGCGGCTGACGTCATAGACGAGGATCGCCTTGAAATCGGCTTGGCTGGATTGGACCTCGGCCATCAGGTTCTGAAGCGCCGCCCGGCCGTCGAGTCGCAGCCCGGATCGCCCGGAGTCCTCGAACACCCGCAGGATCTGCAGGCCGCGGGCGGCGGCATAGCTGCGGATGACGTCGAGCTGGTTCTCGGTCGAATATTTCTGGTGATCGGTCGACATCCGGACATAGGCGACGGCCGGAACGTCCTGTTCAGCGCCCGCGCTGTCGTCCTCGCTGTTCACCCGACCGCCTCTCACACGTGGATCTCCCCATCACCGCCAACGAGGCCAGCACCGCTGTGCGGGGTACTCGGCAATAACGTCGGACACAGGGGACACTCGAGCGTTCGGAAACTCGTTCTCCGATAGGGGCAGGTCCTTTCCCAGCCCGCCATTCAGCCGTTGCAACCGTTGGCTGGCGCGAGTCGCAGATTTGAAAAACATTGTCGTCACCGTCCCATAGAGACCTGCTTGGCCAGACGAAGTCGGGGGGTCGTCTCGGGCGCAAAGCAGATTCTCCCGTTTTCATGGCTCTCCAAAGATTTAACGGAGAGAAACATGGAGATGCGGGTGAAGATGGGCACAGTTGTGCCGAAGATGGGCACAGTTTTGCACCTGGACGGCATTCCGGGCGATTATCGTGGTGCGATAGCTTTGGCTTTGCATACGGAGGTCGGCTCGACTCATCGGGCGATCAAGACCGCGATGCGGTGGACGGGAGCCAGCGAGAGAACCGTGAAATACTGGTTCGCGGGTGAGCGCGGGCCGAGCGGCGAGCACCTGATTCTACTCGCGCGGCATTCCGACGCCATCGTGTTGGTGCTCCTGGCGCTGGCGGAGCGGTGGATCGACGATTAGGAGCGTGCGCTACCTCCGGGGTCCATGCCACCTCTTGTCCTGTGTTCGTTTTTGGTTATCTTGAATACAGCAGAAGGAGGACGGCCCCCATGCCGCGCACCACAACGATGACCGTACGCGTGAGCGGCGCTCTCAGCGAGTTCGTCACGACGAACGTTGGCGAGGGCGGCGCCTATGAAAACGTCAGTGAGTACATCCGCGACCTGATCCGCCGCGACAAGGAGCGCGCGGAGCGCGAAGCCTTCGATCGCCTGAAGGCCGAATTGAACCGGGCGTTCGCTGCGCCCGAGGAGAGCTACACACCCATGGCTGCCGCCGAGGTAATCGCTCGAAACCGGCGGGCCTGAGCCCATGGCGATCCGGGTCCAAGAAGCGGCCTCGGTGCGTCTCGACGAGATCTACCGCTACACCCGCGACCAGTGGGGCGAAGCGCAGGCCGAGACATACATCACCGGGCTGTTCGACGCCTTCGAGAAGATCGAAACCCGCGGAGTGATGTCGAGGCCCGTGCCGGCCGAGTTCGGGGTGGAGGGATACTTCTTCCGCTACGAGCGGCATTTCGTGTACTGGAGACGGCTCGGCAATGGCGACATCGGCATCGTCACCATTCTGCACGAGCGGATGCACCAGATCGACCGGTTCAAAGACGACTTTGGATAAACCATTGTAGGACAAGGGAAATACAGATCAGAAGCCGATCTGCGGAAGCTCGAAAGAGGTGGAGAAGGTTCGACCGCAGGCCCATCCCCTCCGCCACTTTATCCCCCGCGACGTGTTGCGAACATCATCATCGTGCAGCAAAACTACTTGCGGCACCGGGTTGCCCAGTCGGCTCCTTTCTTGCTCCGCATCTTGCATCAGGCGTCGCCCAAGGGCCGGGTGTCATCACCACTTCTTCCATGAGTCCCGTTCTCAGGGTCGGCACCTGCCACCTCCGGCATCGGCGGACCGCAGGGCGCGCCGTCTCCTCAGTTTCGGATGTCCGCAGGATGGTGTTCTCGTCCTACTTCGGTTGGAGTCACGTTTCGCGCGCTCGCCGGTAGGTTGGGCGCCGTGTCCCCAAATATGCAGGCGAGCGGTCCGAGGCGCTGGAGGATCTCCCCGTCGAGGTGCTGGCGCGTGGCTGTCGGTTCGGTACGAGGCTGAAGGTTTCCAAAGGGTCCTCCTGGCCACAGCGAATATGGCTCTTGCAATCGCCCTTCGCGTCGGCTTCGTTGTCGGCTCACAACTCGTCTCGCTTCAGCGGCAGACGCTGTCTTCGTGGACTCGTGCGCGAATGGCGAGGAATGGGAGGAATCGATGAGACGCACTTTTTCCGGTCCTGCGGGACGGCTCGCCCTGATCTCGGGACTCGCTGCCGCCGGCTGGCTGGCCCCGTCGGCATCCGGCGGCGAGACGCATGCGCCGCTTGACCATGGGTATTCCGCAGCGGGGCCCGACCTCATCCACCTCGCTCAGGCCGATGCCGGTCCGGTCGAGCGTCCGGTCTCGTACTCAATGGATCAGGCCGATCGCGGAGAGGATCGATACGCTACAGATTGCGAGGAATGCCACGGTGACGATCTCAGAGGCGGGCTGAACGGCGGCCCGCCGCTGCGCGGCCTGGCGTTCGAGGAGAAATACACGGGCGACTTGCCGGCTTCGCTGCTGTTCTCGTACATGAGCAGCGAGATGCCGCCGAACGCGCCCGGACGCTATCCGCCGACCACTTACGCCGATTTGACCGCCTACGTCCTGAAGCGGAACGGTTTCCAGCCTGGCGCTCCGCTGCCGGCAGACCTGGACGCGCTCGGCTACCTGATCATGGAGAAATGACCGAGGCCGGCGGGGGTGCGCGAACCAGCCGTTGATCGTGGAACTGCCGAGCCTCAACCTTACGCTCCAGTTGATCGGTTTCCGCGTCCTGGCGCTTTTGCTCATCGCAGGGGTTCAGGGCTGCGCAATCGCAGGCGCGGCAGTCGTCCTCGGCGACAAGGGACCCAAGTACGACGGCCGCTTGACGATCAGCCCATCCGGTCACGTCGACCTCGTCGGCGCGATGGGCCTGATCATATTCGGTCTTGGCTGGACGAAGCCGGTCGATGTCGAGGCCAGGCAACTGCGCTTCGGCCACTTCGGTGTGCTGCTCGTCGTGCTCGCTGGTTTCGCCGCCCTCCTTGCCACCGCAGCGCTGCTTGCCGCGCTGATCCTGCCGGCGCTGACGGTTCTGCCGCATACGGCCGCGCTGACGACGGCGGCCTTCCTGAGGTTTGCCAGTAGCCTCTGCATCTGGATCGGATTGTTCAGCCTCATCCCGATTCCGCCACTGACCGGCGGCATGCTGCTGGACACCTTTGTCGCTCCTGTCCCGCGAAAGGCGCGGGGCGTTATTGCTGTCTTGCTGCTGGTGGCGGTGGCTTTCGGCTTCGTCCGCCAAGTTCTCGCGCCGGCGCATGCCGAGCTGGCGACGGCCATTCTCGGCGACTGAGGGTTCGTCAGAGGGTGGGGATCATACCGTCTCGCGCCATCGGCGCAGCGCCATAGCGCTCAAGGATCGCCGCAAGCGTCCCGTCGGACTCGATCTTCCGAAACGCCTCGACAACCTTGCGCTTCAGCGTGAGGTCCCCTTTCCAGAGCCCGAAGACCAAGTTGTGGCGGGCGAGCTCCTCCGGCAGATAGGCGACCCACCAATCGTTTTCCGCAGCGATCGCGCCTGCCAGCAGCGCCTCGGTGATGCCGGCGTCGAACTCGCCGCTGGCGACGCCCTCGGCCAACGACTCGGCGCTGCGCACGACGCGGATGGTGACATCCTCGCGACGTAGGTAACTCGACAGGCCGATGCGGTCGAGGCCGGACACGAGGGTCAGCACCCCAACGGTCAGACCGCCGGCATCGCCCAGCGGCTCCGGCGCGACGATCGCCCAACCCGTCTCGGCGTATGCCGGGCCTATGTCCAGGAATGACCGCGTCAGCGTGGAATCGACCACGCCTCCGGCAAGTATCTGGCACTTGCCTCGGTTTATGGCCCAGTTGCGCGGGTTGAAGTCGCGGCCCATCGCGTCGTTTGGGTCGAGCAGCAGATTGACCCCGAGGTGTTCGGCGACCACCCTGAGGATCTCGATGTCGATCCCGGGACGCTCGGAATCGCCTGTTACCAGCGGCGGATAGCTTCGCGGGACGCAGGCGCGGATCGCATCGTTGGCCTCGACCTCGTCCAGTGACGTATCGGGCGGCAGCAAGGTCACCAACCCGAGCAACAGGGCGACAAGGGCGAGGCCGCCCAAGTCGTTGGCGAGACTTCGGAACGTAGGCATCGCCGGACGCTCAAGCCCTGCGGAAATCGAGCAGCGCGACCGCGAACAGCACGATGGCGGCCATCACCATTACCGATACGCCAAGCATGGGATCGAACTGGTTGTAGTTGATCAGTACGCCGCGCAGTGCGTCCACCGCATAGGTCAGCGGGTTCCACTCGACGAGCGTGACCAGCCATTCGGGATAAACGACGCGCGTCTGGGCTCGGGTCAGGGCCGGGTCGAGGGGAAAGATCGAGCTGGACGTGAAGTAGAGCGGCAGGATGACCGCATTGGAAAAGACGCCGAAGCCGGCGAAGCTGCGGACGCGGTTGGCGATCACCACGCCGAGCGACGTCAGCGCGAAGGCCAGCAAGGCCATGAGACCGAGCGCCCGGAACACGTCGGGCCACGTCAGGGGAACGTCCGCGAACCGCGCGAGAAGAAGGACCAGACAGCCATGGACGACCGCCACCGTCGCGCCGCCCAGAACCTTGCCGAGCAAGATCATGCCGCGCGACATGGGCGACACGAGCACTTCTCGCAGGAATCCGAACTCGCGGTCCCAGATGACGGAGACGGCCGACTGCACCGACGTGTACATGATGTTTAGCGCGACGACGGCCGGAAAGATGAACTGGAGGTAGGTGAACGGCACGACGAAGGTCACCTCGCCATAGACCTCGCCACGAAAATACGGATTGAGGCCGATTCCGAGGATCAGCACCCAGAGGATCGGGCGACTGATCCCGCCCACGAGCTGCCCGCGGTCGCGGAGGGCGCGCTTCACTTCGCGAAGCCATATGCCGTAGAGCCCGCCGAGCTGAACGAGCAGCATCGACCTATCGGCGGATGACATCGCGCGCTCGGTCATCGGGTGTGCTCTCCACCGCGCTTGCCAAAGGCGCGTGTCTGCTCACGCGCACCGGCAGCCTGATCACGAAGCTCCCGTCCGGTCAGCGACAGGAACACCGTCTCGAGGCTCGGCACCTCGACCGCCAAAGACCGGATGCGGCCGCTGTACTCGCCGAGCACCGACTCGACGAGGGCATCGTCCGAGGTCAGCAGGATCGTGTCGCGCGTCTCGCCTGCAAGGCGGTTCGCGTAGCGGCTGAGGATCGCCTGGCGATCGCTGTCGGTCTTCGGAATGACGCGCAGCAACTGCTGGCCGTGTTCCCGCTTCAGCGCCGCGGGCGTGTCGAGGGCCAGGACCTTGCCGTTGTCGATAACGCACACCCTGTCGCTCTGCTCGACTTCCTCGATGTAGTGGGTGGTCACGAGCACGGTGATCTGCCGCTCGTCGCGCAGTCGGTGGATGTAGGACCAGATGCGGTCACGGGTCTGGGCGTCCAGTCCGACGGTGGGCTCGTCGAGCAGCATGATCTCGGAATCGTGGACCAGCGCGCGGGCGATCTCCAGGCGGCGCTTCATGCCCGACGACAGCGTCCGCGCCGGCCGATCGGCCCAATCCGTCAACTCCACAAGCGACAGCATCTCTTCGATCCTCTGCCGCCGGCGCTTTCGCGGCACTCCGTAGACCAGACCATGCAGGTTGAGATTTTCCGCGACCGTCAGTCGGTCGTCGAGGCTCGGCTCCTGAAAAACGATGCCCAGGCGGCGGCGGGCGGCGAGAGGTTGCCGGACCACGTCGAACCCGCCGATCCGCGCCAAGCCTCCGTCGGGGCGCAGGATCGTGCAGAGGATGTGAAGCATCGTGGTCTTGCCGGCGCCGTTCGGCCCAAGGAGCGCGAACAGCTCCCTGCCGCGGACGTCGAAGCTGACCTCGTCGAGCGCCAACGTTCGCCCGTAGCGCTTCGAGACCTTGTCGACCTGGACGACGGGCGCGGAGTCCGTAGGTCCGTCCATCAGGGCGCGGCCGTCGCCGGGAATCCGTACTCATCGAGGATGGCCTGGAGGGTCCCGTCCGCAGTCAGCGCGGCGATTGCCTCGTCGACAGCCGTCCGCAAGAAGGTCTCGTCGGAGAGCATGAGCGCACCGACGCCAAGTGTCGTCGGCGGCAAGGGTCTCGGCTCGATCACGCGAAGTTCGGCGTAGGCGGCATCCTCCCGCTGTTTGGCCCAGAGGGTCGGAGCCCAGACGAGAGCGGCATCGACCGTGCCCTCGAGAAGCGAACCCAGGGCAAGGTCGGCTGTTCCCATCGGGTAGGTCGGCCAGCGCTCGTCCCGTGGCAGCGCCGAGAGGTACGAGACCAGCCGAAGGTGCGCCTGACTGCCGATCGTTGCGCCGATCGGACGCGAGGGTTCGAGATCGGAGAGCGAGGCGATCTCCGGATCGGCAGTGACGTACACATACCGGGTTTCGTAGTAGGGGCGCGTGACGGTGACCCAGGTCGGATAGCCTTGCGGGATCAGCTTGAAGCCCATGTGCATGTCACAGTGCTTCAGCAGGATCTCGTAGACGGCGGTGATGTCTTCGAGGACGATGCTGCCTTCGACCACGTGCCGCTGCGGCTCCAGCAGCAGGCCGCGGGCGATGGCGTCGGCGATGGCGCCCGCCACCTCCCAGTCCGGGTCGCGACGATCCACGCAGTAGCGAAGCTGCGACTCGTCCAGTCTCCTGCCATAGGTCCACTGGTTCTGGGTATAGGGACGGTCGAAGAACTCCGGCTCCTGCGCCGCAGCCGGTGCCGGCTTCGCCAACGCCAGGACCAGGGCCAGAAGCGGAACGACCAGTGGCGCGAAAGCCGCAGGTGATTTCATGGGACCTCAGGTAGGCAACGGGCGGACTGGTCAACTTCCAGATCCGCCCGCGCCGGTCTTGGAGATATGCTTCGCGGATCAGTCGGGAAGCGCGAAGACGTAGAGCGTGATCGGGTCGTTCGCCGGAAGCTTCACCTCAGGTGTCAGCGAGGCCAGGCGCCCGAGACCCGAGGCAAAGTTGGCCGTGATCGCGACGTACTGCTTTCCGTCCGCCTCGTAGCTGATCGGAAAGGACTCGAGCGAGTTGCTGAGCTTTCCACTCTCCCACAGCTTCTCGCCCGTCTCGTCGTCAAACGCCATGAACTTGCGGTCGAGGCTGCCTACGAACACCACGCCGCCTGCGGTCGGCAGGGTGGAGCTGGTGATCGGCGGGCGCTGCCGGTACTGCCACGTCTCCGAGTGGTCCGCGAGGTTGATGGCACGAACCTGGCCGATGTTGCCGTCGCTGTCAGGCACCGGCACGCGCGAGTAGGTCTGCAGGCCGCCACCGGTGTAGATCTGGCCCGGATCGAGCGGGTTCACCGTCGTGTTCGAGCAGAACTCGACCGTCGGCAGATAGAGCGTCTCGGTCCGCGGGCTGTAGGCCGCTGCCTGCCACGCCTTGGCGCCAGGGTCGGCAGGGCAATGGAACACGCTCTCGCCAATCACCGGGATGACGTCGGGGTTGATCTCCTTCTCGCCCGTCTCCGGGTCAATCGAGAGCACCACGTCCTGCGGCGCGGTTTCGACGTGCCACAGCCACTCGCCGTTGGTCCGATCGATCGACTCGACGATGCCGGTCTTGCCCACCGTCACCGACTGCTGACGCGTCTCGCCGTCTACCGGCAGGTCGACGAGAATGCGCTCGTAGACGTAGTCGAGGTCGAGCGAGTCAGTCGGCAGGTGCTGGAAGTACCACTGGAGCTCGCCGTTGGTGGGATCGAGCGCGAGGGTGGCGTTGGTGTAGAGCGCGTCGTTCGTGACATCCGGGTCCGAGCTCGGCGGGATCAGCCCGGCGATCTCGAGGTTCCACGGATAGGGCTGGCCGACGCCGGCGAAGACAAGGTTCTGCTCGACGTCGTAGGTTCCCGGGATCCAGGCCGACGCGCCGAACCGGCTTTCCAGCGGAACGCCGTTCCAGCTGTTGCCCTCGGGCGTGTCGCCACGGGCGATCGTGTGGAAACGCCACAGCTCCTCGCCGGTATCCGGATCATGGCCCGTGAAGAAGCAGCCCCCCGGCTGGGCATTGCTGCAGCTCGTCATGCCTTGGACGATCACGCCGTTGGCGACGATCGGTCCGCTGGTGTAGCCCCAGCCGTGCTCGTAGTTGGCGACCTGCTTGTCCCAGATCAACTGGCCGGTCTTGGTGTCGAGCGCGATCAGGTGGGCGTCGCGCGTCGCGACGATCAGCTTGTCCTCGTAGATCGCCTTGTTGCGCATGCCCCGGGGATCGACGTCGTCGGGCAGCTCGTAGAAGTACTCCCAGATGAGATCGCCCGTGGCGCCGTCGAGCGCCTGGATCACGTGGTCGGAGTTCTGGATGTAGACTATGCCGTCATGGGCAAGCGGGGTCTCCTGCGTCCGTCCCGGAGTCATGCTCCAGGCCCAGGCCAGCTGGAGGTCGCCTACATTCTCCTTGTTGATCTGGTCGAGCGGGCTGTAGCCCCAGCCGTCGTAGGTGCGCCGCCACATCAGCCAGTCGCCGTCGGGCGGGTTGCGCAGCATCTCGTCGGTGACGGGCGTCACCTGATCGATCGCGCTGTCTGCCTCCTGTGCCACCGCAAGCGTGGTGCATGCGCCGAACGCGAGAGCCGTCGCGCACAAGAGTCGCGTTTGTCGTTCCATCATGTAGATCTCCTCCCGACCGCTGTAAGCCGGTCCATTCTTGCCGTCACCGCCGGAAATCGCGGCGTCGCCATCAGCGCCTTTACGCTAGGCGAGGGTTCTGGCGCGGTCAAAGCGATTCCGCAGCCATGCAGCGCCTCGCGAGCACGCAAACGTGAATGCCCGATTTTTCGGAACAGCTTTTCCGGCGCGTCGTCGACTGCTCGGACGCAGTTCCAACGCGTGCGGCGTTCTCGGTACATGTGTCTCCCAGCTACCGCGCAAACGGGACAGCGGTCTGCGCAACAGCGCGGTGGCCGCCTTGCAAGTCAGCGATCCTTCACGAAATTGTCGTCAGACAACCCGAGGAGAGGACAGATGCTCTTACGATCGATCGGTCTGACTGCGGCCGTCATAGCCAGTCATGCGACGGCCGCTGCAGCTCAGGAGAACCTGACACCGCTCCTTTCGCCGGCGGAGCTGGCCGAGGTTCGCGAGGGGATGGACCCTCTGATCCTCGACATTCGCGCAGCCAAGTCCGAAGGCGAGGCGCCGTCCTACGCCGTCGGTCACGTCGAGGGTTCGATCAGCGCCCCCTATTCGCTCTTCCGCGGCCCCGCGGAGAATCCGGGCCAGCTTCCGTCCGAGCAGGCGCTTACCGAGACGCTTCGCGGCCTCGGCGTGACGCCGGAACGGCCGACGGTGATCGTTTACCAGGGTGCGGACGTCAGCGACTTCGGCGCGGCTGCTCGGGTGTATTGGACGCTGAAATCGAGCGGCGTGAGCGAACTCGCAATCCTGAACGGCGGCATCGCGGCCTGGATCGAGGCGGGTCAGTCGCTCTCGACCGAGAGCACGGCTGCCGAGCCGAGCACGATCCAAGTCAGCTTCTCTGAGGAATGGCTCGCCACCGCCGAGGATGTGCAGGCGGTGCTCTCCGGCGAGGACGAGGCGACACTGATCGACGCGCGGCCCGAATCATTCTGGGCTGGCGAGGAGATGCACGGTGCCGCGGCGCGCCCCGGCACGCTGCCGCAGTCGGAGTATTTCGTCCATTCGAGCTGGTTCGGCGACGGACCGGCCATCGTCGACGCCGCGGCGGCGCAACAACTCGCCGAGGAGGCGGGCTACGCGGACGATGCGCAGCTGATCTCGTTCTGCAACACAGGCCATTGGGCGGCGACGAACTGGTTCGCGCTGAGCGAGCTTGCCGGCCTCGACAACGTGAAGCTCTACCCGGAGTCGATGGTCGGCTGGTCGAACGCCGGCTACGAGATGGCAAACGTGCCGGGGCCGCTGCGCACCATCTGGCTTCAGATCAAGAACGTCTTCTAGGAACCCCATGACTGACGCGACACTGGCGCGCCCCGGCCGGATGGGCCGGGGCTTTCAACGTACGGTTCTCGTCGCTGCGGTGCTCGCGGCGACCTTTGCCGTCGCGTCGACGGCCGGGGCACGGTATGGACTGCTGCTGCTGATCGGGCTTGGCTTCGGCATCACGCTCGAGGGCCTGCGCTTCGGCTTCGCGGGCCCATGGCGCGCGATGATTGTCCGGCGCGAGCCGGCGGGGTTGCTGGCGCAGCTCGCCGCCATCGCGGCGGTCGCGGTCGTGGCGATCCCGCTCATCAGCGAGAATGGTACGGAACTGGTCGGCGCGCACGCGCCCGTCGGATTCGCCATGCTGGGCGGAGCCTTCGTCTTCGGCGCGGCGATGCAGGTAGTGCTTGGCTGCGGATCCGGCACTCTCGTGAACGCGGGCAGCGGCAACCCACTCGGCGTCCTCGCCCTGCCCTTCTTCGCGATTGGCAGCTTCGCCGGCGCATTCCATCTGACCTGGTGGACCGAGCTTGGCACGGCGCCGCTCGTCGTCCTCGACGGCTATGGCGGTGTTGCGATGACGCTGCTCGGTCTGTCAGCGGTCGCCGCCGTGATCCTGTGGCTTGCGGCGCCCGGCACGCGCCGGGTTCCACGGCGGCTGTGGCTGGCGGCGGGGCTGATCGCAGCGTTCGCGCTCGCCAACCTGATCGTCGCGGGACAGCCGTGGGGTGTCGTCTATGGCCTTGGCCTCTGGGCGGCGAAGGGGGCGGAGACGCTCGGCGTGGACCTCGCGGCGTCGACCTTCTGGAGCCTTCCCGTGAACGTCGAGCGGCTTGAGCAGAGCCTGCTGACGGACGTCACCTCGCTCACCAACATCGGCATCATCGGCGGCGCGTTCGTGGTGGCCGCCTGGCGCCGCGGGCTGTCGCAGCCAATCCCCGACCTGCCGCTCCGCGCGTGGGCGGCGACGGTCGTCGCGGGCTTCCTGCTCGGCTACTCCTCCCGGCTCGCGTTCGGCTGCAACGTGGGCGCCTTCTTCAGCGGCGTCTCGACCGGAAGCCTGCACGGCTGGGCGTGGTTCGTGATGGCTTTCGCCGGCTCGTGGTGCGGCATTCGGCTGCGACCGGCACTCGGCATCGAGGGGCGACCATGACCCGGCGGGTGACGGCAACCGCGGCGCTGGCACTGGTTGCCGCGCTTGTCCTGCTCGACGTGGCGGGCAGTGCGCCGATGAACCCGTTCCAGGCGCCGCCCCTGCTCGCGCTCGGATCGGGCGAGGCCGCCGGCGGCGCCCATTGCGCTGCACTTCCGACGGCGGATTAGACCGCTCCCTGCGCTCTCTGGAGGCACGGCTTCGGCGCGTATGACCGTCCTCAGGACGACGTTTCCGCCGAGCCTCACAGCGGCCAGATCAGGGGGATGAGCAGACAGGCCGTGACGCCGGTGACGAGGTTGAGAGGCAGACCGATGCGGGTGAAATCGGTGAACCGGTAGCCGCCTGGTGCATAGACCATCGTGTTGGTCTGGTAGCCGATCGGCGTCGCGAACGCGAGAGTCGCCGCGAACATCACCGCGACGACGAGCGGCCGCGGGTCGAGATTGAGGCTCTGTCCAAGCGAGATCGCCACCGGCGTGACGATCACTGCGACGGCGTTGTTGGACAGCAGTTCCGTGAGGATCTGGGTCAGGAAGTAGAGCACGAAGAGCACCGCGAGCGGCGGCAGTCCGGCGAGACACGGCGACAGCGCGTCGACGATCAGCCGCGCTGCGCCCGAGCGGTCCATCGCCTCGCCGACCACGAGCATCGCGAGGATCAGGATCAGGAGCGGCGCGCTGATCGAGGCGTAGGCCTCCTGCGGCTCGATGGTGCGTGACGCGAGAAGGACGACCACGCCCAGCATCGCCAGGATCTGGATCGGCGCCACTTCGAAGGCGGATAGCGCCACGACGGCTGCGAGCACGGCCAGCACGAGAGGCGCGCGCTCGCGCCGGAACGGCCGATCCCTAGTTTCGTTGAGCTCCGTGAGATCCATCTCCGCCGCCAACCTGCGGATGTCGTCAGGCGCGCCTTCGAGCAGCAATGTGTCTCCCACCCGCACCACGACGTCTTCGAGCTGGCGCCCGATGTTCCGACTGCGCCGATGAATGGCCAGCGGATAGACGCCGTAGCGCCGCCTGAGCCGCAGCTGCCCGAGCGAGCGCCCCGCCATGCGGCATCCGGGCAGGATCAGCGCCTCGACGGTCGTGGTCGCCTTGGAGCTCACGCGGTCGACCAGCGCGACCCTGTTCGAGTCCCGGAGACCGAGGAGCTCCTGCATCTCGGTCCGGATCACCACCCGGTCACCCTCGGCCAGCGTTACGTCGGCGAGATGGTGCCGCAGGCTCTCGTCACCACGGATCACGTCGATCACGAGCGTGCCTTCGCGCTTGAAGAGGGGAACCTCCGTCGCCCGCTTGCCGATCAGGGACGAGTTCTCGGGCACGACGACCTCGGTGAAGTACTTCATGCGCTTCCTCACTCCGAGGAGTTCCGAGACGGATTCCCGGTTCGGCAGGAATCTCGGCACGAGCGCACATAACGTGACGAAACCGACGACCGTCACCGCGGCACCGAGCGGCGCGATCTCGAAGAGACCGAAGGGAGCCATCCCCCGCTCTCGCGCCACGCCGTCGACGAGGATGTTCGTCGAGGTCCCGATCATCGTCATCATGCCGCCAAGGACGGTCTGGTACGAGAGAGGGATCAGGAGCTTGGAGGGCGAGAGCCCCATCGCATGCGCGAGCTGCACCGTGACCGGGATCATCACCGCGACGAGGGGCGTGTTGTTGGTGAAGGCCGAGGCGACCGACACCACCAGAGCGACGAGGCAGATGACCATGATCCTGTTCTCGGCGGCCCGGCGCGAGACGAACCAGGCAAAGCTGCCAATGAGGCCGGTTCGCACCAGCCCTGCAGAGACGATGAACATCGCGGCGATCGTCCATGGCGCAGGGTTCGCGAATACCTCGAGCACGCCGTCGGGCGGAACGATGCCAAGCAGGACGACGGCCGCCGCGCCCAGCATCGCCGTCACCTCGACCGGATAGCGCTCGAGAACGAAGAGCGCGAACATGACCGCCAGAACAACGAGCGTGGCGTAAGCTGCGAGATCCGGCTGCAAAAGTTGAGCGTCCACCGACTTGCCCCGCCTGTTGTCCCGAGCGAGCTCGGCCTTGCAGCATCGCCGAGCAGCTGCCGCTGCTCAAGCGGCTTGATGACGAGCGTTCGAGTGACCGCCGCCATGACGTCACCAGCGGCCACCGACTAGGAGAGCGATGCGTGCTCAAGCTGGAAAATCGGGCGAAGCGGCGGGCCCGGAGGCTCTGACCAGTCGTTGTCACGAAGAGGCCCGGCTTCCGCCGGATCCCGCGCGCAACGCCGGAAGCCAAGGGCTTTGAGACGCGGAGAGTGCAGCATGTCGGCGATCATGACCCTTGTCGTCTACGCCTCCGCGGCCTTTGCCGAGATCGCCGGCTGCTTTGCCGTATGGGCGTGGATGCGGCGCGGAGCGTCGGCGCTGTGGCTGTTCCCGGGCGTGCTTTCGCTCGTCGCGTTCGCCTGGCTCCTCGCGCTGTCGCCCTCGATCTTCGCGGGTCGTGCCTATGCGGCCTACGGAGGAGTGTACGTCGCCGCCTCGCTCGCCTGGCTATGGGCAGTCGAGGGACGGCGTCCCGACGGCTGGGACGCCGCGGGCGCGCTGCTCGTCCTGATCGGCGCAGCAACTATCCTGTTCGCTCCGCGCGAAGGATGACCGGAAGGGGCGAGCCTTGCGCCTCGCTGGCCGCGTGACCCGCGGCGTCTACTTGGGCGCGCCAGCAGCGTGCTCTGACAGGCGCCGCGCCATTCCCACGGCCCTATGCCCGGTATAGCCATCGGTTGGGCGACATGAGCGCCGGTAAAACTGAAGGACGATCCATATGACGGACAGGACCATTCTCATTACCGGCGCCGGCAGCGGCATCGGCCGCGGCACCGCCGAACTGTTCCTCGCCGAGGGCTGGCGCGTCGCCATGTTGGGCCGGCGCGAAGCCGCGCTGGCCGAGACGGCCGGCAACCGCCCGAACGCGCTGATCCTGCCGTGCGACGTCACCGACGAGGAGGCCGTCGACACGGCCTTCGACCGTCTTGCCGCCACCTGGGGCCGTCTCGACGTGCTCTTCAACAATGCCGGCACCACCGCGGCCGCCGCCCCGATCGACGAGATCCCCGTCGAGGAGTGGCGCCGGGTCTGCGACGTCAACATCACGGGCATGTTCATCGCCGCGCGCGCCGCATTCCGGCAGATGCGCCGCCAGTCGCCGCAGGGCGGGCGGATCATCAACACCGGCTCGATCTCGGCACATGCCCCGCGGACGGGCTCGACGCCCTACACCGTGTCCAAGCACGCGGTCACCGGCCTCACCCGCGCACTCTCCCTCGACGGGCGCCCGTTCGACATCGCCTGCGGGCAGATCGACATCGGCAATGTGCTGACCGAGATAACGCGCCAGATGGCGGCGAGGGACGTGCTTCAACCTGATGGTACGACCGCACCGGAGCCGATGATGGACGTCTCCGACGTCGCCCGGTCGGTCCGCCACATGGCGACTCTCCCGTTGGAGGCAAACGTCCAGTTCATGACGGTAATGGCGACCAAGATGCCCTACATCGGCCGCGGCTGACCGAACGCGCGGACGCGCGACGCGCCTGCTCTCGAGGATCGAAACTTGTCACAGGTCAACTCGTGATGCAGGCTCGGCAGGACAGACGGAACCCGCCGATCGCAATTGCCTCCTGAGGCCGGCACTCGAACGGGAGCGGATGATGAACCTCGAGTCAGCGATCAACCACTCGGCCGAAGGCGAACTTCGCGCGGCGATCCGCCACCGATACGGCAGCGACGAAGGGGCAGTCATCCGGGATCTGATGGAGCGGATCGGCCTCAGCCAGGGCGAGCGTCGGGCGGTGGCCGCCGCGGGCGCAGGCATCGTGTCGCGCGTCCGGCGCGAGACCTCGCCCAGCATGATGGAAAGCTTCCTGGCAGAGTACGGCCTATCGACCGAAGAGGGCGTGGGGCTCATGTGTCTCGCCGAAGCGCTCTTGAGGGTGCCGGACGCCGAGACCGTCGACGACCTGATCCAGGACAAGATCGAGCCGTCGGACTGGGGCGCGCATCTCGGCCACTCGTCGTCCTCGCTGGTCAACGCCTCCACCTGGGCGCTGATGCTGACGGGGCGTGTTCTCGACGACGATCCCAATCGTCCGGCCGCCGCCCTGCGCGGTCTCGTCAGGCGCATGGGCGAGCCCGTGGTCCGGCGAGCGGTGGCGCAGTCGATGCGGCTGCTCGGGCGGCAGTTCGTGCTGGGCCAGACGATCGAGGAGGGCATGAGGAACGCCCGCGAGCGCGAGAAGCAGGGCTACACCTACTCCTATGATATGCTGGGCGAGGCGGCGCGGACGCATGCCGACGCCGAGCGCTATTTCAGGGCCTATGCGGACGCGATCGCCGCGATCTCGCGTGCGGCCAAAGGCGACGTGCGGTCTAACCCCGGCATCTCGGTCAAGCTCTCGGCCCTGCACCCACGCTACGAAACGACCCATCGCCCGACGGTCATGGAGGAGCTGGTCCCGCGCGCGCTGAAGCTGGCGCAGCAGGCGGCGAAGGCGAACATCGGCTTCAACGTCGACGCGGAGGAGCAGGACAGGCTCGATCTTTCGCTCGACGTGATCGAGGCGGTACTGTCGGACCCGAGCCTCCTAGGGTGGGACGGATTCGGCGTGGTGGTCCAGGCATACGGCCGGAGGGCGGCGCCGGTGATCGAGTACCTCGGCGCGCTGGCCGAGCGGCTCGATCGGCGGATTATGGTGCGGCTGGTCAAGGGCGCCTACTGGGACACCGAGATCAAGCTGGCGCAGGAAATGGGCGTGAACACGTTCCCTGTTTTCACGCGCAAGGCGAACACCGACGTTAGCTACATGGCCTGCGCGCGGATGCTGCTGGACCGGCGCGACCGGATCTATCCGCAGTTCGCCACGCACAACGCCCACACCTGCGCCGCCGTCCTCCAGATGGCCGGCAACGATCGCGACGGCTTCGAATTCCAGCGCCTGCACGGCATGGGCGAGGCGCTCCACGACATCGTCCGCAAGGAGAGCGGCGCCCGCTGCCGCATCTATGCCCCGGTCGGCGCGCACCGCGACCTGCTCGCCTACCTCGTGCGGCGGCTCCTGGAGAACGGGGCGAACAGCTCGTTCGTCAATCAGATCGTCGACGAGAGCATCCCGCCCGAGCGCGTGGCGCACGATCCGATTTCGGACGTGGAATCGTTCGGCCATCAGATCGCCAATCCGGCGATCCGCCCGCCCCTGCACCTCTTTGCACACCGAAAGAACTCGAAGGGCTTCCGCGTCAACGAGCCAGCGTCGGTCCTGCCCCTTCTCGAGGCTCGGGAGGCCTTCACGGACGCGACGTGGACCGCCCGTCCGATCCTCGCGGACGGACGCGATCCCGTTGGACCGGCGCAGGAGGTATATTCGCCCAGTAATCGCGGTCGGCTGATTGGCCACGTGCACGAAGCCACGCCCGAAGAGGTCGAGGCCGCGGTGACTGCCGCCGAGGCGGGCTTCCGCCAGTGGTCTGAGACCTCGATGGCGGAGCGCGCCGCAATCCTGCGCCGCGCCTCCGACCTCTATGAAGAAAACATGGCCGAGCTTGTCGCGATCGCGGCGCGCGAGGCGGGGAAGATCCTGCTCGACGGCATCGCCGAGGTGCGCGAGGCGGTCGACTTCCTGCGCTACTACGCCGATGAAGCCGAGCGGCTGGAGGAGGAGGAACCCGGCTCGGGGCGCGGCGTCTTCGTCTGCATCAGCCCTTGGAACTTCCCGCTCGCGATCTTCTCCGGCCAGGTGGCCGCGGCGCTGGCCGCAGGCAACGCAGTCGTCGCCAAGCCGGCCGAGCAGACGCCGCTCATCGCCGCCCGCGCCGTCGAGCTGATGCGCGAGGCCGGACTGCCGGAAGGCGCGCTCCAGCTCCTGCCCGGCGACGGACCGACCGTCGGCGGCCCGCTGACCTCGGACCCGCGCATCGCCGGCGTGTGCTTCACCGGCTCGACCGAAGTCGCGCAGATAATCCACAAGGCGCTCGCCGCGAACGCCGGACCGGATGCCGTCCTGATTGCCGAGACCGGCGGCCTGAACGCGATGATCGTCGACTCGACCGCGCTGACCGAGCAGGCGGTGCGCGACATCGTGGCCTCGTCTTTCCAGAGCGCCGGCCAGCGCTGCTCGGCGCTGAGGATGCTCTACGTGCAGGAGGAGGCGCGCGAGCGGCTGCTGGACATGCTCTACGGAGCGATGGACGCGCTCACGATCGGCGAGCCGTGGGACACGGCGACCGACGTGGCGCCGGTCATCGACGAGGAGGCGCAGCGCGGTATCTCCGCCTACGTCGCGGAGAAGCAGCGTGCCGGACACGTCCTGAAGTCGCTCGCCGCTCCGCCATCGGGGTTCTACGTGGGCCCGGCCGCCGTGAAGGTCGGTGGGATCGGCGATCTGGAGCGCGAGATCTTCGGCCCTGTGCTTCACGTCGCGAGCTTCAAGGCACGCGATATCGACAGGGTCGTCGACGACATCAACGCGCGCGGCTACGGCCTGACGTTCGGACTGCACACGCGGATCGACGACCGGGTGCAGCAGATCGTCGAGCGCATCCGGGTCGGCAATGCCTACGTCAACCGGAATCAAATCGGCGCCATCGTCGGCTCGCAGCCCTTCGGCGGCGAAGGTCTCTCCGGCACCGGCCCCAAGGCTGGCGGGCCGCTCTACGTCAACCGCTTCCGGCGCACGGAGCCGGTCGTGGAGCATCCGGCGCCCTCCGGTCCGGCGGTGGACGCAAAGGCGTTGCAGCGGGCGATGACGGGCGTGGACGCCCGCAACTGGGCGGCGCGGCCGGACAAGGTGGCGGTGCTCCGGCGGGCGCTCGCGGGCCGCGGCGGCATCGTGCGCAAGGCGCTGCTGGCGGCGGTCACGTTCGACCCCGGACCCTTCACGCTGCCCGGCCCGACCGGCGAGAGCAACCGGCTCAGCCTGCACCCGCGCGGCATTGCGCTCTGCCTCGGGCCCACGGCAGAAATCGCGCTCGCGCAGGCCACGCAGGCGCTCGCCGCAGGTTGCGGTGTCGTGGTGGTCGCGCCTGGTGCGAGGGACGCAGTCCAGCCGCTCATGGAGGTGGGCGCACCGGTCGAGGCGCTGGACGGAACCATCGAAGCGTCGACACTCGTGGGGCTCGACGGGCTGGCGTCCGTTGCGGCCGCGGGACGCTCAGACTGGACCGCTGGACTGCGCCGCGCTCTCGCAGAGCGCGCCGGACCCATCGTGCCGCTCGAGACGCAGGTGATCGCTCCGGCGCGCTTCTTCATCGAGCGGCACCTCTGCATCGACACGACCGCCGCCGGCGGCAACGCCAGCCTTCTCGCCGCCGTCGCCTGACGGCGGGGACGCGGAGGCGGCCCAGAGAGACGGGAGACACATCATGCAGACCGGGGTCTGGATCAGCCTGATCATCTACTTCGCGATAATGCTGGGCATCGGCTTCTACGCGTGGCGCAAGTCCACGTCGAACTCTGAGGAATACATGCTCGGCGGCCGCAACCTGCCGCCGGCGGTCGCGGCCCTGTCTGCCGGCGCGTCGGACATGTCCGGCTGGCTGCTGCTCGGGCTGCCGGGGGCGCTGTACGCCGCGGGGCTCGTGGAGGCCTGGATCGGGATCGGCCTCTTCATTGGCGCCCTCGTGAACTGGATCGTCGTTGCGCCGCGCCTCCGCGAGCAGACCGAGCGCTACGACAATTCGCTCACCATCCCGGAGTTCCTCGCGAACCGTTTCCCGTCGCAGGCGACCACGCTGCGCATGGTCTCGGCGATCATCATCGTAATCTTCTTCGCCGTCTACACCGCTTCCGGCCTCGTGGCGGGCGGCAAGCTCTTCTCAACGGCCTTCGACGGCGGCTACCAGACCGGCGTCTGGCTGACGCTGGGTATCGTCCTCGCCTACACAGTCGTCGGCGGCTTCCTCGCCGTTTGCCTCACGGATTTCGTGCAAGGCTGCATCATGATGCTCGCCCTCATCGTCATGCCGCTCGTCGTCCTCTACGCGGGCGAGGGCGGGGGCTTCGGCCAGGCCGGCGAGACGCTGTCGACCGTCGAGGGCTTCACGCTCTCCTGGTGGACCGACGGGATGACCTTCATCGGCTGGCTCTCGCTGATGGCCTGGGGCCTTGGCTACTTCGGTCAGCCGCACATTATCGTCCGCTTCATGGCGGTGCGCAGCGTCCCGGAGGTCTCGACCGCGCGCAACATCGCAATGGCCTGGATGGGGATCTCGCTCCTCGGAGCGATCGGCGTCGGCATATTCGGCCGCGCCTATGTCGAGCGCAGCGGCATCACGCTCGAGGATCCAGAGACCATCTTCATCCTGCTGGCGGAGACGCTGTTCCCGGCGCTGATCACCGGCTTCCTCTTTGCCGCGCTGCTGGCGGCCATCATGTCGACAGTGTCGAGCCAGCTCCTGGTCTCGTCCTCGTCGCTCGCCGAGGACTTCTACAAGCTCCTCGTCGACCGGCAGGCGAGAGACACCGCCATCGTGACCGTCGGCCGGATCGCCGTCGTGGCGGTCGGGGCCGTCGCGGCGTTCATCGCCAGCGATCCGGAGAGCCAGGTTCTCGGCCTCGTGGCCAACGCCTGGGCCGGGTTCGGCGCCGCTTTCGGGCCGCTGATGATCCTGTCCCTGACATGGCAGCGCATGACCGGCCTCGGCGCCGTCGCCGGCCTCGTCGTGGGCGCGCTGACGGTCATCGTCTGGAGCAGCCTTGGCTGGAACGCAAGCTTCCTCGGCGGCCCTGGAGTCTACGAGATGATCCCGGGCTTCCTGCTCGCCATGGGTGCCATCGTCATCGTCAGCCTCGCGACCGAGACGCAGGGGGAGTTCCGGCCGCGCGCATCCGCGTGAGCATGCGCCGCAGTCTCTCGCCCATTCCGGACGACGAGCACTGGTCGCGGGCAGGATCCCTGTGCTCTGCCCGATGCACTCGGCGGCGTGATGTCGGATCTGCCGCGCAGCGAGGAGATATGCTTCACTCGCCGTAGAATGACGGGAGGTCCGATGTTCCTGAGCGTTTTCGACATCTTCAAGATCGGCGTGGGCCCCTCCAGCTCACACACCATGGGTCCGATGCTTGCCGCCGCGCGCTTTGTCGACACGCTCCGCGCCGGACCCGATCCGATACCGGGTTCGGGTGCCGCCGCGCGGGTCGAGGCGACGCTGCATGGCAGCCTCGCCTTCACCGGCAAGGGACATGCGACCGACAGGGCCGTGGTGCTGGGGCTCCTTGGCCTTCGCCCCGAAACGCTCGACCCCGACGAGGCCGAGCGCCGCATCGCAGAACTGCGGCGTACACACATCCTCGACGTGCCTGACCTCAGCGATCTCGCCTTCGATCCGGATGCGGATGTCGTGTTCGACTACGGACCGCCGCTTTCCGGGCACGCGAACGGCCTCGTTTTCCGCACCTTCGACGCGAACGGAAATCTTCACTTCGCCGAGACATACTTCTCGATCGGCGGCGGCTTCGTTCTGACCCAGCGCGAGCTCGAAAGGGAGAACATCAAGGGAGACGACGCCAGCCGGGCCCGGCCCTACCCCTTTGCCACCGCGGCCGAGATGCTGCGCATGGGTGCGGGGTCAGGCCTCTCGATTGCGGCGATGAAGCGGGCCAACGAGACCGCTGGCAGCGACGGCGACCTGAACGCGGGCCTCGACCGCCTCTGGTCGGCAATGGACGAGTGCATAGATCGCGGCCTCGCCGCCGAGGGCACGCTGCCGGGCGGGCTGAAGGTGCGCCGTCGCGCGCGTGCCATCAGCGAGTCGCTGCTGGCCGAACGCGGCCGGAACCAAGCGCAGCCGCACGTCGCCAACGAGTGGCTTTCGGTCTATGCGATGGCGGTCAACGAGGAGAACGCTGCCGGCGGACGCATCGTGACCGCGCCGACCAACGGCGCCGCCGGCGTGGTGCCTGCGGTGATCCGCTACTACCGCGACCACTGCATTGGCGCCGATCGCACCGGGATGCGGGACTTTCTGCTGACTGCCGCGGCGATCGGCGGGCTCATCAAGAGCAATGCCTCGATCTCGGGTGCCGCGGTCGGCTGCCAGGGCGAGGTCGGCTCGGCCTCGGCCATGGCTGCGGCCGGTCTATGCGCCGCGCTTGGGGGGACGAATGCGCAGATCGAGAACGCGGCCGAGATCGCGCTAGAGCACCACCTGGGCATGACGTGCGATCCGGTGCGTGGGCTGGTCCAGGTCCCCTGCATCGAGCGCAACGGGCTTGGCGCGATCAAGGCGGTGGCCGCGGCCGCACTCGCCCTGCGCGGCGACGGCTCGCACATCGTGCCCCTCGACGCCTGCATCGAGACGATGCGACAGACCGGCCGCGACATGAGCGACAAGTACAAGGAAACTTCGCAGGGCGGCCTCGCGGTAAGTCTGCCCGAATGCTGATCGGCCGGAGCCGCGCGGGCTGACTCACCTTCCCTCGGAGGACACCGCGCCCGGCGCAGCGTCAGCCGGCTGCGGTTGACATGTACATCCCGCATGGCCCAAGTACCTGCGCTTCAAAAATCAGGGGGAGATCGTCATGGACGCAGGCGCTGCGTTATCCGTGAACCAGCTGTTCAAGGTCTTTGGACCGGATCCCGAACGGGCGATCTCGCTCTACAGAGAAGGGCTGGACAAGGACGAGGTCTTTAGCCGGACCGGCATGACGATAGGCGTCTGCGACGCGACCTTCGACGTGTACGAGGGCGAGATCTTCGTGGTGATGGGACTGTCCGGGTCCGGCAAGTCGACGCTCGTGCGGATGCTGAACCGGCTGATCGACCCGTCGGCGGGCGAGATCGTCGTCAAGGGCGCCGACATCGCACGGATGAACGAGAAGGAGCTCAACGCCTTTCGCCGCGAGCACATCTCGATGGTGTTCCAGTCCTTCGCTCTCATGCCGCACATGACGGTGCTGCAGAATGCGGCCTTCGGGCTGGAGCTCTCCGGCGGGCCGGTGGAGCAGCGGGAAAAGCGCGCGCGCGTGGCGCTGGAGCAGGTCGGCCTCGCGCCCTACGAGCAGAGCTATCCCAACGAACTTTCGGGCGGGATGCAGCAGCGCGTGGGGCTCGCCCGCGCACTCGCCAACGACCCGACGATCCTGCTGATGGACGAGGCCTTTTCTGCGCTCGACCCGCTGATCCGGACGGAGATGCAGGACGAGCTGCTGGAGCTGCAGCAGGAGGAGAAGCGCACGATCATATTCATCTCCCATGATCTCGACGAGGCGATGCGCATCGGCGACCGCATCGCGATCATGGAAGGCGGGCACGTGGTGCAGGTCGGCAGGCCCGACGAGATCCTCAACAATCCCGCCAACGACTATGTCCGCTCGTTCTTCCGCGGCGTCGATGTCACAGGCGTCATCTCTGTCGGCGATATCGCGACCAAGCGGCAGGTCACCATGTTCGAGCGGCGCAACCGCGATGGCAACCTCCGCGCCGTGCGCGAGCGCATCGCGGCGGCCGACCGGGACTACGCCTACATCGTGGACGCGTCGCAGAAGTATCTCGGCGTCGTCTCGGCGGCGAGCCTCGAGCGCGAGATGAAGGCGGCGGATCCGCAACTCTCTCGCGCCTTCGTCCCCGGCGTCGAGCCGCTGTCGGCTGACCGTCGGATCGGCGACGTCATCAACCAGGTGAGCGCGGCGCCGTGCGGCCTGCCCGTCATCGACGAAGGCGGCCGCTACATGGGCGTCGTCTCGCGCGCGGTCCTGCTCGGCGCGCTGTCCAAGGAGGACCAGGATGCCTGATCCCAAACTTTCGACTTCCTTCGAGACGGCGCAGGCCGACACCGGCAACCCTTGGACCGACCGCGGCACGATTGCTCCGCCGTCGAACGAGCCTGCGACGGAGCCCGGTAATGACGCCGCCGCGCTGCCGACCCAGAACCAGGCGGGCGGCACGACCGATGCCGCGCCGCCCGCAGCCGGTGAGGATGCGGCCGCCAATCCATGGGGTGGTGGATCTGAGACGCAACCCGCGACGCCGGACTGGCTCACGGGCGCGGCGCCGGCCGAGGAGCGGAGCTTCGACATCCTGCACCCGTTTCAGGAGGCGCTGATACCGCTGGAGTCGTGGGTGGAGGCGGCGCTCGACTTTGTGGTCGACAACTTTCGTCCCGTCTTCCAGGCGATCCGCTGGCCTGTCGACGGTGTCCTCACCACCATCGAGGCGGCGCTCCTTAGCGTGCCGGCACTGGTAATGGTTGTGCTGATCGGCGTCCTGGCCTGGCAAGCCGCTGGTCCGCGGCTCGGCCTCGGCGCTGTGATCTCGTTCATCTTCGTGGGTCTGATCGGCGCGTGGGACGAGGCGATGGTGACGCTGGCGCTGGTCTTCACATCGGTCTTCTTCTGCATCCTGATCGGCCTGCCGACCGGGATCTGGCTCGCGCGCAACGACCGGGCGGCGACGATCATGCGGCCGGTCCTCGACGCGATGCAGACGACGCCCGCCTTCGTCTATCTGGTGCCCATCGTGATGCTCTTCGGCATCGGCAACGTGCCGGGCGTGGTGGTCACCATCATATTCGCGCTGCCGCCCCTGATCCGCCTCACCAACCTCGGCATCCGGCAGGTCCCGAGCGACCTCATCGAAGCGTCGAAGAGCTTCGGTGCCTCGCGGGGACAACTCCTGCGCAAGGTGCAACTTCCGGTCGCGATGCCGACGATCATGGCAGGCGTGAACCAGACGCTGATGCTGGCGCTGTCGATGGTGGTGATCGCCTCGATGATCGCCGTCGGCGGTCTGGGTCAGATGGTCCTCCGCGGCATCGGCCGCCTCGACATGGGGCTCGCCACCGTCGGGGGACTGGGCATCGTGTTGCTCGCGATCATCATCGACCGTATGACGCAGGCCATGGGTGTCTCCAAGCGCGATCGCGGCAACCTCGCCTGGTACGAGACCGGCCCGGTCGGGCACGCAAGGCGAGCACTAGGCAAGGGCTCGAGGCGCTCTCCCGCGGGAGAGGCCGAGCCGGCCGAATAGACCCGCCACTCAAGCAATCATCGACTTCGGACCGACCAGCGGCTGTCATGGGCCGCTGCAACAAACTTGAAGGGAGATCATATGATCCGAGAGAAATCACGCACCGCCGTCGCAACACTGGCGGCCGCCGGCCTCGGCCTCGCTACCGGCGGCACGGCGCTGGCCCAGGATATGCCTGGCGAGGGCGTTACCGTGACGCCGCTCAAGTCGTCCATCGCCGAAGAGACGTTCCAGACCCTGCTCGTGACGAAGGCGCTGGAAGAGCTGGGCTATGAGGTCGAGGACATCAGCGAGCTGGAATACGCCGCCGCGCATGTCGCGATCGCAAATGGCGACGGCACCTTCCTGGCTGACCACTGGGATCCGCTCCACACCGACTTCTTCGAGGCAGCCGGCGGCGACGAGGAGATCTACCGCCAGGGCGTCTACTCCCCCGGCGCACTGCAGGGCTACCTGATCGACAAGACCACGGCGGAAGCGTTCGGCATCACTAACCTCGGCCAGCTTCAGGACCCCGAGATCGCGGCGCTCTTCGACAACAATGGCGACGGCAAGGCCGATCTCACCGGCTGCACGCCGGGCTGGGGCTGCGAACAGGTGATCGAGCACCAGCTCGACGCGTTCGACCTGCGCGACACGGTGACCCACAACCAGGGCTCGTATTCGGCCATCATCGCCGACACGATCACTCGCTACGAGAACGGCGAGCCGATCCTCTACTACACGTGGACCCCCTATTGGGTCTCGGGCGTGCTCGTCCCTGCCGAGGACGTGGTCTGGCTGCAGGTGCCGTTCTCGTCGCTGCCCGGCGAACGGTCTGAAATCGACACGGCGCTGCCCGACGGCACGAACTACGGATTCCAGGCCAACAACCAGCGCATCATTGCCAACCGCGACTTCGCCGAGGCGAATCCGGCCGCGGCCAAGCTCTTCGAGGTCATGGAGCTCTCGGCCAACGACATCAGCGCGCAGAACCTTCTAATGCGCGATGGGCAGGATTCCGAAGCGGAGATCGAGCGCCATGCCGATGCCTGGATCGCCGCTCACCCCGACCAGTGGAACGCGTGGCTGGAAGAGGCCCGCGCCGCCGCGCAATGAGCGCGTAGCCACCGACGATCTGGAACGCCGGCGGTTCGCCGGCGTTCTCTGCTTTCGGCATCCGCGGCGTCACTGCGACGGCGGCAACGGCTCCGGCACCGCGTTCCGGATCGGAGTCACCTGCTGCAGGTACGCGTAGATTGCGGCGAGATCGGCATCGGTCATGTTTCGATAGGCCGGCCACGGCATCGGCGGCAGGATCGGACGCCCCTGCCCCATGTGCCGTCCGTTGCGGATGGTGTCGATGAACTGCGACTCGCTCATTTCTCGCAGGACGCCGGTCTCCGGGTCGGGGGTAAGGTTTGCGGTGAAACTCACGCCCCACGGTCCGGACCAGGCGGTGTTGGCCGCGTTGGCCGCCATTGCCCATCCTTCCGGGACCTCCGCCGGCGCATCGACCACCATGTCGGCAGGGTGGCCCGAGAGTGCCCGCGTCATGTCGGGCTCCGGTCCGTTCGCGCCCATGATCCACGGCGTATGGCAGTCGTGGCAGCCTGTCGTATTGGTCAGGTACTCGCCACGGGCGACCGGGTCGGCCTCCTGCGCGGCGAGGCCTGTGCCGGCGAGCGCGAGGCAGAGCCCCGCCAAGGCCTTTGCGACGTTCATCCTTCTCCTCCTTCGTTGAGTGGCGCGGAAGCATCCGCACGGGATTTGTCCTGAGCTGCGATCCACGCCTCGAGAAGTGCGACGGCATCCTCGTCGACAAGCGCAGTACCAAGCGGCGGCATCTGCAGCAGCCGGTCGCGTGAGGCGACGCGATGGAGCAGCGCGCTCGCGTCCGGATCGCCGGGGATGACGCGCAGCGCAACGCCTTCGGGCAAACCGGCAGGCGGCTTGCGCAATGGAGTGTCGAATGTCGTTGTACGCGCCGACGCCGGAGAATCCTCTGGGTCATGGGCAAGGTCGAGCCCCAGTTCGGCAAGTGCGCCGTCCTCGGTGTGACAATGCCCGCAGTTCCCGTGCAAGTAGCCCAGCGCCGCCCGTTCCACCGGACCCGACGCCACGATGCGCGGCGCCCCATCGTCCGCAAGGCCGGTGATGAGACCGCGCTCGATCAGGGCCGCGAGATCGACCGCCCCGAGCGGCAAGAGCTCGCCATGGGGAGCGTTCGGGTCGCGGTCCGGCGAGAGCTGGAGCGCGGTGAAGCCGAGCACCGGGCTCGGGCCACTGCCGTGGCACACCTGGCAGTCGATCCGGCCGGGGATCGTGTGCGTCCGGCCCTCTCCCAGCGGCCAGGCGTCGGCGCGGCCACGTTCCGGCGCGAGCGTCGCGCCTGTGCCATCTGCGCTCCATTCGTAGGCCGCGAAAGTCCAGCGACCGTCCCCTCGGTGCTCCATGAAACGCGTCTCGACGCGGCGTCCGTCAAAGGAGAACTCCTTCCAGAAGCGCGTGCCGACAGGGAAGAGCCAACGCCCGGCGTCGGCAGCGTCGATCGTGGTGCCGGCCGGCAGCGAGATCCAGCGCCGCTTGGTCGCGCCGTCAGTCCAGAGCGGATATTGCGGCGAAAATGCAAGGTGCGCAGGATCGACCGTCAGCGTCTCCGGCTCGGAATAGAGACCGGTGGCAAAAAGGTCCGCGGGCAGTTCCGCCTCGCGCGCCGGCCAGACCGGCTGCGCCGAAGCCGCGACCAGCACCGCGAATGCCGACGCCGCGCCGAGCGACGCACCGAAGCGGCGGGCTTTTGCGATGAACGGGACTGACATGGCGTCACGCGGCTCCCTACGGTCCCGCGCAAAGGGCACGGGACCACAGGCAGCAGAGTCTCACGATGCCGGCGGCACCGCATGGGAAGATATCCTTCCTCGAACCTGAAACGTTTCTTAATTGCGGTGGGTCATATCTCTTCGAGTTCGAGCTTGCCCGCGACCTGGAGCCGGAACCGTCCACGACCCGAGCGCACGATCTGGATGCAGCCGCCGCGCTCGACGAGGCGACGCTGCAACAGCAGGAGACGCGACTCCAGATTGTCGGACTGCGCCGGCAGTCGCAGCGACAGGTCGAGCCGCAGCTCGCGGTTGGTGAACTCGGTCCGGCCGGTCGCGGCGTGCTCGCTCACCAGCTTCCATAAGATCGCGCCAGCGACGCCCTTGATAAGGTAGGCGTCGCCGATGAACACCGTGCTGTCGAAGCGGTAATGACGCATGCGCAGCGAGCCGGCGCAGCCCGGCACATGCGGCGCCTCCGCCTCGGCCCCGTCGTTCTGGGCGAGCAGGATCCGCATCCCAAGGCTCTCGGCCACGAGCTGCAGCGCATCCTCGTCGTCATAGCCGAAGCGGTTGCGCTCGAGCGACTCCGCGAAGAGCACGCCGGTGGTCTCGCCGAGCGGACGCAGCGGGAGCGCGATCTGGCTCAACGGCGCCTCGAGCCCGGGATAGGGTATCGCGGTGGCCGGGCAGCCGCTGTCCTCGACGATGCCGGCGGCCGAGCGGATCGCCGCGCTGTAGCTGTAGTCAGCCGCGAGATGGCCGATCCGGATCGGCACGCCTTCCGCCGCCGCGACGCCGATGACGCCCTGCCCCACTCCGACCTCGGAGCCGATCCCGGTCGTCGGGTATCCGTGCGATGCCACCGTGAAGAGCCGCCCGGCCCCCCGGTCCAGCATCAGCACCATCGAGTGCGTTATGCCGAGCTGCCGGTCGAGCGCGCCGAGCAGCCGGTCGAGGAGTGTTCCCATGTCCGCGCTCGCACAAAGCTCCGCCGCCGCTCGCCGCGCAGCGCTGAGAGGGTTGCACGGCCGCACCCGCTCGATCCGCTGCGAGGGCAGGACCTCGATCCCGCTGACCCGATAGAGATCGGACCCGAGCAGCCGGAAGACCCCCTCCATCCGGCTGTGCGAAGCAATGCCGGCCAGCTTGGCGCGCATCGCCTCGAACAAGGCACCGCTGGTCTGTGTTTCCTCATAGTCGAGGTCGAGCCGGAACTGCGCGTTCGTGTCGGGGTCGATGACGATGACGGAGGCCATGCGCGTTGCCAGCACGTTCCGGCGGGTCTTGTTGAAGAACTGGTAGGACAAGGCGACACGCCCCGGATCGACGTAATGGACCTGCGAGATCTCCGAGACGTTGGGCGTGCCGTCGCTGTCGAACGTGGCGAGGAAGGCGGGTATGACGCCTTCGAGGCAGTTCCGGATCTGGTCGAGCGTGGTCACGACACGCGCCGCAGCCGTTCGCCGGCCTGCGGGCCCGGGGTCTGCGTGAACGCCTCGCGCGGCACGAACTCCACGGCGACGACATCGGTCGGATCGAAGCTGCAGCAGCAGGACGAGAAGGCCTCGCCATAGTCGGCGTCGATCAGCCGGTCACGAAAGGCGCGAAGCTGGCGCGAGGCGGCGCGCAGGTCGTCGGGCTGCGCGGCAAGCAGCACGGCCTCGCCGCCCTTGATCTGGACCGAGCGGTGCGTCGGCACTTCCGTCACCGTCAGCGCGATCCTCCCGTCGCGGGTCAGCCCGAGGAGAAGCTGGGCGTTCGACGGCCGCGAGAGCAGCACCCGGATCCGGTCCGGCGCAAGCACCAGACATGCCAGCGCCATCCCGGCGAGCGGGCGCCGATCGAGTCCGACAACCCCGATGATCGTGCTCGCTCCGTATTGGCAGAATTCCTCGACAAGCGCCCGGCCAGCGGACAGGCAATCGGGATCGGGTTCGGTCAGCGCCCCGGAAGGTGCGACACTGGACATCGAAAGATCCATCTCGTCTTGCGGGGAGTTCAAGCTGCCCGTCGGTATCTTATACTGACCCTAATCACCGCGCGAGCCGCCTTTTTCGACTGGTCCGGCAGGGTTTACGGGTTCTCCACGCTCCGTCGGCCGTGACCCGACATTGAAGGTTTCGCGAGCGATCACTGAACTGCCGCGGCGGCCGCGGGGTCTAGAAGTCACGGGGCCAAATCACCGGCTCGACGTGCCGCAACTCCCTTCAGGCCGGCCCGCCCGCCCAAGACCAGACACTGCGACGACCTGATTGGCTTCGGATGCTTGCGTTCGCTGCACATCATCGGGCGTCGCCCGCAGATCAAGGGAGACCTCGGATGAGCTCGGATCGTCGCTGGCTGCAGAAGGCCCGCGAGCTACACAATCACCATTTCGACTCGACCGTGTGGAACGGTTTCGCATTCCGGCCCGATGACGTCGTCATCGCGACCTATGCGAAGTTCGGCACCACCTGGACCCCGCAGATCGTGGGCCAGCTCGTCTTCGGTGGCGACCCGTCGGTGAAGGTCGTCGAACTGTCGCCCTGGCTCGACCTCCGGGTTCCGGAAAAGAAGATCAAGCTCGACCTTCTCGAGGCACAGACCCACCGCCGCTTCGTCAAGACGCACCTGCCGGTCGATGTCGCCCGCGGCGGCCGCGACGTGATGGGGTCGATGCACAATCACCACGTCTGCGCCAACGATTTGTGGTACCGGCTGATCAACGACACCCCCGGCCGCGTCGGCCCACCGATCGAGCGCCCGCGCAGCGACGTGCGCGCCTACTTCCTTGACTGGCTCGACGGGAATGGCTACCCGTTTTGGCCCTTCTGTAAGAACTTCCGCTCGTGGTGGGCGATCCGCGACCTACCGAACGTGCTCTTGCTGTACTACCCAGACATGGAGGGTGATCTGCCTGGCTGGGTCGCCCGAATCGCGCGCTTTCTGGACATTCCGGTCGACAACGAAACGATGCAGCGGGTTCTGGAGCATGCGAGCTTCGCCTGGATGAAGGCTCATGCCGACGACGCTGCGCCGCTCGAAGGTGTCTGCTGGAACGGCGGCGCAGGCGACTTTATCCACGAGTGCACGAACGGACGCTGGCGCGACGTGCTGACGTCTGGTGACTGCGATCGCTACGAGCAGTGCGCGCTGGCCGAACTCGGGACGGAGTGCGCCCGCTGGTTAGCTGAGGGCGCGCGTGGCCAGTCGGCCCGCGCCGCCTAGCTTCGCGCGGAAATGCGGGCGTGCAGGTGTCGTTGCTGTAGCCGGCTCGTGTCAGGCATCGTCCCATGTCGCCCGAAACCGACAACGTGCTGATGTCGATACGTGGGCTGAAGGCGGTAACAGTCGGGCAGCAAGATCTGTATCTGCAACGCCGAAAGAGCAGAGCTCGATCAGTGCAGACGGATCGTTGAAACAGAAACGCGCGCCTCGGGGCGCGCGTCTCCAGCACTTCGTGTCATCCAGGCGATCAGGCCTTACGGCGGAAGCTCCGCATCGCGCCGAGGCCGCCAAGGCCGCCCATCAGCAGGAGGGCCGTTGCCGGGAGCGGGATCACCCCATCAGGTCCATCACCCGGCACGCCGATCAGCTTGTCGCTACCCTCTCTATTGTTCGCAGACTGGAAACGAAGACCGACCGAGAGAAAATCGGCCAGCGTCAGCGCACCGCCTTGGTCGGACAGATTGAACGAAAGCGTCGAGCCTGCGTCGCCGAGAGAGTCGTTGTTGAAGAACCCGAGGACAACGTCCCAATCATCCGGATACACATCCGGAACCCCGCTCAGGTTGTTGCTGTTTCCGCCGATCGGTACGCTGGTGCCGAAGCAATACTTTCCGCTGCTGACCTGGTTCTGTCCCGTGTTGGAGCACGGGGTTTGCAGCGACAGCGACGTGGAGACCAGCGTCGTGTTGTTCGTGTTCCTGACATTCGTGACATCGCCGGACGAGAAACTCGCCGTTCCGAGGTCGAACGCGATCAGGTTCAGGTGCCCGTCCGATCCCGCATTCTGGGTAACCGACACCAGGAAGCTCCCCACCGGGTCGTCGCTGACCGTGACGAGCGGACTGATCTGGTCGGCGCCATTCGACGATACGTATCCGCCGAAAGTGATCGTCGCCGCCGATGCGGGCGCGCTGACCGCGATCCCCGCGCAGACGAACGCGCCCACAGACGCCGCAGATTTTAACGAAACAAAGAAACTCATATAGCCCTCTTCAACATTGGCTCAGACTGCCCCTCTGCTTTCATGGCGGTATCGAAGGCTTCTGTAAATCTTTTCTTAGATCGTCGCGCAGGTTCAAGCCATTGGAATTGCGGCACTCATCCGGGAGTTGTGCAAGTTATTCGGTGGCAAGCCCGGGCGCAGGCTGCCCTTGCGTCGCAGCAATTGCCGGCAGTTCACGGCGCCGCTACACATTCGCGAGGAAGGAGCGCTCATGGACTTCGGTCTCAGCGAGGAACAGCAGGCGATTCGAGACATGGCGCTCGCCGTCGCGGAGGAGCGAATCGCTCCTTTCGCCCGCCAGTGGGAGGCGGAAGGGACGATCCCGCGCACGCTCTGGCCGCAGTTGGCCGAGCTCGGCTTCGGCGGGCTCTATGTCAGCGAGGAGGGCGGCGGCACGGGCCTCACCCGGCTGGACGCGACGCTGGTGTTCGAGGCACTGAGCCACGCCTGTGCATCGGTTGCCGCGTTCCTGTCGATTCACAACATGTGCGCCCGGATGATCGACGCTTACGGCTCGGAGGAGCTCAAGGCGCGGTTGCTGCCTGGCGCGGTGTCAATGGAGACGATCCTCTCCTACTGCCTGACCGAGCCGAGCTCGGGCTCGGATGCGGCGGCGCTGAGGACACGCGCCGAGCGGACGAACGAGGGCTGGACGCTGAACGGCAGCAAGGCGTTCATCTCGGGCGGCGGCTATTCGGACGCCTACATCGTGCTGGCGCGCACGGGCGAGGCCGGCGCGCGCGGCATCTCGGCGCTGATCGTGGAGGACGGCGCGCCGGGGCTGAGCTTCGGCGCGCTGGAAGACAAGATGGGCTGGCGTTCGCAGCCGACGCGGGCAGTGCAGTTCGACGGCTGCCGAGTGCGGGCGGAGAACCTGCTGGGGGAGGAGGGCAAGGGCTTTCGTTACGCGATGGCGGGGCTCGACGGCGGGCGCCTCAACATTGCGGCCTGCTCGCTCGGCGCGGCGCAGGCGGCGCTGGACGCGACGCTGGCCTACATGCGCGAGCGGCGGGCCTTCGGGCAGCCGCTGACGGAGTTCCAGGCCCTGCAGTTCCGGCTGGCGGAGATGGAGATTGAGCTGCAGTCGGCGCGCACCTTCCTGCGCCAGGCGGCTTGGAAGCTGGACCAGGGCGCGCCCGACGCGACCAAGTTCTGCGCGATGGCCAAGAAACTGGTGACGGAGGCCGGCAGTCGGGTGGCGGACCAGTGCCTGCAGCTGCATGGCGGCTACGGATATCTTGCGGACTATGGCATCGAGAAGATCGTGAGGGACCTGCGCGTGCACCAGATCCTGGAGGGGACGAACGAGATCATGCGCCTGATCGTGGCGCGGCAGATGCTGAACTCATGAGCGACCTGGACATCCGAATAGAGGGCTGCGCCGGGCGGATCACGCTCACGCGGCCGAAGGCCCTCAATGCGCTGACCTGGGAGATGTGCCGCGACGTGAGCCGGGCGCTTGACGAGTGGCGGGACGACGAGTGCGTGTCGCTGGTGGTTATGGACGGCACCGGCGACCGCGCCTTCTGCGCCGGGGGCGACATCGCCGAGATGTACCGGCGCGGCACGTCGGGCGACTTCGACTTCGGCCGCGGATTCTGGGCGGACGAGTACCGCATGAACCGCAAGCTCTACCATTATCCGAAGCCGGTGGCGGCCTTCATGCACGGCTTCACGATGGGCGGCGGGGTCGGCATCGGCTGTCACGGCTCGCACCGGGTGGTCTGCGAGAGCTCGCAACTCGCCATGCCGGAATGTGGAATCGGGCTGATCCCCGACGTCGGGGGGACGCTGCTGCTCGCCCGGGCGCCGGGGCGGCTCGGCGAGTATCTCGGCCTTGGCGGCGCGCGAATGGGGCCTGCGGACGCAATCCATGCGGGGTTCGCGGATCATTATGTGCCGCAGGCGGCGTGGCCCGAGCTGATCGCGGCGCTGGAGCGCACCGGCGAGTGGCACCGCATCGAGGCGGCCGCCGGCGACCCGCCGCCGGGCGACCTGGAACAGCGGCAGGCCGAGATCGACGGCCTGTTCGGCGGTGCGAGCATCGCGGAAGTGCTCGCCGCGCTCGCCAATTCCGAAGCCCCCTTCGCGACCGAGACGCTCGGCGTGCTGGGCCGGAATTCGCCGCTGAGCATGGCCTGCACGCTCGAGCTGATCCGCCGCGCCCGCGCTGCCGATACGATCGAGGCGGCACTTGAGCAGGAGTACCGCTTCACCTGGCGCTCGATGGAGCACGCCGATTTCCTAGAGGGGACGTGCGCCGCCGTCATCGACAAGGACCGGCAGCCGAGATGGTTGCATGAGCGGGTTTCGGACGTGTCGGCGGACGAGGTGGAACGAATGCTCGCGCCGCTCGGCGACGAGACGCTGGACTGGGAGGAAGCATGAAGATCGGTTTCATCGGCCTGGGGAACATGGGCGCACCGATGGCGGCGAATCTGGCGAAGGCCGGGCACGAGGTGGTGGGCTTCGACGTGGCCGGAGCAACGGCCGAAGCGGTGGCGCAGGCCGGCTCGGCCGCCGAGGCCGCGAGCGGTGCCGACGTCGTCATCTGCATGCTGCCGAACGGCGACATCCTCAGGCGGGTGGCCGACGAGGTGATCCCGGCGATGGAGCGCAGCGCGATCCTGCTCGATTGCTCCACCGTCGACGTGGCGAGTGCCCGCGATGTGGCGGCGCAGGCCGAGGCGGCGGGGCTGCGCCCGCTCGACGCGCCGGTCTCCGGCGGTACGGGCGGCGCGCAGGCGGGAACGCTAACCTTCATGGTGGGCGGCGGCGCCGACGCCTTTGCCGAGGCCAGGCCGCTCTTCGACGTGATGGGCGCCAAGGCGGTGCACTGCGGCCCGTCCGGCAATGGCCAGGCGGCGAAGATCTGCAACAACATGATCCTCGGCGTCACAATGATCGCCACCTGCGAGGCGTTCGCCCTCGCCGATCGCCTCGGTCTCGACCGGCAGGCGATGTTCGACGTGGTCTCCACCTCGTCGGGCAACAGCTGGTCGATGTCGACCTACTGCCCCGCCCCCGGCGTCGGGCCGAAGAGCCCGGCGGATAACGACTATCGCCCCGGGTTCGCGGCCGACCTGATGCTCAAGGACCTGCGCCTGAGCCAGCAGGCCGCCGAGACCGCGGACGCGGATACGCCGATGGGGCAGCTCGCCGCCGAGCTCTACCGATCCTTCGTCGAGGACGAGAATGGTGCCGGCCGCGACTTCTCCGCGATGCTTCCCCGCTTCGAGGGGCGAGGCCGGAGCTGAGCCGTAGCGTGTCAGTTGTATCCGCCCGGCTTTGCTTGCCACGGGCCGCGGGGGCTATAGAACCACGGACATGGTCCCGGTCAAAGACCGGGCATGTGGAGGAGACAACATGAAACTGACCACATTCACCGCCGTTGCGGCACTCGCCGCCGGCGGAGCATACGCTCAGGACTATTCCGATCTCGACCGCACGGGCTGGCCCAGCAGCTTTACTGTAGGAACCGCGAGCCAGGGCGGCACCTACTTCGCCTATGGTACGGGATGGGCCAACCTGGTGGCGGACGAGCTTGGTATATCCGGCGGCGGCGAGGTCACCGGAGGGCCGATGCAGAACATGGCCCTCGTCCATACCGGCGACGCTGCCTTCGGCCTCACGACAACGGGCCCGGCCCGCGAGTCGATCGAGGGCACCAACCCGATCGCGCCGGGTCTCGCCATGGACAACGCCTGTGCGATGTTCCCGATGTACCAGACGCCGTTCTCGGTCACGGCGCTCGCCTCGTCAGGCATCGAGACGATCTCCGACATCCCCGACGGCGCGCGTATCGGCTTCGGGCCCGCAGGCTCGACCTCGGACACCTACTTCCCGCTTATGCTCGAGGAGCTCGGCGTAAACTTCGAGCGCCGCAACGGCGGCTGGGAGGATCTCGGCGGGCAGCTGCAGGACGGCCTGATCGACGTCATCGCCTTCGCGGCCGGCATCCCGGTCCCGGCGGTCAGCCAGCTCGAGGTCCAGACCGACGTCAACATCATCGAGTTCACCGAGGAGGAGCAGGACCAGATTGCGGAGGCGTTCCCGGTCTCGGACTTCCAGATCCCGGCCGACACCTACCAGACGCTCGAGGAGCCGGCGAATTCGGTGGCGATGTGGAACTTCGCCATCGCCAACTGCGACCTGCCGGAAAGCTTTGTCTACGCGGTCACGGACATCGTGATGTCGGACAACGAGCGCATGGTGAACATCCATCGCGCGGCCGAGGAGACGCTGCCCGAGCACTGGGACAAGAACCAGGTGATGAAGTGGCATCCGGGCGCCGCCCGCTGGTTCCGCGACAACGCCGGCGCCGAGATCTCCGACGATATGGTTCACGGCGGCTGACGCGCCGACGCACGATCCGAGGAGATCGCGATCCGACTCTCAGGACATCGCCCGCTCCGGCAACGGGGCGGGCTACTTGTCCGGGGCTTCAGCCTATGAACCGGGTGCAGAGCGGCGTGCCGTGGAACATCCACTGCTTGTAGAGAACCGCTGCTTCGGGATCACAATCCGAGCGGAAGAGCCAGCCCGTATGTTGGCGACACACCAGCCATAGGCCATCGCTTCGATCGCAGGTGCATTGTGCAAATTGAAGGCCTTGGGGTTGCGCTCCTCATCCTGCACGGAGTTCATCGTCTAGAAGACACGGCCCGCTGATTTTGTCTCTCCATCCTGCCTCTTGGGGCCGGACGTCTGTTCCCCGAGCTGCGAAAGTCGGACAGGATCCAAGCCGTGTTTGCCGCAGGATGGTCGCCGCAGGTGTTGAAGTTGCTTTCCCGAAAGCATGGAGTTGCGAGACAGTGAGTTTCGGCAGAGTCTTGACCTGCCGGTCGCGTCGCGCGCGAGCAGCTCTTGGAAGAACTTGAAACAACGGTGACCTGCCGAATGTTCTCCGGCAGGCCACCTGGGACGTGTCCTGCGCTGCGCAATATGTCAGCCTCAGGACGCACCATTCTCGTCTGCGGGAGGATTAGTGGAACGGCGGCACGCCCGGATCGACGGCCTCCGCGTCTCATGGCTCGAGCTGGGGCCGCGCGACGGAACGCCAATGGTCGTCCTGCACGGCGGCGGCCTCGACCGCGCCGGCGTCTCGTGGGGACCTGCCCTGCCGGCGCTTGCGCGCCGACATCGCATCTTCGCGCCAGACCTGCCCGGCCACGGCGAGAGTGACCTCTTCAGCGGCAGCTACCGCGTGCCCGACGTCGGTCGCTGGTTGGTTGCGCTGCTCGATACCCTGGAGCTTGAATGCGCAATCCTCGCCGGTCTCTCGCTCGGCGGCGCCGTCGCGCTCTGGACGGCGCTTGCCACGCCCGGACGCATATCTGCCGTCATTCCTGTGGCCTCCTACGGTCTCGCCCCCGTGGCCCCGCTGCACCCGCTGGCGTTTCTCGGAACTCGGCTGCCCGTCAACCGCCTGGCCTACCCGCTGATCGCGCGGTCGGACTTCGCCGCGCGTGAGGCGCTGGCCACCATCGTGCATGACCGGGCCTCCATCACGCCGGACCTCCTGCGCGACGTGCGGCAGCTCGCGGCCGCCGCCAGGCCTCATGCCTACGACCGCTTCCTGCGCGACGAGATCGGCCCCAATGGACTCGGCACCTGCCTCATCCCTCGGCTCCCCGGCCTCGGACCGCCCGCGCTTTTCATCCACGGCCGCCACGACCGCCCCGTGCCGATCGCTGCAGCCCGCGCTGCGGCCCGCGCTGCCGGTGCCCGACTGGTCGAACTCGATACGGGGCACTGGCCGATGGTCGAAGCACCCGGTCCCTTCGACGCCGCGCTCGATCACTTCCTGCAGCGGCTTGGTCGCGACAGGAACGAATTGCATTGACCCCTCCGCTTCGCCAAAGATCGACGCAAGAGAGGGAGGATCCGATGAGCGACCCCACCGAAGGCCCGGTGCTGGCCGAAGGCGTCGACGAAGAGCCGGTCGAGGCCAACCGCCGCGACTTCATCGGCCGGAACTACCTCATCATCGCCGCGATGGCGACGATCTACGCGGCATTCCACATGGCCGCCCTCAACGGCCTCTCGATCGAGAACATGACCGGCATCGAGCTGCCGTTCCTCCCGACCCTGCCGATGGAGACCTGGAACTTCCGCATTGTCCACGTGGCCGGTGCGCTGGTCTTGGGTTTCCTCCTCTACGCTTCCGCCGTCACTTTTCCCGCGCCCGAGGAGGAGACGCGCGCCCTCGACTACGTCTCCTGGGCGCTGGTGATCCCGGCCGTCATCTCGCTCGGGGTGGCGCTCTGGTTCGCCTGGCAGATCTCGACCGGAACGATGTGGAACGGGATGGACGCGACGATCCGCTTCCGCGAGATCTGGTTCTTCGGCGTGCCGCTGATGATCGCGACCGTCGGCGCCATCGTCGCCGGCTGGTATCACCGCCGTCGCCGGGACGGCTTTGCCGCGCCGGATTTCGTGCTCAGCGTCGCCGCGATCGCCGTCGCCGCCTACCTCATCACCATCTACGGCACGCTGATGCGCAATTCGACGGGGACGCCGTTCGCGCCCATCGGCATCTCCATCGCCGCGGTCGCCGGCACGCTCCTCATCATGGAGCTGACCCGCCGAGTCGCCGGCCTCGCGCTTGTCATCATATCGGTTGTCTTCCTCGCCTACGTCTTCACGGGCCAGTACCTGCCGGGCTTTCTCAATTCGCCTCCGATCGGATGGCAGCGGTTCTTCAGCCAGGTTTACACCGACGCCGGCATCCTCGGTCCGACCACGGCCGTCAGCTCGACCTACATCATCCTCTTCATCATCTTCGCCGCGTTCCTCCAGGCGTCCAAGGTTGGCGACTATTTCGTCAATTTCGCCTTCGCCGTCGCCGGACGCGCTCGCGGCGGGCCGGCCAAGGTGGCGATCTTCGCCTCCGGCCTGATGGGCATGATCAACGGCACCTCGGCCGGCAACGTGGTTGCCACAGGCTCGCTGACGATCCCGCTGATGAAGAAGGTCGGCTACAAGGCCAAGACCGCGGGCGCGGTCGAGGCTGCCGCCTCGACCGGAGGCCAGATCATGCCGCCGATCATGGGCGCCGGCGCCTTCATCATGGCCGAGATCACCGGCATCCCGTACACCGACATTGCCTTTGCGGCGATCATCCCCGCGGTGCTCTACTTCGTCTCAGTCTACTTCATGGTCGACTTCGAAGCGGCAAAGCTCGGAATGCGCGGCATGCGCGATGACGAACTGCCGAAGTTCGCCGCCATGGTCCGCCGGGTCTACCTGTTCCTGCCGATCGTGATCCTGATCGCCGCGCTCTTCATGGGCTACTCCGTGATCCGTGCGGGCACCCTCGCCACGCTCTCGGCCGCAGTAGTCAGCTGGCTCACGCCCCACCGGATGGGGCCTCGCTCCTTCATCCGCGCCTTCGAGCTTGCTGGGATCATGTCGATCCAGATCATCGCGGTCTGCGCCTGCGCCGGCATCATCGTCGGCGTCATCTCCCTGACCGGAGTCGGCGCAAGGTTCTCGAACCTGCTCCTGGGCCTCGCCGGCCTGTCGCAGCTCCTGGCGCTCTTCTTCGCCATGTGCATCGCGATCTTGCTCGGGATGGGCATGCCCACGACCGCGGCCTACGCGGTCGCGGCCTCGGTCGTCGCGCCGGGCCTCGTGCAGCTTGGCATTCCGGCACTGACTGCGCACTTTTTCGTCTTCTACTTCGCCGTCCTCTCGGCCATCACCCCACCAGTCGCGCTCGCCTCCTACGCAGCGGCCGGCATTTCGGGCGCGAACCCGATGGAGACGTCGGTCGCGTCGTTCAAGATCGGCATCGCGGCCTTCATCGTGCCCTTCATGTTCTTCTACAACTCCGCCCTCCTCATGGACGGAAGCTGGCCCGAGATCGTGCGCGCGGCGGTCACCGCCACCGTAGGCGTCTTCCTCCTCTCCGGTGGCGTCCAGGGCTGGTTCCTCGGCGGCCGCTGCGCCTGGTTCCTGCGGGTCGGGCTCATCGTCGCCGCGCTCTTCATGATCGAGGGCGGGATCATCACCGACCTGATCGGCATCGGCGCCGCCGTGGCGATCTACCTCATCCAGAAGCTCGCGCGTCCCGATCCTGACGCCACCATGCCGGTCCGCGGCGCCGACTGAACCTCCGCGCGGACCGATCCTCCTCCGGGCGGCTCGACGCTGCCGCGCGCAATAGCGCATGTCGGGCCGAAAGCTCCCGGCACGGGACCCGAGGTACGCCATGCCACCGCTTGCCGGCCGCGCAGCGCTCGCCTAACAAGAGGCCCGACGCGAACCGGGGCAGGACGTGCGCATTCTCATCACCAATGACGACGGCATCAATGCGCCGGGCCTGTCCGTGCTCGCCGCCATCGCCGAAGAGCTTGCCGGACCGTCGGGTGAGGTGTGGACAGTCGCGCCCGCATTCGAGCAATCCGGCGTCGCCCACAAGATCAGCTACACCCACCCGACGATGATCGCCGAGCTCGGGCCCCGCCGCTGGGCGGCCGAGGGCTCGCCCGCCGACTGCGTCCTCGCCGGCCTGCACGACGTGATGCGCGACGCGCCGCCGGACCTCGTCCTCTCCGGCGTCAACCGCGGCAACAATTCCGCCGAGAACGTACTCTATTCCGGCACGATCGGCGGGGCGATGGAGGCGGCGCTGCAGGGCCTCCCCGCGATCGCAATGAGCCAGTACTACGGTCCCGGCAACGTCAGCCTCGATGATCCGTTCGACGCCGCCGCAGGTCATGGCGTGGCAACGGTGCGCCGGCTGCTCGATGCGGGCCTCTGGGATGACGGAGACTACCGGCTCTTCTACAACGTGAACTTTCCGCCCCTTTCCGCGGCGGATGTACGCGGCCTGAAGGTTGCGGCGCAGGGGTTCCGCCGCGACGTCACCTTTGGAGTGGAGGCGCATCTCTCTCCCTCCGGGCGCCGCTTCCTCTGGGTCAAGGGCGGCCGGCAGAACGTTCCGTCCGAGCCGGGCACGGACGCGGCGGTGAACCTCGACGGCTGGATATCGGTGACCCCGATGCGCGCGGACCTTACCGCCCACGATGCCCTCGACGAGCTGACGCAGAGGCTCGGCTGAGATGGTCGATCCCGAGAACACGATGCAGCTTCTGCTCGCGCTGCGGCGCAACGGCGTCACGGATGCCCGCACCCTCGACGCCATCGAGTCGATCGACCGCGGCATCTTCGTGCGCGGTACGTTCGCCAACCGCGCCTACGACGACACGCCGCTGCCGATCCCCTGCGGGCAGACGATCAGCCAGCCGTCGGTTGTCGGCCTGATGACCCAGGCGCTCGAGGTCGGGCCACGCGACAAGGTGCTCGAGGTCGGCACCGGCTCGGGCTATCAGGCGGCGATCCTCGCCCGCCTCGCCCGCCGCGTCTACACGGTGGATCGCCATCGCAGCCTGGTGCGCGAGGCGCGCGAGCGCTTCGAGGCGATCGGCCTGACCAACGTTACCGCCTTCACCGCCGACGGTAGCCGCGGCCTGCCGGACCAGGCGCCCTTCGACCGGATCCTGGTGGCCGCCGCGGCCGAGGACCCGCCGGGGCCGCTCTTGGCGCAGTTGCGCATCGGCGGTATCATGGTAGTGCCGGTGGGCCAGTCCGACGCGGTGCAGAGCCTGATCAAGGTCGTGCGGACCGAGGCGGGCTACGAGTACGACGAGTTGCGGAGCGTGCGTTTCGTGCCGCTGCTCGAGGGGCTGGCGCGAGAGTGACCGGTGAGATGGTACGGTCCCGGCCACAAGGGACCGGCAGACGAGGGCGGGCGATGAGATTTTCCAAACGGCCGATCGTGAGCGCAGCCGCGGCGATGCTGCTGCTCGGCGCCTGCCAGAGCGGCTTCGACCCCGACTTTCGCAACCTCGGCGACGGCCTCGACACCTCCGACGCCGCGATCCGCTCGCGCGCGGAGGAGCGGCCGACGCCCGACAGCCGCGGCGTCATCACCTACCCGACCTACCAGGTCGCGGTCGCCCAGCCCGAGGATACGGTCAGCGCCGTCGCGACACGCGTGGGCCTGCCACCGGAGGAGGTCGCCAGTTACAACGCGCTCCCCGTCGACGCGCCGCTCCGCCGCGGCGAGATCATCGCCCTGCCCCGCCGGGTAGCCGGCACCACCGTCGTGACCGCCTCCCCCGCCACCGCGGCGACGCCGCGCGGCGTGGGCCAGGTGGACGTGGCCACCATCGCCGGCAACGCGATCGACCGCGCCGGCGGAGTGACCTCCACCGGGACCGAGCCTGTCCGGCATCGCGTTGCTCCGGGCGAGACCGCCTTCTCGATCGCCCGTCGCTATGGCGTGTCGGTCGATGCGCTGGCGCAGTGGAACGGTCTAGACGCGGCGCGGAACGTGCGGGTCGGACAATATCTGCTGATCCCGCCGGCGGCCGCGGCTCCGGTGCCTGTCGCCGTGCCGCCCTCGCGTCCGGGCGAGGGCACCGCCACGCCAACACCGCCGAGCGCGGCGCAGCCACTCCCCGAGGATGACACCGCCGAGCCCGCGCCCGAGCCGCCGGCGCCCCCGGTGCTCGCCGAGGAGGCGACCGAGGCGTCAGACACGGCGCGCCTGCTGACCCCCGTGCCGGGCAGCATCATCCGTGGTTACAGCAAGGGCAGCAACGACGGCATCGACATCTCGGCGCGCGCAGGAACGGCGGTGCGCGCCGCCGATGCCGGCACCGTCGGCGCGATTACCAACGACACCGACGGCGTCCCGATCGTGGTGATCCGGCACGAGGGGAACCTGCTGACGGTCTATGCCGGGGTCGACAACGTGTCCGTCTCGCGCGGCGACACGGTCAGCCGAGGCCAGACCATTGGCGTGGTGCGTTCCGCCGACCCGGCCGTGCTGCACTTCGAGGTCCGCGAGGGGTTCGAGAGCGTCGACCCCGGTCCCTACCTGAACTGACCTCTGGCGAGGGTCAGAGCCTCACGCCCCTGCGCCCCGCCAGGTCGGTGAAGAATTGCCAAGCGACGCGGCCGGAGCGCGAGCCGCGCGTCGCCTGCCACTCGACCGCCTCGGCGCGCAGCGTCCCGTCGTCAATCTCGACGCCGTAGGCGTCGCAGTAGCCGCGCACCATCGCGAGGTACTCGTCTTGCCCGCAGGGGTGAAAGCCGAGCCAGAGGCCGAACCGGTCGCTGAGCGACACCTTTTCCTCGACCGCCTCGGACGGATTGATCGCACGCGAACGCTCGTTCTCGATCATGTCGCGCGGCATCAGGTGGCGGCGGTTCGATGTCGCGTAGAAGATCACGTTCTCTGGCCGCCCCTCAATTCCGCCGTCGAGAACCGCCTTCAGCGATTTGTAGTGCTGGTCATCATGGCTGAACGACAGGTCATCGCAGAAGAGGACAAAGCGGTGCTCGCTCCGCCGCAGCAGCGACAGAAGCCGTCCGATCGACGGCAGGTCCTCGCGCTGGACCTCTACGATCTTGAGCGGAACCTCGGCTGCAACTTCGGCATGGATTGCCTTGACAAGGCTGGATTTCCCCATGCCGCGCGCCCCCCAGAGCAGGGCGTTGTTCGCCGGGTACCCACCGGCAAAGTGCCGCGTGTTCTCCAGCAGCGTGTCGCGCGCGCGGTCGATGCCGAGGAGAAGCGGGAGCGCCACGCGGTTGACCTGCGGGACCGGGTCCAGCCGGTCGGGCGCCACATGCCAGACAAAGGCGTCGGCTGCGTTCCAGTCCGGTGCCTCGGCCGGCGGCGGACTGATCCGCTCGAGCGCGGCGGCGATGCGGTGGGACGCGTCGCTCACCGCGCCTCGTCCCCATCGTCGCCCCAGAGCTCCTCGTCCTCGTCGAGCAGGCCTTCCGCCCGCATCCGCTCGACGCGCTTCCGCTCGACGCGCGCCACCAGCAGGATCGAGATCTCGTAGAGGCCGTAGACCACCACGAAGAGAATGATCTGCGTGATGACGTCCGGAGGCGTGACGACCGCCGCCAGGACGAGGATGCCGACCACGGCGTACTTGCGCACGCGGCCGAGGCCCTTGGCACTCACAAGGCCGGCCTTGCCCATCAGCGTCAGCAGCACCGGCAGCTGGAAGCAGAGCCCGAACGCCAGGATAAACTTGATCGTGAGGGCAAGATACTCCTCGACGGAACCCTGGAACGTGATCCCGGCCTGCGCGAGCGGTCCCGCCTCCTCGCCCACGGGCGCCACGTTCTCCGGCATCGGCAGCCCGCCGACCTGCTGGAAGCCGAGGAAGAAGTCGAAGGCCAGCGGGATCACGACGTAGAAGGCGAAGGCCGCGCCGAGGAAGAACATGATCGGCGAGGCGACCAGGAACGGCAGGAACGCGGCCTTCTCCGTCTTGTAGAGGCCCGGCGCCACGAAGCGCCACATCTGCGTCGCGATGTAGGGAAAGGCGAGGATGAAGCCGCCCATGAGCGAGATCCGCACGGCGACAAAGAAGCCCTCCTGCAACTTGATCAGGATCAGGCCGCAATCCTGCCCGCGCTCGCCGAGCTGCGAGCAGATCGGCTGGGTCAGGAAGTTGAAGATCGGGTTCCAGACGGAGAAGCAGATCACCATCCCGATGATGAACGCCACGACCGAGTGGATCAGCCGCGTCCTCAGCTCGGCCAGATGCTCGATGAGCGGTGCCGAACTGTCTTCGATCTCGTCGCGGGTGGTCACGACGTCTCCTTCGCGGCCGGCTCGGCGGCAGGGGCCGGCGCTTCCGGCGCCGGCGCATCTGCCTGCGCCCGTGCCGCCTCGCGCCGCTCTTCCGCCTTGGCTGCCGCCGCATCACGCAGCTTGCCCGCCTTTGCCGCGCGCTCCTCGTTCGTGCGTGCGGTCTCGCCCGCGCGGGGCTTGCGGTCGGGGTCGAGCTTGCCGAGGTCGCGAGCCGCGGTCTTGAGCTTGTCGAGGCCGAGGTTCTTGGCCGAGGTCAGGTTGCGCATGTCGCGCCCCATGTCCTTCACTCCGGACTCGTCCGCCGCGTCTTCCATTGCGCGCTGGAACTCGCGCGCCATCCCGCGTGCCTTGGCGGTGAACTGCCCGAGCGCCTTGAACATGCCCGGCAGATCCTTCGGGCCCACGACGATCAGCGCCACGATGCCGATGACCAGAAGCTCGGTCCAGCCGATGTCGAACATGGAAGCAGCCCTCCGGGCGGCCGGATCAGGCCTTGTCCTTCTCTTCCTCCGGAGTGATGTCGCGAGCCTGGGTCGAGCCGTCCTCCAGCTCCTTCGTGCCCTCGCTCACGCCCTTCTTGAAGGCCGTGATGCCCTTTCCGACCTCGCCCATGAGCGACGAGATCTTGCCGCGCCCGAAGAGCACGAGCACGACGATCGCGATGAGGAGGAGGCCCGGAAGGCCGATGTTGTTCAGCATGCTTCTTTCTCCCTCGGCGACCGGACTATCCGCGCCGGACGCCTGAAACCGACACCGCGCCTATCTATTGGTTCCGAAGCTTCGTTGGAAGCGTCAAAGCGCCTGTCCTCCCGATTGATACAGGACCCGTGCCGGATGGTCCAAGGGCCAGCAGTCACGAGGTCGCGCGCTCCTCTCGACGGGCGGGAAAGACGTGGCACCGGTCCCGCCGCAGCATCAACCAGAGCGGCGTTCCGACCTTGGGCAGGAAGACCGAAGGCACCGTCGCCCGCAGGATCGAGCCGTCGAAGTCCATGCGGAACTCGACGAGGCTTTCGGAGCCCATGAAGCGTGCGCGCTCGACGACGCCGCGCGCCGGCGTGCCGTCCCGCGCGGTTGGGCTCGGGCCCCTGCCCTGACGGTCGAAGTCGATGCGGATGTGCTGCGGCCGGATCACGATATCGACCTCGGTGCCGTCAGGCACGCCGGGCGCGAGGAACTCGCCGAACGGCGTCTCCGTCAGCGCTCCTTCGACCTTGCCGCGGATCACGTTGATATCGCTGAAGAATGCCGCGGCGGCTTGGTCGCGCGGCGCGTTGTAGACGTTGTAGGGGGCGCCGGCCTGGACGATGCGGCCGTCGCGCATCAGCGCAATCTCATCGGCCATGCGCATCGCCTCGTCGGGCTCGTGCGTGACCAGGAGCACCGCCGCACCCTCCTCCTTGAGGATCTCCAGCGTTTCGTCCCGGATACCGTCGCGCAGGCGGTTGTCGAGCCCCGAAAACGGCTCATCCATCAGCATAACCCGCGGTTGCGGCGCAATGGCGCGGGCCAACGCCACCCGCTGCTGCTCGCCCCCGCTGAGCTCGTGCGGCCAAGCATCGATGAAGCGCGAGAGACGCACCCGCTCCAGCAGCTCCCCCACCCGGCGGCGGCGCTCGGTTTTCGAGCCCTTGAGCCCGAAGGCCACGTTCTGCGCCACGCTGAGATGCGGGAAGAGCGCGAAGTCCTGAAACATCAGGCCGATAGACCGGCGCTCGGGCGGCAGGTGCAGGTGGGCGTCCGAGACAATGGCACCGTCCACCAGTACCTCGCCCGCGTCCTGCCGGTCCACGCCCGCGGCGATCCGCAGCGTCGTGGTCTTGCCGCAGCCCGACGGGCCAAGCAGACAGGTGACGTTCCCCGGCAGGATGCTCAGCGACACGCAATCGACCACCGCGCGCCCGCCGAACCGGCGCACGATGTTGCGAATCTCGAGCCTCGGGATGTCGTCCACGCGGTCCCTCAATACCCGACAATGCCGGTCGGGCAGCGGGCGGACTAGCAGCCCTGCCGCAGCGCGGCAAGGGCGCCCCGGGTCACATGGTCAGGTTAACCCCGCCGCCATCATGCAGGATGTTCTGACCGACGATGAAGCCGGCGTGGACCGAGCAAAGGAATGCGCAGGTCGCGCCGAACTCCGCGGCCGTGCCGTAGCGCCGCACCGGAATCGTCGCCTCGCGCCGCCGCCGCGCCTCCTCCATGCTGATCCCGTCCTTTTTCGCCACGCCGTCGTCGAGCGAGACGGCGCGGTCGGTGGCGTGGATGCCGGGCAGCAGGTTGTTGATCGTCACTCCCGTCTCGGCCACCTGGCGCGCGGTACCGGCGACGAAGCCGGTCAGGCCGGTGCGGGCGGTGTTGGACAGCCCGAGGACCGGGATCGGCGCCCTGACAGCCTGACTCGTGATGTTGACCACGCGGCCCCAGCCGCGATTCGACATTCCCGGAATGAGAGTCTGCATCATCGCGATCGGCGACAGCATGTTGGCGTCGAGCGCGGCAATGAAATCGTCGCGGCTCCAGTCGGTCCACATGCCTGGCGGCGGACCGCCGGCGTTGTTCACGAGGATGTCGACGTCGCCCGCGACGTCCAGCACCTGCCGTCTGCCGTCTTCGGTCGTGATGTCGGCTACGACCGTCTCGACCTCGACCCCGTGCGCATCCCGGATTGCCTGCGCCGCCACCTCCAGCGCCTCGGCGCCGCGCGCGTTCATGACCAGCCGCACACCGGCGGCGGCCAGCGCCTCGGCGCATCCGCGCCCCAGTCCCTTGGACGAAGCGCAAACCACCGCCCGCTTCCCCGAGATTCCCAGATCCATAATTGCTCTCCTTTGCCGGCGGCGACTTCATTCGCCTTGAAGCGCGAGGTCAAGCGCCGCCGCTCCGGCGCATTGACCGCCGACCGTGCCGCGTTACCGTTGCACCTTGAGCGGAGAGGGAAGCCGATGGCACATCTGACGGTGGCGAGCGACCTCTCGCCGCGTTCCGAGCGCGCGATGGTGCGCGCGATCTCGCTCGCGGCCAGAATGCGGGCACGGCTCACGGTTGTCCATGTCGTCGACGATGCCATGCCGTCGGACCTCGCCCACCGCGTGGCGGAGGATGCCGAGGAACGCCTGGCGCGCTTCTGCGCCGAACAGCACGGCGGTGAGGATGCGAGCATCGACTTCGAAGTGCGGCTCGGCGATCCGGTCGAGGAACTGCTGGCCGAGGCCGAGGGCGCCGATCTGCTCGTTGCCGGGACGCACCGCGGCCGGCGGTTCTTCGACACGGTCCGCGAGACGACGGTCGAGCGGCTGGTGATGCACAGCGGGACGCCGGTCCTGATTGCCCGGAGCCCGGCGGAGACCGACTACGCCACGATACTTGCCGCCATCGACGGCTCGCCGGCTGCCAGCGCCGCGCTTGCCGTGGCGCTGAAGATCGCGCCCAACGCGACCGTCAGGAGTTTCTACGCAACCCAGACCGGGCATCCCGACGAGGTGGAGCGCGTCATCGGCGCATGGTCCGCTGTCGGCGGCCTGCCGAAGGGCGTGAAGCCGCCGGAGGTCATCGAGGACAGCATCGCCCGCGCCATGCAGAAGATGGTGGAGCGCGTGAACCCGGACCTGATCTCGCTCGGCGCCCATTCCCGCGGCAGCGTCGAGCGGTGGGCCATCGGCAGCCTGACCTCGGCGCTCGTGCGCGAACCGTCCTGCGATCTTCTCATCGCGCGCCGCGCCATGGCCTGACGCAACTGGGGCAGATTGCGGCGCGCCCAGCGACACGCTAGATGCCGCCCATGCTAGACCGCTCATCGAACGCGCCCGACCTGCCGGCCGAGATCGCCCGGCGTCGGACATTTGCGATCATCTCGCACCCGGACGCCGGCAAGACCACGCTGACCGAAAAGTTCCTGCTCTACGGCGGCGCGATCCAGATGGCGGGCCAGGTCCGCGCCAAGGGCGAGGCGCGCCGCACCCGCTCGGACTTCATGCAGATGGAGAAGGACCGCGGCATCTCGGTCAGCGCCTCGGCGATGTCGTTCGACTTCGACGGCTTCCGCTTCAACCTCGTCGACACGCCGGGCCACTCGGACTTTTCCGAGGACACCTACCGGACGCTCACGGCAGTCGACGCCGCGATCATGGTCATTGACGGCGCCAAGGGCGTCGAGAGCCAGACGCGCAAGCTCTTCGAGGTCTGCCGCCTGCGCGACCTGCCGATCCTGACCTTCTGCAACAAGATGGACCGCGAGGCGCGCGAGACCTTCGAGATCATCGACGAGATCCAGGAGAACCTCGCGATCGACGTCACCCCGGCCTCCTGGCCCATCGGCATGGGGCGCGACTTCCTTGGCGCCTACGACATCCTGAACGACCGGCTCGAGCTCATGGACCGCGCCGACCGCAACCGCGTTGCGGAGTCGATCAAGATCGACGGCCTCGACGACCCGCGTCTGGCCGAGCGTGTGCCGGCGGACCTGCTCGCCCAGCTCCGGGAGGAGGTCGAGATGGCCCGGGAGCTCCTGCCGCCGTTCGACCGGCAGGCTTTCCTCGACGGCACGCTGACGCCGATCTGGTTCGGCAGCGCCATCAACTCGTTCGGCGTGCGCGAGCTGATGAACGGGATCGGCACCTACGGCCCGGTTCCGCAGCCACAGCCGGCCAACCCTCGACAGGTTTCTCCTGACGAGACAAAGGTCTGCGGCTTTGTCTTCAAGGTGCAGGCGAACATGGACCCCAAGCACCGCGACCGCGTCGCCTTCGTCCGCCTCGCCTCGGGCCACTTCACCCGCGGAATGAAGCTGCACCACGTCCGCTCGAAGAAGCCGATGGCGGTGACGAACCCCGTCCTCTTCCTCGCCGCCGACCGCGAACTGGCGGAGGAGGCTTGGGCCGGCGACATCATCGGCATCCCGAACCACGGCCAGCTGCGCATCGGTGATACCTTGACCGAGGGCGAGGCGATCCGCGCCACCGGCATCCCCTCCTTCGCGCCGGAACTCCTGCAGTCGGTCCGCGCCGGCGACCCGATGAAGGCGAAGCACCTCGACAAGGCACTGATGCAGTTCGCCGAGGAGGGCGCGGCCAAGGTCTTCAAGCCGATGATCGGCTCGGGCTTCATCGTCGGCGTCGTGGGGGCACTTCAGTTCGACGTACTCGCGAGCCGGATCGAGCTGGAGTACGGCCTGCCCGTCCGGCTGGAGCCCACTCAGTTCACCTCGGCCCGATGGGTCTCAGGTCCGCGTGACGCGGTGGAGCGGTTTGTCGCCGCGAACAAGGGCCACATCGCGCACGACCATGACGGCGACGTCGTCTACATGACGCGGCTGCAATGGGACATCGACCGGATCGCCCGCGACCACCCCGATCTTACGCTCAGCGCCACCAAGGAGATGATGGTCTAGGAGCCGCCTTGCAGCGGCTCCCGCAGGACCCTGTCAGTCGACGAGCTTGGCGTCCATCGTGATCTCGGCGTTCAGCAGCTTCGACACCGGGCAGTTCTCCTTCGCTGTCTGGGCCGCCTCGTCGAAGGCCGCCTGATCCGCGCCGGGAACGCGGGCCTCGACCTCGAGGTGCACGCGGGTGATGGAGAAGCCCCCGTCCTTCTGCTCGAGGCTGACTGTCGCCTTGGTCGAGATCTGCTCCGCGGTCAGGTTCTTCTGCCCGAGCTGGCCTGACAGCGCCATCGAGATGCAGCCGGCATGGGCCGCGCCGATCAGCTCCTCGGGGTTTGACCCCCGCTCCCCCTCGAAGCGCTGGTTGAAGCCATACTGCTGCTCCGACAGCGAGCCGGATTCGGTCCAGAGTTGCCCGCGGCCGTCCTTCAGGCCACCGTTCCATTTTGCGCTTCCGTACTTCCTGATCATCCGTTTCTCCCGATTGGACCCGGCGTCACCAACCTCTGACGGTTGCAGCAAGTTGACCTGACACCATATTTCGACTATCGGCCAGACCATAGGGCGCGGCAGTGACGCCGCAAGGGCCATTCGGGCCACCTGTCAGACGCGCGGGCCATGACAGAGGTCCGCTTTGCCACGGACCTCCATGACCAGATTCGCCGACCTCAGACTCGACCCCAAAGTGCTGCAAGCCGTCGAGGAAGCGGGCTACGACACGCCCACTCCCATTCAGGCTGGCGCCATTCCGCCCGCGCTCGAGGGGCGCGATGTCCTCGGGATCGCGCAGACCGGGACGGGCAAGACCGCCTCGTTCGTCCTGCCGATGATCACCATGCTCGGCAAGGGCCGCGCCCGCGCCCGGATGCCGCGGAGCCTGGTGCTTGCCCCCACGCGGGAGCTTGCGGCGCAGGTGGCCGAGAACTTCGACACCTACGCAAAGAACACCAAGCTGACCAAGGCGCTGCTGATCGGCGGCGTCAGCTTCAAGGAGCAGGACGCGCTGATCGATCGCGGCGTCGACGTGCTGATCGCGACGCCTGGCCGCCTGCTCGACCATTTCGAGCGCGGCAAGCTCCTGCTGACAGGCGTGCAGATCATGGTCGTCGACGAGGCCGACCGGATGCTCGACATGGGTTTCATCCCGGATATCGAGCGGATCTTCTCGCTGACGCCGTTCACGCGGCAGACGATGTTCTACTCGGCGACGATGGCGCCCGAGATCGAGCGCATCACCTCGACCTTCCTGTCGAACCCCGCCCGGATTGAGGTCGCGCGCCAGGCGACGGCGTCGGAGACGATCGAGCAGAGCGTGGTCATGTTCCGCGCCAGCCGCAAGGACCGCCAGCCGACAGAAAAGCGCAAGGTTCTCCGCCGCCTGATCGACGATGAGGGCGACGCGCTGACGAACGCGATCATCTTCTGCAATCGCAAGTCCGAGGTCGATATCCTCGCCAAGTCGCTGAAGAAGTACGGCTACGACGCGGCGCCGATCCATGGCGATCTCGACCAGTCGCAGCGGACCCGCACGCTCGACGGCTTTCGCGCCGGCACTCTGCGCTTTCTCATCGCCTCGGACGTGGCGGCCCGTGGGCTCGACATTCCGGCCGTCAGCCACGTCTTCAATTACGACGTGCCGAGTCACGCGGAGGACTACGTGCACCGGATCGGCCGGACCGGGCGCGCGGGTCGCGCCGGCAAGGCAATCATGATCTGCACCCCCTCCGACGAGAGGAACCTCGAGGACATCGAGAAGCTGGTCGACAAGGAGATCCCGCGCATCTTCGGCATCGCACCGGAGCCGCAGCCGGCCCCCGCCGTCCCCGCAGCGGAGGAAAGCGCCGAGCCGCCGCGTCGTCGACGCCGGGGCAAGCGCGCTGCCGAGGAGACTCCGGAACCGGAGACGGTTGCGCCCGTCGAGACTCCGCCGGCACCCGCCGCGCCGGAGGAAGAGGCGTTGAGGCCCGAGCCGCGGGAGCGCCGCAAGGGCGGACGCGGCCGGCGGGGCGAGCGCGACGAGCCGGTCGTCGGCATGGGCGATCACCTGCCGAGCTTCATCGCCCAGAGCTTCGACGAGCGCCGCACAGGCTGAGCCTCAGCTCAGCCTGCTGATCACCACCGTCACCTCAGGCTTCTTGCCGATCTCGTCCATGGCGCTCTGCCGCACCCTGCGGCGCAGCGCCTCCTCGAGCGCATCGTCGTCGCGAATGGTCTTCGCGTCAGCGCGCCCGACGAGCTGGGCCAGGTCTGCCTCCAGCACGTCGACGAGCGGCGCGTTCGACCGCCCCGTCTCCGCCAGACCCGAACTTTCGCACCATGGCTCGCCCAGCGGCTCGTCATCCTCGTCGATGATCATCGTCACCAGGACGTGCCCGTTCATCGCCAGCCGCAGCCGATCGCGCACGATGCCGTCCAGCGCGCCGAACTTCACCGTTCCGTCGAGATAGATCCGGCCCGCGTCGACATAACCGGCCACCTTCGGCTCATCGCCAGTCAGGTCGAGCATGGTGCCGTTCGGCGCTATGGCCGCGGCAATGCCACGTTCCCGCGCCAGCTTGGCGTGCTCACGCAGGTGCCGGTGCTCGCCATGCATCGGAACCAGGATCTTCGGCGCGACGAGCTCGTGCATCGTCGCAAGGTCCGGGCGGTTGGCGTGGCCCGAGACGTGGTAGCGGTCCGAGCTGTCGTCGATCACGTCGACGCCCATCTCGGAGAAGGCGTTGACGATCCGGCCAACCTCGCGCTCATTGCCCGGAATGGTCTTGGACGAGAAGAGGAACGTGTCGCCCTCCACCATCTGCAGCCCCAGGTGCTTGCCGCGCGACAGCTGAGCCGAGGCCGCACGCCGCTCGCCCTGGCTGCCGGTCGCCAGCAGCATCAGACTTGCTCGCGGTATCTCCCGCGCCTCCTCCGGGCTTACGGTCGACGGGAAATCGGTCAGGACGCCCGTCTGCACCGCCGCCTCGACCATCCGCCGCATTGCCCGGCCGACCAGGCAGACCGAACGGCCCGAGGCGCGCCCGGCCTCGGCCAGCGTCTTCAGCCGCGCCACGTTCGACGCGAATGTCGTCGCCACCACCATGCCCGTCGCCTCGGCGACCAGCAGTTCGATCTCCGGCCCCACCACGCTCTCCGACCGTCCCGGGTGCGGCACGAAGACGTTTGTCGAGTCGCAGATCATCGCCCGCACGCCCACGCTCGCCACCTCCTCCCAGAGGGAGCGCTGGAACGGCTCGCCCACCACCGGACGGGTGTCGAGCTTGAAGTCCCCGGTGTGGATCAGCCGCCCCGCCGGCGTGTCGATCACCAGCGCCGAGCTCTCCGGGATCGAGTGCGAGATCGGCAGGAACCCTACACGGAACGGTCCTACCTCGATCTGCTCGGGCCAGGGCAAAACCTCGAGAACGTTGCCGCCGTCCTGCCCCTGCTCCTCCATCTTGCGCGCGGCGATGTTTGCGGTGAAGCGGCGCGCGTGAACCGGTGCGCGGAGGCGGCCCCACAGGTGCCCCAGCGCGCCGACATGATCCTCGTGCGCGTGGGTCAGGAAGATTGCCTCGATCCGGTCCGCCCGCTCGGCCAGCCACTCGATGTCCGGCATGATGAGGTCCACCCCGGGCGACGTGGCCATGTCGGGAAAGGTGACGCCGAGGTCCACCACGATCAGCCGCTCCGCGTCCGCGGGACCCCAGCCGTAGACGTAGCAGTTCATTCCGATCTCGGCGGCGCCGCCGAGCGGGAGATAGATCAGCCGTTCGTGCTTCATGCCTGCCCCTCGTTATGCCGGTGTATAACCCTCAGGCCATGGATCGTCAGGTCGTCCTCGATGAGGTCGAACAGTCCGTCGCCTTGCGCGAAAAGCGGCGCCAGACCGCCCGTGCCTACCACCCGCATCGGTCCGCCCCACTCGTCTCGCACCCGGTCCACAATGCCGCGCACGAGGCCGACATAGCCCCAGAACACGCCGGACTGCATGCAGGCAACCGTATTCGTGCCGATCACGCGCGCCGGCATCGTCACGTCGACATGCGGCAGGGCCGCAGCCGCCTGATGCAGCGCCTCAAGGCTGAGGTTGACGCCGGGTGCGATCACGCCGCCGACGTAGGCGCCATCCTCAGCCACTACGTCGAAGGTGGTCGCCGTGCCGAAATCGACCACGATGAGATTCCCGCCGTGCCGGTCGAACGCGCCTGCCGTGTTCACCAGCCGGTCGGGCCCGACCTGCGTCCCTGGATCGACCCGCGGCTCGACGGGCAGCCGGCATTCCGGCTTGCCCACGACCAGCGGGCGGCAGTTGAAATAGCGGTTGCAGAGGACGCGCAGGTTGAACACCACGCGAGGCACCGTCGACGACACGATGACTTGGTCGATCGTCACGTCGATCTCGTGCAGCGACATCAGCGTCCGCAGCCAGACGTAATACTGGTCCGCCGTCCGCTGATGCTCCGTCGAGGCACGCCACGTCGCGAGGAAGCGCTGGCCGTCCCAGATCGCGAACACGCTGTTGGTGTTGCCGACGTCGATGCAGAGGAGCATTGGCGGCCTCAGAAGTGAATGTCGGCAGCGGATATCGCGCTGCGTCCCGAAGCCGTCGCGAGCACGAGGGCGCCGGTGTCGTCGACAGTTTCGAAGCGGCCCGCGCGGGTCTGCCCGCCCGTGCGCGCGACGATCTCTTCGCCGAGCCGCGCCGCGTGCGACAGCCACTCGTCGCGGAGCGGCCTGAAGCCATGCGCCCGGAAGGCGGCGTCGCGCACGGCGAAGGCCGGAGCGAGCCGGTCGAGCAGATCCTCCGGATCGATGGATCGGCCCAGGCACACCGGCGGCACCGTCTCCGGCTCGACCTCGCTCCGGCTTGGCGCCGCGGCAACATTCACGCCGAAGCCGACGACCAGCCGGTCGAGCCCGTCGCCAGTCCCGACGCTCTCGAGCAGGATGCCGGCGACCTTGCCGCCCGACAGCAGCACGTCGTTCGGCCACTTGAGCGCCAGCGGATGGTCCGTCATGTCATCCAGCGCATCCCTGAGCGCGAGTGCCGCGACGAACGAATAGAGCGCGGCCTCGGAAGCCGATCCCTCGGGCCGGAAGACGTAGGAGGCTGCGAAGTTGCCGGCTGGCATCAACCAAGCCCGTCCGCGCCGCCCGCGCGCTGCGGTCTGCCGCCGTGCCATGATCCAGGCAGGCCCGCCCTCGTTGCTTCGGAGGGCAAAGGCGTTGGTGCTGTCGACGTCCTCGAGGATCCGCCGCCCGACGCCCTGCGGCCAGTTAGAGGACAAGGGACGCCGCCGCCGCTTCCGCCATCGCCTCGATGCCGAAGAGGTTCACCACGCCCAGCACCATGGCCGCCGCAGACACCATCAGAAAGCCCCAGAGCACGGGCGAGCCCTGCGTCTCCAGACCCTCGCCCTCCTCGCCAAAATACATGTAGTAGACGATGCGGATGTAGTAGAAGGCGTTGATCACCGCGGCGATCACGCCCAGTACCGCGAGCCAGCCGAGGCCCGCCTGCACCGCAGCCGACAGCACGTAGAACTTGGCGAAGAAGCCGACCAGCGGCGGCACACCCGCAAGGCTGAAGAGCAGCACCAGCATCGCCAGCGCCCGGAGCGGCTCCGCGCGCGAATACATGTTGAGCGCCCTGATGTCCGTAACCGGCGTCCCGGCCCGCTCCATGGTGAGGATGAAGGCGAAGGTGCCGACGTTCATCACGACGTAGATCACCATGTAGACCAGCATCGACTGCACGCCGAACGGCGTGCCGGCGGCGAGGCCCATCAGCGCGTAGCCCATGTGCGCGATCGAGGAATACGCCATCAGCCGCTTGATGTTGCGCTGCCCAATCGCGGCGATCCCGCCGAGGAACATGGAGACGACGCTGAGGAAAGCCAGGATCTGCTGCCAGTCGGCCACGACACCGCCGAACGCGTCGAAGAGGACACGCGCTATCATCGCTGTCGCGGCCACCTTGGGCGCGGTCGCGAAGAACGCGGTGACGGGCGTGGGCGAACCCTCGTACACGTCGGGGGTCCACATGTGGAACGGCGCCGCCGATATCTTGAACGCCATGCCCGCCGCGACGAAGACGAGGCCGAAGAGCAGGCCCAGCGGGATGCGACCGGCGCCGGCCGCCTCGATGATGCCGGGGAACAGCGTCGTCCCGGCGAAGCCGTAGGTCAGCGATGCGCCGTAGAGCAGCAGGCCAGAGGACAGCGAGCCCAGCACGAAGTACTTCAGCCCCGCCTCGGTCGAGCGGATGCTGTCGCGGCGCAGGGCGGCGATCACGTAGACCGAAAGCGACTGCAGCTCGAGTCCCATGTAGAGCGCCATCAGGTCCCCGGCCGAGACCATGACCATCATGCCCACGGACGCCAGCGCCACGAGCAGCGGGTACTCGAACCGCAAGAGCCCGCGCCGCGCCATGTATCCCTCGCTCATCAGGAGGATGGCGGCGGCCGAGAAGAGCGTCACCGCTTTCGCGAAGCGGGCGAAGGCGTCGTCAATGATCATCCCGCCGAAGGCGATGTGCGTCTCGCCCGTGGAGAAGGCGACCCAGAGGCCGCAGATGGCGAGGAGCGCCGACGTGATCCAGACGAGAGCGGGCCCGAGCTTGTCCTTGCCGGTGTAGACCGCCACCAGAAGCGCGCCCATCACGTAGACCGAGATGACGATTTCCGGCAGGATGACGGAGAGGTTGTAACTCATTGCTGTTCCACGTTCTGCGCCAGAACCGGATCTCCGGCCTCAAGCTGTGCGGTGCGGACGTCCTCGACCAGGTCGGACACGGTCGGGCCGATGATGTCGGTGACGAGGCTGGGATAGACGCCGAGCAGGATCGTCATGGCGACGAGCGGCGCGAAGATCGCCTTTTCCCGCCGGTCCATGTCGGTGATCGACTTCAGGCTCTCGCGGATCAGGTCGCCCATCACCACCCGGCGATAGAGCCAGAGCGCGTAGCCCGCCGACAGGATCACGCCGGTCGCCGCGACGGTCGCGACCCAGGTGTTGACTTGGAAGACGCCCATCAGCGACAGGAACTCGCCCACGAAGCCGCTGGTCCCCGGCAGGCCCACGTTGGCCATCGTGAACAGCATGAAGACCGCCGCATAGGCCGGCATCCGGTTCACCAGCCCGCCATAGGCGTCGATCTGGCGCGTGTGCATCCGGTCGTAGATCACGCCCACGCAGAGGAAGAGCGCGCCCGAGACGAAGCCGTGGCTCAGCATCAGGAAGATCGCGCCGTCGATCCCCTGCTGGTTCGCTGCGAAGATGCCCGCGGTCACGAAGCCCATGTGCGCGACCGAGGAATAGGCGATCAGCTTCTTCATGTCCTCCTGCATCAGCGCGACGAGCGAGGTGTAGACCACCGCGATCGCGCTCAGCCAGAGGACTAGCGGCGCTAGCAGCTCGGACGCCACCGGAAACATCGGCAGGCTGAACCGCAGGAAACCGTAGCCGCCCATCTTCAGGAGGATCGCCGCCAGCACCACCGAGCCTGCCGTCGGCGCCTGCACGTGCGCGTCCGGCAGCCAGGTGTGCACCGGCCACATCGGCATCTTGACCGCGAACGAGGCGAAGAAGGCGAGCCAGAGCAGCGTCTGGAATCCGCCAGCCAGCTCCAGGCCCAGGAAGGGGATAGCGACCGACGGGAAGTCGTGCTCCATCAGCAGCACGATGTCCGTCGTGCCCGCGTTCACCGCCATTGCGATGATCGCGACCAGCATGAAGACCGAGCCAAGGAAGGTGTAGAGGAAGAACTTGAACGCCGCATAGATCCGCTGCGCCCCGCCCCAGATCCCGATGATCAGGAACATCGGGATCAGGCCCGCCTCGAAGAAGAAGTAGAAGAGCACGAGGTCCAGCGCGCAGAAGACGCCGAGCATCAGAGTCTCGAGCACCAGGAACGCGATCATGTACTCCTTGACGCGATCGGTGACGGTCCAACACGCTGCGATCACCAGCGGCATCAGGAACGTGGTCAGCATGACGAAGAGCACGCTGATCCCGTCGACGCCCATCTTGTAGGTCAGGCCCAGCAGCCAGGGATGCTCCTCCACGAACTGGAAGCCGGTGTCGTTCGGGTCGAACTGGAACAGCACGGCGAGCGAGACGAGGAAAGTCGCCGTCGTCGCGATTAGCGACAGCCACTTGGCATTGCGCTGCGCCGCCGCGTCGTCGCCGCGCAGGAAGAGCGCGAGGATCGCCGCCGCGACCAGCGGCAGGAAGGTGACGATGGACAGCAGGTTCTCCATCACCGCGCTCCGCCGAAGAGGGTCATCCAGGTGATGAGCACCGCCACCCCGATCACCATCGCGAAGGCGTAGTGGAAGAGGTAGCCGGATTGAACCCGCCCCGCGAGCCGGGTGAAGTAGGGCACGATCCCCATGGCGAGGCCATTGATCCCGCCGTCGATCACCGTGCCGTCGCCGCGCTTCCACAGGAACCGGCCGAGGCCCTTTGCGCCGCGCACGAAGGTCGCGTCGTAGATCTCGTCGAAGTACCACTTGTTGAGCAGGAACCGGTAGAGCGGCGGCTGCGTCGCGGCCCACGCGGACGGCAGCTCGGGCCGACGGATGTACATCGCCAAGGCGAGCCCGAGGCCGAGCAGCATCGCCACGAAGGCCGAAACCTTGACCCAGACCGGCGCATGGTGCGCCTCGTCCATCACGTGGTTGTCGGGCGCCATGTAGATCGCCCCCTCGCCCGGCAGGGCGGCGACGGCGGCGGTCTCGTGCGCCTCCTCGCCCTCGGCCACCGGCTCGGTCAGCGCCTCGGCCGCCTCCTCGCCGTGGCCCTCGGTCGCTTCCTCGACCGCGGCGCCGAGCCCTTCCTCGACCTCCGCATGCGCCTCGGTCGGAATGCCGAAGAACGCCGCGACGCGCGCATGCTCGCCGAAGAACGGGCCGAACCAGATCATGCCCGCCAAGACAGCACCGAGCGACAGGACGCCCAGCGGCGCCAGCATCGTCATCGGGCTCTCGTGCGCGTGGTCGTGCACCTTCTTCGGACCGCGCGGCGTGCCGAAGAAGGTCATGAAGATCAGCCGCCAGGAATAGAACGACGTCATCGCCGCCGAGACCACCAGCGCCCAGAAGGCGTAGGTGCCGACCCCGGTATGGGCGCCCCAGGCGCTCTCGATGATCGCGTCCTTGGACAGGAACCCGGCGAAGCCGATGTGGGTCAGCGGGATGCCGACGCCGGTGATCGCTAGCGTGCCGATCATCATCGCCCAGAAGGTGTAGGGGATCTTGCGCCTCAACCCGCCGTAATAGCGCATGTCCTGCTGGTGGTGCATCGCATGGATCACCGAGCCCGCGCCGAGGAACAGGAGCGCCTTGAAGAAGGCGTGGGTGAAGAGGTGGAACATGGCGGCGGAATAGACCCCGACGCCCGCCGCCACGAACATGTAGCCGAGCTGCGAGCAGGTCGAGTAGGCGATCACCCGCTTGATGTCGTTCTGCACGAGACCCACGGTCGCGGCGAAGAACGCCGTCGAGGCGCCTATGATGACGACGAAGGTCTTGGCGTCCGGCGCGAACTCGAAGATCGGTGACATGCGGCAGACGAGGAACACGCCCGCCGTCACCATCGTCGCGGCGTGGATCAGCGCCGAAACCGGCGTCGGGCCCTCCATCGCGTCAGGGAGCCAGGTGTGCAGGAAGAGCTGCGCCGACTTGCCCATCGCCCCGACGAAGAGCAGGAGCGCGACGATCTCGACCGCCTCGAAGCTCATCCCGAGGAAAACGAGCTCCTGCGTCGCGAGCTCGGGGACCGCAGCGAAGATCGTGTCAAGGTTGATCGAGTCGACCAGCAGGAACAGCGCGAAGATACCCAGCAGGAAACCGAAGTCCCCGACGCGGTTGACGACGAACGCCTTGATCGCCGCCGCGTTGGCGCTGGGCTTGCGGAAGTAGAAGCCGATCAGCAGGTAGCTCGCGAGGCCCACGCCCTCCCAGCCGAAGAAGAGCTGCAGCAGGTTGTCCGCCGTCACCAGCATCAGCATCGCGAAGGTGAAGAACGAAAGGTATGCGAAGAAGCGCGGGCGATAGCTCTCGCCCTCGCGGAAGTTCTCGTCGTGCGCCATGTAGCCGAAGCTGTAGAGGTGCACGAGCGCCGAGACGGTGGTGATGACGATCAGCATGATCGCGGTCAGCCGGTCGAGCCGGATTGCCCAGTCGGTCGAGAGCGAGCCGCTCTCGATCCAGCGCAGGATCTCGATCTGCCGCGTCTCGCCTTCGAAGCCGAAGAAGACGATCCACGACAGCAGGCAGGCGAGGCCCAGTAGGCCGGTCGCCGTCCATTGCGCCGCCGCTTCGCCGATCAGGCGCCAGCCGAAGCCGCAGATGAGCGCGCCCACGAGCGGCGCGAAGAGGATGATCGTCTCCACCGCCTCAGCCCTTCATTACGTTGACGTCTTCGACGTCGATGGTGCCGCGGTTGCGGAAGAAGCAGACGAGGATCGCCAACCCGATTGCCGCCTCGGCTGCGGCCACCGTCAGCACGAAGAGCGTGAAGACCTGCCCGACGAGGTCGCCCAGATAGGCCGAGAAGGCCACGAAGTTGATGTTGACCGCCAGCAGGATCAACTCGATCGACATCAGGATGATGATGACGTTCTTGCGGTTCAGGAACAGTCCGAAGATGCCGATGACGAACAGGGCCGCGGCGACGGACAGGTAGTGCTCGATCCCGATGGCGGTCATGGGATCAGACGTAGCCCCAGCCGAAGACGATGATGAGGACCACGACGATCGCTACGATGATCAGTGTATTGCGCGACATGGCACTTCCTTTCTGCCCGCGTGCGGGCGGTGATCCCGGTCAGAGGCCCTGACCCGGCTTGACGTCCTTGAGTTCCATCGACTTGGCCGGGTCGCGGTAGATCTGCGCCAGGATGTCCTGCCGCTTGACGTTCGTCCGGTGGCGCAGGGTCAGCACGATGGCGCCGATCATCGCGACCAGCAGGATCAGCCCGGCGAGCTGGAACAGGATCAGGTAGCGGTCGTAGAGCAGCATGCCGAGCGCGGATGTGTTCTGCAGCTCGACCGCCACCGGCGCGGTCGCCCGAAGCCGCGCCTCGACCCCCTCGCTGAAGGTCCAGGAGCCGAACGCGATCGCCAACTGCATCAGAACCACGAGCCCGATCAGCAGGCCGATCGGCAGGTAGCGTGTCATGCCGGCCCTGAGCTCGGTGAAGTCGACGTCGAGCATCATCACTACGAAGAGGAACAGAACGGCGACGGCGCCGACATAGACGATGACCAGCAGCAGCGCGACGAACTCGGCCCCTACCAAAATGAAGAGGCCGGCCGAGCTCAGGAACGCCAGGATCAGCCAGAGCACCGAGTGCACCGGATTCCGCGCGATCACGGTGAAAAGCCCGCCTGCCAGCGTGCAGAAGGCGAAGAGGTAGAAGGCGAAGGCGAAGAACGTCATGCCCACTCCTCCCGGATATCGGCCGCTCGTCTCATCGGTAGGGCGCGTCCAGCTCGATATTGCGCGCGATCTCCGCCTCCCAGCGATCGCCGTTCTCCAGCAGCTTCTCCTTGTTGTAGTAGAGCTCCTCGCGCGTCTCGGTCGAGAACTCGAAATTCGGCCCCTCGACGATGGCATCGACCGGGCACGCTTCCTGGCAGAAGCCGCAATAGATGCACTTCGTCATGTCAATGTCGTAGCGCGTGGTGCGGCGGCTGCCGTCCTCCCGCGGCTCGGCGTCGATGGTGATCGCCTGCGCCGGGCAGATCGCCTCGCAGAGCTTGCAGGCAATGCATCGCTCCTCGCCGTTCGGGTAGCGGCGCAGCGCGTGCTCGCCGCGAAAGCGCGGGCTGAGCGGACCCTTCTCGTGCGGGTAGTTCACCGTCGCCTTGGGGCGGAAGAAGTACTTCATGCCCAGCCCGAAGCCCTTGATGAAGTCCGCGAGCAGGAAGTACTTCGCCGCCCGGCCGTAGTCGATTGCAGCCATGGATCAGCCTCCCACCGCCCAGCGTGCGTAGAAGCCGCCGAGCAGTTCGAAATGGGCGAGGAACGCGACCAACACGACCCAGGCGAGGCTGAACGGCAGGAACACCTTCCAGCCCAGCCGCATCAGCTGATCGTAGCGGTAGCGCGGCACGATGGCCTTCACCATCGAGATGATGAAGAACATCACGAGGATCTTGAGGAACATCCAGAACATGCCGTCCGGCAGGAACGGCACCGGGCTGAGCCAGCCGCCGAAGAAGATGACCGAGATCAGGGCGCACATGAAGACGAGCGCCGCGTACTCGCCGATCATGAAGAGCAGGAAGGGCGTCGAGGAGTATTCCACCTGATAGCCCGCCACCAGCTCCGACTCCGCCTCCGGCAGGTCGAACGGCGCGCGGTTCGTCTCGGCGAGCGCGCTGACGAAGAACAGCACAACCATCGGCAGATGCGGCAGCCAATACCAGTGCAGCAGTCCCAGCGGCCCCTCCTGCGCCAGCACGATCATGCTGAGGTTGAGCGAGCCGGTGGAGATGATGACCCCGATCAGGATCAGCCCGATCGAGACCTCGTACGAGATCATTTGCGCCGCCGAGCGCAGCGAGCCCAGGAACGGATACTTCGAGTTCGACGCCCATCCACCCATGATCACGCCGTAGACCTCGAGCGACGAGATCGCGAAGATGTAGAGGAGCGCCACGTTGAGGTCGGCCAGCACCATCCCCGGCCCGAACGGGATCACCGCCCAGAGCATGATCGCCAGCACGAACGACGCCATCGGCGCCAGGAAGTAGACCACCCTGTCGGCGCCCGCCGGAACGACGATCTCCTTCAGCGCGTACTTGAAGAAGTCCGCGAAGCTCTGCAGCAGGCCGAAGAGGCCTACCACGTTCGGCCCCTTTCGCATCTGCACGGCCGCCCAGATCTTGCGGTCGGCGTAGAGCAGAACCGCAAGGCTCATCAGCAGCAGCACGACCAGCAGCAGACTCTGCGCCAGGATGACGAGGGCGATGCCGGTGCTTGTGGTCAGGAATTCGCTCATCGTCTGGTCACCGTCGGTTGTGAGGCGCACCGGCCGCGTCGGCAGTCCGGTCTAAACATGATCCGCACCCGGAACGCTAGCCCCCCGCCGCTATTTCCGCGCTTCAGCGGCTATTCCGCGGCCATCGGCGGCTGCCGCCGTGCCTGCGCCAGCGCGGAGAGTTCGGCCATCAACTCCGACGCCCGCATGATCGGGTTGACCAAGTAGTGGTCCACCACGACGCGCCCGAAGCTTCCCTCGCCGACCTGCCCCTCCGGCAGCGCCTGCCACTCGTTCTCCGGCACCTCGTCGATCATTGTCAGGTGCGGGTGCGCGCCGGTGAGCGCGCGGCGCAGCTGGGCCAGGCTGTCGTAGGGCAGCGCCGCGCCCAGCTCGCCCGAGAGCGCGCGCAGGATTGCCCAGTTTTCCTTGGCCTCGCCCGGCGGGAAGGACGCGCGCAGCGCCAGCTGCGGCCGACCCTCGGTGTTGACGAAGAGGCCCTGCTCCTCCGTCCAGGCCGCGCCGGGCAGGATCACGTCGGCGCGATGGGCGCCACGGTCCCCGTGGCTGCCCTGGTAGATCACGAAGGCGCCGGGGGTGATCTCGCCCTCGTCCGCGCCCAGGTTGTAGATGACGTCGGCGCCGTCCAGCGCCGCCTCGGCGCCACCTTCGGTGGTGCAGCCCACATCCATCGCGCCGACCCGGCCCGCGGCAGTGTGCAGCACCAGGAGGCCCGAGTCCGTCCGCCGCGCCAGCTCCATCGCCTGCGCCAGCACCGCCTCGCCATCGTCGCCCACCAACGCGGCCATCCCGATAACGACGATCGACGGCACCTCGCGCACCCCGTCGTCGTCCCGCTCCAGGAGCGACGCGAGCGCCTTTCGGTCATGACCCACATTCCTGTGCTCGTAGGTCAGGTCCACAGGCTCGCCCACGTGCTCGACAACTGCCCCGTGCAGCCACGCCTTGCGGACGCGGGCGTTCAGCACCGGCGCCTCCTGCCGCGGGTTCGTCCCGATCAGCATGATGTGGCGGGCGTGGTCGATGTCCTCGATCGCGGCCGTCCCGGCATAGGCGCTGCGGTTCCCCGCCGGCAGCTTTGCACCGTCCATTCGGCATTCCACGACGCCGCCGCGCCCCTCGACGAGCTGCTTCAGCGCGAACGCGGCCTCGACCGGCACCAGGTCGCCGACAAGGCCGGCGAGCTTCTGCGCCCCCGCGATCTTCCGCGCCGCCAGCCCCAGCGCCTCCGCCCATCCGGCGGGCCTCAGGCGGCCGTTCTCGCGCACGTAGGGCCGGTCCAGCCGCTGCCGCCTGAGCCCGTCCCAGACATAGCGCGAGCGGTCGCTCAGCCACTCCTCGTTGATGCCGTCGTGGTTGCGCGGCAGGATCCGCATCACCTCGCGGCCCTTGGTGTCGACCCGGATCGCGCTGCCGAGGCCGTCCATGACGTCGATCGTCTCGGTCTTCGAGAGCTCCCAGGGCCGCGCGGTGAAGCTGTAGGGCTTCGACGTCAGCGCCCCCACCGGGCAGAGGTCCACGATGTTGCCCTGCATCTCGCTGTCGAGCGTCTGGCCGAGATAGGACGTGATCTCCGCATCCTCGCCCCGCCCCGTCTGCCCCAGCTCGGGCATCCCCGCGACCTCGGTGATGAAGCGCACACATCGGGTGCAGGAGATGCAGCGCGTCATGTGCGTCCCGACGAGCGGCCCGAGGTTCAGGTTCTCCACCGCCCGCTTCGGCTCGCGATAGCGGGAGAAGTCCACGCCGTAGGCCATCGCCTGGTCCTGCAGGTCGCACTCGCCGCCCTGGTCGCAGATCGGGCAGTCGAGCGGGTGGTTGATGAGCAGGAACTCCATCACCCCCTCGCGCGCCTTCTTGACCATTGGAGAGTTCGTCCGCACCTGCGGCGGCGCGCCGTCGGGCCCCGGGCGCAGGTCGCGGACCTGCATCGCGCAGGAGGCGGCAGGCTTCGGCGGGCCGCCCACGACCTCGACAAGGCACATTCTGCAGTTGCCGGCAATCGATAGACGCTCGTGATAGCAGAACCGCGGGATCTCGATCCCCGCCGCCTCGCAGGCCTGGATCAGCGTCATGGCCTGATCGACCTCGATCTCGCGCCCGTCGATGTTGATCTTGCGAAGTTCGCTCATGTCATCCTCCAGCGGGTCCGGCCCGCGCCGGATCCTCGGGAAACCCGCCCACTCTCGCCGCGGCCCGCCGCAATGGATGCGCCCGGCATGTGCGCGGCCTTTTCCGTCACTTCTGGTCCCGGTGCAACGGGCGTTCCGTCGCGCCGTCCGCGATCGTCCGCGGGTCGGGCCCCTCGGCCGCCTCCGCCTGCCGCATCTTCAGCTCGGCCGGCGTCTCGTGCCGCGCCGCCGCCAGCGCCTTTTCCACCCGCGGAATGCAGACGGTGCTGATGAGCGGAACGCTCAGCGCTGTGGACACGCCGATCTCCACCCAGTGCGGAAGGCCGAGGTCCAGCCACCGGAAGAGGTAGCTGAACGCCAGCACGCTGGGAAAGACGCAGGCCCAGATCATCACGTTGAGCGCGATCGTCTCCATCCGCGACATCGCTCACGCCGCTCCCGCCTCGGTCCGGTTGCGCGACTGCCACGCGAAGTCGAAATCCTCCGGTCCCGCGCCGTCGGCCGCCAGCCGATCAAGCCGCGCCTTGCCCTCCGCTGGTGTCGGCCGATGCCCCGGCGCCACCGGCCAGATCACGTAGGTCGGCACGTCGAGCGGGACGAACCACTCCGCCCGCCGGCTCAGAAAGGCGCCATGAACCGCGCGGGTCACGAACGCCTCCAGGCTCTCCGCCGACTTCCAGACCGAGAGCGTCGCCGCCAGACGCGGACTGTCACCCAGCGGCGACCAGTCCCCATCCTCGTCCGGCAGGCGCCAGACGAAGCCAGGCGCGCGAGCGGCGGCCGCGTTCACGGCGTCGACCGCGCGCACGAACGGCGCGACCAGCGGGTCGTCCCAGTCAGCCCGGAGCAGGCCCCAGTTGAGATGCGCGATATGGCGCGCCGCCTTCACTCTGCCGCCACCCGCCGGCGCTTCGACGCGATCCGCTCCTCGATCTCGTGGCGGAAGTGCCGGATCAGACCCTGGATCGGCCACGCCGCCGCGTCGCCCAGCGCGCAGATCGTGTGCCCCTCGACCTGCTTCGAGACGTCGAGCAGCATGTCGATCTCGGCCGGCTCGGCCTCGCCCTTCACCAGCCGGTCCATCACCCGCATCATCCAGCCGGTGCCCTCGCGGCAAGGGGTGCATTGGCCGCAGCTCTCGTGCTTGTAGAACTTCGCCAGCCGCCAGATCGCCTTGATGACGTCGGTCGACTGGTCCATCACGATCACCGCTGCGGTGCCGAGGCCGGACTTCTGCTCGCGCAGCCAGTCGAAGTCCATGATCGCGTCGTCGCAGAGGTCCTTGGGCAGCAGCGGCACCGACGAGCCGCCGGGGATCACCGCCTTAAGGTTGTCCCAGCCGCCGCGCACGCCGCCGCAATGGCGCTCGAGCAACTCCTTCAGCGTGATCGACATCTCCTCCTCGACCACGCACGGATTGTTCACGTGCCCCGACACCGCGAAGAGCTTGGTGCCCGCGTTGTTCTGCCGGCCGAAGCCCGAGAACCAGTCCGCGCCGCGCCGCAGGATGGTCGGCACCACGGCGATCGACTCGACGTTGTTCACCGTCGTCGGGCAGCCGTAGAGGCCCGCGCCCGCCGGGAACGGCGGCTTCATCCGCGGCATGCCCTTCTTGCCTTCGAGGCTCTCGAGCAGCGCAGTCTCCTCGCCGCAGATGTAGGCGCCCGCGCCGTGCGTCAGGTAGAGGTCGAAGTCCCACCCCGAACCGGCCGCGTTCCGCCCCAGGAGGCCGTTCTCGTAGCACTCGTCGATGGCCGCCTGCAGCGCCTCGCGCTCGCGGATGTATTCGCCGCGGATGTAGATGTAGCAGGTATGCGCGCCCATCGCGAAGGAGGCGATCAGGCAGCCCTCGATCAGCGTGTGCGGGTCGTGCCGCATGATCTCGCGGTCCTTGCACGTCCCTGGCTCGGACTCGTCGGCGTTGACCACCAGGTAGGACGGCCGCCCGTCGCTCTCCTTTGGCATGAACGACCATTTGAGGCCGGTCGGAAAGCCCGCCCCGCCCCGGCCGCGCAGGCCGCTGTCCTTCATCTGCTGGATGATCCAGTCGCGGCCCTTGCCGACGATGCCGGCGGTGCCGTCCCAGTGCCCGCGCGACATCGCCCCGGCCAGGCTGCGGTCGTGCATCCCGTAGAGGTTGGTGAAGATCCGGTCTTCGTCTTTCAGCATCACATCCTCTCCCGCCGCCGCTGCCGCCAGATGCCGACCGTCACGATCAGCGACCACACGAACGCCGCGAGCGCCGCAAGGTCGAACAGGAAGACCCAGCGCGCGGGCCAGCCCATCCGGCCGCCGAGCCACTGCAGCCCCAGCCAGGCCAGCATCGTCACGACGATGACCAGCGCGACAAGCCGCCCCTGCCGCGCCATCTGCCTCTCTCGTTCCGCGTTCTGCGTCAAATCGATTCCGTCTCCGTCGCCCCTGCGGACATGCATTGCCGCGAAGTCACGCTAGCGCTCCTGCGCGGCCAGGTCGCGCGCCTGCCCGACCCAGTCGTCCCGGCTCACCCGGCCGCTGAACCCGCCGAGGTTCTCGTCGACCCACGCCACCTCGGCCGGCGACCACGCCGCCACCTGGTCGAGGTGGTAGAAACCGAGCTCGTTCAGCCGCTCCTCGAGCTTCGGCCCCACCCCGCGGATGCGCTTGAGGTCGTCGGCGCCGCCCTCCCGCGGCGCCTCGAGCGCCGGCGGCCGCCGGACACCCGCACCGCCGGCCCCGTCCGCGGGAGCATCACCCTCCCCGCCGGAGCGAGCCTGCCCGGCTACGCCGCTTCCTTCTGCGGGCGTTCCATCCGCCGTCACTCCGCGGAACGGACCGGCCGTGCCGGTCTCGCCCGCTGGCGCATCCGGGTTGGGCGCTTCGCGCTGTCGATCTTCCCCGGCCGTGCCGCTCTCGCTCGCGGGTCCGGGTCGCCGCGGCTCCGCCGCAGCCTCGGACGTTGCCGACCGATCCGGTCGCGACGGCATCCATCGCGACACACCGCGCGGCGCCTCTCCGGCGTCCGCCGGATCGACCGCGTCCTCGCCACGCCCTTCGCTGCCGTCCGGCATCGCTGTCTCGCTGTTCGGCTCCGCGCCGCTTCCACGCCCCGTGACGCCTTCCGCCGCAGCGGGTTCACCCGGCGTCGGATCCGCAGCCGCTCGCAATTTCCTTTCAGGGGGACTTTCCGCCTCGACCTCGCCGAAGGATGCGGTGACGTCGGGCGGGTTGGCAGGCACGTCGGGCTCCGGCCGCGAAACGGTGGCGGTGCCGGCGGCGTCTGGCGCCACCACCTCCGCCCGCTCCGGCGCAGGTGCCGTGGCCGACCGCTCCGCCGCCACAATCAGCGGCATCGCCACCACCACGCCCGCGGCCAGCGCCCACACAACGGCCGGCGCGAGCGAAAAGCTGGCAAACAGAGTGAGCAGCGCGAAAGCCATCAGAGCAATGACACTTGCGATGGCGCCGATCCTCGGCAGCGACATGCGCGTTGCATCGGCCATCAGCTACTCCCTCTCCGCGCGTCGCGCGGCCTCAGCTCCCGCCTGCGGGCACCTGCCGCGCCGCCTCGGCCCAGCCAAAGACCCGCTCTCGACCGACATCCAGCTTCGACGCCACCCAGGCCGCCTCCTCGTCGCCCCAGGCCGCAACCTGGTCGCGGTGAAAGATGCCAATCTCGTTCAGCCGCGTCTGCAACGCCGCATCGATGTCCGCGAGCTGTGTCAGGTCGTCCGCGCCCTCGTCCCGCGCCGCGTCGAGGCGCACCGGCTCGCGACCGCCCGGAGCGGTCTCCGCGACCGTCGGCTCGGGCTCAAAGGCGCGGCTGTGGCCTGTCGCGGCATCGCGCGCGCTCTCGGCCGTCGCGGCCTGCGCCGGCGCGGCCGCGGCCGGATGCCCGGCCTCGCTCGCCTGTGCCTCCTGCTTGGTCACGCCGGTCTCGTCGGCAGGCACGCCGGCCGAAGGCTGCGGCCCCGGCGTCGGCTCGTCCTCCGGCATCCCCGAGGGCTGCAGGTGGTCGCCCCGTTCCGGCCCCGGCTGCTCCGAAGGCACGTGCTCCCGCCACGGCGTGCGCAGCTCGACCTCGGTCCCGTCGATCCGCTTGAGGGTGTCGCCGATCTCCGCGGCCAGTGCGACCGACGCGTTCGCTTCCACCCGCTGCCCGTCGCCGTCGAGCGAGGTCAGACCACTCGCAGGTTCGCTGGAGAAGCGACCGTTTTGCGGCCCCGGCGTCGGCACCCGGCCCGCCACGATCTCGTCCAGGATCTGCCCGAGGCTTTCCGCGGTCAGGTCCTCGTAGTAATCCTTGCCGATCTGCGCCATCGGCGCGTTCGAGCAGGCGCCGAGGCACTCGACCTCTTCCCAGCTCAGCTTGCCGTCGGCGGAGAGGACGTGCGGCTTCGGCGCGATCTTCTCGCGGCAGACCGCTACCAGGTCCTCGGCCCCGCAAATCATGCAGCTCGTCGTGCCACAGATCTGAACATGTGCAACGCTGCCAACGGGTTGCAGCTGGAACATGAAGTAGAACGTTGCGACCTCCAGCGCCCGGATGTGCGCCAGCCCCAGCATGTCCGCGACGTGCTCCATCGCCGGCCGGCTCAGCCAGCCCTCCTGCTCCTGCGCCCGCCACAGGAGCGGGATGATCGCGCTCGCCTGCCGCCCCTCGGGGTACTTCGAGATCTGCGCTTCGGCCCACCGCTGGTTGGCGAGCGTGAAGGCGAAGCTCTCGGGCTGTTGCGCGTGCAGTCGTCGAAGCATCTCTCCGCCTCTCGTCTATTTGATCGTCGGGCAGGCGTCGTCCGCCAGCCGCAGCGCCCGATCCTCGACCGTGTCACGCCCCGTCACCAGCCACGGGCGCGCGATACCGCGCTCTGACGGCAGGCAACGCTCGGCATCGACGCGAAAGCAGCGGCCCGCGTGCGCGCCGGCGCCGCCGCCAAGGGCACTCGCGACCGGTGCCGCGAACCATTCGGCCCTCATCGGTCGATTTCGCCGAAGACGACGTCGAGCGTGCCGATGATCGCGGCGACGTCGGCCAGCTGGTGCCCCGTGGCGACGTGGTCCATCGCCTGCAGGTGCAGGAAGCCCGGCGCCCTGAGCTTGGCGCGGTAAGGCCGGTTGGTGCCGTCGGCCACCATGTATACGCCGAACTCGCCCTTGGGCGCCTCGACCGCGGCATAGACCTCGCCCGCCGGGACGTGGAACCCCTCAGTATAGAGCTTGAAGTGGTGGATCAGCGCTTCCATCGAGGTCTTCATGTCGCCGCGCGTCGGCGGGCTGATCTTGCCGCGCGCCATGACGTCGCCCGGCGTCTCGCGCAGCTTGACGATGGCCTGCTTCATGATCTTCAGGCTCTCGCGCATCTCCGCCATGCGAACGAGGTACCGATCAAAGCAGTCGCCGTTCTTGCCCACCGGGATCTGGAACTCGAACTCGTCGTAGCACTCGTAGGGCTGCGACCGCCGCAGGTCCCAGGCCAGGCCCGAGCCGCGCACCATGGGGCCGGAAAAGCCCCAGTCGAGGATGTCCTGCTCGGTCACGATGCAGATGTCGACGTTGCGCTGCTTGAAGATCCGGTTCTCCGTCAGCAGCCCGTCGAGATTGTCGAGCACCTCGGGGAACTCGTCGCACCACTGGTCGATGTCATCGATGAGCTTCGGCGGCAGGTCGGCATGGACGCCGCCGGGACGGAAGTACGCCGCGTGGAGCCGCGCCCCCGACGCGCGCTCGTAGAAGACCATGAGCTTCTCGCGCTCCTCGAAGCCCCAGAGCGGCGGGGTCAGCGCGCCCACGTCCATCGCCTGCGTCGTGACGTTCATCAGGTGGTTCATGATGCGCGTCAGCTCGGAGAAGAGCACGCGGATCAGGCTCGCCCGGCGCGGCACCTCCGTTCCCGTCAGCTTCTCGATCGCCAGGCACCAGGCGTGCTCCTGGTTCATTGGCGAGACGTAGTCGAGCCGGTCGAGATAGGGCAGGTTCTGCAGGTAGGTGCGGCTTTCCATCAGCTTCTCGGTGCCGCGATGGAGCAGGCCGATATGCGGGTCGCAGCGCTCGACGATCTCGCCGTCGAGCTCCAGAACCAGCCGCAAGACGCCGTGCGCCGCAGGATGTTGCGGACCGAAGTTGATGTTGAAGTTGCGGATCTTCTGTTCGCCGGTCAGGGCGTCCTGGAACGGTGCGTCCTTCATGCGGTCCCTCCACCGATGCGGTCGCGGAACGCCATAATCCAGAGCAGGATCAGCGCCACGAGCGGGAATATCGACAGGATCGCGACCCAGGACGGGATGCCGTAGCGCGGCAGCAGCTTCCAGAACGGGATCACCCAGAGCAGGCCGATGATCAGCATCCAGAACAGCCCGCCCGCATGCATGTTCCAGCCGTAGCCCATCATGACTTGGCGTCCTCCGCCTTCTCGTCGCCCGGCAGCACGTACTGCGCGCCCTCCCACGGGCTCATGAAGTCGAAGAGGCGGTATTCCTGCACCAGCTTCACCGGCTCGTAGACCACCCGCTTGCTCTCCTCGTCGTAGCGCACCTCGGTGTAGCCCGTGGTCGGAAAGTCCTTGCGCAGGGGGAAGCCGCGAAAGCCGTAGTCCGTGAGGATCCGCCGAAGGTCCGGGTGCCCCGAGAACAGGATGCCGAACATGTCGAACACCTCGCGCTCGAACCAGTTGGCGCAGGGGTGCACGCCCGTGATCGACGGCACGCTGTCCTCCTCGCGCACGGCCAGCTTCAGGCGAATGCGATGGTTCTCGTACATCGAGAGGAAGTGGTAGACGACGTCGAATCGCTCCTCCCGCTCCGGGTGGTCGACGGCCGTGATGTCGACCAGCGTCGAGAACATGCAGTTGCGGTCGGTCTTGAGGAATTCCGTCAGCCCGACGATCGACGACGGCGCGGCATGCATTGTCAGCTCGCCCAGCGCCACGTCCCAGTCCAGCACGCAGTCGGGGCGCCGCGCCGCGACGTGCTCCCCCAGCTCCCGCATCGCCGCGACGCTCATCGCGTGATCGTCCCCGTCCGGCGGATCTTCCGCTGCAACTGCAGGATGCCGTAGAGCAGCGCCTCCGCCGTCGGCGGGCAGCCGGGCACGTAGACGTCGACCGGCACGATCCGGTCGCAGCCGCGTACCACGCTGTAGCTGTAGTGGTAGTAGCCTCCACCGTTCGCGCAGGAGCCCATCGAGATCACATAGCGCGGCTCGGGCATCTGGTCGTAGACCTTGCGCAGCGCCGGCGCCATCTTGTTGGTCAGCGTGCCCGCCACGATCATCAGGTCGGACTGGCGCGGGCTGGCGCGCGGCGCCGCCCCGAACCGCTCGAGATCGTAGCGCGGCATCGAGGTGTGCATCATCTCGACCGCGCAGCAGGCCAGACCGAACGTCATCCAGTGCAGGCTGCCGGTGCGCGCCCAGTTGATGACGCTGTCGGCCGAGGTCAGCAGGAACCCCTTGTCCTGCAGCTCGCGGTTCAGGGCCTGGGTGTCGTGGTCCCGGTCGAGACCCGCGTCATACGTGGCGGTGCTCACTCCCATTCGAGGGCCCCCTTCTTCCATTCGTAGGCGAAGCCGACGGTCAGCACGGCCAGGAACACCATCATCGACCAGAATGCGGTATCGGTCATTACCGGGAACGCGACCGCCCACGGAAACAGGAACGCGATCTCGAGGTCGAAGATGATGAACAGGATCGACACGAGGTAGAACCGCACGTCGAACTTCATCCGCGCATCGTCGAAGGCGTTGAAGCCGCATTCGTAGGCGCTGACCTTCTCGGGGTCAGGATGGCGCACGGCCAGCACCACGGCCGCCAGGATCAGGATGAGCCCGAGCGCGATCGCCAGTCCCAGAAAGATCAGGATCGGCAGGTAGTTCAACAAGAGTGCGTCCACGTGCGACCCCTTCCCGGGACCGGTCCGCGCCGGCCCCTTTCCGTTGTCGCCGCATCTATCGCCGGGCCCCGGCGGGGTCAACCTGACGGCGGTGCGGCCAATGAGCCGACCATAGCTGCCCGAGGCTCGCTGACCAGCCCCCCTTGTCAGCCCGCCCAGGGTGCCGGGCGCTTGTTGAAGAAGGCTGCGATCCCCTCCCGCGCCTCGTCGCTCTCCCAGCGCGTGACCAGCGCCCGGACCGTGTCCTCGATCACCGTCTCGTCGATCGGCGGGCCGAGGCGGCGGACCAGCGCTTTGGCCTCCGCCACCGCGCCCGGCGCCACCTGCAGGTAAGGCGCGACCTCGGCCTCCACCGCCACGTCGAGCGCCTCCGCCGGCACCACGTGGGCGATCAGGCCCAGCCGCTCCGCCTCCGCCGCATCGAAGAGCCGCGCCGACATGAAGACCCGCCGCGCCATCGCCTCGCCCATCCGCGCCACGACGTAGGGACCGATGGTCGCCGGGATCAGGCCCAGCCGCGTCTCCGTCAGGCCCAGCTTCACGCCCTCGGCCGCCACCGCGACGTCGCAGACGGAGATCAGCCCGATGCCCCCGCCGAACGCGTTGCCGTGCACCCGCCCGATCAGCGGCTTCGGCAGCTCGTTCAGCGCGCTCAGCATCCCGGCCAGGACCCGCGCCCCGGCGGCCCGCTCCGCCGGACCGGCATGCATCTGCTCCTGCATCCAGCCGAGGTCGCCCCCGGCGCAGAACACCCCGCCATCGGCGCGCAGCACCACCGCACGCACCTCGGGCGCCGCGCCCAGCGCCGCCGCTGCCTGCGTCAGCTCGCCCAGCATCCGCGCCGACATGGCGTTGCGCTTCTCCGCCCGCGCCAGCGTCAGCGCCGCGACCCCGCGCGCGTCGGTCTCGATCCGGATCGTCTCGTACCTCGTGCCCTCGATCGCCCTCATGCGTGCGCCCCCCGCATCGACCGCGCCAGCGCCGCCGCCTCTGCCAGCACGCCCGCGTCGAGCCCCGTCTCGCACCCCAACTCCGTCAGCCGTGCGTGCACCGCCTCGGTCGCCACGTTCCCCGCCGCGCCCGGCGCGAACGGGCAGCCACCCAGGCCCCCCACCGCCGCGTCGAACACCCGCACCCCCTGCGCCAGCGAAACCTCGATGTTGTCGAGCGCCCGCCCCGCGGTGTCGTGAAAATGCCCCGCCAGCCGCGCGACCGGCACCACCGAGGCCACGGCCCCCAGCATCGCCGCGATGCGCTGCGGCGTCCCCTGCCCGATCGTGTCGCCGAGCGAGATCTCGTAGCACCCCATCGCGTCCAGCGCCCCCGCCACCGCGGCCACCGCGTCGGGCGCCACCGGCCCGTCGAACGGGCAGTCGCTGACGCAGCTCACATAGCCCCGCACCGGGATCTCCGCCTCCCGCGCGACCTCCGCCACGGAGCGATACCGCTCCAGGCTTCCGTCGATCGAGCAGTTCAGGTTCGCCCGGCTGAACCCCTCCGACGCCGAGGCGAAGACCGCGATCTCGTCCGCCCGCGCCGCCCGCGCCCGCTCGAACCCCTTCAGGTTCGGCGTCAGCGCGGCATAGCTCACGCCCGGCGCGCGCGCGATCCCCGCCAGCACCTCCGCCCCGTCCGCCATCTGCGGCACGAGCTTGGGGTTGACGAAGCTCGCCACCTCGATCCGCCGGAACCCCGCCCGCGACAGCAGGTCGACCAGCGCCACCTTCTCCGCCGTCGGGATCGCCCGCTTCTCGTTCTGCAGCCCGTCCCGCGGCCCCACCTCGAAGATCTCGACCCGTTCGCCCATCTCAGCCCTCCCACGGCTCGTAGAAGTCGCGCTCGTAGAGCCGGTGCTCCGCGTCCGGCAGCGCCGCAGCGAACGACGGCCGCTCGGTGATCCGCGCGTACCAGGCCGACACCTCGGGGAAAGCCTCCGTCCGCGCGAAGTGACGCGCCATGTAGACGGCCTGCCCCACGGCGATGTCCACTGCCGAGAACCCGCTCGTCAGCAGGTAGTCGCGGTTCTCCACCGGGGACGACAGCCGCCGCTCGATTGCGCCATAGCACTTCTCCAGCCGCTTCGCCTCCAGCCGCATCACGACGGGCGAGCGCATCGCGTCCTCGTAGAGCACGATGTGCTGCTGCGTCAGCGCCGCCACGTGCTGGCTGATCGTCTCGGCGAAGTGCAGCCAGATCAGCCAGTCGGGCCGGTCGATCTCGCCCGGCAGCCGCCCCAGCCCGCGCTCGGGGAACCGCTCGCAAAGCACTTCGATGATCGCGCCCGATTCCCATATCACCTCACCGTCCATAGCCAGGGACGGCACCCGCCCGACCGGGTTCAGCATGAGGTAGGGCTCCGATCTGAGCGAGCGGTCGAAGGGATGCTCGACCACCTGGTAGGGCATGCCCAGCTCCTCCAGCAGCCAGAGCACCCGCATCGACCGGCTCTGCGGACAATGGTGCAGCGTGATCATGACGTCTCCGCGCGGCGGCCGCCGAGCGGCCCGAACGCGGCCAGAAGGAGCCAAATTCCCTTCGGCTGCAACCCACCGCGGCCGACGCCGGCCAGATGCAGCCCGCATGCGACCGCTACCGCAGCGCGCAGAACTTCGACTATCATCGGGCGACGGTTCGGCGGGGCGACTCTCGATGCAGGACGACGGCCACACCGGGCAGGAGCAGCGAGCGTCGGCCGCCGAGCGAGAGCTGGCGCTGCGCGAGCGCGAGCTCGACCTCAAGGCGGCTGACCTCGACCTCCGACGCCACCAGAACGTCAGTGGCGGTTGGCGCAGTCCGCTCGTGGTGGCGGTGCTCGCGGCAACTGCGGCCGCGCTCGGGAACGCGGTCGTCGCGATCGTCGGCGGCATGCAGGAGCGCCAGCTCGCTGCGCAGGAGGCCGAGCACGCGCGCATCCTGGAGATGATCAAGACGGGAGACCCCGACGACGCCGCCGCAAACCTCGACTTCCTGCTCGCGGCCGGCCTGATCGAGACGCCCGCCACCGTGGCGAACCTCCGCCGCTTCCTCGACGAACGCGCGCCGGGCACCGGCCCCACCCTTGCCGCCTCGACGCCCTACCTCGGCGGGATCGTCGGCGCCGACGATGCGGCACCGGTTGCCGACCTCGGCGCTGCCGACGTCTCGAAACTGGCGCGTGCCGTCGATCTGCTTTCGGTCGCAGGAGCCGACGGCGCCAGCGTCGCCGGCCAATGCACGGCATTCCTCGTCGCGCCCGACCGCATCGCAACCGTCGGCTTCTGCGCGACGGGGCAAAGCACCTTCACCCTCGACCCCGAAGGTGCCGCGACCCGGCACGAAGTCGATCGCACCCCGATCGAGATCATCTGGCCCGACACGATGGGCGGCGCAGTCATCCTGACCCTCGCCCAGCCGGTCGGCCCTGACGTCCACCCGCTGACGCTCGCCGAGGCGCCGCCCGCCGAAGGCGCGCCCGCCGGCATCCTCTACTTCCGCGGCAACACCGAACAGCTCGCGGTCTGGGGCGGCGATGCGTGCCGGATCGTGCGCGTGAACGACACCGAGATCGAGCACAGCTGCGACACCGGCCCCGGCACCTCGGGCAGCCCCGTCTTCGACGTCGCCAGCGGCACCGTCGTCGGTGTCCACTACCGCCGGAGCGAGGCCGGCGGCATCGCCTACCGCCTCGACCGAGCGGCCCTCGCCAACCGGCCCTAGCCCGCCTCGTCCTCCAGCCGGATCAGCGCCGCGCCCGCCTCGACCTGCGCGCCCTCGGGCGCCAGCACCTCGGCCACCACGCCGTCGCGCGGCGCCTTCAGGACGTGCTCCATCTTCATCGCCTCGAGGATCGCCAGCCGGTCGCCGGCCGCGACCGTATCGCCCGCCGACGCGAACATCCGCCGCACCAGCCCCGGCATCGGCGCCTCGACGATGCCCACGGCCGCGCCGGTCGCCTGCCCCACGTCCAGCGGGTCCGGCACGCCGAAGCTCACCGAGCGGTCGGCGTGCACCCGCACCACCCCCTCGCCCCGCTCGACCCGCGCGCGCAGGCGGTCGCCGTCCACGATCCAGCCCTCGCCCGCGCGCTCGACCTCAATCGCCTCGCCGCCGCCCTCGACCCGGCAGCGGTCGCGGTCCAGCACCGTCACGTAAAGCTCCAGCAGATCCCCCTCGTGCTCCAGCACGACGAGGTGCCTGAGCGGCGTCCAGAGCGCGAAGCCCCGCATCGGCCCGCCCGGCTCGTGCAGCCCCGCCGCGCCCAGCGCCGCCAGCGCCACCAGCCGCCGCGGCACCGCCCGCCGCGCCGTCAGCGCCTCGAGGTCCCGCGCGATCAGCCCGGTGTCCACCTCGCCCCGCCGGAACCCCTCGTGCGCCACCAGCGCGGCGAGGAACCCGAGGTTCGTCTTCGTCCCCGCCACCTCGGTCCGCGCCAGCGCCCGGCCGAGCCGCCTCAGCGCGATCTCGCGCGTCGCCCCGTGGCAGACGACCTTCGCGATCATCGGGTCGTAGTAGGGCGTGATCGCGTCGCCCTCGCGCACCCCGCTGTCCACCCGCGCCTCGTCGGGAAACCTCAGCCGCGCCAGCCGCCCCGTCGCCGGCAGGAACCCCGCCGCCGCGTCCTCGGCATAGAGCCGCGCCTCCACTGCGTGGCCATCGATCCCGAGGTCCTCCTGCCGCGCCGGCAGCGCCTCGCCAGAGGCCACCCGCAACTGCCACTCCACCAGGTCCACGCCGGTGACCGCCTCCGTCACCGGATGCTCCACCTGCAGGCGCGTGTTCATCTCCATGAACCAGAAGCGGTCCGCTCGCAGCCCCTCGCTCGCGTCCACGATGAACTCGACCGTCCCCGCCCCGCTATAGCCGATGGCCTCCGCCGCCCGCACCGCCGCCGCGCCCATCGCCTCGCGCATCTCCGGCGTCATGCCGGGCGCGGGCGCCTCCTCGATCACCTTCTGGTGGCGCCGCTGCAGCGAGCAGTCCCGCTCGAAGAGGTGCACCGCCCGGCGGCCGTCGCCGAAGACCTGCACCTCGATGTGCCGCGGGGTCGCCACGAACTTCTCGATCAGCACGCTGTCGTTGCCGAAGGCGCCCCGCGCCTCGGACCGTGCGGCGTCGAGCGCGTCGGCGAATTCCGCTTCGGCATCGACGCGCCGCATCCCCTTGCCGCCGCCGCCCGCCACCGCCTTGATCAGCACCGGCCAGCCGATCCGCGCCGCCTCCTCGGCCAGCCGCTCGTCCGCCTGGTCGCGGCCGTGATAGCCAGGCACCACCGGCACGCCCGCCTTCTCCATCACCGCCTTGGCCGCGTCCTTGAGGCCCATCGCCCGGATCGCCTCCGCGCTCGGCCCCACGAAGACCAGCCCCGCCGCCTCCACCGCCTCGACGAAGTCCGGATTCTCGCTCAAAAAGCCATAGCCGGGGTGGATCGCCTCCGCCCCCGTCGCCTTCGCCGCCGCGATGATCGCCTCGCCCCTGAGATAGCTCTCGCCCGGCGGCGGCGGACCCAGCCGAACCGCCTCGTCCGCCATCTCGACATGCAGCGCCCGCGCATCGGCGTCCGAGAACACCGCCACCGTCGACACCCCCAGCCGCCGCGCCGTCCGGATCACCCGGCACGCGATCTCCCCCCGGTTCGCGATCAACAGCCTGCCGAACATCGCCCCTCCCTGGCTTCCTCCTACGGGTAGAGCCATCCGCCCGCCGCCGCCAGTCCCGTGTCGCCGGACGCGTCCGGCCATCTTCGTGTTGACGCGCGCGCCCCCGTCCGGTCCGATCGCCGGACCTGACATCCCCCGCCGGACCGAGCCATGACAGCCAAGCACGTCGTCCACCACATCCCCGTCTGCCCGTTCTCGCAGCGGCTCGAGATCCTGCTGGCGCTTCGCGGGCGCGATGACGCCGTCGAGTTCCGCGTCGTCGACATCACCCGGCCGCGCGACCCTGAGCTCTTGGCCAAGACGCGTGGCACGACCGCGCTCCCCGTGCTCGAGACGCCGGACGGCCAGATCCTCAAGGAAAGCCTCGTGATCCTTCGCTATCTCGACGAGATCCTGGACGGCCCGACACTGCGCCGCCGCGACCCGCTCGAGCACGCGGTCGAGTCGATGTTGGTCGCGCGCGAGGGGCCGTTCACCTCAGCGGGCTACCTCTTCGTCATGAACCAGGACCGCGCGCGCCGCGACGAGTTCGCGGACCGGCTTCTCGCCATCTACCGCGACATCGACGGCTTCCTGCGCGAGCACAGTCCCGACGGGCCGTTCCTCTTCAAGGGGTTCGGCCTCGCCGAAGCTGTCTTCACCCCGATGTTCAAGCGCTTCTGGTTCCTCGACTACTACGAGGACTTCTCCCTGCCGGACGGCCCCGACTACGACCGCGTCCGCGCCTGGAAGGAGGCCTGCATGACCCATCCGGCCACGCATCAGGTCACGGAGGAGGAGATCATCAAGCTCTACTACGACTACGCCCTCGGCGCCGGCAACGGCGCCCTCCCCGAAGGCCGCCGTGTCTCCAGCTTCACCTTCTCCTCGCCCTGGCAGGACCGCCCCTGGCCCCCGCGCGACAAGTACGCCGGCACCGCCACCGACCAGGCGCTGGGCCTTCTCCCCGCCTGACCCCGCGCATCAAGCGCCGCTTCTGATTGCGGGGCGCCGACACGTCGCGGACCGTTCCTCGGTCCGTCGCTATTCCTCCAGCGCCCGGCGATGGTGCTCCGCGCTCTCGTCGGAGAAGCAGCAGAAGGTGACGTCGATCTTGCCCCGGTGCTCGGCGACGGTGGCGACGGCGACGTGAGCCGCCTCCTCAGCCGGATAGCCGTAGATCCCCGTCGAGATTGCGGGGAAGGCGATGGAGGCGGCGCCGATCCGGCGGGCCTCTTGCAGCGCCCGGCGGTAGCAGGAGGCGAGCAGGTCCGCCTCGCCCCGGTCGCCGCCCTTCCAGCGGGGACCGACGGCATGGATGATCCAGCGCGCCGGCAGGTCGAAGCCGTCGGTCACCACGGCGTCGCCGGTCGGGCAGCCGCCGATTTCGCGGCAGGCGCGTTGCAGCTTCTCGCGTCCCGCCGCGCGGTGGATCGCGCCGTCGACGCCGCCCCCGCCGGCGAGGCTCTGGTTCGCCGCGTTTACGATCGCGTCGACCTCCAGCGTCGTGATGTCGGCCACGATGACCCGCATCGCCCCTCGCGGATTTCTTGCAAGAAGTTGTAAGACCGGCCCCGGAAACTTCAACGAAGTTGCAGGAACCGAGGCGGCCTCACATCCGGAACACTCCGAACCGCGTCTCCGCCACCGGCGCGTTCAGCGCCGCCGAGAGGCTCAGGGCCAGCACCTCCCGCGTCTTCCTCGGGTCGACGATTCCGTCGTCCCAGAGCCGGGCGGAGGCGTAGAGCGGGTGGCTCTGGCGCTCGAACATCTCGATCGTCGGGCGCTTGAACTCCGCCTCCTCATCCTCCGACCAGGCCTCGCCCGCACGCTCCATCGCGTCGCGCCGGACCGTCGCCAGCACCCCCGCCGCCTGCTCGCCGCCCATCACGGAGATCCGGCTGTTGGGCCACGTCCACATGAACCTCGGCTGATAAGCCCTTCCCGCCATGCCGTAATTTCCCGCACCAAACGAGCCGCCGACGATCATGGTGATCTTCGGCACCGCGGTCGTCGCGACCGCCGTGACCATCTTGGCGCCGTGCCGGGCGATGCCCTCGTTCTCGTAGCGGCGGCCGACCATGAAGCCGGTGATGTTCTGCAGGAAGACAAGCGGCACCTGCCGCTGCGAGCAGAGCTCGACGAAGTGCGCCCCCTTCTGCGCCGCCTCGCTGAAGAGCACCCCGTTGTTCGCGACGATCCCCACCGGCCAGCCGTTCACATGCGCGAACCCTGTCACCAAGGTCTCGCCAAACCGTTGTTTGAACTCGTCAAATCTGCTCCCGTCCACCACCCGCGCGATCACCTCGCGAATGTCGTAAGGCGTCCTGAGGCCTGCCGGCACGACGCCCAGCATCTCGTTTGGATCGTAGGCCGGCGGCTCGGGCGCCTCGCGCTCGAAGGGCGCGGGACCGGGGTTGAGCGAGCCCATCGCCTGCCGCGCCAGGGCCAGAGCGTGCGCGTCGTCCTCGGCCAGATAGTCGGCCACGCCCGAGAGGCGGGTGTGCACGTCGCCGCCGCCGAGATCCTCGGCGCTCACCACCTCGCCCGTTGCGGCTCTTACAAGGGGAGGTCCGGCAAGGAAGATAGTGCCTTGGTTTCGCACGATGATCGTGACGTCCGACATCGCCGGCACATAGGCGCCGCCGGCGGTGCAGGAGCCCATGACGACCGCGATCTGCGGGATGCCTTTCGCGCTCATCCGCGCCTGGTTGTAGAAGATCCGGCCAAAATGGTCGCGGTCGGGAAAGACCTCGTCCTGGTTCGGCAGGTTGGCACCGCCGGAATCCACGAGATAGACGCAGGGCAGCCGGCACTCCTCCGCGATCTCCTGCGCGCGCAGGTGCTTCTTGACCGTCATCGGGTAGTAGGTGCCGCCCTTCACCGTGGCGTCGTTGCAGACCACCATGACGTTGCGGCCATGCACCCGCCCGACGCCCGCGATGACGCCCGCCGCGGGCGCGGCGCCATCGTACATGCCGAAGGCGGCGAAGGCGCCGATCTCGAGGAACGGCGAGCCGGGGTCGAGCAGGCCCGCAACCCGGTCGCGCGGCAGCATCTTGCCGCGCCCCACATGCCGCTCGCGGGCGCGGGCGCCGCCGCCCGCCGCGCCCCATCGAGCCGCCTCCGCCACTTCGGCGAAGGCCGCCTCGTGCGCCGCCACGTTGGCGCGGAACTCTTCCGAGCCGGTGATCGCCTGAGACAGCAGCCGCATCAGAAGTCCTCCCTCAGCGCGCGGAGCGCGACGGCGCGCTCGGCGATCATCCGCATCCGGCAGCGCGAGGCCGCGACCTGCCGCATCGAGCCGGAGCCCCAGCGGGCGAAGGCAAGGTGGCACTCCGCCTCCTGGAAATCCTCCCACGCCCGCTGCGCCGTCCGCAGCGCGTCGGCGCGGGCGACGACACTGGGCGAGGCGGGCGGGTCGTCGCGGTCCGCCGCGCGCGCCCATTCCATTGACAGCCTGTACTCGCCCTCCAGCACCACGTCCCACGCATCCGCCTCGATGCCGGCGCAGGTGGCCATGCCGAGAGTCGTGGCGCCCTGCGGCTCCTCCTCCTCGCAGATGCGGGTGATCTCGCCGATGCAAGCGCTCCGATCCGCGGTGCTCTCGGCGTTGCCGTAGCACTCGGCCAGCACCTCGATGTAGGGGCCGGGCACGAAATCCTCCCCGGCGGCCGGAGCGGCGACAAGAAAGGCGACCGCCAGCAAGCGCCGCATCACGACCCGAGCTCGCTCTTCAATTCCTTCAGCTCGCGGTCGAGGAAGTAGCTGATGATCGACCGGATCACGACGAGAAGCCCTAGGAACAGGAGGTCCGAGAAGGCGAGCGATAGCGCCGTGCGGATGATGTCCGCCACGATGAACAGCTCGAGCCCCGCCAGGATGTAGCGACCCAGCTCGATGCGCTCGCGGTTCGTCTTGCGCACCCGCTCGGGCCCGCGCCGCGCGATCTCGGCGACGAGGACCCCGGCGATGAAACGAAGCGCGCCCACGATCAGGAGGGCGATAGCCGCGATCTCGATGATCGCCGCGACCCACTCCATGAGCTGGATCAGCCAGCTGAAATGGCCATGCAGCACACCCTCGCCGGTCTGGAAGTCGAGCAGCCCGCTCCAGCCGCCGACGTCCGTGTCCGCCTGCTGCGACTGTGCCATGCCGCCCTACCCTTGCGTCGACATCAGTTCGCGCCCGATCAGCATCCGGCGGATCTCCGAGGTGCCGGCGCCGATCTCCATCAACTTCGCGTCGCGGAAGAGGCGGCTGACCGGCGTCTCGTTCATGAAGCCCGCGCCGCCCATCGCCTGCACCGCCTGGTGCGCCTGCACCATCGCCTGCTCGGAGGCGTAGAGCACGCACGCCGCCGCGTCGGCGCGCTTCACCTCGCCACGGTCGCAGGCCTTGGCGACCTCGTAGACATAGGCGCGGGCCGAATTCATCGCCGTGTACATGTCGGCGATCTTGCCCTGCATGAGCTGGAACGAGCCGATCGGCTGGCCGAACTGCTTCCGCTCGCGAAGGTACGGCATGACTTCGTCGAGGCAGGCCGCCATGATGCCGAGGCCGATCCCCGAAAGCACCACGCGCTCATAGTCGAGGCCCGACATCAGCACGCGGGCGCCGCGCCCCTCCTCGCCGAGGATGTTCTCGAACGGCACCTCGACGTCCTCGAAGACCAGCTCGACGGTGTTCGAGCCGCGCATCCCGAGCTTGTCGAAGTGCGGCGACTGGCCGAAGCCCTTCATCGCCTTCTCGATCAGGAAGGCAGTAATGCCCTTCGAGCCCGCCTCGGGGTCGGTCTTGGCGTAGACGACCAGCGTCTGCGCCTCGCCGCCATTGGTGATCCAATACTTGGTGCCGTTCAGCACGAAGCGGTCGTTGCGCTTCTCGGCGCGCAGCTTCATCGACACCACGTCGGAGCCTGCGCCCGCCTCGGACATCGCAAGCGCGCCGACGTGCTCGCCCGAGACGAGCGGCGGGAGGTACTTCGCCCGCTGCGCCTCCGTGCCGTTCAGGCGGATCTGATTGACGCAGAGGTTCGAATGCGCGCCGTAGCTGAGCGAGACGGAGGCCGACGCGCGCGCGATCTCTTCGACCGCGACGACGTGGGCCAGATAGCCCATGCCGGCGCCGCCATACTCCTCCTCCACCGTTATGCCGAGGAGGCCGAGCTCAGCCATCTCGCGCCAGAGTTCCGACGGAAAGTCGTTGCCGCGGTCGACATCGGCCGCCATCGGCTTGACGCGGTCCTGCGCCCAGCGGTGCACCATGTCGCGGAGGGCGTTCACCTCGTCCCCGAGGTCGAAGGTCATGGATGCCGTAAACATGTTCCCTCTCGGCCGCGGCAGCCTCTTTGTGCGGCCTGCCACGGCGCCTGTCCACCCGCGCCCGCCGTCATTGCGCCGCGTCCTTCCGGTTGCAGGCGCGTCCGACTTCCTGCGCGATGATACGCGCTATGAGCATGCAGTCGTCGAGGGAGAAGGTCAGCGGCAGCCGCATGTCGAGGATGGCGCGCAGGATGCGGTCGGTCCGGGGCATCGGCTCGGACGAGGCGAAGCGCCAGTGGCGGTAGGTCGCGGTGAAGCCTTGGGGCTCGGGCGCGCCGAACCACTTGAGGCTCACGCCTCGCGCGGCGCAGCGCTCGACCACACGCGCGACGGCCGCGTCGCTCCAGTCCAGCAGCAGGAACTGGAGGGATGAGCCGACGAACGCCTCGGCCTCTTGCCGCTCGATCAGCGTCAGGCCGGGCACGCCGCGCAGGCCGTCCTCGATCGTGCGGTAGCGCCGGAGCCAGGCGGCGCGAGCGGCGTCGAGACCGCGCAGCTGGGGCCGCAGGATGGCCGCGCGCACATTGTCCATCCGGCCCGAGACATTGGGCACGCTCCAGCGCGCCGCCTCGAACGCCTCGGCCGGCGGCGCGGTGCCATGCAGGCCGTAGTGCATGTAGCTGCCCGAACCGAGGATCAGGCGGGCGGCGAGGTCCGCATCGTCGGTAACGATCAAGCCGCCCTCGCCCGAATTGACGTGCTTGTAGGTCTGCGTCGAGTAGCACCCGATGGCGCCGTGACGGCCGGAGGGCACGCCGCGCCATGACGCGCCCATCGTGTGGGCGCAGTCCTCCACCACCGTCACGCCCGCCGCGTCGCAGAGCGCCATCAGCCGGTCCATGTCGCAGACGTGCCCGCGCATGTGGCTGAGGAGCAGCACGCGCGCCTGCCCCAGCTTGGCCGCGAGGTCGTCGAGGTCGATGGTCAGCGCCTCCGTCACCTCGACGAAGACGGGCCGCGCCCCCACCGAAGCAATGGCGCCCGGCACCGGCGCGAGGGTGAAGGCGTTGCTCAGGACCGGCTCGCCCGGCTGCACGTCCAGCGCCCGGAGCGCCGCAGCCAGTGCGTAGCCGCCCGAGGCGACCGCGAGGGCGTGCCGCGCGCCGGTCAGCGCCGCGAACTCCGCCTCGAGCAGTGCCACCTCCCCCGCCTCGCCCGGCACCAGGTTGTAGCGGTGCAGCCGCCCGCTGCGCATCACCGCCACCGCCGCCTCGACGGCCTCGTCCGGGATCGGCGGCTGCTGCGTGAAACTGCCAGTGAAGACCTCTTCCATCGGCGGCACCTTGCGGAGCGGCAGCGCGAGCGTCAATCGCCGCCGGAACCGCCGCCGCGGCCGTGGGTTGCAGCTGCGTGCGAGGAGCCGCCGCATACCTGATCCGCGCGTGCCTGTTGGCGCTTGCCCTTCTGACGGCCGCTCATGCGCAGGAGGGGGCATCTCCGCGCTACTTCGAGGTCGATGCACTGAACGAAGGGCTGCCGCCGCGCCCCGACGACATGGATCTCGCGGCGCCGCAGACCGCGCTCGAGTCCTTCCTTCGTGCCGCCGGCGACGGCAACTGGGACGCCGCGGCGCACGCACTCGATCTGCGCGACATCGCTAGGGAGCGGCAGCCCTTTCTCGGGCCGGACCTGGCCCGCCGTCTGCACAACGTGATCGACCGCAAGGTGCTGCTGCGGTGGTCCGACATGTCGGAGCGTCCCGACGCGATGGAGGAGCGCGGCGGGTCTAGCGACCCGATGGTGGGTGAGCCGCGGCGCAGCCTGCTGCTCGGCGTCCTCGAGATCGAGGGACGCGAGGTTGGGGTGCGGCTGAACCGCATCAAACCCGAGGGCGGCGACGCGGTCTGGGTCTTCGCGAGGCCGACCGTCGCAAACGTGCCGGCCCTCTACGATCTCTACGGCCCGTCTGAGCTGGAGGAGGACCTGCCGGAGTGGCTGCGGGCCGACTCGCTCTTCGGCCTGCATCTCTGGGAGGTGCTGTTCCTGCCGGTTGCAGCCCTGCTCATCGCGGTGACGGCCGTCGCCGCATGGCGCTTCTTCGGCCGGATGTCGGCGCGTTCGCGCCGGTGGGCGGGGCGGAGCTTCCTGTTGAGCGCCCGCCTGCCCGCCACGCTGGCGATCACCGCGTTCCTCCTTGCCTTCCTGACGAGCGACCTCCTCGTCGTGTCGAGCGCAGCCTCCGCCGTCATAGAGCCCACGGTGCTGCTCGGATACGTCGCAGCGGTGGTGATCCTGATCGTCAACGTGATCGACGCGGTCCTCGCGCGGATCGTGACGACGGACCCCGACGAGATGGCCTCGCCGGTGAACGCCGAGCATCGAAGCTTGGCGACCGGCGTCTCGGCTGCGCGGCGGCTGCTCCTCGTCGTGGCGGCGCTGCTGGCGGTCGGGATCGTGCTGAGTTCGGCCAACACGTTCCAAAGCCTGGGTATCTCGCTCCTCGCGTCGGCGGGCGCGCTGACGCTGGTGCTCGCATTCGCGGCGCGAGAAGTGTTGGGCAATATCCTGGCCAGCCTGCAGATCTCGCTGAACCGCTCGGCCCGCATCGGCGACTTCCTGGAGTTCGAGGGCCACTGGTGCACCGTGGAGGCGATCCACTTCACTTACGTCCAGCTGCGCCTCTGGACAGGCAACCGACTGATCGTGCCGGTATCCTGCTTCGTCACGAAGCCGTTCGAGAACTGGAGCCACGTCGAGTTCAAGATGATGCGGCTCGTCAAGCTGCGCCTCGCCGCGACATCGGACGTGCAGCCCCTGCGCGAGGCGATGGAGGCCTTCGCCGCACGAGACGAGCGCATCGACCCCCAGGAGGAAGCTTTCTGCTACGTCACCGACCAGGACGAGTTCGGCCTGACCGCGCTTTTCGCTATTCCGGTGCCGGTCCCCGACGCAGGCTGGGCGGTCGAGTGCGAGCTGCGCGAGCATCTGCTGCAGGAGATAGATCGCCTCGGGATCGAGCTGCCGGCAGTCGCCGCACGGCCCGAGGCGGCCTGACCCTCCCGCTGTCTACGCCTTGAGAAAGGCGGGCCGCGCCTCTATTTTACGGGCGAACGAAGGAAGGTATCGCAATGTTCGGCATTCCGGGAAAGGCACCCGTGACGCTCACACCTGCGGCGGTGCGGCAGATCACCCGCCTGATGGAGCGCGATCGCTGCGAGGGTCTGCGTGTCGGCGTCAAGAAAGGGGGGTGCGCGGGAATGGAATACACGATGGAACCCGCCATCGAGCCCGAGGCCAACGACGAGGTGGTCGAACAGGATGGCGCGCGCGTGCTCGTCGCCCCGATGGCGCAGATGTTCCTCTTTGGCACCGAGATTGACTACCAGACGTCGCTCCTCGAGAGCGGCTTCAAGTTCCGCAATCCCAACGTCGTCGACGCCTGCGGCTGCGGCGAATCGATCCGGTTCCGTGACGTTGAGGAACTGGCAAAAGAAGGCCCCGCGGGCTGACAGAGCCGCGCGCGGCAGGTTGACGCCCCCGCCGTTCCTCTGCGTATTGGCCCGACAGGTCAGGGAGAGGACGAGCGGATGCGACGCAAGCTTGCGGCGGGCAACTGGAAAATGAATGGCACGGCGGCAGATCTGCACCAGATCGACGCTCTAGCCGCCCGGCATCCCGTTCCCTCCGTCGACGTGCTCGTCTGTCCGCCGGCGACGCTGCTCGCGCGGATGGCCGGGGCGGTGGCGGACACCGCCATCACGGTCGGAGGGCAGGATTGCCATCAGGAAGCCTCGGGAGCGCACACGGGCGATATTTCAGCCCAGATGCTCGCCGCGGCGGGCGCGACGTTCGTCATCCTCGGCCATTCCGAGCGCCGGACAGATCACAACGAAAGCGATGCGCTCGTCGCCGCCAAGACGGCCGCCGCGCTGGCTGCGGGCCTCGACCCCATCGTCTGCGTTGGCGAGTCGCTGGAGGAGCGCGAGGGCGGGCGGACGCTTGAGGTGATCGGGCGGCAGCTCGACGGCTCGGTGCCGGACGGCGTTCCGGCGGCGCGCCTCGTCGTCGCCTACGAGCCGGTCTGGGCCATTGGCACCGGACGCACCCCGACGATCCAGCAGATCGAAGAGGTCCACCGCTTCTTGCGCAAGCGCCTGACGGAGCGGCTGGACCAGCAGGCACGGTCGGTGCGCCTGCTCTACGGCGGCTCGGTCAAGGCCGGCAACGCGGCCGACATCTTCGCGGTGCCGGAGGTGGATGGCGCGCTGGTCGGTGGCGCGTCGCTGAAGGCAGAGGAATTCTCGCCGATCATCGCGGCGCTGGAACAGGCGCGCTGAGCTTCGGTCAGGCCGTCTCGTCGTGGCCGTAGAGCCACTCGAAGCGGCCCAGCACCGAGGCGGGTGAGAGCCGGTCCGCAGCGCCAAGCGCCAGATGCGCCGCCCAGCGCAGCGGCCCCGGCTTCAAATGATAGTTCCGCGCGTTTCGCGTCGCCGCCGCGACCACGCGCGCCGTTCGTTCGCGCCTGCGCCGCGTATATTCCGGCAGCGCGATATCGGGCGCTGCGCGATCAAGGCAAACTGCGAGGGCGAAGGCGTCCTCGAGCGCCAGGTTCGCCCCCTGCGCCAGGAACGGCAGCGTCGGGTGCGCGGCATCGCCCGCAAGCGCCACGCGCTGCCCATGGAAACGCTGCGCGACGGGCGTTCGGAAGAGGCCCCATAGGTTCGCCTCCGGCACTCGCGCGAGCAGATCCCGCACCTCTGGTGCGAACGCGGCGAACGCGGCGCGCAGTTCCGCCGGATCGCCGGCAGCGGACCAGTCGTCGCTCGCCCAGATGTCCCGTTCCTCGACGGCGACGACATTTCGCAAGCCGCCGCGCAGCGGATAGGTCACCAGGTGCCGGCCACCGCCCATGAAGACCTGCGCCACCGGCGGTCCACCCTCATCCGGCAGGACGGCCCGCCACGCGACCTGGCCCATGAAGGCGGGCTCCGCCGCCTCGCCGACAGCGGCGCGACATCTGCTCCTGAAGCCATCGGCGCCTACCACGACACCGGCTGAGACTTCACGGCCGTCCGCCAACATCACGCGGGGCTGCGCGCTGTCCACGACCTCGGTGACCTCGTGGCCTAGCGAGATCGCGGCGCCGGCAGAACGCGCAGCGTCCGCCAGCAAACCGATCAGCCGTGCGCGGTGGATAAGGATCCAGTCGCGCCCGCCGCCGTGGCGCCGCAGGTCCATTGTCAGCACGCGCCGCCCGTCCTCGCGATGCAGCACCACGGCCTCGCTCTGCAGACCAGCCGCAAGGGCGCGCTCCCTCAGGCCCAGCGCAGCGAGGACGGTCATGCCGTTCGGACTGATCTGAATGCCGGCACCGACTTGGCCGATCTCGGGCGACCGCTCAAGCACGATGACCTCGGCACCCCTCACCGCCATCGCTGCGGCCGAGGCCAGTCCCGCGACACCGGCGCCGACGATCGCGACCCTCAGCCCTGCAAGGCTCATGCGAAAACGCCGGGAACACTGCCCCGGCGCTCGTCCGTCGATTGATGCCTCACGCGCTCACTCGTCGCGGTGAACCTTCTCGCGGCGCTCGTGCCGCTCCTGCGCCTCGAGGCTGAGAGTTGCGATCGGCCGCGCGTCGAGCCGCTTCAGCGAGATCGGATCCCCCGTCTCCTCGCAGTAGCCGTACTCGCCATCCTCGATCCGCCTCAGCGCCGCGTCGATCTTGGCGACGAGCTTGCGCTGGCGGTCGCGGGTGCGGAGCTCAAGGGCGCGGTCGGTCTCCTCGCTTGCGCGGTCGGCGATATCGGGGATATTGCGGGTGGTGTCCTGAAGGCCTTCGATTGTCAGCTTGCTCTCGTCGAGGAGGTCGTTCTTCCACTGGACGAGCTTACGGCGAAAATACTCCAACTGGCGTTCATTCATGAATGGTTCGTCTTCAGCCGGACGATAGTCGTCAGGCAGGAAAGTTTCGGCCTTCATGCGGCTCCCCTCACTGCGTTCGCCGGTCTCAACCACAGTGCTCGATATGGGCGAACGTGCCATGGGCGCGGGACTTACCCGAGCACCCCCGTTTTGTCGATAACCCTTCTCGGCTTCTTGAAGGGCGTTGGCACCGGGGATAGCGTCGGGCGAAATGAGGCAGGCAGAGCAATCCGTGCAATTCGCTTCGACCGACGCCTACGTCGCGACGGACGACCTGATCGTGGCGGTGAACGCCGCGGTGACGCTGGAGCGGCCGCTGCTCGTCAAAGGCGAGCCGGGGACCGGCAAGACCGAGCTCGCGCGGCAGGTCGCGGCGTCGCTGGGCATGCCGCTGATCGAATGGCACATCAAGTCGACCACCCGCGCTCAACAGGGCCTCTACGAGTACGACGCGGTGAGCCGACTGCGCGACAGCCAGCTGGGCGACGAGCGGGTGCACGACGTCGCCAACTATATCCGGCAGGGCAAGCTCTGGCAGGCCTTCGACGCCCCCGAGCGCGTCGTCCTGCTGATCGACGAGATCGACAAGGCCGACATCGAGTTCCCGAACGACCTGTTGCAGGAACTCGACCGGATGGAGTTCCACGTCTACGAGACGGGCGAGACCGTACGGGCGCGGCACCGGCCGGTCGTCGTCATCACCTCGAACAACGAGAAGGAGTTGCCGGACGCGTTCCTGCGCCGCTGCTTCTTCCACTACATCCGCTTTCCGGACGTGGACACGATGAAGCGCATCGTCGAGGTGCACCATCCGGGCATCAAGGACACGCTGCTGACGCAGGCGCTGACGCAGTTCTACCAGCTGCGCGAGACGCCGGGGCTGAAGAAGAAGCCGTCGACGTCGGAGGTGCTGGACTGGCTGAAGCTCCTCCTGTCCGAGGACCTCTCGCCGGCCGACCTGCGCGGCGACGCACGCGACGCCCTGCCCCGACTGCACGGTGCGCTCCTGAAGAACGAGCAGGACGTGCAGCTCTTCGAGAGGCTGGCCTTCATGGCCCGTCGGCAGCGCTGAGGCGGGCGGATTGTCGCCGAGCCACGCGTTTTCTGTGGAGCGACCGCCACTTGGCAGATACCGAGAATACGCAGACCGGGACAAGGCCATGGCCGAGGCGCTGACCATCGAGATAGGTTCGATCACGACCGCGGATGCCGGGGACTGGCGTCGTCTCTGGTCAGGCTATCTCGACTTCTACGGCGCCCGGGTCGGGAGCGGCATGTTGCAGACATCGTTCGAGCGGCTTACGGGCAGCGATCCGCGTGACTTCCGCGGCCTCATCGCCCGCATCGGCGGTCGGGCCGCCGGGCTCGCCCACTTCCTCTTCCACCGCCACATGTGGCGTGTCGAGAACGTCTGCTACCTCCAGGACCTCTGGACCGAGCCCGAGTTTCGCGGCCGCGGAGTCGCACGCCGGCTGATGGAGGCGGTCTATGACGAGGCCGACCGCGCGAGGGCGCCGGCGGTCTGGTGGCTGACGGCGCATGACAACGCGACCGCGCGGCGGCTCTACGACCGGGTCTGGCGGCTATCGCCTTTCGTGAAGTACGACCGCGCATGAGTTTGCGGCTCGCCCTCGTCGTGATGGCGGTGCTGGTGGCGTCCTGCGCGCCGCCGACAGGCCCGGTGGCCGAGCGCGCGGTCGCGGTGCCGACGGATCTGCCCCCGATGAAGGTCTTCTCGGCCCCGAGCGCCAGTCGTCCGGTTCGTGCCAACTCTGCCATCGCGCAGGATTTCCTCGACCTCAGCTTCCAGCTCGAGAGCGGACGCCAGATCGAGACATTCACCCGTTTCGAAGAGCCGGTCCGCGTGCGCCTGACCGGCGCCGCCCCGCGCCGGCTGTCGCAGGACCTCGACCGGCTGGTCGCTCGGCTGCGCAACGAGGCTTCGATCGACATCAGCCGCGTCGCACCAGACATCGAAGCGGAAATCACCATCGAAATGGTGTCGCGGGACGCGATGCGGCGGGCCGTGCCGCAGGCGGCCTGCTTCGTGGTGCCGCGGCTGTCGGACTGGCGCAGCTTCGACAGCAATCGCCGCTCAGCCGAACTGGACTGGACGACGCTCGCGCGGCGCGAGAAGGTGGCGATATTTGTGCCCACCGGCGTCTCGCCGCAGGAGATGCGCGATTGCCTGCACGAGGAACTGGCGCAGTCGCTCGGGCCGCTCAACGACCTCTACCGGCTGACCGACAGTGTCTTCAACGACGACAACTTCCACACGGTGCTTACGGGTTTCGACATGCTGATCCTGCGGGCGACCTACGCGCCTGAGCTGAGGTCGGGCATGACCAGGGCGCAGGTGGCGGAGCGGCTGCCCGCCATCCTCGATCGGATCAACCCGCAGGGCCGGCAAGGCGTCGCGGTCGTGACGCGACCGGCGCCGCGTGCCTGGATCGACGCGATAGAGAATGCACTCGGCCCGCGCGCCTCAGCCAGCCGCCGCGTCGCCGCGGCAAAGCGGGCGGTGCGGATCGCGCGAGAGCAGGGCTGGACCGACAACCGCGCCGCGTTCTCGCTCTTCGCGCTCGGGCGCCTCGTGCTGCCGTCGGACCCGGAGCTGGCCTTCACCTCGTTCGTCGAGTCGGCGGGCCTCTACCACGCAGATCCGTCGACGCACCTTCATGCCGCGCATGTGGCGATGCAGCTCTCCGCCTTCGCCCTGTCGGCGGGGGACGCGCGCGCGGTGCTCGACCTCGTTGACCCGCACCTCGACGCGGTGGCTCGGGCAGAGAACGCCGCCCTCCTCGCGCAGCTCCTCATGGTTCGCGCCGAGGCGCTCGACATGCTGGGCCGGACCGCCGAGGCCGACGAGGCGCGCAGCGAGAGCCTGGGTTGGGCACGCTACGGCTTTGGCACCGACGCAGTCGTCAGGGCGCGCGCAGCGGAGATCGCGGCGCTGACGCCGCCCCCGATGGAGCGTCTCTGATGATCGCACTCGCTGGCTTGCTGGGGGCGCTGATCGGCGCATGGCGAGCGCACAAGCGCGAAGGCACCCGCCTCGACATGGCGCAGTGGGCGGCGGTGCATGCCATAGCCTTCGGCCTCGTCGCACTGATCGTGGTCACGGCCGCGGCTCGCCTCAGCTGATGTTCCTCGGCTTCTTCGAGGCGCTGAGGGCCGAGCGCGTGCCCGTCTCGCTGCGCGAGTTCCTGAGCTTTCTCGAGGCGATGCGCGCCGGCCTCGTCACCTATGACGTCGAGGCGTTCTACTATCTCGCCCGGGCAACCTTGGTGAAGGACGAGCGGCACATCGACCGCTTCGACCGCGCTTTCGCCGCCGCGTTCGAGGGGCTGGAGCGGATTTCGGAGGAGGCCGTCGTCGAGGCGCTGGACCTGCCCGACGACTGGCTGCGCAAGATGGCCGAGAAGCACCTGACCGAGGCCGAGCGCGCCGAGATCGAGGCGCTGGGCGGCTTCGACAAGCTGATGGAGACGCTGCGCGAGCGCCTCGCCGAACAGAAGGGGCGCCACCAGGGTGGCTCTAAATGGATCGGCACCGCCGGCACCTCGCCCTTCGGCGCCTGGGGCTACAACCCCGAAGGTGTGCGGATCGGGCAGGACCGCTCGCGCCACCAGCGCGCGGTCAAGGTCTGGGACCGGCGCGATTTCCGCAACCTCGACGACGACGTCGAGATCGGCACCCGCAACATCAAGGTCGCGCTGAAGCGCCTGCGCCGCTGGGCGCGCGATGGTGCAATCGAGGAGCTTGATCTCGACGGCACGGTGCGCGCCACGGCCGAGCACGGCTATTTGGACGTCAAGACGCGCCCCGAGCGGCGCAATGCGGTGCGGGTGCTGCTTTTCCTCGACGTCGGCGGCTCGATGGACCCGCACGTCAAGGTGGTGGAGGAACTCTTCAGCGCCGCCCGCAGCGAATTCCGGCACCTGGAGCACTACTACTTCCACAACTGCCCCTATGAGGGGCTGTGGCGCGACAATCGCCGCCGCTGGACCGAGCAGGTGCCGACCTGGGACGTGCTGCACACCTACGGCCCGGAGTGGAAGTGCATCTTCGTCGGCGACGCCGCGATGAGCCCCTACGAGATCGCCATGCCCGGCGGCGCCAACGAGCACTGGAACGCCGAGGCGGGCGAGGTCTGGCTGAGGCGGATGGCGGCGCAGTGGCCCGACAGCCTCTGGATCAACCCGACGCCGCACGGTCACTGGGACTACAGCCCTTCGATCGGCATGGTCGCCGACATCCTCGGTGCCCAGCGGATGGTGCCGATGACGCTGGAGGGGCTGACGGCCGGGATGCGCGTCCTCGGCCGCTAGGAGAGCGCCGGCGCGAGTCGCCGCAGCATCGCCATTAGCGCCGGGCGGCGCTCGGCCGGGTCGTCCGGCAGTGCGTCCCCGAGACCGCTCTCGAGCGCGAGGGTCGCGAGGCCGTGGATCGCCGCCTGAGCCAGCCGTGGCATGTCATTCGCCGCCGCGCCCGGCTCGACCGGTCCCTGCCCCAGCGCGCCTTCAAGCATCGCCTCGGCGGCGCGGAGTTCGCGGTCGCTGCGGTCCAGCAGATCGGCCCGGAACATCGCGCGAAACCGATGCGGCTGCGACAGTGCGAAGTCCAGATACGCCTCCGCCCGCGCCCGCAAGAGCGCCTGGCCGTTCTGATGGGCCGTCCGCCTGCAGATTTCGCCGGCAAGGTCGCGCAGCCCCTCCGCCGCGTAGGCGGTCATCAGTGCCCTCTTGTCACTGAAGTGGCGGAAGACCGCGGACGGCGCCACGCCCACCCGCCGCGCCAGCGACCGTGTCGATGCGGCGTCCAACCCATCTTCGGCGATAGCCTCGGCCGCGGCGCGCAGGAGGGCGGCCCGCAGGTCGCCATGATGATAGCTGTCGCGCGCCATGGCCGCCTTTCCACCTCCGGTTGCGCCCGGAAGGTCGAACTTCCGGGGCGCCGACGCAAGGCGCGACTCCGACCTCGCGCCGAATTGGGGTGCACCGCGTGAGGCGGCGCCCCATATTGAGGTCATGCTGAAGTTCACCCCGATCCTGCTGGCGATCATCTACGCGGTCGTGATGTACCGCTTCTCGGCCTGGCGGACCGCGAAGGAGCTCGACGCGAAGTCGATTGAGCTCGCCGACCGCGACTTGAAGAAGCTGACCGACAGGATGGCGCAGGCGCTCGACCTCGAGCGCATCCGCGTGCACATCTACGAGATCGACCCGGTGAACGGCCTGGCCTCGCCGGACGGTCGGATCTTCATCACGCGCGGGTTCTACCGGAAGTACCGGCAGGGCGAGGTCACCGGCGAGGAGATGGCGAGCGTCATCGCGCACGAGCTGGGGCACGTGGCGCTGGGGCATTCGCGGCGGCGGATGATCGACTTCTCTGGCCAGAACGCCCTGCGCACGGCGATCGCGATGGTGCTGAACCGCTTCCTGCCCGGCATCGGGGTGCTGATTGCCAACGCGGTCACGACGCTCCTGTCGTCGCGCCTCTCGCGCTCGGACGAGTACGAGGCGGACGAGTATGCGGCGGCGCTGCTGATCAAGTCGGGCATCGGAACGGCGCCGCAGAAGTCGCTGTTCCGCAAGCTGGAAGGACTCACGAAGTCGAAGTCGGGCGCGATGCCGGCCTGGCTGATGAGCCACCCCAAGGTCGACGAGCGCATCGCCGCCATCGACCGGCACGAGGCGAAGTGGCTGCAAGGCAGCTAGAGCCGCTCCAGCGCCTTTCCGAACCGTGGCAGGCGCGCCCGCTTCATCAGGGGCCGCATCGGCTGCGGCACGGCTGACAGACGCTCGGCCTCCGCCCGCACCTGCTCGGCAACGTGGGCAACCACCTGCGGATGCGCGGCGTGCAGCGCCGTCAGCCACTCGTCCGGATGGCGGCGCGCGACGCCCTCAGCGGCGACGGCTCGAGCCGGAAAGTCGCGCACGTTGAGGGTAAGCAGAACGCTCGCGCCACCATCGATGGCTGCGGCGAGGACGTGGACGTCATTCGGGTCCGGGAGGTGCAGCCGCGCCTCCGTGCGCGGATCGACCGTCACCTCGGCACCGGGCCAGCGCGACCGCGCCGCCGCGACCTCGCCCCGCGCCACCGCCTCCTGCCCCGGCCCCAGCCGCGCCGCCGCCCTCGCCCACTCCTCCAGGATGCGAGCGGACCAGAGCGGCTGGGCCAGTCCAGCCGTGCAGGCGCCAAGCACGATCTCCCGCAGCACCGTCGGGTAGAGCACGCAGGCATCGATCAGGACCTTCAATCGACGAGCCGCAGGAACAGGACCTTCAGATAGCCGCTCTCGGCCAGCGCGGGGTGGAGCGGGTGGTCCGGCCCGGCGAAGCCCGTATGGATGATCTGCGCATGACGGCCCGCCCGGCCGACGCCGCGCAACGACGCCGCCCGGAACTTGTCGAGATCCGCCGCATGGCTGCAGGAGCAGAGGCCGAGAAAGCCGCCTGGTGCGACCAGCGGCCCCGCGAGCTTCGCGACCCGCTCATAGGCGCGCAGGCCGGCCTGCAGCGCTGGCTTTGCGGGCGCGAAGGCGGGCGGGTCGCAGACGACGCAGTCGAACCGTGCGCCCTCTTCGGTCAACGCCGCCAGCGTGTCGAAAGCGTCACCGCGCCGCGTCTCGAAACGCTCAGCCACGCCCGATGCCTCGGCACCTCGGGCGGCGAGGTCGAGCGCGGCGGCAGAGCCGTCGACCGCCAGCGCCCGCCCAGCCCCGGCGGCCAACGCCGCCAGGGAAAAGCCGCCGACATGCGAGAAGACGTCCAGCACGCTGCCACCCCGCGCGAGGCGCGCGGCGAACGCGTGGTTCGGGCGCTGGTCGAAGTAGAGGCCGGTCTTCTGCCCGCCGGTGAGGTCGGCGAGGTAGGTCGCCCCGTTCATGGGCACGGGCACCGGGCCCGCGACCTCGCCCAGCAGCACCGCACCGACGTCGTCGAGCCCTTCGCTGGCCCGCGCGCGGCCGCCGGCGTTCTTGACGACCGTCCCGACGCCGGTGACCTCGACGAGGGCCGAGACCAGCGCGTCGAGCCGCGCCTCGGCCCAGGCGGCGTTCGGCTGCACCACCGCCGCATCGCCGAAGCGGTCGACAATCACACCCGGCAGACCGTCGGCCTCGGCATGGATCAGGCGGTAGAACGGGCTGTCGAAGAGGCGTTCGCGCAACGCCAGAGCAGAGGCGAAGCGACGGATGAACCAGGCGCGGCCCACGGTCGCCGCAGGGTCGCGGTCAATAACGCGGCACATGATGCGGGATTTCGGATTGACGGCCACGAGGGCGAGCGGGCGGCGCTCGGCATCCTCGAGGCGGGCCAGCGTGCCGGGAGCGATCGACCGGGTACGCCGGTCCGTCACGAGATCCGTGTCGTAGATCCACGGAGCTCCGTGACGGACCGCTCTGGCGTCGGCGCTGGGCCGCAGTCGTACGGTAGGGAGTTCTTCCATGGCGCACCGATTACCCGGTTCACCATCCGCGCGAAAGCGGCTCAGGCGGTCCGGGCGGCCGGGCGCTTGCTGGGAAACAGGCGCAAGAGACTTTCGCCGGCCGTGCGGAACAGCCGGGCGACGTGCTGCGCGCGGAGCCGCCGGGCTTCGACCTCGATCTGGGTCAGGTTGTAGTGGTTCATCGTCTTCGATCCTTTTTCTTCGACGAGGCGCGTAAGTAGTCATCCACATGCGAACGCGGAATGAACAACGCCGCATCCCCGTCATGCAAAGATTGCAGGGGACCCTTGCGGCGATGGGCTGCGTTGTCGGCATCGGGCGGCTGTGCTAGGCCAGCTGCGGCATCTGAGGTGAGCGGGAAGGCTGCGCATGGCACTCAACACCACCCTCGAGGCGGTTACCGGGCGCATCGTCGAGAGATCGCGAGAGACTCGGACGCGCTATCTCGATCGAATGGCCGCCGCCGCCGAGGAAGGGCCGCGGCGCGCGCACCTCTCCTGCGGCAACCAGGCGCACGCCTATGCCGCGATGGAGGACAAGGAGGCACTGGCGGAGGGTCGTGCCCCGAACCTCGGGATCGTGACCGCCTACAATGACATGCTGTCGGCGCACCAGCCGTTCGAGCGGTTCCCCGACCTCATCCGGCGCGCCGCGCGTGACAACGGGGCCACGGCGCAGGTAGCCGGCGGCGTACCGGCCATGTGCGACGGCGTCACGCAGGGACAGGTCGGTATGGAGCTCAGCCTCTTTTCCCGCGACGTGATCGCACTGGCGACCGGCGTGGCGCTCAGCCACAACACCTACGACTCGGCGGTCTATCTCGGCGTTTGCGACAAGATCGTGCCCGGCCTCGTCATCGCGGCGGCGACGTTCGGCTACATCCCCGGCGTGTTCCTCCCCGCGGGACCGATGACCTCGGGTCTGCCCAACGACGAAAAGTCCAAGGTGCGACAGCGTTTCGCGGCCGGAGAGATCGGGCGTGACGAGCTGATGAAGGCCGAGATGGAGAGCTATCACGGCCCCGGCACCTGCACCTTCTACGGGACCGCGAACTCCAACCAGATGCTGATGGAGTTCATGGGGCTGCACCTGCCCGGCGCGAGCTTCGTGAACCCGAACACGCCGCTCCGCGACGCGCTGACCGAGGCCGGCGCGAAGCGGGCGCTGGAGATCACCGCGCTCGGCAACGACTATCGCCCGGTCAGCCAGATCCTGGACGAGAAGGCCTTCGCCAATGGCATCGTCGGCCTGATGGCGACGGGCGGCTCGACAAACCTCGTGATCCACCTGCCCGCCATGGCGCGAGCGGCAGGCGTCCTGCTCGACATCGAGGACTTCGAGGCCCTCTCCTCCGTCACGCCGCTCATGGCCAAGGTTTACCCGAACGGGCTGGCAGACGTGAACCACTTCCACGCCGCCGGCGGCCTTGGCTACATGATCGGCGAGCTGCTGGACGCGGGCCTCCTCCACCCCGACACGAAGACCGTCGCCGGCGACGGGCTCGACGACTATGTGCGCGAGCCGCGGCTCGTCGATGGCGTGCTGCGGTGGGAGGACTGGGACCGCCAGACCCGCAACGACAAGATCCTGCGCCCCGCCTCGGACCCGTTCCAGAAGACGGGCGGGCTCAGGGACCTCAAAGGCAACCTCGGGCGCGGCGTGATGAAAGTCTCGGCCGTCGACCCGTCGCGGCGGGTGATGGAGGCGCGGGCGCGGATCTTCGAGGATCAGGATGCCGTCAAGGAGGCATTCCGCGCCGGCGAGTTCACCGAGGACACAGTGGTTGTCGTCCGTTTTCAGGGCCCGAAGGCCAACGGGATGCCCGAGCTGCATTCGCTGACGCCGACACTGGCGGTGCTGCAGGACCGAGGGCTGAAGGTGGCGCTGGTAACCGACGGACGGATGTCGGGCGCCTCGGGCAAGGTGCCTGCCGCGATCCACGTCAGCCCCGAAGCCGCGGATGGAGGGCCGCTGGCGCGGCTCAGGGACGGGGATCTCGTGCGGGTCGACGCGGAACAGGGGGTGCTGGAAGTGCTGGAGAAGGATTTCGAGACCCGCGAGCCGGTGGCGCCATCGCTCGAGGCGAACGGTCACGGCGTGGGCCGCGAGCTCTTCGCGGTCTTCCGTCGCAACGTGGGGCAGGCCGCCGACGGCGCGGGAGTGGTCGTCTGATGAGCCTGACGCCCCGGGAGGCCAGCGAACGGGCGGCCGAACTCTGCCGGATGGCGCCGGTGATCCCGGTGCTGGTGGTCGAGGATGCGGCGAGCGCCGCCGATCTGGCGCGGGCGCTGATAAGCGGCGGGCTTCCGGTCCTCGAGGTCACGCTGAGGACACCGGCCGCGCTGGACGCGATCCGCGCCATGGCCGAGGTCGAGGGCGGCGTGGTTGGCGCGGGCACACTCATCACGCCGCGCGATGTGGAGGCGGCGGTCGAGGCTGGCGCGCGCTTCGGCGTCTCGCCGGGTGCGACCGAACAGATCTGCGAGGCGTGCGAGCGGGCTGGCCTGCCGCTCCTGCCCGGGGCCGCGACGGCGACCGAAGCGATGCGCCTGCTGGAGCGCGGCTACGACGTGCAGAAGTTCTTTCCCGCCGAGGCAATCGGCGGCGCGCCGGCGCTGAAGTCGCTGGCTGGACCGCTACCGCAGATCAGCTTCTGCCCCACGGGAGGTGTCGCGCTCCGCAATGCGGCGGACTACCTCGGCCTGCCCAACACGCTCTGCGTGGGCGGGTCGTGGGTCGCGCCGGCGGACAAAGTGCGAGCCGGCGACTGGGACGGGATCGCGGCACTGGCCGAGGAAGCCGCTCGACTGCCGCGCTGAGCGCCTAGACGCGGCGCCCGCTGCGCCCGCCACGCCTCCCTTTGCTCGCGACAGGCGCGAGCGCCGCGCGCAGGACCTCGGTCATCGGGTGAGCCTCCTGCCCTGCGTGGCGCGCAAGCAGCGCTCGAATCGCCTCGGCGGCATCGTCTTCCGCTGGCACGCCAATCGCCCAGTCGAGGAAGACGACGCGGCAATCGGCCTCCGACAGATGCGGCATCCGGTAGGCCTCGCCAATCAGGTTGCGCGGGTCCGGCTCATGCATCCGCGGGATCCTCCGCCGGGTCCACCTCGAGCGCCCCGTCGATGGCGCGTGCCGCTTCGGCGGCCATCTCCTCCATGCGCCGCGCGAGGTCGTCGGCGTCGGCACATCCGGTCAGGCGCAGCGTCATCGGGTCGCTCGCGGCCTCCTCTGTCATCGCGCCGCCGGTCAGCAGGCGCGCCGTCGACTGCACCGCCCAGAAGAGTGCGTGGGCATTCGCCAGCAGAGCCACTTCCTCGTCCGAGAAGCGACCGCCGGAGGCGAGCGCGGCGGCCAGATCCCGCGGCAGTCCCTCGCCGATCAGCGCCATGGCCGAGGCGGCGAGCTCGATGTCCTGCAGCCTACCGGCTCCGACCTTGGACTCCCACCGGTTGCTCTCGCCTGTCCGCTCCTCGAGCCGTCGGCGCATTCCGGCGGTGTCGCGCAGCACCCGGTCGGCCGGCTGCGGTGGCGACAGGAGATCGTTGATCAAGCTCTGGATGTCGGCGCAGACGGAAGGGGCACCAGCCACGACCCGGACGCGCGACAAGGCCAGATGCTCCCAGGTCCACGCCTCCTCCTTCTGATAGGTTCGGAAAGAGGCGAGCGATGTCGCCACGGGCCCCTGCCGGCCGGACGGCCGCAGGCGCATGTCGACTTCATAAAGGCGACCATGCGCCGTCGGTGCGGTAAGCGCCGTGATGAGCGCCTGTGTCAGGCGCGCGTAGTAGGCGCGCACGGACAGCGGCCGCCGTCCGGCCGACGTCGTCTCCTCCCCCGCATCATAGACCACGATCAGGTCGAGATCCGACGCCGCCGTCATCAGCGCTGCGCCGAGCGAGCCCATCCCGAGCAGTGCGAGCCCGCGTCCCGGCGGCGGGCCGTGCGACTGCGCGAAGTGCTCGATCGCCACGGGCAGGACCGCCCTCAGGACAGCGTCCGCCAGCTCGGCATACTGATGACCGGCCTCCTCCGGTCCGATCAGGCCGCGGAGCAGGTGCACGCCGATCCGAAAGTGCCATTCCTTGGACCAGACCCGCATCGTGTCCAGCCGGCCCTCGTAGTCCGCCGCCGCCTCGAGCCGCTGCGAGAGCTGCGCCTCGAGCTCGTCGGCCCCCGGCCAGTCGGCGAAGAAGTCGCCTCCGATGACGGCATCCAGCACCTCCGCGTTGCGCCCGAGATAGTGCGCCAGGCCCGGCGCGCTGGCGGCGATGTCGGTCATCAGGTCCAGTAGCTGCGGGTTGGCCTCGAAGAGCGAAAAGATCTGCACGCCGGCAGGCAGGCCCGAGACGAAGGCCGTCAGATGCTTCAGCGTACGGTCGGGATCGGCGGTTTTCGAGACGCGATCGAAGAGTGCCGGTCGCAGCCGCTCGAAGATCTCGATCGAACGCTGCGAGCGCAGCGCCGGGAGCGAGCGCCAGCCGCTCACGATCTCCTTCTGCGCGTCCGTCAGGCTAGGCCCCTCGGCCGCGGGCGACGGGGCGAAGAAATCCTCCGTCAGGCCGGCGACGCGGTCGAAAACCTCCTGCAGCTCGCGGCGAAGTCCTGCGACGTCGCGCCCGCAGAGCGCGGCGAGGCGGCCAAATCCTGCCTCGTCCTGCGGCAGGAGGTGCGTCTGCTGGTCGTTGACCATCTGCAGCCGGTGCTCGATCTCGCGCAGGAACGCATAATCGCGCTTGAGCTGCCCGGCGTCGGACTCCGAAACCCATCCCGCCGCAGCGAGCCGGTCGAGCGCCGCCTGCGTGCCGCGCACGCGGAGCGACGGATCGCGGCCCCCGGCGATGAGCTGCCGGGTCTGGGTGAAGAACTCAATCTCACGGATGCCGCCCGGGCAGAGCTTCACGTTGCGCTGCTCCAGTGCCTGGCCGTGCTGTCCCTTGTGCTCGCGGATGCGGAGCCGCATCGCATGCGCCTCCTGTATCGCCACGAAATCCAGATGCCGCCGCCATACGAATGGACGCAGCGCGTCGATAAAGCGCCCGCCGGCCTCCAGGTCGCCTGCGGCCGGTCTCGCCTTGATCCACGCCGCCCGCTCCCATGCACGGCCAAGCGCCTCGTAATACCGCTCGGCCGCGTCCATCGAGATGCAGACGGGCGTGACCGAGGGATCCGGACGCAGCCGCAGATCGGTGCGGAAGACGTAGCCTTCCTCCGTGTTGTCGGAAAGCAGCGCGGTCATCCGGCGAGTTGCCCGCACGAAGCCGCTGCGCACCTCGGCGTAGTCCTCCGGCGGGTGGCGTGCCTCGTCGAAAAGGCAGATGAGGTCTATGTCGGATGAGTAATTGAGCTCGGACGAGCCCATCTTGCCCATGGCGAAGATGACCATGCCGTCCGCATCCGGCGCATCTGGCAGCCTGCCCCGCCGGCGCTCCGCCGCAAGGGCGGCGGAGAGCGCAGTGGCGCAGGCGAGGTCCGCGAACCGGGTCAAGGCGCCGGTCACCTCGCCGAGGTGCCAGACGCCGCCCAGGTCCGCCAGCGCCGTCAGCAGCGCTACGCGCCGCTTTGCCCGTCGCAGCCCGTCGGCCACCTCCGCGTCCGCGAGCGCTTCTACTTCCGCAAGCGCCCGCTCCAGCGCGTCCTCGGGTTCTTCATGCAAGGCTTCGGAAAGCCACGCCGCCTCCTGCCGCGCGATGCGGTGCAGGAATGGACTTGATCCCGCCGCACCCGACACGAGGCGGTGCAGGTCGCCCTCCAGCCCAACGGCCTCGGCGGCTTCGGTCCCGTGCTCGGGCTCGAGCGGATCGGGGCAACGGGTGAGGCGGTGGGCGAACGGCACCACCCCACCTTGGCAACCGGCGCAGATCGGTCAAGCGGATCGAGGAAGTGAAAAGTTTTTACATGGCCCTTGATCTTGATCGCGCGCATGCCGATCTCCGCTCATGTGAAACACATTTACATGACGAGGAGGAAGCTACGATGACATCTGTTGCAACTTGGCCGGCACAGGCCGAATCCTGGCTCGACGAGCGCGGCAAGCCCGCCTGGATCATCGCCATGATCCTCGGGTTCATCGTGTTTTGGCCGCTGGGCCTGGCGCTCCTGGCGTACATGATCTGGAGCCGTCGCATGTTCGCCGGCGCCTGCGGTCGCCGTCGTTCCGCCCGCGTCGCCTTCCGGTCGAGCGGCAACAGCGCGTTTGACGCCTATAAGGCCGAGACGCTGCGCCGGCTGCAGGACGAGCAGGCCGCGTTCGAGGCCTTCCTCAAGCGGCTGCGCGAGGCCAAGGACAAGACCGAATTCGACCAGTTCATGGACGAGCGCGCCCGGACCGCCCGCGCCACGTCGGGCGAAGAAAAGCAAACGGTGTGAGCCTCGGCGGCGGCCTCTTGGCAGGCCGCCGCCGCTTTCGCATATAGAGGCACGAGGGAGACGCCTGTGACTGCGACGGAAATCTACCTGGACCGCCTGCCGGATCCGGTGACCGAGCCGGCCTTCTACGACGGTGTGCCGCTCAAGCGGCTCATCGCTTGGGTGGTCGACGTGGCCATCACCGCGGCGGTGACAGTCGTCGCACTGCCGCTGACGCTGTTTGCGGGGCTTTTCTTCCTCCCGCTGCTCTACGGATTGGTTGGATTCCTCTACCGCTGGGCCAGTATCACCCGCATGTCGGGCACGATCGGGATGCGGCTGGCGGCGATCGAACTGCGCGGGTCGGACGGCGGGCGGCTTGATCCGCTGGCGGCATTGCTCCACACTTCGGGATACACGGCGTCGGTGATGCTCTTTCCGGCACAGTTCGTTTCGGTCGCACTCATGATGGTGACGCCACGCCGGCAGAGCCTGACCGACCTTGTCCTGGGAACGGCCGCAGTGCGTCAAGCGGCCGTATACTGACAACTCTCGCGGGACTTGGCGGAACCTGCGGCGGGCGCTAGTGTTTCCCACGTCTGCCGACCGGTTCGAAAATGCGCCACACCTTACCCATCGCTCCGCAGTTCTACGTGACGGCACCGCAGCCGTGCCCCTACCTTGAGGGACGGATGGAGCGTAAGCTCTTCACGGCGCTGCAGGGCGAGTATGCGGAGACCCTGAACGACACCCTGTCCAAGCAGGGGTTCCGGCGCTCGCAGAACGTTCTCTACCGCCCGTCCTGCGCGGAATGCTCGGCCTGCATTTCGGTGCGTATCCGAGTCGCGGACTTTCGCCCGACCCGCAGCCAGCGCCGGGTCCTGCGCCGCAACCGCGACCTCAAGCGGGACGCCACGTCCCCCTGGGCCACGGAGGAGCAGTACCAGCTCTTCCGGACGTACCTCGACAGCCGCCACTCGGATGGCGGCATGGCCGACATGGACATCTTCGAGTTCGCGGCGATGATCGAGGAGACGCCGATCCGGAGCCGGGTGATCGAGTACACGACCTCCGGGATCACCGGACGGGACCTGGCGGCGGTCTGCCTGACGGACGTGCTCGATGACGGGCTGTCGATGGTCTACTCGTTCTACGACCCGCAACTCGCCACCGACAGCCTCGGCACCTACGTCATCCTCGATCACATCGAGATCGCGCGCGAGGCGGGGATGCCCTACGTCTATCTCGGCTATTGGGTGCCGGGCAGCCCGAAGATGGGCTACAAGGCCAAGTTCCCGGCGCTCGAGGTCTACCACGGCGGCGTCTGGCGTGACCTGGGCAACCCCTCGGACTATTCGGTCAAGACGCACCCGCTTTCGACGGACCCGATCGCCGAGCAGGTCGCGCGGATCTCGCTGCCCGATACCCGTGCGCCGAAGAGCTGACGAGGCTCAGTTCGGCATCAGGTTCGGCACGATCGTCACAACCCACGGGAACGCCCAGAGCAGCGCCAGTCCGCCCATCTGGATCAGCACGAACGGGACGATGCCGCGATAGATGTGCCCGGTCGTCACCGACACCGGCGCGACGCCGCGGAGGTAGAAGAGCGCAAAGCCGAAAGGCGGCGTGAGGAACGACGTCTGCAGGTTGACTGCGATCATGATCGTGACCCAACTCGGGTCGAGCGTTCCGCCGTAGATCACCGGCCCGACGATCGGGATCACGATGTAGATGATCTCGAGAAAGTCGAGGACGAAGCCCAGCACGAAGAGCACCAGCATCACGATCAGGAAGACCACCCACTCCCGGTCGAAGGAGCGCAGAAAGTTCTGGATGTACTCCTCGCCGCCGAAAGAGATCACCACGAGGTTGAGCAGCTGCGAGCCGATCAGGATGGTGAAGACCATCGAAGTGACCTTGGCGGTCTCGCGGATCACCGGCGTAAGGATGCCGCCCGCGAACAGCACCCAGCAGGAGAAGAGAAGGCCGAAGATCGCGAAGAGATAGGCCGCCTGCGCCACGATGAAGGCGACCCACTCCTCGAACGCGACGGTCTCGCGCGTGATGCGCAGGTCGAAGTTCATGCCGATCAGGATCATGATCAGGATCGCGAAGGCGGTCATGATGACGATGCGGCCGGATCGACCGAGGTCGCGCTGCCTGCGGTAGGCCGCGAGCATGATCGCGCCGCCGGCGCCGAGCGCCGCGGCGGGCGTCGGGTTGGTTATCCCGCCGAGGATCGAGCCCAGAACCGCGATGATCAGCACGAGCGGCGGGAAGACGACCCGTAGCAGGTCGTTTCGCGCGAGCATCCCGCCCGCAGCTCGCAACCCGTAGAGCGTCAGCAGGATCGGGATCGACAGGATGACGAGCGTCTGGCCCGAGGTGGTCGTCGGCGCGACGAAGAGCGCGTCGAAGGTCAGTGCCAGGACAATCCCGGCGGCACCGACGAGAAGCGGGCGGACCGGCGCCGACGGAGCGACCCCCCGCGCCACCGCCAGGACGATCCCGAACGAGAGAAAGCCGAGCAGGATCCCGGAGCCGATCGGCGGCGCGCTTGCGATCCTGTTGAGGCGGATCTGCTCGATCTCCTCCTCCGTCAGCTGTCGGCCCACATTCGCGCCGCCCGAGGCATCGATCGCTTCCTGCTGCGAGACGGCGATATCCCAGCGCGCCTGGCCGTGCAGATCGATCATCGCCGCGCGGCACTGATCCGAGACGTTGGTGCGCAGGACGGCACTCGCACCCGCCTCGCTGTAGCTGCCGACGCGGACGTCTTGGCTGCCGGCCGGCCCAATGGCACTCATCAACACCCCGGCCGCGATCAAAACCAGCGGTACCGCCAGATACCAGGTCAGCGCCTCGCTCCGCGTCACGACCTCGCCCGTACTGCCCGTAACCGCAACCGGCGGCGCCTTGGACGGGTTGAGCAGCGCATAGCCGAACGCATAGGCCGCGTAGAGCGCGGCGAGCAGGATGCCCGGTAGAAGCGCCGCCTGGAACAGCGTCCCGACGGAGACGACGGCCGCCTGCCCCAGAAGCGTCAGCGCGTCCGAGCATCCGACCGCCTGCGCCCTCGTCTCCTGCGCCGTGGCGTAGATGTCGCCCGCGAGCGTGCCCAGCAGCACGATCACGATCGATGGCGGGATGATCTGGCCGAGCGTGCCGCTGGCCGCGATGACGCCGGTGGCCAGCTCCGGCGAGTAGTTGTTGCGCAGCATCGTCGGCAGCGACAGCAGCCCCATCGTGACGACGGTCGCGCCAACGATGCCGGTCGATGCGGCGAGGAACGCGCCCACCACGACCACGCTGACCGCGAGGCCGCCCGGCAAAGGACCGAAGACGCGCGCCATCGTCTGCAGCAGGTCGTCGGCGATCCGCGACCGCTCGAGCGTGATGCCCATGAGAACGAACATCAGAACCGCCAGCAGCGTTTCTATCGACGCGCCCGCCAGCACCCGCTCATTCACACGGTTGACGATGAAGCTGATGTTGCGGTCGACTGCGAGTTCCCAGCCGCCCGGGAAGAGCGGCTCGACCATGCGCGGAAGGTCCGGGTATCGGAAGCGCGAGATGTCGATCGGGCTCTCGCCCTGCACCAGGAGCTGCCTGTAGGCGTCGCTGCCCTGATCGACCGCCTGATGGACGAGGACGCCGGCGCTGTCGAGCGCGGCGATGATCGCGAACGAGAAGATCGCCGCGCCGCCAATCGCGAAGGCGACCGGAAAGCCCGAAAGGATCCCGCCGAAGAGGCAGAGGAACACGATGATCAGGCCGATCTCGACCCCGTCGAGCCCCAGGAACATGTTGCTGCTCCCCTAGTGCGCGTGCCGTTCGGGTGCGGCCATCTCGACCTCGCCCGGCTCCAGCACATCCCTGTCGAGGAAGCGTCCGGCACTCGCCGGCCCCTCCTTCCATTCCAGGTACGAGCGGTAGAAGAAGGCCACGGCCTGCAGGAAGACCATCCCGGCAAAGGCCACCAGCAGCACCTTGAAGAGGAAGTAGCCGTTGAAGCCGTTGGGTGAGAAGCCCACGGTCTCGACATTCCAGCGAAAGGCGCGCGCCTTCATCAGCATCTGGTCGATGCTGTCAGAAGCAGAGACCTTCGGCGTCACGAGGTGCCGCCAGAGGAAATACCAAGCGTACATCCAGACGATCAGGGCGAACGGCATCATGAAGACCAGCGAGCCCGCCATGTCGATCACCCGCTTCGTCCGGTGGCCCACGGCGGAATAGACGAGGTCCACGCGCACGTGCCCCCCCTGCACGAAGGTGTAGGTGCAGCAGAGTGCAACGACGAGAGCGTTGTAGAACTTGAGCTCCTCGGACCACCAGCTGATGTCGAGACTGAGCGCTGCGCCCAGGCCGAAGGTCAGCTCGGACATCGCGAAGATGCTCTGGCTGAAGATGATCACGATCTGCTGGAGCACCATCAACAGCCCGGCCCAGGCGAAGAAACGGCCCGTTCCGTTGGCGAAGGCCTCGAGCACCCGCACCGCCCCCCACATGATCCGGTTGCGCCAGAAACCGAGCCCCGTCAGCACGAGGAAGGCGGTCAGCACCACGAAGAGGAACTCGCGCGAGCCGCCGTAATAGGCGAAGCGCATCACCGCCTCGGGGTTCGACCAGTCGAGCCACAGGCCCGGATGCGTCACGGCATAGGCCACGCGCCAGAACGACAGAGCGATGTTGCTGACGACCCAGATCAGGAAATCCATCGTGACCCCGCCGAAGTTGCGGCCCCGCGCGAGGCGAGGCCGCGAATTGCGTCAGTTGCCGAGGATGCGGTTCCTCTGGGCCTGATAGGTGTCTTCGGACCGGCCGACCCAGTCCGCCGAGTCGGCCATCGACGCCATGTAGCTGTCGTAGACGCGCTTGTAGAGCTCGTCCGACATGTACTGCTGCTGAACCTCGTCCGAGGCGCGGCCGAAGGCTTCCCAGACGCTCTCCGGAAACTCCAGGAGCTGCACGCCGGACGACTGGAGCCGCTGCAGGGCGGCGGCGTTGTTCGACTGGAACAGCGTCCAGGTCCAGATGTTGGCCGCGGCGGCGACCTGCTCGATCACCGTCTGGTGGCTCTGCGGCAGGCTGTCGAAGACCTCCCGGTTGGTTGCCAGGCTGAGGCCGGGACCGGGCTCGGCGAAGCCTGCCGGATAGTAGATCTTGGTGATCTCCTGAAAGCCCGCGGCCTCGTCGGCCCACGGACCGATCCAGTCGGTGCCGTCGATCGCACCGGACGAGAGCGCCTGGTAGACCTCGCCCCCGGGAAGATTCTGCACCGACGCGCCCAGCCGCGACAGCACCTCGCCGCCCTGCCCCGGAATGCGGAACTTGAGCCCCTGGAAATCCTCCGGCGAGTTGATCTCGTTGCGGTACCAGCCGCCGGTCTGCGACCCGGTGTTGCCCGCGAGGAAGGACTTCAGCCCGAAGATCTGGCCGAGCTCGTCGTGCAGCTCCTGCCCGCCGCCGTGGTAGTACCACGTGTTGAGTTCCAGCGCCGTCATGCCGAACGGCACCGAGGAATAGAACGGATAGGCCGGATGCTGACCGACGAAGTAGTAGTCGGCCGCGTGGTACATGTCGGCCTGGCCGGAGGTCACGGCGTCGAACGCCTCGAAAGCGCCCACGAGCTCGCCCGCTGCCTTGAGGTCGATGGTTAGCTGGCCGTCCGTCGCGGCGGTGATGCGGTCGGCGATGTACTGGGCGCTGTCGTGCACCCCCGCAAGGCCCCGCGACCATGTCGTCACCATGGTCAGGGTTCGGCGCCCCTGCGCGTAGGCCGGCGCAGCCAGCGCGCCCGCGGCGGCGGCAGTGCCGCCCATGGCGGATTTCCTCAGAAACGAGCGACGATCCATCTCAATTCTCCTCCCCAACTCGCAAGGCCCGCATTGATGACGGGCAGCATCACAGGTGCGGCACCCTATAGAAGCTGCTGGAGCCTGTTAATAGGGCCACTGTCGGCCATTGTCCTTTTTCCTAAGCGCAGCGGTCCTCCCGCGGCATCAAGGGCATTCATGCTACACCGGAAGGGAGCAGGTGCCGCGAATTCGGGTAGAGGAAGGCACCTCTGCCGCTGCGAATCGCTACTGCGGACGAGACCGGAAGGCAATAAAGTTGCGTCGGCGCGCACCCTGACGCATGATTCCGCGCGAAACCCGGTTGACGCGTCCGCGCTCGCTCGCTAGAGGGACCTCAGGCAAGAGATTGCGGAGCCTTGCAGATGCACAGCCTTCTCGTACTTGTAGGGGACCGGCGCATGGGCCTTTAGGCAGGATCCCTGTCGGCTCCAATGCGCCCCCGCCAGCAACGGGGGCTTTTTTTTGCTCGAAGCCATGAAGCGGAGACGTGAGCGATGACGGCGATGACAGGCGCGAAGATGGTGGTCCAGGCGCTCAAGGACCAGGGCGTCGAGGTGGTGTTCGGCTATCCGGGTGGCGCCGTCCTTCCCATCTATGACGAGATCTTCCAGCAGAACGAGATCCGCCACATCCTCGTCCGGCACGAGCAGGCGGCGGTCCATGCGGCCGAGGGCTATGCCCGCTCGACCGGCCGGCCCGGTGTCGTGCTGGTCACCTCCGGCCCCGGCGCGACCAACGCCGTCACCGGACTGACCGACGCGTTGATGGACTCGATCCCGATCGTCGTCCTCACGGGCCAGGTCCCGACCTTCATGATCGGCACCGATGCGTTTCAGGAGGCAGATACAGTCGGCATTACCCGGCCCTGCACCAAGCACAACTGGCTGGTCTCGGACACCGACAGCCTGTCGGACGTGCTGCACCAGGCGTTCCACGTCGCCCGCTCCGGCCGGCCGGGGCCGGTGCTCGTGGACATCCCCAAGGACGTCCAGTTCGCCAGCGGCAGCTACGTCGCGCCGCAGGCCGCGAAGACGAGCCACTACCAGCCTCGTCGCAAGGGCGACCCAGACCGCATAGCCGAGCTGGTCGCGGCGATCGAGGCGGCGGAGAGACCGATCTTCTACACCGGCGGCGGCGTCATCAACTCGGGCCCTGCCGCAAGCCAGCTCCTGCGCGAGCTGGTGGACGCGACCGGCATCCCCGTCACCTCCACGCTGATGGGCCTCGGCGCCTATCCGGGCAGCGGGCCGAACTGGCTCGGGATGCTCGGGATGCACGGTCTCTACGAGGCCAACCTCGCGATGCACGACTGCGACCTGATGATCAATATCGGCGCGCGGTTCGACGACCGGATCACCGGGCGCATCCAGGACTTCTCGCCGAACTCGCGCAAGGCGCACATCGACATTGACCCATCCTCGATCAACAAGGTGATCCGTGTCGACATCCCGATCGTGGGCGATGTCGCGCACGTGCTGGAGGACGTCCTGCGCGTCTGGAAGTCACGCGGCCGCCGGACCGAGCGCGATGCGCTGGCCAAATGGCGTGCCCGCATCGACGAGTGGCGTCGCGTCGACTGCCTCGCCTTCCGCCAGGAAGGGCCGACGATCAAGCCGCAATACGCAGTTGCCCGGCTGGAGGCGCTGACGAAGGGGCGGGACCGCTACATCTGCACCGAGGTGGGCCAGCACCAGATGTGGGCCGCACAGTACATCCGCTTCGAGGAACCGAACCGCTGGATGACCTCGGGCGGCCTCGGCACCATGGGATACGGCTTCCCCTCCTCGATCGGCGTGCAGATGGCGCACCCGGACGCGCTCGTCATCAACGTCGCGGGCGAGGCGAGCTGGCTGATGAACATGCAGGAGCTCGGGACGGCGACACAGTACCGTCTGCCGGTCAAGCAGTTCATCCTCAACAACGAGCGCCTCGGCATGGTCCGTCAGTGGCAGCAGCTGCTGCATGGCGAGCGTTACTCCCACTCCTGGTCCGAGTCTCTGCCCGACTTCGTGAAGCTCGCCGAGGCGTTCGGCGCGAAGGGTATCCAGTGCAAGGACCCGGCGGACCTGGACGACGCCATCATGGAGATGATCAAGCACGACGGGCCGGTCGTCTTCGACTGCCTCGTCGAGAAGCACGAGAATTGCTTCCCGATGATCCCGTCGGGCGAGCCGCACAACAAGATGATCCTTGGCGACGCGTCGACCTCCGACGCGATTGGCGCCAAAGGTGCGGTCTTGGTCTGAGCCGTCGGACGGGGGGCCGTCTGCCCCCCGGACCCTCGAAGATATTTCTGGAGCAAAGAAGGTAGGCGATGTCGGCACTGAAGATCGAACAGGGAACATCGAAGCACTCGGCCTACGACCTGCGCTCGAACTACGCGGATGTGAACGAGCGGCACACGCTGGCCGTCGTGGTGGAGAACGAGCCGGGCGTGCTGGCGCGCGTCGTCGGACTCTTTTCCGGGCGCGGCTACAACATCGAGAGCCTGACGGTGGCCGAAATCGACCACCAGGGCCATCGCAGCCGCATCACCATCGTCACCAGCGGCACGCCGCAGATAATCGAGCAGATCAAGGCCCAGCTCGGCCGTATTGTCGTGGTCCACGACGTACACGACCTGACCGTCGAGGGGCCGAGCGTCGAGCGTGAGCTGGCGCTCTTCAAGGTGACGGGCGAAGGCGAGAAGCGGGTCGAGGCGCTGCGACTAGCCGACATCTTCCGCGCCAACGTGGTCGATTCGACGCTCAAGAGCTTCACCTTCGAGATCACCGGCACCCCGGAGAAGATCGACGCCTTTGCGGACCTCATGCGCCCGCTGGGCCTGCAGGAGGTCGCCCGCACCGGCGTCGCCGCCCTCGCGCGCGGACCGCTCTAGGCGCCGCCGCGGGACGCGGCGACGGGCGGCCGACGGCGGCAGCGCCGCCCGAGGGCGCCCGTTCCCCCGAGACTGCACACGGTCAGGCCGCCCGCTCCTGCGCCGAGCGGATGAGAGACAGGATGCTACGGGCCGCCGACGGAATGTTCGTGCCGGGTCCGAAGATCGCAGCCACACCGGCCTGCTTCAGGAACGCGTAGTCCTGCTGCGGAATGACCCCGCCGCAGACGACGAGGATGTCCTCGGCCCCCTGCGCCTTCAGCGCCTCCACAAGCTTCGGCGCGAGCACCCTGTGCCCCGCCGCCTGTGAAGAGATTCCGACGACATGCACGTCGTTGTCGAGCGCGTCCTGGGCCGCCTCCTCCGGTGTCTGGAACAGCGGCCCTACGTCGACGTCGAAGCCCATGTCGGCGAAGGCGGTGGCGATGACCTTGGCGCCGCGGTCGTGACCGTCCTGCCCCATCTTCACGACGAGCATGCGCGGGCGGCGGCCCTCCGTCTCGGCGAAGCTCTCCACGTCCCGTCGAAGCGCGGCGAAGTCGTCGTCGCCCTCGTAGGCGGCGCCGTAGACGCCGGCGAGCGTGCGTACCTCGGCGCGGTGCCGGCCCCAGGCGCGTTCCATCGCCTCGCTGATCTCGCCGACGGTGGCGCGGGCGCGGGCGGCCTCTACCGCCAAGGCGAGCAGGTTGCCACGCCCGTCGCGCGCGCCGGTCTCAAGCGCCGCAAGGGCGCCGTCGACCGCCGCGGCATCGCGGCTCCGCCGGATGCGGTCCAGGCGCTCTGTCTGGCTTGCGCGGATGGCCTCCGTGTCGATGTCGAGGACGTCGATCTCGTCCTCCTTCTCCAGCCGAAAGCGGTTGACGCCGACGATGACCTCATCGCCCCGGTCGACGGCGGCCTGGCGCCGCGCCGCGGCCTCCTCGATGCGCAGCTTCGGCATTCCGGATTTTACCGCCTCGACCATGCCGCCCATCGAACCCACCTCCTCGATCAGCTTCCACGCGGCGTCCGCCAGGTCGGCGGTCAGCTTCTCGACGTAGTAGGAGCCGGCGAGCGGGTCGACGACCCGAGTCACCCCCGTCTCGTGCTGGAGGATGAGCTGCGTGTTGCGTGCAATGCGCGCCGAGAAATCCGTCGGCAGGCCGATGGCTTCGTCGAAGGAGTTGGTGTGCAGCGACTGGGTACCGCCGAGCACGGCCGACAGCGCCTCGTAGGCGGTGCGGACGATATTGTTCATCGGGTCCTGCTCGGCGAGGCTCACCCCCGAGGTCTGGCAGTGGGTTCGGAGCATCAGGCTCTGCTCCTTCTTCGGCTGAAATTCGGACATGATCCGGTGCCAAAGGAGCCGCGCCGCGCGCAGTTTCGCCGCCTCCATGAAAAAGTTCTGACCGATCGCGAAGAAGAAGCTAAGCCTGCCGGCAAAGGCGTCCACGTCCATGCCGCGCGAGATAGCGGCGCGGACGTATTCGCGCCCGTCGGCCAAGGTAAAGGCCAGCTCCTGCACGAGCGTCGCCCCGGCCTCCTGCATGTGGTAGCCCGAGATCGATATCGAGTTGAAGCGCGGCATTTCTTTCGCCGTGTATTCGATGATGTCGGCGACGATTCTCATGCTGGGCTCAGGCGGGTAGATGTAGGTGTTGCGGACCATGAACTCCTTGAGGATGTCGTTCTGGATGGTGCCGGAAAGCCTCGCCCGGTCGACGCCCTGCTCCTCGCCCGCGACGATGAAGCTCGCCAGGACCGGGATCACTGCGCCGTTCATCGTCATCGACACGCTGATCTCGCCGAGCGGGATGCCGTCGAAGAGGATCTTCATGTCCTCGACGGAGTCGATGGCGACGCCGGCCTTGCCCACGTCGCCCTCCACCCTCGGATGGTCGCTGTCATAGCCGCGATGGGTCGCGAGGTCGAAGGCGACGCTCACGCCCTGCTGCCCCGCCGCCAGCGCCCGGCGGTAGAATGCGTTCGATTCTTCGGCGGTAGAGAAGCCGGCATACTGCCGGATGGTCCACGGGCGGCCAGCGTACATCGTTGCGCGCGGGCCGCGGACGAAGGGTTGCTCGCCCGGCATCGACCCGAGGTGGCCAAGCCCCTCGATGTCCTGCGCGGCATATACCGGCTTCACGTCGATTCCCTCGACTGTATGCCAGACGAGCTCATCGGCCGACCTTCCCTTCAGCTCCCGCTCCGCGCGTGCCTTCCAGTCGTCCATCACGCTCTCCTCGCCGCCCCGTGACACCGCGTCCTTCTATTACTCAATACAGGAGCCCTATATCCAATGCGATGGGAGGGTCCTCATGAAAGTACCACTTGTCGCCGCCTGCGCCGCCCTGGCCGCCACGCTGACACTGGCTCAGGACGCGCCCGCCGTCGACGCCGTCAATGCGGTCGAGGCGTGGCAGGAGGATCCAATGACAATCTTTCAGGCAACCGAGATCGACATCGATGATTTTCGCTATGTTGCGCGGCCCGTGGTCGTGTTTTCGGACACTCCGGCCAATCCCGCCTTCGGGCGGCAGGTCGACCTGATCCGGAATCGCATTTCCGCACTCGCCGAGCGGGACGTGGTGGTCGTGCTGGACGCCGAGCCCGACGCACGAAGCGAGCTGCGCCAGCGCCTCCGGCCGCGCGGCTTCGGGCTGGTGCTCATGAACAAGGACGGCAGCGTGGCGCTTCGTAAGCCGTCGCCGTGGGACGTCCGCGAGATCACGCGGTCCATCGACAAGACGCCCGAGCGGCAACAGGAACTGCGAGAGCAGCGTCGCCAGCCGCTGACCGACTGACCTCAGCCAAACTCGAGGATGACGTCGTCGACGGCGAGGCTGTCGCCCGGCGCGGCGTTGACCTTCGTCACGACCGCCTTTCGTTCGGCGCGGAGGATGTTCTCCATCTTCATCGCCTCGACGGTGCAGAGCGCCTGCCCCTCCTGCACCTCGTCGCCCTCGTCCACTTCGATCCGCACCACGAGGCCGGGCATCGGGCAGAGCAGCATGCGCGACGTGTCGGGCGCCTGCTTTTCCGGCATCAGCGACGCCAGCTCGGCCATCCTCGGCGTGCGCACGTGCACCTTGAGGTCTGCGCCGCGATGCCGGACGCGGTAACCGTTGGGAATGCGCGAGACCTTCAGCGTCAGCGACGCGCCATCGACCTCGAGCCGGGCCAGCGGTTCCCCGGGACGCCAGCGGGAGGTGACGCGCATCGAGCGGAGATCGCCGAAATGGACGGTCGCGCCCTCGCGATCCGCTTCCACCCGGACCTCGTGCCGCTGGTCCGCCAGCGTGACCACCCAGCGCGTGCCGACCTTTCGCTCATGGTTGTCCATCCGCCCCGAGATGCGCGTGCGCCGGATCTCGGCCACGCGGTTCATCGCCGCCGCCGCCGCAGAGATCCGCGCCAGCGTCTCCTTGTCGAGCGTGGCGCCGGCGAAGCCCTCCGGGAACTCCTCGTCGATGAAGGCGGTGGTGATGTCGCCCGATACGAAGCGCGGGTGGTCCATGACAGCCGCGAGAAACGGCAGGTTGTGGCCGATCCCCTCAAGCTCGAAGTCGTCGAGCGCGGTCCGCATGTGCCCGATCGCCGTCTCCCGGTCCGGACCCCATGTGCAGAGCTTGGCGATCATCGGGTCGTAGTACATCGAGATCTCGCCGCCCTCCTCGACCCCGGTGTCGTTGCGGACGACACGCCCCTCCTCGCGCACCTCCTCGGGCGGGCGATAGCGGGTCAACCGGCCGATCGAGGGCAGGAACTTGCGATACGGGTCCTCGGCATAGAGGCGGCTCTCGATGGCCCAACCGTTCAGCCGCACGTCCTCCTGGCGGAACGGCAGCGGCTCGCCGGCGGCGACGCGGATCATCAACTCGACGAGATCCAGGCCGGTTATGAGCTCGGTAACCGGATGCTCGACCTGCAGCCGCGTGTTCATCTCGAGGAAGTAGAAGTTGCGCTGGCCGTCGACGATGAACTCGACGGTGCCTGCGCTCTGATAGCCGACCGCCTGCGCCAGCGCGACCGCCTGCTCGCCCATGGCGCGGCGCGTCGCCTCGTCGAGGAAGGGTGACGGAGCCTCCTCAATGACCTTCTGGTTGCGGCGCTGGATCGAGCACTCCCGTTCGCCGAGGTAGACGCAGTTGCCGTGGCCGTCCGCGAGCACCTGGATCTCGATGTGGCGCGGCTGGGTGACGAACTTCTCGACGAAGATACGGTCGTCGCCGAAGCTCGCCGCGGCCTCGTTCTTCGACGACTGGAAGCCGTCGCGCGCCTCGCGCTCGTTCCAGGCGATGCGCATGCCCTTGCCGCCGCCACCGGCCGAGGCCTTGATCATCACCGGATAGCCGATCTCGCCCGCGATGCGCACCGCCTCGTCCGCATCGGCGATCAGGCCCATGTAGCCGGGCACGGTGCTGACCCCCGCCTCGGCGGCGAGCTTCTTGGACGTGATCTTGTCGCCCATCGCCTCGATCGCCGAGGCGGGAGGGCCGATGAAGGTTACGCCCTCGGCCGCCAGAGCCTCGGCAAAGCGTCGATTTTCGGAGAGGAAGCCATAACCGGGATGGACCGCGTCCGCACCCGACTGGCGCACCGCGCCAAGTACCTTGCCGATGTCGATGTAGGACTGGCTTGCCGGCGCCGGCCCCACATGCACGGCTTCGTCGGCCATCCGCACGTGCGGCGCATCGGCGTCGGCGTCGGAATAGATCGCGACCGTACGGATGCCCATTGCACGCGCCGTTCGCATAACGCGGCAGGTTATCTCGCCACGGTTGGCGACCAGGATCTTCTCAATCATCGACTGGACGCTTGTTCAGGAAATCGTGCCGGCAGACTTCGGCCGCGGGCACGATCAGCGTCAAAAGTAACGGCCCTTAGCCCATCCCAAGCCGCCGCCAACCGCAGCGCCCACGAGCGGGTCATTCTCCGTCACGGCAGCGGCTCCCGCGCCGATGGCTGCGCCGGTCGCCACGCGCTCGGTCGTGGTATAGCCGCAAGCCGCAAGGGAGCCGGCTGCAATCACACCGAGCAAAACCAACCTGATATTCATGTCGAAGCTTCTCCGTCTGATGCTGGGATCAGCGAACAACCGAAATCCTCCGTTCGCAAGCCAATTCTGCATCGCCGGAAAGAGTTGCGGCGGTCTGACCGGGGAAGAAGTCAGACCGCCGCGAAGGGGAAGGGTAACGCTCTTTATTCAGAGGACCCGGCATGTCCGGCGCCTCTTCCGCAAACATGATGGTTAACTCGCGGCAGGCAACCAAGACATGAACGGCTCGGCGAAGATCGGCTGAAACTCGCTCATAGATTGAGAAATCCGCCGATGCGCAACCATGTGGCGCGGCTAATCGATGAGCCCAGGAAAGCTGGCGCGAGCCAGGACTTCGTCGACGCGCAGTCGCGCCCCATAGCTTTCGGCGTCGAAGGGATCGTCGACAGCTTTGACTTCCCGGCCGAAGAACCATGCGAGGCGACCTGCGTCCAGGTTGCCGCGCTCGAACGGCTCGGCGCCGAAATGTTCCCACAACGCGGCCAGAAACGCCTCGTCGGCGCGGCGGTCGGCGGGACGGCGATCGGCGTGACGTTCGCGCGCGACAAGCGGCGTTGCTCCACGCGGGTTGGCGCGCCTGATCGTGAACTGAAAGTCGGTACCGGCCAGCCGGCCAGGGAAGCCGCGATGCTTGAGCATGAGGCCTCCGCCTTGCGAGAGGCGCGGACGGACCCGCAGGCCCGTCCGGCCATGACGTCAGTACTTGTTGTAGGTCGGCTCTGCGGCAACCGGTGCCGGATCGACGTAAACCACTTCTTCCTGCTGGCGGGGAGCGCAGGCGGCGATGAAGGCCACGGCGCTGAGGGCGGCGCAGATCTTGGCTGTGCTCGACATGGGTTCGTCCTTTCGTTCCACTGTTTTGGGCCGCGCGGGCCCGGTTCACTCCGGGAATCTAGTGCGGCACCGGGATCATGGCAAAGTCGCGGAGCGGCCGCGAGAGCCAAAAGAGAAGCCGGCGGCGGGTCGCCGCTAGGCCTGCCCGGTGCCGCCTGAGCCGTCGCGCTCAGAGCGGGATGTTGTCGTGCTTCTTCCAGGGATTGCTCAGGCGCTTGTTGCGCAGCGAGGCGAAGGCGCGGCAGACCCTGCGGCGGGTCGAGTGCGGCATGATCACCTCGTCGATGAAGCCGCGCTCCGCCGCCTTGAACGGGTTTGCGAAGTTTGCCTCGTACTCGGCTGTTCTTTCTGCGATCTTTTCTGTGTCACTCAATTCGGACCTGTAGAGGATCTCGGTCGCGCCCTTGGCGCCCATGACCGCAATCTCGGCCGAGGGCCAGGCATAGTTGAAGTCGCCGCGCAGGTGCTTCGATGCCATGACGTCATACGCCCCGCCGTAGGCTTTGCGAGTGATGACGGTGACCTTTGGCACGGTGGCCTCGCCGTAGGCGAAGAGAAGCTTGGCGCCATGCTTGATGACACCGCCGAGTTCCTGCCCCGTGCCGGGCAGGAAGCCGGGAACATCCACGAAAGTGAGGATCGGGATCTCGAAGGCGTCGCAGAAGCGCACGAAGCGGGCCGCCTTGCGTGAGGAATCGATGTCGAGGCAGCCTGCCAGAACCATGGGCTGGTTTGCGACGACGCCGACGGTACGGCCCTCGAGCCGGATAAAGCCGGTGACGATGTTCTTGGCGAAGTCCGCCTGGATCTCGTAGAAGTCGCCCTCGTCCGCCGTCTTCGCGATCAGCTCCTTCATGTCGTAGGGCGCGTTCGCATTGGCCGGGACCAGCGTGTCGAGGCTCATCTCCACGCGGGCCGGGTCGTCGAAGAACGGCCGGACCGGCACGCCACCGCGGTTGTTCTGCGGCAGGAAGTCGACCAGGCGGCGTATCTCAGTCAGCGCCTCGATGTCGTTCTCGAAGGCGCCGTCGGCGACCGAAGACTTGCGGGTGTGCGTGGTAGCGCCGCCGAGCTCCTCGGCTGTGACGACCTCGTTCGTCACGGTCTTCACCACATCGGGGCCGGTGACGAACATGTAGGACGTATCCCGCACCATGAAGATGAAGTCGGTCATCGCCGGACTGTAGACCGCGCCGCCGGCGCAGGGACCCATGATGACGCTGATCTGCGGCACGACACCCGAGGCCATGATGTTTCGCTGAAACACCTCGGCGTAACCGGCGAGGCTCGCCACCCCCTCCTGGATGCGGGCGCCGCCCGAGTCGTTCAGCCCGATCACCGGCGCGCCGTTCTGCATCGCCATGTCCATGATCTTGCAGATCTTCTGGGCATGGGTCTCGCTGAGCGAGCCGCCGAAGACGGTGAAATCCTGGCTGAACACATAGACCATGCGACCGTTGATCGTGCCCCAGCCCGTGACCACCCCGTCGCCCGCCGGCCGCTGCGCCGCCATGCCGAAGTCCGTCGCCCGGTGGGTGACGAACATGTCGAACTCCTCGAACGATCCCTCATCCAGCAGGAGCTCCAGCCGCTCGCGTGCGGTCAACTTGCCCTTGGCGTGCTGCGCCTCGATCCGCCGCTCGCCGCCGCCCAGCCTGGCGCCGGCGCGCCGCTCCTCAAGCTCCCGCAGGATGTCCTTCATGACAATCTCCCAAAGCCGCTCTGACTGGATAGTCGAGAGGTCCTGCCGCCGAAAGGCCACTCGCTCGCTTGTCGCTGTGCTTGCTGCGGCGCGGTCACAAGCCGGACCTCCCGCCGCCACGCCAAGGGCATGTGGACAGCGCCGCAGCGGCGATCTACCTCGGCGCCATGGTGCATCATCAGCAGGTGCGGTTCCTCGACCGCACGACCCCGCCACACATCGGAACCCTGATCCTGCTCATCGGTGTGCCTGCGCTGTCGATGAACGTGTTCCTGCCCTCGCTGCCCGGCATGACAGCCTATTTCGAAACCGAGTACTCGGTGATGCAGCTTTCGGTCTCGCTCTACCTCGCGGTGAGTGCCGTGCTGCAACTCCTCGTCGGCCCCATCGCCGACAGGATGGGGCGGCGCCCGGTCATCCTGTGGGGCTTCGGCGGCTTTCTCCTCGCCACACTCGGCTGCCTCCTCGCCCCGACGGCCGAGATCTTCCTGACTTTCCGGATGGCGCAGGCGGTCATCGTCGTCGGGATGGTGCTGAGTCGCGCTGTGGTGCGCGACATGGTCCCGCAGGACGAGGCGGCTTCCATGATCGGGTGGATCACGATGGGCATGGCGCTGGTCCCGATGGCTGCGCCGGTGCTGGGCGGCCTGCTCGATCAGGTCTTCGGGTGGAAAGCCAACTTCTTGATCCAGCTCCTGCTCGGAGCCGCGGTGCTCGGCCTAGCCTGGGCGGATCTGGGCGAGACTGCTCACCGCACCTCGGCAAGCTTTGCCCAGCAGATCCGCGAGTATCCGGAGCTCCTCGGCTCCCGGCGCTTCTGGGGCTATGCGCTCGCCGCCGCGTTCGCGAGTGGCGCCTTCTTCGCCTACCTGGGAGGCGCTCCTTACGTAGGCAGCGAGATCTTCGGCCTGACGCCGGCCATGCTCGGGATCTACTTCGGTGCGCCGGCCGTGGGCTACGGGATCGGCAACGGTCTCTCGGGCCACTACTCCGCACGCTTCGGCATCAACACGATGATCCTCGCGGGCGCGTGGCTGACGCTCGCCGGCCTCCTCGTCTCGGTCCTGCTCTTCGCTCTCGGCTTCGAGTCGCCGCTCGTGTTCTTCGGGTTCATGACCTTCGTCGGCATCGGCAACGGGCTCATCCTGCCCAACGCGACCTCCGGCCTCCTATCAGTCAGGCCGCACCTCGCCGGCACGGCGAGCGGCCTCGGCGGTGCGGTGATGATCGGTGGCGGCGCCGCGCTTTCCGCAACCGCCGGATCGCTCCTGACGCCCGAGCGCGGCGCCTGGCCGCTCCTTTGGCTCATGGTGGGGACCTCGGCTCTCGCGCTCCTCTGCATCATTTACGTGAAGCGGCGCGAGCGTCAGATCGGCGCCGTGTGACCCTCAGCCGGGCGGCTGTCGCCCGAGGATGTGATCCGCGATTTTCTCGCCCACCATCATCGACGGCGCATTGAGGTTTCCGTTGGTGATGCGCGGGATGATCGAGCTGTCCGCCACGCGCAGCGCGTCCACGCCGATCACTCGCCCCTCCGGGTCGGTGACGGCTAAGGGATCGTCGCGTCGGCCCATCCGGCAGGTGCCGCAGGGATGAAAGGCGCTTTCGGCCGTGTCCCGCACGAAATCGTCCAGCGCCGCGTCGCTCTCCACCCCGTCGCCGGGCGCGATCTCCCGTGCCATGTGCGGCGCGAGCGCCGGCTGTCGCAGGATCTGCCGCGCCAGGCGGATCGCCGTCCGCATCTCGTGCCAGTCGTCGGGATGGCTCATGTAGCCGAACGCGATCCGCGGCGGGTCGGCCGGCTCGCGCGACCGCAGCGTCACCCGCCCCCGCGAACGCGACCGCATGGGACCCGCGTGGAGCTGGTAGCCGCAAAGCGCGCCCGTCCCGTCGTAGCGTACTGCGAGCGGCAGGAAGTGGAGCTGCACGTCCGGGTACGCGACATCAGGCGCGCTGCGCAGGAAGGCGCCCGCCTCGAACTGGTTCGACGCCGCGGGTCCGCTCCGCGCCAGCAGCCAGCGCCCGCCCGCCAAAACCCGCCCCGCGAGCGACCAGTGCCGGTGCAGCCCCACGGCGGAGCGCGCCCCCACCTGCACGTAGACCTCCAGATGGTCCTGAAGGTTCTCGCCCACCCCCGCCCGGTCCGCCACGACTCGGATCCCGTGACGTCTGAGCTCCTCCGCCGGCCCGATGCCCGAGAGCATCAGCAGCTTCGGCGAGTTGAAGGCCGAGGCTGAAACGATCACCTCGCGCCGCGCCCGCACCACCCGCGCGTCCGACAGCACCACACCGGTCACCCGCCGCCCCTCCAGCACCACGCGCGCCGCCAGCCCCCGCACCAGCCGCGCCCCCAGACAAAGCGCCGGCCGGAGATAGGCGTCCGCCGCCGACCAGCGGTGACCATTCCGGATCGTCGCGTCGAGCAGGCAAATGCCGTCCTGACGCGCGCCGTTGTAATCGTCCGTCGCCGGCAGCCCCGCTTGCCGCCCCGCCTCGAGATACGCCCGGACCAGTGGCTCCACCGGCCTCGCACGGCGGACATGCACCGGTCCGTCATGACCGCGGTTACTGGACGCACCGCCGTCCCATGTCTCGATCCGGCGGAAGTAGGGCTCGACGTCGCGCCAGTCCCACCCCTCGGCGCCCGCCTCGACCCACGCGGCATAGTCTAGCGGATGCCCCCGCACCCACACCATGCCGTTGATCGAGGACGAGCCGCCCAGCACCCTGCCCCTTGGCGCCGCCAGCCGCCGGCCACCGAGGCCCGGCTCGAGCTCTGTCCGATAGCCCCAGTCGTAGCGCGTCGTCCGCATCGGAAAGCTCAGCGCGCCCGGCATCCGGATCAGCGGCCCGGCGTCGCTGCCCCCGAACTCGACGACGATGACCGACTTGCCCGCCTCGGCCAGCCGGAACGCCACCGCGCATCCGGCCGATCCCGCGCCGACGATGATGTATTCCGCCTCCAGCAAGCCGACGCCCTTTCAACCCGTGCCCCGCAACGCTAGGCTCTGCCGCAACGAGGGACGCAGGAACGGTTTACCCGCTCGCGCGCCCGGCAGACAGGGGGATGACGCCGATGAAGCTGACCTTGACGACAGCCGCCGTGACTCTGGCCGCTGGCGCCGCTTTGGCCGACTGCGAGACGATCGTCTTCTCCGACGTCGGCTGGACCGACATCACCGCCACCACCGCCGCCACGACTGTCGTGCTCGATGCGCTGGGATACGAAACCGAGGTTAAGATCCTCTCGGTGCCCGTCACGTACCAGTCGCTCGCCGCCGGCGACATCGAGGTGTTCCTCGGCAACTGGATGCCGACGATGGAGGGTGACATCGCCCCCTACCGCGAGGCCGGCACAGTCGAGACGGTGCGCGCCAACCTCGAAGGCGCCAAGTATACGCTCGCCGCCAATGCCGCAGCGGCCGGTCTGGGCATCACCTCCTTCGCCGATATCGCCACGCACGCCGAGGCGCTCGACAGCCAGATCTACGGTATCGAACCCGGCAACGACGGCAACCGCCTGATCCTCGACATGATCGAGCAGGATGCCTTCGGCCTCGGCGGGTTCGAGCTCTCGGAGAGTTCCGAGCAAGGCATGCTGGCGCAGGTCGCCCGCGCCGACCGCAGGGGCGAGCCGGTCGTGTTCCTGGGCTGGGAACCGCATCCGATGAACGCGGCCTTCGATCTGACCTACCTCGAGGGCGGCGACGACTGGTTCGGCCCCGATCTGGGCGGCGCCACGGTCCATACCAACGTGACCGCCGGCTTCCTCGAAGAATGTCCGAACATTGGCCAGCTCCTCCAGAACCTCGTCTTCAGCCTCGCGATGGAGAACGAGATCATGGGCGCCATACTGGACGAGGGCGAGGATCCGCAGCAGGCGGCGCGCGACTGGCTCACGCAGAACCCCGCGGTGCTCGACACCTGGCTCGACGGTGTCACCACCCTGGGTGGCGAGGACGGCCTCGCCGCGGTGCGGGCCGAGCTCGGCCTCTGACGCGCCGCCTGCCAGGGCGCCCCTCCCCCAGGACACGGGGGGAGGACGGGAGGGGGGCCGAGGCGTCGTGCCGGGGCGCAGCCCCGACCGCTTCGCAGGATGGCTCAGCCGTTTCCCTGCGGTATCAGTGCGTCGTCCGCCTCGCGCGCCCGTATCGCAGCCGACCGCGCCATCAGCCGCTCGGCATAGTCGCGAAAACCCGGCCGCTCCTCCAGCGTGCCGAACTGCAGACCCCACGCGACCTGCGCCCCGAGATACACGTCCGCCGCCGAGAACCTGTCGCCCAGCACATACTCGCGCCCATCCAGCCAGTCCTGCAGTGTGTCCAGCACGCGTTGCATGCTGCCGTAGCCCACGCGCCCCTCGAGCTGTGGCGTCTCCAGCTTCACGCCGAGCGAGGCGTTCGTGACCGCCGCCTCCACCGGACCGGCGCCAAAGAAGAGCCAGCGATAGTAGGTCCCGCGCGCCGGGCTCGCCGGATCGGGCGCAAGGCCCGCTTCGTGGAATGCGTCCGCAAGATAGGCGCAGATCGCCGCGCACTCGGTCACGACCGTACCGCGATGGCGGATCGCCGGAACCTTGCCCATCGGATTGACGGCCAGATAGTCGGGCGACTTCATCTCCGGCCCGTAGCCGAGGACGTGGGTCTCGTACTCGGCACCCGTCTCCTCCAGCATCCACCGGACGATGCGCCCGCGCGACATCGGGTTCGTCCAGAAGGTCAGATCGGCCATGTCTCCTCCGGGTCGCTGTGCAGGCGGAGCGTGCCACGGCCCGCGCGACCCCGCAATTGGTCACGACAGTGGACTGGCTGACCGGAACGAAGATCCCCGTCGGAGCCACCGCCAGCCGCATCTTCGACTGGCTGCAGGTCAACGGCGCGTGGGTCTTCGACGCGATCTCGGACGCGATGGACGCGCTGATCGGCTGGCTGCTCTGGGCCTTTCAGACCCCGCACCCGCTGATCGTCGTGGTGGTCTTCGCGGCGTTGACCTGGCTGCTCCAGCGGCGCCTCTCCACCTGCATCCTCGTCGCAGCCGCCTTCCTCTTCGTCTTGAATCAGGGCTACTGGGAGGAGACGACAGAGAGCCTGACGCTCGTCCTCGCCTCCTGCCTCGTCTGCATGGCGGTGGGCGTGCCGATCGGCATCGCCGCGGCGCACCGGCCGACGCTCTACGCGTGGATGCGCCCTGTCCTCGACCTGATGCAGACGCTGCCGACCTTCGTTTACCTGATCCCGGCGATCGTCTTCTTCGGAATCGGCATGGTGCCGGGCCTGCTTGCCACGGTAATCTTCGTGCTGCCGGCGCCGATCCGGCTGACCCACCTCGGCATCTCGTCGACGCCCGCCGCGCTGATGGAGGCGGCCGAGGCGTTCGGAGCCACGGATCGCCAGCGCCTGTGGAAGGTGGAGCTGCCCTATGCCTTTCCGCAGATCATGGCGGGCCTGAACCAGACGATCATGCTCTCGCTCAGCATGGTGGTGATCGCGGCCCTCGTCGGCGCCGACGGCCTCGGTGTGCCGGTGGTCCGGGCGCTCAACCAGGTGAACACCGCGTTGGGTTTCGAGGCGGGCCTCGTGATCGTCGTCGTCGCCGTTGCGCTCGACCGGATGCTCAGGGTCGAGCAGCGGTGAGCGACGTCGTCACCTTCGACCGGGTCTCGATCGTGTTCGGCGACCGTCCGACCGATGCGCTGCCGCTGATGGATGCCGGCGCCAATCGCGCCGAAGTGGCCGAGGCGACAGGCCAGATCCTCGGCGTGCATGACTGCTCGCTCACGGTGCACGAGGGCGAGATGGTGGTGCTGATGGGCCTCTCCGGCTCCGGCAAGTCGACGCTGCTCCGTGCGGTCAATGGCCTCGCGCATCCGGTTCGCGGCGAGGTGCGGGTGCACGACGGCGACGAGGCGATCTCGGTCACCCACGCCGACGCCCGCACCCTCAGGCGCCTCCGCCGGAATCGGATCGCCATGGTCTTCCAGCAGTTCGGTCTGCTGCCTTGGCGCAGTGTCGCCGAGAATGTCGGACTGGGGCTGGAGTTCGAGGGCATCCAGTGGCGCGAGCGGGACGAACGCGTGCGCCACCAGCTTGAGATCGTCGGCCTCGCCGACCGCGCCGACGCCCGCGTGGCGGAGCTTTCGGGCGGGATGCAGCAGCGCGTCGGCCTCGCCCGCGCCTTCGCGACGGAAGCCCCGATCCTGCTGATGGACGAGCCGTTCTCGGCGCTCGACCCGCTGATCCGCACGCGCCTGCAGGACGAGCTCTGCGTGCTGCAACGCCAGCTCAGGCGGACGGTGATCTTCGTCAGCCACGATCTTGACGAGGCGTTCAAGCTCGGCGACCGGATCGCGATCATGGACGGCGGCCGCATCGTCCAGCAGGGCACGCCACGCGACATCTTCACGCGGCCGGCCAGCGACTACGTGGCGGACTTCGTCGCGCAAATGAACCCGCTCGGCGTACTCTGCGCGCGGGACGTCATGACGCCGCCGGACGGTCCGGCCGACGGCGCAGTGCCGCCGGACCTGCCGCTTGCCGAGGTGATGAACCGCCTGCGCGGCCGCCCGCTGGCCGTCGCCGAGGACGGCCGCGTCCTGGGTCACGTCACGGAACGGGCCGTTCTGGCGAGACTGGCCGCCCCGCGGGGCTGATCCCGGCGGCGCGGCGGCGCCCTGCGACCGACTCGCGCCAGGCGATGAAGCAGACAGATGCGACGATGATCGTGCCGCCAGACAGGACCCACGGGTCCAGCGCCTCGCCAAATACGGCCCAGCCCAAAAGGGCAGCCCAAACAAGCTGCAGAAACGTCATCGGCTGCGTCACCGCGACCGGCGCCGCACGAAAGGCGAATGTCATCGCCAGATGAGCCACGGTGGCGACCGCGGCTGTCAGGAACAGCCAGCCGATCTGCGCCAGGCTCGGCGGCACCCATACCGCGGCCGCAAACGGCGCGAGACCCAGCGTAACGCCGACCGAGAGCATGGCTACCACCATGGGCGGACTCGACGTTCGCGTCATCCGCTTCGCGATCAGGTAGGAGATCGCGAAAAAGATCGCGGTCGCCAGCATCGCCAGATGACCGCTCGACACCTCTCGCACACCTGGACGCAGGATCAGGAGAACCCCCACCAGCGCCGCGCCGATGGCCGCCAGCCGCCGCGCCGCCAGCGGCTCGCCCAGAAACAGCGCGGCGCCGAGCGTAATGTAGACCGGCGAGAGGTAGTTCAGCGCCGTCACTTCAGCGATCGGGATCTGCGTCATCGCGTAGAACCACAGGATGGTGCCCAGCGCATGCACCCCGCCGCGCACCGCGAAGAGGCCGACGCCGCGCCGCCCGCCGAAGCCCTCGCGCCTCAGCGCACCCAGTATGGGCAACAGGAACACCAAGCCCAGCGCATACCGAAGGAAGGCCGCTTCGGCCGGAGGCATTTCGGCGCCCACATGCTTGACGATCGCCGTCACCGCGACGAAGCACAGCCCCGTCAGCAGCATCCAAAGCATTCCCGCAAGGGGACGATCGGTCGGCTCGCTCATGCGGACGGGTTGGCACGGAGCCCTGGTCTCGGCAAGTGCCGTCCGCCGATGCGACGCCGCCCGCCCCTTGCATCTGCAGGAGCGGCTGGTCTACGTCGAACGCGCCCGCCATCGCGGGCAACACTTCGGTGACCGGGCCCCTCTGGCGAGTGCATGCGGCGCACTCGTGATGTCGGCGCCGCGAGCATGAGAATGCCGCCGGGAAATCGACAACAATGACTTCGTCACGAGCGGAAGCGCGCGCCCCTCGGCGTGCACCGGAGGCGCGGACATGAGCGCCCAGAATGGACTGATGTACTACTTCAAGTGGGCCTTCATCGTCACCTTCGCGGGGCTGGCCCTGGGCGCGCTCCTCGGCTGGCGAATGACCGGCACGGCCTCCGGGACCGCGACGATCTTCTTCATCTGCTTCGTCCTCGCCATCCTCGAGATCTCGCTGTCGTTCGACAACGCGATCGTCAACGCCAACAAGCTCAAGACGATGACGCCGGCCTGGCAGCGGCGTTTCCTGACGTGGGGGATCCTGATCGCCGTCTTCGGGATGCGGATCATCTTCCCGCTGCTGATCGTTGTCATCGCGGCGCAGATCGGCCCGATCCAGGCGATCTACCTGGCCGCCGCGCGACCCGAGGAGTACGCGCGCATCATGAACGAGGCGCACCTGCCGATCGCGGCGTTCGGCGGCACGTTCCTGATGATGGTGGGCCTCACCTACTTCTTCGACCACGAGAAGGACGTGCACTGGGTCCGCTGGATCGAGGAGAAGGCCGCCCGCTTCGCCACGGTCCGTGGAATCGAGGTTGCCTTCGTGCTCCTGTTGATCCTCGGCTTCTCTCGGGCGCTGGAGGGACCGGAGGCGTCGGTCTTCGTCCATTCGGCGATCTATGGCCTGCTGACATTCCTGCTGGTCGAGGTGGCGGGCGGACTGATCGATGCCTCGCAGCAAGCGCTCGACACGGCGGCCAAGGGCGGGCTGGGCGCGTTCCTGTACCTGGAGGTGCTCGACGCCTCTTTCTCGTTCGACGGCGTGATCGGCGCCTTCGCGCTCAGCCAGAACCTCTTCGTGATCGCAATCGGTCTCGGCATCGGCGCGATGTACGTGCGCTCGATGACCATCATGTTGGTCGAGAAGGGAACGCTGGCGCGCTACCGCTACATCGAGCACGGCGCGTTCTACGCGATCCTGATCCTCTCGGTGATCATGTACGCGCAATCGCTGGTTCACATTCCGGAGGTCATCACCGGACTCGGCGGCGCGGCCTTGATCGGCATCTCGCTCTGGTCGTCGGTCCGCTGGAACAGGGCCAACAGCGAGCTGGTGGGACCGGACGGCTCGAAGCTCTAGGAGCGCGGGAGGAGCCTCGTCAGGCCGCCGAGGGTTCGACGGCCACTTCCGCCGGCGCCAGTTCGACGGCGCCGGCCGGATGACGCGTCTCAGCCACCTGCGCCGTGACCGCGGCAAAGAAGATCACGCTCGCGGCCATGACGAACACGTGCCAGATCGTGTTGTGGAACGGCATCCGCTCGAAGAGGTAGAATGCGACGCCGGCGGTGTAGAGAACGCCGCCCACGATCATCAGCCATACGACGTGCGGCGGCAGCGCGGCGAGGAGGTTCTGACCCGCGAACACGATCGCCCAGCCCATCAAGAGATAGAGCCCGATTGCCACCCACCGCATCCGCTCGGGCGCAAGGATCCGCAGTGCGGTTCCGGCGAATGCTGCCGTCCAGAGCGCGACAAGCAGGTAACCGTCCTGTCCGCCGGACAGCAGGATGAAGGGCGTGTAGGTGCCCGCGATCTTGAAGTAGATCGCCGAGTGATCGAGCCGTCGGAAGAGCGCCGTCCACTCGCTCGAATCCCAGATGTTGTATAGGGCCGAGCAGAGGATCATCGCGATGAGGGTGATGCCGTAGACGGTGGTGCCGACCACCGCCGCCGCGTTCCCGTGCCAGACCGAGGCGAGCGTGATCAGAACCGGTGCCGCCAGAATCGCGGCCGACAGGGCAAGCGCGTGGACCACTGCGTCAGACAGGCGCTCGGCGCGGCTATACTCGGTACGAGGCAAGAACGAAGAAAACATCTGGCGATACCCGGACGACGTAAGACAGGCACTTTCTATCCCGCCAATGTAACACGAGGGCTTCGCCCGTCCCTTGACGAAAGGGACCGTCGTCGCGTCACTCGCCGACAACGTGTGCCAGCCGCACCTCTATCGCAACCGCAGGACCGTGAGTCCGGCCAGCCGACGCGCGCACTGATTCGCCCGCCCGCTACCGCAGCCGCGCGATGTAGGGGTCTGCCGGTCCGCCGAGCCCGGCCAGTCCGACGCCGCCCCTCGGCGCGGCGGCTGCCGCAGGCGCGACCACCGCAGGTGTTCCTCCCGGCGCGGCGGGCAAACCCGGTGTCGCGGCGAAGAACGAGCCGGGTCCGGCAAGATCCTGCGGCACCGTGCCGAACGCACTGCCCCTCGCGACCATGAGATGCCGGGTCGCATAACGCGGCTTTGGCGGCGCATCGACCGCCACGACACTCGGCGCCGCCGCGAAGCCGGCGTCCATCAGCTGCGCCACCTTGGCGTTGCGCGCAACCGTGGAGGCGCCCCCAAGGAGCGTGACGATCAGCCGCTCTCCGTCGCGCTCGGCCGACGCGGTGAGGTTGTAGCCGGCCGCGCGGGTGTAGCCTGTCTTGATGCCGTCCGCGCCGGGGTAGTCGCGCAGGAAGCGTCCGTTGGTATGACCGACCTGCGCCATCCCGGCATCCGCTGTCTGCCTGCTGAAGAGGTTGTAATAGGCGGGGAAGTCGAAGAAGAGCTGCCGCCCTAGGATGGACATGTCCCGCGCCGTGGAGAGGTGCCCCTCCTCCGTCAGGCCGTGGGCGTTGCGAAAGCTGGTGCCCGACATGCCCAGCGCCGCCGCCGTGGCGTTCATACGCTCGACGAACGCCTCCTCGCTGCCGGAGATCGCCTCGCCCAGCGCGGTCGCGGCGTCGTTGGCCGACTTGACGGCAGTGGCGCGGACCAGATGCACGAGCTTGATCCGCTGCCCTTCAGAAAGGCCGAGGCGCGAAGGCGGCTCCGACGCCGCGTTGGCCGAGACGAAGGTCTCTTCCTCCAGATCGATTTCGTCGCGCTCGGCCGCCTCGAACGCGATGTAGAGCGTCATCATCTTGGTGAGCGAAGCCGGATGCAGCCGAGCATCCGCGTTCTCCTGATGATAGACCTCGCCCGAGCGGGCATCCATGACGAAGGCTGCGTGTGGCGCCGCTAGTGCCGGAACGGCCAGCGTCAGGAGGCCAAACGCCAGCACGAGGACCGCGGCGGCCGGATGCCGGAACCCTGAATGGGTGTGCTGCATGACCGCTCCCTGCCCTTGCGGCCGCTCTGCCAACCGGGCGGAGCGGTGCGCTTCTGCGCCGATCTCGGCGCCTCATGGCCCGCGAGACCTTTCGACGAGGTGAATGTCCGCGGGCCCTAGCGGATGTCGAGGTCGACCCAGACCGGCGCGTGGTCGCTGGCATTTTCGCGGCCGCGCACGCTGCGGTCGACGCCGGCGGCGGTCAGGCGCGGTGCGAGGTCCGGGCTCAGCAGGACGTGATCCAGGCGCAGGCCCGCGTCCCGCGGCCATCGGTTCCGGCGATAGTCCCAGAAGGTGTAGAGCGTGGCGGTGGGATGCGCGGCGCGCAGCGCATCCGTCCAGCCGTCGTCGACGAGCCTCCGCAGCGCCGCGCGCGCCTCCGGCTGGACCAGCGCATCGTTGTCGTAGGACGTCGTCGCATAGATGTCCCGCGCCTCCGGCACCACGTTGTAGTCGCCGGCGAGCACGACAGGGACGCCCGCGGCAAGCAGTCCCGAGGCACGGTCCCGCAACCGCGCGAGCCAGCGAAGTTTGTAGTCGAACTTCGGTCCCGGCTGCGGATTTCCGTTCGGCGCGTAGAGCGATGCGACGACGACGCCCCGGACCGCCGCCTCGACATAGCGCCGCTGCGCATCGGCCGCGTCGCCCGGCAGGTCCAGCCGCGTCGGCACCGGCGCGGCCCCGCGCGCGAGGATCGCGACGCCGTTCCAGCCGCGCTGTCCCCGCCAGAGGGCACCGTAGCCTGCCGCCTCGATTTCGGTCCGCGGAAAGGCCGCCTGCTCAGCCTTAAGCTCCTGCAGGCAGACCACGTCGGGCTGTGTCTCGCTCAGCCATTCAAGCAGGTTCCCGAGCCTGCGATTGATGCCGTTGATGTTGAAGGTGGCGATGCGCATCCTAGCGCACCAGGCCGGCAACCCACTGCGCCGTCCGCTCCGCGATGATGGCAAGATGATCCGCCTGAGTCAGCCCCGTCGTCCGCTTGCGTGGCTTCAGATCGTGGTCGCCGTCTTCGAGCCACAGCAGCTCGATCCTGTCCGAGAGGGCGTAGCCCTCGACCTCCTCGCGGCTGCCAAGCGGGTCGCGCGTGCCCTGGCAAATCAGCGTCGGTGTCGCCAGGCCCGCGAGGTGCGCCGTCCTGAGGCGGTCGGGCTTGCCGACCGGGTGAAACGGGTAGCCGAGGCAGAGCAGGCCCGCAGCGCGGCCGCCGCTGAATTCCTCGTCCGCCAGCAGGCTCGCGACGCGACCGCCAAGGGACTTGCCGCCGATCACCAGCGGCTGGCGTGCCGCTAGCGCGTCAATGGCGTCCCGATACTCCGGCACCAGCGCTTCCGCCCGTGGCGGCGGACGGCGTCCACGGTCGCGTTGCGCTCTCATGTAGCCGAATTCAAAGCGCGCGACATGTAGCCCGGCCTGGGCGAACGCTTCTACGGCGGCATTCATGAAGGCGGAGTCCATCGCCGCGCCCGCGCCGTGGGCGAGCAGCAGGGACGCCGGAGCGTCCGAGGGACCCTCGAACAGGAACAACGGCTGCCGGGACGGCGAGGCGCCGGCGCCGGCGTCATTCGCAGGTGTAGAAGCCGCGGTAGCCGACCTGCAGCCCTCGCTCCAGCTCGAAGACCAGCTCCGCGTCCGAGCGCCAGTCCGCCTCGGCGCCGAGTGGACGCACGGTGGCGGTGGCGCCATCGGCGACGAATGTGGCGCCGTCCGGCCCCACCGCCGCCCCGGCCTCCATGGGCACGATGACGCCGTTCAGCTTGATGACGCCAGCATTGCCGCCAGCGCTGGCCCAGAGAATTGGGTCCGTTTCCGGACTGCGGTTGAACACGCAGCGCGGCCCGTCGCCCAGCACTTGGTCCGCCTCAGCCTCGACCAGCGGCGACGGGTCCAGCGTCGAGACCAGCACGTTCGACAGCGCGTCCCCAATCGTACCGACTTCGGGCAGCGGGTCCTCGTAGACGCTCTCGACCACGTTGCCGGCCGAGACTTCGGCGATCAGGTAGCGCATCTCGGCGATCTCGCGCCGCTGCGCCAGGATGATCTCGTGCGCGAGCTTGGCCACGCGCGGGTCGCGGATCTGCGCCCGCTCCGAGGTCATCACCGCGATCGAGTGGTGCGGGATCATCGCCCGCATGTAGCTCGGCCCCGACACCGTCGCCTGGCCGCGCACCAGCCAAAGCATCAGCGCGAAGACGACCGCCGCGCCCACGAAGATCGCGATGTTGAGCTTCATGTTGGAGTACATGCCGAGCATGTAGGCCAGCATGATGACCGCCATCGTCGCGCCCATCATCAACGCCATGTAGGTGCGCGTCTCGGAGAAGAAGAGATGCTCCCAGGCGTAGGTGTTAAGGTACATCAGGATGAACATCACCACCGTCGAGGTGAGGATCATCAGCCCGAAGCGGATGTAGGACATGCGGCGCTCCTCTCGTCAGTTGGCGGCCGGCGTCTCACCGGGCGGATTGGCGATCAGCGTCGCGTAGTCCTCGGGCGTGAGACCCGGCAGACGCGTGACGAATGCACTAAGAGCCGCGATCTCCTGCCGGCCGTGGTGGCCGCCGAAGGCCGGCATGCCCGACATCTTGATGCCGTTCTCGACGATCCAGTAGATCTCCTCGGCGCTCCAGTCCGACGCCGCCTCCATCAGGTGCGGCGGCTCGGGTCGCATGCCGCGCGACCAGTACGTCGGGTCCTGCCCTGGCGCACCATGGCAATAGGCGCAGCTCTCGGCGTAGCGGCCCGCGCCTTCGACCACGAGCGCATCCTCGAACTCCTCCGGCAGCTCCACATCGCCGGATCGCCGCGCGACCGAGCGGTGCATCGTCGTGTCCAGCGTCCACCGCACTAGGTCGGCGTGCCGGTCGGACGCGGCCACGTTGTAGGCGCCGGTGTAGGCAACAGCCAGCCAGACAACGACCGCGACGGCTATGGCGGCGAGCGCTCCGCCAAGGAACGATTTCATGGGCGTGCCTCCGTCGTCAGCAGATCCTGTTCGTTCCCAATGGCCTGCCGCGCCGACAGTTCCCCGTGGCTTCTAACGGCCGGCGCTGCTCTCAGCGTGATCGGGAGCTCTTGCGGGAACCAGAACGGGCCGAGGGTCATGGGTCGGACAAACCCACCTCTCAATCCAGGATTGTCAAAATGGCGCACGAACCGACCCCTCCGCAGCCGGAGCAGCAGCAGGACATGCCAGGCGTGACCGGCGAAATGGACCCTCGCCCAGACCATGGCGAGGACAGCTACGTCGGCCATGGCCGCCTTGCCGGCAAGCGGACCATCATCACCGGCGCCGACAGCGGCATCGGCCGCGCCGTGGCGCTGGCCTTCGCACGCGAGGGCGCGGACGTGCTGATCTCATATCTCAACGAGGACGAGGATGCGCGCGAGACGGCGCGCCTCGTCGAGGAGGCCGGCCAGAAGGCGGTGCTGGTGCCGGGTGACGTGAGCGACCCCGCGCACTGCCGCAAGATCGTTGAGGAGGCGGTCTCGGCCTTCGGCGGCCTCGATGTGCTGGTGAGCAACGCCGCGCACCAGGCGAGCTTCGGCGCCTTCGAGGACATCACCGAGGAGGAGTGGCGCACCACCTTCGCCACCAACGTCGACGCGTTCTTCTACCTCGTGAAGGCCGCGCTGCCGCACATGAAGGAAGGCGCCTCGATCATCGCCACGACCTCGATCAACGCTGACCAGCCAAGCCCGATGCTGCTGCCCTATGCGACCACGAAAGGCACGATCCGCGACTTCGTGGCGGGCCTCGGGCAGATGTTGGCGGAGCGCCGCATCCGCGTGAACGCCGTGGCGCCCGGCCCCGTCTGGACACCGTTGATCCCGTCGACCATGCCGCCGGAGAAGGTCAAGAGCTTCGGCAAGAACACCCCCATCGGCCGCGCCGGCCAGCCCAAGGAACTCGCCCCGCCCTACGTCATGCTGGCGAGCGACGAGTCGAGCTACATCATCGGCGCAACGATCCCAGTAACCGGTGGGCGGCCCTTCATCTGACGAAGACAGGTCCGGCGAACCAGACCCGCTCGACCAATGCAGTACGGGCCAGTGCGGCAGATGTTGCCGGCCTCCACGCAGAGCGGCAGGCGATAGCCTCGGATGTCGCGAAAATCGGAGAGCCTGCCACCGGACCCGGCAGTCGGGCGGCGGGCGCCCGGAAACCGGCTTCGGCCGCTCAATGGCCGAACGCAGAGCGAGCATGGTCGGGGCCGCCGCCGATCCATCCGACCGGAAAAGCCAACATGATGCGGAAGCGAGTCCAGATCGGGAAAGGCTGCGGCCCGGTCGCACCGGGCCGCAGCGCCCTTTCAGCCGGCCGTGGCGCTCTCACGCGCCTTGGCGGCCTCGGCCTCCGGAAGTCCGGGCATCGAGAAGCCGATCTCCTCCAGATCCCCGAGGAAGCTGGCGAGCTGCTTTTCGTCGAGCTGCACGAGGGGTGGACGGACTCGGCGCCAGCCGGCATCGCCCGAGTGGTGCGCCGTCGCCGCCTTCAGCGCCGGGATCATCGGATAGGACTGGAACACGGCGCGGACGCGATCAAGGTCCGCCTGCCGCGCGTCTGCGTCGTCGGCCTGCCAGTCGCGGGCCACCGCGGCAATCGCGGCGGGGTTCACGTTTGCGGTCGCCGAGATGCAGCCCACGCCGCCGGTCCGCAGCGTCTTCAGGAGGAACACCTCCGAGCCCGCGAAAACCTCAAAGCCGCGGCTGCCGAAGCGCTGGATCATCGCTTCGGTGTGACTCCAGTCGCCGCCCGAATCTTTGACCCCGGCGATGATGCCGGGATGCGCGTCGAGCAGCCGCTCGATCAGGTCGAGCCCCAGCGGGATCTGCGCGACCGGCGGGATGTGGTAGAGGTAGATCCGCAGCCGGTCGTCCCCGACGCCCTCGATCACGCGGCTGAAATAGTCGAAGAGACCGTCGTCGCTCACGCCCTTGTAGTAGAAGGGCGGCAGCATCAGCACCCCGCCCACGCCGTGCTCCACCGCATGCCGGGTCAGCTCGATGGTCTCGGGCAGGCTGTTGGTGCCGGTCCCGGGCATCATCCGATTGGCCGGGAGACCGGCCCCGACCACGACCTCCAGCAGCCGCTTCCGCTCGGCGAGCGAGAGCGAGTTGGCCTCGGAGTTGGTGCCGAAGAGCGCCAGTCCGACGTCGTTCTCCAGCATCCAGCGGCAATGCGTCACGAGCTTGGCCTCGTCTGGCCGGAGCTCCTCGTCGAACGGGGTGATGACGGGCGTCAGGACGCCGGACATGGGCATGGTGTTCCTCCAGGTTCATCTGTCTCGCCGGCTTCTTAGCCCGAGCGCTCCCTCGAAGAACACCCCTGCCGGGATCCACACGCCCCCTGGCGCTCCGTGTTCGTTTCCGGCCCTTAAATCCAACTGAAATAATCGGAATTGACTTGCCAGTTTTGTTTTGTAAGCTTCCGGGCACCGGAAGACCGATCGAGCAGCAGGGGAGAAAGAAGCCCACATGCGCGGCCTTTCCGGCGCGCCTGAGGCGCCCGCCGATCGGCTGAAGGAAGGTTTGTGATGGCCGCGACCCTGAAGACCTGGACCCGATGACCGCTTCGGCGCCGATCCGCGGCGGCACTCCGGTCACTTGGCTCGAGGATCTGCCACCGCCCGAGGCACTGGTCGTCCAGTACCTCCGCGACTGGTGCGCAGATGCATCCGGCCGAGCCCGTACCATGGCACACGCGACCGCGGCACTGGGGGAGGACGAGGCGGAACGCGCACTTCACTGCTGGGGCGAGCTGATCAACATGCTCACCCGGTACGGCCAACGCACCCTGGTGCTGAATGGCAGTAAATGCCGATCCGTCGGCTCTGACGAGGCGGTCTTCGCGCATTTCGTGACGACCGCCGCCCTCGGCGAGAGGGAGGAGGCGATGCTCATCGCCTCGCTGCTCGTGCGTGCCGACCTGCTCTGTCCCGCCGTCCACCTTGCCCAGTCCGCCGGGCTCGCCATCGCCCGCATCGCCCTTCGCGCCGCACGGACAGCGGGCGCCATGCCCCCCGCCCCCACACGCCACTGAAACGCCGGAACCGCCTCATGCGACGGAGCTCATGATCGTCTGCCATTGCGCCTCCATCACCGACCGCGACATCCGCGCAGCTCTGGACTGGATGCGCGCCGCCGACCCCGATACGGTGATCACACCCGGCAAGGAGACCCTGCGCGAGACGCTCGACGCCGACCTCGCCGCCGAGCACGAAGCACGCACCCTCTACATCGAGGCGCGCGATCACTGCGAGAGCGTGGGCGACTACGTGACGAAGAACCTCTTCGAGGAGCTGATCGCAGACGAGGAGGGGCACATCGACTACCTCGAGACGCAGATCCACCTCTACGAGCGGATGGGCGTCGAGCGCTACGAGCTCCTGAACGCGAAGCCCGCGGACGAGGCTGAGCAGTAGCGCATCACCGCGCGGTGGCGCCGGTCAGCGCGTGGCCGCCTCCGCGATCACCGGAAGCCGGACTTACGGAGCGCCGGCGCCCGACTCGGCAGCATCTCGGCGACCGACGCGGGCCAGATAGGCGTTGCCGACGTCGCGCGGCCATTGGTGCTCCGGCTGACGCGCGGCCAGCGCCTCGTCGATCTCGACCTCGTCGAAGCCGGAGCGGCGGGCGTGACGGTACTGGTCGGCCAGCACGTGCCCCGCCGCCCGCAGCCGGCCGGCGTAGCCCGCCATCCTGAGCCGTCGCGCCAGGCTGAAGCCGCGCCCGTCGGCAAAGCTCGCAAAGCCGATGCGCACCATCGGCGCTCCCTCGGCCGCGGCGATCAGAGCGGCCGGGTCCGCATCGCCGCCCACATCGAGCGCCGCGCCGCCCTCTTCGCCGATGGAACGGAAGCCTGCGGTCCAGTCGTCGGATGCGAAGCCGCTGTCAGTGACGATCACGCTCATGCCGCGTCCTCTCCTTCCGTTCTGGTCCGCACCAGCCGGCCGTCCGCGAAATGGATGCCGCACTCGTCCTTCTCGAGCCCCGGCCAGCGGCCGGCCCGTTCGTCCTCGCCAGGCGCGACGGGCCGCGTGCAGGGCGCGCAACCGAGCGACGGATAGCCTCGCGAGACGAGCGGATGGCGCGGCAGGTCGTGGCGCACGAAATAGGCGCCGATGTCGTCGCGCGACCAGTGCGCCAGCGGGTCGAGCCGCAGCCGCCCCGCCTGGTCCTGGCTGAAGGTCTCGATGCGCGCGCGGCCCACCGACTGAAAGCGCTTGCGGCCGCTGATCGTCACGTCGAAGCCCGCCAGCACCTCGTCCAGCGGCGCAACCTTGCGGAAATGGCAGCAGGCATCGGCGTCGAGCCGGTGCAGGTCCCCGTCGGGATCGTGCAGCGCAACCGCCTCGGCCGAGGGGCTGATCCGCCGCACGCCCGTCAGGCGCAACCGCTCGGCGAGGTCGCGCTGGTAGTGCAGCGTCTCAGGGAACAGCATCAGGCTGTCGACGAACAGCACCGGCGTATCGGGCGCCACCTCCGACAGCATGTGCAGCAGCACGGCCGAGTCCGCACCGAACGAGCTGATCATGGCGACGCGCCCGCCGTAGAGGCCGCGCGACGCGTGGGTGACCAGCTCCTCGGCCGAGGTGGCGGCGTGGAACTCGTTGAGCGCGGAGATGCGCCGGGGATCATGCCGCATCGGACTTCACCTCCGGGTAGAGCGCATCCTTGAACGGCTGCGCCCCTAGACGCCGGTAGGTCCGGATGAAGGTCTCGTCCCGGCTCGCCCGCAGCGCGAGATAGGCCTCGACCAGCCGCTCGACCGCCGGCACGATCTCGTCCGCCGAAAAGCCGGGGCCGGCGCGCTCGCCGATGGCCGCCGTTTCGGTCCCGTCACCGCCCAGCGTCACCTGGTAGCTCTCCACCCCCGCCTTCTCGAGGCCGAGAATGCCGATGTGGCCGACATGGTGGTGGCCGCAGGCGTTGATGCAGCCCGAGATCTTGATCTTCAGCCCGCCGATGTCGCGCTGCCGCGCCATGTCCGCAAAGGCCTCCGCAATGCCCTTCGCGACCGGGATCGACCGCGCCGTCGCCAGCGCGCAGTAGTCCATGCCGGGGCACGAGATGATGTCGCTGATGAGCCCCGCATTCGGCGTGGCGAGCCCCACCCGCTCCAGTGCCGCATGGACGGCGGCCAGGTCGGCGCGGTGGACGTGCGGCAGGATCACGTTCTGCTCATGGCTGATCCGGAGCTCGTCGTGGCTGTAGCGCTCCGCGAGGTTGGCCAGCACCCGCATCTGCTCCGCCGTCGCGTCGCCCGGCGTCTCGCCGCGCGCCTTGAGCGACACCGTGACGATCGCATGATCGAGCCGCTTGTGCCGCGCGACGTTCGTGCGGAGGAACTGCGCCACCCCAGGCGACAGCACCGGCGGGACCGGCGCGTCTTTCCACTGAGGCTCGGTGAAGCTGGCCGCTATCTTGCGGATCAGGTCGTCGGGCGGGGTGAACAGCGTGCGCTGCGCCTGAAACGCCTCCTCAACCCACAGGCGCACCTGCTCCAGTCCGTGCTCGTGCAGCACGATCTTGAGCCGCGCCTTGTGCTTGTTGTCCCGTCGCCCACGCAGGTTGTAGACTTGCAGGATCGCCTCGAGATAGGGCAGCAGGTCCGCCTTGGGCAGAAACCGCCGGATCACCTGCGCTAGGATCGGCGTGCGCCCGAGGCCGCCGCCGACGCTGACCTCGTAGCCAGGCTCGCCCGCGTCGTTCAACACCATCCTCAGCCCGATGTCGTGCGACTTCGTCACCGCCCGGTCGTTGGGCGAGCCCGAGACGGCGATCTTGAACTTCCGCGGCAGGAACGCGAATTCCGGATGGTCGGTCGACCATTGCCGAACCAACTCTGCCGTCGGCCGCGGGTCCTCGATCTCGTCCGCCGCCGCGCCGGCGAAATGGTCCGCTGTCACGTTCCGCACGCAGTTGCCCGAGGTCTGGATCGCGTGCATCCCGACGTCGGCGAGCGCGCCCAGGATGTCCGGCACGTCCCTCAGCTTCGGCCAGTTGAACTGGATGTTCTGCCGGGTGGTGAAGTGGCCATAGCCCTTGTCCCAGCGCTCGGCGATCATCGCGAGCTGACGCATCTGCCGGCTAGAGAGCGTGCCGTAGGGAATCGCCACGCGCAGCATGTAGGCATGGAGCTGCAGGTAGAGACCGTTCTGCAGCCTCAGCGGCTTGAATTCGTCCTCGGTCAAGGAACCGTCGAGCCGCCGCGCCACCTGGCTGCGGAAGATCTCGACCCGCTCGCGCACGAAGGTGTCGTCGAAGTCGTCGTACTGGTACATCTTCAGCCCTGTGCCTGCTTTCCATGCGGATAGTTGGAAGGCCCGCGGGCGCGGAACGCCTCGCGGAAGTGGATCGGCCGGGCACCGTCCGGTCCCGGCTCGGCTTCGGCGAGGTAGGGACCGACGACCTGGTCGTACTGCTCCTCCGCCGCGCGGAGCAGCGTCTGCGCCTGCGCCTCCTCCGTCAGGAGCTCGGCGTCGCCATGCCTGAGGCTCCAGTCGCCGGCGGCAGTCAGGTAGACCACGTCGCCCGTCAGCAGGTCGTTGGCCGTCACGATTGAAGTCTTGAACTTCTTCGCCATCAGACTGCCTCCCTCTCCGGCACCCGCACCGCCACGTGCCGCGGCTCAATCCCCACCAGCAGGACGGCGGGTCCGTCGACCGCCTCGGCCTTCAGCGTCTTGGGCAGATCGATGAGGCGCGTTGCGATCACCCGCTCGCCCGGAAGCGAGGCATTCTCGACCACCGTCACGGGCAGGTCGGCGGGCGCGCCGTGCATCATCAGCCGCCCGCGGATGAAGGTCGCGGCGCGCTTGCCCATGTAGATAGCGGCAGCGGAACGGCCCCGCGCGAGTTCGCGCCATTCGTGCTCCGCATAGCCGTTGCAGTCGTGGCCGGTCATCAGCCACACCGAGTCGTTGCGCCCGCGCCGGGTCAGCCCGGTGCCGAGGCCCGCCGCCGCAGCCGAGGCCGCCGAGATCCCCGGCACGACCTGCCACGCCAGGCCCGCAGCCTCGACCGCCGCCACCTCCTCGTCGAGCCGCGCAAAAACCGTCGGATCGCCGCCCTTCAGCCGGACCACGTGCCGGCCCGCGAGCCCCCGCGCCACGATCAACGCGTTGATGTCCGCCTGCGACCACGACTCGTCGAAGCCGGTCTTGCCCGCCACCACGACTTCCGCGCCGCCCGGCGCAAGGGCCAGGACCTCCGCGCCCACGAGGCGGTCGGCCACGATCACCTCGGCCGTCTCGATCAAGCGCGCGGCCTTCAACGTCAGGAGCTCGACATTGCCCGGCCCTGCGCCCACGAAGGCCACGCGCCCGGGCTGGACGCGCGCCCGCTCGCCCCCCGGGGCTCTGCGACGGGCCAAGCCCGACAGCGCCGCGGCAGCCTTGCGCGAGATGCGGTAAAGAAACGGAGTGGCGGCCATGGCATCCTCGCTGGCATTACAGGGCCAAGGTAGAATACTGTTCCGGATGACCGCCATACATCGCCGCGAAAAAGGACTACGTCCCAAGTCCCGGCCAGTCATAGAGACGATGTCCCAAGGATGGAGGAGGCGACATGACAGAGTCGCGGATCGACGACACCGACCGCAGGATCCTGGCCGAACTGCAGCGTGACTCGACGCGCTCGCTCGACGATCTGGCCCGTCAGGTGGGCTCGTCCAAGACCGTTGTCTGGAACCGGATCCGCAAGCTGCGCGAGTCGGGCGTCATCCGACAGCAATCGGCAATCCTCGACCCCGAGAAGCTCGGGTTTGAGAGCTGCTTCTTCGTGCTGGTGCGCACCGCGCAGCACGACGCGGAGTGGCTGCAGCGGTTTCTCGAGGCTGTGCAGCGGCGGCCCGAGGTGCTTGAGGCGCACCGGCTGGCGGGCGACATCGACTACATCCTCAAGGTGCGGGTCCCGAACGCCAAGGCCTACGATGCCTTCTACCGCGCCCTCATCGCCGACGTGTCGATCTACAACGTCACCGCCCTGCTCTCGATGGAGTCGATCAAGGAGACCCTGGCTCTCCCGCTCGACTGACCCGCCCGACCGGGCCGCATGTCAAAGCGGCGGGCGCTCCGCATGCACCCCAAGGTCGGCCTCCAGCGCCATCCCGAGGGTGCAGAGCCGGCCTTCGTCGAAAAGACGGCCCCAGAGCGAAATGCCGTGCGGCACGCGAAAGAGGCGCCCGTGGTCCGGCCCCTCGCCCAGCGTCATGCGCGCATCGGCGATCGACGGGTTCGCGCGGACCGGGCTGTCGACGAAGCCGGCGCGCAGATGCAGGCACGGATGGCCCGTAAAATTGCTTGCCACCATCATCGGCCCAATCCTCAGCGGCCCGATCACCGCGTCGACCTCGTGGAACAGCGCGTCGAGCGCCAGCATCACGCGGTAGCGCAACCGGTCCGACTGCACATGATCCACAGCGGAGAGAAAGCGCGCCTTCCGAAAGGTGTTGGGCCAGGCGGCCTTGTCCTGCCAGACCAGCTCGTCGTCCCGGCCGCTCAGGGTCAGATCCTCGAACGCGGCCGCCGCCTCGGCGAAGAGGATCGGCATCAGCGCGTCGTAAGGCAGGTCCGGCAGCGCCACCTCGACCAGCTCGACGTCGAGCCGACGCACCGCCTCCAACGCGGCGCGGTCGACCTCCGTCGCCGCCTCGTCCTCAAAGACGTACGGAAAGTAGCCGACGCGCATCCCGCGCGGCGTCGCGCTCGCGTCGAAGCCGAAGGCGGCGTCGATCGAGCTCCGGTCGCCCGGATCTGGTCCGTTCAACGCCTGGAGCACCAGCGCGCAATCTTCGACGCCGCGGCACATCGGCCCGATCTTGTCGAGCGACCAGCAGAGCGCCATCGCGCCCGAACGCCCGACGCGACCGAAGGTCGGCCGCAGCCCGGTGGAACCGCAGCGCTGCGACGGCGAGGTGATGGAGCCCATCGTTTCGGTCCCGATCGCGAAGCCGCAGAGACCCGCCGCGACCGCCGCCGCGGAACCTGCGCTCGACCCGCTCGAGCCCTCCTCCGTGTTCCACGGGTTCCGCGTGCGGCCGCCGAACCAGATGTCGCCGTAGGCGAGCGCCCCGAGCGTCGTCTTGCCGATCAGCACCGCGCCCGCCTCCCGCAGCCGCGCCACCACGTGCGCTTCGCGATCGGCCACGCGCTCGCGGTAGGGCATCGCGCCCCAGGTGGTCGGAATGCCGGCGGTGTCCAGCAGGTCCTTGGCGCCGTAGGGAACACCATGCAAGGGGCCGAGCCAGCGACCCTGCGCCAGAGCCGCGTCAGCCTCCTCGGCCTCGCGCAGGGCACGCTCGGCGGTGACGGTGACGAAACATTCCAGCCTCGGCGCAAGGCGCTCGATGCGCTCCAGGTAGATCTCGGTCAGCCGGCGACTTCTCAGCACTCCCCCGCGAAGCCAGCCCGCCAGGCGAGGCAACGGCGCGAACGCGACATCGGCGGGGTCGTCCGGCAGCGGCCCCGGATCACGCGTGATGCCGTGCAGACCATGATCCGTCGGCATGCTGAAACCGGGCGGCCGCGGATCGAAGCGCAGCGCCGTCGGCAGGTCATTCGGAAATACGCTATGCCTGCGCAGCCGCGCCAGCTCGATTTGCCCCTCCAGGTTGTCGAGCATCTGCGCACGCTCCGCTGGCGTGTACTCCACGCCCATGAGCCGCTCGGCCGCCGCCAGGTATTCTTCGGTGATCTGCGTCATGAGGCCTCCCTCACCCGGAAAGTCGCAGGCGCGGAGACATCATGGAAGCCGGGAAAAGCTGGACCGGCACCGCGGTGGCGCCGGTCCGCAACAGGGTCAGTTGAGCCGGCTGGACACCGTGCCGATCGACTCGTCGATCATGCGCCGGGCCTCGGCGTCGCCGGTCTGGCGCGCCAGCACGTCGGCTGCCGCGGCCACCGCCACCTGGATGGCCCGATCCCGGACTTCGCGCACCGCGGCGGTACGTGCCGACTCGATCTGCTCTTCTGCGCCGCGCAGGCGCCGCTCGATCGTGGAGCCCAGCTCCTCCTTCGCACGCTCGGCGGCGACCTGCGCCTCCTCGCGAGCCTGCTTGACGATCCGGTCAGCCTGCTCCTGCACCTCGCCCTGCTTGCGCTCATAAGAGGCGAGCAACGTCTGGGCTTCCTCACGCAGCGCACGCGCCTCGTCGAGGTCGGAGCGGATGCTGTCGGATCGCTTGTCCAGCATGTCCATCAGCCGGCGCGGAACCTTGAAGTAGACGAGAATGCCGACGAAGAGCAGGAACGCCAGTAGGACCACGAAGTCGGTGTTGGCGAGCGAGAAGAACGGTCCCGTCGCCGCTGCCGCCGGACCCGCGACGAGCGCCGCAGCCACGATGATCAGGCGCTTCATACCCGTACTCCCCGCATCCGTTCAGAGACGGCCGACTCGAGGTCGGCATCCTCCGGATTCCCGCCCAGAACTCGAACGATCTCCTCGGCCGCTTCGCGGGCGACCTGCTCGACGCTGGCGGCCGCCTCGTCGCGAATGGCCGCGATCTCCTTCTCGCTTTCCGCTGTGCGGGCGGCGATATCGGCGTCCGCCTTGGCGATCGCCTTGTCGAGGTCGCGCTGGACCTCAGCGCGCCCTTCGGCGGCGATGCGCTGCGACTCGGCGCGGGCATCGGCAAGCGCCTTGTCGTAGGCCTTCTCCGCCTCGTCGGCTTTCTGCCGTAAGTCTTCGGCGGCGGCGATGTCGTTGGTGATCGTCCCCTGCCGCTCGGCCAGCACCGCGCCGATGCGCGGCAGAGCGACGCGGCTCAGCAGATAGTAGATCGCCGCAAGCGTCACCACGAGCCAGAAGATCTGGTTCGGGAATGTCTCGAAGTTAAGCTGCGGCATGCCCGGCGCCTCGGCATGGTCGTCCACCAGGACGACGGCCTCGCCGCCCTCGGTGACGCCGATCGCGGCGCCATCCTCGGTCACGATGAGGGCGTCGAGATCCGGCTGCCCCTCGACCTGCGCCAGAACGATGTCCTTGGCCATGTACGACCCTTTCGCTGGTCCTTGCCCGACGGCGGCGGACGCGTGGTCCGCCGCGTCAGCGGATGCCTCAGACGGCGAACATCAGCAGCAGGGCGACCAGGAACGAGAAGATGCCCAGCGCTTCGGCGAAGGCGATGCCGATGAAGAGCGTCGCCGTCTGCGCCGCGGCGGCCGACGGGTTACGCAGCGCGCCCGACAGGAAGTTGCCGGCGACGTGGCCCACACCGATGGCGGCCGCGCCCGAACCGATGGCGGCCAGACCGGCACCGATGAATTGACCCATGTTTGCGATATCGCCTTCCATGTCCTGTCTCTCCTTGGATGAAAGCTGTGTGTTGAGTGATCCCGACCCGCTCAGTGGTGCGGATGCAGCGCGTCCTTGAGGTAGACGCAGGTCAGGATCGTGAAGACGTAGGCCTGGATGAAGGCGACCAGCACCTCCAGCCCGTAGACGGCCGTGATGGCTAGGATCGACAGCGGCGCAATGACCGCCGAAATCGCAAAGCCGGCGAACACCTTGATGACCGCGTGGCCCGCCATGAGGTTGCCGGCAAGTCGGATCGAGTGGCTGACCGGGCGCACGAAGTACGAGATCAGCTCGATGATCGCCAGAACCGGCCTGAGCGCGAGCGGCGCCGACGAGACCCAGAAGAGCCCGAGAAACGCCGATCCGTTCTTGACGAAGCCGATTACCGTCACGGTGATGAAGACCGCCAGCGCCAGCACCGCCGTCACGGCGATATGGCTCGTGGTGGTGAACGCCATCGGCAGCAATCCGAGGAAGTTTGCGAACACGATGAACATGAAGAGCGTCATGATGTAGGGGAAGTACTTCAGCCCCTCGCGGCCCGTCACGTCTTCCACCATCTTGTAGACGAAGCCGTAGGCGAGTTCCGCCACCGACTGCGTGCGCGTCGGCACGATCGCGCGCCCGCGGGTGCCGAGCACCAGGAGCGCGAAGATGCAGAGCACCGTGATCGCCATCCAGAGCGTCACGTTGGTCAGCGTGTACCAGGCGACCTCGCCCTCGCCAAAGAGCGGCGTGACGATGAACTGATCCATCGGGTGGATGTTGCTGCCCGGCCCTGCCGCCTCGGCCCCGTGATCGACTGCTGTGTCAACCGCCATTTCCGCGCCCTTCGTCCTCGACCGTGACTTCCTTCGCCGTGCGCAGCATGACCTTCACGCCTGCGGCGAAGCCCGCCAGTATGAACAGCACCAGGAACAGAGGCATCGTGCCGAAGAGCACGTCCAGCCCGTACCCGATGCCGAAGCCGATCGCGAGACCGGCCACAAGCTCGATCACCATGCGCCAGGCAAGGTTCGCCCGCGAATAGTGCTCATCGGCACGAGGCTTGGGCTCGAGCTTCTTCCGGGCCGCCGCGATCCGCTCGTCGAGCTTCCGCGGGTCGGTATTCTCCGGATCCTCGGCCAATTCAGCCCCTCCGACGTTGGCGCGGACCCTAGGCAGGGGGCGCGGCAGTGTCAACAAGCGGACGGGCCCCATCAAGTATTTCATTCTTATGGACCTTTTGCGGACACGCGGTGCGATGTCGGCGCAACGCGCCGTGCAGGATGTTCAACCGTCCGGTTGACGATCCCCGGCGCCTGTGCCACCGCCGACCGATGCCGGACCCGCTCGACACCGTCTTCGCAGCCCTCGCCGATCCGACCCGTCGGCGGATCCTGACGATGCTGCTCGAAGACGACATGGCGGTGAGCGACGTGGCCGAGCCATTCGCGATCTCGCTCGCGGCGGTCAGCAAGCACCTCGCCATCCTGGCCCGCGCCGGCCTTATCGTGCAGGAACGGCGCGGGAGGATGACGTGGTGCAAGCTGGAGCCTCACGCGCTGAAGGGCGCGTCGGTCTGGATGCAGGGATTCGGGATGTTCGAACCCGTCAACCTCGACGAGTTTGAACGCTTTCTCGTGGGTGAGCGGCTCGCCTCAGAGGACGAACGAGACGATCGCCACGACGATGACGACCAGCCCGACGATATAGATGATGTTGTTCACGAAACTTCTCCTCCTGAACCTTGCGCGGCTTCCGCCGTTACGCGACGAAGCTGATGATGGCCAGGATGATGACGACCAGACCGACGATGTAGATGATAGCGTTCATCTCGCCCCTCGTTTTGTTGCTGTAGTTCTCGCGACTAACGGGCGCGACCGCTGCAAGTTCCGCCCGCTCCTGCCGTCCGTACCGTCACCAGAACTTCCCCTCCGACTTGAGAAAGCTTAGGAAGGTCTGCACCTTGGGGGTCCGGTGCAGGTCCACGTGCGTCACGAGCCAGAGCGGCGCCGACCACGCCTCGCGCGAGTCAAGCACCGGGTGCAGATTCGGATGGCGCTCGGCCTCCCACGTGGTGACGAAGCCGAGGCCGATGCCAGAGACGACCGCGTCCTGCACGACCGCAAGGTCGCTCGCGCGAAAGACCACCCGCTCCGGCGCCACCACCTCGTCCATCCAGCGCTGGAAGGGGGCGCGGCTGTTGCCGTGGTCGAGGGCGACGAAGTCGTGGACGGTCAGATCCGCCTCGCTCTTTGGCGTGGGCCGCTCCTCGAAGTACTCCGTCGAACCGTAGAGCCGGACTTCCTGTGTCAGGAACGGCTGCACCACGTTGTCGGGCCCCTCGGGCGGCGCGCCGGCGCGGATCGCCACGTGCGCCTCGCCATATTCCAGCCGGAACAGGCGATCGTCCGTAAGATACCGCAGCACGACCTCCGGATGCGCGCGCCGGAACCGCGCCAGCGTCGGCGTGAGGCGCGGCGAGACCGTGGTGAGCGACGTCACCACCAGCTCGCCCGTCACCGCCTCGCCCCGGCCCCGGATCCGGCCGACCAGCTGGCCGAATTGGTCGTCCGTCGCCTGCGCCACCTGCAGAAGGTCGCGGCCGGCCTCGGTCGGGGTGTAGCCGCGCGGGTGCCGCTGGAAGAGCTTGACGCCCAGCCGCCCCTCCAGCGCATCGACGTGCCGGATCACAGTCGCATGGTGCACCCCCAGCGCCTCGGCCGCGCCGCTCACCGTGCCCGCGCGCGCTACGTGATAGGCCGTGCGGATTTCATCCCAGGTACCAATCGCCACGTTGTGTTGTGCATCCATGAACAGGCCCTGGGCAGCAAACGGCATTTTCGTCTGCGCGGCAATGACCACTTCCATCCCATGACGACGGGCACGACCCGCCGCCGCACAAGCGAGGCGCTGACGCCTCGGATGAACGGAGAACGACATGTTGAACAAAGCCATTGTTGCCGCCGCCACCTTCGCAATCGCCGCGCCGGCGGTCGCGCAGACGCAGCTCGAGCGTACCCTCGGCGTCGCGCCGGGCGCCTACACCACGGCCGAGCTGGTCGAGCTGAAGGCGGCCATCGCCGACGAGGACAGGAAGCGCATCGACTTCATCCTGTCGGGCCATGGCACCGACACCCAGGTCAGCACGCAGGGCGGCATCAGCCTCTCCGATCGCGTCGTGATCGCCAACGCACTCGATGACAACGAGTTCTACCGCGCGGACTACGCGGCCACGGCCGGCCGCACCGACGTCAGCGGCGATGCCTCCGTCCGCGCCCAGTTCGCCGCCGGCCTGGGCGTCTCGGCCGACGACTATACGCTCGCCGAACTCGTCGACCTGCGGAACCGGCCGAGGACTGATCCTCGCCTGCGCCCCCGGCAAATCCTGCCGGGGGCGACTTCGCCGCTGCGCCATCGTGCTTGACAGCGGCCGGGAACTCTTCTAGCGCCCCAAGCCATTCCGAAGGCCGCCATTGCCTTCGGTCCCGGATGCGGTCCGGGATCGCCGCCCGTCAGCGAGTGTTCGCCCGCGGGCGACGTTGGCGTTTGAGCGGTCCGCCCCTAGGTTCGGGCCAGTCGCAACCGGGGTGAAGGAGCCGCGCGATGTTCGAGAACCTGTCCGAACGCCTCTCCGGCGTCTTCGACCGGCTGACGAAGCAGGGCGCCCTCTCCGAGGACGACGTCAAGACGGCGCTGCGCGAGGTCCGCGTCGCCCTGCTCGAGGCCGACGTCTCGCTGCCGGTGGCGCGCGACTTCGTCAAGCGCGTGCAGGACAAGGCGACGGGCCAGGCGGTGACGAAATCGGTCACGCCGGGCCAGCAGGTCGTTAAGATCGTCCATGACGAATTGGTCCGCACCCTATCAGGCGAGGGCGAGCCGGGTTCGCTTCGCGTCGACACCCCCCCTGCCCCGATCCTGATGGTTGGCCTGCAGGGCGGCGGCAAGACGACCACCACCGCCAAGCTCGCCCGCCGCCTCAAGGACCGGCAGGGCAAGCGCGTGCTGATGGCCTCGCTCGACACCAACCGCCCCGCGGCGATGGAGCAGCTCGCCATCCTCGGCCAGCAGATCGGTGTCGACACGCTGCCGATCGTGCCGGGCCAGACCGCCGTGCAGATCGCGAAGCGGGCGAAGCAGCAGGCGTCTTTGGGCGGCTACGACGTCTACATGCTCGACACCGCCGGACGGCTGCACATCGACCGCACCCTGATGGACGAGGTCGAGCAGGTCCGGAACGAGACCAACCCGCGCGAGACGCTTCTCGTCGTCGACGGCCTCACCGGCCAGGTAGCCGTCGAGGTCGCGCAGGAGTTCGACGACAAGATCGGGATCACCGGCGCGATCCTGACGCGGATGGATGGCGACGGCCGTGGCGGCGCAGCGCTGTCGATGCGCGCGGTCACCGGCAAGCCGATCCGCTTTGTCGGCACCGGCGAGAAGGTCGACGCGCTCGAGGAGTTCGACCCCAGCCGCATCGCCGGCCGCATCCTCGGCATGGGCGACATCGTGGCCTTGGTCGAGAAGGCGCAGGAGACGCTCGAGGCCGAGCAGGCCGAGCGCATGATGAAGCGCTTCCAGAAAGGTCAGTTCAACATGAACGACCTGAAGGGCCAGCTCGAGCAGATGCTCAAGATGGGCGGCATGGAAGGCGTGATGGGCATGATGCCCGGCATGGGCAAGATGTCGAAGCAGATCGAGGAGGCCGGCTTCGACGACAAGATGCTGCGCCGCCAGATCGCCCTCATCAACTCGATGACCAGGCGCGAGCGCGCGAACCCTCAACTCCTTCAGGCCAGCCGCAAGAAACGTATCGCCGCGGGCGCCGGGCTCGAGGTGCAGGAGCTCAACCGACTGCTGAAGATGCAGCGGCAGATGGCTGACATGATGAAGAAGATGGGCAAGATGGGGAAGAAGGGGCTTATGCGCCAGATGGGCGGCCTCTTCGGCAAGGGCGGGATGCCGTCCGACCCCGCCGCGCTCCAGCAGGCGGCACAGCAGATGGGCGGAATGGGCGGCGCCGCGTTGCCCCCCGGCCTCTCCGGCCTGGGCAAGAAGCGATGATCCATCAGCCGATCGAGCTCGACGAACTGATGGAGACGCCGGTTCTCGAGACCGAGCGGCTGATCCTGCGCGCACCCCGCAGCGCCGACTATCCCACATGGAATGCCTTCATCCGCGACGAGCGCTCCCGCTTCGTCGGCGGACCGCTGAGCGAGGGCCGCGCCTGGCGCGCCTTCGCGACGCTCGTCGGCCACTGGCTGATCCGCGGCTGCGGCGGTTTCGTCCTCGTCGAGCGCGAGACGGGCGAGCCCGTTGGCCATGTCGGTCCCTGGTTCCCCGGCGAGTGGCCCGAGCGCGAGATCGCCTGGTGCGCCTGGACCCCGTCCGCCGAAGGCCGTGGCCTGATTCGCGAGGCGGCCAAGGTGGTGCTGACCCACGTCTTCCGCGACCTCGGCTGGTCCACGGCCGTCAGCTACATCGACGCCGACAACGCCCGCTCGATTGCACTCGCCGAGCGGCTGGGCGCGGTCCGCGACCCCGACGCCGTGGTCCCGCCCGACATCGACGTCCTCGTCTTCCGCCACCCCCGCCCGGAGGCCGCATGAGCGACCAGACGTATGCACCCGATAGGTACGCGGTATGCACGCACGGTGTACGGCCATGACCGACGCCGTCTCCCTGCTCCGCAGCCATCGCGAGTCGATCGACCGGCTCGACGCGATCCTCGTCTACACGCTGGGCGAGCGGTTCAAGCACACACAGGAAGTGGGCCGCCTCAAGGCGGCGCACGACCTGCCGCCATCGGACCCCGCGCGCGAGGCCGAGCAGATCGACCGGCTGGAACGGCTGGCCGTCGAAGCCGACCTCGACCCCGAATTAGCCAAGGAATTCCTGGCCTTCATCATCTCGAAGGTCATCCGCCACCACGAAGCACACCGCGAAAACACCTAGGAGATACCCACCATGGCCATGAAGATCCGCCTCGCCCGCGGGGGCTCGAAGAAGCGCCCCCACTACTCCATCGTCGCCTCCGACAGCCGGATGCCGCGCGACGGCCGCTTCCTCGAAAAGCTCGGCACCTACAACCCGCTCCTGCCCAAGGACAGCGAGGACCGCATCAAGATGGACGTCGAGCGCGTCCAGCACTGGCTCGACCGCGGCGCCCAGCCGACCGACCGGATCGCGCGGTTCCTCGAAGCCGCCGGCGTCCGCACCAAGACCGAGCGCAGCAATCCCAAGAAGGGCGAGCCCGGCGCCAAGGCCAAGGAGCGCGCCGAGGAGCGTGCCGCCAAGGCCGCTGCGCCCGCCGAAGAGGAAACGGCGTCCGAGTGACGCCGTCGGCCGCACCCGTGACACGGGCCGCGAAATGACGGAGCCCGTCTGCGTCGGCGCGATCGGCGGCTCGTTCGGCGTGCGCGGCGAGGTGCGGCTCAAGAGCTTCACCGCCGAGCCGGAGGCGATCGCCAGCTACGCGCCGGTGACCTCCGGCGACGGCCGCGCGTTCGACCTGCGGATCACCCGGCCGATCAAGGGCGGGTTTGCAGCCCGCCTCTCGGGCATCGACAGCAAGGAGGCGGCCGACGCGCTCCGCGGCGTTCGGCTCTACGTCCCGCGCGAGCGGCTGCCGGCACTGCCGGACGACGAGTTCTATCATGCCGACCTCATCGGGCTCGACGTGCTCGACACCGGCGGCGCGCGGCTCGGCCGCGTTCGCGCGGTGCTGAACTACGGCGCCGAGGATCTGATCGAGGTGCAGGCGCCGGGCCGCAGCGCGACGGTTCTGCTGCCCTTCACCCGCGCCACCGTGCCGACGGTGGACCTCGCGGCCAGACGGATTGTGGCCGACCCGCCCGACGGTCTCTTCGACTGACGGCGGAACAGGCGCAGGATCGGGCCGTTGGCCCCGGAACCCAACGAAGCGAGGCGCATATGCTCGAACTCATCCTGATCCTGCTCGTCGTGGCCGCCGTGGCCGCGCTTCTCGGCTTCGGCCGCATCTCCGGCGCGGCACTGACCGGCGCCAAGATCCTGATCGGAATCGTGCTGGTGCTGTTCCTGCTCGTCATCCTCGGCATCATCGCCCTCGCCTGACGCCCTTGCCCGACGCCCCCCGCTCCCACGGCCGCCACAGCATTCGGGCCAGTCTGCGGCCGCGCGAGCTGGTGCCGGAGCCGGCCGGCGTTTGGACGGCGCAGGTCGTGACGCTTTTCCCGGAGGCGTTTCCAGGCGTGCTGGGCGCATCCCTGACGGGAAGGGCTCTGCAGGAGGGCCTCTGGCGTCTGGAAACGATCGACCTGCGCGACTTCGGCCTCGGCCGTCACAGGCAGGTGGACGACACCCCGGCGGGCGGTGGCGCGGGCATGGTGCTGCGCCCGGACGTCATTGACGCGGCGCTCGGGCGCGCGGCGGAGCGGGCGCATGGCGATTGGCCGGTGGTCTACCTCTCTCCGCGCGGACGTCCGCTTGATCAGGACACGGCGCGCCACCTGGCGCGGGCCGATGGCATCACCCTGCTCTGCGGCCGCTTCGAAGGCGTGGACCAGCGCGTGCTGGAGGCGCGCGACGTCATCGAGATCAGCCTCGGTGACTTCGTCCTGACCGGCGGCGAGATCGCGGCTCAGGCCTTGATCGACGCCAGCGTCCGCCTTATACCCCGCGTGCTCGGGAATCAGGTGTCCGTCGAGGAGGAATCCTTTTCGCACGGTCTTCTGGAACACCCGCACTACACGAGGCCCGCAGTCTGGGAAGGCCGCGCGATACCGGAGGTTCTCCTCTCCGGCCATCACGCGAGAATAGCTGACTGGCGCAGGGTCGAGGCCGAAAGGCTGACAAAGGAACGTCGACCTGACCTCTGGCGGGCTTACGTGCGATCGCACGGCAGGGACCCGAGTGGAGACACAGAGCTCTGAGGCGCGCACATCTTCACGGGAAAAACCGTGAGCAGACAGGAGACGCTGCGATGAATCTGATCGCACAGCTGGAAGCCGAGCAGGTCGCTGCGCTCGGCAAGGACATCCCGGACTTCAAGGCCGGCGACACGATCCGCGTCGGTTACAAGGTGACCGAGGGCACCCGTACCCGCGTGCAGAACTACGAAGGCGTCTGCATCAGCCGCAAGAACGGCTCGGGGATCGCGGGCTCGTTCACGGTCCGCAAGATCTCGTTCGGCGAGGGCGTCGAGCGGATGTTCCCGCTGCACGCGACGAACATCGACTCGATCACCGTGGTCCGCCGTGGCCGCGTCCGCCGCGCCAAGCTCTACTACCTGCGTTCGCGCCGCGGCAAGTCGGCCCGGATCGCCGAGGACAATACCTACAAGCCCCTCGAGACGCAGGCGTAAGGAACGGCCATGAAGCAGAACACGCATCCCGACTACCATGTCATCGACGTCAAGCTGACGAACGGCGACGTGGTGCAGATGAAGTCGACCTGGGGTCAGGAAGGCGGCCAGCTGTCGCTCGACATCGACCCCTCGGTGCACCCGGCGTGGACCGGCGGCGGCACCCGCCTGATGGACACCGGCGGCCGCGTCTCGAAGTTCAAGAAGAAGTACGAGGGCCTGGGCTTCTGATCGCCCCGATACCCGAAACACCGACGCCGCCCCGAGGGGCGGCGTTTTCGTATGCGCCTCCGCTCGACCATCCGCTTTTATCCGGCGGATCAGGCGGCTAGACAGACAGCAGGATCTCGTTCGCGCTGAGGACACGTGGCCCACATCATCGTCGTCGGCAACGAAAAGGGCGGCTCGGGCAAGTCCACCACATCGATGCACGTCGCGACGGCGCTGGTGCGGATGGGCCATTCGGTCGGCGCGATGGACCTCGACCTGCGCCAGCGCAGCTTTGGCCGCTACATCGAGAACCGCCAGGCCTTCGCCACGCGCGACGGCTTGGATCTGGCGATGCCGGACTACCGGCCGATCGCCGAGGGCGAGGCGCCGCTCGACGAGCGCTTCTCCGACGCGATCCGTCCGATCGACGGCTGCGAGTTCGTGCTGATCGACTGCCCCGGCTCCCACACGCGGCTCAGCCAGCTGGCGCACTCGCTGGCCGACACGCTGATCACGCCGCTCAACGACAGTTTCGTGGACTTCGACCTGCTTGCGCGGATCGACCCTATGACCAACAAGGTCAAGGGGCCGTCGATCTATTCCGAGATGGTCTGGGCGGCGCGGCAGGCGCGGGCCGAAGCGGGCCTGCAGCCGATCGACTGGATCGTCACCCGCAACCGCCTCGGCACGCAGGCGATGCACAACAAGCGCAAGGTCGGCGACGCGCTCGACACGTTAGCCAAGCGCATCGGCTTTCGCGTGGCGCCCGGCTTCTCCGAACGTGTCATCTTTCGCGAGCTGTTCCCGCGCGGCCTGACGCTCCTCGATCTACGCGACATAGGGGTGAGCTCGCTCAACCTCTCGAACGTGGCAGCGCGGCAGGAGCTGCGCGACCTCATGCGGACACTGGACCTGCCGGGCGTCAGCGTGGACTTCTGACCTACTCCGCCGCCTCTCGCGCAGCGGGGTTCTTGGCCATGTAGACGTCGAGCGCGTCCGCCCCTGCCTGGTCGATCCTGAGCCCGAGCTTCGAGCGGCGCCAGATCACGTCGTCCGCCGTCTGCGCATATTCCCTGCGCATCAGCCAGTCGACCTCGCGCGCCGTCAGAGTTGCCCCGAAATCGCGGCCAAGATCCTCCGCAGATCGAGCGTCGCCCAACATACGCCAGGCATCGGTTCCGTAGGCCCGCACCAGCCGTCGCGCCCAGCGCTCGCTCAGAAAGGCGTAGTCGCGGGCGAGGCGCACCACCAGATCCTCGAAGCCGCTCACCTCGAAGTCGCCGCCTGGCAGCGGCACCCCCGCCGTCCACTCGGGCCGCATGTCGGGGAAGGTCTCCCGCATCTTGGCGAGCACATTCTCCGCCAGCTTGCGATAGGTCGTGATCTTGCCGCCGAAGACGTTGAGCAGGGGCGCCTCCGCCTTGTCGAGCGACAGGACGTAGTCGCGGGTAGCCGCCGTCGCCGACTTCGCTCCGTCATCGTAGAGCGGGCGGACGCCGGAATAGCTCCAGACGATGTCGTCACGCGTGACTGGCGTCTCGAAATATTGACAAGCGAAGTCGCAGAGATACTGCGCCTCCTCTGGCGTGCAGTAGGGCTTCTCGCCCGCGTCCGGATGCTCCACGTCGGTCGTGCCGATGAGGGTGAAGTCCGTCTCGTAGGGGATCGCGAAGATGATCCGCCCGTCCTCGCCCTGAAAGAAGTAGCACTTGTCGTGATCGTAGAGCCGGCGCGTCACGATGTGGCTGCCGCGCACCAGCCGCACGCCCTCGGTCGAGTTAAGGCGGATCGTCCCGGTGATGACGTCCCGCACCCACGGACCGCCGGCGTTGACGAGAAAGCGCGCCGGGATCGTCTCCGTCCCGCCGTCCTGGCGCTCGACCGCGACTTGCCAGTGGTCGCTGCCCCGCTCGGCCCGCACCACCTTGGTCCGCGTCATGATGCGGGCACCGCGCGCCTCGGCGTCCCGCGCGTTCAGAACCACCAGCCGGCTGTCCTCGACCCAGCAGTCGGAGTACTCGAAAGCCTTGCGGAACACCTCCCTGAGGGGCTCGCCGGCCGGATCCTTCGTCAGGTCGAGCGTGCGCGTCCCGGGCAGGATCTTCCGGCCGCCGAGGTTGTCGTACATCCCGAGGCCGAGCCGGATCAGCCAGGAGGGCCGTCGGCCCTTCATCCACGGCATCACCCGGTTGAGCAGCCTGGATGTCGGCGTCTCCCCCTCGAACCGCATGTCGGGATGGAGCGGCAGCACGAACCGCATCGGCCAACTGATGTGCGGCATCGCGCGCAGCAGCGTCTCGCGCTCGATCAGGCTCTTCCGAACGAGGTTGACCTCGAAGTATTCGAGGTAACGCAGCCCACCGTGGAAGAGCTTCGTCGACGCCGAAGAGGTGCCGGAGGCGAGGTCGTTCATCTCGGCCAGCGCCACCGTCAGGCCGCGGCCCGCCGCGTCGCGCGCGATGCCGCAGCCGTTGATGCCGCCGCCGATCACGAAGATGTCCACCGGCGCGCCGGTACTGGCCGATCCGCTCGTTTCCATCATGCGCCGACGAGATGGGACGCGACGCGCGAAGTCAACCCGCCCACCTCAGGCCAGACACCATCAGGAGCGGGCTTGACGACAGGCAAGCAACGCCGCCTCGCGGTGCGTTCACCGAGCCTAAAGACGGCGAACGTACCACCGAATCCAGGCGCGCCTGCGACCCGCGCGAGGTTGGAGAGATGCTATGGTTGGCAAATGGTTCTTTAAAGCGTCGGTGGCCGTCCTCCTGATCGGCGCGGCGGGCTATTCGCTCATGCCCCACGAGACCAGCTACGTCTCGACATCCGCGGTGGTCAATGCACCGGTGTACGTGATCAGGGCGCCGTTCGACGGGCTGATCGAGGGCGCCTCGCCGCCCGTCGCCGGCGGCGTGGCGGTGGGGGAGGAGTTGCTGCGCGTCAGCTCCGGGCACCGACACCAGGGCCGCATCGACGAGCTGTCCGCAAGGGCGTCGGTCGTTGCGGCGGAACTCGAGGCCGTGCGTGCCCAGCGGGCAGCGATCGAGGCGCTAGCCGGGTCGCCGCAGCCGATCGCACAGGTCGCAGCGCCGGCGCGAATTTCGGCGTTGGGTGTCATGGCCGCGGAGGGCGGCGCCGCAGGCGAGTCCACGGCGGAGGAGCGGCGACAGATCGCGCTTCGCCTGATCGACCTCGATGCGAGGCAGGCGGTCCTGTCGGCCGAGGCTGCGGCGCTTCGTCAGCAGATAGACTCGGCGCGACGCGATGCCGCAGGGGCGACAGTCTTCGCTCCCGAGGCGTCGGTGTCGGGCGTCGTCTGGTCCGCCAGCCCCGCGCAGGGCCTGCCGGTCTCGGCCGGCGACGAGATGCTGCGCCTTCTCGATTGCGGGCGGCGCTTCGTCGAGGTCATCCTGCCCGACCGGCACTTCGATGCGATGCGCCCGGAGAGCCTCGTCTCGGTTCAACTCCGCGGCAGCGGTGAGCGCATCGTGGCCCCGGTCCAGGCGGTACGCGGCGCCGGCGCACGGGCTGACGTCCGAGACCTCGCTGCTGCGCCGGCAGAAGGCGACACGAGCGGCCTGCGCGTCCTCGTCCGCCTTCAACCTGCCGACGTCAGCCGTCCCGGCGTCGCCGCGTCGTTCTGCGATGTCGGGCGCACGGCAGAGGTCCGTTTTCCGCGCAAGAGCGGCCGCATCGAGGATCTGGCCGTGATCGCGAGGGACATCCCCCGCCAGGCCGCCACCCTCACCGCCCGGCTTGCCCGGATGATCGACGGCACTGTCGGTCTCTGACCGAGGCGCTACCCGTCCTCTCGTCGCTGACGATCCTGGTGACACGCGTCCACCTGCTGCCGCGATCATGGATCGCGTGGCGCCCGGTGCAGGATCTCGATGTCCTCACGTCGACGCCGTCGTCGCACGCTACCTCTGGTGGCGCCTGACGGTGACCGTGCTGCGTGGGTTGTGCCTGTCTCCCCCGCCCCATAGCGTCGCGGCGTCACATCACGAACGGGAGGAAGAAGAATGACCTGCATGAAGCTCGCAGCAGGAGCGGCAGGAGCCGTACTTCTGTCAGCCGTCTCCGTCCTGGCACAAGCCGCGGGAACGGTGGAATTCGACCGCGCGATGGAGAGCGAGATCCTCGGCTGGGACCTTGACTACAGCATCTACTATCCGCCCGGGTTCGACGAGAACGAGCGGAAGTATCCGGTCATCTACCTGATGCAGGGCGGCGGCAGCCAGACCCACAACGACTGGTTCCTGCGCGGCAGGGCCGCAACAATCTTCGACGAGCTCATCTCGAGCGGAAATATGCCGCCGTTCATCGCGGTCGCTCCGAACGCGCGTCGCACGCCGGAGCCCGAGTTCAACACCTACTACATGAACGACACCGACGGCGGGGTCCGGTGGGAGGACATGTTCGTCGAGGAGTTCGTGCCTCATGTCGAAGCGACGTACCCGGTTCTCGCCAGTGAAGATTTCCGCGCGATCGCCGGGATCTCGATGGGCGGCTACGCGGCTCTGGCCTACTCGCTGAAGTACCCGGACATGTTCGTCGCCGCCGCGGCCCTCAGCCCGGCCATTCGCACCGACGAGCAAATCGTCAACCTGGATCAGCCCGGCTACGACCGCCGCTACGGCAAGGCATGGGGAATGGGCCTCGAGGCAGACGCGCGGCTGACGGACGAGTACTATTCATACAGCGTCTTCGAGATGCTTGAGAACGCATCCGACGAGGTCATCGGCGGCACCGAGTTCTTCGTCGACACCGGCGCCGACGACATCTTCTTTGACGGCTCGGTCCTCCTGCACTCGATGCTGCGCTCCGAAGGAGAGACCGAGCGCACCCTCTCGAGCAATCATCGGTTCATGATCCGCGAGGGCGGTCATACCTGGGACTACTGGCGAAGCGGCTTGCCGGAAGCGATCCGCTTCATCGGTGATGTCATCGAAGACTGAACTCCATGTCTCCGAAACTCAGCGGTCGCCTCCCCAGCGACCGCTGCGTCCATCCCCGCTCGTCAAAGGTAGGTGCAGACCAGCTTGGCTCATCGAGAGCGAGGAGATGCGCAAATATGCACCAGCGGGCGCTTAGGTCGACCGGATCGGCAAACTGGGCAACGCGAAGTCGTTGCAATCTTGGCGACACTCCCTTTGCTCACCCGATGCGACCTGGCGGTGCCCGCCGGCACCGCCGCGCCAGCAACCGAACTATGCATGAGCAGCACCGCTCTTCGCGCGTGCACATCGCTACCCATGTCCCATCACGTCGACCGGTTGCGGCTTGCTTCGTGACCAACGATGACAGACTCGCACCCTGCTTGCCACGACCAAGAGACGCTCTCTGTCAGGGATCGCGTGCTACCTCGCTTCCTCTCGAACAGGTGAGGCAGCCGCATGCTTGCGGCTGTCGATCCCATCAAGCGGGCGCTACAAAAACACGCATTTTTACAGCCGTTTTTTTGCCTTCATTGCTGGGGAATGGTGGAGCCGAGGGGAATCGAACCCCTGACCTCGTCATTGCGAACGACGCGCTCTCCCAACTGAGCTACGGCCCCGACCCGCGCGATGTGGCCCATCGCACGAGTGGTGTCAAGCGGCCTGCCGGACCGTGACGCGCTTCAGCCAGATGCGTCCGACGGCAGCAGCTTGTAGTCCGCAAGTAAGTCGTAGTGGGGTCCGTCGCGACGGAGGACGGAACGGTATAGGCAGAAGGAGCCCACCGCGAACGGCGGGGGCGCGATGAGCGAGCGGGTGGCGACGAAACGCGACACGACGTCCGCGTCCTCTCGCCGCCCCTTCAGACGTGCGAGCGTCACGTGCGGCACGAAGCGCCGCGACGGCAAGTCCACACCCGTGTTGCGCGCCGCCTGCTGCAGCTTGGACTGCAAACGGCGCAGCGGAGCGTTCTCCGCCACCGCCGCATAAACCACGCGCGGCGCCGACCCGCCGAAGTGGCCAAGGCCGACTATCTGCAGGCTGAAACAGCCGGCGCGGATCGCCTCAAAGGCGAGATGGACCTCCTCGAGGTCTGGCTCCCGCAGGTCACCCAGGAAAACCAGCGTCAGGTGCATGTCCTCGGACAGGACAGGCCGCCCGGCGGGGAGATCCTCCTGCACGATATCCAGCACGTCGGTGACGGCCTCGGGCAGCGGAATGGCGGCAAAGGCGCGGATCATGCCGCGGCCCGCGCCCGCGCTGCATGGGCGGCAAGTCGCGAGCGCACCTCGTCGCGGAATGGCCCCTCGCGCGGCGGATCCCGCAATGTCGTGACCCATGGTGACGGTGGCATCCCTTTGCGCCGGGCCCCGGTCCAGACGACATCGCGCAGGACCTTCTCGCCCTCCGCCGGCAGGCGCTCGGGGATGTCGGCGCCCGCGACCGTTGCCCAGACACCTGTCCAGAGGCGAGCGACCGCCCAGGGATTGTACCCGCCGCCGCCGAGGACCATGAAGCGCGGCGCAGCGTGCGAGAGAGCCTGCACGACGTCCCAGTGCGCATTGTTCGACAGCGCGAGGCGCGAGAGCGGGTCTTCCAGCACCGCGTCGGCGCCGCATTGCAGGACCACCGCGTCAGGCCGATGGTCCGCCACCCGCGGCAGGATCAGCTCGTGTAGCGACGCGCGCATCTCAGTGTCGTTGAAGCCTGCCGGCACCGGCAGGTTCCATACCTGGCCCGCCCCACGCTCGCCAAGGCTGCCGGTGAAGGGCCAGCGCCGCTCCTCGTGCACCGACACGATCAGCACCTCCGGATCGTCGTGAAAGGCAAGTTCGACACCATCCGGGTGGTGCGCGTCGATGTCGACGTAGGCCACACGTCCCGCCCCAGCAGCCCTGAGGGACAGTATCCCCAGCACGGGATCGTTCAGGAAGCAGAAGCCATTCGCCCGATTCGGCAGTCCGTGGTGCGTCCCGCCGGCCGGATTGTAGACCGTGCCGCCATTCCTGAGGAGTTGCCCTGCGAGGATCGAGCCTCCGGCGGCGGTGGCGGGGCGGCGGAAGACCTCGGGAAAAACCGGGTTGGCAGTGGTGCCCAGACCGTGCCGCTCCCGCACGGCGGCGCTTACCTCGCCGTCATTTTCCGCCTGCTCGAGTGCCGCGACATATCTGGGCGTATGGAACCGCGTCAGCGCCGCCGGACGCGCCCGGGGACTCGGTACGTAGGCTGCGCGCGGCAGCCATCCGAGCGTTCGCGCCAGGTCCATCACCGTCGAGACGCGCGGGATGCGAAGCGGGTGCCAGGCGCCGTAGCTCGATCCCCTGTAGATCTCGGAACCGATGAAGAGCGCCCGCGCAGCTGGCGGCCGGTCGGTTCGTGCGCCTGCGGCGGCAGCGGCGGCGTCCGCGCGCGCGTCAAGGGTCATGAAAGCCTTTCTTCACCTTTCTCGATGATCTTGTTATTGTTCCTTAAACAGAACGTTCTAGCGCGCCGGCCTGTCGCGGTCGACCAAGCTTCTGGACGAAACGAGCGGGACCAAGAGTCGTGAAGTACGAGGATCGCTCAGCAAACGCTGCCCTCGAGGGCCGGAAAAACGTGCGGACCCAGGTCGCAGCGCTCTGCTGGCGCATGCGCAAGGACGAACTGCAGGTCCTGCTCATCAGCAGCCGCCGACGCAAGCGCTGGATCGTCCCGAAGGGCTGGCCGATCGAGGGCTGCACGCCCGCGCAATCTGCCGCGATCGAGGCGCTCGAGGAAGCCGGCGTGGAGGGGCGCTGCAGTGACGTCTGCCTCGGGATCTTCTCCTACATCAAGCAGCTCGACGAGCAGGACCTGCCTTGCGTCGTGCCGGTATTTCCTCTGGAGGTGAAGCGGATCCACGACGACTGGCCCGAGAAGAACGAGCGCCAGCGGCGCTGGGTCAGCATCCGCAAGGCCCTCGACCTGATCGACGACGCGGAGATGCGCCCGATCCTGCGGAACTTTCGCCCGAACAAGCTGGCGGGTTAGCCGCCCTCTTTGCTTCCCTCCGTGTCGACTTTACATGTCGTCGACCCGATGCCCCGGAAAGGCCGATGATCCGCTACGCCCTCAAGTGTGACCGCCAGCATGAGTTCGAGAGCTGGTTCGCTTCCGCTGACGCGTTCGATACGCTCGCGGGCCGCGGACAGGTCGTCTGCCCGGACTGCGGTAGCGCACGTACCGAAAAGGCGCTGATGGCACCGCGAGTGGGTCAGTCGGCGGCAAGGCCCGTGCGGCCGTCGCTGGAGAAGCTCAAGGCCGAGGTCGAGCGCAACGCGGACTGGGTCGGCCGGGACTTCGCTGTCGAGGCGCGCCGCATCCACGACGGCAGCGCACCGGAGCGGGCGATCTACGGTGAGGCGCGCCTCGATGAGGCCCGGCGGCTGGTCGAGGACGGAATTCCGGTCGCCCCCCTACCCTTCGTGCCACAGCGCAAGACGAACTAGAACGAGCCGTAGGCGCGGCCGGAATAGCCCGACCCCGCCGTCTCGTGCGTGTTGTTCCCGCCCAACTGCCACTCGACCGGCCCCATACCGTCTTCACGCCTGCGGATGCACTTCCACTCGAAGGCGGTAAATGGCGGCAGCCCGCCGACGACGCCTGTCCAGACAGGTGCCTGCGGCCCCGGTCCGATGCCTCCGGCGGGCGGCGAGACGATGTAATCGTGGTAGATGCTCGGCGCGAGCTTGACCGCCGCCAACGGGTCCCAGTCGCCCAGCGCCGGCAGGCTGCCAGAGACGTAGACGCTCTCGCCCGGCACCGTGAAGCCGCGGTCACAGACGAAATTGAGTGACGTTGCAGGCGAGATCGGCGCGACGTCGACCGCCACGCTCCGGCTCTGCCGGACGTCCGCCGCGGCCAGACGCGCCAGCACGAGGTTCCGCTCCGCATTCGCCCAGCCTTCGGCTCCCGCGGCGATCTCCGCCTCCGGCACCTCCGGCAGCGCCTCTCCGTCCAGGCGCACCGCCTCGGCGCGCATCCCGTCCACGACCAGTTCGATGAGCACGCTCCGGTGCGTCGCGGCGCCGTCGTAGGATCCAGCACCGCCCACGTCTTCGGCGGCACCAATTTCGACAAGCGCCGTCGCGGGTGCCGTACGCTGGGTGAGTTCGGTCGTGCGGTAGTGGTAAAGCGGCCGGCCGTCGGCGTCATACCTCAACGACCGTCCATCATCCTCATAGAGCGTAAAGGCCGACGGCTCCGCGCCGGCATAGACGCGCAGGACCAGCTCGTCGGACGCTCCGAAAGCATCCTGCGGCGCTTCTCCGACGTGCATCATCGGCAATATCGCCCCGGCGCGAGCGAACACCGGCAGGAGGAACAGCCCGTCGCGGTAAGCCGGCACGTCGGGAACCATGCCGCCGTCGTGCCACTCGTTGCTGTGGAAGTTCACCCAACGACCTTCGGGCAGATAGACATCGCGCTCGTACTCCCCGTGCCGCGCGATCACCGCGACGAGAAGGTCGTCGCCGATCATCTTCTCGTGGCCCATCCGCCGCACCGCCGGGTCGTCGGGGAAGTGGAACACCACCGGCGGAACCACCGGCTCGCCGTGCAGGTGCGCCCTGTAGGCGAGCGAATAGTAGTAGGGGATCAGCTCGTAGCGCTGGCGGATGTTCGCGAGGTTGCTTGCGACGTCGCCCACCAGGTGCGGCGCGGTGGCATAGGGCGGGTCGGCCACGACGAACTCGTTGTCGGTATGGGGCCGCACCGGCACATCGAACCACGCTCCGTTGGCGAACCACTGGGTGTAGAGTTCGTCCTGGTATCCGCGATAGCTGCCCCGCCTGTCGTTGCCCGGCATCGTCTCGCGGCGAAAGCCGCCGATGTCCGACCCGTAGTAGTCGATCCCGGACATCGACATGTGCATCTGCGCGTTGAGGTGCGTCGCGAGCGATTCGAGGTTCGAGGCGATGTCGCCTGACCACATGGCGGTGCCGTAGCGCTGGGTGCCAGCCGCGCCGGACCGCGTCACGATGAAGGGCCGCCGGCTCGGGCCGTTTCCGTCCCGCGCCTCGGCTGCGTAGCCGTTCCAGATCGCCCTGTTCCAAAGAAGGTTGTAGAGGTTGTGGACGTCGGGATGCTCGACCTTGCCCGGCTCCACGCCCTCGTAGCATGCCGCGGGATCGTAGGTCTCGGGCTCGCCGAGGTCGGTCCAGTGCGAGGTGATGCCGAGCCGGCCAAGGTTCGGCGATCGCCGCGCGCTGTGGATCCACGCACCGGCGGCGGGGTCGGACCAGTCGATCATCCGGCCGACGCCCCAGAAGCCTGCGACGCCGACGACAGGAAGCTGGTGCGCCGGATCGCAGCGTCCGTCGCGCCGCTGGTAGGCGGTCAACTCCGGCGGCATCTGCGTGAAGGTGGGCGTGGTGTCGGCGATGTAGGATTCCTCGATGGCCACTAGGCCGATGCCGTCGGCGGCATAGGCGGCCACTCGCTCGGCGGGATCGGGAAAGAAGTACGGATTGCGCGCCAGCCGCGGCTCCTGGTCCTCGTCCCAGTCGAGCCGCCCCATCTCGCTCGCCGACGGGTTGCTCGGCACCACGCCGCCGAACCAGTTGAGGTCCAGCACGAACCCGTCGAGCGGGAAACCCGCAGCCCGCAGCCCGTCGCGCAGAACGTCGATCTCGTCCCAGCCGTCGTAGCCGAACTCGCTGACCCAGAGGCCGAAGGCCTTGCGCGGCGGCACCGGCGGGCGCCCGGTCAACTCCATGTAGTCGGCCCGCAGGTCCGGCAGGTCCGGCCCTGTCATCACATAAAAGCGCAGCGCGTCGCCAAACATGCGCGCCTGCCACCAGAAGGCGGTGAAGTCCCACGTCTGGCGGTAGACGTTGTCCAGCAACAACGCATAATTGACGCCATCCCCCAGCGCATGCAGCACGGGGATCTGCACGTTTCCGACCGCCGCGTCCTGAAAACCGGCGAACCCGTTGCCGAGCAGTCCCTCCCCCCGTCGCACCCCGAGCGCGGTCCAGTCGCCATCTGCCGAGCCCGGGTTCCGGAACTGCTGGCCGAGGCCATAGACCGCGTCGATGCGGCCGGGGTCGATGTCCAAGCCCTTCTCCGCCCGGCCGAGGTCTACCGGGCAGATGGTGGTCAGATAGCCCTGATCGGCGTGATCGAGCCGGATGCAGAGATTCGCCGCGTCCACCCGCGCCGACAGTTCCGAGGTGGCGACCAGATCGTCGCTCGCCGCGACAAGATCTGCGCCGGGAAAGTCCCTGCGCTGGATCATCGGCGAGGCGTAGAACTCTTCCGCCGGCGGCCCCGCCTGAACCTCGAAGCGCATGAGGTCGTCATCGAGCACTTCGACGACGACCGAGCCCGCCTGCGCGCGGACCTCCATCCGCTCGACCTGTGCGGGGACAGGCATACCGGCGCAGACGAGGCCGGCGGTGATGAGCGGCAACGTGATCCTGAACATCCGGCCGTTGCTCCCGTGGCGGGCGACTTCAACGAACTCTACTCCCTTTTCTCTGCCGTGGCTCCTTTTTCGCGACGGCAGCGGCGCGGTGTAAGCCACCGGGTTGCAGCAGAACGCGGCTGCAACTACTGCGACGCCAACTGCCGGCAGAGACCGGGATCCAGAAGCGAGAGATAGTCATGTCCATGCAAGCCCACGCGCCGATCCCGGAGCTCTACGTGTCGTCGGAGAGCGCGCGGAAGCTGAAGGCGGAGGCGGCGG
>NZ_JAFFOB010000013.1 GCF_016918935.1 Roseitranquillus sediminis
CGTAAGCGCGACGGCGCGGCCCTATGCGGCGAGGCTTGACGGCTGTTCGAAGCGCCAGGGCATCAGGTCCTCGATGCAGCTTTTCGGATGGCCGTCGAGGATGGCGCGGAGCGTGGCGGCGATGTAGTCGACCGGGTTCACGTCGGACATCTTGCAGGTGGCGACCAGCGAGGCGAGCATGGCCCAGTTCTCCGCGCCGACCTCGTTGCCGGCGAAGAGCGCGTTCTTCCGCGTCAGGGCGATCGGGCGGATCTGGTTCTCGACCGGGTTGGTGTCGAGTTCGAGCCTTCCGTCGTCGAGGAACCGGATCAGGCCGGGCCAGTGCGCCAGCGTGTAGCGGATGTCCTCCGCCAACTGCGATTTCTGCGGGATACGCGAGAGCTGGGTCTCCAGCCAGGGCTTGAGCGCGGCGATGATCGGCGTCGCGTGCTCGCGCCGGGCAGCCAGGCGCAGGGACGCCGCCTTGCCGCGCACGGTCTTCTCGATCTGATAGAGAGCCGCGATCTGGCGCAGCATCTCCTCGGCGATGGGAGAGCGCTCGTTCTCGAAGCGCTTCACGAAGCGGCGGCGGACGTGGGTCCAGCAGTAGACCAGGTGCCACGGGCCTGTGTCGCGCGCGATCCGGGTCAGGGCGTCATAGGACTGGTAGGCGTCGCATTGCAGGAACCGGCCGCGGTATCCGTCGAGGAACTTCAGCGGATGCTCCTTGCCCCGGCCCGGAGCGTAATGGAACAGCACGATGGGCGGCCCGGTGCCGCCATGGCCGCGGTCGTCGGCGACGACGGCCCAGAAGTAGCCGCTCTTCGTGGCCTTGCGGCCCGGGTCGAGCACCGGCGCGCGGGTCTCGTCGACGAAGATCCGGTCGGCCCGGCGCAGATGGGCGCGCATGTGCTCGATGACCGGCATCAGGTGGTAGCAGGCGCGCCCCGTCCAGTTGCCGAGCGTGCCGCGGTCGAGGTGGATCCCCTGCCGCTTGAAGATCTCGGCCTGGCGGTAGAATGGCAGGTGGTCGCCGAACTTCGAGACGATGATCCAGGCGATCAGCCGCTCGGTCGGCAGCCCGCCGGGCACGACATGCTCGGGCGCATGCGCCTGCGCCACGGCCTGCGAACAGCGGCGGCAGGCGTATTTGGGGCGCCGCGTCACCAGCACCTGGACCTGCGCCGGGATCACGTCGAGCCGCTCGGAGACGTCCTCGCCGATCCGGGCCATCTCGCCGCAGCCGCAGGGGCAGAGGGTGCTGGCGGGCTCGATCACGCGCTCGACCCGGGGCAGGTGCGCAGGCAGATGCCCGCGGTTGCGCGCCGGCTTGCGGGGCGTCTCCCCGCGCGCCCTTTGCAGCGCGGCCTCGGCCTTCTCCTGCGCGGCCTCGAGCACGCCCTGGGCCAGCTCGGCATCCTCCAGGCCCAGGTTGAACTGATCGGGCGACAGCTTCTCGGAGCGCTTGCCGAACTTCTCGCGCTGGGATGTGCGCAGGATATCTTCCAGCCGGCGGTTGGCCTCCTGCACCTCGGCCAGCGCCGCCTCGACCTCCGCCAGGCGGGCCTTCAGATGGGCGTTCTCGCGGCTGAGGGCGTCGGCGTCCATGCACCGGAGTGAATCAGGAAGCCCTCTGCGTGGCCAGCAAAAACGGGGGTTCCCGCGCTCACCCCGCCGCCAGCGGACGCCGCGCCCGCTCCGGTCGCACCAGTCGCCAGTCCAGCCCCTCGATGAGCGCCGCCAGCTGCGCCGACGACATCCGCATCACACCATCCCGCACCTGCGGCCAGACGAACTTGCCCCCTTCCAGCCGCTTGTGAACCAGCACCATCCCGGTCTGGTCCCAGACCAGCAGCTTGATCCGGTCCGCCCGCTTGGCCCGGAACACGAAGACCGCCCCGCAGAACGGGTCCAGCCCGAACATCTCTTGTACCGCCAGCGCCAGGCCATCGATGCCCTTGCGGAAATCGACCGGCCGCGTCGCCACGAAGACCTTCACCGGCCCACCCTGGCCGAGCATCACGATGCCGCTGCCCGCGCCGCCCGGATCGTCCGCGTCAACAGCCCCTCATCGGCGTCGGCTCCAGCTCGGATCACGACATCGCCGACGACAATCTCAACATCTGCCCCCGCGCGCGTCGCCGGCGCCTCCACCGCGGCGCCCTCGACCACCAGTTCCGCAAACATCGGCAGGGCCGCCACGCTCTCAGGCACCGCCAACTTCCCCATCCGCAGCTTCTTGCGCCAGTCGTAGACCTGCCAGCGCGTCGTCCCGTGCCGCCGAGCGACATCCGCCACCGAGGCCCCGGGCACCAGGCTCTCCGCCGCAATCCGCGCCCGTTCCGACTGCGTGCGCCGCCGCCGCCCGCTCGGCCCCTCCATCACCTCGAGCCGCGAAACACCAGCGCCCGACAAGGCGCCTAAATGGACGCCCACTTTGCCGTCTCTTTCCAAACCAACACCTCCACGCCCCATGCGCACGGAGAATGCCCCGGTCAGATCACCAGCGGCAGGAGGTGAACGGCGTCGCGCTTACGC
>NZ_JAFFOB010000014.1 GCF_016918935.1 Roseitranquillus sediminis
ATGAGCACGTGCTCAGGCATATGCCTAAGCCTCCATGGCTATGCCTGGGGGTCCGGTCGAAACGGGGGCCAGTTCAATGGCATGGGCGGTGCGGATGGCCAGCCGCACCGTATCTTCCGCGCTCAGCTTGAAATGCTGCCGCAGCTCGTCGAGCTGCAAGGCGTGCGCCTCGTCCAGATTGATCATCAATGTGTGTCGCATAGCGACCTCCTTTCTTCTCCTTGGTTAAAATCCTGGGCCGCGATCACGATCCTTGCCGCGATCCCGCTGCCGTTCTCGTTGCCGTTCGGGATCATCGCGCTCACGCGCCTTATCCTTGCGGCGGCTTCGGATGATGCCTGTTTCCGCAGGGCGGCGTGTAGCCTCGATGGTCACGGCCTTGCCCTGACGCATGAGCATGTAGTTCGCGATTTCCTGCCGGATGGCGGCGATTTCTTCGCTGCGCTCCTGGCGCATTTTCTTGATGACCTCTTGCAGGCGCTGACGCTCATCGATCTGGCGCGCAATCACCTTGTCCCGTTCCGCCTGATCCCGGCGCAGCGCTTGCCACGCAGCATGTTCGTTCTCGGCTTTCAGCTTGGAGTATTTGCCGGTGATCCGGCTCCACAGCTTGGCCACCCCCTTTTGCGGCAGACGCGCCGCGCGCGCCGCCGTTTCCCGTTCCTCGCGCTGCTTTTGAAGCTGTGCAAGGCCGGTGCGCTCGATCCGCTGCCGCTCGACCATTTGCGTGCGCTTGAACTCGATAGAGGGGCGCAGGCGCTTGTAGCCTTCCGCAATCTCGCGCGCCTGCGCACGCAGATTGTCGGCGGCGAGACCGGCGATAACCTTCCGCTGCTCATCCATAGACGGCAGCGCGTCTGGTTCCTTGAATCGTGCGCTGACATCCTTGGCCTTCACCCCGGACCAACGTGACACCGCATAGGCTTCACCGCGATAATCCACGGCGACGACGCCGCGCCGGTCTCCGCGCGCGAGGTAATAGCCTTTTTGTTCGAGCGCGGCCTTAAGCGCTTCGGGCGAATCCGAACGCTGCCAAGCGTCCTTGAAGAGCGCCTTGACCATACGTGGGTCTTGTTTGGCCCGCTGTGCTTGCTGCCATTCGGCCCGCGAGAAGTTGAAAGGGTTGCGAGCTTCGCGGTCGATCATGCCCTTTGGCATGTCCCAACCATGTTGGAGGTAGAGTTCCTTGGAGACCTCCATCAACCGGATCTTGCTGAAAGAAAGCTGCTTCGCCGTCATGGTATCGACATCGATCCGCGACCAGACGGCGTGGGCATGCCGCCGCCCTTCCTTTTCATGGAAGACTACGGCGCGCGGCTGGCCATCGAGGCCGAGCTTTTGTTCGGCCATTTCGATAGCGGTCTCGAATGTGGCCGTATCGACGTGAACGCCTTCGGGCGGGTTCAGGCTGAGCGAGAACAGATGCTGCTTGCAGCGCGTGCCCTTGGCGATGGCTTCTGCCTCTTGCAACGCCGCGTGCAATTCGTCTTCGTTCATGAAGCCGCGCAGCTCGTGCAGATCGACATGCTCGTTGTCGCGCATGTTGGTCAGATGCTTGGCCAGTTGGGCGGCATTGCCGCGCTGGGAACCTTTAAGGATCATGACGGCCCTCCGCTTCCAAGGGCACGCATCAGGGCATCCCGCATCGCCGCGACATCGGCGCAGGCTTGCTTGAGTTCGGCCTCCACTTCCGGCGAGACGGGCAAAGCGCCACGGTTGGCGGCACGGGCGAGCTGGTTGAGGTTCTGGGAAAGGCGCGAAGCACCAAGCGAGCCGAGGATACGGCCCAGCTCTTGGTGATCCTGCACAGGATTGGTGTTGCGGCGGCGCACCTTTTCCAGGTCCTCATCAAAGAGCTTGGCCTTGATGTAAGCGCCGAGCGGCACGCCGTTCGCCGCCTCCCGCAGCGCGGTTTTCTCTTCAAAGCTGAGCCGCAGCGAGAAAGGGGCTTCCCGCTTGCCTACCGGCTTGGCCGCTGCCTTGTTGAAATCACGTTCCGAAATGCTCATCACCGCACCCCGGATCGTTGTCCTGAGTTACGGTGTTAGGAAAATCACAAGTCTTTAGAATGGTTTCCCATTCCTGCAAGATGTCGAAGAGAGAGTTCAAACTTTCTCTCTCTACCTGCACCAGACTCCTCCTGTTGTCGACATCCTCTCTCCGGTAGCAACGAACGGTCGGCGTTGGCGTTAAGCGCGGTGCCGAATTCTGCGGGGAAACCATGCGCGACAAGACACATCCTGAGCGGACGCTCGACTGCCTCGTGATCGGCGGTGGCCCCGCCGGTCTGACTGCGGCCATATACCTGGCGCGGTTCCGGCGCGATTTTCTCGTTATCGACGGAGGCGAGAGCCGGGCGGACTGGATCCCCATGTCCCACAACCACGCCGGCTTTCCGGAAGGAATAGCGGGCATCGAATTGCTCGACCGGATGCGCAGGCAGGCGAGGAGGTACGGCGCAAGGATTGAGCGCGGCACGGTGAGCCGGGTCGAGAAGACCGACCACGGCTTCCGGGCCATCGTTGAGGAGAGGGTGCTTCGTGCGCAGACGATCCTCTTCGCGACGGGCGTCGAGGATCGGGAGCCGGAGCTGCCGGACCTGCGGGGTGCGATCCGGCGGGGCCTGATCCGCCACTGTCCGATCTGCGACGCCTACGAGGCGATGGGGCAGCGCGTCGGCATCATCGGCTACGGTGCGTGTCCGGTGCGCGAGGCGCTGCTGCTACGCGCCTATACCGATGACCTGACGCTGCTGACGCTGGGGCGGCCGTTCGAGTTCTCGGACGACGACAGGCGGGCGCTCGCGGAGGCGGGGGTGCGCATGGTCGAGGATCCGGTCGATGAGCTTGAGGTCGATGGCGACCGGATCGACGCCTGGCGGATGCGGAGTGGCGAACTCCTGCAGTTTGACACCATCTATTCGGCCCTGGGCCGGCAGGTGCGCTCCAACCTCGTGCGCCCGCTCGGCGTGAAGTGTGACGCGGATGGAGCCTTGGCGACCGACGCGCACCAGAGGACCAGCGTCGACGGGCTCTACGCCGCGGGCGACGTGGTGCAGGGGCTGGCGCAGATCAGCGTTGCGATGGGGCAGGCGGCGGTCGCGGCGACCGACATCAACAACCGCGTGCGCGCGGCGCTGCCGGTGTTGGCGCCGGGTGAGGAGGCGTCGCCGGCCAGGTGACACCGGAACCGGCGTACGGGCATTGCCGTTTTCTCCCCAATCGAGTCGGAGGTGAAAATGCCGGCGAAGTCGAAGGCTCAGCAGAAAGCGGCGGGCGTCGCGCTCTCGGCAAAGAAGGGCGACAAGAAGAAGAGCGATCTCGAGGGCCCGTCGAAGAGCATGTACGAGTCCATGAGCAAGAGCGAGCTCGAGGACATGGCCTCGGGCAAGCGCAAGGGCAAGCCGGAGCACGACAGCAAGTCGTAGCGGGCGCTTCACCAGACGCGGTGGCGGTCCAGATCGGTGCGCAACTCGCGCGGAAAGTCGAGCGCTTCGGGCCGGCTGCGCGTCGCGAGGCTGACGCCGGCGAAAAGGGCAGTCGAGACGCCCAACACCGACAGGGGCAGCGTCGGGTCGAAGACGCTGACGCCCCGCACCATCGCCAGCCACGCCGCCGTGAGCGCCCCCCCGATGAGCGACGCCAATGTTCCCGCGGCTGTGCCTCGCCGCCAGAAGAACGCGCCGATCGTCGCGGGAACGGTCACGATCAGTGCGGCCGCCGACAGCGCGGCGAGCTGCTCGACGATCGCCGCCTCGCGTACCGCAAAGATCGCGGCAAAGAGAACGACCAGTACCACCGTCAGCCGGCCGAGCAGCACTTGCCGTGCGTCCCGTACATCGCGCCGCCCGAGGTCGCGGGCCACCATTGAGCCGAGCGTGAGCGCGATGGAGTCGAGCGTCGAAACGGCTGCCGACAGGATGCCGATCACGAGCAGTATGCCGACGGCCGCCGGCACCGCGCCCGAGCCCAGCAGCGCCGGCGTGGCCGTCGCCGTGTTCTCCAGCCCCGGCACGAGGATCAGTGCGGCAAAGCCCCAGACCACCGCGATCAGGGTGAAGACGAGGCCGAAACCCAGCACCCAGACGATCATCCGGCGCATCGCCGCAAGGTCGCGCACGACGAACAGGCGCTGGCTGACCTGCGGGTTCGAGAGCGGGAAGAAGAACCAGGGCAGCGCGAGGGCAAGAAACGTGGAAAAACTCCAGAGCCCCGGCCCAGGAACGTCGAGCCACTCGCCCCGCTCGGTGCGCAGGGCGGTGACAAAGTCGCCGACGCCGCCGATCGCCGAGACGACGAAGCCGAGCGCGAGGAGGCTGGAGACCAGCATGACGGCCGCCTGTCCGGCATCAGTCCAGGCGACCGAGCGCAGGCCGGCCACGAGCGTCCAGAAGATGGCGAGGATCGCGCCCGTGGCGACGGCGGCGTCCAGCCCGATCGCGCCGCCCGTCACGCCGGAGAGCAGGAGGCCGATCCCCGCCATCTGCGTCGTGCAGTAGGGCATGAGGAAAACGAGACTGACCACCGCCACGAGCCGACCGACGTTGCGGTCGCCGTAGCGCGCTGCCAGCATCTCGGCCGGGGTGATGAAGTCCCAACGCCGCGCGGCGAGCCAGAAGCGGGGGCCAAAGACCACGAGCAGCGTCAGCCCTGAAAAGTACACGAGTTCAAAACCCAACGCGCCGACGCCGCCGCGATAGGTGAGGCCAGTCAACACGACGAGCATGAAGGCGGAGTAGGTCGTCGCGGCGTAGGAAAGCCCAGCGACCACGCCTCCGATCCGGCGCCCGCCGAGGTAGTAGTCGGCGGCGCTGCCGGTATTGCCGCGGGCGGCCGCGAAGGCGATGACGCCACCGATCACCGCGAAGAGCGCCACCGCGGCCCAGACCAGGCCCGGCGTCATCGGCCCGTCACTCCCACCTCGAGAAGCCGGCGGCGATCAGCGCCACGACCGCGACGCCGAAAAGGCACCAGAAGACGAAGATGTCGAGCGACGGCTCTCCGCCTCCGAAGACCGCGTAGGGCACTGCGACACCGGCCAGCAGCAGCGCCGCCACAGATGCAAGCCAGAGCCGGAATCCGCTCGTTCCCACCGCGTCCCCTTTCGCTCGATCACGCAATGGGCTAGCGGCTTGGGCCGTAGTCGGCAACCCCGTCGCGGCTGGACGGATTTTGCGGCCTGCGGTATCGGAAGACATGGGCGAGACATCGGGCAAGGCATCGCAGAAGCGCGACGAGGATCGGCAGGACCGGCTGAGAAGCGCGCTGAAAGCGAACCTGGCGCGGCGCAAGGCGCAGGCGCAGGCGCGGCGGGACAAGGCGAAAGACGAAGAGTGATGGACTCCATCCTGGTGCATGGCGGCGCCGAGCTGTCGGGGCAGATCCCCATCGCGGGCGCCAAGAACGCCTGCCTGGCGCTGATGCCGGCGACGCTGCTGACCGATGGGCCGCTGACGCTGACGAACGCGCCGCGCCTCAGCGACATCAGGACGATGACCGCGCTCCTGCAGTCGCTCGGTGCCGAGGTGACGGCGCTGCAGGGCGGGCGAGTGCTGGCGCTCTCGTCGCACGACCTGACGAACCATCTTGCCGACTACGATATCGTGCGAAAGATGCGCGCCTCGATCCTCGTGCTCGGGCCACTGCTGGCGCGGCACGGACACGCCGTTGTTTCGCTGCCTGGCGGGTGCGCGATCGGCGCTCGGCCGGTGGACCTTCACCTCAGGGCGCTCGAGGCGCTGGGGGCGACGCTGGAGCTGCGGGACGGCTACGTGCACGCGACGGCGCCTGGCGGGCTGACCGGTGGCCGCTTCGCCTTTCCGTTCGTCTCCGTCGGGGCGACCGAAAATGTGCTGATGGCTGCGACGCTGGCCAGGGGCACGTCGGTCATCGAGAACGCCGCGCGCGAGCCCGAGATCATGGACCTTGCCCGCTGCCTGCGCCGCATGGGCGCACGCATCGAGGGCGAGGGCACCGGGACGCTCACGGTCGAGGGCGTCGACCGGCTGGAGGGCGCGACGCACGCGGTGGTGCCGGACCGGATCGAGCTCGGCACCTACATGCTGGCGCCTGCCATCACCGGCGGCGCGGTCGAGCTGCTCGGCGGACGTCGCGAACTCGTGGCAGCCTTCGCCGACAAGCTCGAGGAATCCGGCATCGACGTCGCCGAGACCGAGGCGGGCTTGAAGGTCGTGCGAAGGAACGGCCGCGTCAAAGCGGTCGATGTCACGACCGAGCCGTTCCCCGGATTCCCGACCGACCTTCAGGCGCAGATGATGGCGCTGCTCTGCACCGCGGACGGCGTCAGCGTGCTCGAGGAGAAGATCTTCGAGAACCGCTTCATGCACGCGCCCGAGCTGATGCGGATGGGCGCGAGGATCGACGTGCACGGCGGCACCGCGCGCGTCACCGGCGTCGAGCGGCTGAACGGGGCGCCGGTGATGGCGACGGACCTGCGCGCAAGCGTGAGCCTGATCCTCGCCGCGCTTGCCGCCGAGGGCGAGACCGTCGTCAGCCGGGTCTACCATCTCGACCGTGGCTACGAGCGGGTGGAGGAGAAACTCGGCGCCTGCGGTGCCCGGATCGAACGGATCAGCGCGTGACCGAGGATGCTCGCTTCGAGGACGCCGACCCGCGCGGTCCGCTTCGCCTGAGGGCGCTCGATGAGGACGACCTGCGCGTCCTCTCGTCGCTCGTGCAGGACGCGGTGGTGTCGCGGCGCGACCTGACGTGGCAGAAGTCCCAGCGCCGGTTCGCCATGCTGCTGAATCGGTTCAGGTGGGAGGATATCGCCACCTCCGAACGTCGCCAGCTTCCGGCCGAGCGGGTGCGCACGATGCTGGTGGTCGAGGATGTCGAGCGGGTTGCGAGTGCAGGGCTGGATGAAGCTGACGGCGACACCCCGCTCTGCCTCCTGGCGATCCAGTGGCAGCCGGGCGAGGACGGCGCAGGTATCCTGACATTCCCGCTGGCTGGGGGAGGGGCGATACGCGTCGAGGTCGAGGCGCTTGAGATGGTGCTGCGCGACGTGACGCGGCCCTACCCGGCGCCCTCGGGCCGCGTGCCGCGCCACCCGTGACGATCCGCCTGCTGGGCGCGGGCGACGCCGCCGCGTTTCGCGAAATCCGGCTCGAGGCGCTGCGGGCGCATCCCAACGCCTATGCCTCCACGGTCGCAGACTGGTCCGACCGGCCGATCGAGGCCTTCTCGGAGCTCCTGGCCGAGGGCGGCACCTATGGTCTCTGGGAGGGCGAGCGTTTGGTTGCGATCGGCGGGATCGATTGGCAGACCGGCGGCCATTCGCGGCACCGTGCCACGATCGTGGCTATGTACGTCTGCCCCGACGCGCGCGGACGCGGCGCGGCGGGCCGGCTGATCGAGGCGATGGCGGAGCGGGCGCAGCGCGAGGGCGTGCTCCAGCTCGAGCTGGTAGTGGGCGTCGGGAACGACATGGCGGTCCGCGCCTACGAGCGGGCGGGCTTCCGCACGGTGGCGCGCCTGCCGGGCTGGATCCGCTGCGGCGGGCGCGAGATCGACGAGTGGCTGATGGTCCGGCGCCTCGACGCTTGAGGCGGGGCAGGCGCGCAGCTATGTCGGACAGGCAGGGGAGAATGCATGGCCGTCCAACTATCCACCGACTCCGCCGACTTCCGGAGCGCTTTCGCCGCGCTCCTGAACCGCAAGGCCGAGGAGTCGGAGGAGGTTCACGCGGCCGCCGCCGGGATCATCACCGAGGTGCGCGCGCGGGGAGACGCCGCGCTCATCGAGCTGACCGAGCGCTTTGACCGGCTTTCGCTGACGTCCGAGACGTTGGCGTTCTCACCGGCCGAGATCGAGGACGCGTGCGCCAGGATCTCGGAGGAGGAGCGCGCCGCGCTGGAACTCGCTGCCGAACGCATCCGCTTCTACCATGACCGCCAGATGCCGCACGACGAGATGCTGACGGACGAGGTCGGCGCCGAACTTGGCTGGCGCTGGCGGGCGGTCGATGCCGCGGGGCTCTACGTGCCGGGCGGCACCGCGTCATATCCGTCCTCTGTCCTGATGAATGCCATTCCGGCGCGGGTGGCAGGCGTCCGACAGCTCGTCATGTGCGTGCCGACACCCGACGGCGAGGTCAATCCGCTGGTGCTCTATGCGGCGCGTCTTGCCGAGGTGGACGTCGTCTACAGGATCGGCGGCGCGCAGGCGATTGCCGCAATGGCCTACGGGACCGAGACGATCCCCGCGGTGGACAAGATCACCGGCCCCGGCAACGCCTGGGTGGCGGCGGCCAAGCGGCAGGTCTTTGGCCGCGTCGGCATTGACATGGTGGCGGGGCCGTCCGAGGTGCTGGTGATCGCCGACGCCAACAACGATCCCGACTGGATCGCGCTCGACCTGCTGAGCCAGGCCGAGCACGACCCGGCAGCGCAGGCGATCCTCGTCACCGACAGCGCCGAACTGGCTCGCGCCGTCAACGAGGCGGTCGAGCGACGGCTGCTCACGCTCGAGCGGCGGAGCATCGCCGAAGCGAGCTGGCGCGAAAACGGAGCGGTGATCGTGGTGCGAGACCTTTCGGAGGCCGTGGAATTGGCCGACGCCATCGCTCCCGAGCACCTGCAAATCTGTACCGATGATCCCGAGGGGCTGGCCGGCGAGATCCGCCACGCCGGCGCGGTCTTTCTCGGCGCCTGGACGCCCGAGGCCATTGGCGACTACGTGGGCGGGCCGAACCACGTCCTGCCGACCGCGCGCTCGGCGCGCTTTTCGTCCGGGCTCTCGGTGCTCGACTTCCTCAAGCGCACGACACTTGCGCGGATGACGCCGCAGTCGCTCGCGGCGATCGGACCTGCCGCCGAACGTCTCGCGCAGTCCGAGAGGCTGGAGGCGCATGGGCTCAGCGTCCGCGCTCGGCTCGACCGGCTGAACGAGCGATAGACGTGATGGCTGGCAGACAGCGAGTGAGACCCGCCGCCGGAGCGCGGCGATGACGTCTCGCATCAGCAACATCGAGATCGACGATGCCGGGTTGCCTGCGCCGACGCCTGAGATCGAGCAGGAGCGGCGGGTCGCGATCTTCGACCTGCTCGAGGACAACAGCTTCGTCCCCCTCCCGCGCGAGGGGCGGGAGGTGCCGCCGGGGCCCTACGACCTGACCCTCGCGATCCGCGACCGGCGGCTCGTCTTCGACATCGCTTCGGAAGGAGGCGGGGCGCGGACCGAGTTCCACCTGGCGCTGGGCCCCTTCCGCCAGGTGGTGAAGGACTACTTCCAGATCTGCGAAAGCTATTTCGACGCGGTCAAGCGCCTGCCGCCGAGCCAGATCGAGGCGATCGACATGGCCCGGCGCGGCATCCACAACGAGGGGGCGCGGGTGCTGCAGGAGCGGCTTGAGGGGAAGGCGGAGCTCGACATCGACACCGCGCGCCGGCTCTTCACGCTGATCTGCGTGCTGCACTTCGGCGGCTGAAGGCTTGGGACGGTTCCCGCAGTCGGTGCTCTTCTGCTGTGACCACAACGCCGTCCGCTCGCCGATGGCAGAGGGGCTGATGAAGAAGTTCTACGGCCAGCGCGCCTACGTGCAATCGGCCGGCGTGAAGGGCGAGCTGGAGGTCGACGGCTTCAGCGTCGCCGTCTGCCGCGAACTCGACGTGGAGCTCGAGCGGCACCGCGTCCGCTCCTTCGACGAGATGCAGGAATGGGGAGACGACCTGTCGGCCTTCGACCTGATCGTGGCGCTGTCGCCGGCGAGCCAGCGGCATGCGCTGGAGCTGACGCGGATCTACAGCCTCGACGTCGAGTACTGGCCGATCCTCGATCCGACCGGCCTCGGCGACACGCGCGAGGCACGGCTTGTCAGCTATCGCCAGGCGCGCGACCAGATCCGCGAGAGGATGATTGCCCGCTTCGGCCCGCCGACGGAAGAGGAGTGACGGCGCGGCCGCCGCCGCGAGGCGCTGAATGTTCTTGAAACTTTCGCGACCCGAGCGCATTTAGGGGCCGCCCGCAGCCGGTGCGGGTTTCAGGACGGAGTGACCATGGCCAAGGAAGAGATGCTCGAATTTCCCGGTGTCGTGAAGGAGCTCCTGCCGAATGCGACATTCCGGGTCGAGCTCGAGAACGGCCATGAGATCATAGCGCACACGGCGGGAAAGATGCGGAAGAACCGGATCAGGGTGCTGGCCGGCGACCGCGTGCAGGTCGAGATGACGCCATACGACCTGACCAAGGGGCGGATCAACTATCGCTTCAAGTAGCGCCGTGGCGACGACGCCGCGGCTCGTGCTGGGCTCAGGCAGTCCGAGACGGCTCGAGATCCTCGCCCAGATCGGCGTGATACCCGCCGACATCCGCCCGCCGGAGATCGACGAGGACCCTCGGCCGCGCGAGCTGCCACGGGAATATTGCACGCGGATCGCTCGCGAGAAGGCTGAAGCCGTCGTGGCGGACGAGGACGAGGTCGTGCTCTGCGCCGACACCACCGTCGCGCTCGGTCGCCGTATCCTAGGCAAGCCGGCGGATGCTGGTGAGGCGGCAGAGTTCCTGCACAAGCTCTCAGGACGCCGCCACAAGGTCATCACCGCCGTTGCAGTCCGTCGGGGCAAGCGCCGATGGCAGCGCGACGTGGTGACGATCGTGAAGATGAAGCGCCTGAGCGACGTCGAGGTGAACGCCTATCTCCATACGGAGGACTGGCGCGGAAAGGCCGGCGGCTACGGCATCCAGGGGCCGGCGGCTGCCTTGATCCCGTGGCTGCAGGGTTCGCACAGCGCCGTCGTCGGCCTGCCAGTCGCCGAGACCGTGGCGCTGCTCGAAGCGGCCGGCTATCCTGTGTGGCGGACGTGAGGCGGCGCGAGGTCCTGCTCGGCGCCTATCGCCGGCGCGAGGCTGCAGCGCTCCTGGTCGACGGGCAGCTCGACGACCTGCTCGTGGCGCCGGGCGACGACAGGCCCGTCCCCGGCGCGATCTATCGCGCGGTCGCCGGGCGGCCGGCCAAGGGGCAGGGAGGCCTCTTCCTGCGCCTGCCCGATGGCTCCGCCTTCCTCCGCCAGACCCGCGGCATCGCCCCCGGTCAGCGCCTGCTGGTGCAGGTTACCGGCCATGCCGAGCCGGGCAAGGCCGTGCCTGTCACGACGCGTGTCCTCTTCAAGAGCCGCCTCGTCATCGTGACGCCGGACGCGCCGGGCGTGAACGTCTCGCGCGGCATCGCGGACGAGGAGCGTCGGGTGGCGCTGAGGGAGGCGATCGACGGTATCGCGCTGCCCGAGGGTGCGGGCCTCATCGTGCGCTCCGCGGCGGAGGACGCCGACAACGCCGACGTGACCGCGGATGCGGCCGAGGTCAGCGAATTGGCCCGCGCGATCCTTTACGACACGGCGGGGGAGCCGGAACTGCTGCTGGACGGTCCCGGTCCGCACGACCTCGCGCTGCGTGACTGGGGCTCGGCCGACGACCTGATCGAAGGCGCGGATACGTTCGCGGCGCGTGGCTTGACCGAGATGATCGATGCGCTGCTGCTGCCCGAGGTGGCGCTGCCCGGCGGCGGGCGGATGACGATCGAGCCGACGCGGGCGCTGGTCGCAGTGGACGTGGACACCGGGAGCGACACGTCGCCGGCCGCGGGGTTGAAGGCCAACATCGACGCGGCACGCGCCTTGCCGCGACAGCTCCGTTGCCGGGGCCTCGGCGGCCAGATCACCGTGGACTTCGCCCCGATGCCGAAGCGTGATCGCATCCGGCTGGAGCAGGCGCTGGGCGCGGCGCTCAGGGCGGATGCCGTGGAGACATCGGTTGCGGGCTGGACGCCGCTTTCCCACATGGAGCTGCAGCGCAAGCGCGAACGCATCCCGCTTCGAGAGGCCGTCGGTGGATGACCTGCCCGATCTGCAAGAAACCTTCGTCGCCGCATTACCGCCCCTTCTGCTCGAAGCGCTGCGCGGACGTGGATCTTGGCCGCTGGCTGACCGGCGGCTACGCCGTTCCGGCCGAGGATGCCGTACGTGTCGAGGACAAGCCGGACGAGGACTGACTTTCCGCGGCGTCGCCTCTGGACATTCTCCTCAGAGCCCGTCTAGAACCCACCTCGCCCGAACGGTCCGCCGTTCACCCGTGCCCGGGTAGCTCAGGGGTAGAGCAGTGGATTGAAAATCCACGTGTCGGTGGTTCGATTCCGCCCCCGGGCACCACATCACCAGCTAACCCATTGGCTCGCATCAGCTTTGTCTCAGGATGAAGCGAGCGTAGCACATGTCGGAGCACAACCCAGCAACCTCCGGCTCAAGGGCGCAGGCAGACCGGTCACCTTCCACCGTGGCGCCGAGCGATCCTGCGGCTACGTGGTCGACATCTGCGGCGACGAGGCGATCACCGCGTACCGCGGGCACGGCGTCGAGACCACACGCGTGCTGATCAGCGGCACCCGCAGGGGCATCACGCCGTCACTGGCCAGGCTCCTGCGCCGCCGCAGCGCCATCGAGCCGTCGCCAATGATGCTCGAATCATTGGCGCATTCATTGGCGACCGGCCACATGAAGACCGACGGCCGGCTGACGCGCAGCCCGCTCAAGGGAACCACTGGCGACGCGCTCTTCGCCGTCCTCTGCGCCTGCGACCACAACCTCCGCAAGATCCTCGCCCACCTCAGGGCGCTCTTGGCTCTCCTGATCGCCGCCATCCTCGGCGCATTCAGGCCCGACAGCCCTCTCGAAATGGGCGCTGCCGGCGGCTGATCGGATTGTTCAGGGTGAAGCAATGAGAGTCGAACCGTTGAGCCGTGGCAAGACTTCACCCCCGATGGTTGAAGTTGAGCCGAGTGAGTGGCGGGGCCAAGGCACGTTTATGCGCACCGTTAGCGCGTGCCGGCGGGTGGGGGTGGTGCGTGCCGCGCGCTCTACAAGGGTAAATCAGACTGATCTACGATTTTGAGCTCGTCTATGAGATTACTGAGGTCATGCCGACACGCCTCGAAGCTGTTACCAAACCCGAGAATTGCGTCGGCGCTGTGCGAGTACCTTTTCGTAGAAGCGAAAGTGTCATAAGTTGATTCACGGATGGAATTATGAATTCTAAGTCCCTTCTTTCTGTTCCCTTCAGCGTCCGCCCTCGCATTGTCCATTACTTTCGCAAGTTGTCCATGAAGCGCCTCGTTGCGCCGTTTTGAAAGTCGAAGAACTCGCTCAATCAACGTCTTGCGCCTTTCAAGGCGGTTCGGCTTGTCCTTTAGCCTATAGGCTGCTAAACGCTTTATGACCTCGGCGCGCGTTTTGAAAGCTAAGAGCGTGCTATACGCTTGGGTGTCGGCGAAGCGATCATTGCTGGCTAACGCAGAATACAGCTCAAAGAGCCGCGTCTCGAGGTGTTCCCACTTAACTTCTGCATAGCCGATTGGGAAGTACACACGATGGTAGTTTTTCTCTTCTGGCTCACCATTCATCTGAAGATGTTTCCCAACCTGATACAAAACGTTCCTCGCGACCAAGGTAGTCCGTCCTTCCACTCGTCCTCTTGAATTTACTGTGCTGCATTCACCCTTGAGCCCCTACAAAGTGCGCCAAAGTATCACGCCAAGAAGTATCGTGTCAGAAACGAAATCGAAAAGAGCCAAAAGGTGGACGTGTAAACCCATCGGTAGACGTTTTTGGTAACTTGGATATTTCTTCCAGCAAGATAAGCGATAGCATACCGTGCATATCGCTTCTCGTCGTGCGCCAAGTCGTTTTGTGAGAACGTATCCTTGTGTCTCGGCTGTGCAATCCCTTACAATTCGTCTATCTCAGGGAAATCAGTTCGTCGCATGGCTACCTCGCGACCGTTTTTTACTTGATTTGCTTCGGCTCAAGGGCGTCCGGGCCTAGGTGGCGTTGTTTTGCGTTTCATCGTCGGTCTCAGGGTGACCCTATGTCCGTTTGTTGAAGGGATGAAGTGCCCCTTATCGCTTGTTCTAGTCGCGCCTAAAGCAGGTCTGGAACCCTTAGCTGAGTCAAGCGGATGCTGCGAGCGAGTGCGTGCTGACTTCAAATCTCCCCGACCACGCCGCTGGGTGCGTGAGGCAGCGTTAGCGCACGTTTTCGGCCGAATGCTGTTTGTCAGGGAAAAGACATCGCGCCGGCAGCCGGCCGCTGCGTGCTGGCCGCCGAAGTTGGTCGCGGCGCCTCGTCTGGCGGGACGACGGCGACGGGGCATAGAGGCTGTGCGCCGCGCCAGACTCGCCCGCCCGGCAGCCGGAAAAGCCGTAACCCTCGTCGTTCCCGTAGAGAAACATCTACACGAGCCACCGCCCCTCGTAGCCGTCGGCGCGCCGGTTTTGTAACACGCTGTCCGGGTCCATCGCGAGCACATAGCGGGTCCGCAAAGCGTCGACTGGGACGTCGTGAAGGGCGGATTCACGCGACGCCTCGGCCCCGACGATCTGTTCTCGATGTGGGCGACTCGAGCGTGCGGTTCTCGTGCAAACGCACGCGATGATCTACAGCGACGACGCGCCGGCGCTCGAGGCGGCGCTACATTCGGAGGCCGCCGAGCGTCGGATCAACATGTAGAACATGAGGAAGAAATCTTCCAAAACGGGATTGAAGAGGTAGAGCAAGCCGTGCATTGCCTCGCCCCGAGCGCACCGTTCTTTTCTGATCATGAAGCGCGGGAGTGGCGCCGGACGCTCACACGCTGCCGGCGAGAGGATGCGGAGACCCTTGCAAGCAATGCCGGAGATGATCTGATTTTCGGCGGCCGCATTCCGAATCGCAGTCTGCCGTCACTGTTGGCTCCGTACCTGTCCGGAGATACATTAGTCCGAAGACCGAAAATGGAAGCGCTTTTTTCTACTCTGGCCACAATGGACACACTCGCGGCGCCGGCATCCGCAAGCGCCGGCCTTTCCCGAGCCATTCCCGGCAGACATGCCGGCTGCCTACAGGCGAACGGCTCCTGCAAGGCAATCAGCTCCTGCCTGCCATCGCGCTGCACGCTGCCGGAGAAATACTTGACGAAGTGCAGCCTTCAGGCGCTTGTCAAGAAACGCAGCTACTTCAGTCGCTAGCTTTGCTACTCCAGCACGTGCTACGCCAAGCTCGACCACCGTAGTTACGTTTCAAGATCACACGGACGAAACAAGCACGCGTCAGCTGCGCCATTGGGCGAGCGCGTTCAATCGCATCGTGAGCGGCCGGCATATCCGCCTCCAGTCAGGCGACGCGGTTGCGCGGAAAACCGACGAGCAAACGGTTTAACGACGAGAGACGGATCCTTGAAGTCGACGAGCTGCCTAGCAAATTGCCAGCCTCTTTCGATCGGGAAAGTCATCTTCGGTCCACAATCTTAGCTCCCGAACGGTGGCTTTGCCGCCCCTCGTTCTGACTGCGGTCGATCTCGGATTGTCGTTCAGTAAAGTCCATCAAGGCGGCGAAGCTGACATGCACAGTTGGGCCAGAAAACAGGAGTGTGCCCAGCGTAGAGGTGCCCGCCTTCGCGACAGCCGTTGATCAACTTCGCGAACCCTTCCGCCGACGCATCGCGGGCGGTGTTGGGATCGGCGATCAGCCCGTCGTGGCGACACCCTCTGGACGGCAGCGGCACGGAGAGCCGGACGTCGGATCGCGCGAGCAGATCGGGCGGAGCCGGTGCGTCGCAGATGCGGCTCCCCGTGCTTTGGTCAGCAGCTGCAGCGGGTCTCGGGAACCGCGATGCTCACCCCTCATGGTCCCTCGTCCGTGTTCCCGAAACGCCCACCGCCAAGTGCCCCCGTGGCGACCTGATCAGCGTCGGATGGAAGCCAGGCAGTCGGCGGGCCTCTGCCGGGGCAGGGGCCGTGGGACCTCTATCGAGGTGGGCCCGTTGATCAGCCAAAGGAGGCTCTCGATGAGCGAGCGATTTGGGATTGACCTGATGGCACGGCACCTCGTCCGCAGACCGTCCGCGGAGCGGCCGAGAAGGCTGCGGTCGACGAGCGGGTGGTACGGGAGGCTGCGCTCGGGCCGATGGAGCGTGCGTTGGACCGGCTGACCTGCGACCGGATGTTCGTCGCCGTGATGGAGACCGGCAGCTTCGTCCGTGCGGCGGAGCGGCTTGGCACCAGTTCGGGGCAGGCGTCGAAGCTGGTGTCGCGGCTCGAGGCGGATCTCGGCGTCCGTCTGCTGAACCGCACGACCCGCGCGGTCTCCGCCACCGAGGCGGGGCAGGCCTACTTCGAGCAGGTGGGCGATCTGCTCGACCAGTGGGACGCGCTCGACCTCGCCGTGCGGAACATTTCCCAGTCGCCGCGGGGTCTGCTGCGGCTGACGGCGCCGCTGTCATTCGGGAGCCTGGAGCTCGCCCCGATGCTGAACGCCTTCGCCGCCAGCTATCCCGACATCCGGCTGGATGTCAGCTTCACCGACCGGCTGGTCAACGTGGTGGACGAGGGCTTCGACCTCGCGATCCGCATCGGCCGGCCCTCGGACAGTAGCCTTGTGGCGCGAAAGCTCAGCACGGCGCGCCTCCTGCTGGTCGCCTCGGACGCGTACATCGCGGCACACGGTCCGCCCGTCACGGCAACCGACCTCTCGCGCCACGAATGCATCCTCGACTCGAACCTGCGCGATCCCGGTCGCTGGGTCTTCTCGGACATGGCAGGTGGTTCCCTCGCCGTGCCGGTTTTCGGGCGCCTGCGCTTTTCCAGCGCCGACGCCTGCCTGAGTGCCGCGGAGGCCGGCCTCGGGCTCGCCCACGTTCCGGCGTTCGTGGCTGCGCCGGCGGTGCGGGCGGGTGCGGTCAGGGTGCTGCTGGGGCATCAGGCGTCCCCGCCGCTAGACGTGCATGCGCTTTATCCGCACAGTCGGCATCTGGCGGCGAAGGTGAGGGTCCTCGTCGACTTCCTAGCTGCCCGTTACCGCGGCGAGCCGCCATGGGAGCGCGGGATCGTATCGCTTCCATATCGGCAGCAATCATCTGCCAGCGGCCGGGATTAATCTTTTCGCCGGAGTGCGCGATCTGACGTGGCGAGTGTCGCCGGTGCCGGCGGCTGCATCATCATCGCTGGTGTCGGAAAGGAACCGTCATGATTTCTTCTCGAACGCAGGAGGCCTGGGCGCCGCGCATGCTCAGCGTCCTCAGGATCGTCTCCGCTCTCATTTTCTTTGCCCATGGCACGCAGAAACTGCTCGGTTTTCCGGCCTCGGACTTCTCGCCGGCGGTGCTCTCTCTGCCTTGGATCGCCGGCGTTCTTGAACTCTTCGGCGGCGCGCTGCTGATCGTCGGCTGGTTCACGCGACCGACGGCGTTCGTCCTCTCGGGCCTCATGGCCGCTGCGTACTGGATCGCGCACGCGCCGCAGAGCCCCTATCCCGCGCTCAACGGTGGTGACGCGGCCATCCTCTTCTGCTTCGTCTTCCTCTACATCGTCTTCGCAGGCCCCGGCCCCTGGAGCGTCGACAGCGCGCTGTCCGGTCGGCGCGAGCCGCAGCGGGCCATCTGAAAGGTGTGCGCCGCCCTTCGAGAAGGTGGCGCCTATTCTAGCGCCTCGGCGCCGAGCGAGCCGCATTCCGCCAGGTCCGAGATACTGCACGGCGGCAGGTGGCGGGCGATCGCGCGGAGCGCGGTGCGCAAGCCTTCTTCCAGCGTTGGATGGTAGGTCGGCATCCTGAGGAGGTCATGCACCGTCAGCCGCTGGCTCACCGCGAGCGCGAGGAGGTGCGCCATGTGCTCGGCGGCGGGTGCCGCGATCTCGGCGCCGAGCAGCCGCCCGTCAGTCGGCGCGGCATAGACGTGCAGCCGCCCGCGGTTTTCCTGCATCGTCCGCGCACGGCCCTGCGAGGCGAAGTCCACCTCGCCGCGCAGGAACTCGTGCGGCTCCAGCTCTTCCGGCCGCTGTCCGACGGTAGCCACCTCGGGGTCGCAGAAGACGATGCCGAGGAGCGTGCGTCGCGCAAGCCGCACCGGCTCGTCGCTCGTGGCGTTGATCCCCGCAATGTGTCCGTCGTCGGCGGCCTCGTGCAGGAGAGGCCGCCTGCCGTTCGCGTCGCCGGCGAGCAGGACCTGTGTCTCGCCGATCCGCATCGTGGTGGCGTCCACCTCCGGCATTCCGCGCTCGTCAAGCGGCACGCCGAGTGTCTCGAGGCCCAGCCCGGCGATGTTCGGCCGCCGGCCTACCGCCACCACGACCTTGTCCACGACTACGCTTCGTCCGCGCCAGCGAATCTCGAGGTCGCCATCGGCCTCGCGCAGGTCGACCTGCGCATCGAGGTGCACGGGGAACTCCTCGCAGAGCCAGTCGCGCATGGCCGCGGCAATGCCTTCGTCGGCGATGCCGGCGACATGCGGCGCGCCCTCGAAGCCCTGCACATCGAGGCCGAGCCTCGCCAGCGCCTGCGCGACCTCCACGCCGATCGCGCCGAGGCCGACAACCCCGATCCGGCGCGGCAGGTCCTCCTGCTCGAAGAGCGTATCCGTCGTGAGAACACGGTCGCCGAAGGCGCGCCATTCCTCGGGCACGATCGGGCTGGAGCCGGGGGCGAGGATCACCTGCCGCGCCCGGATGACGCGCCCGCCGACGACCAGGCGATCCGGACCCTCGAGGCGCGCCCGCCCGGCGATGTTGCGTTCGCCGAGATCGTCGGTCGCCTCCAGCACGCCCGCCACGAAATGGTCGCGCAGCGCGCGCACGCGCCGCAGCGCTGCGGGGATGTCAGCCTCCAGCGCCTGCCCGCCGCGGATGCCGAACTCACCCAGGCGAGCGCGGGTGTGCATGGCGTTAGCCGCGGCAATCAGCGCCTTCGACGGCATGCACCCGACGCGGGCGCAGGTCGTGCCGTAGGGCGGGTCGTTCACGAGCACGAAGCTCTCGGTGCGCCGCCGCACCTCGCGCAGCGCCGAGAGCCCTGCGGTGCCCGCACCTACGATCGCCACATCTACCGACAGTTCGTCCCGGCTCATGTCTCGCGCCTCCGCATGCTCGTCCCTCCCAACGCGCCTCAGCGGACGGAGGGGTCGTTCCAATGCTCCGCCACCCACGGCGCGGGGCGGACGTAGTGGCGCAGGTGCGCGAGAACACTGACCTTGCGCGCGCCGTCGAACGTCGCCCGCAGATGCTCGACCGGCGAGCGGATCGGCGTGTGGCGACGGAAGCGCCCTTCGATCGCGTCGGGCGGGTTGAGCGGCCCGGGAAAGATCACGACCTTGGCCTTCCGCGGCGGACGTGGTGTGCGGACGTAGTTCAGCGGAAACGGCGGGATGCAGTGCCACTTGTAAACAGCCACCCAGCCGCGCGGCCAGAAGCGGACGCCGTCCGGCGCGCGGCGCGTCACGAACCGCTGCTCGAAGCGGAAGCGATCGGCGACGCCCTGCGGGTCGGCCTCGAAGTCAGCCTTAAGCGAGGCCAGCCTGCCCACCGGCATCCGGTAGATCGAGGTCTGGCCCAGCCGTTCGAAGGGTGTGTTCGGGTTGCGGGCGAGGACCACGTCGTTGGCCTCGCCAAACTCAAAGAGCGGGTCGAGCGACGACAGGATCACCACGTCGAGGTCGATGAAGAGCACCGTTCCGGTCAGTCCGCCGAGTCGCTCGCTCCAGAGCCGCGCCTTGCCCCACTTGCCGAGCGTGTTGACCGGCATCTCGCAGTCGAGCGGGGGCAGCGGCATCGCCTCGATCCCCTCGACCAGGCCGGTCGGGTCGTCGGTGAAGCAGATGAACCGGAACGGCGGCGAAAGGTGGCGCGAGACCGCGGCGAAAAGCCGGTTGGGATACTCGGCGCCATAGCGCTTGCCCCACTTGATCGAGATGACCTGCTTCATGCGCCCTCCGCCTGCCGACATATCCCAGAGGATCGCCCGCGGCCGCAAGCCCCGCTGTTGACAGCCCCTCCGCCGCCGGTATAAGCGCGCCGTTCCGGCCCCGAGGGGTGCGGAGTCATTGGTGTTGGTGGCCCCCGCGAGGGGATGCCTGTCGGCCGCGAGGCAAAGGACAACGCCCTTCACATCGCGAAGGAGATCAGACGGTGACGAAACGCACCTCTGCCAAGTACAAGATCGACCGCCGGATGGGCCAGAACATCTGGGGCCGCCCGAAGTCCCCGGTGAACCGCCGTGAATACGGCCCCGGCCAGCACGGCCAGCGCCGCAAGGGCAAGATGAGCGACTTCGGCCTGCAACTTCGGGCCAAGCAGAAGCTCAAGGGCTACTACGGCGACCTGACGGAAAAGCAGTTCCGCCGCATCTTCGCGGAGGCCGAGCGCGTGCGCGGCGACACCGGTGAGCTGCTGATCGGCCTCCTGGAGCGGCGTCTCGACGCTGTGGTCTACCGCGCCAAGTTCGTGCCCACGATCTGGGCCGCGCGGCAGTTCGTGAACCACGGCCACGTCCTGGTGAACGGCCAGCGGGTCAACATCCCTAGCTACCGCGTCAAGGAAGACGACGTCGTCGAGGTGCGCGCCCGTTCGAAGCAGCTCGCCATCGTGCTCGAGGCCGTGGGCCTGCCGGAGCGCGACGTGCCCGATTACATCGAGGTCGACCACTCCAAGATGACCGCGCGCTTCGTGCGGACGCCTGGCCTGGGCGACGTGCCCTATCCGGTGCAGATGGAGCCGAATCTCGTAATCGAATACTACGCCCAGAACTGATCGCGAGCGGCCGCGGCCGCTGCATCGTCGGGAGAGATCACTACGGCGTCGGCAAGTCCGGCGCCGTTTCTCTTGGGCGCAGGCGCGTGCCGCTTGAAATGTTGCTGCCGCAATCCGTCAGGCGGCTTCTGCCCCCGTTGTGGACTCCGTGCCGGCGCGCGCACTGCGCTCCCGAGCTCGCTTGCATTGGCTGGGGCAACTGCACATGGCGGCATGCCGCTGCGGCCCTCAATCTTCTCGCCCGCTACCCGCCATTGGAGCACCTCGAAGGCGAGCGGGTCGGGCAGAATTCACCCCAAGAGTTTCGTCTCCGGCACCGGCGGCTTGACCTCGGGTCCGAAGCTCCGATTTTCATACTGCTGTTACAGGGCGTTTACATAGGTGTCTTGCCGCGAACTTATCCCGCAGACGTCGCGCCGCAGCAGCGGCCGAAAGCAAGATCAGGAGCAGGATACATGTCGATCGCAAGAGCAGGTGCCGCCACGGTGTTGGTCATGGCAGCGTCGGCCAATATGGCCCAGGCGCAAGGCCGGGAGCAGATCAGCATCGTCGGATCATCTACCGTTTTCCCCTATACCCAGGCTGTGGCGGAGCAGTTCGCCAACGTGACCGGCGCGCCGTCACCCATCGTCGAATCGACGGGCACCGGCGGCGGAATGCAGATCTTCTGCGGCGGCATCGGTGAGCAGCATCCCGATCTCACCGGCGCATCGCGCGCCATGCGGCCGTCGGAATACCAGCTCTGCCAGGAGAACGGCGTCGAGAGCGTTTCCGAGGCGCTCATCGGGTACGACGGCCTCTCGATCGCCATCTCGCGCTCGAACGGGGACGAGTGGGACCTGACGCTGGGCGAGGTCTATCAGGCTCTTGGCGCCCAGGTGCCGGTCGATGGCGAGTGGGTCGACAACCCGCACGAGACGTGGTCCGACATCAACCCCGACCTGCCGGACAGCGAGATCCTGGTCTACGGCCCGCCGCCGACGTCGGGCACGCGCGACGCCTTCGTGGAGCTTGCCATGCTCGCCGGCTGCGAGCAGCTCGAATACGTCGAGAGCCAGGGACACGACGACGACTGGATCGAGCAGAACTGCTCGCGGATGCGCCAGGACGGTCCGTTCGTCGAGGCGGGCGAGAACGACAACCTCATCGTCCAGCGCCTGAACGCTGACTCAAACGCGATGGGCATCTTCGGCTACTCATTCCTCTTCGAGAACCTCGACACGCTGAAGCCGGTGCTGATCGAGGGTGTCGCCCCTGACGAAAACACGATCGCCGACTTCTCGTACCCGATCGCGCGGCCGCTCTACTTTTACACCAAGAACGCGCATCGCGGCGTGATTCCGGGCTTTCAGGAGTTCATCGAGGAGTACATGTCCGAGGACGCGCTGGCGCCCGGCGGCTACCTCTCGGAGCGAGGCCTTGTCCCGCTGGGCGACGATCGCCGCGCCGAGATGCAGGACCGTGTCATCAACGCCGTGCCGATGGACGCGCCGGCCGACTGACGCAGCAGCCTGCGCCGCCCGGTCTGCCGGGCGGCGCGCTCCCCGACCCGGATCTCGCGCATGACATTGCTGGCCTTCCTCATCCTCTTCGCCGCTGCGATCTTCGGCTACGTCCTGAACCGCCGCGCCGCGCTTCAGATACGCGACCGGGGCGAGCGGCTGCATTCGCTCGGCGGCTTCCACGGCGGCTATTCGTTTCTCCTCGTGGCGCTCCCCGCCTTCATCCTCATCGTGCTCTGGCTGATGCTGCAGGGCGTCGTGATCGATCGGCTGGTGCTCGCGAGCGTCGCTGACGAGCTCGCCGGGTCCGCCACCGGGCAGGTCCAGCTCGTGCTTGCCGAGATCAAGTCGATCGCCGGCGGCCGCATCTTCGGCCAGCCCGAACCCTGGAAGATGGAAGCCGCCGCTCGGCTGGAGGCGCTGCGCGGCCAGTCTCTGGTGCTGATGTACGTGGTCCTTCTCGCCCTCATCGCGGCGATGCTCTTCCTGGCGCGTAGGCGCGTCTCGCCCGAGTTCCGCGCCCGGCAGCGAGTCGAGGGGATCATCGGCGGACTGCTGATCTTCTGCTCGCTCGTCGCGATCTTCACGACCCTCGGCATCGTCGCGTCGCTGCTCTTCGAGACGGTCCGCTTCTTCAGCATGGTGCCGGTCACCGAATTCCTTTTCGGCACGAATTGGGAGCCCCAGATCCCGATCCGCGAGGACCAGATCGCGGCCGAGGGAGCCTTTGGCTGGCTGCCCGTTCTGCTCGGCACGCTTGTCATCACGGTCGTGGCGCTGACCGTGGCGGTGCCGGTCGGTCTCTTCTCGGCCATCTACCTCAACGAGTTCGCCTCGCGCCGTGTCCGGTCGGTGGTCAAGCCGCTGCTCGAGATCCTGGCGGGCGTTCCGACGGTGGTCTACGGTTTCTTCGCAATCCTGGTCGTCGCGCCGGCGATCCGCCAGTTTGGGCAGTCGATCGGTCTCGACGTTTCGCCCAACACCGCGCTCGCGGCGGGCGGCGTGATGGGCATCATGCTGATCCCGTTCATCTCGTCCTTCGCCGACGATGCGCTGTCGGCCGTACCGCGCGCCCTGCGCGACGGCGCGCTCGCGCTCGGCGCGACGCGGGGCGAGACCATGCTGAACGTGCTCTTTCCCGCGGCCATCCCCGGCATCGTCGGTGGCGTTCTGCTGGCGGTCAGCCGCGCCATCGGCGAGACGATGATCGTCGTGATGGCAGCGGGCCTGATCGCGCAGATGACGATCAACCCGCTCGAGTCGGTCACGACGATCACGGTGCAGATCGTGACGCTGCTGATCGGCGACACCGCGTTCGACAACCCCAAGACCCTGGCCGCCTTCGCCCTGGGGATGATGCTTTTCCTGGTGACGCTGGCCATCAACATCCTCGCGCTGCGCATCGTGCGCAGGTATCGCGAGGCCTACGACTGAGGCGCCGATGACCGAGACCACACCCACCCGCGGCATCGACTGGGCGTCGCCCGAGACGTCGAGCCGCCTCAAGGCACGGCGCCGCCGTCAGAACCGGCTGAAGTATGCCGGCATGGTCTCGATCGGGATCGCGTTCCTGATGCTTGGCATCCTGCTCGTCTCGATCATCTCGAGCGGCTACAGCGCCTTCGTCCAGACGCACGTCGAGATCGACGTATTCTTCGACCCGGAAGCAATCGACGTCGACGACCTTCCGCGGAGCAACTTCAACGCCGTGCTCGCCGCCACGATGCAGGCGCAGTTCCCCGAGGTCGAGGGCACGGCCGAGCTCCGGCGCCTGACGGGCATCCTCAGCGACGGCGCGCGCTGGACAATCCGCGACCTCATCGTGGAAAACCCCGACCTCGTCGGCGAGACAGTGGCGGTCAGCGTGCCCGTCGCCGACACCTACGACCAGCTCTACAAGGGCTTTATCGACCGCGAGACGCCGGAGCAGTTCCGCCGTCTCGACGACGCGCAGATCGCGTACTTCGACCGGCTGGTCGAGGAGGGACGGGTCGAGGCGACGTTCAACTGGGCGCTCTTCTTCAACGCGGACTCGCGCTTCCCCGAGCTGGCGGGCCTAAAGGGGGCGATAATCGGTTCCTTCTACGCGCTTGCGACATGCTTCGTGCTGTCCTTCCCCGTGGGCATAGGGGCGGCGATCTACCTCGAGGAGTTCGCGCCGCGGAACCGCTTCTCGGACCTCATCGAGGTCAACATAAACAACCTCGCGGCGGTGCCGTCGGTGGTCTTCGGCCTGCTTGCGCTCGCGGTGTTCCTCGGCTGGTTCGGCATGCCGCGCTCGTCGCCCTTCGTGGGCGGCATGACGCTGGCGCTGATGACGCTGCCGACGATCATCATCGCCACGCGTGCGGCGCTGAAGGCGGTGCCGCCCTCGATCCGCGAGGCGGCGCTGGGGGTCGGCGCGTCCAGGCACCAAGTCGTCTTTCAGCACGTCCTGCCGCTGGCCATGCCGGGCATCCTGACCGGGACGATCATCGGACTGGCGCAGGCGCTGGGCGAGACCGCTCCGCTGCTGCTCATCGGGATGAACGCCTTCATCACATCGGCGCCGGCCACGCCCTTCGACTCGTCGACCGCGTTGCCGACGCAGATCTTCATCTGGGCCGACAGCCCGGAGCGGGGTTTCGTCAGCCGGACCTCCGCAGCTATCATGGTGCTGCTGGGCTTCCTCGTGATGATGAACGCGGTCGCGATCTACCTTCGCAACCGCTTCCAACGCACTTGGTAGGAGCCTTGCCATGAACGACATGAAGCTCGCAGAAAAGGCGGTGAGGATGAGCGAGGCGAAGATCTCGGCGCGCGACGTGAACGTCTTCTACGGCGATACGCACGCCATCAAGGACGTCAGCGTCGACATCGCGGACAGGACGGTCACCGCCTTCATCGGGCCCTCCGGCTGCGGCAAGTCGACGTTCCTGCGCTGCCTGAACCGGATGAACGACACGATCGACATCGCTCGCGTCGAGGGCGAGATCAGGATCGACGGTCAGGACATCTACGACCCCAGCATCGATCCGGTGCAACTGCGCGCCAAGGTCGGCATGGTGTTCCAGAAGCCTAACCCGTTCCCGAAGTCGATCTATGACAACGTGGCGTACGGACCGAAGATCCACGGCCTCGCCAGGAGCAAGGCGGATCTCGACGAGATCGTCGAGCGAGCCCTGCGCCGCGGCGCGCTCTGGGAAGAGGCCAAGGACCGCCTGCACCAGCCGGGCACCGGCCTCTCGGGTGGGCAGCAGCAGCGGCTCTGCATCGCGCGGGCGGTCGCGACCGAGCCCGAGGTCCTCCTGATGGACGAGCCTTGCTCGGCGCTCGACCCGATCGCGACGGCGCAGGTCGAGGAGCTGATCGACGATCTGCGCAAGAACTATTCCGTGGTCATCGTCACGCACTCGATGCAGCAGGCCGCGCGGGTGAGCCAGAAGACGGCGTTCTTCCATCTCGGCAACCTCGTAGAGTTTGGCGAGACGGGACAGATTTTCACGAACCCGAAGGACCGGCGCACCGAGAGCTACATCACGGGCCGGATAGGCTAGGGGAGACAGATGGCCGACCAACACATCGCATCCGCCTTCGACCGCGACCTGGAGCGGATCCAGTCGCTCATCATGAAGATGGGCGGGCTGGTCGAGGCGGCGATCCTCGACGCGGCCAAGTCGCTCGAGGAGCGGGATGACGAGCTGGCGCAGAAGGTCCGCGAGGGCGACAAGCGCATCGACGCGCTCGAGGAGCAGATCAACGAGGAAGCGGCGCGGGTGCTTGCCATCCGCGCGCCGACGGCGCGGGACCTGAGGACGGTGCTCACCGTCATAAAGATCAGCAACAGCCTCGAGCGCTGTGGCGACTTCGCCAAGAACCTCGCCAAGCGGACTTCGGTCCTCGTGCAGATGCAGCCCATCGACAACACTGCGAAATCGGTCCGGCGCATGGCACGCGAAGTCGAAGCGATGCTCAAGGACGCACTCGATGCCTACATGCAGCGCGACGTGGAGCTCGCGCAGAACGTGCGGGAGCGCGACGCCGAGGTCGACCAGATGTACAATGCCCTCTTCCGCGAGTTCCTGACCTTCATGATGGAGGATCCGCGGAACATCACGGCTTGCATGCACCTGCACTTCATCGCGAAGAACCTCGAGCGAATGGGCGACCACGTCACCTCGATCTGCGAGCAGGTGATCTACCTCGTCAGCGGCAGCCTCCCGGAGGAGCAGCGGCCGAAGGGTGACCGGACCGCCTTCGTCGGAGGCGGGGAGGGATGAGCGCCCAGCAGCCGCGCGTCCTCGTCGTCGAGGACGAGCCGGCGCAGCAGGAGATCCTGTCCTACAACCTTGAGGCGGAGGGCTTTGCGGTCAGCCGAGCGTCCACGGGCGACGAGGCGCTGCTGCTGGTCGAGGAGGTCGGGCCGGACATCGTCCTGCTCGACTGGATGCTGCCAGGCGTCTCCGGCATCGAGGTCTGCCGCAGGCTGAGGATGCGCAGCGAGAGCCGGGCGATCCCGATCATCATGATGTCGGCAAAGTCGGAGGAGGTGGACCGCGTCCGCGGCCTCGAAACCGGCGCCGACGACTACGTCGTGAAACCCTATTCAGTGGTCGAGCTGATGGCGCGCGTGCGCTCGCAGCTCAGGCGAACCCGCCCGGCCACCGTGGGCGAGCGGCTGGAGTTCGAGGACATCGTCCTCGACGCCGAGACGCACAAGGTGACGCGAGACGGCGAGGCGGTGAAGCTCGGTCCCACCGAATTCCGCCTTCTGTCGACGTTCATGGAAAAGCCCGGCCGGGTCTGGAGCCGCGAGCAGCTTCTAGATCGCGTGTGGGGCCGTGACATCTATGTCGACACGCGCACCGTGGACGTGCATATCGGCCGGCTGCGCAAGGCATTGAAACTGCAGGGCGGCGATGACCCGATCCGCACCGTGCGCGGCGCGGGCTACGCGCTGCGCTAGCCGCAGAACCAGACCCTCTGACGAAATTGCTGCGCTGCGGCACGAAGGCTATGGTGCCTGCGCCGTGGCCGGAGTAACCATGGTCCGAACTGCCGGGGGAGCCGCACGCGTGGCCGACCTTAAGGCGAGGGATCGGCCGCCCGCGGCTCGAGCGGCGGCAGGAGTGAGTAGAAAATGGAAAAGAGTGTCGATCCTTTCGACCTTTGGCGCACGGGCGTCGAGCTCGGCGCGCTGATGGTCGAGACGCAGATGGTCATGGCGTACCGGTTCATGGGCATGGCCGGTCTCTGGGCCGTGGCCAAGACAGAAAACCAGAGGATGGTCGACGAGAAGGCCCCCGCCTTTGCCGAGGCGGCCATCGCGGCCGGCGTCGCCGTGATGCAGGGGCAGGGCCCCGACAAGGTCGTGGGCGCTTGGGTGCGCCCGCTTCGCAGCAAGACGAGCTCGAACATGCGGCGACTCGGCCAGCGGGGCTTCGTCCGCCGGTGAGGTGATGCAGTTCGGCGCATCCGCGCCGGATCAATGGTGAGGCAGCAAGAGGACCGGAACGATGACCACCTTGGACGTTCAGATGCATATCTGGCGCACCAGCGTGCAGATGTGGAAAGACCTTACGGACCTTCAGATTGAGATGGGCCGGCGGATGACCAGCGCCCTGCGTGGCGAACTGGGCGCTCCGGTGCAGATGCTCGACCGGGCGGTCGACGCCGCGGATATCGCCGTCTCGGCGGCTGCGGAAACGCTCGACGCCGCGGCCGAAGTGGCCGATGAGGCAACGCAGGAAGCGACGGAAGCCGTCGAGGCGCCCGTCGAGGACCTGGCGGTGGAAATGTCGACCAAGCGTCCCGAGGCCGCCGACGACATGGCGCAAGGGGCGAAGAAGAACTCTGACGACCCCCTCGACGCCGCCGCCAAGGCCGGCGCCGGGATGCCGAGCGGCACCGGAACCGGCCAGACCGAAAAACATCCGCCGCGGGGCAAGTCTTCCGCGAAGGACGTCAAGGGCTCCTGACCCGCCCCGATTTCGTCCCGATCGGAGCCTGAACCGGCGCCGGCGCCCTCGTGGCGCCGGCGTTTCTCGTTGCCGGGGATCGCACCGCATGCCGCGTGCGCGGCTGCGCCGGCTCGTCTCGTCGCGCTGCACTACCCGCCCTGGCAGAGAGCGATTGTCGGACTGCGACCTTGCGTCCGAGAACCGTATCGCATCGGCCGCGTTTCGTGGCGAAACGGAGGACGACATGGCCGAGGCGAAGCGAAGCGATCCGCAGCTGTGGGATGAGGTGAAGGAGGAAATCACCCGCTCCGACAAGGGCGGCAAGAAGGGGCAGTGGTCGGCCCGCAAGGCGCAGATGGCGGTGCAGGAGTACAAGAAGCGCGGCGGCGAGTACGAGGAGGACGGTCTCGCGCAGGACGAGACAGACCTCCACCAGTGGACCGAGGAGGACTGGGGCACGAAGTCCGGCGAGCAGTCACTCGAGTCGGGTGAAAGGTACCTCCCGAAGAAGGTCAGGATGCTCCTGACCGAGGATGAGTACGCGCGTACCTCGCGCAAGAAGCGTGGCGCGAAGGAGCAGTTCGTCGATCAGCCGAAGGACGTGCGCGAGAAGGTCAGCCGGATCAAGCGTGACGGTCCGACCAAAGCGATGCTCGACGAGCGGGCGGCGGACCTTGGGATCGAGGGTCGCGCCAACATGAACAAGGACGAGCTGCTGGAGGCCATCGAACGGGCAACGGACGGTGACGGGCGCGGCAAAGTGGGCGCTCACCGGAACATGACCCGATCTCAGCTCTATGAGATGGCGCAGGAGCGCGGCATCGAGGGCCGCAGCAAGATGAGCAAGCAGGACCTGCTGCGGGCGCTTTCCTAGAGGCGGCCGGCCTCCGCCGCCGCCTCGGCCCGGCGCAGGTCGACGTGCTTGCGCAGGATCTTCAGGTTGCGCTTGTTCGCCTTGAACGCGAAGTCGAAGAGGTCGCCCACCAGCGGGATCGACCCGATCAGCGCGTCCGCGGCCACGTTGGCGCCCATCTGCACCAGCGCGTGTCTTGGCGCGCCCATCCGATGCGCGAGGTATATGATGTAGCCGGCCGGAGCGAGCGCGGCAGCATCGCCCACACCGGGGATGAGCCCGAGAATGCCGTCGAGCCCGATCCGGTAACCGATGACGGGGATGCGGATCGCGCTGTCCATCAGACGGGCGATGTTCTCGACCCGCTCCATGTCCCTTTGGAGCGATGGGTCGTTGCCCGGCGCCCGCACACCCTTGTCGGTCCTGTCTTCAATCCGTGCCACGCGTCACCTTGCCGTTGCGCCGGCCGAACCGGCCCTCATGCGCAATCGACGCGGGGCTCCCTGTGTTCCCTGCGCGCTACCGCGCAACCAGCGGCGCCGCGCCCTGGATCGCGTCTCGCAGCGTTCTTCCGGGGTCCAGCGTCTCGCCCATCGTGAACTGGTTCTCCGGCGTTGCCTCCAGCTCGTAGGTGTCGATCGCGCGCAGCTGGACGCGCTCGCCATCGGACTCCAGCTCGTCAAGCGGGAGGGCGACCTGCCGATTGCCGAGGCCGAGGAAGCCGCCGACCTCGACCACGGCCGCGAGCTCGCCGTCGTTCTGCATGACGCCGTCGAGATCGCCGATGATTTCGCCATCTGCGTCGACCACCTGCATCCCCACCAGGTCGCCGACCTCCATATCCGCCATCCGTGAGAACGGATTATCGAGCGTCAGGTACGTCGTGCCGTCATAGTGCGCCGCCGCGGCAAACTGCCCGAGGGGCGTCAGCGCGTAGCCGTTGCCCTGGACCGTGATCAACGGCCCCTCCGGGTCATCCGGGTCGAGCCCCGCGGCGCGAAACGCCGTGTCCAGCGCGAGGAGCCGGAGCGCGTCAGCGAGCGCCGGATCGGCGGCATTGTCGGCCGCGTCGCGCGCGAGTTCGCTGGCTCGCGCATAGTCGCGGCTCGACAGCGCGCTCCAGAGCTGCACGCCGTCCATTTCCATCGAAAAGAGCTCCCTGTTCGCCATCGCCTGCGCGAGATCGGCTTGCTGCGTCATTTCGTCTTCTTCACGCGCCGCAGCTTCGTCGGCTTCTGCGGACGCCTCCTCCTGCTCTGTGGTGCGGGAGGAGATCGTCTTGGACGCCAAGGCCGTGGTCCTGCGCGCCTCAAGCTGCGCCGCGGGATTCGTCGCCGAGAGCGCCCGGCGCACCAAAGATGCATAGGTCACGCGGTCGCTCGCCGAGTCGAACATGGCGGTGATGTATCCCATTTCTTCGGAGACGAGCTCCACAGGCGGCGGCGTGCAGGGCCGCTCTGGGTAGGAGTAGAACGGGTCGTCGGTGATCGCCCTGATCCGCACCCCCTCGGCGCAATCGATCGGAAACGTCTGGACCTCGCCGATCTTCAGTCGGCCCAGCTCTCGCGTCACGTCGCCGTCGACGTAGACGATCCGGTAGACGTCGACGGCCGGCGGATTGCCCTCGACGCGCAGCGCGACCTCGATGTCAGCCCCGGCGCTGGCCGGCAGCACGATCGTCAGCGCGAGCGAGGCGGCGCCTCTGGACGCGGCCCTCCAGCCAGAGCGCAGCGAGCCCGGCGAGGGCGAGGGCTGACGGGCTGGGTCTCTCTGGAGCATCTCCGGTCTCCTTTTTCGGGTCGCGGCGCGGTCGGCGCCAGTGCAGGACGACGCTCGCCAGCGCGATCACGGCCATCGCCGCCGCGAAGATCAGCGAGCCCAGGAAGACGAGCGCGAACATCTCGATGTAGTTGCGGATGACGAAGCCGGTCGCGCTGCTGGCGCGCAGCATCCGCAGCGCCTCAGCCTGCCCCGGGTCCGGGCGATAGAGGAACAGCAGGTCACCGGCGGTTTCTGTCGGGAACACGCGGACGAGGGTGCGGGCGCCGGGGATCAGCGAGACGCGGAGCGAAATCAGCGAGGTGTGCTCGACATCGGCGCGTATGTCCTGCGACGCGATCATGCCCTGACCCTCGAAGCGCACGAGCGTCCCGTCCGGTGCGCCGGGGCGAAAGCACGGCCGGTCAATGCAGGTGATCTGGAAGTTCGCCGCCTCGATCGGCACGCGCGAGACGTTCTGGATCGCCACCGTCGTGCTGTCGCCCTCCGCGTTCAGCGAGTAGACGACCGACCGACTCGACCGCAGTTCCTCGGTCACGGTGTTGAGAAAGAAGCCCATGACGGATGCAATCACCACCCCCAGGAATGGCAGCGCCACCTTCGCAAAATCGCTCATGCCGAATGCCAAGCCTCAGAATGCAACCGAAGTGTAACATGGCTGGCCGCGTCATGCGACCTTCTCTCCGGGACGATGCTGCCTCCGCGTAGCCGGGGCCGGCCCCCGGATCCGCGGCGATATCGCCCTGCGCCGCACCGGCGGGGAGGAGGAACCTGCGACCCGAGGCGGCCGTTGACGGGCGATGAACGCAGAGAGGAAGACGATCATGCGTCGCACGCTCAACACGACGACCGCGCTGCTGGCGAGCCTGTCGCTCGTCCTGCCAACGACCGTCCCGGCGCAGGAGGCGGCGACAGAGCCTGCCACCGAGTGCGCCGACGGCACCCAGCCGCCCTGTCCGCCCGAGGCGGCAACCGAGGCGCCGGAGGAGCCCGCCGCTGAGGCGGCAGAAGAACCCGCCGCCGCCGAAGCACCGGACGCCGCCGCGCCCGCCGAGGCGAATGAGCCCGCCGAGGCCGCCGAACCTGCCGAAGCTGCTGCTCCGGCCGAGGCTGCCGAGCCCGAGGTCGAGGCAGCCGAAGCTCCGTCCGAGCCTGCGCCGGACGCCGAAGCCGTCGAGGCGCCGTCCGAGCCCGCGCCCGAGGCCACGCCTGCGCCCGAAGCCGAGCCTGCGCCCGAAGCCGAGCCTGCCGATGCGCCCGCCGAAGCCGAGCCGGCGGCAGAAAGCGCCGATGCGCCAACCGAGCCTGCGGGCGAGCAACAGGACGCGGCGACGCCCGAAGCGGCTGACGACGCGTCCGTGGGTGGGGAGGCCGCAACGGCTGCCACAGCCGCCGAGGAGCCGGCCGCCGCTCCCGAGGCCGAGGCCACTGCGGACGGCGAGGCTGCGGAGGATGACATCGTAGAGACGCTGGAGCAGGGTCTGGCCGCCGACGCCGCGGCAGCCTCCGAAGAAGTCTGCGTCGACGGCAGCACGCCGCCGTGCCCACCTGAAGCGGCCGCCGAAGATGGCCAGACGGCGCCTGATGAGCCGGAGGTCGCCGAACCGGCGCCTGCCACGACGGACGCGGAAGCCGGCGAAGCGACGGCCGAGACCGAGGCTCCGGCACCTGCCGCAGAGGCAGAACCCGCCGAGGCCGAAGCTGCAGCCGCTACACCCGAAGCCGAAGGCGAGGCCAGCGCCGACGCTGGTGCGACGCCTCCCGCCGAAAACCCGACTGCGGCCGAGGAGCCGGCTGCCGCGGCTGCCGCCGCTGCCGGAGAGGGCGAAGTCGCGGCCGAGGCGGAGGTGACGTCTGAAACCGTGACCGAGGAAACTGCCCGGTCGAGCGCCGAGGACTTCGAGACGACGCTCGCCACTGAAGAAGGCGCCCGCGTCGAGGACGATGACGACGACGATGGCCTTAGCACGCTCGAGAAGGCACTGCTTGTCGGCGCCGGCGCCCTGGTGGTCGGATCGATGCTGAGGAATCGCGGCGAGGTCGTGGCCGCGTCCGAGGACCGCGTCGTTGTGCAGCGCGGGGGGCAGTACGAGCTGATCAAGGACGACAACACGCTGCTCAGGCAGCCCGGCTCGGAGGTCCAGACCGAGACCTTCGACGACGGCTCGAGCCGCACTGTCGTGACGCGCGAGGACGGCAGCCGGATTGTCACCATCCGTGATGCCGACCTCAGGGTGCTGCGCAGGACCCGGATCACGCCGGACGGCGAGCGGATCGTGCTCATCGACGACACCGGCGGTTCGCAGGCCGTCGATGTCTCGACGCTTCCGGCGCCGCGCCAGCAGTTCACCCAGGACGCGATCGACGAGGAGGCGCTGCGCCGGGCCCTGGCGGCAGAGGCGCAGGTGAATCGCACCTTCAGCCTCAACCAGGTCAGGCGGATCAGCGAGGTGCGCAACCTCGCCCCGGCTGTAACCCTGGACAACATCACCTTCGCCTCCGGCTCGGCAGCGATCTCGCCGGACCAGGCGCAGGAGCTGGCCGAGCTCGGGCGGTACATCGCCGACACCATCGCCGACAATCCGCGGGAGATCTTCCTCGTGGAGGGCCATACCGACGCCATCGGCGATCCTGCCTACAACCTCGCGCTTTCCGACCGTCGTGCGGAGTCGGTGGCGCTTGCCCTGACCGAGTACTTCCAGGTTCCGCCCGAGAATCTGGTAGTCCAGGGCTACGGCGAGCAATTCCTGCGCGTCCCCACCCAGGAGGCCGAGCGGCAGAACCGGCGGGCGACCATCCGGCGTATCACGCCGCTGCTGCAGACCGCGGCCGCAAACTGACAAGCGACGCCCGGCGACACCTGGTCGTCGGGCGTCGTCAAGGCCGGCGGGGCCGCTCTGGTCGCCCCGGGCGGCCCGCCGCGGGGGAACCGGCGGCCCTTGTGGCGCTCAAGCCCGCGGCGCCTCCGTCCTCGGCCCGCGCTTCGGCCGCTGGACTTGCCACCCGACGCGGATGCATGCTCGGTGCCATGAACATGGGCCGCATCGGGTACAGCGCAGAGTGACAGACCTAGCCGAACAGCCTCTGGCGAAAATCGCATCGCGTGCGGATTACGAAGCCATCCCGGAAGCCGCGCTTGCCTGGCACCGGGAAGGGCGCGGCGCGGCTTTGGGTACGGTCGTCGAGACCTGGGGCTCTGCGCCGCGACCGGTCGGCAGCCAGCTCGCGATCTCCGGCACGAGCGACATGATGGGATCCGTCTCCGGCGGCTGCGTCGAGAGCGCCGTAGTCGCCGAGGCGCTCGAGGCGATCGGCACTGGTGAGAGCCGCCTCCTGACCTACGGCGTCAGCGACGACGACGCCTTTGCCGTCGGTTTGGCCTGCGGCGGCACTATCCGGGTGCTGGTGGAGCCGATCGGCGCGCTGCCCGAGACGATGCTCGCCGACCTTTGCGAGGCGCGGGCAGAGCGGCGCCCGGTCGCCTACGCTGTCGACACGGTGACGTGGCAACGGCGGCTCGATGGCCCGCAGGACTGGCCTGAGCGTTTCCGGCTGGATCGGTCGGGGTTCGAGGAGGACTGCTTCGTCGCGATCCACAACCCGCCGCTGAGGATGGTGGTCGTGGGCGCGGTCCACATCGCGCAGCCGCTGATGCAGATGGCGAAGCTCGCCGGCTACGACGCCACCCTGGTCGACCCGCGCGAAGCGTTCGGCTCGGTGGAGCGCTTCCCCGACGCGCGCCTCGTGCATGACTGGCCGGACGACGCGCTCAGTGCGCACGGGCTGGATCAGCGGACGGCCGTGGTGACGCTGACGCACGACCCGAAGCTTGACGACCCGGCCATCGAGACGGCGCTTGCGTCGGACGTCTTCTATCTTGGCTGCCTCGGATCCAGCCGCACGCACGCCAAGCGAGTTGACCGGCTGCGCGCTGCCGGCTTTGACGACCGCGCGATCGGCAGGATCCACGCGCCGGTGGGGCTAGATATCGGCGCGCGAAGCCCCGCGGAGATCGCCGTCGCCATCATGGCCGAGATCACGCGCGTCCTGAGGCTTGGCTGATGCGCCGCCGCGACGATCCACATGCAGGTGGCGCAACTCCGCCGGCGGTGCCCGGCGGACGCCCCGCCCACCCACCCGCGCCCGCCGGGCGGGGCCGGTCCCGCACCCGGACACGGCGGTGAGGTTCGGGGAGGTCCCGCTGGGAGAGGCCGAAGGCGCCATACTCGCCCACTCGGTCGAGGCGGGCGGCGCGCGCCTGCGCAAGGGGCGGTTGCTCGGGCCGGACGATCTGCAGCGCCTCGGCGAGGCGGGCGTGACCGCGGTGACCGTCGCGCGACTCGAGCCGGGCGATCTCGGCGAGGACGCCGCGGCGACCGCGGTCGCTCAGGCGCTGGTTCCGGATCCCGCCGCAGCCGGCCTGCGCGTCGGTCGGGCGGCGACGGGGCGGGTGAACCTCCATGCGGAGGGGCCCGGCATCCTGCTCTACGACCCCGCGCATATCCATGCGCTGAACCGCGTCGAGCCGATGATCACCTTCGCGGTCCTGCCGCCTTTTGCCGCCACGCGCGCTCGAATGCTCGTGGGGACCGTCAAGATCATCAGCTATGCCGTGCCGCAGTCGGCGGTCGACGCGGCGGTGCACCATGCCGAGCGTGCGCTGCGGATCGCGCCCGTCAGGCTGGCGACCGCCGCGCTGATCGAGACCGAGATCGGCGCCCCGGGCCCCGCGAAGGGCGAGGCGGCGATGCGCCGCCGGCTGGAGGTGCTCGGCATGACGCTGTCGGACTATCGCCGCGTGCCGCACCGCGAGGACGAGCTGGCCGAGGCGCTGGCCGAGGCGGAGGCGGACCTCGTGCTGATCCTGACCGCATCGGCTACCTCGGACCCGCACGACGTCGGGCCGGAGGCGGTGCGGCGTGCGGGTGGCAGGCTGACGCGTTTCGGGATGCCGGTCGATCCGGGAAACCTGCTGTTTCTGGGGCAGATCGGCGAGCGCCCGGTGATCGGGCTGCCGGGCTGTGCCAGGTCGCCGGCGCTGAACGGCGCCGATTGGGTGCTGGAGCGCGTGGCCTGCGGGGTCGAGGTCTCGCACGCGGACATCGCCGCCATGGGCGTGGGTGGGCTCCTCAAGGAGATCCCGGCAAGGGGCCGCCCGCGCGAAAGCTGAGCGTGCGGCATCGCGACGCTGGCCCTCCGATACGGCGGCCTATGTCTCACGCCAGACCGCAACGGGAGGACATTCATGTTTCGCATCGTCACCACGCTCGCCATCTTTGCCGCCACCGCCGGGCAGGCGCAGATCACCGGGGAGCCCTACCGTTACAGCGTGAATGGGATGGAGTTCGAGGGCTACGTCGCCCGCAACGCGAACCTGGAGGAGAGCCGCGGCACGGTCATGATCGTCCATGACTGGGACGGCCTGACGGACTACGAGAAGCGGCGCGCGGACATGTTGGCGGCGCAGGGTTACACCGCCTTCGCCGCCGACGTCTACGGCGCCGACAACCTTCCGCAGAGCATGGACGAGAACCGCGAGCGCTCGGGCGAACTCTACACCGACCGCGAGATGTTCCGCGCGCGCCTCATGGCGTCGCTGGAGGCGGCGCGGGCGGTCGGCGGGGGCGAGGGAGGCGTCCTCGTCATTGGCTACTGCTTCGGCGGCGCCGCGGTGCTGGAGGCGGCACGCGCGGGCGCCGATGCTGCAGGCTTCGTGAGCTTCCACGGCGGCCTCGAGACGCCGGAGGGGCAGGACTGGTCGCAGGCCTCCGGCCCTGTGCTGGTGCTGCACGGCACTGCCGATCCGGTGTCGGGGCCGGCGGCGCTCGCTACGCTGGTGGAGGAGCTCGAGGCGGCCGGCGTCGACCACGAGGCGCAGCTCTATGGCGGCGCGCGGCACGCCTACACCGTATGGGGCGCGGACGACTACGACCTTGAGGCGGACCAGGCCTCTTGGCTCGCGTTGCAGATGTTCCTCGAAGAGCGGCTCTGAGCGCTCTGCCGGTCAGCGGCCACGCTTCGGCGCGGGCCGCTTCCGGCAGAAAGGGCAGGCGCGGGCGCAGCCTGCGCGGCAGGCCAGCGGATTTCGTCGCGCGGGCTTCAGGCGGCGCGTGGCCATTGCTTCTCGATACGCTCGGCGGTCTTCGTCTCGCCGAGGATCTCGATGTAGTTCACCATCCCGTGGTCGAACTCCGCGTCGAAGGCCTCGGGCAGCAGCCACCGGACCGAACCGACGTGGCGGAAACCCATCGGCCTAGGGGGCAGGTGGCACACCTCGTCGTCCGCCCGGCAGAGGTTCAGGATCCAGCCCTCGCCCTCGAGCGGGGCCTTCCCGCGCAACGGCCGGGGCGAGCCGAAGGTCACCGTGGGGGTGCGCAGCGACCAGCCAAGTATCTGCGCCGAGGCGCCGCCGAGCGAGTGGCCGACGATGAACTTCGGGCGCGCTCGTTTGGCGAAGCCGTAGAGAAATTCGGCGTGCCGCAGGAATCCGGCGTGCCAGACCCGGCCGCTGTCGCCGGCTACGATCTTGAAGCCCTGGATCTCCTTGCCCTGCTCGGCCAGGTGCAGGTTGAAGCCCCAGTCGATCCGCTCGTTGGTGCCGGGGATGACGAGAATGTCGCCCTTGATCAGGTACGCCTGCGCCCCGCGGATGTCGATCCTGTCGATAGGATCGAGATCGCGCGCCGCGTCGTAGGCCAGGCGGACCATCCGCGCCGCGTCCAATACACCGATATGGCCCATGCTGCGCCCCGCTGAAATGCCTGATCCAATGGGATCAGCATATCATGAACAGGCGCCTGACGCTACGTACGCCTCAGCGGTAGACCTGATCCTCCGTCGGAAAGGCGCGTTGGCGGACGTCCTCGGCGTAGGACGAGACGGCGCGCTCGATCTCTTCGGCGAGCGCGCCATAGACCTTGACGAACTTCGGCGGGCGCGGATTCAGGCCCAGCATGTCCTCCAGCACCAGGATCTGACCGTCGCAGGCGGCCGACGCGCCGATGCCGATGGTGGGGATATCGACCGCCTCGGTGATGCGGGCGGCGAGCGGCTCCACCACCCCTTCGACCACCACGCAGAACGCGCCGGCCTCTGCCACGGCCTGCGCGTCGTCGATGTGGGCGGGCCAGGTGTCCGCGTCGCGGCCCTGAGTCTTGAAGCCGCCCATCACGTGGCTCGACTGCGGCGTGAGGCCGATATGCGCCATCACCGGCACGCCACGCTCCGTCAGGAAGCGGATCGTCTCGGCCATGCGCGCGCCGCCCTCGAGCTTCACCGCGCCGCAGCCGGTCTCCTTCATGATCTTCGCGGCGTTGCGGAAGGCGACGTTGGGGCTCTCCTCGTAGGTGCCGAAGGGCATGTCGACGACCACCAGCGCCCGCCGCGTGCCGCGCACCACCGCCCGGCCGTGCATGATCATCAGGTCGAGCGGGACGCCGACCGTCGTCTCCATCCCGTGCATCACCATGCCGAGGCTGTCGCCCACCAGGATGAAGTCGGCGTAGCGGTCGACGATGGCGGCCGTGTGCGCATGGTAGGAGGTGAGGGAAACGATGGGCTCGCCGCCCTTGCGCGCGGCGATCTGGGGGACGGTGATGCGGCGGACCGGCTTCTGCGGCTCGGTGCTCATGTGGGCTCTCCTCGGGTCTGGACCACGCGCTGGTCGATCAGGGTGACGTCGCCGAAGCGCACCGCGAGCAGGATCACCACCGGCCGGGCGGGGCGGCCCCGCACTGGGGCGAGGCTGGCGGCATCGCGGATGTCGGCCGAGCGCAGCTGCGCCAGCGGCTCGGCCGCGATCAGCCGGGCGATCCGGGCGCGGGCGATCTCCGCCGTCTCACCCTCGGCTAGCAGCTCCGCCGCCTCGGCCATCGCCTGCGACAGGACCGGCGCCGCCGCGCGCTGCGCCTCCGTCAGACGCGCGTTGCGCGACGAGAGTGCCAGTCCGTCCGGCGCGCGCTGCGTCGGCACCCCCTCGATGCGGACGGGAATATCGAGGTCGCGTACCATCGTGCGGATCACGGCGAGCTGCTGGTAGTCCTTCTCGCCAAAGACGGCGATATCGGGCTGCACGATGTTGAAGAGCTTGGTCACTACCGTCGCCACGCCTCGGAAGTGGCCCGGCCTGAGCCGCCCCATCAGCACCCGCGAGAGGCCCGTGGTCTCCACCACGGTCTGCGCCTCCGTGTGGTACATCTCGCCCGGCTCCGGCGCGAACACCGCCGCCACGCCGGCCTCGCGCAACATCTGCAGGTCGCGCTCGAGCGTGCGGGGATAGGTGGAGAGGTCCTCGTTCGGGCCGAATTGGGTTGGATTGACGAAAATCGTGGCCACCACCCGGTCGGCCAACTCGGCCGCGCGCGCCACGAGCGCCATGTGACCCTCGTGCAACGCGCCCATCGTCGGCACCAGTCCGATCGTCCGCCCGCGCCCGCGTAGGTGGTTAACGGCGGTGCGGATATCCCCCTTGCTGGGACAGACGATCATCGTGGCGTTATCCTCCATCGGCTCTTCGATAGAGGCCGCAGCGGAGGGGGACAAGGACCGCCGCCCTTGCGCCGGAGGACATGGCAGGCATTCTGCGCCGAGGGACAGTCGGAGGGACGGCCATGCAGAGCCATGTTCGGGCACTGGTGATCGGCGGCGGCGCGGTCGGAACCGGGATCGCCTATGCCTTGGCGCGGGCCGGCTGGTCCGACGTGATGCTGGTGGAGCGCGACGAGCTGACCTCGGGCTCCACCTGGCACGCCGCCGGCCTCTTGCCCTACTTCAACATGAGCTACGCGACGACCCATATCCACGACCACTCCATCCGGCTCTACAAGACGCTGGAGGAGGAGACGGGGCTGAATCCCGGCTTCGCCGTCGTCGGCAACCTCCGCATGGCGCAGAGCCGGGCGCGGATGGACGAGTACATGCTCTACGCCTCCACCGCCGAGACGGCGGGCGTGCCCTATGAGTGGCTGACGCCTGACCAGATCCGCGAGCGCTGGCCGCTGGTGCGGACGGACGACCTCGAGGGCGCGATCTTCCACCCGACCGACGGCTACATCAATCCGGCCGACGTGACGCAGGCGCTGGCGCGCGGCGCACGGCAGCGCGGCGTCGCGGTGGAGAGACGCTGGCAGGCGGATGCCTACCGCTGGACCGGGTCGGAGTGGGTAGTGACGCTGACGAAGATGGTCGAACGGGGCGGCAATCTCGTGCCCTCGGACGAGCAGGTCGAGGTCACTGCCGAGCACGTCGTCACCGCCACCGGCAACCATGCGCAGCGCACCGCCCGTCTGCTGGGCCTCCACATTCCCGCGATCCCGGTCGAGCACCAGTATGTCGTGACCGAGCGCGACCCGGCGCTCGTCGAATGGCGGCAGTCGAACCCGGAGCATCCGGTCCTGCGCGACGCCGACGCCAAATGGTACGTGCGGGAAGAGCGCGGCGGCTGGATCCTCGGCCCCTACGAGCAGGGCGCGCCCGCGCGGTTCTGCCACGACGTGCCCGAGAGCTTCCGGGCCGACCTCTTCCCGCTCGACCTCGAGCGGATCGAGGCGGAGTACATGAGCTTCATCCACCGCATCCCATCGTCGGAGGAAGTGGGGCTCAAGGACGACTACAACGGCCCGATCTGCTACACGCCTGACGGAAACCCGCTGCTCGGGCCTGCGCCGGGCCTGCGCAACCTCTGGCTTGCCGAGGGCTTCTCTTTCGGCATCACCGCCGCGGGCGGGGCAGGGCACTACCTCGCGCAGCTCATGTCCGGGCATGAGCCCGAGATCGACATGACCTCGCTCGACCCGCGCCGCTTCGGCGCCTGGATGACGACCGAGTACGCCGCTCGCAAGAACGAGGAGGCCTACGCACACGTCTACATCCTGCACCACCCGGACGAGGAGCGGCCGGCGGCGCGGCCGCTGAGGACCGCGCCGTGCTACGACCGGATGGCCGCACGCGGCGCGCAGTTCGGGCAGGTCAACGGGTGGGAGCGGCCGAATTACTTCGCGCCGCAGGGCTTCTCCGACCACGACGTCCGCTCGTTCCGCCGCGGCGGCTGGTGGGAACATACGCGCGCCGAGGCGCAGGCGGTGCGCGAGGGCGTGGGCCTGCTGGACGGCACCGCCTTCGCCAAGCACCGGCTGGAGGGGCCGGGTGCGGCGGCCTTCCTAGAATGGTACACCACCAACCGCCTGCCGCGGACCGGCCGCGTCTCGCTGACCTACGCGCTGACCGACTCCGGCACCTTCCAGAGTGAGTTCACCATCGTCCGCGAGGCCGAGGACCGCTTCTACCTCATCTCCGCCGGAGCGTGGCAGGACTACGACGGCGACCTGCTGGCCAAGGCCGTCGCCGACCGCCGCGGCGACTTCAGCCGGATGCACCTCACCGACGTCACGACCCAGATCGGCGTATTCGCGGTTGCTGGGCCACGGTCGCGCGAGCTCCTGCGCCCGCTCGTCCGCGACGCAGAGCCCGGAATCGCGCTTTCGAACAAGCGCTTCCCCTGGCTCTCCGCGCGACGGATCGAGCTGATGATGGCGCCGGTCTTCGGACTGCGAGTGGCCTATACCGGCGCGCTCGGTTGGGAGCTGCACCACCCGATCGAGATGCAGAACTACCTCTTCGACCGGCTGATGGAGGCGGGTGAGGCGGTGGACCTCCGCCTCTTCGGCGCGCGCGCGCAGAACTGGCTGAGGCAGGAGAAATCCTATCGCGCATTCGGGGCCGAGCTTGGCCGGGACGCTACGCCGCTCGAAGCGGGCCTCGACCGCTTCGTCGACCAGACCCGCGAGTTCCGCGGCCGACAGGCGATGGAGGAAAACGGCATCCGCAGCCGCTGCGTCACCCTCGCCGTCGACGGTCCCGACGACGCCGACCCCTGGGGCCGCGAGGCGCTCTACGACGGTGAAACGCGGGTCGGCCGGATGACCTCGGGCGGCTACTCGGTGCACCTCGGCCGCTCTGTCGGGATGGGCTACGTCGCGCCCGACCGCGCCGCGCCGGGCACCCGGTTGCAAGTCAGGATGTTCGACCGCCTCTGGCCGGCCGAGGTGCTGGAGGATTCGCCCTACGACCCCGCCCACGCCGAACTTCGCGCCGACGGCTGAACCGTCGGCCGCATGTCCGTCCTCGCGATGAGGACGCCAGGTGTATGGGCTGCATCGCCGGCCGTCCGGCGGGTCCCCGATCGTTGGGAGGGAAGGCCGCTTTAAGGCGCGAGAGCCCGCCGTAGCGGGCTCCCGCTGTCGGATCAGTTCGGGATCTCGCCGGTCAGACCCTCGACGTAGAAGTCCATGCCGAGCAGCGTCTCGTCGTCCGCGACCTCGCCCTCGGCCAACCAGGGCGTGCCGTCCTGCCTGTTGATCGGGCCGGTGAACGGGTGGTACTCGCCCGCCGCGATCTGGTCGGCGATGTCCTGCGCCTCGGCGCGCACGTCCTCGGGGATGGCGTCCGTCATCTCGCCGATCTCGACCATGCCCTCATCGATACCGTGCCAGACCGACTGGCTCTCCCACGTGCCGTCCATCACCGCCTGCACGCGGTCGATGTAGTAGGGCGCCCAGTTGTCGATGATCGAGCTCACCCGCGGTGAGGGCTTGTACTCGGCCATGTCGCTCGCCTGGCCGAAACCGATCACGTTGCCCGCCTGCTCGGCCAGGGCCAGCGGCGCGGTCGAGTCCGTGTGCTGCAGGATGACGTCGGCGCCCTGCTCGATCAGGGCCTGCGCCGCGTCGGCCTCCTTGGCGGGATCGATCCAGGTGTAGGCCCAGACCACGCTGAATTCGACGTCGGGATTGGCCTTCTTCGCCGCGATGTAGGAGGCGTTGATGCCGCGGATCACCTCGGGGATCGGGAACGAGGCGATGTAGCCGATCTTGTTCGTCTCGGTCATCTTGCCCGCGATATGGCCGATCACCGCCCGTCCTTCGTAGAACCGCGCGCCGTAGTTCGAGACGTTCTCCGCGGTCTTGTAGCCCGTCGCATGCTCGAACTTCACGTCCGGGAAGCGCTCGGCCACGTTCATGGTCGGGTCCATGAAGCCGAATGAGGTGGTAAAGATCAGGTCCGCGCCGCCCAGCGCCATCTGCGTGATCGCCCGCTCGGCGTCGGCGCCCTCGGGCACGCTCTCCTGATAGACCGTCTCGACGGCGTCGCCGAAATGCTCCTCGACCGCCTGGCGGGCCTGGTCGTGCTCATAGGTCCAGCCGCCGTCGCCGACAGGGCCGACATAGATGAAGCCGACCTTGACCGGGTCGTCCTGCGCGGCCGCCCAGCCGGTGCCGAGGGCCAGTGCCGCCGTGGCGGCCAACAATGTTCTGCGATGCATTCTCTTTCCCCTTTCGTCGCCGGATCCCCTCCGGCCTTACTCGCTACGTTGTGGCATGGAACGCCTTCCCTAGCGATGCCGGAGCGCCGAGCGCGGTGCGCGAGCGGCTGGACATCACGACAAGCACCAGGATGGTTATCAGGTAAGGCGACATCGACAAGAGCTCGACCGGCACCGCGACGCCGGCTGCCTGCAGGTTCAGCTGCAGGACCGACACGCCGCCGAAGAGGTAAGCGCCGACTAGCACGCCAAACGGCCGCCAGCCCGAAAAGACGACGATGGCGAGCGCGATCCAGCCCGCGCCGGCTGTCATTCCCTCTGTCCATTGCGGCACCCGGATCAGGCTGAGATACGCGCCACCGAGGCCGGCGCAGGCGCCGCCGAAGAGGATCGCCGCCAGCCGGACCAGCACAACGCGGTAGCCCAGCGCGTGCGCCGCGTCGTGGTTCTCACCCACCGCGCGCAGGATCAGGCCGGCGCGCGTGCGCCGCAGAATCCACCAGACCGCCACAACGAGCGCGAGCGAGACGTAGACCATGAAATCATGGCCGAAGATCACGCGGCCTACCACCGGCAGGTCGGTCAGCGGCCCCAGATCCACCCGCGGCGTCGGCGGCGGCCGGACGCCGATGTAGGCCTGGCCGATCAGTGCCGAGAGGCCGAGCCCGAAGAGCGTGAGCGCGAGGCCCGTCGCCACCTGGTTCGACAGCAGGAATTGCGTCAGCACGCCGAAAAGCAGCGCGAGCGCCGCGCCCCCCGCCGCTGCGCCGAGAAAGCCGAGCGTGGGCGAGCCAGTCTCGACCGCCACGGCAAAGCCGCAGATCGCGCCGGTGATCATCATCCCCTCGACGCCGAGGTTCAGCACGCCCGACTTCTCGACGACCAGCTCGCCGATGGCGGCGAGCAGGATCGGCGTCGAGCCGACCATCAGGGCCGCGAGAAGGAGGATCGGGTCGATGCCGCTCATGCCACGGCTCCGAGGCGCAGGCGGTAGTTCGTCAGCACGTCGACCGCCAGCAGGAAGAAGAGCAGCATGCCCTGGAAGGCCTGGATCGCCGCCGCCGGCAGCCCCAGCATCAGCTGCGCCAGCTCGCCGCCGATGTAGGTCAGCGCCATCAGGAGGCCGGCGAGCAGGATGCCGACCGGATGCAGCCGGCCGAGGAACGCGACGATGATCGCCGTGAAGCCGTAGCCCACATTGAAGTCGATGCTGATTTGTCCCGCCGGCCCCGTCACCTCGAAGATGCCGGCCAGGCCCGCCAGCGCCCCGGAGACGCCGAGGCAGAAGATCACCAGCCGGTTCGGCTCGACCCCGGCGAAACGCGCCGCGCGCGGCGACTGCCCCGCCAGGCGCAGGTGAAAGCCGCGGATGTGCCGCGTGAGCAGGACGTAGGCCGCGATCACCGCGAGGAAGGCGGTCAGCACGCCCCAGTGCATCCCGGTGCCGCCGATGAGTTCGGCGTTTGCCGTCGGCTCCCACCGCGCGAGGTTGCGGCTGCCGGGAAAGCCGCCGCCCTCGGGGTTGCGCATCAGGCCGAGCGACATCGACGCGAGCAAGGCCTCGGCCACGTAGACGAGCAGGAGCGAGACGAGGATCTCGTTCGTCCGGAAGCGGGTCTTCAGGAGGGCGGGGATCATCGCCCAGGCCCAGCCGCCCAGCGCGCCTATGAGCACCGCCAGCGGAAAGATCCACCAGGCCTCGAGCGGATAGAGCGCGAGCGCCGTGCCCGCCCCGGCCAGAGCGCCGACGATGTACTGCCCCTCGGCGCCGATGTTCCAGACGCCGGCGCGGAAGCCCAGGCTGAGCCCGATCGCGATCAGGATCAGCGGCCCAGCCTTCACCAGGAGCTGCGGCCGCGAGTAGCCGGCGAACTGCGGGTGGAAGAGCGGGTCCCAGAAGATCGTGCGGATTGACTCGAAGGGGTCCTTGCCCAGGGCCGCGAACATCAGCCCGCCCGCGATCATCGTCAGCAGCACCGCGAGGATCGGCGTCGCGATCGTCCATGCCGTCGACGGCTCTGCGCGCGGGACGAGGCGGATCATGCGGCGCGAGGCTCAGGCGACATGCGCGGTCTCCATGTCGTGGGCGCCGCCCATCATCAGGCCGATCTCCTCCACGCTTAGCCCCCGCGCCGGGCGGGGCGGGCTCAACCGCCCTTCGTTCAGCGCGGCGAAGCGGTCCGCGATCTCCATCAACTCGTCGAGATCCTGGCTGATGACGACGATCGCCGCACCCTGCGCCGCGAGGTCAAGAAGCGCCTGCCGCACCTGCGCGGCGGCCTGCGCGTCGACGCCCCAGGTCGGCTGATTGACCACCAGCACCTCGGGCCGCTGCAGCACCTCGCGGCCGATGACGAATTTCTGCAGGTTGCCGCCCGACAGCGATCTGGCCGCGGCGCCGGGGCCGGAGGTGCGCACGTCGAAGGCCGAGATGATCCGACCGGCATAGTCCCGCGCTGCCCGCCAGCGCAGGAAGCCGTGCCGCGTCAGGTTCATCCGGGCTGCCGCGCTCAGCACCGCGTTCTCGGTCAGCGTCATGTCAGGGGCGGCGGCATGGCCCAGCCGCTCCTCCGGCGCCGCGAGCAGACCGAGGCGGCGCCGCTCCGGCGGCGGCGCATCGCCGATGGCGCGCCCTTCGAGGCGGATCGCCTCCGCCGACGCGCGGCGCTCGCCCGACAGCGCCGCCAGTAGCTCGTCCTGTCCGTTGCCCGCGACCCCGCCGATGCCCAGCACCTCGCCGCGCCGCACCTCGAACGAGACGTCCCGCAGGGCGGTGCCAAAGGCGTTGGCCGGGGCAAGCGAGAGGCTCCGCACCTCGAGCAGAACCGCCCCAGGCTCCGCCGTCTCGCGCGTCGGCGTCTGCAGCGTTCCGCCGACCATCAGCTCGGCCAGTTCACGCGCGGTGCTCTCGCGCGGATCGCAGGTGGCGACGACGCGGCCCTGCCGCAGGATCGTCGCCGCGTCGCAGAGCGCGAGGATCTCCTGCAGCTTGTGGCTGATGTAGAGGATCGCGGTGCCCTCGGCCGCGAGCCTGCGCAGCGTGGCGAAGAGGATCTCCACCTCCTGCGGGGTCAGCACGCTCGTCGGCTCGTCCATGATCAGCAGGCGCGGGTTCTGCAGCAGGCAGCGCACGATCTCGACCCGCTGCCGCTCGCCCGCACTCAGGTGTCCCACCGTGCGGCCGGGGTCGAGCGGCAGGCCGTAGGCCTGGCTGACCTCCGCGATGCGCCGGGCGAGCTGCCTCAGCGGCGGCGGGTTCTCCATTCCCAGCGCCACGTTCTCGGCCACGTCCAGCGCCTCGAAGAGCGAAAAGTGCTGGAAAACCATCGCGACGCCACCACGCCGCGCGTCGTGGGGCGTTGCCGGGGCGTAGGGCTGGCCGTGCAGCGTCATCCGCCCGGAGTCGGGCTGCACAAGACCATAGATCGACTTGACGAGGGTAGACTTGCCGGCGCCGTTTTCCCCCAGCAGGGCGTGGACCTCGCCGGGCGCCACCGAAAACGAGACGTCGTCGTTGGCAACGACGCCGGGATAGGCCTTGGTCACCCCTTCGACCGAAAGAAGCGCCGCGCCCGTCAAGAAGTAATGTCCCGCGCCATGTCCCGCTGACCCCCGCGCCTGAGTAGCGCGGCGGCGACGCCCACGGCAATGGCCTGCGGGTGCTTGCCGAGAGAGGGATCGCCGATTGGACAGTCGATGCGCGCGATCTGGGCGCTGCCGTGGCCGAGCTGCGCAAGACGGCGGCGAAAGCGAGCCCATTTGGTCGCCGACCCGATCAGGCCGCAGGTGGCGAACCCGTGCCCGAGCAGCCGGTGGCAGAGCTCGAGATCGAGCGCGTGGCTGAAGGTCAGGACCAGGTGCTCGGCCTCCGCCGGCGCACGGGCGACGAGCGATGGCGGATCGGAGGCGACGACGACCTCGACACCGTCCGGCACGTCCGGCGGAAACCGGTCCCGCGCGGTGTCAATCCAGGTGACGCTGAGATCTGGCAGCGGCGCGAGCGTTGCCACGAGGGCGCGGCCGACATGGCCTGCCCCCCAGATCCAGACCCGGCGCAGCGGGCGACACTGCGGCTCGATCATCCAGCCCTGGACCAGCTGCGGGACCACCGGCCGGCCCTGCGACCGCGCGGCGTTCAGGATGCGCCGCACGGCGAGCGGGGCGTCTCCGCTGGTCCCGGGCACCGGCCTGGCAACGACGTCGCCGCCAGCCGTGGCGAGACGGGCGGCGTCCCACGCCTCGGTCAGCAACATGACGGAGCCGCCGCAGCATTGGCCGACCGCGGGGCCGAGCGGGATGCGGTCGAGGCGATCGCCGTCGGCGTCACGGGCGCGGCGCGCAGCCTCCCACTCCAGCGCGCCGCCGCCGATCGTGCCGGACTGGCCATCAGGCCAGACCAGCATCGAGGCGCCGACCTCGCGCGGGACCGAGCCGCGGGACGCGGCGACCACGACGCGCGCCACCCGTCCGTGCCGCGCGACGGCGCCGGCGAGGGCCTCCCGTTCGAAGCTCACCGTGCGCCCTCCCGCGCCCGCCGCACCGCCGCCAGCACGCGCTCGGGCGTGGCGGGCGCGTCGAGCGCCGGATAGTGCGGCCCGCAGGCGGCGCAGGCGTCGCTGAGCGCCATGAGGACCGAGATCGCCAGCATCAGCGGCGGCTCGCCCACCGCCTTGGAACGGTAGATCGTGTCCTCGCGGTTGCGCCCGTCCCAGAGCGACACGTTGGAGACCCGCGGCCGGTCCGAGCAGGCGGGAATCTTGTAGGTCGACGGCGCGTGCGTCGCGAGGCGGCCCTTGTCCGTCCAGACCAGCTCCTCTGTGGTGAGCCAGCCGGCGCCCTGCACGAAGCCGCCCTCGATCTGGCCCATGTCCACCGCCGGGTTCAGCGAGGCGCCGCAATCGTGCAGGATGTCGGTCCTCAGGATGCGGTTCTCGCCGGTCAGCGTGTCGATCACGACCTCGGTCGCCGCCACCCCCTGCGCGAAGTAGAAGAACGGGCGGCCGCGCCCGGCGATGCGGTCCCATTCCAGCTTTGGCGTCTTGTAGAAGCCGGTGGCGGAGAGGCTGACGCGGTTCTCGTAGGCGAGCCGCACCGCCTCCTCCCACCCATAGCTCTCGCCGCCGACATGCACCCGGTCGCCTCCGAAGCGGACATCGGCGGCGCGGGCCTGGTGCCGCTCGGCGATCAGCCGGGCGATGCGGTCGCGGATCGTGTCGCAGGCGGCCTTGACCGCCATGCCGTTCAAATCGGAACCGGACGAGGCGGCGGTGGCCGACGTGTTCGGCACCTTCCCAGTGTCGGTCGCGGTGATCCGGATGCGCTCCAGCGGCACGCCGAAGCGGTGCGCGGCGACCTGACTCACCTTGCGGAAGAGACCTTGGCCCATCTCGGTGCCGCCGTGGTTCAGGTGCACCGAGCCATCCTGGTAGACATGGACCAGCGCCCCGGCCTGGTTGAGGTGGGTGAGGGTGAAGCTGATCCCGAACTTGACCGGCGTCAGGGCGAGGCCGCGCTTCAGAATTTCGTTCCCAGCGTTCCAAGCACGCACCTGCTCCCTCCGGCCGCGGTAGTCGGCGCTCTCGACAAGGCGCTCGGTCATCTCGCCGAGGACGAAGTCCTCGACCGCCATGTGGTAGGGCGTCGTCTGCGCCCCGGAGGGCGGCGGCGCGGGTTGGCCACGGGTCTCCGTCGTGCCGCGCGAGGTGAGGTCGGCGTGCGTGTCCGCCGGCGCATCGCGCCCGTCGTCGAGCGGCGCGGGGGCGGGCGCGGCATCGCCCGGCGCGGCGTCGGCGTAGTAGTTCGCCCGGCGAACCTTGACAGGGTCGCAGCCGAGGGCGTGGGCGATCTCGTCCATCACCCGCTCGATCCCGACCATCCCCTGCGGGCCGCCGAAGCCGCGAAAGGCAGTCGCGGACTGGGTGTTGGTCTTGAGCCTGTGGCTCTCGATCGTGACGTCGTCGAGCAGGTAGGCGTTGTCGGCGTGCAGCATGGCGCGGTCGGCGACCGGCAGGCTCAGATCCTGACTCCAGCCGCAGCGTGCGAACTGACGGAATTCGATGCCGCGGATGCGGCCGTCATCGTCATATCCAGCGCGGTAGTCGATGCGGAAGTCGTGGCGCTTGCCGGTGATGACCATGTCATCGTCGCGGTCGTAGCGCATCCGGCAGGGGCGGCCGGTGACGCGGGCTGCCACGGCACAGGCGACGGCGAGAGCGTTGGCCTGGCTCTCCTTGCCGCCGAAGCCGCCGCCCATGCGCCGGACCTCGACCCGGACGGCGGCCATCGGCAGGCCGAGCGCGTCGGCGACCTTGTGCTGGATCTCCGTCGGATGCTGGCTGGAGGTGTGGACGACCATGTCGCCCCCCTCCTGCGGGAGGGCGAGGGCGGCCTGCCCCTCGAGGTAGAAGTGCTCCTGTCCGCCGATCTCGATCCGGCCCTCCAGCCGGTGCGGCGCGGCGGCGATGGCGCGGTTTGCGTCGCCCTTGCGGTAGAAGCGCGGACCCTCCTCGAACCGGCTGTCGGCGGCGAGGGCGTCGTCGATGCTGAGGATAGCCGGCTCTTCCCTGATCTCGACGCTGGCGCGGCGCACGGCCTTGCGGGCGGCGAGGTGGCTGTTGGCGATGGCGAGGAACAGGGGCTGGCCCATGTGGTGCACGCGGCCGGTCGCCAGCAGTGGCTCGTCGTGGGCCGAGGGCGAGGTGTCGGCGCTGTTTGGCAGGTCTTCCGCCGCCAGCACCGCGACGACACCGGGGGCCGAGCGGACGGCGGCGAGGTCCATCGCGACGATCTCGCCGCAGGCGGTGTCGGACAGGCCGAAGCAGAGGTGCAGCGTGTCGTGCGGGGCAGGGATGTCGTCGACGTAGCGCGCCGTACCCGTCACATGCAGGACCGCCGCATCGTGCGGGATCGGACGGCCCACGCTCACGGCTGCACCTCGAGCAGGCGGGCGGCTGTCCCGGCGCTTTCGTGGAAGTACCGCACGAGCAGGTTGGCGGCGGTCTCCAGCCGGTAGCCGGCTGAGGCGCGCATGTCGCTCAGGGGCTGGAAATCTTCGGCCATCGCACTGCATGCGCGATCGACTGCGGCCTGGCTCCAATTCCGGCCGGTGAGGGCGGCTTCGACGGCGCGGGCGCGCTTCGGGGTGCCGGCCATTCCGCCGAAGGCGATCCGTGCGTCGGTCACGCCACCGTCCTCGACCGTGATGCGGAAGCAGCCGCAGAGGGCCGAGATGTCCTGGTCGAAGCGCTTGGAGATCTTGTAGCACCGCAGGCGGTCGGTCTGGCGCGGGACGCTTACCGCCTCCACGAACTCGCCCGGCCGGCGATCCTGCTTGCCGTAGTCGATGAAGAAGTCCTCGAGCGGGATCGACCGCCGCGTGTCGCCCTGGCGCAGGTGCAGCGTCGCACCGAGCGCGATCAGGGCCGGTGGCAGGTCGCCGATCGGCGAGCCATTGGCGATGTTGCCGCCGACCGTCGCCGCGCCGCGCACCTGCGCCGCGCCGAAGCGGCGGATCAATTCAGCAAGGTCGGGGTGGAGCGGGGCTATGGCGGGTCGCAGATCCTCAAGCGTGGCGGTGGCGCCTATGCAGACCTCGTCCTCGCCGACCTCGACGAAGCGCAGGTCCTCGATCCCGGCGATAAAGGCGAGCGGCGAGGGTTCGCGCAGGCCCTTCGTCACCCATAGGCCAACGTCGGTCGCACCGGCAACGAGCACGCCGTCGGGGTGCGCCAGATACCAGGCGGCGAGTTCGTCGGCGGTGCGGGGGCGCACCCACGTCGGATGCGCCGCCATGTCGGCGCCGCATGCGGCGGAGGTTTCGGCGAGGGGCGCACGGCGGCCCCAGTCGGCAGGTGCCGTGGCGTGCGGGGGCGCGGCCTCGTCGGAGGAGGGGGCCGTTGGCCCCCCCGCCTCCTCGGCCGCCGCGGCTGTCGCCGCGGGACGGGCGGAGAGGGCGCGCGCAGGATCGTCGCGCATCCAGTCGGGTACGGGCTCGGCCGCCGCAGCCTCTGCCGCGCGCACGATCGGGGCGTAGCCGGTGCAGCGGCAGAGGTTTCCCGCGAGCTGGTCGTCGTGATCCGTCCGGCCCCTGAGATGCGCGGCCGCCATGGTGGTGATGAAGCCGGGGGTGCAGAAGCCGCATTGCGAGCCGTGGTGCTCGATCATCGCGCGCTGGACCGGGTGGAGTTCGCCCTCGGGTCCGGCCACGCCCTCGACCGTGCGGACGGCCTTACCGTCGAGCTGGGGCAGGAACAGGATGCAGGCGTTCAGCGCGCGCGTGCCGCGGCCGTCGGTTACGACGACGGAGCAGGCGCCGCAGTCACCCTCGTTGCAGCCCTCCTTGGTGCCCGTCAGCCCGCGATCGAGGCGCAACCAGTCGAGCAGGGTGCGGGTGGGATCGTCGCCGCCGACGCTCACGGGCGCTCCGTTCAGAAGGAAGGTGGTTGGCATGGCGCCATCCGCCGCTTTCTCTGCACCGGCGATCTCGCTGGGCCCGCCCGATGCGGCGTAAAGCGGCGCCCGTCGCCCTTCGACGGGCGATGAGAGCGCCGTTCGCGGATCATTGCAAGGCTGCCGATGAGCCAGGAGAGCGTGACGCCGGGGTAGGGCGCGCCCGACAGAAAGCTTCTCAGACCGACTGCGCGACCTCGTCGAGCTGGCGGGCGGCCGCCATCCAGCCGTCGTGGAAGCCCATCGCCTCGTGCTTCTCTCGATCGGCCAAGTCCTTGTGACGGACCTCGGCGCGGTAGAGTGTGCCATCGTCGTCGGGCGTAAGCGTGATGTCGGCGGTCATGAAGGCGGTCGGGTTCGGGCGAAAACCTTCGGAGAGCGCGTCGGTCCAAACGAGTCGCCGCTCTGTTTCCACGAGGAGGACACAACCTTCGCCTGGTTCCGGTGCCTCGCCGTCCGGCCCCTCCATCCGCGTGAAGAAGCGGCCACCGGGTCGCAGGTCGAGCACCGCCTCCTTGGTGCGCCACGGGCGCGGGCAGAACCAGCGCATGATCAGGTCGGCCTCGGTCAGAGCGCGCCAGACCTTCGCTGGCGGGGCGTCGAGGTGAACCTCCAGGACGAGATCGTCGCCTTCAACAGGGGTAGACGCCATGCGATTTCCTCCATCGGTCTGAAGTCGCACGGGCTGCTGCCCGGCCAGCCATGAATACCGATTTCTCATTCCGAGACCAGCGGGATAGGCTTTGCACATGTCCGAAGCGCCTCGATTCATCCACCTCCGCGTCCACACCGAATACTCGCTGCTCGAGGGGGCGGTGCGGCTGAAGTCGTTGCCGAAGCTCGCGGCTGCGGCGGGTACGCCGGCCATCGCGGTGACGGACAGCAACAACCTCTTCGGCGCGCTCGAATTCGCGGAGGCGGCGCGCGGCGCGGGCATCCAGCCCATCGTCGGCTGCCAGGCGGACCTTCTGGCCGAGCCTCCCGCGCCCGGAGAGCCGGCACTGCCGCCGGCGCCGATTGTCCTCCTGGCGCAGGACGAGACGGGCTACGGCAACCTCATGAAGCTCAACACGGCGCTCTATCTGCAGCAGGGGCGCGAGGTGCCGCACCTGACGCTCGCCGACCTTGCGGAGCGGGCGCAGGGCCTAGTCTGCCTGACGGGCGGTCCGGACGGGCCGGTGGGGCGACTCCTGCGGACGGGCAAGCGCCAGCGGGCCGAGGCGCTGGTGACGCGGCTGGCGGCGATCTTTCCTGACCGCCTCTACGTGGAACTGCAGCGCCATCCGGGCGAGGAAGGCGCACCCGAGGCCGAGCGCCTGACCGAGCGTGGCTTCGTCGAACTGGCCTATGCGATGGACCTGCCGCTCGTCGCGACGAACGACGTGCATTTCCCGAAGCCGGAGATGTACGAGGCGCACGACGCGCTGATCTGCATTGCCGAGGGTGTCTATGTCGACCAGCAGGCGCCGCGGAGGCGGCTGACGCCCCAGCACTATCTCAAGTCGCCGCAGGAGATGGCGACCCTCTTCGCCGACCTGCCCGAAGCGCTGGAGAACACGGTCGAGATCGCGCGGCGCTGCGCCTATGCGCCACGCAAGCGCGACCCGATCCTGCCGCGCTTCGCCGATGACGAGGTGGAGGAGCTGAGGCGGCAGGCGCGCGAGGGGCTGAGGGCGCGGCTGGCCGTCATCCCGCACGCGGCGTCGGTCGAGGAGTACGAGAAGCGACTGGAGTTCGAGCTCGGCATCATCGAGGGGATGGGGTTCCCGGGCTACTTCCTAATCGTCGCGGACTTCATCAAGTGGGCGAAGGAGCGGGACATTCCGGTGGGGCCGGGGCGGGGCTCGGGCGCGGGCAGCCTCGTGGCCTATGCATTGACGATTACCGACCTCGATCCATTGCGTTACAGCCTGCTCTTCGAGCGGTTCCTGAACCCAGAGCGGGTGTCGATGCCCGACTTCGACATCGACTTCTGCATGGACCGGCGGGAGGAGGTGATCGAGTACGTCCAGGGCAAGTACGGCGCCGAGAAGGTGGCGCAGATCATCACCTTCGGCGCACTCCTGTCCAAGGCGGCGGTGCGCGACGTGGGCCGCGTCTTGCAGATGCCCTACGGGCAGGTGGACCGGCTCTCGAAGCTGATCCCGGTGGAGGGGGTGAAGCCCGTCTCGATCGAGAAGGCGCTGGCGACGGAGGAGCGGCTGCGCGACGCGGCCAGGGCCGAGGAGGTGGTGGATCGCCTGCTGACATACGCGCGACAGGTTGAGGGCCTGCTCAGGAACGCCTCGACCCACGCGGCGGGGGTGGTGATCGGGGATCGGCCGCTCGACGAGCTGGTGCCGCTCTACCGCGACCCGCGTTCGGACATGCCGGCGACGCAGTTCAACATGAAGTGGGTCGAGGCGGCGGGCCTCGTGAAGTTCGACTTCCTCGGCCTCAAGACGCTGACGGTGATCCAGAACGCCATCGACCTGATCCACGGCTCGGGGCGGGACCTTCATGTCGCGGCGGACGGGGACACGATCTATGAACCGTTCGAGGGGGCGAAGAACGACATCGGGCAGATCCCGCTCGACGACGAGCGGACATACGAGCTCTACGCGCGGCAGAAGACGGTCGCGGTGTTTCAGGTGGAATCGGACGGAATGAAGCGCGCCCTGGGGCAGCTGAGGCCGACCTGCATCGAAGACATCATCGCGCTGGTCGCCCTCTACCGGCCGGGGCCGATGGAGAACATCCCCCAGTTCTGCGACGTCAAGAACGGGCGGGCGGAGCGCGGCTCGATCCACCCGTCGATCGACCACATCCTGGACGAGACCCAGGGCATCATCGTCTACCAGGAGCAGGTGATGCAGATCGCGCAGGAGATGGCGGGCTATTCGCTGGGCGGCGCGGACCTGCTGCGCCGGGCGATGGGCAAGAAGATCCAGGCGGCGATGGACGCCGAGCGGCCGAAGTTCATTGCCGGCGCACAGGCGAACGGCGTGGACAAGGAGAAGGCGGTCGAAGTCTGGAACCTGCTCGACAAGTTCGCGAACTACGGCTTCAACAAGTCGCACGCGGCGGCCTACGCCGTGGTCAGCTACCAGACCGCCTGGCTCAAGGCGAACCATCCCGTCGAGTTCATGGCCGGCGTGATGAACTGCGACATCCACCTGACCGAGAAGCTCGCCGTCTATGCCGAGGAGGTGCGGCGAGGGCTGGAGATCGAGATCGTGCCGCCCTGCGTGAACCGATCCGACGCGACCTTCACGGTGAAGGACGGCAAGCTGGTCTATGCGCTGGGCGCACTCAAGAACGTCGGTGTCGAGGCGATGCGGCTGATTGTCGAGGGGCGGGATGGGCGGCCCTTCGCGACGCTCTACGACATGGCGCGGCGGGTAGATCTCCGGCGGATCGGCAAGCGGCCGATGGAGATGCTGGCGCGGGCGGGGGCATTCGACGAGCTCGACCGCAACCGGCGGCGGGTATTCGAGAGCCTCGACGCGCTCTGCGCCTATTCTGGCGCGGCGCACGACCAGCGCGCCTCGGCGCAGGTCTCGCTCTTCGGGGAGGCGGGCGACGACCTGCCGGAGCCGCGTCTGGCGCGGGTCGAGGACTGGCTGCCGGACGAGAAGCTGGCGGAGGAGCTGAAGGCGGTCGGCTTCTACCTCTCCGGCCACCCGCTCGACGACTACATGTCGCGCCTGAAGCGCAAGGACGTGATGACGCTGGCGGAGGTGTCGGCCAAGGCCGAGCACGGACCGCTGCTCGCCAAGGTCGCCGGCGCGGTGACGGGCCGGCAGGAGCGCAAGTCGGCGCGCGGGACCCGATACGCATTCGTGCAGGCTTCGGATCCGACCGGCCTCTACGAGGCGACGGTCTTTTCCGACACGCTCGACGCGGCGCGCGATCTGCTGGAGCCGGGCGCGAAGGTGGTGATGACGGTCGAGGCGACGATGGAGGGCGAGACGCTGAAGCTGCTGGCGCGGTCGGTGGTGCCGGTCGACGCGGTGGCGGCGGATGCGGGCGGCATGGCGCTGAAGGTCTTCATCAATGCGCCGGAGGCGGTCGCGTCGGTGAAGTCGGTGCTCGAGCGGATGGCCGACGGGCGCGGAGCGCGCGGCAAGGGCCCCATCACTTTCACTATCGCCGACCCCGCGACGGGACAGGAGGTGGACCTGACGCCGTCGCGCGAATGGCCGCTGACGCCCGCGATCCGCAGCGCGCTGAAGTCGCTGCCGGGCGTGGTGCAGGTCGACGAGGCCTGAGCCCGCGAGGGGGCGCGGGCGCGTCGGAGAGGGCCTGTGGCCCCCGCCTCCGCGCCCGCCGGCGGCTGACGCCGCCGACGCCCATGTCAGCCCGAGATGCGGGAGCGGCCAGCGCGCGGCCAGCGCAGCAGGCGGCCGTCGATTAGCGCAAGGCCGATCGCGATGGCGGCGAGGCCGACGAGGTGGCGCGGGACCAGCGTCTCATCAAGGAGGACAGTGCCGAGCAGAATGGCTGTCACCGGCACCAGGAAGGTGACCAGCAGAATGTTCACGGCGCCCGAGGCGGCGAGGATGCGGAAGTAGATGACATAGGCGAGGGCGGTGCAGACCAGCGCCAGCCCGAGCACCGATGCCGTGGCGGCGAGCGAGGGCGAGAGGCGCCACGGCTGGTCGAGCATGAGCGCCAGCGGCACGAGCATGAGCGTCGAGGCGGTCACCTGGCCCGTCGCAATCTGCATGGGCGCGACGCCGAGGCGTGCAAACCTGCGGCCGAAGACGCCGGCGATGGCGTAGCAGAGCGCCGCGCCCAGGATCGCGATCTGCGCCCAGACGGCGCTGTCGAGGTCGCCGAGCGCGGCACCGCCCACCATCACAGCCACTCCCGCCAGTCCAGTCAACACGCCTGCCAGCCTGCCGAACGAGATGCGCTCGTCGGATGTGCCGAGGTGCGCCACGATCACGCCGAAGAGCGGTGTCGTGGCGTTGAGAATGGCGGCCACGCCGGATGCCAGGTGCGACTGGCCCCAGACGATGAGCGCGAACGGGAGCGCATTGTTGACGAGGCCCATCACGAGGCAGGCGCCCCATGTGCGGTGCGGCACCCGGCGGCCGCTGGCGGCGAGCACCACCCACAGGCCCGCCGCGGCCAGGGCGACGCGGCCGGCGACGATGGTGAGCACAGGGATCTCCTCCACCGCGACGGCGACGAAGAAGAACGAGCCGCCCCAGATCACGCTGAGGGCGAGGAGAAGGGACCATTCGACGAGGCCCATGCGAGGGGCGGACGGAGTCATGACGCTCGCATGCCACGGCGCCGCGCCGTGCACGACCCGGAAGCTGCGCATTGACGCGCGGCGGCGCCCTAGACGCGGCCGCTGGCCGACATCAGGATCGCCGCAGGCCGGGTCTCGCGGATCTCGGCCAGCACGATCACGAGACTCGCCGTCAGCGGCACCGACAGGATCGCGCCCGGCACGCCCCAGAGTGCCCCCCAGAAGGCCAGCGCCAGCAGCACGACGAACGGGCTGAGGTTGAAGGCGCGGCCCATCATCCGTGGCTCGAGCACCCCGCCCACGTAGACTTGCGCCGCGGTCAACGTCACCAGGGCGAGGAGTGCGAAGGCGATGGAGCCCGACTGCGCGAGGCTGAGCAGCACCGGAAAGAGCACGCCGATGAGCGAGCCGACATAGGGGATGTAGTTCAGGAACGCGATCAGCACGGCCCAGAACAGCGCGAACTCGATCCCGATCAGCCACATGATCGCGAACGAGATCAGTCCGAGGATCACATTCACCAGCGTCTTCACGAGAAGATACTGCCCAACCCGCTCGTTGATCCGGGCGAGAAGGGCGAGCGCGCGCTCGCCCCGCTCCGTGTCGCCCATCGCCAAGCGCAGCTTCCGCTCGAACTGCACCCGTTCCGAAACGAAGAACGACGCGTAGAGCACGACGAGGAACAGCGTCACACCGAACCCGCGCAACGACGCGGCGACCGGCGCGATCATGCGCGTGCCGCTGATGCGGTCCAGCGTCGCCTCGCGCACCCGCTCCCAGCTCGGCTCGTCGTCGATCCCGACGAGGTTGGCGCCGCGGCCGATCAGCGCGTCGAGGTTCTGCTCGTAGCCCGGGATCGCGGCGGCGACGCGGGCGAAGCTGGTGGCGATCAGGGTGAAGATCGCCACCGCCGCGAGGGTGAAGCCGATGAGAACGACCGTCCTGAGCAGCCAGAGTGGCGCCACGCGCAGGAACGGCAGCCTGCGGATACTGCTGGCCGCGGCCGAAAGGATGTAGAGGGCGACGATGGCGGCGATCACCGGCAGGAGGATCGGCTTGCCGATCCAGAGCAGCCAGCCCAGCATGATCGCGAGGGCGGTGGCATAGGTAACGTTGCGCAACTGCATCTGTCCCGCCCGTCCCCTGTATATCGATGAGCCCCGCGACCGAGGCGAGAGGGTCCCATGAGGAACGCCCTCGCGCAAGGTGCGGGGTGTCAGGCGAAGACGAGTTGGGCCTTGACGGCGCGGCTGCGATCGCCGGCGACGCGAAACGCCTCGGCCAGATCCTCGGGCGCGAAGCTGTGGGTGATGATCGGCTTCACGTCGATCGCGCCGCTGTCGATCAGATGTGCTGCCTCGGCGAATTCGGCGTGAAAACGGTGCGTGCCGATGAAGGCGATCTCTTTGCCGACGAGCGCGTTGATCGGCACGGGGAGGGTGCCGCCGACGCCGACCTGCACCAGCCGTCCGCGGGGGCGGAGGGTGCGGATCGCGGTCTCGATCGCGGGCGCGGCGGCGGAGCACTCGAAGACCGCGTCGAATTGGCCCTTGTCGGTCTCGTAAGCTTCCAGCGCGGCAGCGTCGCGGGCGACGTTGACTGTAGAGGTCGCCCCCATGCGCGCGGCGATGGCGAGCGGGTGGTCATGGAGGTCGGTGGCCACGACCTCGGCGGCGCCGCGGTGGCGGGCGACGGCGACGCAGAGCGCGCCGATCGGGCCGGCGCCGGTGACGAGAACACGGGCGCCGGCGAGGTCGCCCGCTTGGTTGGCGGCATGGAGGCAGACGGCAAGGGGTTCGGCGCAGGCGGCCTCGGCTACGGTCACGCGATCCGAGACCTTTTCGGCGCGGGCGGCGGGGACGGCGATGCTGTCGCGGAAGGCGCCCTGTTCGTGCGGGAATCGCAGGGCGGAGCCGAAGAAGCGCATGTTGAGGCAGTGGTTGAAGAGCCCCTCGCCGCAGAACCGGCAGTGGCCGCAGGGCTGGCTGGGGTTCAGCGCGACCCGGTCGCCGGGGGCGAGGGTGGTGACGCCGGGGCCGAGCCGTTTGACGGTGCCGGCGACCTCGTGGCCGAGGATGATCGGCTCGCGAACCCGGATCGGGCCGAAGCCGCCGTCCTGAAAGTAATGCAGGTCCGAGCCGCAGATGCCGCCCGCGCCGACGCGGACGAGGACTTCACCCTCGCCGGGTTCGGTGGGCTCGATCGTCTCGAGGCGAAGGTCGTTCTGAGAGTGCAGGCGGCAGACGCGGATCATTGGGGTTCCCTCAGTCGAAGAGCACCGACGGCAGCCATGTGGCCAGCGGCGGCACGTAGGAGACCACGAACAGGATCAGGATGTTGGTGGCGATGAAAGGCATGATGGCCCGCACCACCGGCGCCAGCGGCAGCCGCGCGATGTTCGCGCAGACGAAGAGGCAGACGCCGATTGGGGGTGTGGTGAGGCCGATCATCAGGTTCAGAACCGCGATGATTGCAAAGTGAATCGGATCCACGCCCACGCTGGTCGCGAGGGCGAGGAGCGGCACGAAGAGCACGATCAGCGCCGCAATGGTCTCCATGAACATGCCGACAAAGAGCAGGCAGAGGTTGATGAGCAGGATCACCAGATACTTGTTCTCAGTCACCGACAGCACGGCGGCGGTGATCGTCTGCGGAATGCGCTCCGAGACGAGAATCCAGCCGAAGACGTTGGCGAAGCCCACGAGAACCAGGATCGCCGCCGACGAGATCGCCGAATTCACCAGCACGGTCGGCACCTGCCGGAACGGAAGTTCGCGGTAGACGAAGCAGCCGACGAGGAAGGCGTAGACACTGGCGACCACCGCCGTTTCGGTCGGCGTCATCAGACCTGTCAGCAGTCCGCCGATGATGAGCGCCGTCATGAAGAGCGCCCAGAATGCGCCGAGGAACGAGCGCCCCAACTCGCGAAGGCCCTGCCACTCTTGCCGCGGAAAGCCGCGGCGGACGGCAATGACGTAGGTCGTCACCATCATCGCGAGGCCGAGCAGGATACCCGGTATCGCGCCCGCCATGAACATCCGCCCCACCGAGATTCCGGAGAGCGAGCCCACCAGGATCATCGGTACGGACGGCGGGATGATCGGGCCGACGGTCGAAGAGGCGGCAGTGACGGCGGCCGAGAAATCAGCGGGGTAGCCGACCTTCTTCATGCCGGGGATCATCACCCCGCCGATCGAGGCCGCGTCCGCGACCGCTGTCCCCGAGATGCCGCCGAAGAGCATCGACGAGGCGACGTTCGAGAGGCCCAGCCCGCCGCGGATCCACCCCACCATCGCGTTGGCGAGGCGGATGATCCGCTCGGTGATGCCGCCGTGGTTCATCAGGTTGCCGGCCAGGATGAAGCCGGGGATCGAGAGCAGGACGAAAACGTCCATGCCGGCGTACATCTTCTGCGGGATCACCACGATCGGCAGCCCGGCCGAGAAGATGTAGGCGAGCGACGACAGGCCGAGCGTGATCGCCACGGGAAGGCCGATGGCGAGGCCGGCGACGAAGACGCCAAGGAGGATCGCGAGGCTCATGCCTGTTTGTCCGGATTGATGACGGGGCGCCCGTCAGATGTGCCGCGCAGCATCTCGACGATGCGCAGGAGCGCGAACACCATCAAAAGGACGAGCAGCACCAGTATGCTGGCGTGGATCCAGTTCATGCCGACCTTGAGCACCGGCGACGTCTGTCGCGCGCCGATTGCCGTGTAGCGCCAGGCGGGCCAGATCAGAACGGCGCAGAGGCCGACGGTGGCGATGGCCGAGGTCAGGCGCATGATCCAGGGCCAGCGGCCCGGCAACGCCTCGGAGAGGATGTCGACGTTGACGAGGTCGCCCGAGCGGAACGAGAGGCCGGCGCCGCAGGCGATGGTCCAGAGCATCGCGTAGCGCGTCAGTTCCTCGGTCCAGGACGGCGAGCTGTTGACGACGGAGCGGCCGATTACCTGCGTGAGCACGGCGAAGATCAGGACGAGAAAGCCGAGCCCCGTGCCGATGCGGCAAAGCCGGACCAGGGCGGACTGGAAGCTGTTCATGGGGTCGACCTTGACCAGGGGAGGCGCCGGGCGGCGGAACCGCCCGGCACGTGGTGCTTAGTTCCCGAAGAGCTGTTCGGCGGTATCGCGGACCGAAGGATCGACGTTCTCAACGACGGCCGGACGCGCCTTTTCAGCGAATGCCTGCTTGTCGACCTCGACAAACTCCATCCCCCGCTCCTCGAGCTCGGTCCGCAGGCGCTGCTCGTCCTCGAGGAACAGCTCGCGCTCATACGCCTGGGCGCGGGCGGCGGCTTCCGTGACCGCCTCCTGGTCCTCGGCCGAGAGCGAATTCCACGTCTGCTCCGAGATCGTCAGGTAGATCCACGACCGCACGTGCTCGGTCAGGTTTACGTAGTCCTGCACCTCGTTGAAGTTCGCCGAGGCGATCAGCGCCAGCGGGTTCTCCTGCGCATCGATCGTGTTGTTCTGCAGCGAGGTGAAGACCTCGGAGAAGGCCATCGGGGTAGGGTTCGCGCCGAGCGCCGACCAGGTGTTCACGAAAAGCGGCACGTTCGGCACCCGCAGCACGAGGCCGTCCAGCTCGTCCGGCGTCGTGATCGGCCGGTTCGACGTGAGGTTCCGCGGCCCGCGCGCAAAGTAGGCGATCGGGCGGATCTGCGCGTTATCAATGATTTGCTGCTCGATCTGGTCGCCGATCTCGCCCGACGCGACCTCGTCCATTTCTTCGAGCGACTCGTAGGCGTAGGGCAGGGCGAGCAGCGAGGCCATAGGCGCCCAGTTCTGCAGGCTTTCGCCGGTAATGGTCATGTCGGCCGTGCCAAGCTGCATCCCGTTGATGAGGTCCATCTCCGAACCCAGCGACTCGTTCGGATAGACCTCGACGGCAATACGGCCGTCGGTCAGGCTCTCCAGCTCCTCGCCAAAGCGAACGGCGGCCTTGTGCCAGGTGTTGTCCTCGTTGGCGAGGTGGCCGAGCTGCAGCGTGCGCTCCTGCGCCATCGCGGCGCCGGTCAGCAGCAGTGTCGCTGCGCCCGCAAGAATTCCTCGGGTCAGTTGGGTCGTCATGGTGGTCCTCCCTATGGGTGAGTCAGTGTCGGCCCGGAACATCCGGGCCGCGTTCGAAGAATTCCGGTTGCGCCGCGACGATCCGCGGCAGGTCGTCGAGCACCCCGCCGAGGTGCGTGCGCATCGCCAACTCAGCCGCGCGCGCGTCTCCGGCCGCCACCGCGCCGGCGATCTGCCGATGCTGGCGGACCAGCCTGTCGCGAGGGAACTCGGACGCCGTCAGGTAGCGGACGCGGTCCATGTGCAGCTTGATTGGCTGTAGGTGCATCCAGGCACCGGCCTTGCCTGCAGCCTCGGCGAGCGTCCTGTGGAACAGCTCGTCGAGTTGCAGGAAGGCCTCCGTGTCTCCGCCCAGCAGGCTCGCCTGCTGCTCGATCTGGCGCTCAAGCTCGTCGGCCAGCGCCCGGTTCGCCGTGGTGGCGGCAAGCCGCACGATGTCGGCCTCGACCGCCTCCCGCACGAAACGCGAGATCTCGACCTCTCCGATGTCGATCTTGAGCACGAACGTGCCGCGCTGCGGCCGGATCTCGACCAGCCGCTCGGCGGCCAGCCGGATGAACGCCTCGCGCACCGGCTGACGCGACATGCCGTAGGCCGAGGCGATTTCCTGCTCGGAAAGGCGGGTGCCCGGAGGCAGCTCGGCCCGCATGATCCGCTCGCGCAGCGCCGCAATCAGCTGAACGCCGATTGGTGCTGTCGCATTGATCGCGAGTATCCGCTCGTGGGCCGTCGTGCTCATCTAATCTACGCCCTTTCCGGCATGGCGACCATGGTAGTGGCCTACTACCATACTTGTCAACTCCTCTGTTGCCTGCTACGCGGGTGGCAACAGAGGAGAATGGTGATGCGACAGACGTGGCGCTGGTTTGGACCCGCAGATGGCGTGAAAATCGACGATATGCTGCAGGCCGGGGTCGAGGGCGTCGTCTCGGCGCTGCATCACGTGCCGACAGGGACGGTCTGGTCGTCGGAGGAGATCGCCCGGCGGCAAAAGCTGATTGCCACCCGCGCCGACGGCTCCGCATCCGGCCTCGCCTGGGAGGTGGTGGAGAGCCTTCCGGTGTCGGAGGACATCAAGAAGCAGAAGGGCGACTGGCGGGAACACGTCGACGCCTATCGAGAGAGCCTCGCGAACCTTGCCGCGGCGGGCCTCGAGGTCATCTGCTACAACTTCATGCCGGTTCTGGACTGGACGCGCACGGACCTTGCCTATCGCGTCCACCACGGCGGGACCGCGATGCGCTTCGACCTGATCGACTTCGCCGCCTTCGACATCCACATCCTGCGCCGCGAGGGCGCGGCCGATAGCTTCTCGAAGGGGGTGGCCGAGGAGGCGGAGCGTCGCTTTGCGGCCATGGACGAGGACCGCCGCATGGCGCTTGCCACCAACGTCGTCTTCGGCCTGCCGGGTGCTGCGGAGCACTTCACGATGGACGATGTCCGGCGCCACATCGCCGAGTACGCCGACGTGCCCCCCGAAGACTTGCGCCGGCACCTCGTCGACTTCCTCGCGGAGGTCGTGCCGACGGCCGAGCGTCTGGGGCTGCGCCTCTGCTGCCACCCCGACGACCCGCCGTTCCCGCTACTGGGCCTGCCGCGGGTCATGTCGACGGAGAGTGACTACCAGGCGGTGATGGAGGCCGTGGACAGCCCCGCAAATGGCATCACGCTCTGCTCCGGCTCGCTCGGCGCGCGGCCGGACGTGGACATCCCTGGCATGATGGAGCGGCTGGGCGACCGGGTACACTTCCTGCACATGCGCAACGTGTCACGAGAGTCCGAAGGCACGCCCTGCTCGTTTCACGAGGCGGAGCATCTGGGCGGCGACACCGACATGGTGGCCTTCATCGCTGCGGTGCTGCGGGAAGAGGCGCGGCGGCGCGCAGCCGGGCGCCATGACGTCTCGATCCCGTTCCGCCCCGATCACGGTCAGGACATTCTCGACGACCTTTCCCGCAAGGCGCAGCCGGGCTATCCCGCGATCGGGCGCCTGAAGGGCCTGGCCGAGCTGCGAGGCATCATGACGGCGCTGGATCATCCCATCCACGGCCTCGGACACTGAGGGCGCCATGACCGACCGGATGCAGGTCCTCGCGATCGGCGAGTGCATGATCGAGATGTCGGGTGGGGCCGACGGCACGTGGCGCCTCGGCTTCGCCGGCGACACGTTGAACACGCTCTGGTATGTGCGTGCCGGCCTCGACCCGAAGGACGGACCGGTTGGCTATTTCACCGCGCTTGGGGACGATCACTTTTCGGACCGGATCTTGGCTTTTCTGAAGCTCAACGGCATCGAGACCCGCCTGATCCGGCGGCTCGAGGGGCGCAGGCCCGGTCTCTATCTGATCGAGCAGCGCGAAGGGGACCGACACTTCACCTACTGGCGCGAGACATCGGCGGCACGGCAACTGGCCGACGATGAGGCCACCGTCGCGGCGGCGATGAAAGCGGCCGAAGCGATCTATTTCTCCGGGATCACGCTTGCGATACTGAAGCCCGATGCGCGGGCGCGGCTGATCGCGCTGGCGTCGACGGCGCGGCGGCAGGGCAAGCTTGTCGCCTTCGACCCGAACATCCGCCCGGCATTGTGGGAGAACGTCGAGGTCATGCGCCAGACACTCATGACCGCGGCGGGAGCGGCCTCGATACTGCTGCCGAGCTTCGACGACGAGCGACGGATATTCGGCGACGCCACGCCGGGCGCTACGGCTGCGCGCTACCACGACGCCGGTGCTGACGAAGTGGCGGTAAAGGACGGCGGCGCACCTGTTTTGATCAGTCGGGACGGACGCAGCCGCGACGTGCCGGTGCCGCAGGCGGCGCAGGTGATCGACCCGACCGGCGCGGGAGATTCCTTCAATGGTGCCTACCTAGCGAGCCGCCTCGGCGGGGCGGAGCCGGAGGAGGCCGCAGTTGCCGGCATCGAGATGGCGGCCAAGGTCATCGCGCAGCACGGAGGCATCGTGCCGCTCGACGCCGCCAGGCGCTGGAGTTCCTGAGCGCGCGCGCTTCGGATGGACCCGCAGCGTCGCTCCGCAAGTTTGGCCGTGGGTGACGATATCCGGAGGATGAGCGCGCCGTGACCGAGACATTATCGAGTGATCTGCCGGACGGGCTGCAGGAGAGGATCCTTCGCGTCCTCGAACGCGCCTGCGACGAGGGCATCCTGCTGGCCACGGCCGAGAGCTGCACCGGCGGCCTGCTGGCTTCGCTCCTGACCGACGTCGACGGGTGCTCGCACGCCTTCGACCGCGGCTTCGTCGTCTATACCGACGAGGCAAAGCGGCAGATGCTGGGCGTGCCTGCCGACATGCTGGAGCGACACAGCGCCGTGTCCAAGCCGGTAGCCATTGCGATGGCGGAGGGAGCCATCGCGAGTTCAAGCGCCGAGATCGCCGTCTCGATCACCGGCTTCGCGGGTCCGGGCGGCGAGGGCGCCGAGGAAGGGCTGGTGCATTTCGGCTGCGCCCGGCGCGGCCGCGAGACGGTGCATCGGGAGGAACGGTTCGGCGCGCTCGGCCGCGGCGGCGTCCGATTGCGGTGCATTGAGACGGGAGTGACACTCTATGAGGAGATGATGACATGATCAGGACCGGACCGGAGCACTTTCGCTCGCTGCATCGCCACGGTTTCGTGCGGGTGGGCACCAGCACACCGAAGGTCCGGACGGCCGACGTCAGCTTCAATTGCGACGCGATTCTGGCGGAAGCGCGGCGGGCGCACGAGGCGCGGGTAGACCTGCTAGTGTATCCCGAGCTCTGCGTCTCGTCCTATGCGCTCGACGACCTGCACATGCAGACCGCGCTTCTGGACGCGGCCGAGGCGGCAGTAGGAGGGATTGTGGAGGAGAGCGGGAGCCTGTCGCCCGTGCTGCTGATCGGTGCGCCACTGCGGCACGGGGGGCGCATCTACAACTGCGCTCTTGCAGTGGCGCGCGGCGAGATCTTGGGCGTCGTCCCGAAACTCTTCCTGCCGAACTACCGCGAATACTACGAGAAGCGCTGGTTCGCGCATGGCCGGAGTATCGTCGGCCAGACGATGCACGTGGCGGACCGGGAAGTGCCCTTTGGCGGCGACCTGATCTTCGAGGCGCGCGACCTGCCGGGATTCACCTTCCACGTCGAGATCTGCGAGGACTATTGGGCACCGATTCCGCCGTCCTCGGCGGCGGCGCTGGCGGGAGCGGTGATCCTGACCAATCTCTCGGCCTCGAACATCGTGATCGGCAAGTCGGACGAGCGGCACATGCTCTGCCGGGCGCAGTCGCAGCGGGCGATGTCCGCCTACGCCTACTCCGCCGCCGGGCCGGGGGAGAGCACCACGGACCTCGCATGGGACGGGCAGGGGGCGATCTACGAGCTGGGCGACCTGATGGCGGACTCGCCGCGCTTCTCGCTGGAGCCGGTCCTTTGCATGGCCGACATCGACACGCAGCGCATCCTGAACGAGCGGATGCGGACCGGCACATTCGCCGACGCGGCCGAGCATGCGCACCGGCCCGAGCGGGCATTCCGCCGCATCGGCTTCGACCACCAGCCGCACTTCGAGGATGCAGGCCTGATCCGGCCGATCCGGCGCTTTCCCTACGTTCCGAACCGCAAGAGCCACCTCGACCTCGACTGCTACGAGGCCTTCAACATCCAGGTCGAGGGCCTGCGCCGGCGCTTCGAGGTGACGTCGGGCGAGCACATGGTGATCGGCGTCTCGGGCGGGCTCGACTCCACGCACGCGCTGATCGTGGCGGCCAAGGCCTGCGACGAGCTCGGCCTGCCGCGGACGAAAATCCTCGGCTACACGATGCCCGGTTTCGCAACCGGCGAGACTACCAAGAGCAACGCGTGGAAGCTGATGCGGGCCCTGGGCATTACGGCGGAGGAGATCGACATTCGGCCCGCGGCGACGCAGATGCTGAATGACATGGGCCATCCCTTCGCGGAGGGGGAGCCTGTCTACGACATCGCCTTCGAGAACGTGCAGGCGGGGCTTCGCACCGACTACCTCTTCCGCCTGGCGAACCAGCGGCGCGGCTTCGTGATCGGCACGGGCGATCTGAGCGAGCTGGCGCTCGGCTGGTGCACCTACGGCGTCGGCGACCAGATGAGCCATTACGCCGTCAACTCGGGCGTCCCGAAGACGTTGATCCAGTACCTGATCCGGTGGGTGGTGCGGACGAACCAGTTCGACCCGGCGACGGACGAGGTGCTGGAGGCGATCCTCGCGACCAAGATCTCGCCCGAGCTGGTGCCGGGCGACGAGGAGGAGATGCAGAGCACGGAGGACAAGATCGGCCCTTACGAGCTGCACGACTTCTTCCTGTTCCATACGATGCGCTACGGGCTGCCGCCGTCGAAGGTGGCTTTCCTCGCTTGGCACGCGTGGCGGGACATCGAGGCAGGGCTATGGCCGATCGAGTTCCCCGAGCACCTGCGGCGGGCCTACGACCTGCCGACGATCCGCAAGTGGCTGAGCTCGTTCCTCTGGCGATTCTTCGCGTTCAGCCAGTTCAAGCGCTCGGCGCTGCCGAACGGACCCAAGGTCTCGGCAGGCGGCTCGCTGTCCCCGCGCGGCGACTGGCGGGCGCCGTCCGATGCCAGTGCGGACGTCTGGCTGGACGAGCTGCGGCGGAACGTACCTGAGGCCTGAGCCTTAGACCGGTGTGGAATGCTCGTAGGGCGCCCTGTGATGCGGCGCCTTCTTGCCGTTCGTGCCGCGAGCACGGTGGGCGTCGGGCAGGTCCGGCGAGTTCGCGTCGATGAAGTCGAGGACAAGGGGCCTGATGTTCTTGCGCCACGAGCCGCCCGCGAAGATGCCGTAGTGGCCGGCACCGGGCTCAAGGTGGCTGGCCTTCTTGTGGTCCGGCAGGCCCGTCAGGAGATCGAGTGCCGCAAGGCACTGGCCGGGGGCGCTGATGTCGTCCTCCTCACCCTCGACAACCTTAACCGCGACGTCGGTGATCGCGCTGATGTCGACATGCCGACCGCCGATGGTGAAGGCGTTCCGGGCGATGTCGCGCCGCTTGAAGACGCGCTCGACCGTCGAAAGATAGAATTCAGCCGTCATGTCCATGACCGCGAGGTACTCGTCGTAGAAGCGGTTGTGGCGGTCGTGGTCCGCCGCCTCGCCCTTGGCCACGGCTATGATCTGGTCGCGGAAGGCTCGGCCGTGGCGCTCCGCATTCATCGCCATGAACGAGCTCAGCTGCAGCAGGCCCGGATAAACCATGCGGCCAACGCCAGCGTGCTTGAGGCCGACGCGCTGGATCGCAAGTTCCTCGAGCTGGCCCATTGTGACGCGGCTGCCGAAGTCCGTCACATCGGTGGCGGCGGCGTCGGGATCAATCGGCCCGCCGATCAGCGTGAGGGTCCGCGGCTGCGCCTTCGGGTCATCGCCCGCGAGCCACGCCGTGGCTGCAAGCGCCAGCGGCGCCGGCTGGCAGACGGCGATGACGTGAACGTCCGGCCCGAGGTGGCGCATGAAGTCCGCGAGGTAGAGGGTGAAATCCTCGACATCGAACTTCCCTTCGCTGACCGGAATTTCGCGAGCGTTGTGCCAGTCGGTGATCCACACCTCGGCGTCCGGCAGGAGGCTCGCCACCGTGGAGCGCAGCAGCGTCGCGTAGTGCCCTGACATCGGCGCGACGAGTAGGATGCGCCGAGGCTTTTCGTTCCGCTCCGCCACCCGGAAGCGGATCAGGTCGCCGAATGGCCGCTTCAGCTCCGTCTCCACCGAGACCAGCTTGTCGCGCCCGTCCTCGCCGACCACGGTGTCGATGCCCCAGTCCGGTTTGGCAACCATCCGCGAGAATGCGCGCTCGGTGACCTCGCCCCACGCCGCGAGCAGCGAGAAGGCCGGCGTCGGCACCAGCCCGGTGGCTGGGTACGATCCGATCGCCTGCGCCGTGGCGCCCAACCACGCGCTGGTGTTGCGCCAGCTCTCGATCAGATCGTAGGTCGCGATGTAGCGCATCTGGACTGCTCCTCTTAATCGCCACTCTTTGCCCAGCGCCGGTCGGCGGGCTAAGGTTGACCCTAGTGTCGCCGGCGACGCCCTGCCGACGGCCGCAATGCTGCACCTGCAAAAAGCTAGGCCGGATCATACCCGATGACAACTGAACAAAGTGGTACTCCCGCAAACCTCGACCGACTGAACGCGAACCTGGCGAGGGTCGAGGAGCTGTCGGCGCGGCTGGTCGCAGCGCTGTCGCGAAAGAAGACCGTAGATCCTGGCCTGCATGGGCCGGGGCAGGACCTCTTCATGAAGGCAACCTCGGCGTACATCGCCCAGATGATGAACAATCCGGGCAAGATCCTAGAGCATCAGATCGGCTACTGGGGCAAGGCGCTCAAGCACTACGTGGAGGCGCAGAACACGCTGGCGAAGGGCAACCTCTCGCCACCGGAGGATCACAGCCCGCGCGACCGGCGCTTCTCGAATCCGCTCTGGGACACCCACCCCTACTTCAACTACATCAAGCAGCAGTACCTGTTCTCGTCGGAGGCCATCGCACAGGCCGTGAAGGACCTCGAGGGTCTGGAGCCGCGTGACCGCAAGCGCGTCGAGTACTTCAGCCGCCAGATCATGGACATGTTCAGTCCGACGAACTTCCTCGGCACGAATCCGGAGGCGCTGAGCCGCGCGGCCGAAACGGAGGGGCAGAGCCTCGTCGACGGGCTCGAGAACCTCGTGCGCGACCTCGAGGCGAACGACGGCGACATAATGGTGACGCTGGCGGACCGTGACGCCTTCAAGGTGGGCGAGAACCTTGCCACGACCGAGGGCGCCGTCGTGTACCAGGATCGCCTCTTCGAATTGATCCAGTACGCGCCGCGCACCGAGAAGGTGCACAAGACGCCCCTCATCATTTTTCCGCCTTGGATCAACAAGTTCTACATACTGGACCTCAAGCCGCAGAACAGCCTGATCCGCTGGGTCCTCGATCAGGGCTACACCCTCTTCGTCGCCAGCTGGAAGAACCCGGACCCGAGCTACCGCGACGTCGGCCTCGGCGACTACATCGAGAACGGCTTCCTCAAGGCGATCGAGGAGGTCCAGGCCATCACTGGCGAGGAGCAGGTCAACGCGGTCGGGTACTGCATCGCCGGAACCACGCTGTCGCTGACACTGTCGCTGATGAAGAAGCGCAAGGACAAGCGGATCAAGTCCGCCACCTTCTTCACGACGCTGACCGATTTCGCTGATCAGGGGGAGGTCGGCGTGTTTCTCAGCGACGACTTCATCGACGGGATCGAGCGCGAGGTGAAGGAGAAGGGCATCCTCGATTCGTTCTTCATGAGCCGGACGTTCAGCTTTCTGCGCTCGAACGATCTCGTCTACGGGCCGGCCATCCGCAGCTACATGATGGGCGAGACGCCGCCCGCCTTCGACCTGCTCTACTGGAACGGGGACGGGACGAACCTGCCTGCCAAGATGTCGGTTGAGTACCTGCGCGACCTCTGCCAGGCCAACAAGTTCGCCAAGGGCGACCTGCGCCTCCTGGGCGAGACGCTGTCGCTAGCGGACGTCGACGTGCCGCTTTGCGCCATCGCCTGCGAGACCGATCACATCGCCTCGTGGCGGGCCAGCTTCGACGGCGTGCGCGCGATGGGCAGCCGGTCCAAAACCTTCATCCTGTCGGAGTCGGGCCACATCGCGGGTATTGTGAACCCGCCCTCGAAGAAGAAGTACGGCCACTGGACCAACGGCGACTGGTCTGGCGACTCCGATACATGGAAGATCGGGGCGCAGTTTCACGAAGGATCCTGGTGGCCGACCTGGAACGAGTGGCTCTCGAAGCGATCGGGCCGCAAGATCGATGCGCGGCAGATCGGCGATTCGAAACATCCCCAGCTCGCGGATGCTCCTGGAACCTACGTCGTCGGCGAACCGGCCGCCTAATTCCCTCTACGGAAACTTTTTGCCGCATCGCAGCACAAAATTCTTGAAATGCTGCGCTGCGGCAGGCATATGCTGGCCAAGGCAGACGGAACCAGCCGAACGTAGGAGCCAGCAGATGAACACGACGCAAGACTACACCAAGATGATGCAGGACATGATGGGCTCGTTCCCGATGGACATGTCGGCCTATCAGAACAGCTTCAAGACCTACGCCGCCTTCGGCGAAAAGTTCTCGAAGGTCGCGCTCGAGGCCGCCGAGAAGTCGAACGAGATCTCGTCCAAGTGGATGAAGGACACGCTTGCCAAGATGGGTGACATTGCCACCGTCAAGGAAGAGCCGACCGAGTACACGAAGGCCGTCTCCGACTACGCAACCGCGCAAGCCGAGATGAATGCCGAGACCGTGGCCGCCTTTGCGGAGATCGCGAAGAAGGTCCAGATGGAGACTGTCGAGCTGATGCTTGCCGCTGGCAAGGACGCGCAGGAAGATGCGACCGCCGCGATGAAGAAGGTCGGCGGCGAAGCCACCAGCGCCGCCAAGCGCGCCGCAAAGTAAACGCGAGACATCGCAATCCGGCTCGTCCTCCAGCCGGTGTGCGACGGGGCGGACCTCAGGGTCCGCCCTTTTTCATGTCCGGCCGCGCGGGCTTTTCTTTCGCCCGAAGCCGCCTTAAGCTTCGCTGCACCGCCGCAGATCGAAGGGTCGGACCTTGGCAGAACCCCCCAAACCGCTTCTAATCAAGCGCTACGCGAGCCGCCGTCTCTACAACACCGAGACGAGCGACTACGTAACCCTTGACGACATCGCGGCCTTCATCCGCAACGGCCGCGAGGTGCAGATCAAGGATCTGAAGAGCGGTGACGACGTCACCCGACAGTACCTCCTCCAGATCATCGCCGAGCACGAGAGCCGGGGCGAGAATGTCCTGCCACTCAACGTGCTGACGGACCTCGTGCGCAGCTACACGACCCAGGCGCAGAGCGTCGTGCCGCAATTCCTCGCAATGTCGTTCGACATGTTGCGCAAGGGCCAGACCAAGATGCTCGAGACGATGGTCGCGCCCATGGCAGGTACACCGGGCTACGACGCGATCCGCGCGCAGCAAGAAGCGTTCTTCAAGGCGATGACGGGCGGCATGGCCGGAACTTGGCCCCAATCGCAGCCGCCGAAGGACGAGGCGAAGTCCGAGCCGTCGGACCTTGCCGACATCAAGCGGCAGCTTGCCGAGCTGCAGGACAAGCTGTCAAAGTTGAGCTGACGCTCAGGCGACCTCGTTGAACACCTGATCGAGGGCGCCTTCCAGCTTCTCGAACATCTCGTCCATCTGCGCGTCGGTCATGATGAACGGCGGGCAGAGTACCACCGACTGGCCGAGGGGCCGGCAGATGAGGCCGTGGTCGGTGCAGGTGTTGGCGATGCGCTCGCTCACGCTCAGCTCCGACGCGAAAGGCGTTCGGTTCTCCTTGTCCGCCACCGCTTCGAGCGCGCCCATCAGTCCCTTGCCGCGCCACTCGCCGATGTTCGGCTTGCGGGCAAGCTCCGCCAGCCCTGCCTCGAACCGCGGAGTCAGGCGGCGCACATTTTCCAGGAGGCCATCGTCGAGGATCAGCTCGATCGCGGCGAGAGAGACCGCGCAGCCGACCGGGTGGCCGCTGGCGGTGAAGCCATGCGGAAATTCCTCGATCGCGTCGCTCGCCGCCTGCAGTCTGTCGGCGAGCTCGGGGCCGAGGATCACGGCTCCCATCGGGAAATACCCCGCGGTCATTGCCTTCGACGCAATGATCGCGTCGGGCATGAAGTCGTAGGTCTGACATCCCCACGCTTCGCCGGTCCGGCCAAAGCCGCAGATGACTTCGTCCGCGACCAGCGGGATGCCGTGTCGCTGCAGGACAGGTGCGATCGCTTGGAAATAGCCCTCGGATGGCGGGATGACACCGCCTGCACCCATGACCGGCTCGGCGACGAAGGCGGCGATCGTCTCGGCGCCCTCAAGCGAGATCGTCTCCTCGAGCTCCGCCGCCATGCGTGCGGTGAACTCCGCCTCGCTCTCGTCAAGCCGCCCCTCGCGCCAGTAGTGCGGGCAGGTCAGGTGGACGAAGCCGGGCAGGGGCAGCCCAAACACGCTGTTGTAGGCTTTGCCGGTCATCGACGAGGCGACGACGGTCACGCCGTGATAGCCATTGACCCGCGTCAGGATCTTGCGCTTCTCCGGCCGGCCCTCGGCGGCGTTGAGGAACCAGAGCATCTTGACCAGCGTGTCGTTCGCCTCGGACCCGCTGTTCGTGTAGAAGACGCGGCCGCGCTCGAACGGCGAGACCTCGATCAGGCGCTCCGACAGCATCACCGTCTGGTCCGACATCCGCCCGAAGAAGGCGTGGTAGCCGGGCAGTCGGTCGTATTGAGCCTTGGCCGCCTCAGCGAGCTTCGGGTTGTCGAAACCAGCGACCATGTTCCAGAGGCCCGAGTTCGCGTCGAGATAGCGCCGACCGCGGGTGTCGAAGATGTAGGGGCCCTCGCCGTGCGTGACGACGACGGTGCCGCGCCGGCGCACCGACGGCAGGTCGGTGAAGCCGTAGAACGAATTGGCCTCGGCCCGGCTCTCCCAGTCGTTCGGCTCGTCGCGCATGAGCGTCTCCTTTTCGCTCGGCACGCTAGTCCCGCGCGACGGCGGCTTCAATCAGGGAAGCGTTGCGTCAGGCGGCGCGCGCGGCCCCGGCGGCCGACGAGGCCGCAGCGACAACCGTATCGGCCACGCCCACACACGCTTCGGGCGAGAGACGCGCCGGCAGCCGGACGTCGCACGCCCGCATCAGCATCTCGCGCGTCTTCGGCAGCTCCGGCATGTGGCCAAGGAAGTGCCAGTTCCAGAAGGCGCGGGCGTTGTCGGGGCTGAGGCCGAAGACCTGCACCGCGACACCGCCTGCCGTGGCGGCCTCGGTGAAGCGGCGGACGCCGGCATCGTCCATGCCCAGCAGGTTGAACTGGATCGAATCCGGTGCGCGCAATTCGCCTTGCAACGGGATCGGCACGTCGAACCACGGAGACGCACGCAGTTTCGCCGCGACCAGATCGTGATTGCGCCTGCCGTCACGCACCCGACGCGGCAACTCGCCAAGCTGCGGGCGCACGACGGCAGCAGAAAGGTTCGACAAGCGTGTGTTGTAGAGCGGCAGCGCGTTCTGCCACCGCGCGAACGCCTCCTGCAGGACCGGATGCTTGCGCCAGTTGTGCTCGTAGGCGCCGGACATGATGATCGCCCGTGCGATCAGGTCCGGGTCGTCAGAAACGAGCATCCCGCCTTCGCCCGCGTTAAGCAGCTTGTAGGATTGGAAAGAGAAGCAACCGACCCGCCCAATCGTGCCGATGTTGCGTCCGCGCCAGATCGTGCCGAGCGAGTGTGCGGCATCCTCCACGACAGGCACGCCGGCCTCATCGGCGGCGGACATGATGGCCTCCATGTCCGAGGTATGGCCGCGCATGTGGCTGACGAGCACGGCGTCGGCGGAGGACAGCTTTGACCGGAAATCGCCGATATCGATGCGGTAGTCGCGCCCGCACTCGACGAGCACCGGTGTGCAGTCGGCGTGCAGGACGGCGGATGGCACCGCGGCGAAGGTGAACGCCGGCACCAGCACTCGCGCCCCGCGCGGCAGGTCGAGTGCCCTGAGCGACAGGAAGAGCGCGGCAGAGCAGGAGGAGACGGCGAGCGCGTAGCGCGACCCGATCAGCGACGCGAACTCGGCTTCGAGCAAGGCTGCCGGCGCATCCTGCGATGCAGTATAGCGAAAGAGGTCGCCCGATGTCAGCAGGCGCTCGATTTCTTCTCTGGCGGCATCGGGAATTGGCTCGGCGTCAAAGGCGCCAGGCTGAGATAGCATGTGATCGCGGTCCCCATGGTCGTGGCGCTCGAAGATTAACTTATGGAACGCTGCGTTGCGAACTCAAATGCCGAACCGGTCGCGCAGGGCGAACCATGTCATCGCCGCGGCGAGGAGAGGAGCTCGTGCCGCGGTACCCCCCGGGAAGGGCGGATTGGGAATTGCCGCCATTGCGTCGAAGCCGGCCGTTTCGCCTCGGATCGCCTCCGCGAGGATGCGTCCGGCCATCATCGCCATCGCCACACCGTGCCCAGAATAACCCGAGGCCGACCAGATGTCTCGCCCGGGCCGGGCGAAGAGCGGCATGCGCGAGCGCGTGATGGCCAGCGTGCCGCCCCAGGCATGCGTGATCTCCACCTGCCGAAGCTGCGGATAGATTGCACCGAGCCGGTGTCGCACCGGCGCGGCGATAGCTGCAGGAAAGCGGTAGCCGTAGCTCTCGCCGCCGCCGAAGAGCAGCCGCCCGTCATCCGTAGGCCGCCAGTAGTTGACCACGAAGCGGTCGTCGGCCACCGCCACCGGACGGGCGAGCGGCATCCGATCCCCGAGCGGCACGGTTGCTGCGACGAAGTTGTTGATCGGCATGACACGCGCGGCAATCGCGGGGGAAAGCTCTCCGAGATATCCGTTGCAGGCCAGCACAAGGGCGTCGGCACGCACGCAGCCTTGTGCCGTCACGGCCGTGGTGCCGTCCAGCCGAACGACGCGGCTCTGCTCGTGCAGCACGGCGCCAGCCTCGTCGGCCAGCCGTGCGACGCCCAGCGCGAGACGCAGGGGGTGGACATGGCCGGCGCCCCAGTCGATCGTGCCGCCGGCGAAGACCTCGCTCCCCGTCAGGTTGGTGATCTCCTCCCGGTCGAGCGGCTCGACGAGATTATAGTCGTAGCCTGCCGCCAGCCACTCGCCATAGGCTCGCGCAGCCGCGGCCTCGCGTTCGGTGCGGGCGGCGGCGGCGACCCCCGGCCGCCAGCCCGCCTGAACCTCGGGCCACTCCGAGACGCCCCGGACCAGGCGCTTCGCGTCCTCCGCGATATCCCAGAGCCGCCGCGCGAGATTCGGCCCCAGACGTGCCTCGAGCGCGTCATGGTGGAGTCGCTGTCCGCTGCCGACCTGGCCGCCGTTGCGGCCCGAGGCGCCGAAGCCGATCCTCTGCGCCTCGAGCAGCACCACGCGCGCGCCCGTACGCGCAAGGTGCCAGGCGGTGGAGAGCCCGGTGTAGCCGCCGCCGATGACGCAGACGTCCGCGCGGACGTCTCCAGCGAGCGGTGGGCGCGGGCGCAGGTCTCCGGCTGTCTCGGCGTACCAGCTGCGCGGGTGCTCGCCAGGCCGGTCGTTCGCGTCGAGCAGGTTCATACGTTGAGCAGCAGGTGCTCCCGCTCCCAGGGGGAGATGACCTGCAGGAACTCGCGGTATTCGAGCTCCTTCACGTTGGTGTAGATGCGGGCGAAGCCAGCGCCCAGCACCTCGTGCATCTGATGCGCCGCGCCGAATAGGTCGAGCGCGTCGCCTAGCCCCCTGGGAATTGCCGCGTCGCGCGTATAGGCGTCCCCGCCGAAGGGCTCACCCGGCAGCTCGCGCTCGACCAGCCCGAGATAGCCGCAGGCGAGGGAGGCCGCGATCCCGAGGTAGGGATTGCAGTCCATCCCCGCGAGCCGGTTCTCGACCCGCCGCGCCGCTGGTTCCGAGACCGGCACTCTGATCCCGGTCGTGCGGTTGTCGCGCCCCCATTCGAGGTTGATGGGCGCCGCGAAGTCGGGAACGTAGCGACGGTAGGAGTTCACGTAGGGCGCCAGGACTGCGATGACGCTCGGCAGGTGCTTCTGCATTCCGGCGATGAAGTGCAGGAACTCCGGCGTCTCCGCGCCGTCCTCGGTCGAGAAGATGTTGCACCCCGTCGCCACGTCGACCACCGAATGGTGCATGTGCATGGCGCTGCCGGGCTCGTCCTGGATCGGCTTCGCCATGAAGGTGGCGAAGCCGTCGTGCCGCAGCGCGGCCTCGCGGATTAGGCGCTTGAAGAAGAAGATCTCGTCGGCCAGCTTTATCGGATCGCCGTGCCGCAAGTTCATCTCGACTTGACCAGCGCCGCCCTCCTGCAGGATTCCGTCGATCTCGAAGCCCTGCGCCTCGGCAAAGCTGTAGATGTCGTCGATCACGGGGCCGTATTCGTCGACGGCGCTCATGGAGTAGGCCTGACGCGCGGCGGCGCGGCGGCCGGTGCGGCCGAGCGGCGGCTCGATCGGCTGGTTCGGGTCGACGTTCCGCGCGACGAGGTAGAACTCCATCTCCGGCGCCACGATCGGGTGCCAGCCGCGGGCGTTGTAGAGGTTCACGACGCGCCGCAGCACGTTGCGCGGCGCGATCGGCCAAGGGTGGCCGTCCTGGCCGCAGATGTCGTGGATCACCTGCAGCGTCATGTCCTGCGCCCAGGGCGCGGCAGTCGCGGTCTCGAAGTCGGGGGTCAGGATCAGGTCGGGCTCGGTGAACGCGTCCTGACCGTCGTCGGCCCAGTCGCCGGTGATCGTCTGGAGGAAGATCGAGTTCGGCAGGTAGAAGCGCGTCTGGTGCGCGAACTTGGCCGCCGGCATCGCCTTGCCGCGGGCGATCCCGCTCAGATCGGCGACGATGCACTCGACCTCATCGACGCGCCGCCCGTCGAGATAGTTGCGTGCCGCTTCCGGCAACCTGTCGAGCCAGCTCATGCATGCTCCTTGAGGAAGGTGGCCAGCCGTTCGGCCATCGCGGCGCGATCCATCGGCCGGTCGAGGCCGTCCGTCGCCGCGTCGAGCAGGCCGTCCGGAACCGTGCCCCGGCCGCGGTGCTCAATCAGGCCGCGCACGGTCGCCGCGTCGAACTCCGGGTGCGGCTGGATAGTGAGGATGCCGTCGTAAAGCAGCGCGGCGTTTGCGCAGAAGTCGCTGTGGCCGACCACCTGCGCCTCGCGTGGCACCTCGACCACCTGGTCCTGGTGCCACGCGGGCACCCGGTAGTCACGTCCCTCGATCGTGTAGGTCTGCGGCCCGACAGACCAGCCGCCCGCGAACTTCTCCACCTTGCCACCCAAGGCCTGCGCCACGATCTGGTGGCCGAAGCAGATGCCGACGAGCGGCCGGTGAACATCGCGGATGTCGCGGATCAGCGCCTCCAGCCGTGGGATCCACGGCAGATCGTCATAGGCGCCGTGCCGCGAGCCGGTGATGAGCCAGCCCTCGGCGGACTCGGGTCCGTCGGGAAACACGCCGTCGACGACGTTCCAGGTCGTGAAGGTCAGGCCGTGGCCGCCGAGAAGTCGCTGGAACATCTCATCATAGTCGCCGTTCTCTGCGCGGACGGGATCGGCGGCGTGGCCGGTCTGCAGGATGCCGATGTGCATGGGTCACCGTAATTGGACGGGCCGGACGGTAATGCGCACCTCAGACGGTGTCGAGATAGAGGTCGAGGCGCTCCGTCTGCGACAGCTCCGCATAGTACTGCCGCTCCTGCTTCTTGGTCATCAGGTAGTTGCGGATCAGCCCGCGCGGCAGAATCCTGCGGATAAGAGCGCTCCGCTCGAAGGCCGCGATCGCCTCTCCCCAGTCGTCCGTCAGCCGCGGCAGGTTCATCTGGTAGGCGTTGCCGGTAATCGGATCGGGCGGGACGGCTTCGTCCTCGATGCCGGTGAGTGCCGCCCCCAGCACGGCTGTGAGGAGCAGATAGGGACTCACGTCGCCCCCCGCGACCCGGTGCTCGATCCGCCGCGCCTGCGGTGTGCTGGCGGGAATGCGAATCGCTGCGGTGCGGTTCTCGTAGGCCCAGGCGATGCCCGTCGGCGCATGCGCCTCGGGCACCATCCGGTCGTAGCTGTTGCCGTGCGGCGCCAGGATCAGCGTCGAGTCGGGCAGGGCGGCGAGGCAGCCGGCGATCGCTTGCCTCAGCAGATCGGTGCCGCGCGCGCCGCCGTCGTCGAAGATGTTGCGACCTTCCTCGTCGAGGACCGAGAAGTGGACGTGCATCCCGTTGCCAGCCCACTCGGCGTAGGGCTTGGCCATGAAGCTTGCCGCGAAGCCGTGGCGACGGGCGAGGCCGCGCAGCAGGAGCTTGAAGAGCCAGGCATCATCGGCGGCCTTAAGCGGGTCGCCGTGCACGAGGTTGATCTCGTATTGCCCCAGGCCACCCTCGCTGATCGCCGTCTCCGCCGGAATGTCCATGGCCTCGCAGGCGTCATACAGGTCGGTGAAGAAGGCGTCGAAGGCGTCGAGCGCGCGCAGGCTCAGGATCTCGCCCCCGAGTCGCCGCTTGCCGGAGCGGGGCGAAGGCGGCGGCTGGAGGTCGTCGCCCGCGTCGTCGATCAGGTAGAACTCGAGCTCGGTCGCCACGACCGGCCGCCAGCCGCGCTCGGCGTAGCGGTCGACGACCCGGGCAAGGGCGTGGCGCGGATCGCCGTCGAAGGGTTGTCCCTCCTCGGTGTACATCCAGGTCGGGAGCAGGGCGGAGGGCGAGCCAAGCCAGGGCATCGGGACGAACCCGCGTTCGGTCGGCCAGAGAATGCCGTCGCGGTCGCCAGTCTCGAAGACCAGCGGGCTGTTCTCGATGTCGTCACCCCAGATGTCGACGTTGAGGACCGACATCGGCATCCGCGCACCGTCCTCGACTACCTTGTGGGCAAAGCGCGCCGGCAGCCGCTTGCCCCGCGCCTGTCCGTTCAGGTCGGCCACCGCCACATGGACGGTCCGAACCTCCCGGTTGTGGGCGAGCCAGTCGAGCTCGGGGTTTCGGCCCGGCCGCGTCGCCTCGCTGAGGTCGAGGCCGACGACCTGTGCCAGCGCCAGCTCGTCCTCCGTCCCCAGCGTCTCGTCGGCGAAGAGCCGTTCGATCGCTCGCCCGCTGACGCCAGAGCGCCGCGCGAGCTCGCCCACCGGAAGGCGGCTCTCGCGCAGGTGGCGGCGGAGCTTCTCCCGGAACGCCTCGGTCATCTGAGCAGCGCCGGGCGGTAGCGTATCCGGCTGGGAGCAGCCTGCGGCAGGTGGCGGTTGAGGCGCCGGTTGGCCCAGCCGAAGAGCGATATGATCCCGAGCGTCGTCACGATGAAATAGAGGGCGACAATAGGGTAGGGGACGAAAGGGTTGAAGGTCTGGTCGGCAAAGTAGCTGGCGTAGTAGAGCGCATCGCCGCGCTGCTGCCACGCCGGAAAGCCGGAGAAGAAGACGAGTGTCGTCGCGTGGAAGAGGAAGATCGCCTCGTTGGTGTAGGCGGGCCAGGCGAGGCGCAGCATCGTCGGCCAGATCACGCGGCGAAAGCGGGTCCAGCCGGTCATGCCGTAGGCGTCCGCCGCCTCCACCTCGCCGCGCGGAACGCTCCGCAGCGCGCCGTAGAAGATCTCGGCCGAATAGGCGGCGGTATTCAGAAACAGCACGAAGAGCGCGCCGGCCCAGGCGCGGGTAGTCCAGCTCGTCTCGATCGTCAGGCCCCACAACTCGATCCCCGACCGCGGCAGGAGCACCAGCGCCTCGTAGGCCAGGAAGAACTGGATGAAGAGCGGCGAGCCGCGGAAGACGAAGATGAACCACTCGGCCGGCTTGCGTGCCCACGCCGAGCGGGAGGCGCGCATCAGCGCGAGGCCGGTGGCCAGAAAGAAGCCGAAGGCCAGCGCAAGCGCGCCAAAGTAGACGTTCCAGATCATGCCGGAGCCGATCAGCACGAATTGGTCGCAGAGCGTGATCTCTCCGCGCGGCAAAAGGCGCTCGCCTATGCCGATCGACCTCAGGGCGTAGTTCGCGATGGTCTCGGCGCAGCTCATGCAACGCCCTTTCCGCGCAGCGTCTCGCCGCCGATGGTGGCCTGTCCCTGGCTCAGCCTACGGGTCAGTCGCCCCAGCAGGACCTCGCTGACCTTCGTGAGCGTGAGGTAGAAGATCAGGAGCCCGAGAAAGTACCAGAGACGCCAATCGGGGTGCGGGTAGGTGAAGGTCGAAGTCTTCGAGCCGCCGAGCTCGCGCGCCCAGTAGACGATGTCCTCGACCCCCAGCAGGAACAGGAGTGGCGTCGCCTTGACGAGGATCATCCAGAGGTTCGACAGCCCCGGCAGAGCGTAAACCCACATCTGCGGTACAAGGATGCGCCAGAAGGTCTGGCGCGGCGTCATGCCGTAGGCCTCTGCCGTCTCGGTCTGGGTCTTCGGGACAGCCCGCATGGCGCCAAAGAGCACGTTGGCGGCGAAGGCGCCGAACACGATGGCGAAGGTCAGGATCGCCAGAAAGAAGCCGTAGCCCTCATGCACCCACTGCGGCGCCGAACCGAGGGGGAGTTTGGCCTCGGGGCAGACGAGGAACTCGTTGCCCTGCCGCACCGGCTGGTCCCAGTCGGGGCATAGGACCTGGTGGCGCGTCCACTCGAACATCTGGTCGAGCGCAATCACGAAGAACAGGAAGAAAACGATGTCGGGCACACCGCGCACGATCGAAGTATAGGCGACGCCCAGCCAGCGCAGCGGCGCGAAGCCCGATCGCGCCGCCATCGCGCCGGCGAAGCCGAACGCGAGCGCTACCGGCGCGGTGACGGCCAGCAGGATCAGCACCGTGCCGAACGAGCCGTAGAAGGCGAGGTGCTTGCCACTGGTCAGGTAGCAGGCGAACCACGCTGGATCGGAGAGCGTCGCCGGATCGGTGCAGAAGTCGAACACGGGGACGTTCAACCCGCTCGCGCGGGCGGTTGCAATCCGCTCAAGTGATCATGCGCGTGTCGCACCGAGCCTCGCGTTCTTGGCGCCGGAGCGGACGATCCGCTCCGGCTGGCCTGTCAATAGGTCGGTGCGTCTTCGCCGAACCATTCCCGGATGAGCTCGTTCAGCGATCCGTCCTCCTTCATCTCGGTAAGGATGGCGTCGAAGGTCTGCTGCAGCTCGTCATCGGACTCGCGCAGGCCCATCCCGATCCCGTTGCCGAGCAGCACGTCGTCGCCTACGAACATCAGCTCTCCGCCCGACTCCTCGACGATCGGCTGCAGGAAGTCCTTGTCGGCCAGCACCGCGTCGGCCTCGCCGTTGCGGATCGCGGCCACCGTCTCGTCGGGTGTCGCGAATTCCACGAGTGTTGCGCCGCTCTCGGCGACGTGCCCGGCCTGAATTGTGTTGGTTTGCGCCGCGACAACCCCGCTCGCGACGTCCACATCCTCGCTCAGCGCGGCATAGGCGGACGGCACGGGCGGGATGTAGTTCTGCGTGAAGTCGATGACGTCCTCACGCTCGTCGGTGATGCTCATCCCGGCCATGATCGTGTCGTAGTTGCCGGAGACGAGGTTTGGGATGATCGAGTCCCAGTCGTTCGTCACCCATTCGCAGGTGAGACCGGCCCGCTCGCAGAGCTCGTCACCCAGAGCGCGCTCGAAACCGTCGATCTCGCCGGAGTCGTTGATGAAGTTGTACGGCGGATAGGCGCCCTCGGTGCCCATGCGCACCGTCTGCTGCGCGAGGGCAGCGGTCGCCGCCAGGCCGGCCGCGGCGAACGCGAGAACGATGGTCTTCATTCGAATACTCCTTGATGTCTTGCTTGTTGCTTCAGGCAGCCTGTCCTGCGGAGAGGAACTGCCGCAGTCGCGGTGTCTCGGGGCTGCCGAAGAGGCGGGACGGTGGACCCTCCTCTCCGATGCGGCCCTCGTGCAGGAACACGACATGATCGCTGACGTCGGCGGCCAGACGCATATCGTGGGTGACGAGGATCATCGTCCGCCCTTCGTCGGCGAGCGACTTGATGACCCGCACCACTTCCTGCTCGAGCTCGGGGTCCAGCGCGCTGGTGGGTTCGTCGAAGAGCAGGGCCTGGGGCTCCATCGCCAGTGCCCGCGCAATCGCCGCGCGCTGCTGCTGGCCTCCAGAAAGCTGCGCCGGCCACGCCTCGGCCTTGTCGCCGATTCCTACCTTGTCGAGCAGCGCCTGCGCCCGCGCCCGCACCTCTTTGCGATCTTGACCGAGGACGGTGACGGGCGCCTCCATGACGTTCTGGATGATGGTCATGTGCGCCCAGAGGTTGAATTGTTGGAAGACCATCGCAAGATTGGTGCGAATGCGCGTCACCTGCCTCCGGTCCGCCGGATGCCGGTCGAGGCCCCCGCCGTGCCAGCGAATGCGCTCGCCCTGGAAGAGGACGTCGCCGTCCTGGCTGTTCTCGAGCAGGTTTGCGCAGCGCAGTAGCGTGGACTTGCCCGACCCCGACGAGCCGATGAGCGAGATGACTTGGCCCTGCGGCGCCCGAAGGTCCACGCCCTTGAGCACCTCGAGATCGCCGTAGCGCTTGTGGAGGTTTCTCAACTCGATGACAGGCGGTGCGGCTTCGGTCACGTCGGCTTTCGGCAGGGAACTGTCGAGCATGGAGTTAGCCGCGCTTGTCGCGCCTTTGCAACGCGCAAAGCCCCCGTGACGTGGCGGAAAAGCCTCAGGTGCGGCCCTCTTCGCCTCTGAAGAGAAGCGACACGAGCGTTATCGTCCGGGGCGGATGATTCAGTCGGTCTGATCTACCCGCTGCCGCGCTAGGCCGGAGTCGCGGTCGCTGACGCCGAGAAGTGGTGCCACGGTCCGCAGCAGTGCGTCCTCCTCCGCATCTCGCTGTCCGTCGGCCAGAGCGACTGACCACAGCGCCTCGATGACCGCCTCGCGGTCCTCGTAGGGAACCGCGTCCTTGATTGCGCGGGTGAAACGCACAGTGTCGGGCGCCTCGGCCTCGATCTGCTCGGCCTCGCGGCGCAGCTTTGTCACCTCGAAGGGCGAAAGGCCGTAGCGCTTCGTCAGGATGCGATCGATGCGCGAAACCTCGGCTTCGGCATAGGTCCCGTCGCTGCGGGCGATGCGGACGAGGAGCGCCGCCAGCGCCACACGCGCGTCGGGCTCCGGAAGCGGCTGCGGCTCGGGCTCGGTCAGCCGGCGGATCAGGTCACCAATCATCTGCGGGATATGGAGCACCAGGCGGGCCTTGCCAAGCGCGCCGCTGTCTGCTGCTCTAGCGTTGGGCGCAGGTCAGGGGGGGCGCGACATGCTCCTGCGCGCTTTCTGCTGGCACTTTCTTTCCTGCTTTCAAAGGTTCCGGCGGCGGCGCAGGTCGCCGATCCGGAGATAACGGCTCTGGACGCGGGGGAGGTCAAGTTGGTGGCCGCTGCTGCGCCGTCACTGCGGCACGTCGTGGGCGAGATCGGCGGGTTGGACCTCAACGTCCGGACGACGCTGTTCGGCCCGCACTATGCGCTGCCACAAGGGAAGGGGACCTGCACGAGGCGCTGAATGAGCGCTGCTGCGGCGGCTGGAGAACGAAAGCAGCTGGAAGCTGATCCAGCGCTATCTGCCGGAGATCTGACGCCCTGACGACGTCATCGGCCGGCGTCCGAGTGGCGCGTTTCCCGGCTGCTCCGGCCGCCGTCGATGACCGAGAACGAGCCGTCCGATTCGAGGATCACCGCGGCGATGCTCGCGAGTTCGCGCTGTCCCTCCGTCCGCACCACGGTCTCCAGCTCTTCACGTGTGACGCGCTCGCGCCGCATCGCATTCGCCAGCGGCTCTCCGTCCCGCAGCAGCAGCGTCGGCTCGGAGCGCACGATACGGGCAAAGCGTTGAGATCGGACCGAGACCGCCGCCACGAGGTATTGCGCGGTGATGAGCACGAGCAGTGCCACCGCACCTTCGGCCAGCGCGACGTTCTCGCTAAGCAGGATCGTAGCCAGCGTCGAGCCTAGCGCGACCGTCACCACCAGGTCGAAGGCGTTCAGCTTGGCGAGCGTCCTCTTTCCCGAGATACGCAGGCTCAGGACAAGGAAGCCATAGGCGAGTAGTCCCACGATGATGGTGCGGACGATGCCGCTCCAGTTCTGAAAGAACATTTCTTCCCAGTTCATTGTCCGCATCCTCCTTGCCTCCCTGCACAACGGCGGAGGCGCAGGTTTGTTCGCGCAGATGAAGATATTGGACGGGGCGCAGCGCCTCGCGGCTGCGACGCGCATTGGAACGACGGCTAACCTCACCCCTCCAGCCGCCCAGTAGAGCGGCCGCGCCGCGAAAGATCGGAAGGACCTACGATGAACAGGTTTGCCGCCAGCATTGGAAGCACCGCAATCGTGGCCGCACTGGCGACCGCACCCGTCATGGCACAAGACAACGTGGCCGACTGAAATGCAGACACAGGCGGCTCGATTTCGCCGGACGAGTTCAACACAGGATGTGGTGATACAGGCGACCTCGGCGACTGGGAAACCGATGCAGATGCGGAACTGAGCGACTACGAGTTCAACACGGGTACGGGGAGCGGATACGACGATGCCGCCCACTCTGTCGGCGGCGAGTCGTGAGCTGCAGAATCTGTAACCCTAGGGTGGTCCCATATCTGCGCCGTTGCTTGAAAGGCCAAGGTTGAGCGCCCCTGGTTAGCAACTTTTTCGCACCGGTAAAATGACACTTCCCGAACCGCCACCAACGGCGTCCGGTACGGCACTGCGTCGTCGGCCGACAGGCATGGCAACCAGGATGAAGTGCTCATGCAGATTTTTCGCCGGCTGCTCTTCTGGCGAAGCGGCGCGAACGAGGCCCATGGCGTGTCGGAGGATCGACCCGGCGCGGCGGACCGCTTCGACCGCAACCTCGTCGTCGAGCGCTACAAGAACGCAAAGGCCTATGACGACCTGCGCGACGCGCTCGCCGACATGATCCGAGAACGCAACATGAGGAACAAGGAACTGGATCGATGACCCCCGACCAAGTCATCATCGAAGCCAATCAGGTGTCGGCCTATCTTGTGGCTTTCATGACGGCGCTCGTTGGCTTCGGTTTCTTTCGCCTGCTGCTGATCTCGACAGGCGTAGTGCGGTACCTGACGCTCGGTTTCCTGCTGCTTTACCTCAAGGTTTTCGCGCGAGCCACGTACTGGGATGTGCTGCCGAACTGGATCGGAGCCGATACGTGGGAGCGCTGGTATCAGGCATCGAGCGGCCGCGCGATGAACACGATCTTCAATATCGTCGTGATCGTTGCCAGCTATTACAGCCTGAAGGCCATCCACTCCTCGATTCCGCGCGCCGCGCGCGGCAACTACAACCTCCTGACCAGCGTGTTCTACCCGCCGGGGGGGCTGTCCGGAGCTGTCGCCCACGCCTTCAGACGCGTGTTCCGCCGCGGCTGAGGCTCGTCCGATGATGTGTCTGGCTCTAGCTGTTCAGTCGCAGTGAAGCGAAATATGCGGCGAGAAGCCATAGGACGAGCAGGGTGCCTGCGGCCCATCTTGGCATCTGCGTGATGGTGAAAAGCCCGCTCCTCCGCTGGCCCTCAGTGCCAGGAGCGGGCGACTTGTCGCCGACGTGACAATAGGCGGAATCGATCGTCGCGGACCTAGTCCCGAGACTCGTCTTGAGGGCATCGAAAGCCTGCCGCACATGGCCCCGGTAGAGCTTGACCAAGTTCCGATCTTCGTTCGCGGTAAACAGCCAGAGCAGCGAAACTGCAGCACCTGCCAAAGAAACGACCTGCGCGAGCTGAGGCGCCTGCAGAAAGGCGGCGCCGAAGCCTGCGAATATGGCGGTCTCTAGCGTCAGGAAGAGGTTGAACCTGGTCCACATCCGGTCGAACTGGCCTACTAGATAAGCAACCTTCGACTTGTAGTCCTCGGCATAGAAAGCCACGAGTTGCTCAGGCGCCTTCGAGTCTTTCGGTTCCTCTGCCATGTCGGTGCCAGGTCATCACGAACGGTCACCATCATATCACGAGCCCGTCGAGACGCGAACGCAGATTCTTCGACCGTGTCAGACAAGCCGGCTGACCTCTACCGCCGCCCGGACGAAATCCGCGAAGAGCGGGTGGGGGGCGAACGGCTTCGACTTCAGCTCCGGGTGGAATTGAACCCCGATGAACCACGGGTGATCTGCGACCTCCACGATCTCGGGGAGCCGCCCGTCCGGTGACATGCCCGAAAAGCAAAGGCCGTGCTTCTCGAGCGCCTCGCGGTATTTGACGTCGACCTCGTAGCGGTGGCGGTGGCGTTCGGCGATCTCGTGACTTTCGTAGATGTCGGCGACATGGCTGCCGCTCTTGAGGCAGGCGGTGTAGGCGCCGAGGCGCATGGTGCCGCCCTTGTCGTCGAGCACGGAGCGGGCGATCTTCTGGTTGTCCTTTATCCATTCCTTTAGGTGGAAGATCACCGGCTCGAAGCGGGTGGCGCCGACCTCGTGGTCGAATTCCTGGCTGCCCGCGTTAGGCATCCCGGCAAGGTTTCGCGCCGCCTCGACCACCGCCATCTGCATGCCGAGGCATATGCCGAAGTAGGGGATCTTGTGTTCGCGCGCGAACTGGGCGGCGCGGATCTTGCCCTCGGTCCCGCGCTCCCCAAAGCCGCCGGGAACGAGGATCGCATGGAAAATCTCGAGGTAGGGCGACGGATCCTCGCGCTCGAAGATTTCTGCGTCGATCCATTCAGGGCGGACGCGGACGCGGTTGGCCATGCCGCCATGGGTCAGCGCCTCGGCGATGGATTTGTAGGCGTCGCCGAGCTGGGTGTACTTGCCGACGATGGCGATCCTGACCTCGCCCTCGGCGTGGGTGAGGCGGTCGATCACGTCTTCCCAACGGCCGAGGTTGGGGCGCGGGGCAGGGTGGATCTGGAACGCGTCGAGCACCGCTTGGTCGAGCCCCTGGCGGTGGTAGGCCAGCGGTGCCTCGTAGATCGACGAGAGGTCGGGGGCGGCGATCACCGCCTCCTCGCGGACGTTGCAGAAGAGGGCGATCTTGGCGCGCTCCTTGTCCGGGATCGGGTGGTCGGAGCGGCATACGAGGACGTCGGGGGCGATGCCGATGGAGCGGAGTTCCTTGACGGAGTGCTGGGTGGGCTTGGTCTTGAGCTCTCCGCTGGCGGCGATCCACGGCAGGAGGGTAAGGTGCATGAAGATGCACTGGCCGCGGGGGCGTTCCTGGGCGAACTGGCGGATTGCTTCGAAGAAGGGCAGCCCCTCGATGTCGCCCACGGTGCCGCCGATTTCGCAGAGCTGGAAGTCGGTCTCGTTGTCGCCGATGGAGAGGAAGTCCTTGATCTCGTTGGTGACGTGCGGGATCACTTGGATCGTCTTGCCGAGGTAGTCGCCGCGGCGCTCCTTCTCCAGCACGTTCTGGTAGATGCGGCCTGAGCTAACGCTGTCGGTTTTGCGGGCCGCGACGCCGGTGAAGCGCTCGTAGTGCCCGAGGTCGAGGTCGGTCTCGGCGCCGTCGTCGGTGACGAAGACCTCGCCATGCTCGAACGGGCTCATCGTGCCGGGGTCGACGTTGAGGTAGGGGTCGAGCTTGCGCAACCTGACGGTGAATCCACGGGCTTGGAGCAACGCCCCGAGCGCGGCCGACGCGAGACCCTTTCCGAGCGACGAGACCACGCCCCCGGTGATGAAGATGTATCGTGCCATGCCCGTGAAGCCCCGTATCTTGTGGCCGGAGAGGTGTCCGACGCTTTATCCGCTACGGGAGTGCACCTCTACGCCATTCGAGGGCAGGCGGCAAGGCATGGGACCGGCGCTTGACGCGCCGTGCCGGTCCCATGCCGGTCAGGTTACACGCCGGAGGCGGAGTGCGCCGAGTGCCCCGAGCGCCGTGACGATCAGCACCGCCCCGGCGGGAAGCGGGATGGGCGCCAACCCGAACTGGCCACGGATCTCTCCCCCAGCGAACACGGTCGTATGAATGTTGAAGTAGGCGTTCCCGTCGGCCAGCATCTGGGCGAACGCGGCTTCGGCGCCCTCCGGCGTGCCGCCGTTGGCGGTGAGGAAGGGGGGGCTGTAGGTGGAGGCGAGCGTGGTGTCGAAGACGCCAGAGAAGCTGCCCGCTGTGACACCCAGCGGAAAGCCCGGCGGCGCTGGCGTCGTCGAGGCGACACCGCCGTTCACGCCGGCAGGGGCGGGACCATGCACGTGCGCCGCGAAGGTCGTCCCGAGGAGGCCCCAAAAGCTGACGTCGTAGGAGATGAAATTCGCGATGGTGTCGATCGTGAGGCGCGCCGTCCCGGCGCCCGGAGAGGCGTTGGGCGGAACCTCGGCACTGCCGCTGAGGCTGGCGACATAGCTGATGGGGGCGGCAAGCGCGGCGGGGGCCGCCCCGAGCAGGCCGATGGCCGCCGCGGCGAGCGCGAGATGATGACGCATTGATGTCCCTCCTTGGTGGGCGGCCGCGCGTCTGATCCGCGGGCTTCCCGGAGGGTAGCACGTTGTGCGCGATCGGTAACGGTGTCCGTGGGCTACTCCGACGGAGGCGGGAGCAGCGGCCCGTCGCCGGCGGCCGGCGGCAGAAGGTCATCCGTCGGCGGCAGCGCGGGCGCTCCATCCTCCGTCAACGGACCCAGCCGGTCGAGAATCGACGTGCCAGCGGCATTCTGCGCCGCGATTATCGTCAGCGTCAGCGACGTCACGACAAAAGCCGCGCCAAAAGCCCAAGTGAGCTTGCCCAGCGCGGTCGCCGCACCGCGTCCGGTCATCACTCCGCCGCCGCCGCTGCCCATCCCGAGACCGCCGCCTTCGGAGCGCTGCAGCAGCACGACCCCGATGAGGCAGAGCGCGAGGATCAGGTGGACGATCAGGATGACGTTTTCCATGCGGACAGGCCCTGGCTGGTTCGCGGCCTACCTAGGAGAAAGGCGAGGTGGTCGCAAGCCTCGACGGGCCCGCGCGGCCCGGGGTCGCCTGCGGGCGCTACTGCGCCGCGCGAGCGCCGCGGGCCGGCATCCCGAACTTCTCCGCGAGGTAGGCGAGATAAGCCGACGGATCGGACGCCTCGTGCCCGATCTCCGCGAGGATCTCCGCCCGGCTACGCGAGCGGGCGTGACACCAGACCAGTTCCCGCAGTTCGGCGCGGAGGGGCGCAGTGTCACCCGCGAGCAGCGCCTGCCGGACCTCGGGCCGCTCGGCGTCGAGATGCGCCATGATCTGCACCGCGGTCACGTTGCCGATGGTGTAGGTCGGAAACGAGCCGATATAGCCCGAGGACCAGTGCACGTCCTGCAGGCAGCCGAGCCCGTCGTGCGGCACCTCCAGCCCCAAGTCCCGCCGCATCGCCTCGTTCCAGACCTCGGGCACGTCGGCGACGGCGAGCGAGCCATCCATCAGCGCCATCTCGATCTGCACCCTCAGCATGATGTGGAGGTCGTAAGTCAGCTCGTCCGCCTCGACTCTGACGAGGCCCGGCTCGACCCGATTCACGGCGGCCACGAACTCCTCCTCCGCCACGTCAGCGAGCTGCTCGGGGAAAGTGTCGCGCAGGCGCGAGTAGTGCACGCTCCAGAACGCGGGCGACCGGCCCACGTGGTTCTCCAGCAGGCGCGACTGACTCTCGTGCATGCCGAAGCTCGACCCCGCCACCGCGTAGAAGGTGAGCATGTCGGTGGTGTGCGCGCTGCGGTCGAACGCTGGGTCCGCTCCCTGCTCGTAGAGGGCGTGGCCGGTCTCGTGGATCGTACCGAATATCGCCATCGGCAGGTAGTTACGCGACCAACGCGAGGTAATGCGGACGTCGTTGCGGGTGAAGCTGATCTCGAACGGATGCACCGTCGTGTCGAGGCGGCCGCGACGGGTGTCGTAGCCGAGGAGCCGGGCGGTCTCGGCGCAGAACGCCTGCTGCGCCGCCTCGGGATAGTCGCGGTAGAGGAAGTCGGTTCGAGGCCGGGGCCGGCCAAGCGCGTGGTCGAGTATCGGCAGGATGCCCGTCCGCAGCCGGTCGAAGAGGCGCCCGAGCGATGCCGCGGTCTCACCCGGCTCGAAGGCGTGAACCATCGCGTCGTAGGGATGTTCGTCGTAGCCCAGTGCCTCAGCCTGCTGCCGGGCGAGCGCCACAACCCGCTCGAGATATGGGCGGAAGACGGAGAAGTCGCCGGCGGCGCGTGCTTCGGCCCAGGCGGCGGCGGCGAGCGCGCTGTGCTCGGCCTGCGCGCGCAGGAGCTCCGGCGAAAGGCGCGCGTGCCGCTCGATCGCTTCCCTCACGGCCTCGGCCGCCCGGCGCTCCGGGTCGGCGGGATCACGTCCCTCGGTCGCGGCCAGCGTCGCATCGACGGCGCGGCGCATGCCGTCGTCGAGGATCATGTCGCGGGCGAGGCCCTTCAGCGTCGCGACCTGGTGCCCGCGCGTCGCGGCGCCGCCCGGCGGCATCATCGTCCGCGAGTCCCAGACCAGCGTGTTCACAGCGCAGAGCACGTCGTTCAGTCGCGCAACGCGGGTGGCGAGATTGCTCATGCCGCCTCCTTCAGTCCGACGCCGCCGTCGTTGAGATGGCAGGCGACGGTGCGGCCGGGGCCCGACGCCGTGAGCCGCGGCACCTCGGCACGGCAGCGAGGACCGGCGAAGGGACAGCGGGGGTGGAACGCGCAACCCGGCGGCGGGTCGATGGGCGACGGGATTTCGCCCTCGATCGGCCGGAAGGCGCGGCGCCCGGTGCCGAGTGTCGGGACCGAGGCGAAGAGCGCCTGCGTGTAGGGGTGCTTCGGTGCCGCGTAAAGCTGCTCGGCGGGCGAGAGCTCCACGATCCGCCCGAGATACATGATGGCGACCCGGTCGCAGACATGGCGCACGACGGACAGGTCGTGGCTGATGAAGAGCGCGGTAAGCCCGAGGTCGCGGCGGAGGTCGAGGAAGAGGTTCAGCACCTGCGCCTGGATCGAAACGTCGAGCGAGGCGACGGCTTCGTCGAGGACCAAGAGGTCGGGCTGCATCGCCAGCGCGCGGGCGATAGCGATCCGCTGCCGCTGACCGCCCGAGAACTGGTGCGGGAAGCGATCGGCGTAGGCGCCCTCGAGGCCGACCTGTTCCAGCAGCGCACGCGTGCGGGCGCGAACGTCGGAGGCCGGGACGAGCCGGTGGATGCGTGGACCCTCGGAGATGGTCTCGCCCACCTTCATCCGCGGGTTGAGGCTCGCGAACGGGTCCTGGTGGATCATCTGGACGCGCGTGGTCAGTTTGTCGACATGGTCGTCACGCCCGCGCGCCACCGGCTCGCCGTCGAGCCTGACTGTGCCCTCCGTCGGCGCGTAGATGCCTGACACGATGCGGCCAAGCGTCGACTTTCCACAGCCAGACTCGCCGACCATGCCCAACACCTCTCCCCGTGCGACCTCGAAGGTGACATCCGTGACGGCATGAACCGTGCCTCCGGCCCGCCGGTTGCCAAGGCCCGCCGTCAGCTTGTCGATGAGCGTCGCCTTCAGCGGAAACCGCTTCGAGACGCGATCGACGGTCAGGAGCGGGCTCATGCGGCCTCCAGCGGATGATGGCAGAGAGCGGTATGGCCGCCGAAGCGCGCGACCGGCGGCTCGGTCGTACAGACCTCCGTCGCGCGCGGACACCGGTTGCGGAACGGGCAGCCCGACGGCAGCCGCGAGAGCTGCGGCGTCGATCCCGGGATTTGCGGCAGGTGGGTGCCTGGCGCGTGCTGACCGGGCACCGAGTCGAGGAGCCCCCGCGTGTAGGGGTGGCGGGGCCGGGCGATCACGTCCTCGGCCGTGCCGCGCTCGACGATCCGGCCGGCGTACATCACGCAGATGTCGTCGGCGAGCGACGAGACGACGGCGAGGTCGTGCGTCACCCAGACGATGGCGGTGCGGGTCTCGTCGGCGAGGCGGCGCACTTCGGCCAGGATCTGGCCCTGGATCGACACGTCGAGCGCCGTCGTGGGCTCGTCGGCGATGATGACGGCGGGCCGGTGGAGCAGCGCGATCGCGATCGCCACCCGCTGGCGCATCCCGCCGGAAAGCTGGTGCGGGTAGGCCGAGAGCCGCTCCTCGGGCGAGGGGATGCCGACCTTGGCAAGCGCGTCGCGGGACCGCGCCAGCGCCTGCCGCTTGTTCATTCGCTCGTGCACGCGGACGGCCATCGACATCTGGTCGCCGATCCGGAGCACCGGGTTCAGCGTCATCATCGGGTCCTGGAACACCATCGAGACCTTGCGCCCGCGCATCGAGCGCAGCTGGCCTGGCGGCATGGCGCGCAAGTCCGTTCCCTCCACCAGCACGCGGCCGTCGGTGATCCGTCCGGGCTCCTCGATCAGGCCGAGGATCGAGAAGCCGGTGACGGACTTGCCCGATCCGCTCTCGCCGACGAGGCCCATGATGCGGCCGGGTTCGACCGAAAAGCTCACGTCGTTGACGGCGGTGACGGTGCCCGCGCGAGTGTCGAAACGGGTGGTCAGACCCTGGACGTCGAGCGCGGCGTTCATCGGCTGCGCCTCGGGTCGAGGACGGTGCGGACCTGATCGCCGACGAGGTTGATGGCGACGACGGTGACCATCAGGAAGAGGCCCGGATAGATCGACAGCCAGTAGCGGTCGGAGTGGATGTACTTGAACCCGTTCGAGATGAGCGAGCCGAGCGACGGCTCGGTCAGCGGCAGGCCGACGCCAAGGAACGACAGTGTCGCCTCGAGCGCGATGGCCGAGGCGACCTGCACCGTCGCCACGACGATGAGCGGCGGCAGGACGTTCGGCAGGAGGTGGCGGAAAAGCACGCGGCGCGTCGGCAGGGGAGTCGAGCGCGCGGCCTCGATGTAGTCCTTGCCGCGCTCGACCGTCGCCGCGCCATGGGTGGTGCGGGCGAAATAGGCGTACTGCGCGACGACAAGGGCCAGGATGATCTGCACCACTCCCTGCCCCAGCATCGCAACGAGCACCAGCGCGAGCAGGATCGCCGGCATCGAGAGTTGCAGGTCGACGATGCGCATCAGCAGCGACTCGACGCGGCCGCCGAAATAGGCCGCCGTCAGGCCCACGCAGATGCCGATGGCAAGCGCCAGCGCGCCGGCGGAGACGCCGATCGTGAAGCTCGTGCGCAGGCCGTAGAAGATGGCCGACAGCATGTCGCGCCCTGCGTTGTCGGTGCCGAGGATGTGCACGTAGCCGCCGGTGCCAGTTTCGCCCGGCGTTAGGAATGCGTCCATCCAGTCCAGCGACGCCATGTCGTAGGGGTTCTGCGGTGCAACGAGCGGCGCGCCAAATGACACGGCCAGCAGCGCGACGATGACGATCAGTGCGCCGACGGCGACCCAGGAGCGGCGGAAGTCGGCCCAGAAGTTCCTGAGGCGGGTAGCGCGCGTCTCGATTGGCGCGGCGGAGGGAACGGCGAGCGTCTCGCCCGTGGTGGTGGCGACGTCGCTCATCGCGAACCTCCCAAGCGCACGCGCGGGTCGAGCCGGGCGTAGACGACGTCGACGGTGAAGTTGATCAGCACGAAGAGGATCACCACCAGGATCAGGTACGTGACCATCACCGGCCGGTCGAGCTGCAGGATCGAGTCGATGATGAGCTTGCCGACGCCGGGCCAGGTGAACACCGTCTCGGTCACCACCGCGAAGGCGAGGGTCGAGCCGAGTTCGAGCCCGAAGACGGTGACGATCGGGATCGAGATGTTGCGCAGGATGTGGCTGAAGACGATCTGCCGGTCAGTCAGCCCCTGCGCACGGGCGAACTTGACGTAGTCGGTCTGCATCGCCTCGACCATGCCGGCGCGGGTCAGGCGGATCAGCAGGCCCATCTTGAAGAGCGAAAGGTTGATCGCCGGCAGGATCACGTGGCTCCAGCCGTTGGCGGTGGCGAGCGAGGTCGGAATGCCGAGGATCGTGCCCACCTCGCCCCGGCCGCCGGAGGGCAGCCAGCCGAGCTCGACCGCGAAGGCCATGATGAGGAGCATCCCGATCCAGAAGGTCGGGACGGAAAAGCCGAGCACAGAGAGCGCCATGATCGCCTTGGCGCCGGCGCTGTCGGGTTTGTAGCCGGCGTAAATGCCAGCGGGGATGCCGATGACGGTCGCAATGGCTACTGCCACCAGCACGAGTTCCAGCGTGGCGGGCAGGCGCGAGAAGACGAGGCCGACGACGGAAGTGTTGTAGACCATCGAGCGGCCGAGATCGCCCTCGGCCACGTTGCCGAGGAAGCTCAGGTACTGGCGCCAGAGCGGCTGGTCGAGGCCGTATTGGCGGATCAGGTTCTCCCGGATTTCGGCCGTCGCGCCGGGGTCGATCATCACGTCGATCGGATTGCCGATCGCGTAGACACCGACGAAGACGACGACAGACATCACGAAGACGACGACAATCGCCTGGATCAGCCGGCTGACGATGAATCCGAGCATGAAACCTCGTGTCGCGTGGAAAGGGCGCCCCCTGCGGGGCGCCCCGATTGATTACTGCGCTTCGGCGGGCGCGATCTCGTAGGCGCGCGTCTCCTGGTCGATGCGCGGCGTGAACTCCAGCGTGTCGGCGTCGGCCGCCCAGACGGTCTGGAGGATAACGGTCGGGATCAGCGCCCGATCCTCCATCGCGATGCGCGAGGCTTCTTCGTAGATCCCGCGGCGCTCCTCCTCGTCGAGGGTCTGGGTGCCGCGGACGAAGACCTCGTCGAACTCGGGGTTCGAGTAGCCGGTGCGGTTGAAGTTGCCGAAGCCCTTCTCGGGGTCCTTGCTGTGGACCATTGCGCCGTAGGTGTAGGCGGCCTCCCCCGTCAGCGTGCCCCAGGCCGACATCGCCATCGTGTATTCCTCGTTGGCCGCGGCCGGGAAGAACACGGTGCCGTTCAGCGCCTGCGCGTTGACGGTCAGCCCGAGGCGCGACCACATCTGCGCCAGCGCCTCGCAGACGACGGCGTCGCCCGGCACACGGTTGTTCGTGCAGGTGAAGTCCACCTCGAACCCGTCCGGATAGCCCGCCTCCTCGAGCAGCGCCTTGGCCTGCTCCAGATCGTACTCCGGCTGGGGCAGTTCGTCGGTGTAGCCGAAGAAGCCCTCGGGCATCAGCTGGTTCGCCGGCGTGCCCAGCCCCTCGAGCACCACGTTCACCAGCACGTCGCGGTTGATGGCGAGGTCGAGCGCCTTGCGCACGCGCAGATCCTGCAGCGGATTACCCTCGACTTCCTCGCCGTTGACCGTAATCGGCTGCGGCTCCTCGTCCTTCACCGAAGGCTGAATGTTGAGGATGTAGACCGAGTCCGAGATGAAGGTCTCGATCTCCGGGTTGCCCTGCATCGACAGGTAATCCGTCGCGGGGACGTAGTTGATGAGATCCACCTGCCCCGAGAGCAGTGCCGCGACGCGTGCGGCGTCATCGGGGATCTCCTTGCGCACGACGCGCTCCCACGCCGGCTGCTCGCCCCAGTAGTCCTCGTAGCGCTCGAGCACCAGGTCGCCCTTCGGCTCCCACGAGACGAAGCGGTAGGGGCCGGTGCCGATCGCCGCCTCGCCCGCATTGAATTCCTCGTTGCCGACGTCGGTGCCGGTCTCGGCAGGCACGACGAAGAGGCGGGTGAAGTCGTTAGGCAGCGCCGGCGCGATCCCTTTCGTCTTCACGCGGATCGTATGGTCGTCGACGATCTCGACCGAGTCGACGTACTTGGTGTAGAGCGTCATCGACATCGGGCCGGTGACGGCGGGGATGCGCTCGATGGAGGCTTTGGCGTCCTCGGCGGTGAAATCCGACCCGTCGTGAAAGGTCACGCCCTCGCGCAGCTTGAATTCCCAAGTGGTGTCGTCGATCGGCTCCCAGCTCGTGGCGAGGCCGGGCTTGAGCTGTAGCGTCTCGTCGACATCGACCAGCGTGTCGTAGATGTGGCGCAGGGCCTCGGCCTGGCTGCCGAGCGTCGACCAGTGCGGGTCGATCGAATCGGGGCCGGCGCGGAGGCCGATGACCAGTTCCTGCGAGAATGCGGCCGGCGCTGCTGCCGTCAGCGCGGCCACGGCGAGGCCCGTCTTGAGTACCTGCTTGAGCATGTGTCCCCTCCTGTTGATGTTACACTCGGCTGTCACACTACTGGACAGATTCCGCTATCGGTCAAGCCGTGACGTGGCAATTTCTTCTCCAGCAGGGCCTGCGCCGCCCAATAAACGTGCTTGAGCGCCGGAATGTTATTCTGCATTGATACGGAATGATGGTCACCGGTCAGGAGCATGATGACGCTTTCGCCCGCCTCGCGCTGGCGATCGACAAGGCGTCGTCGGTGCCGGTTTCGGTCCAGCTGCGCGGTGCGCTGGAATACGGGATCGCCTCCGGAGACATAGCGCCAGGCACGCGTCTGCCTTCGGTGCGCGGCCTGGCGGGCCGGCTCGGCATGTCGCCTGTCACCGTGAGCCACGTCTACGCCGCCTTGCAAGAGGCGGGGCACGTCGAAGGGCGGGTCGGCGCCGGAACCTTCGTCGCGGACGGCGGGGTGTCGCACCAGCATGCGGCCCGGCTGCGCGAGATCCGGCGCCGGATCGACGAACTCGTGAGACTGGGCGGGGAGGCCGGGCTGTCGCGGGCCGAACTCGCCTACCGCATCTCCGCGGCCGCCGAACCACGGCGCGTCCGACTGCTGATGCTGGGGACGTTCCACGACGCGACCGAGGCCTATGCGCGCGAGATCCGGCCGCACCTGCGCGCCGACGACGTCATCCTGGCTCGCACGACGGAGGAGTTGGCGAAGGAGGTGCCGCAGGACGTGGACCTCGTCGTGACGCCGCGTACGCTGCGGGCCGAGGCGGAGGCGCATTTTCCGTCGATCCCCGTCGTCGGGCTGACGCTGATCCCGAATGAGGCGACGCGGGTCGCGCTGGCGACGATCCCGCCACAGGCGCAGGTGGTGGCGGTGTCCTACTTCCCGAACTTCCTGCCGGTGATGCGGGCGGGGATCATGCGCTTCGCTCCCCACGTCACGCGAGTCACCGGCGCCGTACGGCTCGATGAGGGTCTGGCGGACCTGCTCGCGGGCGCCGACGTCGTGATCCATTCGACAGGGGCGGAGTATCTGCGCCGCGACCTGCGCCCTGACCAGACCGTTATCGAGTACCGGCACACGCCGGACAGTCACGCCATCGAGACCGACCTGCTTCCGGCGATCGACGCCTGTCGCGGACGGCACCGGCAACGAGAGGAACAGACGCAGTGAGGATCGGCGAAAGCAACTGGTTCGAGATCGAGAAGTACCTTGAGCATGACGACCGGTGCGTGCTGCCGCTTGGGTCGACGGAGCAGCATGCGTACCTGTCGCTCTCCGTCGACTCGATCCTGTCGGAGAAGGTCGCGGCCGACGCGGCCGAGCCGCTGGGCGTGCCGGTCTTTCCAGCGGTCGCCTACGGCCTGACACCCTATTTCCTTGGGTTTCCCGGCACCGTGTCGCTGAAGCTCGCGACCTACGCGGCGCTGGTGCGCGACATCCTCGACAGCCTCTACGCCAACGGCTTTCGCCGGGTCCTGATCGTCAACGGCCACGGCGGCAACAGTCCGGTTCAGCCGGTGACGATGGAATGGATGGAGGCGCACGAGGGAACCCGTTGCCGCTTCCACGACTGGTGGAAGGCGCCAAAGACGTGGGCCGCGGTGCAGGAGATCGACCCGGTCGCCAGCCACGCCTCGTGGATGGAGAACTTCCCGTGGACCCGCCTCCCCGGCCGTCAGCTACCCACCGAGCAGAAGCCTTTTGTCCCCTTCGACCGCCTGCGCGACCGCAACGCAGCGGCGGTGCGCGAGCTGATCGGCGACGGCAACTACGGCGGCGTATACCAGAAGCCCGACGCCGACACCGACCGCCTCTGGTCCGTCGCCGTCGAGGAGACGCGCGCCCTGCTGGAGGGTGACTGGGCATGACCGAGCCGATCCTGATCTGGGGCGCAGGCGCCATCGGCGGCATCCTCGGCGCCTATCTCGCCCGCGCCGGCCACGCGGTGCACATGGTCGACATCGTCGAGGACCACGTCCGTGCGATGCATGAGGGGGGCCTGCGCATCGAGGGCCCGGTCGAGGAGTTCACGCAGAGGCTACCCGCCAGCACCCCCTCCGAGCTCACCGGCCGCTTCTCCCGCATCATCCTCGCGGTCAAGGCGCACCACACCGGGGAGGCTCTCGACATGCTGGTGCCACACCTCGCACCGGGCGGCCTTGTCGTCTCGGCCCAGAACGGGCTCAACGAGATCGCCATCGCCGAGCGGATCGGGACAGAGAACACCGTCGGCTGCTTCGTCAACTACGGCGCCGACTGGCTGGAGCCGGGGCGCATCCTCTACGGCAACCGCGCCGCCGTCGCCGTGGGCGAGCTCGACGGGCGCATCACCGACCGTGTGCGCGAGATCCACGCGCTCCTCCGCATCGTGGAGCCGGACGCGGTGCTCACCGACAACATCTGGGGCTACCTCTGGGGAAAGCTCGGATATGGCGCGCTGCTGTTCGCCACCGCGCTGACGCCGCTCTCGATGTCCGACGCGATGGCCCGGCCGGACCACCGCCCGGTCTACGAGGCGCTGGGGCACGAGGTCATGCGCCTCGCCGCCGCGCAGGGCATCCGGCCGCTCGGCTTCAACGGCTTCGACCCGGACGCCTTCCTGCGCGCCGACCGAGCCGGCATGGCCGCGTCGCTCGACGCGATGGTCGAGCACAACCGGCACACCGCCAAGACGCATTCCGGCATCTGGCGCGACCTGGCGGTGCGCAAGCGCCGGACCGAGGTCGATGCGCAGGTCGGCCTGCTGGTGGACCTCGGCCGGCAGCATGGCGTGGAGACACCAGCGCTCGCGCGGCTCGTCGAGCTGATCCACGACCTCGAGGATGGACGGCGCGAGCAGTCTGCGGACCTCGTCGACCGGATGGTTGCCGCATGCGCCTGAACCTCGAGAGACAGGTCTTCGCCGTCACCGGCGCGGCGCAGGGTATTGGCGCGGCCATCGTCGCCGCGCTCGCGGAAGCGGGCGCGATCGTCGCCGCCATCGACATCGACGCGGCCGGCCTCACGCGCTTCGACGGCCGCATCACGACCCACGTGGCGGACCTCGGCAGCCGTAACGGCGCCCACGCGGCGATCGGCGCGGTCATCGAGCGGCACGGCCGGATCGACGGCCTCGTCACCGCCGCCGGTGGCGTGCGGGGGCAGGCGGGGCGGCCGATCGAGGAGATCGAACCCGCGGGCTGGCGCGCGATCTTCGAAGCCAACGTCGACGCCGCCATGTGGTGCGCGCAGGCCGCGGCACCCTTGATGAAGGCGCGAGGGCAGGGGCGCATTGTGACCATCTCGTCTGGCGCCGGCCTCCGGCCCAGCCTGACCGGCATCCAGGCCTATGCCGCGGCCAAGCACGCGCTGGTCGGGCTGACGCGCCAGCTCGCGCTCGAACTCGGGCCGCACGGGATCACGGTCAATTCCGTGGCGCCGGGCTTCATCCTGTCGAACCCCTCAACCGAGCGGCAATGGGACGCCTTCGGGCCGGAGCGGCAGAAGCAGATCGTGCAGGGCATCCACATGCGCCGGCTCGGCCGGGCGGAGGACATCGCCGACGCGGTCACCTTCCTCGCCTCCGACCGCGCCGGCTGGATCACCGGGCAGATCCTGTCCGTCGACGGAGGACACGCATGAGCGAACCGCACGAATGGGACGAGCCGACTTGGCGCGGCCTCGTGAACCAGGTCCGCGCGGGCCGCAACCTCAAGCCCGCCTCCTGGCCCGGCGGCGCCCGCTGCGCCGTCGCGCTCAGCTTTGACAGCGACCACGAGACGAACGAGCTGCGCGACGGCGGCCTCTCCCCCGCCCGCCTCTCCTGGGGCGAGTTCGGTGCCCGGCGCGGCATTCCGCGGATCAAGGCGGCGCTCGACCGGCACGGAGCCAAGGCCAGCTTCTTCGTGCCCGCGGTCTCGGCGCTCCTGCACCCTGACGAGCAGCGGATGCTGGTGGACGAGGGCCACGAGGTCGGGCTGCACGGCTGGATTCACGAGGTGAACTCGAAGCTCGACGCGCAGACCGAGCGCGACCTGATGTTCCGCGCCGCCGACACGATGGAGCAGGTGACTGGCGTTCGCCCAGTCGGGATGCGGACCCCTTCGTGGGACTACAGTCCCAACACGTTGGCCATCGCGCGCGAGCTCAGCCTTCTCTACGACAGCTCGCTCTTCGCCGACGACGACCCCTACGAGATCGTGGCGGACGGCGAGTCGACCGGCATCGTCGAGCTGCCGGTGGAGTGGGTCCGCGACGACGCCGTCTACTTCATGATGAACCGCTTCGGCGCGCAGCGGCCCTACACGCCGCCCGAGGCCGTGCTCGACATCTTCACCCGCGAGTTCGAGGGCGCTCATGCCGAGGGCGGTCTGTTCCTGCTGACCATGCACCCGCACGTCATCGGCTACCGCAGCCGCATCTTCATCCTTGAAGCGCTGCTGGAGCGGATCGCCGCCAGGGGCGACTGCTGGATCGCCACCCACGCCGACATCGCCCGCCACTGCGCCCGGGAGGCCGGGCTGAAAGGAGCTGCATGACCTACGCCCTCGCCATCCACGGCGGCGCCGGAACAATCCTCAGGTCGAAGATGACGCCGGAGAAGGAGGCCGCCTACCACGCCGGTCTCGCCCGTGCGCTTGCCGCGGGGCAGGCGGTGCTCGATGAGGGCGGCGCCGCGCTCGATGCCGTGGTGGCGGCGGTCTGTGCGCTCGAGGACGAGCCGCTTTTCAATGCCGGACGTGGCGCCGTCTACACCTCGGACGGGACGCAGGAGATGGACGCGGCTGTGATGGAGGGCGCCACCCGCCGCGCCGGAGCGGTCGCCGGCATCTTCGGCCCGCGCAATCCGGTGAAGGCCGCTCGCGCGGTGATGGAGCGGACGCCGCACGTCCTGCTGATCGGCGAGGGTGCGCTCAGCGTCGCGCGCGAGGCGGAGCTGCCGTTCGGCGACGCCGACTACTTCCATACGGACAGCCGGTGGGACGCGCTGCAGGCGACGCTCGCCATGCGGGCCGAGGGGCGGGAGACGGACGACCCCGCGCGCCGCCACGGAACCGTGGGGGCGGTCGCGCGCGACCGCGACGGGCATCTCGCGGCGGCGACCTCGACCGGCGGGATGACCGCAAAGGCGCCGGGCCGCGTCGGCGACACGCCGATCATCGGCGCCGGCACTTTCGCCGACGACGCCACATGCGCGGTCTCCGGCACCGGTCACGGCGAGATCTTCACCCGCTGGACCGCCGCCGCCGAGGTCGCCGCGCGCATGCGCCACCGCGGCGAGTCGCTGGAGCAGGCGGCGAGCCACGTCGTGATGCAGGACCTCGCGCCGAACGACGGCTCCGGCGGCCTGATCGCGGTGGACGCGGCAGGCCGGATCGCGATGCCCTTCAATTGCGAGGGAATGTACCGCGGATGCGTCACGGACGGGGCTGACATTCGCACCTTCATCTATCGCTGAGCAACATCTCGCACCGCCGCGCTAGATTGCGGCGGAATGGCGCGCCGCATGCTATTCTCCGTCCGGTCGACGGTCGGAGGAGGTGGAGATGCCAAGCGTCACGTTGCTCGTCGGTACCACGAAGGGCGCGTTTCTGCTCGAGGGGGATGCGGACCGGCGCGAGTGGGCGGTACGGGGGCCGCATTGCGACGGATGGTCGATCAACCATGTCATCGGTGACGCCGATAACGGGACGCTCTGGGCCGCCGGGGGCGGCGATTGGACCGGCGCCGGCGTCTGGCGTTCGATCGACGACGGGGGGAGCTGGACCCTCTCGAAGCTGTCGCACGGCCATCTCGACGCGTGGCTGATGGAGCAGCCGGAGATGGCAGCGGAATTCGGGATGAGCCCCGCGCCACCAGCACCCTTCACCGGCGAGGTTGTCGCGGTCTGGAGCCTGGCACGCGCCGGCGGCACCATCTACGCAGGCTGCAAACCCGCGCTCCTATTCGCCAGCACCGACGGCGGCGAGAGCTGGAGCAAGGTCAGCGGCCTGACCGATCACCCGTCGGCCGAGTCGTGGCAGCCGGGCGGCGCCGGCCTGACGCTGCACTCCATCGTGCCGTCCGCCGAGGACCCGCGCCGGATCTGGGTCGGGATCTCGGCGGCTGGAGTTTTCGCCACCGAGGACGGCGGCGCGACGTGGGAGCGGCGCAACCGCCGCGCCAACTACGATCCGCTGGGGGACAAGACCGGCTCGGCCGCAATCGGCCACGACCCGCACGAGGTTGGGCATTGTGTCCACAACATCGTCCGCGCGCGGGTCGGGAACGGCGGCGACACGCTCTACCAGCAGAACCACCACGGCGTCTTTCGCAGCGGCGACGGCGGCCGCAGCTGGCAGGAGATCGACGGCGGGCTCCCCTCCACCTTCGGCTTTCCCATCGCGGTCCATCCTCGGGATTCGGAGACGGTCTGGGTCCTGCCGCTCAACGGCGACATGGCCGGCCGCTTTCCGCCCGACGCCTCGGCTGCGGTCTGGCGCTCGCGCGACGGCGGCGAGAGCTGGACGGCGCTCCGCGAGGGGCTGCCCGCGCGCAATTGCTTCTTCACCGTGCTGCGGCAGGCGATGGCGACTGACAGCGGCATTCCCGCTGGCATCTACTTCGGCACCAACAGCGGCTCGATCTTTGCCAGCGCCGACGAAGGCGACAGCTGGATCGAGATCGCCCGCCACCTGCCGACGGTGCTCAGCGTAGAGGTCCTCGAGCGGGGGTGAGGGCAGCCGCGCGGCTGCGATATGGCTGGGGGTGGAGGCCGTACAGCGTGTACGCTATCTGCCCGGCTCGCCCGCCGGACATACGTGGAAGCTACCCTGAGGATGGAGCGCAACCATTCGCACCGGCGCTCCTCGACCCGGTGACGGATGATGCCTACGATGGCTCATTCGGGCCGGACTGACCCTGCTTTTCCAGTCCAGAGGCGGACGAGTTTGACGATTCTCGAGCCGGTGATCGAGCCGGATACCGGAGAATTTGCTTCAGTTGCGCAGGACCGAAAGAGGCGCCGCGCTTTGGACGCTGGAACGCAAGGCAGAATTGACATAGCGCCATTTGCGAAGCCGCTCGCCGTGGGGAGCTGGCCACGCTGATGGAGCAGGTTGTGGCAAGGATTGAAGAGTCGGTCAGCCGGGACTGCGCGCGCGGCATGCCGCGCGGAAGCGGCCGGAGCTGACGAGGGCTTTCGGAGTATGCACGACAGCAAGCCGGCGCACGAGGCGTTCCGGAGCCATCCGTCGGAACGGACGGAGGTGCTGGAGGCGATGCTGTTCGCATAGCGGAGGAAGGAATGGAGGCAATCTTTTCGCACCTCTCCTCGCACCGCCACATGTGGATCGATCTGCGCGGCCCGTCGACCAGGAACCTCCGTGCAGGCGCCTGGCTACGCAGATCTTAGGGAGCTACTGTCTGCGGGGCCTGCGACGCGCCCTTCGCGGCTCGCGTAACGCTCTCTCTCGGTTTTGCGTCACCGTCCGGCCGTGCGATCTGTCAGTCTCGGCACGTGCTCCCTGTTTGACACTGCGCTGCACGTGGAAGATCAGGGCGTGCTACGACCTTCTCCTGCCCCCCGCGAGAGTCGGCGCCCCTGGCTTCGGCTCGATGCGACCTGCCTCAAGGTTCGCGAGGACGGGGTTCAAGCATGTCCTCGAACCGGTGGCGGGCATGTCCGAACCATGAGCCGGGCCTTGATGGTCGCTGTCGCGAGAAACGCAGCAGTTGAGGCACCGTTTCGGGCCGAAGGGCTCTTGATCTGCGGACGAAAGTTCTAAGTAAGGCTTTGTCATGTTTGACCTTTTCGATCCAGTCAGCGCAAGTCGCCTCTCAGTCGCTCCGATGATGGATTGGACGGATCGGCATTGTCGTGCGCTGCATCGTGCGCTCTCGCGGCGGGTCCTGCTTTATACCGAGATGGTGACGTCGGTGGCGCTGGTGCGGGGCGGGGCGCGACATCTGCTGGCGTTCGACCGGGCAGAGCATCCCGTGGCCCTCCAACTCGGCGGATCGGAGCCGGGGGAGCTGGCGGCCGCGGCGCGGATGGGGGCCGACGAGGGGTATGACGAGATCAACCTCAACGTCGGCTGCCCGTCCGACCGGGTGCAGAGCGGCTGCTTCGGCGCGGTACTGATGAGGTCGCCAGAGCTCGTCGCCGAGTGCGTTGCGGGGATGATCGCCGCCTCTCCGGTGGAGGTGACGGTAAAGTGCCGCATCGGGGTCGACGAGCAGGAGCCCGAGGAGGTGCTGCCGGACTTCCTGGCCCGGATGCGAGCGGCAGGGGTGCGGCACGTCGCGATCCATGCGCGCAAGGCGTGGCTGCAGGGGCTGTCGCCGAAGGAGAACCGTGACGTCCCGCCGCTGGACCACGACCTCGTGCTGCGGATGAAGGCCGAGTTCCCGGACCTGCGGCTCTCGGTGAATGGCGGTATCGCGAGCCTCGATCAGGCCCAGCGCTTCCACGATGCCGGCCTTGACGGCGTCATGGTGGGACGCGCAGCCTATCACGCGCCGGTGGACCTGCTGGGGGACGCGGACCGCCGGATCTTCGGCGACGACCGGGCCGCCGTCACCGGCGAGGACGCGGTGCGCGCGATGCTGCTCTACATCGACCGGCACCTCGCCGCAGGCGGGCGCCTCCATGACGTCACGCGGCACATGCTGGGCCTCTTCGCCGGCCGCCCGGGCGCGCGGAGCTGGCGGCACATCCTGTCGGAAGGGGCGCACAGGCCGGGGGCGGGACGCGAACTGGTTCTGGCGGCGCTCGGTGCGGTCGAGGAGGCGGGGCGGGAGCGGGCTGCCTCCTAGCTCCCCGCGCGGCGGCGTTCGCCGTTGCCGGTGCGGCCTCCCGCACGGCGCTTCAGCCGCGCCGCGCGCGACGGTAGCTCGTCCATCAATGCGTCACGTTCGTCGTCGGTCAGGGAGCTCCAGGCCGCGATCTCATCGGCGGTCCTGAGGCAGCCGACGCAGAGGCCCTCGCGACGGTGGATCACGCAGATGTCGATGCAGGGCGTCTTCATTGGCGACTCAAGGCGACAGGTTGCGCAGGCGATCCAGAACGCCCTGCAGGATGTAGGAGGCGGCGACTTGATCGATGACCTCGGCTCGACGGCGGCGCGACGCATCGGCCTCGAGCAGCGCGCGCTCGGCCGCGACGGTCGAGAGCCGCTCGTCCCAATAGCCGACGGGCAGATCGACAAGCCGCGAGAGGTTGCGGGCGAAGGCGCGCGTCGACTGACAGCGCGGCCCCTCGCTGCCGTCCATGTTGCGCGGCAGGCCGAGGATCAATCCTCCGATCTCGCGGCCGCCGACGATCTCGAGCAGCCGCTGCGCGTCGAGCGTGAATTTGCGCCGGCGGATCGTCTCCAGCGGCGTCGCGACAGAGAGTGTGGCGTCGGAAACCGCGACGCCGATGGTCCGCTCTCCGAGGTCGAGCCCGGCGAGCGCCCGGCGCGGGGGCAGGGCGGCGGCGAAGTCGGAGATGTCCTCGTGGATCATCCAGGTTCCTGCGACGTCACCGCGCTATTCCTGCGCGTTCGGCGGCCTCGTCGATGAGGCCAAGGCTCTCGGCCTCAGTCCCGAACGCGGACCGCGCCTCGGCGTAGATCGCCGCCGCGCGGTCCTGCTCGCCCAGCACGCCGAGGGCCGCGATCAGCCGCGCCCAGTCCTCGGCCGGACCGCCCTCGGTGGCGAGACGCTGCGACAGGCCCTCGACCATGCCGCGCACCATCTCCTGCCGCTCCTCCGGCGACATCTCCTGCGCGGCGGCGAGATCGGCGGCGGACGGTCCCGGCGCGGCTGGCGGATCGTAGCGCACGCCGGCGAGTTGCGCCGCGCGCCCAATTTGCGCCCGGGCCGCCTGCACCCACGGCGCGTCTCCCGGACCCTGCTCGACCAGCGGGCGCCAGACCTGGAAGGCGAGGTCCGGGCGGCCGGTCTGGGCGTAGAGCAGTCCCGAGTAATAGCGCGCCGTGCCGTTCGCCGGGTCGCGGCGCAGCGCCTCGGCCAGAGCGCGCTCGGCCTCATGCGAGACGTAGCCTCCGGCGGCCATGACCAGGAGGTCGGCATAGTCGGACCAGTCTGCCGCTGTGGCCTCCTGTCCCTTGAGCTCGATTACGCGTGCCTGCGCCCGGTGCGCTGCCGCGTAGTTGCCGAGGATGGCTTCGTTGCGCGCAAGCAGCACGTATCCCTGCAGATCGTCCGATCGCTCCTGCAGCGTCTGCCTTAGCTGTTCCATGAGCGCTGCGTGGCGTGGGTCGCCCTCGACCGCCGGCATCGCGACCGCCGCCTCCGCCTCGGCCAGCGCCTGGCTCGGCCGCTCGGCGCGCGCCACCTCCGCCGCCTCGCGCCGCGCGGCGATCGGAAGATCCGGGTATCCCGGCGCGCCGAGCCAGACATAGAGGCCGACGCCGCCGCCCAGGACCAGCAAAGCGAGGGTAAACGCCACACCGGCGCTCGCTGCCTTCGGCGCACCATCCGAGGCCCCTCCGGACGCCGCCCGACGATCGGCGTCGAGCAGGCGCCGCGACACCTCAAGCCGGATCCGCGCCGCCTCGTCTTCCGTCAGGACGCTACGCGCGACGTCGCGATCGACCTCCTTGAGCTGGTCGCGATAGACGTCGACGTCCGTCGCCTCGTTCGGCGCACCGGCGTCGCTCCAGAACGCGCGCAGCAGCAGGGCCGCAACCGCCGCCGCCATCGCCAGTGCCGTGATCCAGAATGCCATGCTTCGTCCCGTCCGGTTCCGCGCCGGTCTAGCCGAGCCGGGGCGCTGGCGAAAGCCCGCGGGAACCGCCGCGCCGGGGGACGTGATGTCGCGATACTCCGGCACGGCGACGGGTTGGCAGGGCGGCCTCGACCCTCCAAGAATGGCGGCGTCGAGTCGAGGCCGAGGAAGCGTCATGTCCCGCTATTCAGCGCTCAGGATCGTGCGTGAGGCGATGCGCCGGCATGCAGGATGGGGCCGTGCCTGGGGCAGCCCGGAGCCGCGGCGGCGCTACAAGGTCGTGATCGTCGGCGCGGGGGGACACGGGCTGGCGACGGCCTACTACCTCGGCCGGAACTACGGCATCACCGACGTCGCCGTGCTCGAGAAGGGATGGCTCGGCGGCGGCAACACCGGCCGCAACACGACGATCATCCGCTCGAATTACCTGCAGGACCCGTCCGCGGCCATCTACGAGAAGTCCCGCGCGCTCTACGAGGACCTCAGCCAGGAGCTGAACTTCAACGTCATGTTCAGCCCGCGCGGCGTGATGATGCTGGCCCAGACCGAGCACGAGGTCCGCGGCTACAAGCGCACGGTACAGGCAAATGCGCTGCAAAGCGTCGCGACCGAGTGGATCGGGCCGGAGCGGGTGAAGGAGCTTTGTCCGATCATCCGGATCGACGGGCCCCGTTACCCCGTGCTGGGCGCCCATTGGCAACCGAGAGGCGGCACCGCCCGGCACGACGCGGTGGCGTGGGGCTACGCCCGAAAGTGCTCGGAGATGGGCATGCACATCGTCGAGCGCTGCGCCGTCACCGGCGTCCGCACTGAGGGTGGCCGGGTGCAGGGAGTCGAGACGTCCCGTGGCTCGATCGACTGTGAGAGCCTGTGCCTCGTCGTGGCGGGGCACTCGGGCGAACTGGCGCAGATGGCAGGGTTCCGCCTTCCGATCGAGAGCGTGCCTCTGCAGGCGCTGGTCTCCGAGCCGATCAAGCCCTGCATGGACGTGGTGGTGATGGCCAACACCGTCCATGGCTACATGAGCCAGTCAGACAAGGGCGAGATGGTCATCGGCGGCGGCACCGACGGCTACAACGCCTACACGCAACGCGGCAGCTTCCACCATATCGAGGAGACGGTGCGGGCGCTGGTCGAGACCTTCCCGATGCTCTCGCGCCTCAAGGTGTTGCGGCAGTGGGGCGGGATCGTAGACATGACGGGCGATCGCTCGCCGATCATCGGCCGCGCGCCGGTCCGAGGCATCTACCTCAACTGCGGTTGGGGGACCGGCGGGTTCAAGGCCATTCCTGGCTCCGGCTGGGCCACGGCCGAGCTGGTGGCGACGGGCGCTTCCGGGCCCCTCGCGGCAGACTTCGGGCTCGAGCGCTTCCGCGAGGGGCGCTTCATCGACGAGAGCGTTGCGGCGGGAGTGGCGCATTGAGCGGCGGGCTCGAGCGCTCGGCAGGCTGCGAACGACCTACGCTAGGGTGGAAAATCGCGCCGATCTGTGTCCTCAATCAGGTGAACCCAGGACGGGAAGGAATGCAGCCATGGGACGCACCATCCTCATCGCGATCGCTGCCGTCGTCATCATTGTCTTCCTCATCATCTGGCTCTTTTTCGAGGCAGGCGAAGAGGCGGTCGAAGCCGTCGCGCCGGACGAGGGCGCCGTCGCGGTCGAGCCCGAGGCGAACTAGCCGCGCGTCTCTTGCGCGACAGGCGGGCGAGGGCGGCACATGCTGACGCTGCGCTGTCCCTGCTGCGGCGTGCTGGCGGACGAGACCGAGCTCGCACCGGGCGGCACCGCGCATCTGCGCCGCGAGGGGCCCGAGGCCTCGGACGAGGCGTTCGAGGCGTACATGTTCCTTCGTGACAATCCCAGGGGCGTGCACTTCGAGCGCTGGCGCCACGCCTTCGGCTGCGGCAAATGGTTCCACGCCGCGCGCTGCACGGTGACCAACGAGGTCTTCGGGACCTACCCGGCACAGACCGCCGCTCCGCCCGAGGAGGTGCTGGAGGCGATCCGGCGGCGCCGGCCGGAGTGGGAGCGATGAGCACGCGCCTCGGCACCGGCGGGAGCGCGATCGACCGCTCGCGGCCCGTCCACTTCACCTTCGACGGTCGGCGTTTGGCGGGCCTCACCGGTGACACTGTGGCGTCGGCGCTACTCGCGAACGGCGAGCGGGTCGTGGGACGGTCCTTCAAGTACCACCGACCCCGGGGCATCGTGGCGAGCGGGCCGGAGGAGCCGAACGCGCTGCTGGGAATCGGTACCGGCGACCGCTTCGAGCCGAACGCCCGTGCGACCACGACGCCTCTCCGCGAGGGGATGGCGCTCCGCAGCCAGAACCGCTGGCCCAGCCTCGCCTTCGACGTCGGGGTGGTGAACGCGGCACTGTCGCGTTTCCTGCCGGTGGGGTTCTACTACAAGACATTCATGTGGCCCCGCCGGTTCTGGGAGAGCGTCTATGAGCCGCTGATCCGGCAAGCCGCCGGACTCGGCCGTGCGCCAGACGCGGAAACGCGGGATCCAGACCGCTATGAGCATTTCCACCTCCATGTCGACGTGCTGGTGGCAGGCGGCGGCATCGCCGGCCTGCAGTCGGCTTTGGCCGCGGGACGTGCGGGGGCGCAGGTCCTGCTGATGGAGCAGTCGCCGCACTGGGGCGGCCGGGCGCAGGTGGACGGGGTGCGGATCGAAGGCGATCCGGCGGCGGAATGGGTCGCCCGAGCCGTGGCCGAGCTGGAGGCCATGCCGAACGTCCGGCTGCGGCTGAACGCGACGGTGGTGGGCGCCTACGATCACGGCTGGATGCTTGCCGTCGAGATGCCCGAGCCGGGGCCGCGCGAGCGTCTCTGGAAGATCCGTGCCCGCCGCACCGTCATGGCGACCGGCGCCCTCGAGCGGCCGCTGGCCTTCGCCGGGAACGACCGTCCCGGCGTGATGCTGGCCTCGGCTGTCAGGGACAATCTGATGCGGTACGCCGTCTCGCCCGGGGACCGGACCGTGCTCGTGACGGCGAACGACGACGGCTACCGCACGGCGATCGCGCTGGTCGAGGCGGGCCTGTCGGTGCCGCTCGTCGTCGATGCGCGACCGGAGTGCAACGGTCCGCTGCCGCGCCGGGCGCGCGAGATGGGCATCCGCGTCGCGCCGGGCCGCGCCATAGCCGGGGTCCGCTGGCAACGGCGCATCACTGGCGTGGACGTCTGCCTGCAGGCGGGCGAGGGAAGCGCGCTGGAGCACGTGCCGTGCGATGCCGTGGCGATGGCGGGCGGCTGGTCGCCTGCGGTGCATCTCTGGTCGCACTGCGGCGGGCGGCTGCGCTGGGACGAGGCGACGGCCGCTTTCCGGCCCGATCCGCAGTTCCCGCCGACTGGCGCGGATGGGCAGGCGGCAATCCTGCCTGCGGGCTCCGCCGATGGCCACTCAAGGGCCGTCGAGGTGCTGGCGTCGGCGCATCGGGCCGGGGTCGCGGGCGCGGCAGCAGCGGCGCACGAGGGCGATGCGGGTCAGGTCGTGACGGCGGAGGAAGGCGCGGAGGCACCGGCGCTCGCCGTCTGGCGGATGCCGCAGAGCGCTGACCACCGGCTGCGGGCGCAGACCTTCCTCGACTTCCAGAACGACGTGAAGCTGACGGATGTCGAACTCGCGGCGCAGGAAGGTTATCGCAGCGTCGAACATGCCAAGAGGTACACGACCCTCGGGATGGCGACAGACCAAGGGAAGCTTAGCAACATTAATGGTCTCGCGGCGTTGTCTCACACGACAGGTCAGGCGATTTCCGCGGTCGGGACGACGACGTTCCGTCCGCCCTACACGCCGCTGACGCTGGCCACCATTGCCGGGCAGGCGCGCGGCGACCTGTTCCAGCCGGTGCGCCGCACCCCGCTGCACGCGCGCCACGAGGCTCTGGGCGCGGCGTGGGAGCCGGTAGGACAGTGGCGTCGGCCGTACGTCTATCCGAAGGCCGGCGAAACGGTCGAGGACGCGGTGCGGCGGGAGGTTCTGGCGGTGCGGAGCGAGGTCGGGATCCTCGACGCCACCACGCTCGGCAAGATCATCGTCAAGGGGCCGGATGCGGCGCAGTTCCTCGACATGATCTACACTGGCCGCCCTTCGACCATTGCCGAAGGACGTTGCCGTTACGGCCTGATCTGCAACGAGAATGGCTTTCTCATCGACGACGGCGTGGTGGCGCGGCTAGGCCCCGAGACATGGCTCTGCCACACCACCACGGGCGGGGCCGAGCGTATCCACGCCCACATGGAGGAGTGGCTGCAGACCGAGTGGTGGGACTGGCGCGTGCACGTTCTGAACGTGACCGAGCAGTTCGGCCAGATCGCGGTGGCGGGGCCGCTGGCGCGCAATCTGCTCGAGCGCCTTGGCGGCATGGACCTCTCGCGCGAGGCGCTGCCGTTCATGCATTGGACCGAGGGGCGGCTGATGGACGTGCCGGTGCGGGTCTTCCGCATCTCGTTCTCGGGCGAGCTCAGCTTCGAGATCGCGGCGCCGGCCGGGCGCGCTGGCGAGATCTGGGACCGGCTGGCGCAGGACGCCACGCCCTACGGAACGGAGACGATGCACGTCCTGCGCGCCGAGAAGGGCTACATCATGATCGGGGATGAGACTGACGGTACGGTGATCCCGCAGGACCTCGGCCTGAACTGGGCGATCGCGAAGAAGAAGGATGACTACATCGGCAAGCGCGGCCAGATGCGCCTGCACATGGCGGGCGAGCGGTGGCGCCTGGTAGGCCTTCTTACCCCAGACGGCGCGGTTTTGCCGGAGGGCAGCCTGGCTGTGGCGCAGGGGACCAACGCCAACGGCCAGCGGCGCACGCAGGGCCGCGTAACATCGGCCTACTGGTCGCCGACCCTGGGGCGGGGCATCGCGCTGGGGTTGGTCGACCGGGGGCCTGAGCGGATGGGCGAGACGCTGTCATTCCTTCAGCCCGATGGCAGCGAGTACCGCGCGGAAATCGTCTCGCCCGTGTTCCACGATCCGGAGGGAGAGCGGCTGAATGCCTGAATACCCGCTTGAGGGACGTAGGTTCGACGGCCTCGTCAGACTTGAGTCCGCCGAGCCGCGTGGCATGATCGCGCTGCGCGGCACTCCGGAGGAGCTGTCGTCCGCGCTTGAGGAGTCGGTGGGCCTTGCGTGGCCCGCGACGGGCGAGGCGGCCTGGACGGGCGAGGTGGGTGCGCTCTGGATGGCGCCCGACGAGCTCCTGCTGCTGGTACCCCAGGGGCAGGCGCAGGACTTGGTGGAGCGGCTGGGCCGGTCGCTGGCGGACCGGCATCACCTCGTCGCGGACGTCAGCGACATGCGTACGCTGCTCCGCATGAGCGGGTCGGGTTGCCGCGACGTGTTGGCCAAGGTCACGCCGGCCGACGTCTCGCCCGCAGGCCTATCGATCGGCCGTGTGCGCCGGTCGCGGGTCGGGCAGGTCGCCGCGGCAATCTGGCTACGCGACGGAGAAACGGCCGAGATCGCCTGCTTCCGTTCCGTTGCCCACTACGTCTTCGACCTGCTGGCCGACGCGGCGCACCCCGAGGCGCGGGTGGACTACTGGACACCCCAGGGGGCCGACGCACAGGCTTGACGCGCATTGGCCCGGCGCTCCATTGAGCGTTAACCAAATGCCGGAAAAGGAGAAGGACAGATGGCTTTTACGCTTCCAGACCTGCCGTATCCCCACGACGCGCTCGCCTCGAAGGGCATGTCGAAGGAGACGCTGGAGTACCACCACGACATGCACCACAAGGCCTATGTCGACACCGGCAACAAGCTGATCGAAGGCACCGAGTGGGAGGGCAAGCCGGTCGAGGACATCATCCGCGGCACCTACGACCCCAACGCGGTGGCTCAGAACGGCATCTTCAACAACGCCTCGCAGTACTGGAACCACAACCAGTTCTGGGAGATGATGACGCCCGACGACAGCAAGATGCCGGGCGAGTTCGAGAGCCGGCTCAAGGACGCCTTCGGCAGCGTTGACGCCTTCAAGGACGAGTTCTCCAAGGCCGGCGCCGGCCAGTTCGGCTCGGGCTGGGCGTGGCTGGTGGCCGAAAAGGACGGCACGCTGAAGGTGACGAAGACCGAGAACGGCGTGAATCCGCTCTGCTTCGACCAGACTGCGCTGCTTGGGTGCGACGTGTGGGAGCACTCCTACTACATCGACTTCCGCAACAAGCGGCCGGCCTACCTGCAGAACTTCCTCGACAAGCTGGTCAACTGGGAGAACGTGGCATCCCGCCTGCCTGGCTGACCGAAAGGTACTAAGCGTCTACGCGGCCCGGCCTGTCAGCCGGGCCGTCTGCATGATTCGGGACAGCGGAATCCATGATCGTCAAGTGGTGGAGGGCTGAATAGGCTGCGGTGGCTGGAACAGGCAGATTGACGCTGCGGCAGCAGATGCCGCCTGCACCAGAAGGGTCATCGCCATGAACAGCCAGCAGGTCCGCCGCACGATCCTCCCGGCACTTCCGAACATCCGCTTCGCCGAATTCGTGATGAGCATCGAAGCGGCATGGCGCGAGCGTCGTGCAATGCGCGAGATCGACGATGCCGCGCTACGCGACATGGGCCTTACCCGGTCCGACGTGGAAAACGTCCGCCTCGAGGACATTCTGCGCCGCTGACTCAGTCTGCCGCTCGCCGAGCGGCGGTCCTTCGGTCGTAGGTCGCGACGCGCCAGACATACCAGCCGACGATCCCGGCGAGCACGATGTTCGAAACAGGGTTCATCCACGCCTCGACCTTCGCATACTGACTCTCGAGAAAATAGCCGAGGAGTCCTAGCAACGTTGTCCAGATCGCCGTTCCGAGGGCGGAGTAGGCCATAAAACGACCCATCGGCATCCGCGCCATTCCCGCGGGCACGGAGATGAACGTCCGCACGGTGGGCACCAGCCGGCCGATGAAGACCGCCGCGCCGCCATGCCGCGCGAACCAGTCCTCGGCCTGCTTGAACTCGTCCGGCGAGACGGTCAGCCAGCGGCCGTGCCGCGCTGCCAGCCGGTGAACCCGGTCGCGGCCGATCCAGAGGCCGACGTAGAACCACATCAGCGCGCCGGCGAGTGAGCCGAGCGAGCCCGCGATGATGACGACGACGATATTGCCATTGCCTTGGGCCGCGTTGAAGCCGGCGAGCGGCATGATGAGTTCCGACGGTATTGGAGGAAACACGTTCTCGGTGAACATCAGGAGCGCCACGCCGACAAAGCCGATCGTGTTGAGAAAGCCGGTGATCCAGTCGAACATGCGCCTGCCTGCCTCGTGCCGATGCCGTGGAAAGCGCGGGACGCTGCGAAGCGGTTCCGACACGGGTGCATCTACGTCCGTCTCGAGTGACGCAGTCGATCCGGTCCGCGTCGGAACTCCGGAGCGCGCCTGCCGGTTGAACGGGCAACACAACAGCACGGAGGCAGACATGGCCGAACGCCAGAGATCCAAGGACGGCAGCCGGGATACGGAAAAGGTGCTGGGCGAAAAGGGCAAAGTCGAGCACATGGATCGCGGCACCAGCAGCGGCGGGGGCGACCTGTCGCGCGACATCGGCACGCGGGACGAACTGAAGCGCGCGGAGGACCGGCCGGCAGGGGTCACGCGCGTCCGCAAGGGCGACCGGCCGAACGACCCGCCCGAAGGCTCGACCGGCAAGAGGGAATCCTGATGTCCATCAAGGATCTGCGCAACGAGACCTGGGTGCTGGTCGCCGATGGCGAGAAGGCGCTTTTCCTGGTGAACGACGGGGACGAGGAATACCCGGTCCTGACCGTTCGCCGGAAGGAAGAGCACGAAAACCCGCCGACGCACGAGCAGGGCGCCAACCGCCCAGGACGGTTCAGTGACGGCCCCGAGCGTGCCGGGATCGCTGGTGCCGAAGGACACGCCCAGCGTTCGACAGTCGAGCCGACGGACTGGCACGAGCTGGAGAAGGAGCGTTTCGCGGACGAAATTGCGGACATCCTCTACAAGCGGGCACACGAAGGCGCCTTTAAGCGCATAGTGCTCGTCGCGCCGCCGCGCGTCCTGGGGGAGCTACGGAACAAAATGCACCAGGAGGTAGCGCAGCGCGTCGTAGGGGAGGTCGACAAGACGCTTACAAACCACCCGATCGACAAGATTCAGGAGATCCTGAAGGCCGAGATCGACCACGCCGCCTGACGACACGTCGCCGGGAACCCTGCGGGAGCGCGATCTACCGCGCTCCCGCCGTGCACGCTGTTTCCAGCGTTGCATTCTCTGCCTATAGCGGCATGAGCGATCAGGGCGAGAGGGCAACGGCATGTCAGAGGCCGCCAAAGGCGTGGCCGCCATGGTCGGCGTCTGTCTGATCTGGGGCCTCTCGCCAATATTCTATGCTCAGGTCAAGCACGTGCCGCCGCTCGAGGTGTTGGCGCACCGCACCATCTGGTCTCTTGCCTTCTTCGGCGCATGGATGGTGCTGAGAAAGCGGATGGACGAGGTGGCTCGCATAGCTGCGCGCCCGCGCACGCTGGCGGTGTGCGGCGCGGCGGCTATCGTGATCTCGATCAACTGGTTCTTCTTTATCTATGCCACGCAGGTCGACCGCGTGACGGAGTCCAGCCTCGGCTACTACATCTTCCCGCTAGTGGCCGTCCTCCTGGGGCGCTTCGTGCTTCGGGAGAAGCTTGGCCGGCGGCAATGGATCGCGGTCGGCATGGCTGCCGCCGCCGTGACGGTCCTGGCCGTTGGATTGGGAGCGCCGCCCTGGATCAGCCTTGGGCTCGCGTTCAGCTTCGGCCTCTATGGCCTTTTGAAGCGGCAGGTAGCGGCGGGTCCGGTCCTGTCGGTGACAGTGGAGGTTGCGCTTCTCGCGCCCTTGGCGGTGGGGTATCTGGCGCTCGCTGGCAGCGGGGAAATGGGGGAAATACGGACGTCACTGTTCCTGATCCTTTCCGGTCCGCTGACTGCGATCCCGCTGGTGCTCTTCAGCTATGCGGCCCGGCGGGTGCGAATGGCGACCGTCGGACTCATCCAGTACCTCAATCCGACGGTTCAATTCGCTGTCGCGATGAGCTTCTTCGGTGAGGCGCTGACGGTCTGGCACGCGGTGGCGTTTCCGGCGATCTGGGCCGCACTCGCGCTCTACTCCATCGAGAGCCTGCGCGAGGAACGTCTGGTGCGCCGCGCCGCCGCGCTCGCTGCCGCACCCGGCACCGGCGCAACCTGAGACCTCCACGCGGCGCGCAAACCTGGAACAGCGTGCCTCCTTCCACGACGGGTCTTTTTTGACCGCTTGACGCGTTCTCGCTATGGTCTTCTGAGGGAGCGACGTCGCACCGGGTGCGGCGCGCTTGCCGCAGGAGCGTCGGCTACATGAAGGCGATCGGGATCACTCTGCTGGCGGCTGCGACGCTGCTTGGCGGCGGGTTCGTACTGGTTCAGGAGTTCCGTCACGGCCCTAGTTCATCGGAGGCCAGTCAGCCGGCGACGCTGCTAGCGGCACCCGAAGCGTCCGCGGCCGTCTTGCCGCAAGCGGCGCCCGAAGCGTTTGTCGACTTTGCACCGCCAGCGGCGCTGTCCTTGGACCCCGGGCCGCCACAATTCGACATCGTGCGGATCGAGGCGGATGGGCATGCCGTCGTCGCAGGCCGCGCCGGACCCGGCGCCGCAGTTGAGATCCTGCTCGACGGCCACGTCATCGCACGCGGAGACGCCGACGTCGGGGGGCACTTCGCGCAGGTGGTCGCGATAGACCACGCGCCGCATCCCCGCCTCATGTCGTTGCGCAGCACCGAGCCGTCGGGACAGATCCTGACGAACGAGGCGACCGTCATCGTCGCGCCGTCGGCGGAGGCGTTGCGCTCCCAACCGCTCGCAGCGGAGGCTGGCGCGCAGGCGAATGTCGGGGGAACAGCACCGACCGTCCTGCTGGAGCAGCCCAAGGTCCGGGCGCAAGTATCCCCCGAGACACCAGCGCTGACCGCCTTGGACGGTAACGGCCCCCTGCCGGAAGCCCGCAGGCCCTCGACCTCGACCGCCGGCCTCATCGTCGCACCGCAGCCAGCGCCGCGTGCCGAGCCTGCATCGCCGGCGGCAGACACAGGGAGCCCGGCGCCTGATGCGCCGGCGGTGCTGCTTGCGAACGAGGAGGGTGTGCGCGTTCTGCAATCCGGCGGCAACGCGCCCTCGGTGGAGAGCGTTGTGCTCGACAGCATCGCCTACGACCGCAACGGCGGTGTCGCGCTCGGCGGCCGCAGTTCCGCCGCGGGCCGGCTGGTTCGTGTCTATGTCGACGACCGCGCCGTCGGCACCGCCGAGGTCGGAGTAGACCGCCAGTGGCGGCTCCCGCTGCCCGCGGTCCAGACGGGGGTGCACACGCTCAGGATCGACGAGATCGGCGCGGACGGCACCGTCGTCTCGCGCGTCGAGACGCCTTTCCGGCGCGAGGACCCCGACCAACTCGCCTCGCTGGACGCGCAGGGTTCCAGCGGCGCGCTCGTGCGGCTCGTGACCGTGCAACCGGGCAATACCCTCTGGGGCATCGCCTCGACCCGCTACGGCGAAGGCATCCTCTACGTCCGCGTCTTCGAGGCAAACCGCGATCGCATCCGCGACCCCGACCTGATCTATCCGGGTCAGGTCTTCAGCCTGCCCGATTGAGCCTGCGGCTGGCCATCCCTTCGACTGCAGCTTAAGTCGGGCGGGTGAGCGACGAGGAACTGGACAGGACGGAACGGCAGGCGAGCGGCCTGGCCACCATGCGGCGCGTCGCGCCCTACCTCTGGCCCGACGGAATGGGCTGGGTGAAGCGGCGCGTCGTGCTGTCGATGGTGGCGCTGCTGATCTCCAAGCTGATCGCGGTGGCGACCCCGTTCCTCTACAAGGGCGCGGTGGACTCGCTCTCCGGCGAGGCGTCGGGTTCTGCGTGGATGCTGGCGGTGGGGGCGATCGGCCTGACCGTTGCCTACGGAGTGGCGCGGCTGCTGAACGTCGGCTTCCAGCAGCTCCGTGACGTCCTCTTCGCCGCCGTGGGCCAGCGGGCGCTGCGGCAACTGGCGCTGGAGACCTTCAACCACATCCACCGGCTGAGCCTCAGCTACCACCTCACGCGCCGGACTGGCGGGCTGAGCCGGATCATCGAGCGCGGCGTCAAGGGCGTCGAATTCCTGTTGCGCTTCATGTTGCTGTCGGTCGGGCCGCTGATCCTCGAGCTCGTGCTGACAGCCGCGATTCTCGCCTTCGTCTTCGATCTGCGATACCTCTTGGTCCTGACCGTGACGGTCGCGCTCTACGTCGCCTTCACGTTCAAGGTGACAGAGTGGCGCGTGAAAATCCGCCGTCAGATGAACGCGCAGGACACGGACGCCAATCAGAAGGCGATCGACAGCCTGTTGAACTTCGAGACGGTCAAGTACTTCGGTGCCGAACGGCGCGAGGCGGAGCGCTATGACGGCGCCATGGCGGGCTACGAGCGGGCGGCGGTGCTGACGAGCTACAGCCTCGCCTTCCTCAACTTCGGACAGTCGCTGCTGATCACGGCCGGCCTGGTGATCGTGATGGTGATGGCGGCCATGGGGGTGCAGTCGGGGGCGCTGACGGTCGGCGACTTCGTCATGGTCAACGCCTACATGATCCAGATCACGATGCCGCTGAACTTCCTCGGCACCGTCTATCGCGAGATCCGGCAGGCACTCGTCGACATGGCGGAGATGTTCGGCCTGCTGGAGCAGCCGCAGGAGGTGGTCGACCGGCGTGGAGCCCGGCCGCTCGAGGTGCGGGCGGGCGAGGTCGTGTTCGACGACGTCCGTTTCGGCTACGTGGCTGCGCGCCCGATCCTGAAGGGGGTCTCCCTGCGGGTGGGTCCGGGACAGACGGTGGCCATCGTGGGGCCGACCGGGTCGGGCAAGTCGACCATAGGGCGGCTGCTCTTCCGGTTCTACGACGTCTCCGGCGGTGCGCTGCGGATCGATGGGCAGGATGTCCGCGACGTGACGCAGGACAGCCTGCACGACGCAATCGGCGTCGTGCCGCAGGACACGGTGCTCTTCAACGACACGATCTACTACAACATCGCCTATGGCCGTCCGGATGCCGCGCGCGAAGAGGTCGAGTCGGCGGCTCGGGCGGCCAAGATCCACGATTTCATCGTGCGCCTGCCCTCAGGTTATGACACGCAGGTGGGTGAGCGCGGACTGAAGCTGAGCGGCGGGGAAAAGCAGCGGGTCGGCATTGCGCGCACACTGCTCAAGAACCCGCCGATCCTGCTGCTGGATGAAGCGACAAGCGCCCTCGACAGCGAGACGGAGCGCGAAATCCAGAACGAGCTGCGGGCAATGGGCCGCGGGCGCAGCGTCATCACCATCGCGCACCGGCTCTCGACGGTGGTCGATGCGGATCAGATAGTGGTGCTGCAGGAGGGGCGCATCTGCGAGCGCGGCCACCACGAGGAACTTCTCGCCCGTGGCGGACGCTACGCCGCGATGTGGCAGCGGCAGGCGGCGGAGGAGAAGGCGGCCTGAGGAGGCCGCCAGTCCTGCAGATTATCTCGTCAGAATGCCGGCGCCTGCGCCGACCGCTGCGCCCGCCACCGGCTCACCCGCCACGGCTTCACCGACGCCAGCGCCAATCAAACCACCTGTGGCACCACGTTCGAGTGCCGTGTCGCCACAGCCCGCGACGGCGCCGCCAATGGCCAGACCGATAATCCAGAGTTTCGTACGCATCATAGCACTCTCCCATACCTTATTGTTCCCGAACCAACGGGAACGGAACGACAATCGTTCCAAACGGCGCGGGCGCGTGAGCCGCGTCTCTTCCTAAGCTGCGGCCGGCGCCGCTGCGCTTTCGATCAAGACGCGTCAGACGAAATTCCCGTCTGACTGTTGCCAGGGCTTCACCAAGTTGCCGAAGCGCGTGAAACGCCCCTCGAAACTGAGGTCGACGCTTCCGATCGGGCCGTGGCGCTGCTTGCCGATGATGACCTCGGCGCGGCCGTGCAGGCGCTCCATCCGCTCCTGCCACTTCGCCATCTCGTCGAGCTTGTCGTCTGAGGGTTTCTCGCGCTCGGCATAGTATTCCTCGCGGAAGACGAACATCACGACATCGGCGTCCTGCTCGATCGAGCCCGACTCGCGCAGGTCTGAGAGCTGCGGGCGCTTGTCTTCGCGGCTCTCGACCTGACGGCTGAGCTGGCTCAGCGCCACGACCGGCACGTCGAGCTCCTTGGCAATGGCCTTCAAGCCTTGCGTGATCTCCGAGACCTCGTTGACGCGGCTGTCCTTGGCGCTGCCGGGGCGGACGAGCTGGAGGTAGTCGACGATCAGCACGTCGAGACCGTGCTCGCGCTTCAGCCGCCGGGCGCGGGCGGCGAGCTGGCCGATGGGCAGCGCGGGCGTGTCGTCGATGTAGAGCGGGCATGCCTCGAGCTGCTTGGCGGCCTCGACGAAGCGGCGGAACTCCACTCCGGTCATGTCGCCGCGACGGATCTGCTCCGAAGGCACTTCGGCCGCTTCGGAGAGGATCCGGGCGGCGAGCTGCTCGGCGGACATCTCGAGCGAGAAGAAACCGACGACGCCGCCGTCCACGGCACCCGGCGATCCGTCCGGCAGCGTGCCGCGGCGATACGCCTTGGCCACGTTAAAAGCGATGTTCGTCGCGAGCGATGTCTTGCCCATGGACGGACGTCCCGCGAGGATCAGCAGGTCCGACCGGTGAAGGCCGCCCAGCTTCTTGTCCATGTCGACGAGGCCGGTGGAGAGGCCGGCCAGTCCGCCGTCGCGCATGTAGGCCGCGTTCGCGACCTGCACCGCATCCTTCACCGCGCTCAGGAACGAGCGGAAGCCGCGCACCGCGCCGCCCGACTCGGCCAGCTTGTAGAGCGCCTGCTCGGCCTCGACGATCTGCGACTGCGGCTCGCTCTCGGCGGTGACCTCGGCCGCTCGGGCGGAGATGTCGCGCCCGATCCCCATGAGGCTGCGGCGGATGGCGAGGTCGCGGATCATCTGCGCGTAGTCACGCGCCGCGAACGAGGCGATGGCCGCGCTGGCGAGGCGCAGGAGGTAGGCCGGGCCGCCGAGTTCCTTGAGCCCTTCGTCGGCCTCGAGGAACGGCTTGAGTGTGACTGGCGAGGCCAGCGCGTTCTTGGTTATGCGCGCCTCGGCCGTCTCCCAGATGCGGGCGTGGACGGGGTCGTAGAAGTGCCGGGCCGAGATCAGGTTCGCGACGCGATCGTAGACGTCGTTGTCCGTCAGGATCGCGCCGAGCAACTGCTGCTCGGCCTCGATGTTGTGGGGCAACGCTGCGGCCCCGTCCTCTGCCTGTCTGCCCTCGACGCGGGAGATCTCGTTCATCTCGGTCCCCTTCGGTGCGTCACGAATACGTCACGCTGGCCGGATTCGGCAAAATGTATGTTTTCGGTGGACAGCCTGTGTGTGGGCTGTTGATGACTCCGATCTGGCCGGCAGATCAATCTGTTGCCGCGCTTTCTTGCGCCTTCTGCCAGCCTCTTGGATCGTCGAGGAAGGCGCGCACTCCCGCCAGCGTCTCGGCGTCGAACGCCTGCCGCGCCTCGGCTTCGACCAGCACGTCGCGCCAGGTGCAGAGCGCGTGCAGGGTGACGCCATGCTCGCCAAGCACGCGCGGTGTTTCGGGAAAGATGCCGTAGGAGAAGATGACGGCGGTGTGGGCGCATGTCGCGCCAGTCTCGCGAATCGCGTCGACGAAGGAGAGCTTCGAGCCGCCGTCGGTGGCGAGGTCCTCGACCAGCAGCACCCGCTGGCCCGGCTCCATCACGCCCTCGATCCTCGCGTTGCGGCCATAGCCCTTGGGTTTCTTGCGGACGTAGGCCATCGGCAGCGCCAGCCGCTCCGCGATCAGCGCGGCAAATGGGATGCCGGCCGTTTCGCCCCCCGCGATGACGTCGAACGCCTCATAGCCCGCATCGCGCAGAATGGTGGCGGCGAGGAAGTCCATGAGCGCCGCGCGGACGCGGGGAAAGCCGATGAGGCGGCGGCAATCGATGTAGGTCGGCGCGCGCAGGCCGCTGGCGAAAGTGAAGGGTTCTGCCGCGTTGAAGTTCACGGCGCCGACCTCGAGCAGCATGGCGGCGGAGAGGCGGGCGGTCTCTGCCCGGTCGGGACAGCTTGTAGGGATCATCGCGGGGCTCCTTCGGAGGGCGGATCGGGTTCGGGCGCTCTACCGCTCGACCTGCCAGGCGAGCGGCCGGCCGGTATCGAAGACGGTGATCGAGCCCTGCGCCGTCTCCACCGCCGGCGGTACGGGGGCCTCCGCGCGGCGCAGGGTGATCATGTCCTCGTTCGGCGGCAGGCGATAGAAGGCGGGGCCGTTGAGCGAGACGAACGCCTCCAGCCGGTCGAGCGCGTCCTCTTCATCGAAGACCTGCGCAACGAGCGGCAGCGCGACGGGGGCAGTGTAGCAGCCGGCGCAGCCGCAGGCGCTCTCCTTCGCCGCGTCGACGTGGGGTGCGCTGTCGGTGCCAAGAAAGAAGCGCGCATCGCCCGAGGTGGCGGCGGCCCTGAGCGCGAGGCGGTGACGCTCGCGCTTTACGATCGGCAGGCAGTAGTAGTGCGGGCGGATCCCGCCCGCGAGCATGTGCGTGCGGTTGATGACCAGGTGGTGAGCGGTAATCGTGGCGCCGAGGTGCCGCTCCGCCGCGCGGACGTAGTCCACTGCGTCGGCGGTCGTCACGTGCTCCATCACGATGCGAAGCTCCGGCAGCCTACGGCGCAGCGGGTCAAGCACGCGGTCGATGAACACAGCCTCGCGGTCGAAGATGTCGATCGCGGCGTCCGTCACCTCTCCATGCACGCAGAGCGGCAGGTTCACCTGCGCCATCGTCTCGAGCACCCGCATCACCCGGTCCATGTCGCGCACGCCCGAGGCGGAGTTCGTCGTGGCGCCGGCCGGGTAGAGCTTGACCGCCTTGACGAGGCCGATCTCGGCCGCGGCGCGCACGTCCTTCGGCTGCGTCTCCTCGGTGAGGTAGAGGGTCATCAGCGGCTGGAAGCGCGACCCCTGCGACTTCGCCGAGAGGATCCGGTCGCGGTAGTCGGCGGCGTCGGCGGCGGTCACCACCGGCGGCACGAGGTTGGGCATGATGATGGCGCGGGCGAAGTCCCGCTCGGTGTGCGGCAGGACGGCCTTCAGCACGGCGCCGTCGCGCAGGTGCAGGTGCCAGTCGTCAGGGCGGCGGATGGTCAGCGTGTCGGTCACGAGGCGGGGCGTAGCGCATCGCCGTGCGGCGAACCAGCCTGTCGTTCGGTCGCCGCCGCAAATCGTCGGCCACTCCGGGATTGCCGCGGTGGCGGGCGCTTCCTAGCATCGCACGCGATGACCTCGAGGAGCTTCTGGAATGTCTAGCCTGTCCGTCGCGCTGTGCCCGTCAACCACGGAAGGCACGCAATACGGCGCGAGCCGGGCGAATGACTGAGGCGGCGCAGGGTGACGTGGCGCGTATGGCGCGGGCGTTCCTCGTGGCGGCGCGGGCGCATATCGGCCAGACGCGCAAGGGCAAAGCGGGCATCCCCTACATCAACCATCCGGCCGAGGTCGCGGAGCTGGTGGCCTGGGCCGGTGGGGATGTTGACACGGTCGTCGCCGCGGTGCTGCACGACGTGGTCGAGGATAGCGAGACGACTGTCGCAGAGATCGCCGAAGCCTTCGGGCCGCAGGTCGCCCGCCTGGTCGAGGCGATGACGAACCCGCCCGAGTGGGAGGAATTGCCGAAGATCGAGATGAAGTTGCGACAGGCGCAGCACATGGGACAGGCGTCGGCGGAGGCGCGGATGATCAAGATCGCCGACCAGACGTCGAACCTGCGCGACATCGCGCGGGAGCCCGAGGCGTGGGAGCCGATGGCGGCCGAGCGATATCTGGAGGGGGCGGGCCGCGTCGTCGATGCCTGTCGGGGCACCAGCGCAGCACTGGAGGCGGCCTTCGACGAGGCCATGGCGATCGCGCGCCAGCGGCTTGGCGGCACCCTTGCATGACTCGGATCATGCGGCGGGCGCGGTGGCGCAGCCTCAGAAAAGGCTGACGAGGCCTGCCGCCATCGTTCCGGCAATGCCAAAGCCGAAGAGGACGAAGAGCCCGTCGTTGGCCATAAGACCGACGGCGAAAAGCGCGACCGCGAGCGCAGCGACCGATGACAGCATCGGCACGATCTCCATTGCCGGAAACAGCACGGCAAGCGAGACGCAGGTGGCGAGGGTGATCAGGCTGGCCGGGCGCGAGGTGAGGGGGGAGAGGCGGGGCCGAATCGCGCACTCCGCCCACCGGACGGGCGGGCGCAGGAAGCCCACCGCCCTCGTCATTCGACGCTGAGCCACGCTTCGCCGCGTGACGATTCTCGGAAGCCAGAGCGTCCGGCGCCCCATCATCATCTGGGCCGCGATCAGCAGGATCACGAGGCCGGTGAACGTCGGCGCCCCAGGGATCGAAGAGAGCGGCGAGACAAGCAACAGCGCCGGCACCAGAAGCAGCGACGCGAGCGAGCGTTCCCCCAGTCTAGCGGCAATCTCGCCGATCGTCACGCGGGCCTCACCCTCGTCCCGTTCGAGTTGGTCGAGGATCTCGGAGAGCGCACCGTCGCGGTTGCCATCATGCATGTCACGGTTGAACATTGCCTGACGCAACGGCGGGCTGAGAGGTTTGTTCCGCAGTCCGTCGCAAGCTTCACATCCCCGGCTATGGTTGTTGATCCCGAGCCGATTTTTCACCCCTTCAGGCGCGTGGCGGGGCCGAAGGAATGGTGATGCGGGTCTGCTTCAGCACGTGACCCGCTGCGTCGATTGTCAGCCGGACGCGGCGTCCGCCATGAACAAAGGTCACGCGGTGACGCCCTGCGTCCTCACCCTCGCCGCGCTCCGTGATCGTGGTTATCCGCCCGTCGGCCATCAGGCGCCGCACCTCGGCGGGGGCGAGATCGAGCAGCCGCGCCAGGTCGACAGCATCGATCGTGAATCCAGCGTCGGTCGTCTCGAGCTTCATGGAAATGTTCCTCGCGCGGCCTCTGTCCGACCGTTCGCGCCAAACCGCGGCCAGGTCCAGAGGGGGATCAGTCGGCGCTTGGATACTCCTGCTGCCGCAGACGTCGGCCAGATGGGCGGCATTGCACGCAGACGTCCGCAGCGTCGAGGCGAGCGCATCCGGCACCGTCTTGAGGTCGACGTAGTTCGTCGTCTGTATTGCCTCGCCGGCCCAGCAGATCCCGCCATTCGCCGGGATGGTGAAACCGACATCGTCCAGCGCCTAAAAGCATGCGGCCTGACAGGCGTGGGCTCCATCCTCGTTACCCAACACGGCGACGAGTGTGACCTTGCCGGCGGCGGGCATCCTTTGCGGTCGTCGACCTCGCCGAGGAAGGCATCCAGCCGCACCAACACCCGCGCCACCCGCCAGGCTCACGTCGCTACTCGAATAGACTGCCGACGATGTAGGCAATGGCCGCCGCCGCGCCACCGATCAGCAGCGTCTCGGTCGCTGAGACCCACCACGGCGTCAGGGACCAGCGGCTCTTGAGCGCTCCGATGCACGCGAAGACGGAACCGGTGGCAAGGATGGACCAGAGGAACGGGTCCGGCAGGCCCAGAAGGAACGGCGCCAGCGGAACGAGGCCCGCCGCGAGAAAGGCCACGAACGTGGCCAGCGCGGCGCGGAGCGGGTCGGGGTCGACCGGCGAGAGGCCGTAGCCCTCGACAAGCATCATCTCTACCCACTTGTCGCGATGCGCCGCAATCGCCTCGGTCGCGCTCTCCAGCGTTTCCCCGGAAAGACCCTTTCCCCTCAGGATCTCGCGCAGATCGTCCCGCTCGCTGGCGGGTGCGGCGTCGATGCGCCGCTCCTCCAGCGCCCGCAGGCGGCGAAGCTCGTCGAGGTCGGCTTTCGTGGCGGAGTAGTCGCCTGCCGCCATCGAGAAGCCGTCCGCCAGCACGTTCGCGATGCCGAGGGCGATGATGACCCGCGTCTCGAGGCCGGCGCCTTCGACGCCCGCGACAATGGCGAAGGTGGTGACGGCTCCGTCGATGCCGCCGTAGACGAAGTCGCGCAGGTGGCTCCCATGGCCCGAACGGACAAGCCGTCCCGCAACCTCGTCACGCCCCACCTTGCGGCGAGCGCGGCCGAATGCGCGGAGCAGCGTGAGTATCACCTGCGCCGCTCCCGCTCCGAGGCGCTCTTCGGATTGTCGATGTGGGCGGGTAGGGCACCGCCCTGCGGCTCAGCGGCGACGGTCGCGGCGCGAGCTCATCGGCTGGAAGGCGACGCCGACATGCGCCTCGCAGTAGGGCTTGCCTTGCTGTGCTGCGAGACCGCAGAACCAGAAGTCGTCGGTTGCGGGGTCGCCTATCGGCCACTTGCAGGTGCGCTCGGTCAACTCCATCAGGCTGATACGGCGCGCGGTCTTCTCAACCTCGCGCACCGAAGCCAGCGCCTCTGGGCTGATCTCGTTCGCGCTCGGCTGGGGCGGCAGGGGCTGTCCGGCGGGGACAATGGGTTTTCGCATCGGGGTTGGGGCGGCTGGCGCCGTCTCCTTCGCTTCGGGGGCCGGCTGCGGCTCGGGCTGCGGGGCGGCAAGTTCCTCGGCGGGTTCCTCGTCTGCAGTCGCCTTGGTCGGCATGCCGCCAATACGGTTGGAAAGGCCCAGCCTGTGGACCTTGCCGATCACCGCGTTACGGGTGACGTTGCCCAGCTCCTTCGCGATCTGACTGGCCGACTGGCCCTCGTTCCACATCCGCTTGAGTGTCTCGACACGCTCATCGGTCCAGGACATCGGAGAACCCCCTCTCGGGCACGGCGCCCGTCGTCTTGCGTTTCAAGCCGTCTAGTCTAGTCATTCGGCCGGCCGAAACAAGGTCGCCGCGAATCGGAAGGGCAGACATGGCCGACACCACCACCATGGGCGTGCGCCGCTTCGGGCGCTGGAACTGGACCGGCACCTGGACGCTAGTCGAGCGCGAGGTGCGCCGCTTCATGGCCGTCTGGACGCAGACGCTCGCCGCGCCGCTTATCACTGCCGGACTTTTCCTCGCCGTCTTCGCGCTGGCGATCGGGCCGAGCCGCGGGCCGGTGATGGGCGTGCCTTTCCTCCATTTCCTGGTGCCTGGCATCCTGATGATGACGGTGATCCAGAATGCCTTCGCCAACACCTCGTCCTCGATCCTGGTGGCAAAGGTGCAGGGCAACATCGTCGACACGCTGATGCCGCCGCTGTCGCCGGTGGAGCTGGTAATCGGCTATGTCGCGGGCGGCATAGGGCGAGGGCTCTTTGTCGGCGTCGCGATCTGGGTCGTGGTGGCGGTCTTCATGGGGATCGAGGTCCAGCACCCGTTCCTGGCGCTGGTCTTCGTGATTCTGGGCAGTGCGTTTCTCGGGGGGCTCGGAATCGTAGCGGCAATTTTTGCCAACAAGTTCGACCAGATGGCGGCGATCACAAACTTTGTCGTCACGCCGCTGTCGTTCCTGTCGGGTACCTTCTACTCGATTGAGCGGCTGCCGGGCTGGCTGCAGACGCTAACCCACCTCAACCCGGTCTTCTACCTGATCGACGGGGTGCGCTACGGCGTTATCGGGCGGTCCGACTCGTCGCCGTGGCTCGGTCTCGTGGTCTGCCTCGCCTCCACGGCAGCGGTGCTCTGGCTCTGCTGGTACTGGTTCAAGCGCGGCTACCGCATGAAGCCCTGAACTCCCGCGACATTGACAATGTCGCTCGCGCGCGGCCCAAATCGGTTCCAATTGCCAGAGGAGGCGTCCATGATCCCGTCCATCCTGCCGACCTACAACCGAGCACCGCTCTCCTTCGTCAGGGGCGAGGGCAGCTGGCTGGTCGAGGCGGACGGCAGCCGATATCTCGACCTCGGCGCGGGCATCGCGGTCAACGCGCTCGGCCACGCGCATCCGGCGCTGGTCGAGGCGGTGACGCGGCAGGCGCAGGCGCTCTGGCACGTCTCGAACCTCTACGAGATCCCGCAGCAGCGCGAGCTTGCCGACCGACTGGTAGATGCCACCTTCGCCGACACGGTCTTCTTCACGAACTCGGGGACCGAGGCCTGCGAGCTCGCCGTAAAGATGGCGCGCAAGTACTGGTACGAGGCGGGCGAGGAGCGGCACGAGATCGTGACGTTCGCCGGCGCGTTCCACGGCCGCTCGACCGCCGCGATCGCCGCGGCGGGATCGGAAAAGATGACCAAGGGCTTTGGCCCGCTGATGCCGGGCTTCGTGAACGTGCCGTGGGGTGACCACCACGGCACGCGCGCCGCGATCACCGACCGCACGGCCGCCGTCCTGATCGAGCCGATCCAGGGCGAAGGCGGCATCCGCCAGGTGCCCGACCAGTGCCTGAAGGGTCTGCGCGAGCTCTGCGACGATACCGGCGCGCTCATGATCTTCGACGAGGTGCAGTGCGGAATGGGCCGGACCGGTCGCCTCTTCGCACACGAATGGGCGGGGGTGACTCCGGACATCATGATGATCGCCAAGGGCATCGGCGGCGGGTTCCCTCTTGGCGCCGTGCTGGCGACCGAACGGGCGGCGCGGGGAATGACCGCGGGCACCCATGGCTCGACCTACGGCGGCAACCCGCTCGCCTGCGCCGTGGGCTCGGCGTTGATGGACATCGTCTCGGATCCCGACTTCCTCGCCGACGTGCTCCGCAAGGCCGGTCTCTTCCGCCAGCGGCTCGAAGGCCTCGTCGCGGCGCACCCCGACGTTTTCGAGGAGGTGCGCGGCAGCGGGCTGATGCTGGGACTCAAGTGCCGTGCGCCGGTGGCAGAGGTCGTCAGTGCCGCGCGCGACGCGCACCTGCTGCTGGTGCCCGCGGCCGAAAATACCGCGCGGATCCTGCCGCCACTCAACATCAGCGAAGAGGACATCGGCCAGGCGCTGGAGCGGCTTGACCGGACCGCGACCACGGTCAAGGCCGATGCCGCCGCCTGAATACCACCTCAAATTTCCGGCGCTCGCGGACGTGGGCCTTGGTCGCTGCCGGAATGCGCCCCGCGTCCCCCGCCAGTGGCCGGCTTGCGACATCGGAGAGGTCGAGGCGGACCGCCTGCTCGAAGCCAAGTGGGCTGCACGTGATGATCGGCCCGAAACGGCACCTGCCCTGCGGACATGCCATCTGCCAGCGCACCGATGCGCTCATGGGCGAGGGCCGGCCATGGTCCCGATCCTCTCCTTCGCGCGGCAGAGTGCGCGCATACCAGTGACCGCCTGAAAGGAGCGAGGATGCCGCACTTCCTCGACATCGACACCACCGAGACCGAGGCGCTGCGCGCAATGATCGACGCAGCGCGCGCCATGAAAGACCGTCGGAACGGCCGTCCGAAGGGTGCGCCGGACGACGAGCAGTCGCTCGCGGGGCGGATGGTCGCGCTGATCTTCGAGAAGCCTTCGACCCGCACCCGCGTCAGCTTCGACGTCGGCGTGCGGCAGATGGGTGGCGAGACGATGGTGCTCTCCGGCGCCGACATGCAGCTCGGGCACGGCGAAACGATCGCTGACACCGCCCGCGTTCTGAGCCGCTACGTCGACCTCATCATGATCCGCACATTCGAGGCCGCGACGCTTCAGGAGATGGCCGACCATGCAACGGTGCCGGTCATCAACGGCCTGACGGACCGCAGCCATCCCTGCCAGATCATGGCCGACGTCATGACCTACGAGGAGCATCGCGGTCCCATCCGGGGCAAACGCGCCGTCTGGACGGGGGATGGCAACAACGTCTGCGCCTCGTGGCTGCATGCCGCCGGTCAGTTCGGCTTCGACATGACGTTCAGCGGACCGCAGCAGCTCGATCCCGGACGCGAATTCGTCGACTTCGCGCGCGGCAAGGGCAGCGACATCCGAATTGAGCGCGACCCGGCCCGGGCGGTTGAAGGCGCCGACATCGTCATTGCCGACACCTGGATCAGCATGCACGACGCGCAATCCGCGCGCGAGCGCCGGCACAACCTCCTGCGGCCCTATCAGGTGGACGAGCGGCTCATGGGACGGGCTGCGCCGGATGCTGTCTTCATGCACTGCCTGCCAGCCCATCGGGGCGAGGAGGTGACGAGCGCAGTGATGGATGGGCCCCACTCGGTCGTCTTCGACGAGGCCGAGAATCGGCTCCATGCCCAGAAGGCGATCCTGCGCTGGTGCCTCGGCACCTGAAGAGGCCGTTCCGTCTCAGGGTGCGCCGGTCGTCGTTGTTTGCGCAGTGCCGGGCTGCCGGCCTGGTCGCGCAGGGATCGGGTGCAGCGGGTGGTCGCGGTTCCACTTGAGCTCGAGCGCGGACTCGAACTGCCGCATGAAGAGGTGGGCGCGCTCGGGTGTAATCTCCCGGCCCTCCTCGATGTCGTTGCGCAAATCGGTCACCTTCTTGTTGAACTCGTCGAGCGTCGGCTGAACCGTCACCTTTCCGGCGATGTAAGTCACTTGGCTGAGGCCAAGGACCGCGAGGATGCCGGCCGGAATGCTCAATTCGCCCAGCGAGTAAAGCGACATGATGACGAAGGCGGGCGCAACCAGCAGCGTGAAGCAGAGCGCTTGAAAGCGATAGACGTCGAACTCGCCCTGCGTGCTGACGAGCTGGTACCAGCGCGGCCGCGAGTCGGTCACCTGAGGGAAGGCGTCGAGCTGATACTTCAGCCAAGCCCAATTCTCCCAGTCGAGGCGGTTCTTGTTCACGTCGGCGAGTTTACCCGCAACGCCCCCCGCCGCCGAGATCCCGAGGAGGTAGAGCACGTCCTCGCTGAGGTCGCTGAGCTGGCGAGTGCGGCCGAAGACGTAGGCGACCGAAATGAATACCACCGAGAAGAACACGAAGATCTGGAAGTGGCTAAGGCTGATCCGGTTGCGGTAGTCGACGAAGAGCGCCTTGACGCCGCGGACGTAGTTGCTGCGGTCGCCGGTGATGCCGAGCAGCTCCTCCTTGCGCTTGCCAAGGACGCGCGCCGAGGCGGCCGCGATCGCCACCGCGCCGAGCAGTGCAGCGCCAGCCACCATCACGCCCATCCAGACGGTCGAGACGGAGCGCTCGCCGGTGGCGAAAGTGACCAGCTCGTCGGGCAGCGGCATGAGCTGTGCCGCCCGCAGGGCCGTCTCGGGGTCGTCTGTCTCTTCCTTCAGCGCGTCGAGGTCGCCGAGGGGCCGGCAGCCGACGATGACGAAGGAAACCGGCGCCACGAAGGTCGGCCGGTGCGGTTCGGGCAGCTCGAGGCCGACCCGGATGGCGGTACGGCCCGCCGAGGTGTCGTGGGCGACAGTGGCGATCTGCATCTCGACCGGAGGACCGTCCGTGCCCTGACGTGCCGCGAAGACCCGATAAGTCAGCCGCTCCTGAGGCACGGTGTTGACGACGAGGTCCATCGGGTGGCCCAGCGGAAACACCCCTTCGGGCCACGACACGCTGGCCGGGGTCGCGTTGGTGCTGAGCAGACGCAAGAACTCGGCGCGGGACATCTCACCGCGGCAGAACGCCGAGGCCGATTGCGCGAATACGGTGGCGAGCGAGAGGACGAGGCAAAGGATACGAGGTCGCATGATGCGATTTCCAATGACGTAGGGTCAATCAATGAGGCGACCGTAGCAGAACGGTGCCATTCGATCGACGCGTTTTGCGTCGAAGAAAGCGTCAGCCGCGCGGCTTCGCCCGCAGGGTAGGCTGGGCGGCGGTCGGGTCGTCGGGCCACGGGTGGCGCGGATAGCGGCCGCGCATGTCCTTGCGGACGTCGACATAGCTGCCGGACCAGAAGCCGGGCAGGTCCGTCGTCGTCTGCAAGGGACGGCCTGCCGGAGAGAGCAGCGTGATGCGCAGCGGACGGCCCGCGACTACCGGGTGCGACGTGACCCCGAACATCTCCTGCAGCCGCACGGCGACCTCGGGCGCCTCGCCCGAATAATCGATCGCGACCGAGCGGCCGGTGGGCGTACCGTAATGCGAAGGCGCAGCCTGGTCGAGTGCTTGCCGGGCCGGCCAGTCGAGCATCGCCTCCAGCGCCGGCGTCAGATCGAAGGCCTGCCACGCCGCAGCCGTGCGGACTCCGGAGAGGTGCGGCGCCAGCCACTCCTCCAGCCGGTCGGTCAGCGCCTCGTCGGAAACGTCAGGCAGGTCATGTCCCTCGGCACTGGCGAGGGCGATGCGGGCGCGCAGGCGGCGGGCGGTCGCGCTCCAGCCGAGGCCGAGTGTGCGGACGCCCTGCAGCATCGCAGCCGTCACCGCCTCGTCGGGCGCGTCGCGCCACGGCCGCTCGACGAGGACGAGCGCACCGAAACGCTCCCGCTCCACGGCCAGCACGCGGCCCTCGCGGCGCGACCATTCGCAGATCCGCTCGGTGTGGATCCGGTCCGGGAAGAGATCGCGCAGTTCGGATTCGATTAAAACGGCGGCCTGCCGGATGCGCGCCTCGCGCGGATGGCCGTCCGTTTCGGCAACCGCCAGCATTGGCAGGTGGGCGAGCGGGTCGTCGGGCGGCAGCGCGGCGCCCTTGCCCCCCGACAGCAGGTAGCGCGGAGCGTCGCCCGGGCGGCGCAGCGCGACACGGTCGGGGTAGGCGAGCGCCACCATCGCCCCCAAAGAAAGTGCGGCATCCACCTGCGGCAACGCACGCGCCAGCCGGCGCGCCTGGGTGCGCGCGGCGCGATACCCCTCCTCCCCACGCTGCAGAGCCGCGAGGCGGGCGACGAGGTCGGTCGGCGCGCCGGGCGGGGGTGGCTCGGAAAGCAGCGCCGCAACGGACGCCGCGGCGTCTCCGGCAACGGTGGCCATGTGCGCGAGCCGGGGGTGCAGCGGCAATTCGGCGGCGCGACGGCCGTGCTCCGTGGGCGCGCCATCCGTCTCAATCATTCCGAGTTCGAGGAGCAGTGCCTGCGCCTCGGCCAGCGCAGCCGCCGGCGGTTGCGTGAGGAGAGCGAGAGCTGTCCCGTCCCGCGCGCCCCAGAGCGCGAGGTCGAGCGCCGGCCGCGCAAGGTCGGCGACCGCGATCTCGGGCGGCGGAAAGCGCGCCAGCGCCCCTTCCTCGCCCCGTGTCCAGAGGCGATAGCAGGTGCCGGGCGCCACTCGACCCGCCCGGCCGCGCCGCTGGTCCGCCTCGGCGAGCGTGACGCGCTCGGTCACGAGGCGCGCCATGCCCGAGGCCGCATCGTGCCGCTGCCGCCGGGCGAGGCCGCAGTCGACGACGACGCGCACGTCTTCGATGGTCAGCGACGTCTCGGCGATGGAGGTCGCCAGCACCACCTTGCGCGCCTCCCGGTCCGGCCGAATCGCGGCGCGCTGCACGGCCGGCGGCAACGCGCCGTAGAGCGGGCGGACGGCGCAGCCCGGCAGATCGCCGAGGCGCATGGCTGTAAGGCGGATCTCGCCCGCGCCGGGCAGGAACGCCAGCACCCCGCCCTCGGTCTCGGAGAGCGCGCGGCGGATCAGGTCGGCCGCCGCGTCCTCGAGACGGCGCTCGCGGGGCAGGGGGCGGTCGAGCCAGATCGTCTCGACCGGATAGGCGCGCCCTTCCGCCGTGATGACCGGCGCGGCGTCGAGCATTGCCGCGACCGGCGCGGCGTCGAGCGTGGCGGACATGACGAGGAGCTTGAGGTCGTCCCGCAGCGCGCCCCGCACCTCCCAAGCCAGCGCAAGGCCAAGGTCGGCGTTGAGCGAGCGCTCGTGGAACTCGTCGAAGATCAGCATGCCGATGCCGTCGAGACCGGGGTCGGCGAGCAGCATCCGCGTCAGGACGCCCTCGGTCACCACGTCGATCCGCGTCTCGCGCGAGACCTTCGTCGCGCCGCGCATCCGGTAGCCGACCGTGCGCCCGACCGGCTCACCCAGCATTTCGGCCATACGCTCGGCGGCGGCTCGTGCGGCGAGGCGGCGCGGCTCCAGCATGACGATGCGGCCCGGCGAGAGGCTAGCGTGGTGGATGGCGAGGGGCACGAGGGTCGTCTTGCCCGCGCCCGGCGGCGCCTGCAGCACCGCGCGACCCGCGCGGGCAAGCGCGGACAGGAACTCCGGCAGCGCGTCCTCGACGGGCAGGCGGGTCACGGGCAATTCCTCCGCTGGCCCGTCGGGAGTGGCTCAGCCTCGGCCGGCAGTCAACGCCGGCTCAGCGCCGGACCATGACGCCGGTGCCGAAGAGCGTGTCCATCTCCACCCGCTCGATGCGCCAGAGGCCGCCGGGCACAGGTCGGTAGGTCACGCGGAACGGAAAGCGCGACTTCTCCCTCATTTCCCGATCGCTGAAGCCCGCCACACGGCGATACTCGCCGGTGCAGAGGATGGCGCCGTCCTGCCGTTGTGGCTCGCCGAGGCCGATCCAGCTGCGCCGCGCGCCGTCGAACATGGGCGCGGCGAAGCCGCAGGCCTCATCCTGAGGAACGGTGCGCAGGAGCGCCCAGATTGCGGTCATCGGGTCCACGGTGCCGCCTTGCCCCGACGGGTCCAGGTCGTCTTCGTCGGGCTCGCGCGGCGGCGAGTACCGCTTGAGCTGCGGAACGCCGCTGCGGTACTCCATGACGGCCGAGCTCTGCCGGCGGCTGGTATCGGTTGTTTCGCGATAGGTAGCAGGCACATAGCGCCCGCCGACGATCCGCCCGCTGACCGCAGCGTCGTAGCGCACCCGCCGCAACAGCCCCAGCAGGCCACGGGACTCCAGCTTGCCGCTCGCGGCGTAGGTGCCTCCGGCCTCCTCGCCCGCGAATGCGAGCGTTCCAGCCTTTAGGCCGCGGATGTAAACGTCGAACGTGCCCTGCGACGGCGCCGCGGCCGCGAGGCCCGGCAGAAGCGTGAGCAGGATCAGTATGATGCGCATCGGCGGCTCCGGGTCGGTGGCACGGCCTAGACATAGGCTGGCCGCAACGGGCAAGACACCCGCAGCCGGCCGATCCGGCATGACGATGACGTGTGCGGGGGCGGCATGGAGACCGAGGAACTGGCCGAGCGGGTGCGGGCGGGGGACCGCCGGGCGCTGGCGCGGGCGATCACGTTGATCGAGAGCGGTCGCACGGACCACCGCCGCGCCGCGACCCGGCTGCTGGAGCGGGTCGGGACTGACCGGCAGGCGCTGCGCATCGGCCTCTCGGGCACGCCCGGCGTCGGCAAGTCCACCTTCATCGAGGCCTTCGGGACCATGCTCACGTCGCGCGGCATGCGGGTGGCGGTGCTGGCGGTGGATCCGTCCTCGGCGCGGTCGGGCGGCTCGATCCTCGGCGACAAGACGCGGATGGAACGGCTGGCGCGCGAGCCGCTGGCCTTCATCCGCCCCTCGCCGGCGCAGGCGGAATTGGGCGGCGTCGCGCGGCGCACACGCGACGCGGTGGCGCTTTGCGAGGCGGCGGCCTTCGACGTGGTGATGATCGAGACGGTGGGCGTCGGGCAGTCCGAGACGCTGGTCGCCGGCATGTCCGACGTGTTCGTGCTGCTGATGGCACCGGCCGGCGGCGACGAGCTGCAGGGCGTGAAGCGCGGCATCATGGAGACCTGCGACCTGATCCTGGTCAACAAGGCCGACGGCGACCTCGCCGCGGCGGCCGAGCGGACGCGGGCCGACTATGCCGGTGCGCTGCGGCTGCTGCGGCGGCGCGAGGGCGACCCGGAGGGCATTCCCGCGGCGCTGACTGTCTCCGCGCTGCAGGAGGAGCGGCTGGACGAGGCGTGGGAGCGCGTCCGACGGCTCGGTGACTGGCGGCGGGAGCACTCGCACTGGGACCGGCGGCGGGCGGAGCAGGCGCGCAGATGGTTCGAGGACGAGGTTCGTCAAGGCCTGCTGGCGCGACTCTCGGCCGATCCCGCAACGGCCGAGGCTCTGTCGCGGCTGGGCGCTGAGGTCGAGGCGGGCCGCCGGACGCCTGGAGCGGCGGCGGCCGAGGTGCTGGATGCGCTGCCGCCCTTGTCGCTTGACGCGGGCGGCGACGGGGACTAAGAGCCGCGGACGGATTTCCGGGCGCTGCCGTGGCGGTGCCCTTTCTCATTGGCGGACCCGCCGTCCGGGCGGTTTCGACCCACAAGACGAGGATGAGCACATGTCGCGCCGCTGCGAACTGACCGGCAAGGGGCCGATGGTCGGCAACAACGTCAGCCATGCCAACAACAAGACCAAGCGTCGCTTTCTGCCGAACCTCAACGACGTCTCGCTGATGTCCGAGGCGCTGGGCCGGACGTTCAGCCTGAAGGTGTCGGCCTCGGCACTGCGCACGGTTGATCATCGCGGCGGTCTCGACAGCTATCTGCTCAGCACGCGTGACGGGGAGCTGTCGGACACGGCGCTCAAGATCAAGCGCGACGTGCAGAAGGCCGTGGCTACGGCCTGAGGTGCGGACGATGCTGCGCGCGTCGCTCACCGCACTGGTGCTTTGTGCCGGAACGGCGGCAGCGGCCGAGATGCGGGTAGAGGATGCGGCGTCGCGCATCGCGACTCCCGCTGCCCAAGCCGGCGCCCTCTACATGCGCATCTTCAACGAGACCGGCCAAGACGACCGGCTACTGGCGGCGCGCAGCGATGCGGCGGCCGAGACGCAGCTGCACGTGTCGGCCCAGGACGCTGGCGGGGTGATGCGCATGACGCCCGTCGAGGACGGCCTCCCCGTCGCAGCGGGCGAGGTCCTGACGCTCGAGTCCGGCGGCGCGCACGTCATGCTCATGGGGCTGGAGCGGCCGCTGCCGGAGACGGCTGCGGTCACGCTGATCTTTGAGCGGGCCGGCGAGGTTCGGCTCGATGTGCCACTGACGGTGGGGATGAGCGACGGGCACGCCGGCCACTGAAGCTCAGCCGTGGCGAGAGCCTCCCAGAAACTCTTCCACCCACGCCGGCACGACCTGGCTGGCGGGACCGTACCGCGTCTCACCGAACGCGCGCGCGACCTCTGACGGCTCCTTGTTGAGTTCCAGCGTGTGCGCGCCGGCCATCGCCGCTTCCTCTACGAAGGCGGAGGCGGGGTAGACGTTGCCCGATGTGCCGATCGCCACGAAGATGTCGCAACGCGCCAGAAGCGCCTCGATCTCCGGCATGTGGTACGGCATCTCGCCAAACCACACGACGTCCGGCCGTCCCGCGCCAGCGGCGCAGGAGGGGCAAGCCTCTCCCGGCGCCATCGTCTCTGCCGCGTCCCATCTGTGACCGCATGCGCCGCAGAGCGCGCCGTCCAGCCGCCCGTGCATGTGCAGGACGCGGCGCGACCCCGCCCGCTCGTGCAGGTCGTCCACGTTCTGCGTGACCAAGGTGACTTCGGGACCCCGCGCTTCGAGGCGCGCCAGAGCGTGATGAGCCGCGTTCGGCTGCGCTGCCCGCGCCGACACACGTCGGGCGTTGTAGAACTCATGCACCAGCGCCGGATCGCGGGCGAAGCCCTCGGGCGTGGCGACGTCCACGAGGTCGTACCGGGACCAGACGCCGCCAGCGTCGCGGAAGGTGCCGAGGCCGCTCTCGGCCGAGATCCCCGCGCCGGTCAGGATGACAATCCGACGCGCCCTCACGGGAACCTAGCGGCGCGCGCAGTGCGCCTCGGCCGTAGCGCCGAAGCGCTTGTACCTCTGCCAAAAGACCTCGTCCGAGCGGCGGCTTGACTGCCGGACCACCTGCGAGCGGTGCGGGTCGGCGAAGAAGCTCGCCGCAAGGCGCTGGTCGCGCCGGTCAAGCGTGGCGTTGGCCACCTGCTGGATGCAGCCGCAGAGCGACCTGCTGGGTCCGCGGTCGGACCTGAGGCACGCGTTCTCGACCAAGCCGGCCTGCGCCAGCGTCGGGAGGGTCATGGCCAGAGCCAATGCTGCGATGCGAAACATGCTCGATTTCCTCATTCTGCCCGTGCGCGTTGACCGCGCTATGTGGCGCGAAGGCTGCCACAAGGGCAGACTTCGGGCAACCTCGGATGCGAAAAGGCCCGGCGGGTGAGGGCTGTCTGCATCAGTTCGCGGGGAGAGCCTCGCTCGCGGAAAAGGAGAGGGTCAGGCAGGTGCCTTCCGTATCCTGCGACCACGCGGCCTTGGCCTGCAACTGCCGGCTGGCCGCGCCGATGATCTTCAGCCCGAGGCTCGGTGTCTCTGTCACCTCGGAGAAGCCGGTGCCGTCGTCGGCGAGGACCAGTCGGTAGAGCCCGCCGTTCCGCTGCCCAGTCAGGGTGACGCTTCCGACACGCTCGTTCGGGAAGGCGTGCTTGACGGAGTTGGTGACGAACTCGTTCACGATCAGGCCCAGCGCCGCCGCCCGCTCGGGCGGCACGTAGGCCTCCTCCACGGCGACGCGAACGCTGACGTTCTTCGGCAGCGACTCGTCGAGAAGCTGCGCGATCCGGCCAAGGTAATGCGCCAGCGGAACGCTGCCGCCGCCGGTGTCGTTGATTGCCGCATGCAGCGCCGAGATCGCGGCCACGCGCTGCTCCGCGTCGAGCAGCACCTGACAGGCCTCCTCGCTCGCACCGCGGCGCTGCATCCTGAGATAGGAGGCAACCATCTGGAGCGAGTTCTTGACACGGTGGTCGATCTCCGCCTGCAGACGCTTCTGCATCGCCAGCGCCTCGCGCAGTTCGATCTGCCTCACGACCTGTCGGGCGAGGAGGAGGATCGTGCGCCGCTGGTGCGAAGTGAGGTGCCGCGGCTTGTGGTCAAGAACGCAAAGCGTGCCGAGGGGAATTTCGTTCTCAAGCCGCAACAGCGCTCCGGCGTAGAAGCGAAAGGCCTCTGGTCCTTGGCAAAGCGGGTTGTCAACTGTGCGCGGGTCAAGCGCGGTGTCAGGGATCTCGAGGATCTCGTCCTCCGTCAGCGCGTGGAGGCAGATCGACTGGCTGATCGGCGTCTCGCGAAGCTCGGTTCCATGGGTCGCCTTGAACCACTGCCGCTCGTCCTCGACCAGCGAGATCAGGCAGACTGGTGCCTCGCAGAGTTCGGCCACATAGGCGACAATGTCGTCGAAATCCTGCTCGCGCGCCGAGCCCACCAGCCCGGTCGCCACAAGTGCTCCGAGCCGCGGGTCCTGGTACGGCGAGAAGGGAGTTTTTTGATGCGTGGTCATGAAGCTCACCGGATGCGCCAAGGCACCTTCTGGACCCGTAACGCGACGTCGGCAAGGCTGCTCGCGCGCGTTTCAGGTGCCGCAGAAGGTCTGGCGAACCTCCTGACCCGGCGCCGGCGGGTCGGCCAGCGGCAGATGCCGCGCCTCGGGCTTCCAAGGGCGGACCGTCGCCTCGGCAAGAGTATGGAACGGCGCGTAATCTCCTGCGACGGCGGCACTGATCGCCTCCTCGACGCGATGATTGCGGGGGATCAGCACCGGGTTTGCTCGTCGCATCGCGTCCTGCGCCGCGGAAATGTCCGCGCCCTCTCGCTCAAGCCGCGCAAGCCATTCGCCGCGCCAGACACGGAAAGGCGCGTCGAGCCGGTCTTCGGTGAGCGCGCGGAAGGTCGCGGTGAAGTCGGCACCCTCGGCGGCCATCACGTCAAGGAGGCGGCCGATCAGCGCCGCGTCCCCCTCCTCGGAGCCGCGCAGGCCAAGTTTGACGCGGAAGCGCCGCAGATACGCCGCTTGGTAGAGTTCGGGGAAGGCGTGCACCGCTTCGGTCGCGGCCTCGATCGCCGCCTCGCGCTCGCCCATCAGCGGGATGAGACAGGTCGCGAATTGCGCGATGTTCCAGACCGCTACCTGCGGCTGCGCCGAATAGGCATACCGGCCGAAGCGGTCGATTGAGGAGAAGACCTTGTCGGGATGGTAGGCGTCCATGAAGGCGCAGGGCCCGTAGTCGATCGTCTCGCCCGCTACGCTCATGTTGTCGGTGTTCATCACGCCATGGATGAAGCCGACGCTCATCCAGGCGGCGATCAGCTCGGCCTGCGCCGCGACCACCGCCTGCAGCAGCCCCAGCGGACCGGCGGCGTCGGGATAGTGGCGCGCGAGGACATGCTCGGTCAGGGCTTGCAGCCCCTCCACGTCCTGACGAGCGGCGAAGTATTGGAACGTGCCGACGCGGACGTGGCTGCGGGCCACACGGGTCAGGACCGCGCCCGGCAGGCGCGCCTCGCGGAGCACCTCCTCGCCGGTGGAGACCGCGGCGAGGGCGCGGGTCGTCGGGATGCCCAGCGCGTGCATTGCCTCGCTGACCACGTATTCGCGCAGCACCGGCCCAAGCCAGGCGCGCCCGTCGCCCATACGGCTGAAGGGGGTGGGGCCGGAGCCCTTGAGTTGCACGTCGCGCCGCCCGTCCTCGCCCAGCACCTCGCCCAGCAGGATCGCGCGGCCATCACCCAGCTGAGGCACCCACCCGCCGAACTGGTGGCCCGCGTAGGCCTGCGCCAGCGGCTCGGCGCCCTCGGGCACGAGGTTGCCCGCCAGCATCGCCACGCCATCGTCCGACCGCAGCGCCTCCACGTCGAATTCAAGGCTTCGCGCGAGCGGCTCGTTGAGCCGGATCAGCGACGGCGCGGCCACCGGAGTCGGCGCAAGGCGCGAATAAAACCGGCCGGGCAGGCGGGCGTAGCTGTTGTCGAAGGAAATCCGCAAGTCCATGAGGGCTAGGTAGGGCCGGAGGCGCCTGCCCGCCAGTGGCGGCTAGAGCCGGCCGATCCGCTTGGTCAGGAGCGCGAAGAAGCCATCAGCGTCGAGATCGCCCATGAAGGTGGCGTTGGGCGCCCGGTCTGTCACGCGCCACCAGTCCGCTACGGTCATGCCGCGCGTCAGGTCGGACGCGGTCTCGATCTCCACGTTCACGTGGCGGCCACTGAAGAGCTCCGGCTTCAGGAGATAGGCGATCACGCAGGGGTCGTGCAGCGGCGCGCCATCGCTGCCGTACTTCTCCTTGTCGAACCGCTCGAAGAAGTCGGTCCAGGCGGCCACCGTCTCGCCCACGCGGGTGCCGAGGTCGCGGAAGGCGCGATTGCGCTCGGGCGTCACCAGCGCCTTGTGCGTCACGTCGAGCGGCATCACCGTGATCGGCGCGCCGCAGGCAAAGACGGCCGCGGCCGCCTCCGGGTCGACATAGATGTTGAACTCGGCGGCGGGCGTGATGTTGCCGACCTCGAAGTAGGCGCCGCCCATCAGCACGATCTCGGCGATGCGCCCCGCAATGTCGGGCGCCTTCTGCAGCGCGCAGGCGATGTTCGTCAGCGGCCCGAGTGGGCACAGCGTCACCGTGCCTCCTGGTTCGGCCCTCAGCGTGTCGATCAGGAAGTCGACCGCGTGCGCGTCCTGGAGCGGCAATGCCGGATCCGGCAATTCGGCTCCGTCGAGTCCGGTCTTGCCATGGACGTGCTCGGCGGTGACGAGCGGTCGCGCGAGCGGCGCATCGCAGCCCGCGAAGACGCGGGCGCGGGGGCGCCCGGCAAGCTCGCAGACCATGCGGGCGTTCTTCTGGGTCAGAGCCAGCGGTACGTTGCCCGCGACGGCGGTGATTCCGAGCACCTCGAGTTCTTCAGGCGAGGCGAGCGCGGTGAGGATGGCCACGGCGTCGTCCTGGCCGGGGTCGGTGTCGATGATGATCTTGCGCGGGCTCATGGGCGCGAGATTGGCGGCGCGTCCTCGCGAAGTAAACGGGCGACTCGCGTGACGCTACTCGGCGGCCCTCAGCGACGTCTGGGCTCCCGCCAGATGATCGCGCGGGACCTCCACGTCCCAGATGATCTCCGGCAGCGACAACTTTCCAACCGCCCGCGCGAGGGCGCGGTCGCGCGCCGCCCGGCTGCCGCGGCCGAAGGACCGCGCGGCAACGACCGAGCCGATCCAGTTGGCGATGGTGCGCGACCAGATCCGGAGCGCCAGCATCGACGGCGTGAAGATCAGCGTGAGCACCGTCGCGATGCCGAGGCCGAAGACCACCGCCGTCGCCAGCTGCTTCCACCAGAGCGCGGTCGGGCTGTCGATCGAATAGCCGCCGCCGAAGAAGTCGAGGCTGATGCCCAGCATCATCGGCGTCAGGCCGGCCATGGTCGTGATGGTGGTCAGCAGGACCGGCCTCAGCCGCGACTCCGCAGTTCGCACGATCGCCTCGATCCGCGGCATGTACTGGCTGTACTCCTGGTACGTGTCGATCAGCACGATGTTGTTGTTCACGACGATGCCCGCCAGCGCCACGATGCCCGTCCCGGTCATGATGATCGAAAACGGCTGGTTCATCACCAGCATCCCCACCAGCACGCCGGCGGTCGACAGCACCACCGCCAACAGCACGAGGACAGCGTTGTAGAACGAGTTGAACTGCGCGAGCAGGATCACGAACATCAGGCCCAGCGCGCCGGCGAAGGCGGTCATCAGGAACTGGCCCGACTCCTCCTGCTCCTCCTGGTCCCCGGTCCACGCCCAGTCGATGCTCGCCGGGAGCGGATCGGTCTCGAGCCACTCGGTCAGGACGGCGATCCGTTCGTTGGGATTGATGGCCACACCCTCGGCGTTGGTCAGGCCCGGCCGCACGTCGGCCTTCACGTCGAAGAACCGCATCTGGTCGATGCGGTCGATCTGGCCCAGCTTCTCGACCGGCTGGCGGGTGATGAAGTTCGAGAGCGGGATCAGGCCGTCCGCCGTCCGCACCTTGAGCGAGTCGAGCGTCGACAGCACCCGGTCCTCCTCCGGCAGGCGCACGCGGATCTCGATCTCCTCGTCCGAGCTCTCGACGCGCATCGTGTCGAGCAGGATGCCACGGGTCACCAGTTGCACCATCGCACCCACGGTCGCCACGTCGGCGCCGTAGCGGCCGGCCTTCTCGACGTCGACGTCGATCTGCCAGTCGATGCCGGGCAGGGGGCGCGTATCCTCGACCTCGATCAGCGCCTCGGTGCTCTCGAACTTCTGCCGGGCGACGGCGGTGGCGGCCAGAAGTTCATTCCAGTTCTCGCCCTTCAACCGCAGATGGACCGGCTTGCCAGAGCCGGGGCCCATGGCGAGGTCGCGGATTTCGGTTGCGATACCGGGGATCATGTCGAGTTCGGCCTGCAGCCGGTCGAGGATCAGGTCCCCGTCAAGCTCTTCGGCGTTCAGTCCGTTACGGGCGGCGTAGGCGGGCCGATCCTCCCACGGGATCAGCTCGATCTGGACCTGACCGACGGCGTCGAGCGGCGCCTCGGACCCGGCCATGGAGTTGAGCCCGCCCTCGCCGGCGAAGGCAAACGCGCTCTCGATGCCTTCGGTATCGAGCACGACCCGCTCAACCTCGTCGACCAGCGCATCCTTCTCGACCAGGCTGAGGTTGCCGCGTGCGCGGACGTAGACGATCGCCTGCTCCGGCTCGGAGTCGACGAAGAACTCCACGCCGCTGTTGTTCTGCCCGTAGACGGTGAAGGTCCCGAGGACGAAGGCGATCACCCCGGCAATGGCGACGAGCGGCATCACCGGGTTGCCGGCGATGAAGGCGATGAAGTGTCCGAAGACCGTGCGCCGCTTGCCCGCGCGGATGCGCCGCGGCCGCCGTTCCCACCGCGCGGCGCCGAGCGCGATCGAGCTCGATACCAAACCGGCGAAGAACATCAGTGGCCCCGGCAAGATCGCCAGCGCCCCCGGTAGCGGCGAAATGGTCCCGCCGAAGATGTAGCCGGGGTTGAGCCACTGCATCGCGCCCACGAAAGTCAGCATCCAGGCAAGCGGCACCAGCGCCGCGCGCGCCACCCACGGCAGCGAGCGCCGCAGCGCCGCCGACGCGCGACCGAAGATGCGCGAGGTGCGGCCAGCCACGCCGCCCAGGACCGGCAGGAACACGATCGCTACGATGAAGGACGCGGTCAGCACGAAGATCATCGTAACCGGCAGCATCCCCATGAACTCGCCCGGAACGCCCGGCCAGAGCAGCATGGGCAGGAAGGCGCAGAGGGTCGTCGCCGTCGAGGCGGCAATGGGCCAGAACATCCGCTTGGCTGCCTCGGTATAGGCGTGCATCGGGCCGGACCCTTCGGAGATGCGCTTGTCGGCGTACTCCACCACCACCACGGCGCCGTCGACCAGCATCCCCACGGCGAGGATCAGGCCGAACATGACGATGTTGGAGATCGTCACGCCCATCACTGCGAAGAGGGCGAACGTCATCAGGAAGGACGTCGGGATAGCGATGCCGACGAGCAGCGCCGAGCGCGTGCCGAGCGCAGCCAGCACGACGATCATCACGAGCGCAATGGCGGTGAGGACTGAGCCCTCGAGCTGGCTCACCATCGAGGCGACGGTGCGGGACTGGTCGTTCGAGGTACCGACGCTGATCGCGTCGCGCAGCTCCTGCGGCCAGCTCGCCCGCTCGGCCTCCACCGTCTCGCGCACGAGGGCGGCGGTGTCGATGATGTTGAAGCCCTTACGCTTGACGACCTGGATCGCGACCGTCGCCTCGCCATTGAAGCGGGCGGTGCCGTCGCGGTCCTCGAAGGTCAGGCGGATGTCGGCGAGGTCGCCCAGGGTGACGACGCGGTCGCCGTTCACCTTGACCGGCAGGTTGTAGACGTCGGTGCGGTCGTCGAAGGACGAGGGGATCTTGACGCTGAACGCGCCGGTCTCGGTCTCGACCTCGCCCGCGGCGATCAGCTGGTTGTTGTTGACCACGGTCGAGATCAGCTCGCCCGCCGTGACGTTATAAGCCTCGAGCCTGAGCGGGTCGATCACCACCTCGAGCATCTCGTCGCGGTGCCCCGCCAGCGGCGCCTCCAGCACCGGCTCCAGCCCCTCCAGCCGGTCCTGCAGGTCGGAGGCCACGCGCAGCAGCGTCCGCTCCGGCACCGCGCCAGACAGGTTCACGATGATGATCGGAAACTCGGAGAAGTTGATCTCGTTGATGGAGTACTGGTCGGCGCCCTCGGGGAAACTCGCCTCGGCATTGTTCATCCGGTCGCGCACGTCGGCGATGGTCTTGGTCTTGTCCCAGCCGAACTCGAACTCCAGCGCCACGCCGGCATATCCCTCGGCCGCGGTGCCCTGCATGGACTTCAGGCCGTCGAGGTCGGAGAGCTCCGTCTCCATCGGCTTGACGAGCAGCTTCTCGGCGTCCTCAGCCGAGATGCCGGGAAAGGGGACGGACACGAAGAGCGCCGGGATCTCGATGTCGGGTTCGCCCTCCTTCGGGAGGTTCGCGTAGGCGAAGCCGCCCGCGACCAGCGACAGCGCGACGAAGGCCAGGATCATCCTGGCGCGCGATGCCGCCCAGTCGACGACGCGGGTCATCCCGCACTTTCCCGGTAGGTCGGTTCAACCGGGACTCCGTCGGTAACGAATTCCTGTCCCACCACGATGACGTCGACCTCAGGGCCGAGCCCGGTGACCCATATGCCCTCCATCGTGTCGCGCAGGACCGACACCGGCAGGAACTCCGCGCGGCCCGCGGCCACGGTCCGGATGCCCAGGCGGCCCTCGTCGTCAAGCGTCAGGGCCGACTGTGGCAGCAGGTGTGCGGTCTCGCCCTCGGCCTCTATCATCATCTCGGCAGTCTGGCCGTCGCGGATCGAGAGGTCGCCATTCTCGACCTGGACATCAACGCGGAAGGTGCGGGTCGTCTCGTCGGCCGAACGGCTGACGAAGACGACTTCGCCCACCACCTGCCGGCCCGAGGCGAGACGTGCCGCGGCCGGCGCGCCGGGCTCCACCCGGTCGATGTCGGTCTCGGGGACGAACCCGACGAGCGTGATCGGATCGAGCTGCACGATGGTGGCGCAGAGCGCGCCCGGCTGCAGGAGCGACCCCTGTTCCGCCGCGTCGGTCTCGAGCAGGCCGGGGAAGGGCGCACGGATCTCCAGCCGCTCGATCTCCTTCTGCGCGGCCGCCACCGCCGCCTGCGCCGACTGCACGCCCGCACGCGCCGCCTCGACACCGGCGCGCGCCGACTGCACCGCGGCCTGCGCCGACGCCACCCGCGTCTCAGATGCAAAGCCGCCCTCGCTCAGCTGCGCGGCTGCACGGTTGTTGATCTCGGCCTCCACGAGCCTCGCCTCGGCCTCCGACAGGCGCGCCTCCGCCTCGGGCGCGCGCGCCTCGGCCTCTGCCAGGGCGGTGTCGCGGGTGCCGGGGTCAAGCATGCAGAGCAGGTCGCCCGCCTCTACCGACGCACCCTTGGAAAGCGGGGAGGAGATCACGCTGCCGCTGGTTTCGGCCCGCACGTCGACCTGTCTCGCGGCCTCGGTCCGGCCGCGAATGAGGACGCTGCTGTCCACGTCCCGGGCGCGCGACGCGATCGCCACGACGCGGACAGCGTGCGGCTCCTCTTCCACCGGAGCGTCGACGGTAGCCTCGGCCGTCTCACGTTGTGCGACGGCCATGACGCCGTTGCGCTCGAACACCAGCAGATAGAGCGACAGCATGACCACGATTGCGGTCAGGATCGGGATCGGTCGCATTTAGTTCGTTCTCTCGGCCAATGTGGCTGCGGCGACCATGCCGGCAGCCTGTCAATTAGAGATGGTCCGTAAACTTGGAACCCTAATGCTAAACTAAATCGTTCACATCAGCGATGGCGAGGTGACGTTTCCCGCACCTTGCAGGACCTTGGCATGCCAGAAGCACGCCTGTATGTCACGCCCGAGCAGAATGGGAATATCGGGTGAGCCAGAGCGACAGTTTCATCGAAGAGGTGACCGAGGAGGTCCGGCGCGACCGTTTCTTCCGGTTCATCCGGCGATGGTGGTGGGTGGCATTGGCCGTCGTGCTGATCGTCGTCGGCGGCGCCGCCTGGAACGAATGGCGCAAGGCACGTGATGCGGCGGAGGCGCAGGCCTTCGGGGACGCGATCGTGACCGCGCTTGATGCCGATACGGCCGAGGCTCGCGCCGCAGCGCTGGCCGAGATCGAGGCCGAGGGAGGGCGCGCCGCGCTCGTCGATCTTCTGCGGGCGGCCGAGGCGCCGGGCGACGCCGCTACTGCGCCACTGGCCGCCGTGGCCGGAGCGGAGTCGCTTGAGCCGCGATGGCAGGAACTTGCACGGCTGAAGCTGGTGCTTGCCGAAGACGCGATGTCGCCGGAGGAGCGGATAGCGGCGCTTGAGCCGATGACCGCGGCCGGTGCGCCCTACCGTCTGCTCGCGTTCGAGGCTATCGCGCTCGCCCACGCCCAGGCCGGCGAGACCGAGCAGGCTGTGGCGGTGCTGCGGGACGCGCTGGCGGACCAGCAGGTGAGCGAGGGCTTGCGTGCAAGGGTTTCGCAGTTGATGGTCGCGCTGCAGGGCGCGCCGGAGCCGGAATGACGAGCGACGGGGCGGCTTGCGTGATGCCGGTGCGAAGGACGGAACGGGGACCAAGACCATGAGACGCGCGGCCTGCCTCACCGTTCTGGCGCTGCTGGCGCTCGCCGGCTGCGGCGGCGACGAGATCCTGCCGGGTGAGCGGCTGGAACTGCGGCCCGAGCGCGAGGAGCCCGTCGCTAGTGCAGGTCCTCTGAGCTTGGCGCCCCCGCAGGCGCTCGCTTCCTGGACGCACAAGGCGGGCCAACCGGATCATGATCCGCCGCATGCAGCGCTGTCGGCGTCTCTCACCCGGGTCTGGAGCGTGGACATCGGCCAGGGTGCCGGGCGTCAACACCGGATCGGCGCCGATCCGGTGGTCGATGGTGGGCGAGTTTTCACGCTGGACAGCCGCGCACGTGTGGCGGCGCACTCGACCGGAGGCGCGCAACTCTGGGCGCGCGATCTGACCCCGCGGGCCGACCGCAGCGGCGACGCCTCGGGCGGCGGCCTGGCCGCCACCGGCGGACGTGTCTTCGTCACGACGGGTTTCGGAAAGCTCCTGGTTCTCGACGCATCGAACGGGCGGACGCTCTGGGAGCAGGACCTGGACGCCGTGGCGACCGGGGCGCCGACGGTGGTCGGTGACATCGTCTATGCGGTTTCGCGCGACAGTCGCGGCTGGGCGCTCGACGTCGAAACGGGCCGCGTCCTGTGGCAGCTTTCGGGCGTACCAAGCGCAATCGGCGTCGATGGTGGTGCATCGCCGGCGGTGGACGAGCGCCTCGCCCTCTTCCCGATGGCATCGGGCGAGCTGGTGGCGGCCCTTCGGCAGGGCGGCACGCGGGTCTGGACCGCGCCGATCACCGGCCGCCGCGCCGGCCGCGCCTATGCCGTGATCGACGACATCACCGGCGACCCTGTGATCGCCGGCGATCGCGTCGTGGTCGGCAATCCATCGGGGCGCACGGTGACGCTCGACGCGACGAGTGGCGAGCGGCTCTGGACGGCGCGCGAGGGCGCGATGAGCCCGCCGGTGGTGACGCAGAACGCGGTCTTCGTCGTCTCCGATACCAACGAGCTCGTCCGTCTGGACGCAGTCACCGGCGCCCGCGTCTGGGCGGCCGAACTGCCGGGCTTCGTCAACCAGCGTCTTCGCCGTCGCAAGGCGGTGCACGCCCACTATGGTCCGGTGCTGGCCGGCGGCCGGCTGATCGTGGCGAGCGACGACCGCGTGATCCGCAGCTTCGACCCAGCCACGGGCGCCCTCGTCGCCACGGCCGAGCTTCCGGGCGGCGCGGCCAGCAATCCGGCCATCGCGGGCGGAACGCTTTACGTCGTCACGAGGGACGGACGGCTCCACGCCTATCGCTAGGCGCGGCATCGTGCTTTCGGGGCGCCGCGGTTTGGTGTAGGCGGGGCGGTCTGAAGCCTTCGGGAGGTTCGCTCCGTGCCCTTCACCCTCGCCATCGTCGGCCGGCCCAACGTCGGCAAGTCGACCCTTTTCAACCGGCTCGTTGGAAAGCGGCTGGCGTTGGTCGACGACCAGCCGGGCGTGACCCGCGACCTGCGTGAGGGACAGGCGCGGCTGGGCGATCTGCGCTTCACGGTCCTCGACACTGCCGGCCTCGAGGACGCGACGGACGACAGCCTGCAGGGGCGGATGCGCCGCCTGACCGAGCGCGCCGTGCAGATGGCCGACGCCTGCCTCTTCCTGATCGACGCCCGCGCCGGCGTCACGCCGGTGGACGAGACCGTGGCCGACATCCTGCGCCGGGCGTCGAAGCACGTGATCCTGGCCGCCAACAAGGGCGAGGGCCGCGCGGCGGACAGTGGCGTAATCGAGGCCTGGACGCTGGGTCTCGGCGAGCCGCTGCGGCTCTCGGCCGAGCACGGCGAGGGCTTCGGTGAGTTGGCCGCTATGCTCGCCGATCTGATCGACGCGCACGAGGAGGCGTCACCGGAAGAGGAACCCGTCACTGACGTGGACGTCGACGAGGCGGGCGAGGCGCCGGACCTACCGTCGCGCCCGATGCAGGTCGCCGTCGTCGGCCGGCCGAATGCCGGAAAGTCCACGCTGATCAACCGCCTGCTGGGCGAGGAGCGGCTGCTGACGGGGCCGGAGGCCGGCATCACCCGCGACGCGATCTCGGTTCTTCTGGATTGGGACGGCGTATCCGTGCGGATGTTCGACACCGCGGGAATGCGCAAGAAGGCGCGGGTGCAGGAGAAGCTCGAAAAGCTGTCGGTCGCCGACGCACTCAGGGCGGTGAAGTTCGCCGAGGTGGTGGTCGTTCTGCTCGACGCCGCCATCCCGTTCGAGCAGCAGGACCTGCGCATCGCCGACCTCGCCGAGCGCGAGGGCCGGGCGGTCGTGGTTGCGGTCAACAAGTGGGACCTCGAGGACGACCGGCAAGCAAAGCTGCGTGAATTGAAGGAGGAGTTCGAACGGCTGCTGCCGCAGCTTCGAGGCGCGCCACTCGTCACCGTCTCGGCGCTGACCGGGCGGGGCATGGACCGGCTGCAGGCGGCGGTCATCCGCGCGCACGAGATCTGGAACCGCCGCGTCACCACGGCCCAGCTCAATCGCTGGCTGGCAGACATGGTGGCCGCGCATCCGCCGCCGGCGCCGGGCGGACGACGTATCAAGCTGCGCTACGCGACGCAGGTGAAGACACGGCCGCCGGGCTTCATTGTGATGGCCTCGCACCCCGAGAAGCTGCCGGAGAGCTACGCGCGCTACCTGGTCAACGGTTTGCGCGACGACTTCGACATGCCCGGCACGCCGATCCGCCTGACCTTCCGCAGTCAGGCGGACCGCAACCCCTACAAGAACCGCAGGAAGTCGACGCCGTCGCGCCTGCGCAAGCATCTCGGCAAGCCGCCGGCCGGTTGAGCGTGGTCGTCAGCGTCGGGGTCTCGCGTACCCGCCGCACATTGACACCTTGTCAAGGACTACTCTTCCACCTTCGCAGCGTTCCAGAGCGCGTCCATCTCGGCGAGCGTCGCTTCCGCCGGCGTCCGTTCCTCGCGGTCCAGCGCCTGCTCGATCCGCTCGAACCGACGCTGGAACTTGGCATTCGCGCGGCGCAAGGCCGCCTCCGGATCGAGCTCAAGGCGTCTGCCGAGGTTGACGAGGGTGAAGAGCAGGTCGCCGAATTCGTCCTCGATGTCATCGACCTTGCCGCTGCCGCGCGCGCGGGCCAACTCGGCCGCCTCCTCGGCGACCTTGGCGGCGACGTCGGCGTCCTCGTCCCAGTCGAAGCCCACGCGCGCGGCGCGGTTCTGAAGCTTCAGCGCCCGCGTCAGCGCCGGCAGGCCCAAGGCGACGCCATCGAGCGTGCCCGACGCACCGGCCCGCCGCCGCTCGGCGGCCTTCTGCGCCTCCCAGTCGCGGGTCTGCTGCTCGGCGGACTTGCCGCGTCCCTCGTTCCCGAAGACGTGCGGGTGGCGCGCCACCATCTTGTCGCCGATACCGCGCGCCACCGCCTCGAAGTCGAAGTGCCCGTCCTCCTCGGCCATGCGCGCGAAGTAGACGACCTGCAGGAGAAGGTCGCCGAGCTCGCTCCGCAGATCGTCCCAGTCGCGGCGCTGCACGGCGTCGGCGACCTCGTAGGCCTCCTCGATCGTGTAGGGGGCTATCGTCTCATAGGTCTGCTCGAGGTCCCAGGGGCAGCCGCCGTCGGGATCGCGGAGCCGAGCCATGATCTCGATGAGACTTGCCATCGCGCTTGCGGCGGAACGATCGGTCATTGCAGCCCCTTTCCGGATCGGCAATTGCTGCGGACGGGCTAGCCGATCGCGAGAGGGAACGTCCATATGCCCATCTTGAACCGCATCGCCGACTTCGCCCCCGAGATGGCGGAATGGCGCCGCCATCTGCACCGCAACCCCGAGATCGGGTTCGACTGTCACGCGACGGCGGCCTTCGTCGCGGAGCGCCTGCGACAGTTCGGGGTCGACGAGGTGCACGAGGGAATCGCGCAGACGGGGATCGTGGCCATTGTCGAAGGCCGGTCGTCGGGACCGACCATCGGCCTTCGCGCAGACATGGATGCGCTGCCGATGCAGGAGGAGACGGGACTGGCGCACGCGAGCCGCGTGAACGGCCGGATGCACGCCTGCGGCCACGATGGGCACACCGCGATGCTGCTCGGCGCGGCGCGCTACCTGGCGGAGACGCGGAAGTTCGCCGGGCGAGCCGCTCTGATATTCCAGCCGGCGGAAGAGAGCGGCGGCGGCGCCGGCGTTATGGTCGACGAAGGGGTGTTGGATCGCTTTGACATCGCTCAGGTCTACGCGCTCCACAATGCGCCGGGGATGGCGGAGGGCACCTTCGCCACGAGCCCGGGCCCGCTGATGGCGGCGGTGGACACCTTCGAGATCGACGTCGTCGGACGCGGCGGCCATGGGGCGATGCCGCACGAGACGGTGGACCCGATCATGCCGGCGGTGGCGATCGTGCAGGCAATCCAGACGATCCTCAGCCGCAACCATCGCAACGACCAGGACCTGGTGATCTCGGTGACCCAGATCCACAGCGGCTCGGCCGACAACATCGTGCCGGACCGCGCCTGGATCTGCGGCACCGTTCGCACCTTCTCGGAAGACGTGCAGCGGATGGTCATGTCGCGGATCGAGGAGATCGTCGCCGGACAGGCCGCGGCCTTCGGCGCGACGGCGAAGCTCGACTACCAGGTCGGCTATCCGGCAACGTACAACGATCCTGGCCGGACCCGCTTCGCGGCCGAGGTCGCACGGGAGGTTGCCGGGGACGAGCGGGTGGACGACGAATCAGGCCGCGAAATGGGGGCCGAGGATTTCTCCTACATGCTGCGGGCGCGCCCGGGCGCCTACCTCTTCCTCGGACAGGGAGACGGAGCGGGACTCCACAACCCGCGGTATGAGTTCAACGACGCGGTGGCGCCGGTCGGAGCGACCTTCTTCGCGCGACTGGTCGAGCGGGCGCTGCCCATGTCCTCGGGCCGGTAACGGGGGACGCACGCCTCGAACACCCCCGCTGCGCGGGGGTGGCCTCGGCGCGCGTCGCGCTGTCGCGCGGGCGCCTATACCTGGCGGGGGCGAGACGGTTGACTGGGGAGAGGCGGGGCGGTTCCCTCGGCTCCGCACGGAGGTTGCGATGGCACTGGAAGATGCAAGGACGCAGGTCGACACGGCGCTGACGCGCACGGGCTTTCGCGGACGGTCGTGGGAGAACGCATTCGGCGGGGCGACGTCTTTCCTTCGGCGGACCTATGCGAAGGATCTCACCGGCGTTGACCTGGCGGTGACCGGAGTGCCGTTTGACCAGGCGGTGACGAACCGGCCGGGCGCCCGTTTCGGTCCGCGCGCCATCCGCGAGGCGTCGACGCTGCAGCCCTACGACCCACCCTACGGCTGGGGCTTCGATCCGCTGGAGGAGTTCGCGATCGCCGATCATGGCGATCTTGCCTTCGACTACGGGCGCCTCGTGGACTTTCCGGTGGCGCTGGAGGCCCATGTCGGGAGCATCCTCGACGCCGGCGCGGGCGCGCTGATCCTCGGCGGCGACCACTCGGTGAGCCTGCCGGTGCTGCGGGCTCACGCGGCGCGGCACGGGCCGCTGGCGCTGGTGCAGTTTGACGCGCATTCCGACACCTGGACGGACGACGATCCCGGCCGGCTGGATCACGGCACGATGTTCTACAAGGCAGTACAGGAGAAGATCCTCGATCCGGCCGCCTCGATCCAGGTCGGGATCAGGACGGAGAACCCGGACATGCGCGGGATCGAGGCGATCGATGCGCCGGCGGTGCATCGGCTGGGGCCCGACGCGGTGGCGGAGCGGGTGCGCGCCCGCGTGGGCGACCGGCCCGTCTATCTCAGCTTCGACATCGACGCGCTTGATCCGGCCTTCGCGCCTGGAACGGGGACGCCGGTCTGGGGCGGGCTGGCCAGCTGGCAGGCGGCGGCAATCCTGCGCGGCATCGCCGGGATCAACCTGGTCGGCGGCGACGTGGTCGAGGTTTCGCCGCCCTACGACACGACCGGCGCCACCGCCATTGCCGGGGCACACGTGGCGATGGAGATCCTCTGCCTCTGGTGCTGGACACGGCGGTGATTGGGCTGGTTCCGGCGTCCGGCACCGCTAGGTGATGGCGCTATGTGGTGGACTGGTCTGGTGGCGCTCGGTGTTGCGGTGGGGCTGGCCGGGTGGGTGAGGCTTGCGCCGGCAAACCCGCCGGTATGGCATGTGGATCCGCTGACGGCGGAGCGGCCCGGCGGGCGCGGTTGGCTCGTGCGGCCTGAGGGCGGAGACCAGGTTTCACCCGCTTACCCGGTGTCGCTAGCCGAACTTCTTGCAGCGATCGACAGGGCGGCGCTGGCGGAGCCGCGGACGCGGCGTATTGCAGGCTCGGTCGAGGAGGGGCGGATGACCTACGAGAGCAGGTCGCGCATCTTCGGCTTTCCTGACTTCACCACCGTCGCCGCCATCGCCGACGGCGAGGGTGCGCGGCCTGTCCTGCTAGGACGGGCGCGCTTCGGCAGCTCGGATCTCGGCGTCAACCGGGCGCGGATCGAGCGCTGGCTCGTCCGACTGGAGTGAGACGCCGGGGCAGCCGTCCTGCAGCTTGCGCCACATCACGTTGTTGAGAGACATCTCGCATCGCGCCAGCCAGGTCTGGCAACTGGCCCGGATGCAGATCACGCCGCCGAGCTCGACACGCCGGCCGTCGCCGTCGGTACAGTAGAGCTCGATGGGCTTCGGCGGAGGCACGTCCGCCGCCGCGGCAGGGAGCGCGAAGAGCCCGAGGATAAGGGCGAACCGTTCCATGATCAGATTATACTGCCACGACCGGCCTGGTGCGCAAGAGGCCGCACCTTGACCGAGTGCGGCCCTTCGGCGAAACCGCGCGCATGGGCTTCAGCGACAGATTGGTCGACATCACGCAGCGCTTCGAGTTCATCGAGGCGCGCATGGCCGAGGGCTGCGGCGACCTCGCCGCACTCGGGCGCGAATATGCCGAGTTGCGTCCGGTCGTCGAGCAGGTTCAGGCGTGGCGCCGGATCACTGACGGCATCCGCGAGGCCGAGGTGATGCTGGGCGATGCCGAAATGCGCGACCTTGCGCAGGAGGAGCTGAGGTCGTTGCGGGCGCGGCTGCCGGAGGTCGAGGAGGCGCTGAAGCTCGCGATGCTGCCACGCGATGCCGCAGACGCGCGGCCTGCCATTCTCGAGATCAGGCCGGGGACGGGGGGTGAGGAGGCGGCCCTTTTCGCCGCCGACCTCCTGCGGATGTACCAGCGCCATGCCGAGGCGAAGGGCTGGCGGTTCCAGATCGTCGATCTGGCCGAGACGGAACTGGGCGGCGTGAAGGAGGTGCTGGCAAACGTCACCGGCGACGGCGTGTTCTCGCGGCTGAAATACGAGTCCGGCGTGCACCGCGTCCAGCGGGTGCCGACCACCGAGTCGGGCGGACGCATCCACACCTCGACCGCGACGGTCGCGGTGCTTCCGGAGGCCGAGGAGGTGGACGTACAGATCGACCCGGCGGACCTCAGGATCGACACGATGCGCGCATCGGGTGCCGGCGGACAGCATGTGAACACGACCGACAGCGCGGTGAGGATCACGCACGTCCCGACGGGAATCGTCGTGACATCGTCCGAGAAATCGCAGCACCAGAACCGGGCGATCGCGATGCAGGTGCTGAGGGCGCGGCTATTCGATGCCGAGCGGCGGCGCGCCGCCGAGGCGCGGGCGGCGGACCGCAAGGCGCAGGTCGGCAGCGGCGACCGGTCCGAGCGGATCCGGACGTACAACTTCCCGCAGGGACGGCTGACCGATCACCGAATCGGGCTGACGCTCTACCGGCTGGGCGAGATCATGCAGGGCGACATCGACGAGGTCATCGATGCGCTCGCGGCGGATGACCGTGCGCGACTGCTCGCTGAAAGCGGCCTGTGACGGTTAGCGAGGCGCTGGCGGCCGGCAGCCGCCGGCTGGCCGAGGCCGGCGTCGCCAACCCTGCACGAGACGCGCGACGGCTGCTTGCCCATGCGCTCGACGTGCCATCGGACCGGCTGACGCTGATGGCGCGCGAGGATGTCGGGCACGACGCGGCGGCGCGGTTCGAAGGTGCATTGGCCGCGCGGGTCCGCCGCCAGCCGGTGTCGCAGATCGTCGGCTGGCGCGACTTCTACGGGCGTCGGTTCCGCGTGACGCCCGACGTTCTGGACCCGCGCCCCGAGACCGAGCTGCTGGTCGATCTCGCCCTCCGCGAGCCGTTCCGTGACGTGCTGGACCTAGGGACGGGGAGCGGGTGCCTGCTGCTGACGCTGCTGGCGGAGCGGCCTGAGGCGCGGGGCATCGGGACAGACGTGTCTCGGGAGGCCCTCGCGGTGGCACGGGAGAATGCGGCCGCGCTGCGTCTTTCGCCGAAGTTGCGCCTGTCGAACTGGTTCGAACGGGTGGACGGCGTGTGGGACCTGATCGTGAGCAATCCGCCCTACATCGCAGACGACGAGCTTGCCGCGCTCGAGCCCGAAGTGAGGCAGTGGGAACCTTGGCTGGCGCTGACGCCAGGCGGCGACGGGCTCGACGCCTATCGCAGCATTGCCATCGGAGCAGTCTCGCGCCTTTGTCCGGGTGCGCGCCTGATCCTTGAGATCGGCACCACGCAGGCGGACGAGGTCGCGGCGCTGCTCGAGGAGCGCGGGCTGACGGAGATCGCGGTCCATGCGGATCTCGACGGACAGGACCGCGCGGTGACGGCGAGAAAGGGCGCTTGAGCGGGGATTTGCCGTGCCGGATCGCAGTTTTGCCTTGCTTCGGGGGCGATCGCGTGCATATTCGGAATGCGGTTGGTGGACGCCCGCTTGCGTCGCCACGACACTGCCCAGACATCGCGGATTGCGATCGCCCAGAGCGGCGGATGTGCACGCGAATGCCCAGACAAGGCTGAACCAGAGTTTACATGAGATCTTCCAAGTCACGATCGCGGTCGAAATCGAACCGCAGCCGTGCGGTCGGCAACATCGTCAACCGCGTGTTCGACTCCTCGGGCCCCGAGGGGAAGGTGCGCGGCACGCCGCAGCAGATCATCGACAAGTACAACCAGCTCGCGCGCGATGCCCAGCTGAGCAACGATCGCGTCGCGGCGGAGAACTTCCAGCAGCATGCCGAGCATTACATGCGGATGCTGAGCGAGGCGATGCGCGAGCAGGAGGCGCGGCGCGAGCAGCAAGAGGCGCAGAACCGCGACCGCCAGCAGGGTCGCAATGGCCGCGACGACGATCATCGGTCGGACGAAACCCGCAACGACGACGTCCGCCATGACGAGTCGCGCGGGGACGAACGGCAGCCGGCCGAGGCTCAGGCGCAAGGCGAGCGCCAGCATGACGAGCGCCAGACGGCATCGGATGACGTGATCGACGTGCCGAGCGAGGGCGACAGCGGTCTCGTCGAGACGCCCGAAAGCCGCCCAAGCAAGCCTCGGCGCCGCTCGCGCAAAACAGCGCAGTCGAAAGACGAAGGCGGTAACGCCGGGCCAGATCAGTCGCAGGATTCGCAGGAAGCGGCGGAGTAGGGCCTACGCGCCGCGCTCGGCCGCCAACGCGCGGGCGAGCGTGCAGAATGGCTCGAGCGGCACGTCTTCGGCGCGATCGGTCGGTGCGATGCCGCTTGCCCGCAGATGCCCTTCGATGTCCGGCGAAATTCCCCTGAGCGACGAGCGAAGCATCTTGCGCCGCTGTCCGAAGGCTGCGGCGGTCAGGCGCGAGAGCGTCGCCGCGTCGGCCGGAAATCGCGGCTCGTCGAGCCGCCGCAGATGTACCACCGAGGACCAGACCTTGGGCGCTGGCGTGAAGGCGTCGGGTGGCACCTCCATGACGATGCACGGCTCGCTCCGCCACTGGCTCAGGATCGCGAGTCTCCCGTACGCCTTGCTGCCCGGCTGCGCCACGATGCGCCGCGCGACCTCGCGCTGGAACATGAGCGTCAGGCTGGTCCAGAACGGCGGCCATTCGGGCGGGTCGAGCCAGCGCGTGAGGAGCTCCGTGCCGACGTTGTAGGGAAGGTTCGCCACGATCCGGACCGGCGCATTCAGGCGCGCGGCCAGATCGAGCGCGAGCGCGTCGCCCTCTACCACCTCCAGTCGGCCCCGATAGGCCGCGGCGATGTCAGCCAGCGCCGGCAGGCAGCGTGCGTCCTTCTCAACGGCGAGCACACGGCGTGCGCCTTCGGCTAGCAGTCCGCGCGTCAGGCCGCCCGGGCCCGGCCCGATCTCGAGCACGTCCGATCCAGCAAGGTCGCCGGCCTGTCGGGCGATCTTGGCGGTGAGGTTGAGGTCGAGGATGAAGTTCTGACCCAGCGACTTGCGCGCCCTGAGCTCGTGCGCCGCGATGACCTCGCGCAGCGGCGGCAGGTCGTCGATGGCGCTCATCGCGCGGCGCGGGCGCGGGCCATGCCGTCGGCCATGCGCAGCGCGGCGATGAGCGACGTCGCGTCCGCGCGTCCGGTCCCGGCGATGTCGAAAGCGGTCCCGTGGTCGGGCGAAGTACGGATGAAGGGCAGGCCGAGCGTGACGTTGACGCCGCCCGCGAAGTCCAGCGTCTTGATCGGGATCAGGGCCTGGTCGTGATACATTGCGACGGCGGCGTCGTAACGCTGTCGCGCCGCCTCGTGGAACATCGTGTCCGCCGAGAGCGGCCCGACAAGCGCCATCCCCTCGGCCTTCAGCGCCTCGACGACGGGGATCACGGTCTCGATCTCCTCCCGCCCCATCGCGCCGCCCTCGCCCGCGTGGGGGTTGAGGCCGGCGATCGCAATGCGCGGAACGTCCACCCCAAAGTCGCGCCTCAGGGCCGCATGGGTGATCTGAAGCGTATCGTAGAGTAGCTCCCGCGTCAGGGCCGCGGGCACCCCGGCGATCGGGATGTGGATTGTCGCGGGCACGACGCGGAGCAGATCGGATGCGAGCATCATCACCACGCGATCGACCTCGGCCAGCGCCGCGAGATACTCGGTGTGGCCGGGATGCGCGAAGCCGGCGCCGTCCATGAGCGCCTTCTTGTGGATCGGTCCGGTGCAGAGCGCCGATGCCTTCCCCGCCTGGACGAGTTCCACCGCCCGCGCGATGACCCGAACGACCGCGGGCGCGTTCGCTGGGTCAGGCCACGCGGGCAAGGCCCGAGCCGGAAAGTCGTGCGCCAGGACCGGCATCGCGGTCGCCGCGACATGAAGCGCGTCGGCCGGATCAACGATAACCTTGTGCGGCGCCTCCGCGGGCAGATGCGACGGATCGCCGATCCAGAAGAACGGGAGCTGCGGCCCGAGCGCGCGCCACGCCTTTACGGCGATCTCGGGGCCGACGCCGGCGGGCTCGCCGCAGGTCAGCGCGATGGGGGGCAGAGCCGAGACGGTCCTACTCCTCGCCGACGATGAAGGCCTCCGACCGCAGCTCGGCCAGCCAGATATCCGCCATCGCAGATAGCTGCTCGCTCCGCAGGCGGTTGACGAGGGCCACGTCGGTCGGAGCCTCGGCGCCCGCGGTGGCACGGTCGCAGAGCATCAGGAAGACCAGCGCATTGCCGCGGGTGAGGGTGGTCGACGCCTCGCCCGGATCGAGCCGGGCGAGCTCCAGCGCAACGTCCTGCGGGACCTCGGACAACGGCAGCTCGTCACGCTGGAGCTGGTTCTCCGGCACGCCTTGGGCCACGGCGTAGAGGTCGTCGCACGTGTCCACGCGGCCTCGCAGCCGCTGCGCCTCGGCCAACGCGCTCTCGGTGCGTCCGCCGGGGATGAAGAACTGCGCATAGTCGAGCGTGACGTTCTGCGGCGCCGGTGTCTCGGTCTCCTCGATCGCGCGCAGCTGGAACAGCGCAACCGCGTTCGGCAGGCGCAGCGGCGGCGTCACTTCGCCGGGCCTGAGCGTGAGCACCGCATTCGCGACCGGAGCCGGGATGTTCGCCACGTCCAGCCAGTCGACGCGGCCGCCGCGCTCGCGCGTCGGCGCGGCGGAATACTGCCGCGCGGCAGCGGCGAAGGCGTCGAGGCTGGTGATGCGCTGGATCTCCGCCGCACGGGCCTCGGCCTGCTGCCGCGCTTCGGGCGTGTTGGCCGGAAGCACGATCTCGGAGATGAGCACGCGCAGGCCCGCGTCTGGTTCAACCTGCTCGCGTGCCTTGGCGATGTCGTCGGGTCCGACCTGAACTTGAGGGCCGAAACGCGCGCGCACGGCTGCGCGCCAGGCGAGGCCGGCGCGGACGAAGTCGCGGAAGGTTTGCGAGTCGACGCCCGCGCGGCCGATCTCCTGCAGGAACTGCTCGGTGCTGAGGTTCGCGCGGCCTGCGAACTCGGCCATGCCCTCGGCTATCTCCTCTTCGGTCACCTCGATGCCGAGACTTCGCGCCGCGCCGAGCTGGAGGCGGTCGTTGATGAGCGCGTCGAGCGCCTCGTCGATCACGTTGCCCGGCGCACGCAGCGCCTCGAGCAGGCGGGTCCGCTGGTCCAGCTCCCAGCGGGTGATGACCTGATCATTCACCTGCGCCACCGGCTCGAAGGGCGATTGAGCCGCTGCGGCGGTCGGCAGGAGCAGGAGCGCGACGATCAGGGCGCGGATCGGGTGGGCGAGGCTCATTCTTTCCTTCCGGTCGGTCAGCCGGAGCAGGTCCGGCGATAGCTGGCGTCGCCTCCCTCGCCGAAGCCGACGAGCGAGACCTGGAGGCCGTATTCAGTGGTCGGGTCGACACTATCGGCGCCGTCGAAGCGGCGCGAGAGGGAAAGATCGACCTCTACGCATTCGCTCCGATAGGTCAGGCCGAAGCCGGCCGACGTCGCGCGCTCGGCCTCGAAGTCGTAGCGGCCGTCGAGAGCGCCCACCCAGTGCCGCGCGAGGCGCCAGGTGGCGTCGAAAGTCAGCTCGTGCACGTCGAACGGCCGGTTCTCGCTCGCCGCCTCATCGAGCCAGAGATAGGCGGTGGCGAACTCTGCGCGCCCGCCGTCATAGTCGAGACGGAGTTCGTTTCGGGCCGGCGAGAGGTCGTCGTCGAACAGCGCGCGGTTGGTGACCGTCAGTCGGTCGCCCAGCCCGACCTGTCCGCTGACCAGCCAGTCGGACCAGCGGCCGTCGAGTCCGCTGCCATCTACGAACTGGTCCTCGTCCGAGAGGCGCATCACCCGGCCGACGGTGGCGCCGAGGTGCCAGCCGGACGCGGCAAGATGCGTATAGGCGACGCCGAAGTTCAGACGCGCGCCCGTTTCGGTGCGGTCGCGGCCGGGGTAGCGATCGAGGCTGAGGAGATTGCCCTCGTCGAGCTCAACGAGGCGGCTGTCCTCGTTCGGCACGTCACCGCCGTCGACGTCGGCCCACGCCAGTTGGACCATCGGCTCGATCAGGTCCACCCCGCCGGCGCCGGAACGTACGAGCGGCCAGCGCAGTGTCGCGGCGACGGCCGGCGTGACGCGGGTAACGCTGTCGTCGAAGCGCGGGTCGCGGCTGATGTCGTAGCGGTCGGCGCGCAGTGCCGCCTCGGCTTCGAAATCGAGTCCGCCGGCAAGCACCGCATCCGTCCGCCAGCCGAGGGACGTGCCGAAGCGGGTGACGTCGCGCCCGTCTATCGGGTCGTCGCTCTCGCGGCCGAGTGCGGTCGCATCGAAGCGCAGCAGCACTTCGCCGAAGCGCGTCCCGATGCTTCGCTCGTATTCGGCCTGGCCGACATCGACGAGATAGCGGTCGCCGCCCTGGAGCAGGCCGCGGCGCAGGATCTCGTGGTGCACGACCGAGCCGGCGATCAGCTCGTCGCGCCTGACGCGGCTGATCTCGAAACCGCTCTCGAGCCGCGATGCGCTGCTGAAGCCGTAGTCGAGGAGATAGTCGTCGTCCGATGTCAGCTGCAGGCCGAACTGCAGCTCGAACCCGCGCGGCAGGTCGAACTCGCCGGCGCCGAAAAGGTGGGCGCGGGTCCCTTCGCCGCTGAAGCCGTCCTCCGCCACGGATCCGGTGAAGCTGATGTCGCCGCTGGCGAAGGCCTGCCGGTAGCGCAGCTCGAGAAGCCGCGCCTCGGTGGCGACGAAGGGGGCGAAGGTGAGGTCGGCGCTGCGGCCGAGCGGCACGAAGTAAGGAGCTCTTATGCCGCTTCCGTATTCGCTCGACTGCCGCAGTGAGGGCGTGAGGAAGCCGCGCGCGCGCTCGACAGTCGGGTCGGGCAGGCGCAGCCGCGGGATGTACATGACCGGCACGCCGGCCACGCGGAATTGCGCGCGGTCGAAATAGAGCTGCCGCTCCTCCTGGTCGTGCAGGATGCGGGCGGCGCGGATCTCCCACAGCGGGACGGCGCTGGTGCTGCAGACCCGGCAGCTCGACGCGACCGCCTGGGTAAGCTGGGTGTAGCGGCCGCCGACGCGCGCGATCTCGTCCGCCGCGAGCTGCAATTGCTGGTCGAGCACGAGCCGGGCGCTGGTCAGGATGCCGTCGCGCAGCCCGGGCTCGAGCGCCGCGGCGTCAGCCAGCAGAACTACGTCGCGCCCCGCCTCGGTCAGGGTGAGCGGACCCTGTATCGTCAGCCGCTCGGTCTCCCCGTCGAAGGTGATCCGCGATGCCTGCAGGCGGGTGTCGCCATAGAAGACCTCGACCGCGCCCTCGGCAATCAGCGTGCGATCGGCTTCGATCCGCAGGCGATCCGCGACCAGCGTCGCGGTCTGTGCCGCCGCGAACGTCGGCAGGATGAGGAGCAGGGCGAGGAGGACGCGGATCATCCGTCCTCCAGGTGCAGCAGCAGGCCGAGTGGCAGGAGAAGCGTCGCGACCGGTGGACCCCAAGCGGCGAGCATGATCGGGATCTGCCCATTCTCGCCGAGGACCTGCGCGAAGTTCCTGATGAAGTAGAGCGTGAATGCCATCAAGAGCGCCATCAGAGCCATGATCCCGGTGCGTCCGAACCGGGTATGGCGCAAGGTGAAGGCGGCCGCCACCACCACCATCGCCGAGAGGAGCAGCGGCGTCGCGAGTTCCATCTGCAGCCAGACCCGGTGTCGGCGCGCAGCGAAGCCCGCATTCTCCAGCTGGCGGATGAAGGACGGCAGGTCCCAGATCGGCACCGCCGAGGGCGTGCCGAAGCTGTCGCGGATCTGGTCCTCGGTCAGGTTGGAGGGCAGGCGCATCGCACCCTCGACGGTCGCCTCCGCTTCCGGGTTGGCGCCCTCGCCGAAGTTCCATCGCTTGGCGTTTGTCAGCTCCCAGGCGCCTTCGGTGAGGCGGGCGCGCTCCGCCTCGACGCGCCAGTCGGGAACGCCCCCCGGGCCGAAGCCCAGGAAGCTGACGTCGCCGAGCTCGGTGCCGTCGAGATTTGAGCGCGAGGCCCGGATGACGGTCTGTCCTTCCGCGCCGCCTTGGCGCAGCCACAGCCCCTCGCGACTGATCGAGAGGACTTCCGGGTCCTCCCCGCGGTAGGTCTCCGTCAGGGTCTCGTAGCGCTGGGTCGTCGCCGCCACGATCGGGTTCATCACGACGACCGCCACCGCGCCGAACAGGAGCGCCACGATCGCGGGCGCGGCCACGCTGCGGAGCGCCGACCGACCCGCCGCCCGCGTCACGACCAGCTCCGACGACCGCGCCAGCGACAGGAAGAGCGCCAGCGTCGAGAGGATCACCACGAGCGGCAGGATGCGGTAGAGCCCAGCCGGCGTGTTCAGCAGCGTGAGCGACAGGATCTCGACGAACATCACCTGGTCGCCATCGAACCGCCTGATGTGCTCGACGAGGTCGATCAGCGTCAGCACTGCCGCGAACGCCGTGAGCACACCGAGGAACGTGAAGAGGAAGCGGCGCGCGAAGTAGAAGTGCAGCGTCATGCGGTGGCCGCCCTCCGCGTGACCAGGGGGCGCAGAGGCCGCCCGGCGATCCAGAGTACGGCGGCCGCGAGGGTAAGGCCCGCGGCGCTGCCGCCGTAGACCAGAGGCCAGAGCGCAGGGTCGGAGAGCGCGAGGTCGACGAGCGCGGTATCCGCCGTCTTGACCAGGATCACCAGGACCACCGCGGCGAGCACCTGCCGCCAGATCCCGAAGCGGCTGAAACCGCCGACGAGCAGCACCGCGAAGCCGAGGAGCGCCGCGACGACGGTGAGGGTCGCCTGGCTGATGCGCTCGTGCCCCTCGACCAGCATCCGCGAGAGCGAGCGCCCGACCTCGTCCATCACCGCCTGCGAGGGCCAGAGCAGCTCAGGCGTCGAGAGTTCACCTATGCGCCGGCTGCCGTCGGACGACGCGGCCATGAGGGCGCTGAGCGCGTAGGTCGCCTCTTCGAAGCGGGTGACCGAGAGCGTGCGGCCGGACACGTCAAGCGTCTGGATCATCCCGTCGAACATCAAGAGGTACGGTTCGCCGCCAGAACGGATCAGGCGCGCCGAGCTCGCGCTGTAGGTCTGGTGCCGGTCCGAGTCGGACGTGTCCGAGAGGAACGCGTCCCTCAGCTCGCCGCCGGCGGCCACATCGCGGACGAAGAGCGTCACGCCCTCGGTCGGGTGGTGGAACTGACCGTCGCGCAGGAAGCGCGCCGTGACGTCGGCCGAGATCTCGTCCCGCCGTTCCTCCAGCACCGTCAGCGAGCGCGGCACCACGACATTCACCAGCGCCGCCACCATCGCCGCGACGATGAGACCGAAGATCAGCACCGGCCGCGCCATACGGAACGGGCTGTAGCCGGTCGCCTGCATCACCGTCAGTTCGCTCTCCGACGCCAGCCGGTTCGTTACGTAGACCGCTGCCGCGAACGCCGACATCGGCAGGACGAGGCGGATGACATTCGGCAGGCTGAGCATCGTGAACTCGAGGAACACCCACGCCGTCTGACCGTCCGAGATAAGCTGGTCGAAGAGGAGCACGGCACGGTTGACCCAGTAGACCAGCACCATCACCAGCGAGAAAAAGCCGAAGACGACCATCAGCTGCGACAGCATGTACCGGTCGAACTTCGACATCCTCGGGCCCTTAGGGATCGGTCGTGGCCGGGACCCTAGCCGATCGGGTCGGGCGGGAAAACTGCGTTCTGGCCAATGGTGCGAGGCCGTCCTAGACAGACGCCGACGCGACACAGAAGGAGACTCCGCATGACCGTGCCCGCCCGCATCGACTACGCCGAAACCGACCTCGACGCGCTCGCCGGGTGGGAGGGCCGCGTCGTTGTCCTGGTGGGCGAGGGCGGAAAGCTGGATCCCGCGGGGCGGCGAGTCAACCGCCTGACGCGCGGTGCGCTGGAGCGCCTGCTGGCGAGCGAGGCCTGGGGCAAGGCCAAGCCGGGCGATGTGCAGACCCTGTCCTGGCCGGGCGGCATGGCGGCCGAGGCGGTGCATGTCGCGCGGCTCGAGGCAAAGGGCAGCGCAGAGGCCGCCCGCAAGGCCGGGGCCGCCGTCGGCAAGGCCGCCGCAGGCAAGGCGGTGCTCGTCCTGGCGGGCTCGGCGCGCCACGCCCACGAGATCGCGCTGGGGGTCGCCCTGCGCGCCTACAGCTTCACCGACCACAAGACCGGCGACGAGGCGCCGCGCGAGACGGCGGTGACGGTCATGGCGAGCAGGCCGGACGAGGTGCGCGAGGCAGGCCGCGACATCGATGCGGTGGCGCAGGGCGTGTTCTTCGCCCGCGACCTGGTGACCGAGCCCGCCAACGTGCTGACCACCACCGAGTTCGCGACGCGCCTCGAGGCGCTGCGCGAGACGGGTCTCGAGGTAGAGGTGCTGGACGAGCCGCAGCTCGAGGAGCTCGGCATGCGGACGCTGCTCGCCGTCGGGCAGGGCAGCGAGAGCCCGTCGAAGGTGGTCGTAATGCGCTGGAACGGCGGCGGCGAGGCGGCGCCGCTCGCGCTCGTCGGCAAGGGCGTCGTGTTCGATACCGGCGGCATCTCGATCAAGCCGGCGCAGGGCATGGAAGAGATGACCATGGACATGGGCGGCGCCGGGACCGTGGCCGGCGTCATGAAGACCCTTGCGCTCAGGAAGGCGAAGGCGAACGTCGTAGGACTCGTCGGCCTCGTCGAGAACATGCCGGACGGCAGGGCGCAGCGTCCCGGCGACGTGGTGCGCTCGATGAAGGGCGATACGATTGAGGTCATCAACACCGATGCCGAAGGCCGCCTCGTCCTGGCCGACGTGCTTTGGTACGCGCAGGAGCGCTTCAAGCCGGCTGGGATGATCGATCTCGCCACGTTGACGGGTGCGGTCATCATCGGCCTCGGTCACGAAAACGCGGGCGTCTTCTCGAACGACGACGGGCTCTGCGACGCGCTGCTGGCGGCGGCGAAGGGCGAGGGCGAGGGCGCGTGGCGCCTGCCGCTGGGCGAGGGTTACGACAAGGCGCTGAAGTCCAACGTGGCCGACATGAAGAACGTGGGTGGACGACCGGCCGGCTCGATCACCGCGGCGCAGTTCCTCAAGCGCTTCGTCAAGGACGAGACGCCCTGGTGCCACATCGACATCGCCGGCACAGCGAGTCTGTCGTCCGACGGCCCGTTCAGCCCCAAGGGCGCGACCGGCTGGGGCGTGATGACCCTCGACCGGCTGGTGCGCGACCGGTTCGGAGGCTGATGGGCGCCGCCTTCTTCTATCACCTGACGCGCTCACCCCTAGAGGCGACGCTGCCCGCGCTGATCGAAAAGGCGCGGGGTCAGGGGTGGCGCGTCGTCGTCAGGGGGCGGACGGATGCGGTGGTGGAGCGGCTGGACCGCATGCTCTGGGAGAATCCGGCGGACAGCTTTCTACCGCACGGGCTGGCGGGCGGTCCGTACGACGACGACCAGCCGGTGCTTCTGACCGTCGGCGGGGGCTTGGCGAACCGTGCCGCCTGCCTGATGACGATCGAAGGGGCCGACGTTTCGCCCGACGAGGTGGAGACGCTGGAGAGGACGTGCATCCTCTTCGACGGCGCGGACGAGGCGGCGGTAGAGACGGCGCGGGCACAGTGGCGATCCCTGACGACCGCGGGCCTCGCGGCGGAGTACTGGGCGCAGGGTGAAGCAGGGTGGCGGCGGCAGTCGAGGGTCGACCCTAGGGAGCGTCAAGTGGCGCCGGGCGTGACCGGGGAGAGGTGACGCTTCGCTGCGGTCCTGTATACTCGCGCAGGGGCGTGCCGGCCGGTCCGGCTGACAGTGTCCTGGGAGCCGAGCGGATGGATGTCGACCAGAATTCCTTGGAACTGATCGAGCGCCGGCTGTCCGAACGGGTCGAGGGGCAGGTGCGCGACCGGCTCTTTCGCTTCTACCGCGTGGCGTGGGCAGTCGCCCTCGCCGTGCTCGGCTTCTTCGGCTACAACGTGATCGCGGGCCTCAACGATCTCGCCGAAGAGATCGCGCGGGACGAGGTCGGACCGGCAATCGAAGCAGCAAACCGCGCCGCGTCGGATGCCGAGCGGCAGCTATCCGAACTGGTCGCGCGCATGACGGCCGCCGAAGAGTTCCAGCGCCAGAGACAGCAGCTTCTCGTATCCACGGAGCACCGGCTTGCGCAGGACCAGAGCCGGGTCGAGGCCGTCGCGCAGGCGACAGATGAGCGACTCGAAGGCATCACGCAATCGCTAAGCGAAGCGGAGGCGCAGCTCGAGGCGCTCGGGGTGCGGATCCAGCAGGAAGTGGCCGGCGCCGGCAGCGTCGACGTGCTTGCCGCCGACCTGCAGCGCGTCGCGAACTGGATGGACCAGATCAGCGCCAGCGTCCGTGACCTGCAAGACCGCGTGGGCGGCTCGGAGCCAAACGACCTCGCGCTCTACTCCTATGAGGATATCGAGCTGAGCTCCACGCAAGACAGCCCGTCGCCTGCCGAGCGTGAAGCGCCTGCCGGCGCGTCCGGCACGGTCTACCTCCAGTTTGCGGGCGTCGAGCGGGGCGTGGCGGAGCAAATCTTGGCTGCGCTCGGCGAGATCGGGTACACGATGCCGGGCGCGGAGCGGACGTCCGTCGCAGCCGGGATGCACGAGGTCCGCTACTTCTTCGACTCGGACGCCGACCGAGCCGCGCGGCTGGTCTCGGACGTGAACCGCATCCTCGCCGACGCCGGCTATCGAGACGAGGTCAGTCTGGAGGACTTCACCGGCTACTACGGCGGCAAGCCGCGCGAGGGCACGCTGGAACTCTGGCTCGAACCGACCAGGGGGTCGGGCTAGCGCTCCAGGACCAGACGGTCGCCGGTGATCTCGATGCGGGCGAAGCGCTGGAGGTAGGCCATGCCGAGCAGCGACAAGTCCATCTCGCCCGCGTTCACCTGCGCCCGCACGTCGTGGTCAGCCAGCGGCCCCAGCGTCAGCTCGTCGAGCCGCACGGGGGCGGTGGCGACCGTGCCGTTGGCCGTGCCCGCGCGTCCGGTAAACATCAGGCGGTCGGCGTCGATCCCCGCGCGTTCGGCGTCATGGCGGCTGAGCACGATGTCGGTCGCGCCGGTGTCGACCATGAAGTTCACGGGTGTCCCATTCACGCCAAGCGTCAGGTAGTAGTGCCCGTCATAGGCGCGCGCCACCTCGATGGCGCCGCTCTGGGTGACCGTCGCCTGGCTCGGCAGGTCGCGGCGGATGTCAGTCCAGAGGCTGGCGCCGACAATGGCGAGCGTGAAGATCACCGCCCAGCTCGATGCGTGGCGGAGGAGCTGCCGAAGGTTGGTTCGACGGGTCGCCAGCCAGCCGCCGACGAGGATCAGCAGCAGGACCAGATAGGCGACGTGGCCGACATCGTATCCGCTCATGGCCTTCCATATGCGACCTCGACCGCGCCCGCAAAAGGTGCGGCGAAGCCGAAATCGGCCAGTCCGTCCAGGATGAATTGCACCGCGAGCGCGGCGAGGAGCATTCCCAGCAGGCGCGTCACGACCTCGATGCCTGTCGCGCCGAGCAGACGCTCGATCAGCCCAGCGGCCATGAACATGGCGAAGACCAGCGCGATGACGGCCAGCATCACCAGCTGGGGCATCAGGCGGTCGACGAGCGACGGGTCTTCGGCGGCCCCGCTCAGCAGGATCATCGCCGCGATGGCGCCCGGCCCGGCGATGAGCGGCGTGGCCAGCGGAAAGACGGACGGGTCGTCCGCGTTGCGCTCGCCCTCCGCCTGGCCTTCCCGCCGCTTGCTGCGCCGCTCGAAGAGCATGTCGAGGGCCGTCAGGAACAGGAGCGCGCCGCCGGCGATGCGGAAGGCGGGCATCGAGATGCCGACGAACTGCAGGAGGTCGGCCCCGAGGAAACCGAAGAGCACCAGCACGAAGGCCGCGATCCCGCAGCTCCTCAACGCGATCTCGCGCCGCTCGGCCGCCGTGCGACCCACCGTCAGCGCGACGTAGAGCGGGGCCAATCCGATAGGATCGATGACGAGGAAGAGGGTGGCGAACGCCGAGAGAAGCTCGGGCGTGGTCATGGCGCGACCGATAGCGCCCGCGGCCGCCCGGCCGTCACGCCGCCCCGGCCTCCTCCAGCCGCTCGACCGCCGCGACCCAGAGCGCCTCGGCTCGGTCGAGCGCCTGCATTACTTCGGCGTACTTCTTTTGCCAGACCTCGGCCTGCGACAGCCGCTCGGCCTCGTAGACAGCCGGATCGGCGAGTCGCGAGGCCAGCGTGTCGCGCATCTGCTCGAGCTTTGCGACACGCTGCTCGGCCGTCCGCGCCTCCTGCCTGAGGGAGGCGATGGCGTCGCGCGACGGCCGCTTGGGTTTTTCCGGCGCAGGCTTGCGCGACGGCGGCTCGCGGTCGGCGAGCAGATGCTCGCGATACGCGTCTAGGTCGCGCACCCACGGATGCACCTCGCCACCGCTGACCAGCCAGAGGGTGTCGGCGACGTGGGAGAGGAGGTGCATGTCGTGGCTGACGAGGATCACGGCGCCGGAATAGGCAGTCAGCGCCTCGACCAGCGCCTCGCGGCTCTCGATGTCGAGGTGGTTCGTCGGCTCGTCGAGGATCAGCAGGTGCGGCGCATCGATGGTGGCGATCAGCAGTGACAGCCGCGCCTTCTGGCCGCCCGACAGTCGCCCCACCACCACGTCCGCCTGGTCGGCGGTCAGGCCGAAGCCCGCGAGCCGCGCGCGCAGCCGCGCCGGCGCCTCCTCGGGCCTCAGGCGGCGCAGGTGGTCGAGCGGCGTTTCGTCCGCGTGCAGCTCGTCGAGCTGGTGCTGTGCGAAGTAGCCGATGCGCAGCTTGCGCGAGCGGACGATGCCGCCGTCCATCGGATCGAGCTTCTCCGCGATCAGCTTCGACAGCGTGGACTTGCCCTCGCCGTTGCGGCCGAGCAGCGCGATCCGATCGTCCTGGTCAATCCGGAGGTCGAGCCCGCGCAGCACCGCCCGACCGTCATATCCGACGCTCGCGCCCCGCAGGTTGACGATGGGGGGCGACAGCTCCTCGGGCTCGGGGAAGCTGAAGCGGTGGAGCGCGGCCTCCTGCGGCGTCGTGATCGGCTTCATCCGCGCGATCATTTTGAGGCGGGACTGCGCCTGCACGGCCTTCGATGCCTTGGCGCGAAATCGGTCGACGAAGCTCTGCAAGTGCGCCCGCCGCGCCTCCTGCTTGCGGGCCTCGGCCTCGGCCACCGCGATGCGCGCGGCGCGAGTTTCGGCAAAGGTGTCGTAGGGGCCCTGGTAAAGCGTCAGCTTGCGATCCTCGAGGTGCAGGATCGAACTAACCGCGCGGTTCAGCAGACCGCGATCGTGGCTGATCACGAGGACGGTGTGTGGATAGCGCGCCAAATAGCTTTCGAGCCAAAGTGCACCCTCGAGATCGAGGTAGTTTGTGGGCTCGTCGAGCAGCAGCAGGTCGGGGGCCGAGAACAGAACGCCCGCCAGCGCCACTCGCATCCTCCAGCCGCCGGAGAAGGCCGAGCAGGGCATCGCCTGCTCCGCCTCCGAGAAGCCCAGGCCTTTGAGGATCGACGCGGCGCGCCCCTCGGCGGACCATGCGTCGATGTCGGCGAGCCGCGTCTGCACCTCGGCGATCCGGTTCGGGTCCGCTGTCCGCTCCGCCTCGGCCATCAGCTCTCGCCGCTCGGCATCGGCCGCGAGCACGGTGTCGAGGAGCGAAGTCTCGGACGACGGCACCTCCTGCGCCACTCCGCCGATGCGCGCGCCCTTCGGCACGCCTATCGAGCCGCCGTCGAGGGTGAGCTCTCCGCGGATCAAGCGGAAGAGCGTGGTCTTGCCGGTGCCGTTGCGGCCAACGACGCCCACCTTGTGCCCTGACGGTATGGCCGCGGACGCACCCTCGAACAGAGGACGTCCGGCGATGGAGAAGCTGATGTCGTCGATGCGGAGCATGAGCGCGATGTGTCCCAGCCGCGCGTGCGTGTCAATTCCGCCGCGCGGTGCGACGGCTTTCCTCCGCAAGGACCCCATGCTAGGGGATCGCCGACCCGCGAGCGCGACGCTCCACCATCACGAGACGAGGCCCTGCAATGGCGACCGAACGCACCCTGTCCATCATCAAGCCCGATGCGACCAAGCGCAATCTGACCGGCAAGATCAACGCCAAGTTCGAGGAGGCGGGCCTGCGCATCGTTGCCCAGAAGCGCGTCCTCCTCACCAAGGCGCAGGCGGGCGAGTTCTACAAGGTCCACGCCGAGCGTCCCTTCTACGACGAACTGACCGAGTTCATGGCCTCCGGTCCGGTCGTCGTGCAGGTGCTCGAAGGCGAGGGCGCGATCGCGAAGAATCGTGAGGTCATGGGCGCGACCAACCCCGCCGACGCGGCCGCCGGCACCGTCCGAGCGGAGTTCGCCGAGTCCGTCGGCGAGAATTCAGTCCACGGCTCGGACGCGCCCGAGACTGCGGCGGACGAGATTGCGTTCTTCTTTTCCGCGCTCGAGATCGTCGGCTGAAACTCTACTGCGCGGTGGCCGGTGGGCCGCCGCGCTACTTCTTCGCGATAACCCAGACCGCGTGCACGATGCCGGGGATGTAGCCCAGCAGCGTCAGTACGATGTTTATCCAGAAATGCTTGCCGAGCCCGACCTGGAGGAACACCCCCAGCGGCGGCAGCAGTATCGCGACGATGATGCGGATCAGGTCCACCCGTGTCTCCTCTTCCCACTCTGGCCAAGTGCGCGAGGCTCGCGGCAGTTCCGCGGAGCGCGTCAGATGTCGGCCCAGTCGCGATAGCGAAACGGAGCCGGCGGCTTGGTGGGTGCCGGAGGCACACGCTCCGGCGAGGTTTGAATCGGCGGTGTCTGCGAGTTCATCGCGGTCGTCCTTCAGAACAGCGTGAGTTCCCCGGAATCGGCATCGGCCACCGGCTGGCTGGCGAGTCGGGAGGCCACTGACTTCATGCGCGCGTGGCGCTCCAGTCCCTGCAGGTTGCGGTCCCGCAGGTTGCCGTCGGCGACACCTCTCAGGATGGCGCCGAGGTCGCACAGGGTCTGATGCAGGCGGTCGACCTCCTGGAGATCGACAGCCGCGCCGCGAGTCACAACCCCGCTGCGCGTCAGGTCCCCGATCCTCTCCCCGATCTGGTGGGTGGTACTTGCAAGCCGGGCGAGCTCGTCCGCGATGGCGGCGATGAGGTCCCGGAGAGCATCATCTTCCGCCTGCGTCACAGCCGGCCCACGATCGCCTCGATCGCCGAGCGGAGACCGGCGGCCTCGAATGGCTTCTTGACGAAGTTGTTCATCCCGAGCTTGCGCCCGGTGTCGATGATTTCGCGGTCTGCCCGCCCGGTGATGAGCAGGAAGCCGACTCGGGCGGTTTTCGCGCCGCTGCGCAGCGCGTGGAGCAGCTGCAGACCGTTCATGCCTGGCATGTTGAAATCCGAGATGACGAGGTGCACCGGCGACTTCTCGAGGGTCTTGAGCGCGGACGGCCCATCCGCCGCGGTCACGACGTTGCGGATTCCCATGGAGTCGAGGGCCTGGGTGATGAGGCCCCGGCTCGTCGACATGTCGTCGACGACCATGATGCGCAGTTGATCCCGAAGCGCCATCTTGTTTTCCTTCTTGCTCGATTAGCGGCGGTTGGAGGGTTGGTGGCCGGGTGCATCCAGCCCGTAGGCGGTCACGCCGAGGCCTCGGAGGCCGAGCTTCTCCGGCTCCGGGATACGTTCGGAATGGCCGACAAAGATCGTTCCGCCCGGTGCGAGCGCCTCGCGAAAGCGGGGCCACAGCTTTCGCTGCGTCTCCTCGTGGAAATAGATCACCACGTTGCGGCAGAAGATCACGTCGAAGCGCCCGCGCATCGGCCAGTCCGCCAGCAAGTTCAGCTCCCGGACGACGACGAGCTCTCTCAAGGCGGGCCGGGCGCGGAACATGTCGCCGACGCGCTCGAAGAAGCGCTCACGGTCGGCGGGTTTTACGCCCTTCATCGCGTCACCGCCGTAGGTCGCCTCGCGCGCGGCCTTGAGGATCACGGGGTCGATGTCGCTCGCCAGGATTCGAATGTCGCGCCGGCCCGCCGACGGGTCGAGGCGCAGGATCTCCATGGCGATCGAGCAGGGCTCCTGTCCGCTGGAGCAGCCGGCCGACCAGATCCGCACGCGCCCGCCGCTGGCCGCGCGCGCCAGCAGCGAGGGCAGGATCTCGTTCCTCAGCATCTCGAAATGGTGAATTTCGCGAAAGAAATGCGAGACGTTGGTCGTCAACACAGAGATCATCTGGCGACGCTCGCTCGCACCGTCTTCCCGCTCGACAAGGTCGACATACGCGTCGAAGTCGGTGAGGGCGATCGCGCGCATCCGGCGTGAGACGCGCGACTGCACCATGGCGAGCTTGGTCGGTGGGATCATCAGCCCCGCTTCGCGCGCCGCCAGCGCCGCGATGCGGTCGAACGTCGCCCGCGCCAGTGCTGTCTGGCGCATCTCAGGTGCCGCCTGCATCAGGCTCAAGCAGCGATCGTTGCGGCCGTCGGCATGACCGACGAGAGGTCGAGGACCCGGATCATGCGGCCATCGACGATGGTCAGCGCCTTGATGAAGGTCTGCGCCTCGTCAGCGGCGAGCGACGGCGGCGGCGCCAGATCATCCTGCGGAACGGTCAGGATGTCGGAGACGGCCTCCACCAGCAGGCCAACCGTGCGGCCCGCGATGTCGACCACGATGATGACGTTGCGGTCCGTCACCTGGCCCCGCGGCAGGCCGAGCCGCGTCGCGAGGTCGATCACCGGCAGCACGGTCCCGCGCAGGTTGATTACACCTCGGACATAGGCCGGCGAATGCGGCAGCGTCGTCGCACGGGTCCAACCGCGGATCTCGCGCACCGACATGATGTCGACGCTGTATTCCTGCTCTCCGACGCGGAACGACAGCAGCTCGACCGCGGCGCTTTTCTGCTTTTCGGTGCTCATCGGATGGTCATCCTGCGAGGGCCAGTTCGGCCCGGGTGGAAATTCTGCTGCGGCCGCTGGCATTGGCGATCAGATCGATCGGGTCGAGGATCAGCGCGATTTGCCCGTCGCCGAGGATGGTGGCCGCCGCGACGCCCGGCACGTGGCCGTAGCTGTCGTGCAGGCCCTTGATGACGACCTGCCGCTGGTCCTCGATCGCGTCGACGACGAGCGCGGTGCGTGAGTTGTCTTCCTGCGTGATGAGCAGGACGATGGCGCCTGAATAGTCGCCGCGCGGTGTCCGGTAGCCGAGTTCGGTGCCGAGATCGAGGAGCGGCAGGAAGGCATCGCGGACCCGCACGACCTGCGTCTCGGGCCCCAGCGTCCGCACATCTGTCGAATTGAGCGTTAGGGTTTCGACGATGGCCGCCAGCGGAATGACCAGCGTCTCCTCCTCGACCCGCACGACCATGCCGTCGAGCACGGCGAGGGTCAGCGGCAGCGAGATCGAGAAGGTCGTGCCCGCGCCCTCGCGCGACGTGATCGAGATGCGACCGCCGAGCGAGACAATCGCCGTCCTGACCACGTCCATCCCGACGCCACGGCCTGAGATGCTGGTGACCTCGGCCGCCGTCGAGAACCCTGGCATGAAGAGCAGGTTGTCGATCTCGCTCTCGGTGAGCTGCGCATCCGCGGGGATGAGCTTCTTCTCGATGGCCTTCTTCAGCACACGTGCGCGATTGATGCCGGCGCCGTCGTCGCCGATCTCGATGACAACACGGCCCGATCTGTGGCCGGCGCTCAGCGTGACCAGCCCCTCGGGCGACTTGCCAGCAGCGATCCGCGCCTCGGTCTTCTCCAGCCCGTGATCCACGGCGTTGCGGATCATGTGCATGAGTGGCTCGGCCAGAAGCTCGACCACCGTCTTGTCGATTTCGGTCGCCTCGCCATCGGTGTGCAGGCGCACGTCCTTGCCGACGGCCGCCGCGGCCTCGCGCACGATCCTGCCCATCCGCTGGAAGAGCGACTTGACCGGCTGCGCGCGGATCATCATCACGCATTCTTGGATGTCTCGCGTGAGCTGCAGAAACTCGTCGAGGCGGCTCGAAGCGGGAGAGGTTTGCGGCACGCCGGCCTCGCGCACCGACTGCGACAGCATCGCCTGGTTGATGACGAGCTCGCCCACGAGATTGACCAGCCGGTCGATCCGCTCAAGGTCGACGCGCACCGTTGCGTGAGGGGCGGTGGGCTTTCTGTCGCTGGCGGCGGAAGGTGCCGCGGTGAGGGCGGGTCGTGTCGCCGTGGAGGGAGGTGCAAGTGCGACCGCCACCGGCACTGCAACCGACTCCGGCACGGCTACCGGCTCCGGCTCCGGAGTGGGAGCGGCGGGCGCGTCGTGCTCCGGCTCCACCTCGGCGACTGGAAGGTCGAGCAGGGGCAGGTCAGCCTCGCCGAGCGCATCGGCATTGCTTTGCGCATCGTCGGCGGCCGTCTTGATGGAGAGCTCGCAGAGGCCGTCGACGAAGTCGAAGACCTCGCGGATCGTCGCCTCGTCGGTATCTGCCGTCAACAGTATGGTCCACGAGATGCAGGCCGCCGCCGGGTCGAGCGCATCAAGGTCCGGCACACGATCGGTGTCGGCGGTCACTTCGACCTCGCCCAGGTCGGCGAGGGCGCGCAGCAGGTAGAGCGGCTCGTTCCCGGTCGAGTAGAGCTCGTCCTTTGGCGCGAAGCGGATGAGCCAGGCGCCGGAGGCCGTCGCGCCTCCCTCGCCGAAGTCCATGCCGAAGTCGAGGTCCGGCAGCCCGCCGAGGCTCCCGAGGTCAGGCAGATCCCCGTCGCTGCCAAGCCCCGGCAGGTCGAGCGACATCGCCATGGGCTGGAAGTCTCCGATCTCTTCCTCCTCAAGATCGCCGCCCAGCGCCTCGAGCGCCTCAACGACCTGCTCGTGCGCCGCCGTCTCCAATGTCTCGCCGTCGCGTGTAGCGCGGACGTGGTCCGCCAGCAGGTCTCCGCACCGGAAGAAGAGCTTCAGCCGGTCGCCGTCGACATCGATCCTGCCCGACCGGACGCCGTCCAGCGCCGTCTCGAACGTGTGGGCAAAGGCCACCAGCGCGTCGAGCCCGAAGGCACCGGCGCCGCCCTTGATCGAGTGGACTGCGCGGAAGACGACGTTGATCGTCTCGCCGTCGGCCGCGCCGTCCTCGAGCATCTGCAAGCCGTCCTGCATCGCTTCGAGCAGCTCTTCGCACTCGATGAAGAACGAGGCGCGGATCTCTTCCATCGGGTCGGCCATCGTCGACTCCTTCAGCCGGCGACCATGTCAATGGCGCGGACGAGCTTTGCAGGATCGAAGGGCTTGACGATCCAGCCCGTCGCGCCGGCCTCGCGAGCCCGCTGCTTGAGCTCCGGCGCGCTCTCGGTCGTCAGCACCAGGATTGGCACGCCGCGGTACTCCGGCCGCTTGCGCACGGCGGAGATGAAGCCGAAGCCGTCCATCCGCGGCATGTTGATGTCGGTGATGATCGCGTCCGGCTCGAGCCCCTCGAGGACTTCCAGCCCGTGGACGCCGTCTTCGGCGAAGTGCGCCTTGATGCCGACTTCGGTCAGCGCGAGGCGCAACATGTCGCGCATCGTGCGGCTGTCGTCCACGGCGAGAACTGTGCGGGTCATGCTGTCGCTCCTTCGACGAGGCCCTCGGGCGTGAAGCCGAGGAGGCCGAGCTGCTCCACGCAAGCGTCGCTGACATTGACCAGCCTCAGCGCGTGACCCGAGGCGGCCCATGTCCTGGCAGCGGACACGATCACCTGGACGGCGAGGCTGCCGATGTGGCGGCTCGCGGCGGCATCGAGGTCGAGATCGGCGCCGCGCTGGCCGCGCAACTCGTCGGCCAGCGCAATAGCCGCCTTCTGGTCCAGCTTGACCGCAAGGGAGAGGCGCGTCGTCATTGCGGCCCCTCGCGTTCCTGCATGGCACGTGTCATCGAGCATCCCCGTCTCAGGCTCCGGCGGGAGCGATACGGGGCGCCGCGTTAAGGCCGGGTTACGGAAGGTTGACCTTTTGCCGCGTCAGACCATGAGCTGCGCGAGATGCGTGGCGCAGCCGGTCAGAGCCGCATAATCGTCCTCGACGACCGTCACCGAAAAGGTGTCCATGAAGCTGGCGAAGCGGCCCTTGTCCCGGAAGGCCTCGCGATAGCCCATCCGCGGCAGGTAGGGTGCGAACGAGCGCGCCACGCCGCCCACCAGAAAGATGCCGCCAAACGGAAGGTAGTTGAGCGCGAGGTCGCCCGTCACGACGCCCAGCATCTGCGAGAAGGTCCGCACCGCCGCCTCGGCCCGCGGATCGTCGCCGCTGGCACAGGACGCCGTGATGCCCCGGGCGGTCTGCGAGCGCGCGTCGCCTGCCTCTTCACCGAGCCAGGCATAGACGCGCTCTAGTCCACGGCCGGAGAGTACGTCCTCGACGGCTGCGAAGCCGTGGGCGCTTTCGACAAAGCGGGCGAGCCGCACCTGCGCGTCAGTGCGCACCGGCAGGCTTGCGTGGCCCGCCTCGGCGGCAGGCACGAAGCGCCCGCTCTCGGTGTCGTAGACCGGCGCCGCATTGAAGCCCGTCCCGATGCCGACCACAAGCTTGGTCGCAAGACGATCCGCCGCCTCTCCCTCGAAGATGGACGTGAGCTGCGACTGGTCGATGTGACCGATCGCGTGGCCCTGCGCCTGAAGGTCGTTCAGCACCGCCACGGTCCCGGCCCGGGTCGCGCGACCGACCGTGTCGCGGTCGATCACCCAGCCGAGGTTCGTGATCCTGGCGCGGCCGTCATGAACCGGGCCCGCCACGGCGACGCAGGCGCCGCGGCATTCGCCGGCGTGCTCGCTGGCACGGAGGTAGTCGGCGAGGATCCGGTCGATCCCGTCGTAACCGGCGTTTAGGAACCTCTCGACCGTCTCGGGCAGGACCGTCTTGCCGCGGGCGAGGGCGACGCGCGTGTTCGTCCCGCCGAGGTCGGCGACGAGAACGAGTGCCCCGTCGCTCATCGCGCCAGCGCCTGCGAGAGCTCGCGGAACGAGCGCTTCGGCGTCCGCTCGAGCGTCTCGAAGTCGACGTGCACCAGCCCGAACCGCTTTTCGTAGCCGAGCGCCCACTCGTAATTGTCGAGCAGCGACCAGACGAAGTAGCCGGCGACCGGCACCCCCTCCGCGATCGCCTGCCGGACCTGCGCGAGGTGCGCCTGGAGGAACTCCACACGCTGCCGGTCGTCGACCCCGCCGCCCTGCACCTCGTCGGGCGAGGCCAGTCCGTTCTCGGTCACGTAGATGGGCAGTCCGCCGGCATGCTCGTTGCAGTGGTGCAGGAAGTGGCGCAGGCCCTCGGGATAGATTTCCCAGTCCATGGCCGTCTTGGGCAGCGGACCCGGAACCTCGTGGTGCGACGGCCAGGGGCCATCGTCGGGCGCGATGATCTTGCGTGTGTAGTAGTTGACGCCCACCCAGTCCACCGGCTGCCCGATCACGTCGAAATCGTCCTGCCAGCCCTCGGGCAGGTGCGGGGCGAGGCCCTCCATCAGCTCCTCGGGGTATGACTTGCGGAAGATGCCGGAGAGGAAGAAGCGGTTGTAATAGGCGTCGTAGAGTGCCGCCGCGCGCCGCGCCTCGTCGCTCTCGTCGGCAGGCTGCGCGTACTCGAAATTGCAGACGGCGCCGAGGTTCTCCATCCCCAGCCCACGCATTGTCTCGATCGCCCGGCCATGCGCCAGCAGAACGTGATGCATCGCCCGTGCGGTCGCGCGGATGTCACGCATGCCCGGCGCGTGCTGTCCGAGGAAGTGCGACAGCCACGCGACGCACCAGGGCTCGTTGATCGGCGCGGCGGACCAGAGGCGGTCGCCGATCCGGCCCATGATCACCTCCGTGAAGTCGGCGAACCAGCCGGCGATATCGCGGTTGCGCCAGCCGCCGAGGTCGGCAAGGGGGGAGGGAAGCTCCCAATGGTAGAGAGTTGCCGCGGGTTTCAGTCCCCGTTCCAGTAGCCCGTCAACGAGCCGCTCGTAGAAGTCGAGCCCTTCGGCATTCGGCTGCCCGCGCCCCTCTGGGAGTACGCGCGCCCAACTGGTGGAAAAGCGGTAGACATCGAGGTTCGCCGCCGCCAGCAGGTCCAGGTCCTCCGGCCAGCGAGAGTAGTGGTCGCAGGCGAGCGCTCCGTTCTCGGCCCGCACCACGTTGCCGGGCGTCGCGGCGAACGTGTCCCAGTGGGTCGATCCGGCGTTGCCCCTGGCGTGGCCCTCGATCTGATAGCTCGACGTTGCGGCGCCGAAGAGAAAGCCTTCGGGAAAGTCCGCGCGCGTGAAGTCCATTACGCCTCCGGGTGCCGATCCGATCTCTGGCGTAGCGTCCGCCGCCGACGAGAGTCCAGCCGAAAGCCCCTTCGCCTTGCGACCGAAGTGGCTCGATGTCGCGCGTTGACTATCTCAGAGGCTTCGGCAACGCTCGGGCAACCAGGCGCAGCACGAAAGTTGCGCCGCCGAGACAACGACAAGGGAGGACACCTATGAGACGTGCACTGATCGCCGGCGTTGCAACGGCGGCGCTATCGGCCGGGATGGCTCACGCCCAAGACCTGACGTTTCCGATCGGCGAGGGCGAGTTCAACTGGCAGAGCTTCGACGAGTTCTCTTCGCAGAACGACCACAGCGGCGAGACGCTCAGCATCACGGGGCCTTGGACGGGGCCGGACAACGACCTGTTCCAGAGCGTGATCGACTACTTCGAAGAGGCGACCGGCGCGACCGTCAATTACTCGGGCTCCGACAGCTTCGAGCAGGACATCGTGATCTCGACCGAGGCCGGCTCGGCGCCGAACATGGCGGTGTTCCCGCAGCCGGGCCTGGCGGCCGACCTCGCGAGCCGCGGCGCCCTCGCGCCGCTCGAGGATGACACAGCCAACTGGATCGCCGAGAACTACGCGGCCGGCGAGAGCTGGGTCGACCTCGCGACCTTCCCGGGTCCCGACGGGCAGGAGGCGCTCTATGCCTTCCCCTACAAGATCGACGTGAAATCGATCGTCTGGTACGTGCCCGAGGCCTTCGAGGAGGCGGGTTACGAGATCCCGGAGACGATGGAGGATCTCAAGGCCCTGACCGAGCAGATCGTCGACGACGGCGGGACGCCCTGGTGCGTCGGCCTCGGCTCCGGCGCCGCGACGGGCTGGCCGGCGACGGACTGGGTCGAGGACATGATGCTGCGCGTCAACCCGCCCGAGGTCTACGACCAGTGGGTCTCGAACGAGATCCCGTTCGATGACGAGCGGGTGGTTCGCGCGATCGAGGAATATGGCTACTTCCTCGAGGATGGCCGCGTGGCCGGCGGACGTCAGGCTGCGGCGACGACCGACTTCCGCGACAGCCCCACGGGTCTCTTCACGTTCCCGCCCGAGTGCTACATGCTGAAGCAGGCGACCTTCATCCCCACCTTCTTCCCCGAGGGGACCGAAGTCGGCCTCGACGCCGACTTCTTCTACCTGCCGGCCTACGAGAGCGAGGATCTGGGGCGGCCGGTGCTGGGCGCCGGAACGCTCTTTGCGATCACGCAGGACAGCGAGGTCGCGCGGACCTTCATCGACTTCCTGCAGACGCCGATCGCGCACGAGATCTGGATGGCGCAGTCCGGCTTCCTCACGCCCTATGGCGAAGCGAATCCGGCCGTATTCCCCAGCGACGTGCAGCGCAACCTCAACGAGATCCTGACCAGCGCGACGACCTTCCGCTTCGACGCCTCCGACCTCATGCCGGGCGAGATCGGCGCGGGCGCGTTCTGGAGCGGCATGGTGGACTACACGACCGGCGCCGACGCCAGCGAGGTCGCAAGCAGCATTCAGCAGCGCTGGGACAGCATCCAGTGAGGCCCACCGGCCGAACGGCCGGCCGACGTACGCGGAGGGCCTTCGCAGCACGATTGCGGGGGCCATAGAAAGAGGGGGGAGCTTGCATGAACCCGATCATCGCGGGTCTTGTCACGATCGTCGTCGGGGTTGGCGGCTGCGTCGGATATTTTTACCTTTCGAACCTGCTGCTCGACAAAGTGATCTTCCCGGCGCGCGGAGAGAACATCTCGCGCAACATCAACCGCGCCAACGCGGTGCGGCCGTGGCTCTTCATGTTTCCGGCGATCTTCGCGCTCGGGCTCTATCTCGTCTATCCGGTGATCGGCTCGTTCTGGCGGTCGCTCTACAACCGCGCCGGGAATGAGTTCATCGGCTTCGGCAACTATCAGGCGCTGTTCACCAGCGGCGACTTCCAGGTCGCGTTCTTCAACAACCTGCTCTGGGTGCTGGTGGTGCCGGCGGCGTCTACTTTCCTCGGGCTTGTCATCGCGCAGCTCACCGACCGGCTCAGCTGGGGCAACATCGCCAAGTCGCTGATCTTCATGCCGATGGCGATCAGCTTCGTCGGCGCGTCGCTGATCTGGAAGTTCGTCTACGCCAACGATCCCGACATCGGCCTGATCAACGCGATCCGCGACTTCTTCGGCCTCGGCGTAATTGACCCGATGCTGGTGCCGTTCTGGAACAACTTCTTCCTCATGGTCATCCTGATCTGGATCCAGACCGGCTTCGCCATGGTAATCCTGTCGGCCGCGCTGCGCGGCATCCCTGAAGAGACAGTCGAGGCCGCCATCATCGACGGCGCCAACCCGTTCCAGATCTTCTTCAGGATCAAGGTGCCCCAGATCATGGGGACGATCGTGGTCGTCTGGACCACGATCACCATCCTCGTGCTCAAGGTCTTCGACATCGTCTACACGATGACCGGCGGCGAGTTCGACACCGAGATCCTGCCTAGCTTCATGATGGACTACATGTTCCGCGACGACGGCATCGCGACCGCGGTGGCCTTCGTCATCATGATCGTCGTGCTGCCGGTGATGATCTGGAACATCGTTCAGGCGCGCAGGGAACTGCGCTGAGGGGGAGAGGGAAATGGACAACATCGCAGGCTCCAAATCCAGCCTGGGCTGGGCCGTCAACATCACTGTCCTCGTCATCGTGGTTCTCTGGCTGATCCCGACCGTCGGGCTCTTCGTCTCGTCCTTCCGTGACCGCGACCAGATCTCGGTCTCCGGCTGGTGGCAGGCGCCGTTCGCGGTGGACCTGACCTTCCGCAGTCGCGCCGCGTCGGAGCCTGTTCAGCAGGACGGACTCTGGATCTACGAGGGTAATCTCTTCGCCGAGGATGCCGCACTTGCGCAGACCTTTGGCGAGGGCTCCGGCGAGATCACCGCCTTCGGCAACCGCGGGACGCAGCCCGCGGCCTACGTCGCCGGCGAGGAGGTCGATCTCGGGGACGGCGAGACGCTGCTGGTCAATTCCGACGGCACCTACCGCTTCACCGCGGCGGAGGAGCCGCGACGACCGCCCACGGTCTATTTCGAGGCCGAGACGCCGCCGGAGTTCACGCTCGACAACTACCGGACCGTGTTGACGGCCGACAACATGGACCTTGCCTTCATCAATACGCTTACGGTGACCATCCCGGCGACGGTCATCCCGATCCTCATCGCGGCCTTCGCGGCATATTCGCTGGCGTGGATGGATTTTCCCGGACGTGGGCTGCTGATCGCCGCGGTCGTCGGCCTTCTCGTCGTGCCGCTGCAGCTGGCACTCGTGCCGATGCTGAGGCTGCACAACGCGATCGGCATCGGCCAGAGCTTTCTCGGCATCTGGCTTGCGCACACCGCGTTCGGCATGCCGCTCGCGATCTATCTGCTCAGAAACTACATGGTCGGCCTGCCGCGCGACATCATCGAGAGCGCCAAGGTCGACGGCGCGACGGATTTCCAGGTCTTCACGAAGATCATCCTGCCGCTCAGCTTCCCGGCGCTCGCCGCCTTCGCGATCTTCCAGTTCCTCTGGACCTGGAACGACCTGCTGGTAGCGAAGGTGTTCCTGCCCTCCGACGACGCGAGCAAGGTGATGACGGTAAAGATTGCCGACGACCTGCTCGGCTCGCGAGGAGGCGACTGGGGTATTTTGGCGACGGCGGCGTTCGTCTCGATTGCGGTGCCACTCATCGTGTTCTTCACGATGCAGCGCTACCTCGTCCGCGGTCTGCTCGCAGGATCGGTGAAGTGAGCGGCTTGACCGCCAGACATAGCACGAGGCGATCCGGCCTCGGCCAGACGTCCGGACTTACCGGGCGCGGCGAATGGAACATGAGGGAGGAAATGACATGGCCGATCTCGTCCTGAAGGACGTCGAGAAGTCCTATGGCAGCGTCAAGGTCCTGTCGAACATCAACCTGGACATCAAGCGCGGTGAACTCATTGTCTTCGTCGGACCGTCCGGCTGCGGTAAGTCGACGCTGCTGCGGATGATCGCCGGGCTCGAGCGGATCACCGGTGGGACGCTCACCATCGACGGGCAGGTGGTCAACGACGTACCCCCGGCGCAGCGCGGCATAGCAATGGTCTTCCAGTCCTACGCGCTCTATCCGCACATGACCGTGCGCGACAACATGGCCTTCGCGCTCAAGATCGCCAAGAAGTCGAAGGAGGAGATCGACGCGGCGGTTGGCAAGGCCGCGCGTATCCTCCAGCTCGACCCCTACCTCGACCGTCTGCCCAAGGCGCTGTCCGGCGGACAGCGGCAGCGGGTGGCGATCGGGCGCTCGATCGTGCGCGACCCGAAGGTCTATCTCTTTGACGAGCCGCTCTCGAACCTCGACGCCGCGTTGCGAGTGGCCACCCGTATCGAGATCGCCCAGCTCAAGGAGGCGATGCCGGACTCGACGATGATCTACGTCACCCACGACCAGGTCGAGGCGATGACGCTCGCCACGCGCATCGTCGTGCTGGCCGGCGGCGGGATCGCGCAGGTGGGCTCGCCGCTCGAGCTCTACGAGCGGCCGCAGAACGAGTTCGTGGCGCAGTTCATCGGCTCTCCCTCCATGAACCTGCTGCCGGGTGAGATCGTGGGCACCGGCACCACCACGACGGTCCGAATGAAGGCCGGCGGTACTGCGGTTTCGAACTATCCCAGCCAACCCGGCGACGAAGGGATGCAGGTCAACGTCGGCGTCCGCCCCGAGGATTTCCTCGAGACCGAGGGCGAGCCGATCTTCGAGGGCAAGGTCGACATTACCGAGGCCCTGGGCGAGGTGACGATCCTCTACTACGAGCGCGTCGACGGCGCCGCACCGGTCATCGCCAAGCTGCCCGGCATCCACAAGGATCTGCGCGGCAAGGTCGTCAAGCTCGCCGCCGATCCCTCCAAGGTCCACGTCTTCCACAAGGAACAATCGCTCCTCTACCGCCACGAGCCGCACCAGAAGATCGCCGCCCAGCCGCACTAGCGGCAGCGGCAGGCAGCGGATTTCGGGGCGCGGGACGGCACTCTGGTCGCGTTGTAGGAGCAGTGCTCGCGGAGGCAGGGTTGACCGCTCGAGGCGCTAGTGCGGGCGACTACAAGCAGCGCCTCTATTGAAATTCGTGGATGCACACTGCGAACCTTCGGTCGGGCAGCGTAATAGATAGTTGTCGGCACGTGGACGAACCGGATGTCGCAGGCAGAACGTCCAGCCACTTGAGCGCATCACTTGCTAACCGCACGCATGGGCGGGCGTTCGAGGATCTCTGTCGCGCAAATGAGGCGGCCAGGCAGTCTGCGCTCTCGGCCCTTCGCGCTCTGCTGGTACTGAATGGCGGGAGTGCGATCGCACTACTGACCTTCGTGGGCAGCTTGGCGACCTCGCCTGACGAAAGACTGGATCCGTTGGCACTCTCTATGCCACTGCGCTGGTTTGCCGATGGAGCTGGAGCGGCGGTGATTGGCACTGCCACCGCGTATCTCACGAACTACGCCTTGGCCGGAGCTAGCTCGAAGCAGGTCTTGATGTGGGACCACCCGTATCTGGAAGAGTCGCCGGCATCGGTCCGGTAGCAGCTCCTTGCCAACGCTCTGCACGCCTTGGCAATCGCGATCAGCGGCGGCGCGCTGATCCTGTTCTTCGTCGACGTGGATTCCACAGTCGCGGCGGTATCGCCCTAGTCAGCCGCGCCCCAACCTCCGCCTCCTGGCGTCAGCATCTCGAATGCGTCTCCTGCCTCCAGCTGCGACTCGGAATTCCCCGGCATCACCTCGCGCGCGCCATCCGCCCTGAGCACTGTGTTCTCGCCGCAGGCGCCCGGCTCGCCGCCGTGGGCGCCTGGGGGTGGAACTTCGCGATGCGAACTGAGGGTGGTGACGGTGACGGGGGCGAGGAAGCGAACGATGCGGTGAATGCCGTCGCCGCCGCACCATTCGCCGGCGCCGCCTGAGCCGCGGCGGAGGGCCATGCGCTCGACGCGAACGGGGAAGCGGGTCTCGAGGACCTCGGGGTCGGTCATGCGGGTGTTGGTCATGTGGGAGTGAACGCCGGACGCGCCGTGCCAGCCGGGACCGGCGCCGGTGCCGCCGGCGATGGTCTCGTAGTTCTGGAACCGCTCGTTGCCCCAGACAAAGTTGTTCATCGTGCCTTGGCTGCCGGCGATCACGCCGAGCGCGCCGAAGAGGCAGTCGGCGATCGCCTGGCTGACTTCGGTATTGCCGGCGATGACCGCCGCGCCGGGGCGCGGGTTTATCATCGAGCCCTCGGGCAGGATCAGGCGCAGCGGCTTGAGACAGCCCTCGTTCAGCGGGATGTCGCGGCCGACCAGCGTGCGAAAGACATAGAGCGTGACCGCCTTCACGATGGCGGCGGGCGCGTTGTAGTTGCGCGGGTGCTGGGGCGAGGTGCCGGTAAAGTCGATCACAGCCTCGCCGGCCCCGGTGTCGACCGAGAGCGTGACGCAGATCTCGGAGCCGTCGTCCAGCGGATAGGTGGAGGTGCCGTCAGTCAGGCGGCCGATGACACGGCGCACAGAGGCCTCGGCGTTGGCCTGGACGTGCACCATGTAGGCAAGCACCGTGTCGCTGCCGAAGGTGTCGATCATTCGACCGAGCTCGCGTATGCCGGTGGCGTTGGCGGCGATCTGCGCCTCGAGGTCGGCCATGTTCTGGTCGATGTCGCGGCAGGGCCATGGGCCGGAGCCGAGGAGCGCCCGCGTCTCGGCCTCGCGCAGGCGGCCACCCTCGACCAGCTTGAAGTTGTCGATCAGCACGCCCTCGTCCTCGGTTCGTGTGCTGTCGGGGGGAGAGGAGCCTGGGGTGCGGCCTCCTATATCGGCGTGATGCCCGCGGGAGCCAACGTAGAAGATGATCTCGCCGCCGTCGAAGACGGGCGTGATGACGGTGACGTCGGGCAGGTGGGTGCCGCCGTTGAACGGCGCGTTCAGCATGAAGGCGTCGCCGGGGCGCATGGCGCCGGCGTTCAGGCGTGCGACGGTGCGGACGCTGTCGGACATCGAGCCGAGGTGGACCGGAACGTGCGGCGCGTTGGCGACGAGGTTGCCTTCGCCGTCGAAGAGCGCGCAGGAGAAGTCCATGCGCTCCTTGATGTTCACTGAGTAGGCGGTGTTGGCGAGGGTGGCGCCCATCTGGTCGGCGATCGACATGAAGAGGTTGTTGAATACCTCCAGCATGATCGGGTCGGCCTCGGTGCCCAGCGCCCGCTCGTCGCGTTTCGCCTCGGTCCGCTCGACGACCAGGTTGCCGTGCGCGTCGATCCGGGCGGTCCAGCCGGGGTCGATGACGTTCGTCCCGGTCCGTTCTACGATAATCGCGGGCCCCGGCACGGAAGCGCCGTTAAGCAGGAGGGCGCGGTCGTGGAGCGGGACGACGGTCCGTTCGCCGCCGAAGACCACTTCGACATCGTCGATCGGCTCCAACTCGCCTTCCGAGGGCGGGGCGGGTGCGGTGGCGTCGTCGGTTCGGCCGATGGCCTCGACCTCGAGCATGTCGAAGACGGGCTCGCGCCCTTCGGGCGCGAAGCCGAAGCGGGCGCGGTGCGCGTCGGCGAAGGCGCGGGCCATCTCGTCGCCAGGACCGAAAGGGACGTCGAGGCTGCGCTGTGAGCCGTGATAGCGGAGGTGCGCCCGCGACACCGTCTCGACCGCCTCCTGCGGTACGCCCTGGTGCACAACCTCGTCACGCGCGTCGATGATCAGCCGGTTGATCTCGGCCCGCGCCACTTCGATCTCGGCAAGCGGTCGCTGGAACTGCACCTCGCGTAGCGACCGGATGTCGGCGAGGCCCATGCCGAAGGCGGAGAGGACACCGGCAAATGGATGCACGAAGACTCGCCGCATCCCGAGCGCGTCGGCCACCTGGCAGGCGTGCTGGCCGCCCGCGCCGCCAAAGCAGCTGAGCGTGTAGCGGGTGACGTCGTAGCCGCGCTCGACGCTGATCTTCTTGATGGCCTGCGCCATGTTGCCGACGGCGATGCGCAGGAAGCCCTCGGCGGTCTCCTCGGGGCTGAGCGGCTCGCGGCCGGTGGCTTCGGCGATCTCGGCCGCCAATGCCGCGAATTTCTCGCGCACGATCCCCGCGTCGAGCGGCTGGTCGCCTTTGGGTCCGAACACGGCCGGGAAATGGCGGGGCGAGAGCTTGCCCAGCATGACGTTGCAGTCCGTCACCGTCAGGGGGCCGCCGCGGCGGTAGCAGGCCGGACCGGGATCGGCGCCTGCGCTTTCGGGGCCCACCTGGTATCGGTCCTCGCGGAACGACAGGATCGATCCACCGCCTGCGGCGACCGTGTGGATGTGCATCATCGGCGCGCGCATCCGGACGCCCGCGACCTCCGTCTCGAACGACCGCTCGTAGGCGCCGGCATAGTGGCAGACGTCCGTGGACGTGCCCCCCATGTCAAAGCCGATCAGCCGGCCGAAGCCTGCCGCCTCGGCGGTCTTGACCATGCCGACAACGCCACCCGCGGGTCCGGAGAGAATGGCGTCGCGTCCCTGGAAGAGGGTGGCGTCGGTCAGGCCGCCGCTCGACTGCATGAAGAACAGCCGCTCGCAGGCGCCACCGACGTCGATCGCGCCCGCGACCCGGTCAACGTAGCGTCGCAGGACCGGCGTGAGGTAGGCGTCCACCACCGCCGTGTCGCCGCGGCCGACGAGCTTGATGAGCTTGCTCGCCTCGTGACTGGGCGTGATCTGGGTGAAGCCGACGTCGTGGGCGATCTCACCGACCCGCTTCTCATGCGCCGGATTGAGGTAGCCGTGCATGAAGGTGATGGCGACCGACCTCAGACCTCGTCCGTACGCGGCCTCGAGGGCGGTGCGGGCGGCATCGTCGTCGAGCGGTTTGATGACCTCGCCCCGCGCGTCGAGCCGCTCCGGCACCTCGGCCACCTCTGCGTAGAGCAGCTCGGGCAGGCGGATGTGCAGGTCGAAGAGCCGCGGGCGGGCTTGCGTGCCGATGCGGAGGAGATCGGCGAAGCCGTGCGTGATGAGCAGGAGCGTCGGCTCGCCCTTGCGCTCGAGGAGCGCGTTGGTGGCGACCGTCGTACCCATCCTCACCGCGCCGATGCCACCCGCAGGAAAAGCGCCGTCGATGCCCATCATTCGGCGGATGCCCTCGACCGCGGCGTCCTCGTAGAGGCCGGGGTTCTCCGAGAGCAGCTTCATCGTGTGCAGCGTGCCGTCGGGCGCGCGGCCGACGAGGTCGGTGAAGGTGCCGCCGCGGTCGACCATGAACTGCCATTTCGCCTCGGGCATCGCGCCAGTCCTCGCAAACCTGCTCGCGTTCGTCCCTTAACGTTGCGCCGTGCCAGGGCAAGACCAACGAGGCGAGAGGACCAATGCTGATCGTAGCGGCGGCGCCGGCCGCGACACCCGCGCTTGCCAAGGATAGAATATGCCCCCGCCCGACATCGACTGGGTTTCCCCACACGCAGAAAATCCTGCGGTTCGCGGTCGCACGACCGGCGCGAGATCTCCAGACCGCAGGCGAGGTCCAGTTGGTGGGCGGACCTGAAGAGGCTGCGCTCTGGCGCATACAACGCTCAATCTCGCAGAGCTCGCGCAGGCCACCGACGCCGCGCCGGTGCAGGTCGATTCGGCCGAGATCCCGCAGGCTTGGCCACGGGACTGGTCGAGGCGGTGACGACCTCCTCGGGGCTGCAGCGAAACCTCTCCGCGTGGGTCGGTGGGTTCGACCTGTCGCCGAGCGCTTCTGGCGGCGCGCCTGCGTTGATCTTGGCGTTCCCGTCCATCGTGACAGCGCTTCCCTCGGCGGTGGGACAAGGGGTTGTACGTTGACGCACGGCGCGCCGTCGGCTTCAGTCAGGCGACGCAGGGACGCTCATGCGCGCCGCAAACACGAACGGCTCGGAGTGGCCGGATGCAAGAGTGGAGGAGAATGATGACCAAGTACGCGACACTTGCCTTTGCGGCATTGACGACGGCCGCCACCGGCGCCTGGGCGCAGGAGCACACGTTCCGCTTCCAGTCGTCCGACCCGGCGGGCAACCCGAACTTCATCCTGCAGCAGACGTGGGCCGAGGACGTGGCCGAGCGTACCGACGGCCGCGTAGAGATCGAGCTGCTGCCGGTCGAATCCATCGTCGCCCACAACGAGACGCAGGACGCCATCGCGGCGGGTATCCTCGACGGGCACATCACCGACACCAGCTACTTCGCCGGCAAGGACCCGGCCTTCGGCCTGATCGCCAACCCGGTTGGCGCGTGGTCGGATCCGCAGGAGATGTTCACCTTCATGCAGGAGGGCGGCGGCAAGGAGCTGATGAACGAGCTGGTGCAGCCCTATGGCCTGCACTTCATCGGCGCCACGACGCCCGGTCTCGAGGCGTTTGTCTCCGACGTGCCGCTCGAGGGCGTGGACGATCTGCAGGGCCTGAAGATGCGGGCGCCCGAGGGGCTGGTGCAGCAGGTCTTCGCCGCCGCAGGCGCGGCACCCGTCAACCTGCCTGGCTCGGAAGTGTTCACCTCCCTCGACAAGGGCGTGATCGATGCGGCGGACTACAGCGTCTTCTCGACCAATCAGGCGCAGGGCCTGCATGACGTGGCGCGGCACCCGGTCTATCCCGGTTTCCACTCGATGCCGCTGGTCGAGATCTCGATGAACAAGGAGAAGTGGGACGCGCTGCCCGACGACCTGAAGCAAGCGCTCGAGGCGTCGGTCCAGGACTTCGCGCAGCGACAGGTGGCCGCACTCGAGGAGGCCGACCAGGCTGCGGTGGCGGAGGCAGAGGCGTCGGGCGAGATCACCATCCACGACTGGCCGGCCGAGGAGCGCGCCCGCTTCCGGGAGATCGCGACGGGCGAATGGCAGACGGTGGCCGAGCGGTCGGAGAACGCGCAGAAGGTATACGACACGCTGACCGGCTACCTGCGCGATCAAGGCCTCATGAACTGAGTGACGCGAGGGGCGGGCCTGTCCCGCCCCTCGCCGCGTCAGGGTTCGCAGCATGGACGAGCATCCTCACACTGGCCTCAGCGACGAAGACCTGACAGGCGCCGCCGCGGGACCCGTGCCGCAGGCGGGGGCGCTCGGGCGCTGGATTGACCGCGGCGGATGGCTCTTTGCGGCGGGCATCGTGGTGGCGATGTTGATCCTGATCCAGGAAGTCGTGCTGCGCTACGTCTTCAACTCGCCGACCGTCTGGGCGCACGAGACGACGATCTTTCTCTGCGGCATGGCCTTCATCTATGGCGGGCTCTACACGGCCGCGCGGGACCGCCACATCCGGGTCGTCCTGATCTATGACTGGCTCGGTCCGCGCTGGCGGCGGACCTTCGACGTCGTGATTTCCGTCGTCTGCTGCCTCTCCTCCGCGATGTTCGCGTGGGCGGCCTGGCTCATGGTCGAGCGCGCGGCATTCCGCCCGGACGGCAGCTTCCGGCTCGAGCGGTCGGGAAGCGCTTGGGATCCGGTCTATCCGGGTCTGATCAAGGTGTTCCTGATGGTGGCGTTGGCGGTTCTGGCGGTTCAATTCGCCGTGCTGGCGTGGAACTACGCCCGCGGTCGCCGCTGATGGAGATCTTCGGCAGCTTCGCGCAGCTCGAGATCGGTACCGCCACTGGCCTGATGTTCGTGTTGCTGCTGGTGCTGCTCGTCACCGGCATCCCGCTCGCCTTCGTCACGCTGCTCGTCGCGCTGATCTTCGCGCTCGGCTGGTTCGGCCCGATGGCGGTGCCGCTGATCACCAGCCGGGTCTACACCTTCGTCTCGAGCTTCGTCTTCGTCTCGGTGCCCATGTTCGTGCTGATGGCGGCGATCCTCGACCGGTCCGGCATCGCACGCGACCTCTTCGACGCGATGCGCCTGGTCGGCGGCCGCCTGCGCGGGGCGATCGCGCTGCAGACGATCGTGGTCGCGGTCATCCTGGCTGCGATGTCGGGCATCATCGGCGGCGAGGTGGTGCTGCTGGGGCTCATAGCGCTGCCACAAATGCTGCGGCTGGGCTACGACCGCAATCTCGCGATCGGCGTGGTCTGCGCGGGCGGGGCGCTCGGCACCATGGTGCCGCCTTCGATCGTGCTGATCATCTACGGGCTGACCGCCAACGTCTCGATCGGAGACCTCTTCACGGCTGCCTTCCTGCCCGGCCTGATGCTCGCAGGCTTCTACGCCGCGTATGTCCTGATCCGCGCGTGGATCAATCCGGCCGTCGCGCCGGCCGTCGAGGGGCCGAGCCCGCCAATGTCCGAAAAGCTGCGCCTGCTCAAGGGGCTGTTCCTGCCCATCCTGGTAGTGATCGGCGTCTTGGGCTCGATCTACGGCGGCATCGCCAGCGTGACGGAGGCCTCTGCGGTCGGCGTGCTTGGCGTCACCCTTTCCACGATGATCCGCGGCGAGTTCTCCTACGCGCTGATGCGCGGGGCGGCGCTGCAGACGCTGCAGACGGTTGGCATGATTGTCTGGATCGGGATCGGGGCGTCGGCGCTGGTCGGTGTCTTCAACCTGATGGGCGGCATCGATTTCGTGCGCGACCTGATCACCGGCATCTCCGAGAACCGAACGATCGTGCTGCTCTTCATGATGGCGATCCTCTTTGTGCTGGGCATGTTCCTCGACTGGGTGGGGATCGCGCTGCTGACCATGCCGATCTTCGTGCCGATTGTGATCGATCTCGGCTATGACCCTGTTTGGTTCGGCGTCGTCTTCTGCATGAACATGCAGATGAGCTTCCTTTCGCCGCCGTTCGGGCCGGCCGCCTTCTACCTCAAGTCGGTCGCGCCGCCCGAGATATCGCTTGGCGACATCTTCCGAGCCCTTTTGCCGTTCATCGGTCTGCAGGCGCTTGCGGTGGCGGTCCTGATAATCGCGCCGGGCATCACTGGGCGCTGACAGGGGCGCAGTTTCCTGTTCTCGCGCAACAGGCTTCCTACCTTTGGGGCGAACACGTAGGAATGGTGCGACCGCAGATCAGAGGGCCCTGCATTGCCCATAGTACCCGACGACCGCGCCGACAACGAGAGCGGCACGCACGCCGTCTGCCGGATCCGTCACATGATCGAGACGGACTTTGCCTTCGCGAGCCGCCTGCTGCCCAGTGAAGACGCCTTGTCCAGCAGGCTCGGCATCGGACGTCGTGCCGTGCGGCGGGCGCTCGAGGTACTCGAGTTCGAGGGGCTGCTCCGCCGCACGCCGCGCGGAATGCGAATTGCCGAACCTGCGCGGACGGCAAGCCCGATGGCACGGTCCGAGAGTACGGTTCCACGCGAGCTGATGGCTGCGCGACTCTGCGTTGAGCCTGCGCTTGCTGCCCTCTGTGCCATGCGCGCGACGGAAACGGACATGGGGCGGCTACTCGCGCTCGTCAGCCGCGTCAACGAGGCACGCGACAGCGACGAGAGCGAGATGTGGGACGCCCTGCTGCACCGCACCATTGCTCGGACCGCAGGTAACGGCGCCCTGCTGGCGGCTTACCTGAGTTTCGAGGAGCTAAGAGGCGATGCGGACTGGCAGGCGCTGATGACGGACTGCTTCACGCCGGATCGCGTCGAGGTCTTCCACCGTCAGCACAACGCACTCGTGGACGCGATCGCGGACCGTGACGCCGCCGCGGCGCGGTGGGTGATGGCCGAGCATCTCGACACGATGTCGCGGAGCATGGGTTTGGGCGGCTAGCGCCCGGATCAGGTCAGCCGACGCTTTCCACGGTGACGACGACGGTGACGGAGATGCCATCGGGCGGCGGAGGGAAGGGCGCGGCGCGCCGGACATGTGCGACGGCCACCGCGTCGAGCCGGGGCGAGCCGGAACTGCGCTGCACGTTCAGCTCCGCGACGCGGCCGTTGCCGGCGATGCGGAGGCCGATGACCGCGCTGCCGCGCAGGCCAGTCGCGCGCCGCGGCTGGCGCGCGATCCTGACGAGGACGAGCTTCTTGTAGTCTTCCAGCCCGGCCGGCGCGGCGGCGGTCGCTTCCCCCGTGGCCGGCTCTCGCGCCGCTCGCTTGGTGACATGCGATGGTGGTGCAGCCTCTGCCGTGCGCGTCAAGTTCTCGGGCCGCGGCGGCGGCGCGGCGCCCGCAGCCGCCGGCACCGTGGAGGTGACCGGTCTGAGGGGCCGCGACGGGACAGGAGAGGCTGGGGTCGCGCCGGCGGGGATAACGACTGCGGGTCCTGCGGCGGGATCCTGCGGAGAAGGGGCGGCGTGCGGCTGCACTGCCGCCAGCTCCAGAGGCTGCAAGGCATCCGAAGATGGCGCAGGATTCCCGGACGCAGCAACGCCCGAGAACGTGGCGGTGGTCACGTAAGTAACGCCGCTGTCCGCCCCTGGTGGCGCATTGCTCGTGGTGTCGACGACGAAACCAGTCACCGCGACGTGCAACGCAAGAGAGGCCGTCATCGCCGCAGTCCAGCCCACCGCGCCGCTCATCTCAGCGCCTGCTCGGTCAGCATCACGACACGCTCCGCACTGGCTGCGCGCAAAGCCTCGGCAACTTCGACGATACGCGCCGCCGGCGCATCGCGATCCGGCAGGATCCTCGCCTCTCCGTCCTCCAGGCTGGCGGCGTATGAGCCCGGATCGGCCGGCACGCCTCCGAACGTCAGGCGTCCGTCCGCGTGGATCACCAGAGCATCGAGCGGCGCGAAGGTTCCGAGCGTCTCCGCGCGCACCAGGCGGACGTCCGAGTCGATGCTTCGCCCAACGGTGCCCGCGAGCAGGAAGAAGATCAGGAGCAGGAAGACGATGTTGACCAGCGTGACGACAGGCGTCTCGCGGCTTCGGCGCGAGCGGTGCGGCGAAAGCATCAGCGTATCACCGCCACGGACAGGTGCCGGAGCGACGATAGGGCCGCCAGCACGTCCGCCAGACGCTGCGCGGACGCGACGTCATCAACGTCGAGCACAAGCTTGTCGCCGACAGTGCCGTCGCCGATTGCCTGGGCAAGATCGGCCAGCGCTACATCGCGGCCGTTCAGCGTGAGCCGGTCCTGGCGGAGTTGCATGAAATGCGAGGGCTGGCTGGCCGTTTCCGTTCCTGCCGAATTGATCTCGATCTCGCCGAGGCGGACGAAGGTGGAGCTCAGCATGAAGAACATCAGGAGCAGGAAGATCACGTCGATGAGCGGCGTCAGCGAGAGCCGCCGTGGACGGAAACGTGCTGCTAAGGCACCGTCAGGCAGCATTGCCCATCTCCGCCGTAAGTGCCTCGGCCGTCAGCAGCCGCTCGCGTGCAAGCCGCGCATCGAGCCAGGCGAGCACGAGCGAGGTCGGCATCGCCACCGCAAGGCCCACCGCCGTCGTGAGCAGCGCGACCCAGATGCCACCGGCCAGAGCGGACGGATCCACCTGCGCGCCCGCCTCTTGCAGTGCGCGGAAGGCGTCGATCATCCCGAGGACCGTGCCGAAGAGGCCGAGCAGTGGCGCCACCTGCACCACTGCGTCGAGAAGCCGGAACCCGACTTCGTGGCGCCCGAGCGCTGCCTCGGCCCGCGCGACCGCGGCGTCTCGCGGCAGCCCGCGGAGTTCCACCGCGAGGCGGGTGCGGCGCCGTGCGCCGGCACCACGTACGCAGCCGACGCCCGCCAAGTGAAACGCCGTGATCCGGTGCAGGGCCGTCGCCACCGCGACCACCGACAGGCCCAGCAGGAGTGCCACCACTGGTCCGCCGAGCGTCAAGAGACTTCCGACGCCCACGAGTCCCTCGCTCATCAGCGCAGCGCCTCGATTTTGGTGCGCGAGGTGACGACGGCGTCGTCGCAAATCTCGGAGGCCGCACCGGCGACAGTGCACGTTGCGGCACCGTTGACGAGGAAGCCTGCGAGCTCGCCACAAGACATTTCAGGCAGATCAAACTGACGCACGCGTGTGCGTCCGGCGGGCACCTCCAGAAAGTCGAATAGTGTCAGTGCCGCGACTTTTCCGGCGCGGTCGAACACCACGGTCTCCAGTACCAGCTGCTCGAGGTCCTGTTCCATGCGGCTGCCGACGGTGAAGGTCAGGCGGCAGGCGCCTCCGGCCTGTTCGAGAGCGTTCAGTTCGATCGCGACGCCGGAATCGGCCTCGGCCGTTGCGGCCGTCGTCGCGAGCATCAGTGCAGGCAGAAGCATCGTCATCTTGGAGACACCATCGGATTCGGCACGTCCTCTAGCACGAGCCGATCGGGTGGCGGAACCGACTAGAGCAGCTCCGGCGGTCCTTTGATCGACGTGCCATCCTGTACGTCGGGCAGACGGTCCAATACAGACCGCAGCGCGGTTTCAAGCGCCTCCGATCCCTGCGCCACGATCGCCTCGGCCCGTCTTCGCATGGCCGCACGCTCCGTGTCGTTCGCTAGCCTCAGGACCTCGCGTGTCAGGTCGTCGGAGGAATGTATCGGCACGGCGGCCGCGGCGCCATCAAGATCGCGATAGATGTCGGCGAAGTTGGCCACATCCGGGCCGTGAAGGACCACAGAGCCAAGGGCGATCGGCTCGTAAGGGTTATGGCCGCCGATCCCGTTGAAGGAACCGCCGACGAGAGAAATGGGCGCAAGGCGGTACCAGAGGCCCATCTCGCCCAACGTATCGCAAAGATGAACCGCCTCGCCCGGACCCGGGAGCCCTGCGGTCCTGCGCCCGGCCGTCAGCCGCTCGCGCTCGATGGCGGCTGCCACCTCGTCTCCGCGTGCCGGATGGCGCGGCACGAGTAGGAGGAGCGCGTTGGGACGGACACGCCGAACGGCCGCGTGCGCCTTCAGCGCTAGCGCCTCCTCGCCGCGATGGGTCGAGGCGGCGAGCCAGACGAAACGCCCATCAACAGCGTCCTGCAGATCCCGAAGTGCGGCAGGATCTGCGGGGAGCGGCGCCGCCGCCTCCTTGAGCGATCCCGCGGTGGTCACCTCCTTGGCCCCAAGGCGACGAAGCCCGTCCGCGGTGGCATCATCCTGAGCGAGCACCACTTCGAAACATCCGAATAGTGCGGCGGCGGTGCCCGAGGCTCGTGTCCAGCGCCGAAGCGAGCGCGCCCGAAGTCTCGCGTTCAGGAGGAGCATCGGGATGCGGCAAGCATGGGTCTCGTGGACGAGGCGCGGCCATATCTCGCTCTCGGTCCAGACAGCAAGATCGGGGTGCCAATGATTCAGGAAGCGGGTGATGGGGCCCTTGAGGTCCAGCGGGACGAACTGGTGCACCGCACGCGGCGGCAGGCGCCGCGACAGCAGTTGCGCCGAAGTGACGGTTCCTGAAGTCACAAGCACGTGGATGTCGGTCCGCCGCTGCAGGAGCGCCTCCACCAGTGGCAGCAGCGAAAGGCTCTCGCCGACGCTGGCCGCGTGGAGCCAGACCAGCAGACCCTCCGGCCGTGCCGCGCGCGCGTGTCCGAGCCTCTCGGGCCAGCGATCGGCATCCTCCTTGCCGGTGGCGCGCCTGCGCTCGATGAGGCGCCGGCCGAGCGGATCGGCCGCAGCGGTCAAGGCGAGATAGGCGCGCAGGAGCGGTGGCATCGACACGCGGGGCACCATCCGGCCCTGCGCGCGCGATGGCAAGGTACCTGCCACGCCCGGCGCCACAATAGAAGGGGGCTACCCTTGCGACTGTTTCTGACGGTGACTAAGACTCCCTTCATCCTTTCCCGATAGCTTCGGCAGAACCACAGGCAGGCGGACATGCACGACCCCGTACAGCATTACATGCAGAATCTCGTCCCGATGGTGGTCGAGCAGACGAGCCGGGGCGAGCGCGCCTATGACATCTTCTCGCGCCTCCTCAAGGAGCGGATCGTGTTCCTGTCAGGTCCTGTGCACGACGGGATGTCCTCGCTGATCGTGGCGCAGCTGCTTCATCTGGAAGCGGAGAACCCGACCAAGGACATCTCGATGTACATCAACTCGCCCGGCGGGGTAGTGACGTCGGGCCTGTCGATTTACGACACGATGCAGTACATCAAGCCGCAAGTCTCGACTCTCGTCGTCGGGCAGGCGGCCTCGATGGGTTCGCTCCTGCTGGCCGCAGGCGCGCCAGGCAAGCGCTTCTCGCTGCCCAACAGCCGAGTGATGGTGCACCAGCCCTCAGGCGGCTATCAGGGTCAGGCGACCGACATCATGATACACGCGGAGGAGACGCTGAAACTCAAGCGGCGACTCAACGAGATCTACGTCAAGCACACTGGGCAGTCGCTGGAGACGGTGGAGAATGCGCTGGAGCGCGACCGCTTCATGTCACCCGAGGACGCCAAGGCGTGGGGCCTGATCGACGAGATCGTTGAAAACCGTATGAAGCCGGATGAAGGCAAGTCCTGATCACGCTACCTTGCGCCAGTCCGGCGGCGCCAGTTTCGCGTTGTGCCCATTCGGCCACTGTCCTAAGTTTCATCCCCAAGGGGTCCGCGCCCCTGGCCGAACCCAATCCAATGGCCCCCGGCCCCAGAGGTAAGTAATGGCGAGCAACTCCGGCAGCGACGGCAAGAACACGCTCTACTGCTCCTTCTGCGGAAAGAGCCAGCACGAGGTGCGAAAGCTGATCGCCGGTCCGACCGTGTTTATCTGCGACGAGTGCGTCGAGCTGTGCATGGACATCATCCGCGAGGAGAGCAGGTCGTCGGGCATCAAGTCGTCGGACGGCGTGCCGACCCCGCATGAGATCTGTGAGGTGCTGGACGATTACGTTATCGGGCAGACCCACGCCAAGCGCGTGCTCTCCGTGGCGGTTCACAATCACTACAAGCGGCTGAACAATGCCGGGAAGTCCGACATCGAACTGGCGAAGTCGAACATCCTGCTGATCGGCCCAACGGGTTGCGGCAAGACGCTACTGGCGCAGACGCTGGCCCGGATCCTCGACGTGCCGTTCACGATGGCCGACGCCACGACACTGACCGAAGCGGGATATGTCGGCGAGGACGTCGAGAACATCATCCTCAAGCTCCTGCAGGCCAGCGAGTACAACGTCGAGCGGGCGCAGCGCGGCATCGTCTACATCGACGAAGTCGACAAGATAACGCGCAAGTCCGACAACCCGTCCATCACTCGCGACGTAAGCGGCGAGGGCGTGCAGCAGGCGCTGCTGAAGATCATGGAGGGCACCGTCGCTTCCGTGCCGCCGCAGGGCGGGCGCAAGCATCCGCAGCAGGAATTCCTGCAGGTCGACACGACGAATATCCTCTTCATCTGCGGCGGCGCCTTCGCTGGCCTTGAGAAGATCATCGCGCAGCGGGGCAAGGGCTCGGCAATCGGCTTCGGTGCCGACGTGAAGGACAACGACAGCCGTGGCGTGGGCGAGATGTTCGGTGAGCTTGAGCCCGAGGACCTGCTGAAGTTCGGCCTCATCCCCGAGTTCGTGGGCCGTCTGCCGGTGATCGCGACGCTGCAGGACCTCGACGAGGAAGCCTTGGTGACGATCCTGACGCAGCCGAAGAACGCGCTCGTCAAGCAGTATCAGCGCCTGTTCGAACTGGAGGACGTGCAGCTGACCTTCACGGAGGACTCGCTGAAGGCGATCGCCAAGCGGGCGATCGCGCGCAAGACCGGCGCGCGGGGTCTTCGGTCGATTATGGAAGACATCCTGCTCGACACGATGTTCGAGATGCCCGGCATGGAAAACGTCGAGGAGGTGGTGGTTAATGAGGAAGCCGTCACCTCGGACGCATCGCCTCTGATGATATATGCGGAGCATCGCAAGGAAAACGCTACGGCAGGCTGATCTGCCGAGTGAGGTCGGGGGCCGGGCGAGACATCGCTCGGCCCTTTCGCTGAACGAATAGAAAGGGACGAAAGAGCCGATGCGCGTCCACCGGAGTATTGTTGACAGCATCGGAAACACGCCGCTCATCCGTCTCAGTCGCGCATCTGACGAAACCGGATGCGAGATACTCGGGAAGGCTGAGTTCACGAACCCGGGACAATCGGTCAAGGATCGGGCCGCCCTCTACATCATTCGCGATGCGGTGGAACGGGGTGAGCTTCGCCCCGGGGGAACCATCGTCGAGGGAACTGCTGGCAACACAGGCATCGGTCTGGCTCTTGTCGGGGCGGCCATGGGGTTCCGCACTGTGATCGTCATCCCCGAAACCCAGAGCCGAGAAAAGAAGGACATGATCCGTCTTGCCGGGGCGGAGCTCGTGGAGGTGCCGGCGGTGCCATATCGGAACCCCGACAACTACGTGAGGTATTCCGGACGACTGGCGGCGCGGCTGGCAGAAACCGAGGAGAACGGCGCCATCTGGGCCAATCAATTCGACAACACCGCCAACCGCCGGGCTCATGCCGAGACGACCGGACCCGAGATATGGGAGCAGACGGCCGGTCGCTTCGACGGCTTCGTCTGTGCCGTAGGTTCGGGTGGGACGATCGCGGGCGTCGCCGACACGGTGCAGGCTCGCGGGGTCAAGATCGGCCTTGCGGACCCCGAGGGCGCCGCGCTCTACAGCTATTACACGACTGGCGAGTTGTCGGCCGAAGGTAGCTCGATCACCGAGGGGATCGGGCAGGGGCGCATCACCGCCAACCTCGAAGGCTTCAGGCCCGATCTCGCCTACCGCATTCCCGACGACGAGGCGCTGCCGATCCTGTTCGATCTGGTGAAACACGAGGGTCTATGCCTCGGCGGCTCGTCCGGGATCAACGTGGCGGCCGCCATCCGGATGGCGCGTGACCTGGGGCCAGGTCACGTGATCGTCACCATTCTCTGCGACTACGGCAATCGCTATCAGACGAAGCTCTGGAACCCTGACTTCCTGCGCGAAAAGGGTCTTCCGGTGCCGGAGTGGATGGAGGGACCGCCGCGCGAGGTGCCCAGCGTGTACGAGGGCGCATGACGCGACCGCTGTTTCGTGAGGATGCCTATCTGCGCGAAGCAGTAGGCAGGGTTCTGGAGGTGCAGGACGGCAGCGTCGTCCTCGACTCATCGATCTTCTATCCGCAGGGCGGCGGCCAGCCCGGCGACAAAGGAACGCTGACCTGGGACGGCGGCGAGATGGCGGTGTCGAATACCATCAAGGGCGAGGGTGGCAAGATCGTTCTGCTGAGCCCCGAGGGACCTCTGCCGTCGGTCGGAACGGAAGTGCGACAGCTCCTGGACTGGGAGCGGCGCTTCAGCCACATGCGTGTGCACACGGCGCTTCACCTGCTGTCGGTGGTGATTCCGCTTCCGGTGACGGGAGGGCAGATCGGCACCGAGAAGGGTCGGTTGGACTTCGACATGGCCGAGGCGCCGGAAGACAAGGACGATATCGAACGGCGGCTGGTCGAACTGATCGAGGCCGACCTGCCAGTCTTCGAGGACTGGATCTCGGACGAGGAACTCCGGGCCAACCCGCAGTTGGTCAAGACCATGTCCGTGGCGCCGCCGACGGGGGCGGGCCGCGTCCGGCTGATCCGCATCGGCGATGGCGAGGCTCAGGTCGATCTGCAACCGTGCGGGGGCACCCACGTCGCGAGGACCGGTGAGATCGGGCCGATAACGCTCGGCAAGGTCGAGAACAAGGGCGCCCGCAACCGCAGGGTGAACATCCTGGTCGCGCCGACTTGAGCGGCGGCAAAAAAAGGCCGAGCACTAAGCTCGGCCCAAGTCCAACAGGGAGGTAAGAAGGCGAAGCTCGCCTTCACCACGGGAGCTATTCCGACAGGTATAGCAGATCAAGTCGGAAGCGCGTCTTTGAGTGCAGGTCGGCCATGCGTGTGGCGCATGGCGCACACTTTTTAGGCTGCCTCGCCTTTCTGACGCCTCCTATGGGCGATGATTTCCTCGATCACGAAGTCACGAAAGGCAGCGATCCGCTTCGAGTGACGCAATTCCTCAGGGTAGGCGAGGAACACCGGCACTTCGCTCGATTCCACCTGGGGGAGGACCCTGATCAGGTCCGGGAAATCCTCGGTCAGGTAGTCCGGTAGTACCCCTATGCCGAGGTTGGCCAGAACGGCCTGCAAGACACCGAAGTAGTTGTTCACCGTGAGCGTCGACGGGATGTCGTATGTCATCAACTCCTGCACCAGCGTCGCCCCGGCGCTGACCTGAGCCGAACGCGCATTCTGGCAGATGAGGCGGTGCGATGTCAGATCCTCGGGCCGCTTCGGCGTTCCGCGCTCCGACAGGTAACGGTGTGTCGCGTAAAGACGCATGTTGACGCTCATCAGCCGGCGCCGGATCAGGTCGGCCTGGCTCGGCTCCTTCATGCGAATGGCCACGTCGGCCTCCCGCATCGGCAGGTCGAGAACGCGCTCCTCGAGCATCAGATCGATCTTCAGGTCCGGGTGGCGCGCGTAGAGTCTGGAGAGGCGCGGCGCCAGCCAGAGCGAGCCGAAGCCGGTGGTCGTGGTGACGCGTAGCTCTCCGAAGACTTCCTCCTCGCTGTCGCGGATGCGCGCCGACGCCGCCTCGATCCTTCGACGCATTGCGCTGGTCGCGTCAAAGAGCAGCTCGCCCTGTTCGGTGAGAATGAGGCCCCGCGCGTGGCGGTGGAAGAGCGTGGTGTTCAGGCTCTCCTCCAGCGCACGTATCTGTCGCGAAACCGCCGATTGGCTGAGATGCAGCGCGTCACCAGCATGGGTAAGGCTGCCGGCGTCGGCAACCGCGTGAAAGATCCTGAGCTTGTCCCAGTCCATTGAGGCCTGTCCATTGATGTCCGTCGCCGCGTTCGCCCCACGCGGCATTCTAGTTGGGAACGCCCACGAAAACAGCGGTAACGTGAAGAGTGACTTTGTGGGTCAAGGGCCGTGACCTACACTCGACATGCTGCATCTCGGGAGGAGCGCATGAGCCGTCAAGACGTGAGCCTGCACGATCGCTTCGATCTGGGCAAATCTCCGGTGCTCCTGAACGGGACTCAAGCGCTCGTTCGTCTCATGCTCATGCAGCGGGCACGTGACGAAGCGGCAGGGTTGAACACCGCCGGATACGTTACGGGGTACAGGGGCTCGCCGCTTGGCGGCGTTGATCTGCAGATGCAGCGTGCGGGCAAAGAGCTAGAGGCGGCGCAGATTGTCTTCCAGGCGGGTCTGAACGAAGATCTCGCGGCCACCGCGCTCTGGGGCTCGCAGCAGGCCGAGCTGCGGGGCGAGGGCAGATACGACGGCGTCTTCGGCCTTTGGTACGGCAAGGGGCCTGGCGTCGATCGCTCAGGCGACGTGATGCGGCACGCGAACATGGCGGGGACGAGTCCGCACGGCGGCGTGCTGATGGCGATGGGCGACGACCACACGGGGGAGAGTTCGACCACGCTGCACCAGTCGGACTGGGCGATGGTGGACGCCTACATGCCTGTCGTCTCGCCCGCGGGCGTGCAGGAGATTCTTGACCTCGGGCTCTACGGCTGGGCGCTCAGCCGTTTCGCTGGCGTCTGGGTGGGCCTCAAGACGATGAAGGACACGATCGAGGCCACGGCTGTCATCGACGGCCGCCCCGACAGGATGCAGTTCGTGACGCCGGACTTCCGCATGCCGGAGGGCGGCCTCAACATCCGTCTGATCGACACGCCGCAGGCGCAGGAAGCGCGGATGATCGACTACAAGCGCTTCGCGGCCGAGGCATTCGCCCGTGCGAACGGGATCGACCGCCGGGTGTGGGGCAGGGCGGGCGCCAGGATCGGCTTCGTCGCGGCAGGGAAGAACTGGCTCGACCTGGTGCACGCGCTGGAGCTGTTGAACCTCGACGCAACGGAGGCCGAGCGGCTGGGGATCACCACCTACAAGGTTGCGCAGACCTTTCCGCTCGACATGGAGAGCTTTCACGAGTGGGCGGAGGGCCTCGAACTGATCGTGGTGGTCGAGGAGAAGCGCAAGCTGATCGAGGTGCAGGTCAAGGAAGCCATCTTCGACGACCGCCGTGGGCGCCGCGTCTATGGGTGGCACAAGGGCGACACCTGGGAGCACGGGCGGCAGGTGGAGCTGTTTCCAACGCGCTACGCACTCGACCCCATCATGATCGCGGAGCGGATCGGCGAGATCTTGATAGAGGAGGGCTGCGAGACGGAGCGGCTGAAGGCGGGTCTGGTCGCAATCGAGGAGTCGCGGCGCGCAGACAATGTCGAAGAGATTGCCGCGCGGCTGCCCTATTACTGCTCGGGCTGTCCGCACAACACGTCGACACGAGTGCCGGAGGGCAGCCGCGCCTACGCTGGCATCGGCTGCCACTACATGGTCCAGTGGATGGACCGCGACACCGTCGGCTTCACCCAGATGGGCGGCGAGGGCGTCAACTGGGTGGGAGAGGCACCGTTTTCGAAGCGCCCGCACGTGTTCCAGAACCTTGGCGACGGGACCTACAACCACTCCGGGATACTGGCGATCCGCGCCGCCATCGCGGCGGGCACGAACATCACCTACAAGATTCTCTACAACGACGCGGTCGCGATGACTGGCGGCCAGAAGAACGAGGGAGACCTGCAGCCCGAACAGATCGCGCATGAGCTGGCAGCGATGGGCGTGCGGCACATTGCCGTCGTCTACGACGAGAAGGAGGAGCCGGAGCGGAATGGCTTCCCCAAAAGCGTCGAGTGGCACGAGCGGGCAGAGATAGACGGCGTGCAGAACGGCTTCCGCGAGCACGAGGGCGTTTCCGCGATCCTCTACATCCAGACCTGCGCGGCCGAGAAGCGGCGGCGGCGCAAGCGGGGCAAGTTCCCCGACCCGGACCGGCGCGTCTTCATCAACACCGACGTGTGCGAGGGGTGCGGCGACTGCGGTGTCCAGTCAAACTGCGTGTCGATCGTGCCGGTCGAGACCGAGCTCGGGCGCAAGCGGGCCATCGACCAGTCGTCCTGCAACAAGGACTACAGTTGCCTCAACGGCTTCTGCCCGTCGTTCGTCATGGTCGAGGGCGGCGAGGTACGCAGGGATGCCACGGTCGAGGTGGACGTGGGGCACCTGCCGGAGCCCCAACTGCCGGTCATCGAGGGCACGCACAATGTCGTCATCACGGGCGTCGGCGGCACCGGCGTCGTTACCATCGGCGCGATCATGGCGATGGCCGCGCATGTCGACGGCAAGGGCGCAGGGATGATGGAGATGGCGGGCCTGGCGCAGAAGGGCGGGGCCGTCCATATCCACTGCCGCATCGCCGAGGATCCCGCGGACATCAACGCGATCCGCGTGGCCACCGGAGAGTGCGATGCCCTCATCGGCGGCGATCTGGTTGTGAGCGCAGGAGCCAGGACACTGGGTCTGATGAAGACCGGTCGCACCGGCGGCGTAGTCAACAGCCACGAGATCATCACCGGCGACTTCACCCGCGACGCCGAGTTCCGCATTCCGGCAGACCGGCTGGCACTGTCGCTGGAGCGGAGGCTCAAGGAACGGCTCACGATGTTCGATGCATCCGGACTCTCGCGGGCGGTGATGGGCGACTCGATCTTCTCCAACATGATGATCTTCGGCGCGGCGTGGCAGAACGGCCTGGTACCACTGACGCACGACGCGATCCTGCGAGCGATAGAGCTGAATCGCGCTGCGGTGGAGGCGAACAAGCGCGCGTTCGAGCTCGGCCGCTGGGCGGCGCTGAACCCGGGGGCGGTGGAAAAACTATCGCAGCAGAAGGTCGTGCAGAGGCCAAAGTCGCTGGAGGAGAGGATCGCGTTCCGCGAGCGCCACATGGAAAAGTACCAGAACCGGCGCCTGTCACGGCGCTATCGCCAGATGGTCGACAGTGTGCGGGATGAAGGGCTGTGCGAGGCGGTCGCGGAGGGCTACCACAAGGTTCTATCCTACAAGGACGAGTACGAGGTCGCGCGCCTGCTGGCCGAGACGCGTGCGAGGGCCGAGGCCGAGTTTGCGGGCAATCTGAAGCTGACCTATCATCTGGCGCCGCCGGTCCTGTCTACCCACGACACCGCCGGCCGTCCACGCAAGCGGCGCTTTGCCCAATGGATCGAGCGCCTCTTTCCGGTGCTCGCCAAGGGCAAGGTTCTGCGCGGCACGCCGTTCGACCCGTTCGGACGCACGGCGGAGCGGCGTCTCGAGCGGGCTCTGATCCGGCAATATGAGGCCGACATGGCGGAGGTCTTGCCCCAGGTGACACCTGAGACGCTGGAAATCGCCGCGGCTCTCGCTCGGCTTCCGCTGCAGATCCGCGGCTTCGGCCCGGTCAAGGCCGCGCACGAGCAGGCGGCGGCTAAACGCCGCGAGGAACTGCTGGCCTCGTTCCGTGCCGGAGGGCCGCGGCTGCAACAGGCGGCCGAGTAGCGGCGGCGGAATGATGGACTTCACTGCGCCGCGCGCCTATTCGGAGCGCGGGAAGATGCGGAGCGTGGAATGGCCGTCGGCGTGTTCGACTCGGGGCTTGGTGGGCTCACGGTCCTTGAGGCCGTGACACGGCGCCTGCCGGACGTGCCCTTCGTCTACTACGGCGACAATGCGAACGCGCCTTATGGCGTGCGCGATGCCGATGATGTCTACGAGCTGACGACGCGCGGTGTCGAGCGGCTGTGGCGCGCCGGGTGCGATCTCGTAATTCTCGCCTGCAATACGGCGTCGGCAGCGGCGCTGAGGCGGATGCAGGAGAGCTGGGTGCCGCCGAAGAAGCGGGTGCTAGGCGTCTTCGTACCGCTGATTGAGGCGCTGACCGAGCGGCAGTGGGGCGACAACAGCCCGCCGCGCGAGGTCGCGGTCAAGCACGTCGCGCTCTTCGCGACTCCCGCGACGGTTGCCTCGCGGGCTTTCCAGCGGGAACTCGCGTTCCGCGCCATCGGTGTCGATGTGGAGGCGCAGGCCTGCGGCGGCGTGGTCGATGCGATGGAGGACGGCGACCTGATCCTGGCCGAGGCGCTGGTGCGGAGCCACGTCGAGGCGCTGAAGCGCAAGATGCCGAAGCCGGATGCGGCCGTGCTGGGATGCACGCACTATCCGCTGATGCAGGAGGTGTTTCAGGACGCGCTGGGGCCTGACGTCATGGTCTTCAGCCAAGCGAATCTGGTGGCCGACAGTCTCGCCGATTATCTCTCCCGTCATCCGGGGATGTTGGGCGCAGGGCAGGTGCCGATGCTGCTCACTACCGGCGACGCGCGCCGCGTCTCGGTCAAGGCCACGCATTTCCTGCGACGAAAGATCGACTTCCACCCCGCGTGAGAATTGCAGGTTTCGCAAGCCAACTTTAATCGCAGGAAGTGTCATGACCCACAACGTCGCCATACTCGGAGCAAGCGGCTATACCGGCGCGGAACTCGTCCGCCTGCTTGCGACGCATCCGTCGATGCGCATCGCGGCGCTCTCCGCCGACCGCAAGGCGGGACAGACGATGAGTTCGGTCTTTCCGCACCTGCGCCACCTAGATCTGCCCGTGCTGGTCACGATCGACGAAATCGACTTCACGGGCATCGACCTCTGCTTCTGTGCGCTGCCGCACGCGACGAGCCAAGCAGTGATCAGCCAGCTGCCGCGCGACCTGAAGATTGTCGACCTCTCGGCGGACTTCCGGTTACGCGATCCTGTTGCCTACGAGACGTGGTACGGCAAGCCTCATGCCGCAGCCGAGCTACAGGCCGAAGCCGTCTACGGCCTCACCGAATTCTACCGCGAAGAGATCCGGGCGGCGCGTCTCGTGGCTGGGACAGGCTGCAATTCCGCGACCGGGATCTACGCATTGCGGCCGCCGCTGGCCGCTGGCGCGGTCGATCCGGACCAGATCATCATCGACCTGAAGACCGGCGTCTCGGGTGCCGGCCGGACGCTTCGCGAGAACCTGCTGCACGCAGAGCTGTCCGAAGGGGCCCACGCCTATTCCGCGGGCGGGGTGCACCGTCATCTGGGCGAGTTCGACCAGGAGTTAAGCGTGGTGGCGGGTCGCGAGGTGCGGGTCATGTTCACGCCGCACCTGATCCCCGCCAACCGGGGTATCCTCGGGACAGTCTACGTGCAGGGCGATGCCCAAGCCGTGCATGGTGCACTGGCGGAAACCTATGCGGGAGAGCCATTCATGCACGTGCTGCCTTTCGGCGAGCTTCCCTCGACGCGCCACGTCCGGGGCTCGAACTTTTGTCACATCGGCGTCGTCGGCGACCGCATCGACGGCCGCGCCACGATCGTTGCCGCGCTGGACAACCTAGCCAAGGGTTCATCGGGGCAGGCGATCCAGAACGCGAACCTGATGCTGGGAGAGGAGGAGACCGCCGGTCTGACAGGGCCGGCGGTGTTCCCGTAAGCCTATGAAGGGACTGAAGAAGAAGCGACGCATACAGATCATCGCGTTGGCGGCGGTGGCGCTGGGGCTGTCGACCGCGCTCATCGGCTACGCGATGCGGGACGGAATCAACTTCTTCCGTTCTCCCAGCCAGGTAGTGGAGGCGCCGCCGCCTCCGAACGAGGTCTTTCGCATTGGCGGTCTCGTCGAGAACGGAAGCATCGTCAGGGGCCGGGGTGAGACCGTGAGATTCTCGGTGACGGACGGCGCTGCCGCGGTGGAGGTCACCTATACCGGCCTGCTTCCCGACCTCTTTTCCGAGGGCGAGGGCATGGTCGGTACCGGCCGCTACGTCGACGGCACGTTTCAGGCGACAGAGATCCTGGCCAAGCACGACGAGACCTACATGCCGAAGGAAGTGGTGGACGCGCTCAAGGAACAGGGCGTCTACCAAGAGCCGAACGCACCCTTACCCGGCGGTTAACCTAATCGGACGACCGTGCTCCGTGCTCCTTCGCCACGGAGAAATGCATGAAACCGGTCGATGCCGCCGAGACATCCCCGACGCTCGCCATGCCCGCGCGGCGCCCGAAACCGGGCGCCGTCGGTTGCAGCTTGACGTTCAGCCTGCAGCGGCGGCGCGGCGGCGCCCGGCTGATCGTGACGCGGCGATGCCGCACCGTCCGGGGACTTGATGTTGAGTGACGACCTCTTCGCCCGGCTGCTGGCGGAAAGCGGACCCTGGGTCCTGCTGGTGTTCTATCTGCTCTACCGCGACGTGCAGAAGGAGCAGGCGATCCGCGAGATCCTGAACAAGAACACGGAAATCCTCGTGGAGATGACGACCATGATCCGCGAGCGGCTGACGAGGTAGGACGCGCATGAAGCTCCGCAAATTCTGGCGAGCACTGCGGGACTACCTCAGCGGCCGGCGACTGGAGCAGGCGAAGAAGCGCCATGAGGAGGCCGCCCGGCGCCTCGATGCCGCAGTTAAGGAGTTGCTGAAGAAATGAGACATGCCTTGGCTCTCTCGGTCATCCTGCTGGGCGGGCTGATTCTGGCGGAGAGCTTGGTCGGAACCGATTTCGCGATCGCGATCGGTTTCGGCGCCATCACCACGATCGCGGCGACGAACGCGGCGACCTTCCTATGGCTCTGGTGGGCCAGGACTACCCCGCTCGCGCTGGGCATGGCCTATAGCTGGTTGGGGCAGGCCGCGATATCGATCTGGTGGTTCGTCTCTGGAATCCCGCACACGGCGCCATGGGTCACGCCTTTTGACAGCAAGATCCTATTCGCCGTCCTCTCGATCTACATCGTCGGCGGTATCATCCACATCTCGGTGGTGCAGAGCTCGGTGGATGCGGTGCGCCGCGTCGTCCTGCTGCCAGCCATTGCCGCCTTCGCAGTCGCACTTCTGGCTGACGCCCTGTTCTGATCCGCCAACAAACGCGCGTGACAAAGGCATGCCGGGGATTGGTTCGGCTGCGCAAGCCGAGTAGTTTCCCCGCATGATCGTCGAACTCGGACACTTCGCGCTAATCCTCGCTCTGACCGTTGCGGTCGTGCAGAGCTTTGTTCCACTCGTCGGTGCACAGCGCGGCTGGCGCGCGTGGATGGCCGTCGGCGATCCTGCGGCGACGGCTCAGTTCCTGCTGATTGGGCTGTCGTTCGCGGCGCTCACCTGGGCGTTCGTTACGTCGGACTTCTCGCTGCGCGTGGTGACGCTGAACTCGCACACGGCGAAGCCGATGATCTATAAAGTGACCGGCGTATGGGGCAACCACGAGGGCTCAATGCTGCTGTGGGTGCTCATCCTCGCGTTGTTCGGAGCCTCGGCGGCATGGTTCGGCGGAAACCTTCCCGCGGGGCTGCGGGCGCGGGTCCTGTCGGTGCAGGGGATGATCGGGGTCGCGTTCCTGCTCTTCATCCTGCTGACGTCAAACCCTTTTGACCGCTTGGCGACGCCTCCTTTCGAGGGCGAGGACCTCAACCCGCTCCTTCAGGATCCCGGCCTCGCATTCCACCCGCCATTCCTTTACCTGGGATACGTCGGGCTCTCGATGTCCTTCTCATTCGCAGTCGCGGCGCTGATCGAGGGACGGGTCGATGCCGCGTGGGGCAGGTGGGTGCGGCCATGGACCCTCGCGGCGTGGTTGTTCCTCACGGTCGGCATCGCGCTTGGCTCCTGGTGGGCTTACTACGAGCTCGGCTGGGGCGGGTTCTGGTTCTGGGATCCGGTCGAGAACGCGAGCTTCATGCCATGGCTCATCGCGGCTGCGCTGCTCCACAGCGCGATCGTAGTCGAGAAGCGCGAGGCGCTGAAGTCGTGGACCATCCTCCTCGCCATCCTCGCCTTCGGCTTCTCGCTGATCGGGACCTTTATCGTCCGCTCCGGCGTGCTCACCAGCGTGCACGCGTTCGCCAATGACCCCGAGCGCGGAGTCTTCATCCTGATGATCCTCGGATTCTTCGTCGGTGGAGCGCTGATGCTCTTTGCCGCCCGAGCCAGTGTCATGGAAGCCAAAGGCGTTTTCGGTCTCGTCAGCCGCGAGGGCGCCTTGATCGCGAACAACATCCTGCTGGCGGTGGCGTGCTTCGTGGTCTTCGTCGGCACGATCTGGCCACTGGTGGCGGAGCTGTTTTTCGATCGCAAGCTGTCGGTGGGGCCGCCGTTCTTCGACGCCGCTTTCACACCCTTCATGGTGGCGCTTGCGGTGATCCTGCCGGTGGGTTCGGCATTGCCCTGGAAGCGGGGGAAGCTCGGGAGGGTCATGCGGCGCCTTTGGGGTGTCCTCGCGGTCAGCGTGGCGCTCGGAGCGCTTGTCTGGAGCATGCAGAGCGGACGGTCTGCGCTGGCGCCGGTCGGCTTCGCCCTCGGCTCTTGGCTGATCCTCGGCGCTCTGATCGACCTCGCGCAGCGGACCGGCCGCGGAGAGCTCCTTGAGCGGGCACGCAGGCTTCGCGGCCTGCCGCGTGCGGACTGGGGGAAGGCGGTGTCTCACGCCGGGCTCGGCGTGACGTTCGTCGGCATCGCCGCGATGACTGCCTGGACGGTGGAAGACATCCGCGTGGTTCGACCGGGTGAGATGTTCGAAGTCGCAGGCTACACCATCACCCTCGATGCGGTGCGTGAGGACGTTCGCGGTCCGAACTACCTCACCACTTTTGCCGAAGTGTCTGTCTTCGACGGCGAGCGCAGGGTGGCCTCGCTTGCGCCCGAGAAGCGGGTCTATCCCGCGGCGGGGATGCCCACCACCGAGGCTGCGATAGACAACGGCATATTTAGGGACCTCTACGTCGTCATCGGCGACGCGCAGGAGGGCGGCGGTTTCGCGATACGCACATACGTAAAGCCGTTTGCAAACTGGATCTGGGCAGGCGCCATCGTGATGGCGCTCGGTGGCATCCTCAGCCTAAGCGACCGGCGCTACCGGGTGGCTGCGGGAGCGCGCAGGGCGCCGGCTTCCGCTCTACCCGCGGAATGAAGCGCATCGCCCTGATCCTCTGCCTTTTGGGGTCGCCCTCGATGGCGGTGCAGCCCGACGAGGTGCTCGACGATCCGGCGCTTGAGGCGCGGGCACGGGAGATCTCGCAGGAGCTGCGATGTCTCGTCTGCCGCAACGAGTCGATTGACGAGTCGAACGCGGAACTCGCGCGTGACCTCCGCATCCTCGTGCGGGAGCGGATGTCTGCTGGAGACTCCGACGCCGAGGTGATCGACTTCGTGACCGCTCGCTACGGCGAATTCGTCCTGCTCCGCCCGCGCGCTACGGGCGCGAACATCATCCTCTGGATTGCCGGCCCCGTGATGCTGATCGGGGCCATCGGCATCGCCACGGCGACCCTGAGGCGCCGCGGGTCGAACGACGAGAACTCGCTGTCCCATTCGGAAGAGGCGCGGCTGCGGGAGTTGACGCGGGAATGACACCGCGTCGAGCTTCCTCGGGTCGCTCGATCATATAGGGTCGCGCGGGAAGAAGCGCGGAGACCCTGATGGACTACCAGACGATCCGATGTGAACGGGACGGCGACATCGCCATCATTGTTCTGGACCGGCCTGACGTGATGAACGCGCTTGGCGTCCAGATGCGCGCAGAGCTCCTTCATGCGGTGCGCGAGGCGGCGAGTTCCGCGCGCGTGCTGGTGCTGACCGGCGCAGGCCGCGCCTTCTGCTCCGGGCAGGATCTCGGCGATCATGCCACAATCGCAGCAACGGACCTCGAGCGGATCCTGCGAGACGAGTACGAGCCGATGCTCAGGGCCATATTCGACTGCGAAATTCCGACAATCGCCGCTGTCAACGGCGCCGCCGCCGGTGCCGGCGCGAACCTCGCCCTTGCCTGCGACGTGGTGATCGCGGCGGAAAGCGCCGTCTTCCTCCAGGCCTTCGCGCGCATCGGGCTAATCCCGGACGCCGGCGGGACCTACTGGCTGCCGCGGCAGGTGGGTTTCGCCAAGGCAATGGGCGCCGCGCTCTTCGGTGAGCCTGTTTCTGCACGTCAGGCGAGCGAGTGGGGCATGATCTGGGAAGCCGTCTCCGACGAGGATTTCGACCGGCACTGGCACCAGCGCGCAAGGCAACTGGCCGCGGGTCCCACGCTGACCTATGCGGGCATCAAGAAGGCGCTCCGCGAGACTTGGGAGAATGACATCGACTCGCAGTTGGCCCTCGAGGCGCAATTGCAGGGTGCCTGCGGCCGAACGCGCGACTTCAAGGAGGGGGTGCTGGCCTTCATCGAGAAGCGCCCGGCGCGATATGAGGGACGCTGATCTGCTTTTGTGCTAGCTTCGTCGCAGACGGTGGGGTGGAGGATGGAGCGGCAGCGGGATAGCGAATGCCTGGTCGTGCGCTGGGGAGAGCCCTACCACGGCAAACAGGGCCTTTCGTACTTTGCCGGCATCTCGGCTGAGACGACCGGAGCTAGCGGCATCTGCATGCACCTGCTGACGATCCTGCCGGGGCAGCGCGCCCGCGCTCACCTGCATCAGGACCACGAGACCGCGATCTACATGATCGCGGGCGAGGTCGAGATGTGGTACGGGCCCCGGCTCGAGCACCATCTGATCGTGCGCGCAGGCGACATGCTCTACATCCCGGCCGGCGTGCCGCACCTGCCGGCCAACACCACGACCGAGCCCGCATTTGCAGTTGCGGCGCGGACGGATCCGAACGAGCAGGAGAGCGTCGTGCTGCGGCCCGACCTCGACCCGCTCGCGCCGTGACTCAGCGATTTTCCACGTCGACGTAGTCGCGCAGGGTGGGGCCGTTGTAGAGCTGGCGCGGGCGGCCGATCTTCATGCCAGGATCGGAGATCTGCTCCTTCCATTGGCTGATCCAGCCGACGGTGCGGGCGAGCGCGAAGATCGGCGTGAACATTGAGGTCGGGAAGCCCATCGCGTCGAGGATGATGCCCGAGTAGAAGTCGACGTTCGGGTAGAGCTTCTTCTCGACGAAGTACGGGTCGCTCGTCGCGATCTCCTCAAGCTCCTTGGCGACCTGCAGTGTCGGGTTGTTCTCAATGCCGAGCAGGTCGAGCACCTCGTCCGCCGACTGCTTCATCACCTTCGCCCGCGGATCAAAGTTCTTGTAGACGCGGTGGCCGAAGCCCATCAGGCGGAACGGGTCGTCCTTGTCCTTGGCCTTCTCGATGAACTCGGGGATCCGGTTCGGGCTGCCGATCTCCCGCAGCATCTCCAGCGCGGCCTGGTTGGCACCGCCATGCGCCGGTCCCCAGAGGCACGCGATTCCAGCCGCGATGCAGGCGAACGGGTTCGCGCCCGAGGACGACGCCAGCCGCACCGTCGAGGTCGAGGCGTTCTGCTCGTGGTCCGCGTGCAGCGTGAAGATCCGGTCCATGGCGCGGGCGAGGATCGGGTTGACCTGGTACTCTTCCGCCGGCACCGCGAAGCACATCCTGAGGAAGTTCGACGCATAATCGAGATCGTTGCGCGGATAGACGAACGGCTGGCCGACCGAGTATTTGTAGGCCCAGGCAGCGATCGTCGGCATCTTGGCGATCAGCCGGATCGAAGCCACCTCGCGCTGCCACGGGTCCGAGATGTCGGTCGAATCGTGGTAGAACGCGCTCATCGCGCCGACCACGCCGACCATGATCGCCATCGGGTGCGCGTCGCGGCGGAAGCCGCGGAAGAACCACGTCATCTGCTCGTGCAGCATCGTATGGTTCGTCACCCGCGCCTCGAAATCCTCGAGCTGCGTCGCCGTCGGCAGCTCGCCGTAGAGCAGCAGGTAGCAGACCTCGAGATAGTGCGACTTCTCGGCCAGCTGGTCGATCGGGTAGCCGCGATGCATCAGCTCGCCCTTGTCCCCGTCGATGAAGGTGATCGAACTCTCGCACGCCGCCGTCGACGTGAAGCCGGGGTCGTAGGTGAAGACGTCCCCCTGCGCATAGAGCTTGCGGATGTCAATCACGTCCGGCCCCGCGGTCGGCGACATCATCGGCAGCTCCAGCGTCTTGTCGTCCCACGAAAGCTTGGCAGTCTCGGTCATGTCATCCCCTTGATAGGACCCCGCAGGACGATGCCCGCCCTCGAGGCTGCTTCTCTCGAACGAAGCGCGTCCAGGCTCCGTCAGGCGGCATCCGTCAGGCGCGCAACAGTCTCGTCGCGCCCGATGACGAGCATCATGTCGAAGACGCTGGGAGTTGCAGTGCGTCCCGCCAGCGCCGCGCGGATTGGCTGCGCCAGCTTGCCGAGCTTGATGTTGTGCGCCTCGGCGACGCGGCCCACGACATCTTCCAGCGTCTCGCGAGTCCAGCTAGCATTGTGCAGGTGCGGCGTCAATTCCGCCAGCATGCCGCGGCTTTTCGGGTCGAGACATTTTGCAGCTGCGGCATCGGGCTCGATGGGGCGGCTGGCAAGCGCGAAGATCGCCTTGTCCAGCAAGTCGGGATAGGTCTTCGCCCGCTCCTTTACGAACGGCAGGGCCCGCCTCAGCGCATCGCGCCGCCGTGCATCGAGTCCGGGCTGCGTCGTCAGCACCAGCCAGGCCTCGATCCCCTCCAGCAGCTCCTCGTCCGGCATCGTCGTGATGTGACGGCCGGAGAGATGGTCGAGCTTCTTGCCGTCGAGCCGCGCCGGAGAGCGGCCAATGCCGGAGAGGTCGAACCATTCGATCGCCTGCTCCGTTACAAAGACCTCGTCATCGCCGTGGCTCCAGCCGAGCCGGGCGAGGTAGTTCCGCAGCGCCGCAGGCGGGTAGCCGCGCTCGAGCCAGTCTTCGACACCCACCGCACCGTGGCGCTTGGAGAGCTTCTTGCCGTCCTCGCCGTGGATCAGCGGGATATGGGCCCAGACCGGTTCGCTCCAACCCATGGCGCGCCATATCTGTGCCTGCCGGGCCGCGTTGGCGAGGTGGTCATCGCCACGGATCACGTGAGTGATGCCCATGTCGTGATCGTCAACCACCACCGCAAGCATGTAGGTCGGCGTCCCGTCCGATCTGAGCAGCACCATGTCGTCGAGCTGGTCGTTGTCCCACGTCACGCGGCCTTGCACCGCGTCCTCGATCACCGTCTGGCCCTCGCGCGGCGCGCAGAGCCGCACGACGAACGGCGCGTCGGGATGCTCCGCTGGCGGGACGTCGCGCCATGGGCTGCTGAAATGCGTCGAGCGCCCCTCGGCGCGTGCCGCTTCGCGCGCGGCCTCGATCTCCTCGGGCGTGGCGAAGCACTTGTAGGCGCTGCCGTTATCGAGCATCGCACGGGCGACCTCGGCGTGGCGTGCGACGCGCGACGCCTGGCTCACCGCCTCGCCGTCCCAGTCGAGCCCCAGGCCGCGCAGGCCGCGATAGATCGCCTCGGTGGCCTCGGGTGTCGAGCGAGCGCGGTCCGTGTCCTCGATCCGCAGCAGGAACCGTCCGCCGCGTCCGCGCGCGTAGAGCCAGTTGAACAGCGCCGTCCGTGCGCCGCCGATGTGCAGATAGCCCGTCGGCGAGGGAGCGAAGCGTGTGACCACAGCCATGAGGCGCGCGTTAACCTTTCGGAAACCATGTCGGACGTACGTCCCGCGGGTGGTCTAGCCAAGCCCCGCGGAGAGGACAAGAGTGCCGGTCAGCCATCGAATCGCCGGCTTACTCGACCACCAGCGCGGACACTTGTTTCCCTGGGTCCCGGTGTGCCTCGGCGTCGGCATCGGCATCTATTTCGCGCTGCGGTCCGAGCCGGACACGCTCCACTGGTCGGCACTGGCAGTCGTCGCGCTGGCGCTGCTTGGGGCGATGCGTCTCCTGCCATCGCTCCGACCGGTGCTTCTCGGCATCGCCCTGGTGATCGCCGGCTTCGGCCTCGCCGGCTGGCGAACGCACGACGTGGCGGCGCCGGTGCTGAGCTTTCGCTACTACGGACCGGTCGAGGGGCGGATCGTGGCGATCGACCGGTCAATGTCGGAGAAGGTGCGTCTGACACTCGACCGGGTGGTTCTGGAGCGGACGCCGCCGGCGCGCACGCCTGAGCGTGTGCGTGTCTCGCTGCACGGCGAGCAGGGCATCGTCGACCCGGTGCCGGGGCAGCGGGTAATGATGACCGCCAACCTCTCTCCGCCGAACGGACCGGTCGAGCCGGGTGGCTTCGACTTTCAGCGGCAGGCATGGTTCCAGCGCCTTGGCGCCGTCGGATACACGCGCACGCCGATGCTTCTGGTCGAGCCCGCGGCCCAGGGGCGGGTGGGGCTCTGGATGACCGCGATCCGCGCGCATGTCAGCCAAGCGGTCCAGACGGCGCTGCCCGGACGGGTCGGCGCCTTCGCCGCCGCGATCATGACCGGCGACCGTTCCGGAATGGACCGGGAGACGCTGGCCTCGCTGCGAGCTTCGAACCTCGCGCACCTCCTGGCGATCTCGGGCCTGCACATGGGCCTCCTGAGCGGCTTCGTCTTCGCGGCTCTGCGCTATGGCCTGGCGGCGGTCCCAGGCGTCGGATTGCGGCTCAACACCAAGAAAATCGCGGCCGTGGCGGCACTCGGCGCCGCCGCCTTCTATCTCGGCCTCTCGGGCGGCAACGTTGCGACCGAGCGGGCCTTCATCATGGTGGCGGTAATGTTGGTCGCGGTGCTGCTGGACCGGCGCGCGCTGTCGCTGCGCGCGGTGGCGCTGGCGGCGATAATCGTTCTCTTCCTCAGGCCCGAGGCGCTTGTGGGACCCGGCTTCCAGATGTCCTTTGCCGCGACGGTGGCGCTGGTCGGCGCCTACGGCTGGCTGCGCGACCTCAACCTGCCGAAGATGCCGGTCCTGCTGGCGCCCCTCGGCGGCGCGCTCGTGTCTTCGGGCATTGCCGGCGCGGCGACCGCGCCGTTCGGCGCGGTGCATTTCAACCAGGTCTCGCATTACGGCCTGCTCGCAAACTCGCTCTCGGTGCCGCTGATGGGATCGATCGTCATCCCGGGCGCGGTGCTCTCGGCCATCCTCGCCCCGTTTGGGTTCGGCTGGGTGGGGCTTGCGCTGATGGCGCCCGCCATCGCCTGGATCCTCGGCGTCTCGGACTGGGTGGCGGGTCTCAGCGGAAGTCTGAGCTACGTACCTGCGCCCGGTACCGCCGTCCTTCCGCTCATCGCGTTCGGCGGCCTCTGGGTAATCCTCTGGCAGGGGCGGCTGCGGCTCGCCGGGGTGGTGCCGATGGTGCTCGCGATGGCGCTCTGGGTGCAGACGGAGCGACCGGCAGTGCTGGTTTCGCCGACCGGCGGTCTCGTCGGCGTAATGACCGACGCGGGCCGCGTGGTCAGCAAGCCCAAGGGCGAAGGTTTCGCAGCTTCAAGCTGGCTCGAGAACGATGGCGACGGCGCGGGGCAGGCCGAGGCGTCGACACGCCCGCTGTTCCGGCCTGCGGCGGAGGGTGCAGCCGCGTTCGAGGTTTCCGGCGTCCGTTTGCTGCACCTGACAGGCCGCGGGTCCGCCGCGCGGGCTGAGCGGCTTTGCGAGCCGGGGGTGGTCGTAATCCTTTCTGGCGACGCCGGCTTCGACGGGCCCTGCCGAGTACTCGACCGGCCGACGCTTGAGGAGGAGGGCGGCGTCGCAATGCGCGCCACCCGCCACGGCCTGATGATCTCGGGCGTTCTCGAGACCCGCGGCGCGCGGCCATGGACCGGCTCGCCCCGAGTCGCATCCGGCCGCAGTGGGCAGGACGTTGCAGAGGGGCGGCTCGCCCGCCTCCTTTCGATCTTCCGATCGAGGCAGGGCGCCTAGTAGGTCCGGATCAGCCCGACGAGGCATCCCTGGATCTTGACCTGGTCGCCGCGATAGATGCGCGTCTCGTACGCCGGATTGGCGGCCTCGAGCGCGACGGAGCCTCCCTGGCGGCGATAGCGTTTCAGCGTCGCTTCCTGGCCGTCCACCAGAGCGACCACGATCTGTCCGTTCTCGGCCGTCTGCGCCTCGCGGATCACCACGACATCCCCGTCATTGATCCCCGCCTGGATCATCGAGTCGCCCTTCACCTCAAGCGCATAGTGATGGTGCGCACCCGAGAGCATCTGCCCAGGCACGGCAACGCTGTGGCTGACCTCGCTGATCGCCTCGATCGGCACGCCCGCGGCGATCCGGCCCATCACCGGCAGCTCAACCGCATGGACCTCCACCGGCATGGCGTTCGCCGGACGTTCCGGCGCCTGCCCGGCGTCGCCTTCGATCACCTTCGGGACGAAGCCTGCCGGCTCCATCGCGTCAGGCAGGCGCACGATCTCGATGGCGCGGGCACGGTGCGCGAGGCGGCGGATGAAGCCCCGCTCCTCCAAGGCGGTGATGAGGCGATGGATGCCCGACTTCGACCGCAGGTCGAGTGCGTCCTTCATCTCGTCGAACGACGGTGGTACGCCGTCCCGCTGGACCCGCTTGTGAATGAATTCGAGCAGTTGGAGTTGCTTGCGTGTGAGCATCAGGGTTCTCCCGCACCAGGCAGCCGCGACGGGCGTTCCGGTATGTTCTACGCCCGTTCCCGGTTTGGGTCAAACACACACGTGATCGGCAGATACTCGAGAACCGTGCCTGTCTCGCGTGCGGGATCATTCGGCGGCCGCACGATGAGACAGTCGGACGACGCGAGCACAGAGAGGAGGGCGCTGTCCTGACTCTCCGCCGGCAGCAGGCCCCGCGGCCCGAGCCGTCCGCGCATGTAATGCTCGCGCGGGCCATTGGCCGCCACGGGTGCCGCCAGTGGTGCGTTCCGTCGAAGCGCGGGTCCGCGCCCGCGGCCCAGCATCGCGCCCAGCGCAGGCAGAAGAAACACCTGCCCGCAGACCATCGCCGAGACCGGGTTGCCCGGCAGCCCAATCATCGGCACGCCGTTCAGGCGTCCGGACATCAGCGGCTTGCCTGGCCGCATGGCGACCTTGTGGAATGACCGCTCCATGCCCAGGCTCGCGGCCACGCGAGCCACCAGGTCGTGCTCGCCCACCGACGCGCCGCCGATCGTCACCACGAGGTCCGCGTCGTGAGCCAACGACAGGACCGCCCGCAGCGACGCCTCGTTGTCCCGCGCGATCGGCAGGACGCGCGGCGCGCCGCCGGCCGCTCGGACCATGGCGGCGAGGCCGAGCGCGTTCGAGGAGACGATCTGCGACGATGCCGGCCCCTCTCCCGGCATCACCAGCTCGTCCCCCGTCGCGACCAGCGCCACCACGGGCCGGCGCACGACCGGGATGCGTGCGAGGTTCATCGCGGCAAGGAGCGCGATGTCTGCCGGCCCGAGCCGCCTCGGCTCCATCACGTCGCCCACGCGAAAGTCCGCTCCGGCCGCGCGGACGTACGGGCCGGGGTCAAGCGTCTCCCCAAGCACGATGAGCGTCCCGTCTCGTCGCACGTCCTCCTGGATTACGACCCGGTCTGCCCCCTCCGGCACCGGCGCGCCGGTGAAGATCCGCACCGCCTGTCCCGCCGCGACCGTGCCTGCGAACGCGCCTCCCGCTGCCACGTCGCCGACGACCTGCAGCCTCGCACCGGGCGCCACGTCCTGCGACCGCACGGCATATCCGTCCATGATGGAGGCGCGGAAGGGCGGCTGATCGCGCCGCGCCTCGACCCGCTCGGCCAGCACGCGACCACCTGCTTCGGATAGTGCGACTTCCTCGGCGTCGAGCCGGTCGACCAGCGCCAGGACACGGTCCAGCGCCTCCGCGACCGAGATCATCGTGGCGCCTCGTAGCGCCCCGACTTGCCGCCCTCCTTCAGCACCAGGCGAATGCCGCCGATCACCATCGACTTCTCGACCGCCTTGACCATGTCGTAGAGCGTCAGGGCGGCGACATTGACCGCCGTCAGCGCCTCCATCTCGACCCCGGTGCGGCCGGTTGTCCGCACCGTCGCCTCGATCCGCACGCCGGGCAGCGACGGGTCCGGCGTCAGCTCGACCGAGACCTTGCTGATCGGCAGCGGGTGGCAGAGCGGGATCAGCTCGGACGTCCGCTTCGCGCCCATGATCCCGGCGAGGCGCGCGACGCCCAGCACGTCACCCTTCTCGGCGCGGCCCTCGACGATCAGCGCCAGCGTCTCGGCGGACATGGCCACATGACCCGCCGCGACGGCCGTCCGCGCCGTCTCGGCCTTCTCCGAGACGTCGACCATGTGCGCATGGCCCTCGCGGTCGAAGTGGGTGAGGCCCGCCATCAGGCGCCGTTCAGCAGACGCCGCGTCGCCGCTGCCACGTCGTCCTGCCGCATCAGGCTCTCGCCGACGAGGAACGCCCGCGCGCCGTGACTTGCAAGGTCGACGAGGTCGACGTGCGCGCCGAGACCCGACTCCGCCACCACCAGCCGCTCCGCCGGGATTCGCGGCGCAAGACGGCGGGTCGTGCCGAGGTCGGTCTGGAAGGTCCTAAGGTCACGATTGTTGATCCCGATCAGCGGCGAGCGCAGCGCGAGCGCCCGGTCGAGCTCGGCCTCGTCGTGCACTTCGATCAACGCGTCCATGCCCCAGTCGAGCGCCGCGTCCTCGATCTCGCGCGCCTGCCCGTCCCCGACCGATGCCATGATGATCAGGATGCAGTCGGCGCCGAGCGCGCGCGCCTCCGCCACCTGCCATGGATCGTAGAGGAAATCCTTGCGCAGCACCGGCAGGTCCACCGCCTCGCGCGCCGCCTGCAGGTAGGTGTCGGCGCCCTGGAATGACGGGCCGTCGGTTAGCACCGACAGGCATGTCGCGCCGCCCTCTGCATAGGCGCGGGCGAGCGCCGGCGGGTCGAAATCCTCACGGATCAGGCCCTTCGACGGGCTCGCCTTCTTGATCTCCGCGATCAGGCCGAACCCCTCACGCGACGCGGCGCGGAGACGGTCGGCGAAGCCGCGCACGGGGCCAGCCGAACGCGCGGCGGCCTCGACCTCGCTCGTCGGGCGGGCCGCCTTGCGTTCGGCCACCTCCTCGAGCTTGTACGCCTTGATCCTGTCGAGCACGGTCGTCATGCCACGGACCTATCGCGCCGCCTCGCCGAAGGGAAGCATCGGCGCGCCCCGGCACCAGTCGATCGGTGTCTCGCCACGCGCGACGAGCCAGTCGTTGACCTGGCCGAAAGGGCGCGAGCCGAAGAACCCGGTGCGCGCGGACAGCGGCGACGGGTGTGGCGATTCGATGACGAGGTGGTCGCCCGGGTCAATGTGCCGCGCCATCGCCTGCGCCGGCCGGCCCCAGAGGACGAAGGCTGTCGGCCGGAGCGAGACATGCCCGATGACCTCGGCCGCGAGGCGTTGCCAGCCGAGCCGCCGATGCCCGTTCGCCGCACCCGCAGGCACCGTGAGGCAGGTGTTGAGCAGCAAAACCCCCTGCCGCGCCCAGCCCGACAGGTCGCCGTCCGGCAGACGGCACCCCTGGTCGGCCTCGAGCTCGGCGAAGACGTTGGCCAGCGAACGGGGCAGGGGCGTGCGGGGCTGCACCGAGAAGGCGAGACCGTCGGCATGGCCGGGCGTCGGGTAGGGATCCTGGCCAAGGATCACCGCTCGCACCGCGTCGGGCGGACAGGCCTCCAGCGCCGCGAATAACCGATGCGGAGGCGGCAAGACGGACCGCGTCTCGTCCGCGAGCGCGCGCCTCACGCCGGGCCAGGTTGTGGCGAAGAAGGGCAGGTGCGCCCAGCAGGTGGGCGGCCTTGGAAAGCAGACGTCATGAGGCACGAGTGGCGCGGCCCGGCTCATGACGCGGACGTGATGCGGGCCAACCCCTCGACCTTGTGGCGGGCGCGGCCGCTGTCGATGCTCTCCCGCGCAATCTCCACGCCCTGCGCCAAGCTCTCGGCGCGGTCCGCAATCGTCAGCGCCGCCGCAGAGTTCAGGAGGACCGCGTCGCGGTAGGCTGACGACTCGCCCGCGAGCAGTGCGCGGAAGGCGCGACCGTTCTCCTCAGGTGTGCCGCCGAGCACGGCCTCGAACGGGTGGACCGGTAGCCCGGCATCCTCGGGGTGCATCTCGTGCTCGGTCACCGCGCCATCGTCCAGCGCCGCCACCGCCGTGGTGCCGGCGATCGAGAGCTCGTCCGTGCCATCCGATCCGTGCACGATCCAGGCCCGCTCGCTCCCCAGGCGGGCCAGCGTCTCGGCCATCGGACGGATCAGCGTGGCGGAGAAGGCGCCGGTGAGCTGCCGCCGCACGCCCGCCGGATTGGTCAGCGGCCCGAGGATGTTGAAGATCGTCCGCGTCCCGAGCTCGGACCGCGCAGGCGCCACGTGTGCAATGGCAGGGTGATGCATCGGCGCCATCATGAAGCCGATGCCTACCTCGTCGAGCGCACGCTCGACCACATCCGGACCGACCATGACCTTCACGCCCATCTGGGAGAGCGCGTCCGCCGCGCCGGATTTGGACGACAGGTTCCGGTTGCCATGCTTGGCCACCGGCACGCCGGCGCCCGCCACCACGAAAGCCGCCGCGGTCGAGATGTTGAGCGTGCCCTTGCCGTCACCGCCGGTGCCGACGATGTCGATGGCGTCCCTCGGCGCGCGCACCCGGCGGCACTTGGAGCGCATCACGGCCGCCGCGGCGGCGTACTCCTCAACCGTCTCGCCGCGGGTGCGGAGCGTCATCAGGAGACCGCCGATCTGGCTCGGCGTCGCATCACCCTCGAAGAGGATGGTGAACGCTCGCTCCGCCTCCTCGCGGCTCAGCGGGCGCTCGACGGCGGCGGCGATCAGGGGCTTCAGCGCGTCGCTCATGCGGGGACCGGCGCCAGGCTCAGGAAGTTGCGGAGCAGGCGGTGTCCATGTTCGGACGCGATGCTCTCGGGGTGGAACTGCACCCCGTGGATCGGGAGCGTGGCGTGGCTGAGGCCCATGATCGTGCCGTCATCGACCCAAGCCGTGACGCGCAGATCCGGCGGCAGCGTCTCGCGCTCTACCGTCAGCGAATGATAGCGCGTAGCGGCGAAGGGCGATGGCAGGCCGTCGAACGGGCCGCTCGCATCGTGCCTGACCTGCGCCACCTTGCCGTGAACGATCTCACCGGCACGGACGACCTTGCCTCCGAACGCCTGCCCTATCGCTTGATGGCCGAGGCAGACGCCGAGAAGCGGGACCCGCGCCTCGGCCGCCGCCCGCACCAGCGGCACGCAGACGCCGGCGCGGTCCGGGTCGCACGGGCCGGGCGACAGCAGGATCGCCTGAGGCCGCATCGCGAGCGCCTCGGCCGCATCCAGCGCATCGTTGCGCCGCACGACCACCTCCACGCCCAGTTCGCCCACATAGTGCACGAGGTTCCAGGTGAAGCTGTCGTAATTGTCGATGAGCAGGAGCAAGGCAGCGGGTCCGTTTGGGGGTGCGCCTCCGGGCGCAGCGGGCTATTGATGGGGTAGAGCCGCGCCCGGGGTCAAGGGTGCGCGGCCGAGGCAAGGGGCAGGCGTGGCGCGAGGTCTCATCTCCGGGCTGGCTTGGGGACTGGCGGCGGGCACCGTCGCGCTCCTCACTCTGTCCCAGGTGGCCGACTACCGGCAGTTGGTCGGCCCGTCTCTGGGCGCGCCGGAGGTTCCGGCAGGCAGCGGGTTTCACCGAGACCGGGTGGATCGGCAGGTTGCGCTTCCGGCCGCAGAGGAGGCGCGGCCAAGGGCGCCGAGGCCCGCCGCACCGGCAGCGTCCGAAGCGGTCGATGCGCCAGCCGCAGCGAGCGAAGCCGCCGCGCCGCCGCCCGCCCAGCCGGATCCCGTTCCACTGTCGCGCGGTCCCGAGACGCCGGGGGCAGGATCCGACGCGGGCTCCGCGACGGCAGCGGACCCACCGGCCGTGCCCCGGCCGATCCGGCCGCTCGCGGAGCCCGGCGGCGATGCGGGGCCGCAGCGCCGAAGCGAGGACGTGGAAGGCGTGCCTGCGGCGTCGCCCTCGCGGCTTGATCCGGAACCCGGCGTGGACGAGGCGCCCGCGCCCGATGACCCGTCAGGCCCTGTGCCGCCTGCCGAGACGCCTCTGCCACCAGCCGGCGCGGCCCCAGCCGACGTACCGCCGAATCCACCGCTCGACGCCGCCCGGCCGACACCTGCCGCGGTGCCGGACGCGCCCGCAGCGGCGGAGCCGGATCCGCTCGCCGCGCCCGCGGTCGACGCGGCCGCAGGACCACGCGCAACCACGCCGACCGCTCCGCCTGCCGCCATGGCGGTCGCGGTACCTCCAACGCGCCACGATGCGCCGGCACCGCCGGAGGAACTGGGGCCGGTCGGAACCGAACAGGTCACCGCTCTGGCGCCGCCCGCTCCGGCCGCCTCCGCCACGCCGCCGCCAACTGCCCCACCGGCGTTGCCGCCTGGCGGTGCGGCGACTGCCTTGCTGTCTGCACCAGGTTCAGCGGACGGCGATCTTCGCGCGGAGCGGCTGCAAGACCGGCCCCCAGTCTCGACGCATCTCGATTCTCGAGCACCGTCACCGGAAGATACTCCCGAAGTCCGGGCGCCCGCGCCCGACAGGACCGACGCGTCCGCGTGGCCATTCCTCGTCGCGGCGCCCGATGCGCCTGACCTGACGCCGGACCCTGCGGCGCCGCCGGAGGAGCCGCCCGCGCTTCCTGTCCCGCATCCACAGGAGCCGGCCCCGGACGCTTTGAGCCGCACCGCCGCACTGGAGCCGAAGGCGCCCGTGATCACGTCGCCGTCGCCCGCCGGCCAGCCCGCGGCGGACAACGCGGCGCCGGCCGTCGCCGGAATTCCTGTCGAAGTGCCGGATCTCGGCGCGGCGCGGCGATCGCGTCTGGCACCTCCGACGGAGGATGCCGCTCCGGCCGTGAGCTCGCCTCAGGTCGCACGGCGCGAGGGGCCTCCCGCGCCGCTTGCCGGATCTGCCGCTCCCGACGAGGCCGGTCCCGATGCGCCTGCGGGGCTGCGGGGCGCCGCGCTGACTGACACAGCTCCGGCGCGAGAGGCACGGCCGGGCACCGAAACGACACGCGCGCGGGTGCCGGAGCGGCTCGACCTGCCGCCCGTCTCTCCCGTCGCCGGGCCGCCTGCCGCGGCCAGTCCCGCGGCGTCGTCGCCGCCGGATGACGCGTCACCCCCCGTGCAGCCGCCTCCGCCGGCCGAAATGGGCTGGAGAGCGCAAGCGCCTGCAGGCGAGGAAGCGGCCGCACCGACGCCGACGCAGCCGGACGCCTTGCCGGAGCGTTCACCTGCGCTCGTGCCAGCCGCGCCTTCCTCCGAGGCAATGCCGGCGACGATGGGTTTTCGCGAGCTGCCGCGCGTCCGTCGTGGCGCGGCGTCGCCCGTTGCGGCCAACGACGTCCCACCGCTCGCGTACCGACAGGCACTCGATCAGGAGGCCGCTCTGGTGACGAACGCGGCCGTCGCGCAGCCGGCGCCGGGACCGCTCATCGGCGTGCTGCTCGTGGCGGATGGTGATGCGGTCGCGGATCTTCCCGCGGGACTTAGCATCGCCGTCGAGGCGGACGTGGACGCGGCGCAGGCGGAGGCGTGGCGCGCGGCGGGCCACGAGCTGGTTCTGGTTCCACGCGACACCGCCGGTGAGACTGCCTTTCCCATCCGCAGCGCCCTGTCAGCGGATCTGGAGAGCGTGCCGGCCGCGGCGGTGCTGGCGACGGATGCGGTCGCGGGTGACGATTTGCGCCGGCTGGCGTCCGCGCTGACCGAGTCGGGTCACGGGCTGGTACTGTCGGGTCCGAGGGTGGCGCCCCTGTCATCGCTGCTGCCGGTGCCGGCGATGCAGATCGACCGGGTCGTCAGCGCCGAGGCAGGGGCCGACGACTTGCGGCAGGCGCTGGACCGCGCGGCGCTGGTGGCGCGGCGCGACGGGGGCGTGCTGATGGCGATCGAGGCCGACGAGGAGGCGCTGTCCGTAATGCGCGACTGGCGCGGCCGCGGTGTGGGTCTGGCGCCGGTGTCGAGCCTGCTGCGCCGGCTGGGCGAGTCCTGAGCCTCAGTTGCCCGAGCGGGTGAAGAGGCCGGCCTCGGCCGCCGCCTTGCGGATGGCGCGGGACTTGTTCACCGTCTCCTGCCACTCCGCCTCGGGGTCACTGTCGTGCACCACGCCGCCGCCGGCCTGGATGTAGAGCTGACGGTCCTTCACGACCGCGGTGCGGAGCGCGATGCACATGTCCATGTCGCCGCCCGACGAAAAGTAGCCGACGCCGCCGCCGTAGACACCGCGCTTTTCGGGCTCGAGCTCGTCGATGATCTCCATCGCACGGACCTTCGGCGCGCCGCTGACGGTTCCGGCAGGCAGACCGGCAAGCAGCGCCGAGAGCGCGTCGTGCTCGGGCGCGAGCTCGCCCACCACGTTCGAGACGATGTGCATGACGTGGCTGTAGCGCTCGATCACGAAGCGCTCCGTCGGCCGCACCGTGCCGATCTGCGCCACCCGTCCGACGTCGTTGCGCCCGAGGTCGAGCAGCATCAGGTGCTCGGCCCGCTCCTTCTCGTCGCCCAGCAGCTCGACCTCGAGAGCGCGGTCCTCCTCCGGCGTCGCACCACGCGGGCGGGTGCCGGCGATCGGGCGGATCGTGACCTCGCCGCCAAAGACGCGGACCAGGATCTCGGGGCTGGCGCCGATGACCTGCGCATCGCCGAAGTCGAAGTGGAACATGAAGGGCGACGGGTTCGTGCGCCTCAGCGAGCGGTAGAGCGCGAACGGCGGCAGCTCGAACGGCTGTCGCCAACGCTGCGACGGCACCACTTGGAAGATGTCGCCGGCGGCGATGTACTCCTTCGCCTTGCGCACGGCATCGAGATAATCGTCGTGGGTAAAGTTCGAGACCGGTTCGGGCGGCGTCGCGGCGTCGCCGAGGTCGCGGCTGTCGGACGGCGTGGCGCGCTCAAGGTCGCGCACGGCGTCCATCACCCGCTCTGCCGCCTGCGCGTAGGCGGCGCGCGCGGACAGGCCGGAGTCGGTCCAGGCGGGAGAGACGACGGTGACCTCGCCCTTCACGCCGTCGAGCACGGCCACGATGGATGGCCGCAGCATGACGGCATCCGGCATTCCGAGCGGGTCCGGGTTGGGTTCGGGCAGGCGCTCAACCAGCCGCACCATGTCATAGCCGAGATAGCCGAAGAGGCCGGCGGCGGCTGCGGGCAGCCCGTCCGGCAGGTCGATCCGGCTCTCGGCGATGAGGGCGCGCAGGCCGTCGAGCGGATCGCCCGGCAAGTCCTCCCACGCAGCGTCGTCGAAACGTGCCTGCCGGTTTACACGCGAGGTCCGGCCGCGGCACTGCCAGATCAGGTCGGGCTTGAGGCCGATGATGGAGTAGCGGCCACGTACCTCGCCCCCCGTCACCGACTCGAGCAGGAACGAGTTCGCGCGTTGGCCGGCGAGCTTGAGCATCAGCGAGACCGGGGTGTCGAGATCGGCCGCAAGGCGGGTGAATACGACCTGGTTGCGGCCGTCGTCATACGCCTCGGCGAACGTGTCGAAAGCGGGCGTCAGCGCCATCAGGGAAACTGCGACTGGACCGCGTTGATGGCGGACTGATCGAGCGAGATGCCGGCGTCCGTCTCGGCGGCTCGCACGAAGGCGCTCAGGATGTCGTTCGCCAGCGCCTGCGAAATCTGCTGCTCGGCCGACTGGCGGAAGCTCTGCGCCTCTGCGCCAGTAAGATCGGCTGGCTCCACGGCATCGACCTTGATAACCGCCACGCGGGCGCCGTCCGATACCGCCTCGGCGCCTCCGTCCGAAAGCGCGAAGGCCGTCTCGACCGCATCCTCCGGCAACTCCTCGACGAAGCCGCCACGGCGGAGACCCTCGACGCTGCCAGCCTCGAGGCCCAACTCGTTTACGGTCGCGCCGGACCGGAGTTCCGCGGCGACTTCCTCGCCTCGCTCCAGAAGGCGCTCGCGCACGTGCTCGGTGCGCCAGGCTTGCGCGACTTCGTCCCGCACTTCCTCGAACGGACGCAGGCGCGGCGGCTGGACCTCGTCGAGTCGCAGCGCGAAGAGGCCGCCGTTCTCGCCGAGTTCCATGACCTCGGGGAAGTCGCCCACCTCGACCGCGGCGGCGGCCTGCCGGAACGCGTCATAGGCGGCGATGCCGCCTTCCGTCTCGGGCCCAAGCTCGATCTGGCCCAGCTCCATCGGCGTCTCGTCCGCCAGCTCCTCAAGCGTCGCACCGCCGGCCAGCAAGTCCTCGACTTCGGTCAACATGTCGTCGATTCGGCGGCGGGCCGTGTCGGCGGCGACTTCGGCCTGCAGTTCCTCGCGGACGTCCTCGAAACTCGTCTCCTGCGGCGGCAGGATGCCGTTCACCCTGTAGAGGGCGGGGCCGAGGTTGCTCGGCGCGGGGCCGGCAATGCCCGGCTGCTCGAGCGCGAAGACTGCCTCGGCTGCGTCGCCAAGATCGTCCCGCGCAACCTCGCCAAGGTCGATATCCTCCGGCTCCAGATCGCGCTCGACGACGAGGGCGTCGAAGGTGGTCTCGCCGGCGGCAATCGCATCGGCCGCTTCCCGCGCCGCTTCCTCCGAGCCGAAGACCAGCCGCTCGACCAGCCGCCGCTCCGGCTGGCGGTAGAGGGCCGACTGGTCCTCGTAAAGCTGCCGCAAAGCCTCGTCCACGGTCTCAATCTCGTCGAGCAGCATGTCGGGCGTCAGCCAGGCGAAGGTGATAACCCGGGTCTCGGGGCGGGTGAATGCCTCGGGGTTCGCCTCGTGAAAGGCGCGCAGCTCGTCATCGGCTGGGTCCGCTATCTCCTCCTGCAGGTCATCGGGGCCGAGGCCGATCCAAGTTATGTCCCGCGTCTCGCCGGCATGGGCGAAGAGCGTGTCGGCGTAGGCAGCAGGCACCTCCACACCACCCGAGACGGCGGCCTGGAGCAGGCGCCGCGCCGTGTCGCGCCTGATCTCGCTCTCGAATTCGCCGGGGCTCAGGCCGTTCTGCTGGAGGACGAACTCGTAGGCCTCGCGATCGAAGCTGCCGTCGATGCCCTGGAACGCCTGTATCGTCAGTATCTCGCGCCGCACCTGCTCGTCGCCGACCGAGAGCCCGATCCGCTCCGCCTCGTTCGTCAGCGCCGCCTGCGCCACCAGCTGCTGCAGGACGGACCGGTCGATGCCGTACTCCCGCGCCTCTGCCATGGTCAGCGACTGGCCGGTCATCTGCTGGAGCTGCCGGAGTTCGTTCTGCAGGGCGCGGGCGTATTCGTCGGTCGTGATCTCAACGTCGCCGACGCGCCCGACCGAGCGGACGCCGCCGCCGAAGTTGGTTGCGCCGAAACCCGCGAGTCCCACGATCAGCAGCGCGAGGATCGCCCAGACCACGATCCGACCCGACTTGCCCTTCGCCCCCTTGACCGCCACGCGCGCCCCCCTTGCTTGGCTGCGCGCTGTCCTACGTCAGGGCGCGCGTGAGGTCCAGAGCCGCAAGGCGCCGGATCAGCGCGTCGATTCCGTCGGCGTCGATGTTGGCGAAGGCGATCCGAAGCTGCCGCCGCGCCCGCTCGTCCCCTGACGGCATGAACATGGTGCCGGGGAGGAGCAGGACGCCCGCGCGCCGCACCAGGTCGGGCGCGAGCTGGTCGGAGGGCAGTCCGGATGGATGCTCGACATAGGCGAAGTACGCGCCGCAACCGAGCAGGCGCCAGCCGGGCAGGCGCGCGATGCCCTCCGCGACGGCGGCTCGGCGCTCGAGGATCTCGCGCCTCTGCTCGGAGAGCCAGTCGCCGAGGTGCCGCATCCCCCAGAGCGCGGCGCGCTGGCCGACCTGCGGGGCACAGATGCCGACCGTGTCGAGGAACTTTTCGACCTCGGCCAGCATGCTCCGTCCGGCAACGAGGGCGCCAACGCGGTGGCCGGTGAGGCGATAGGACTTGGAGAAGGAGTAGAGGTGGATGAGCACCTCCTGCCAGCCGGCATCCTGGAAAAGCGCGTGCGGCGCACCCCCACCACCGTGAAAGTCGCGGTAGGTCTCGTCCAGGATCAGCTTCAGCCCGCGTGAGCGCGCGAGGTCGCGAAATGCCGCCAGTGTCTCGGCCGGATACTCGACGCCACCCGGGTTGTTTGGGGTAACGAGAACGATGGCACGCGTGCGCCCGGTCACGAGGTCCGCGGTCCGGTCCGGGTTGGGCAGCAGGTCGTCTGCGGTGGCGAGCGGAACGGCGCGGACGCCGGCCATGTCCAGCCACATCTTGTGATTGAAGTACCAGGGCGTCGGCAGGATCACCTCGTCGCCCGGCCCGGCGGTGGCCGAGATCGCGGCGCAGAAGGCCTGGTTGCAGCCCTGCGTAATCGCCACGTGCTCAGGCATGATCGTGCCGCCATAGGCGCGGGTCCATTGCGCCGCCAACTCCTCGCGCAGCGCTGGCAGGCCGAGCACGGGTCCGTAGAGATGCGCCGTCGGGTCGTGCAACACGGTATCGGCCATTGCGCGCAGCAGCGGCTCGGGCGGTGGATCGACGGGCGCGGCCTGGCTCACGTTGATGAGAGGCTGGTCGCGGGGAAACGCCACCCCCTCCAGCCACCGCCGTGCCTCCATCACCGGCGGCGCGAAGGTCGAGGCAGTGGGCGGCATGTGCATGGATCGCGGTATCCTTCTTTGCGGCGTGGACGGACCCTAGCGGCGACCACCAGCGGACGAAAGCTGTCGCTGCTGGCGCTGTCTCGCGCAGGGGACTAGTGCTGCGGTGGGCGACGAGGGAGCAGAGAGCATGGAGACGCGGCGCGGCGAGAGTGCGATGCGGCTCGTTCTGCTGACCTGCCTCACGATGATCGCCTTCGCGGCGAACTCTGTGCTGAACCGCCTCGCGCTGGCGGACGAGGCGATCGACCCGATCTGGTTCGCCGCGATCCGCGTGGCGGCGGGGGCGCTGATGCTGGCGGTGCTGGCGGGTCGCGGGGGTGTCGGCTGGCTGCGCGCGGCACGTCCCACGGCGGCGGGCGCGCTGACGCTCTACATGCTGGGCTTCTCGCTGGCCTACCTGGCGCTCGACACGGGGACCGGGGCGCTGATCCTCTTCGGCGGGGTGCAGGTGACGATGTTCGCGGCGGCAGTGTTGTCGGCGGAAGCGGTGCCGGCGCGGCGCTGGGTCGGGACCTTAGTGGCGCTGGCCGGGCTCGTCGTGCTGGTCGGGCGCGTTGACCTGCCGGCGAACGAGGCATGGGCCGCGCTGTCGATGGCGGCGGCAGCGCTGGGGTGGGGCATCTACTCGCTGATTGGACGGACGGCGCGCGATCCACTGGGGGCGACGGCGGCGAATTTCGTGCTGTCCACGCCGCTGCTCGCCCTGGCGCTGGTCATTGCAGCTCTGGGCGGCGGTTTGGGCGGAGTTACGCCGCGTGGTGCAGTGCTCGCCATGGTTTCGGGCGCCGTGACCTCCGGCCTCGGCTACGCACTCTGGTACCGGGTGCTGCCGTCGCTGCCCCGGACGACGGCGGCGCTGGCGCAGCTGTCGGTGCCGCTGATCGCCGCGTTGGGCGGCGCGGTCCTGCTGGGCGAGGCGGTGACACCGCGCTTGGCGGTGGCCGCCGCGCTCATTGCCGCGGGCGTCACGATTGGAACGGTGTCGCTGGGCGGGCGTCAGCGGACGAGCAATTCGAGCGCGTCGTAGAAAAGGCCGCCGTGCGGCGCGAATGCGGCCTCGGCCAGGCTGTCGGGCTTGTGGCGCAGGCCGGCGAGCTCCTCTCGCGTCACGAAGCGGCGCCGGTCGACGATGCCCTCGGGGTCGCGCCAGCCATCGTCCAGCGTGCCCGCGACGAGGCGACAGCGGAAGTAGACGTCGACTTGGTGGAAACCGCGCACGGGATCGTGGAATTCATTGACGAGCGCCGGGTCGCCGACCTCGACCTTCAGCCCTGTCTCCTCGTGGATCTCGCGGACGAGGTTCTCCGGCAGCGAGGCGTGCGGGTCCGCGCCGCCGCCCGGCGCGCACCAGAGGTCGCTCTCGCTACCCGGATAGGCATTGACGACGAGGAGCCGCCCCTCGTTCAGGATCAGCGCCCGGACCGCGAGCCGGATCATCGGGCGAGGGGAGAGACGCGGTTGATGTGGCCCATCTTCCGCCCCGACCGCACCTGGGCCTTCCCGTAGAGATGCAGCGCATGGCCCGGCGCGGCGGCCAGACGCAGGACGCCCGCAACCTCCTCGCCAATCAGGTTCTCCATCGTGACGTCGGCATGGCGCGCGCCGTCACCGAGAGGCCAGCCGGCGATGGCGCGGATGTGCTGCTCGAACTGATCGACGGCGCAGCCGTTCATCGTCCAGTGGCCCGAATTGTGTACCCGCGGTGCGATCTCGTTGACGACGATGCCTTCCGGCGCCACGAAGAGTTCCACTCCAAGCACGCCGACGTAGTCAAGTGCGGCCGCGATCCGCGTGGCGGCCTCGCGCGCCTCCGCGGCGACGGAAGCGGCGACGGAGGCGGGTATGGTTGTGCGGCGCAGGATGCCGTTTTCGTGCAGGTTCTCGCCGGGGTCGTAGGACACCGTCTGGCCATCCTGCGCCCGTGCGACGATGACCGAGATCTCGCGCTCGAAAGGAACCAGCGCCTCGACGATGGCCGGTGCATTTCCGATCGCGTCCAGCGGGTCGGGACAGGGCAGGCGGACCTGGCCCTTGCCGTCATAGCCGAAGCGCCGGGTCTTGAGGATGCCGTCGCCGAGCTTTGCCGTGGCCTGCGTCAGCCCGGCGGCGTCGTCCACTTGCTCGAACGGCGCGACGCGCAGGCCGAGGTCTGCGAGAAAATGCTTTTCCGTCAGCCGGTCCTGGCTGACCTCGAGCGCGCGACGGCCCGGATGCACCGGCGCACGCAGCGCGTCGAGGGTGACGAGGGGAATGTTCTCGAATTCGTAGGTGACGACGTCGCAGGCCGCCGAGAAGCTCTCGAGCGCCGCCGCATCCTCCCACCCGGCGTGGGTGGCGGACTGCGCCACTTGCGCTGCGGGTGCCGCGAGATCCGGATCGTAGATGTGGCAGCGGAAGCCGAGGCGCGCGGCCGCCATCGACAGCATCCGCCCCAGTTGGCCTCCGCCGAGGATGCCGATGACTGCTCCGGGATCGAGCGGTACGGCGGTCACTCCGGCGCCTCCGGCACGCCGTCGCTCTGGGCCTGCCGCCACTGTGCCAGCCGCTCGCCCAGCTCCGGATCGGAGAGCGCCACGATCTGCGCCGCCATAAGGCCGGCATTGGCCGCGCCGCCGATCGCCATCGTGGCGACGGGACAGCCGCGCGGCATCTGGACGATCGAGTACAGGCTGTCGAGTCCGCCAAGGTGCCGCGTCGGAACCGGGACGCCCACGACCGGCAGCAGGGTCTTGGAGGCCAGCATCCCAGGCAGGTGTGCGGCGCCGCCGGCGCCGGCGATGATGACCTTGATGCCGCGTTCGCGCGCGCGGGAGCCGTAGTCCCACAGACGGTCGGGCGTACGGTGGGCGGAGACGATGCGGACCTCGTGCGCCACGCCGAGCTCGTCCAAGACGTCGGCCGCGTCCCGCAGGATCGGCCAGTCCGACTGGCTTCCCATCACGATGCCGACGTCCATCGCAGCCCCCCATGCGGATGGCGCGCTTCTAGGACGCGTGGCGAGGTCACGCAATGATGTCGGGGAAGAGTTCGTCCTCGATCGCGCATATCTGGTCCTTGAGCGCCAGCTTGCGCTTCTTGAGCCGGCGCAGCGACAACTGGTCGCCGTGCTTGGCCTCCAGCGCGGCGATGGCGTCGTCGAGATCGCGATGCTCGCGCTTGAGAACCTCGAGGCGCGCGCGCAGGACCGCCTCGTGCTGCATTGTCTGCGGTTGATCCATCGACGGCCCTCGGTCTGCCCGGTGCGCCACATCTAGTGGCCGGGCGCGGTCGTGCCTACCCTGTGCAGCTTGCAGGAGGCGGCTTCGGGCACCATATCATTCAGCGAGGCCGCCGAACATGGGGCCACCGCACTGTCGCTTGTCGCAAAGGACGTGTAGATGTCTAAACTTGCCTTGGGTTCCCACCCGTTCCTGCTCGGCTTCGAGCAGCTCGAAAGGCTGGTCGAACGGACCGCAAAGACGGATCAGAACGGCTATCCCCCCTACAACATCGAGCAGACCGGAGAGACAGCCTATCGTGTGACGCTGGCGGTCGCGGGGTTTGGCGCGGACGACCTCTCAATCACGGTAGAGGACAATCAGCTCGTGATCCGCGGCCGGACCTCCGATGAGCCCGGCCAGCGCGCCTATCTCCACCGCGGCATCGCTGCGCGCCAGTTCCAGCGCACTTTCGTGCTGGCGGACGGGGTGGAGGTCTCTGGAGCAAGCATCGAGCACGGCCTGCTGCACGTGGATCTTATGCGGTCGGTGCCGGAGCCGGTGGTGCGCAACATCAAGATCCGCAAGTCGCAGGAGTGAGGCAGGAGCAATGAATACGCAAACGAACGATGTCGCGCTGCCGGAGAATATGGTCTACGTCCGTCCGGTCGCAATTGAGGAACTGCCTGACGAGGTGAGGGGCCAAGCTGCCGGAATGGAACACGTCTACGCTGTCCACAACGCGCTGGGAGAGCGTCTGGCGCTGGTCAGGGACCGTCGGCTGGCATTCGTGCTGGCACGTCAGCACGACCTTTCCCCGGTGAGCGTCCATTGAGGTGAACGTCGGCGCGCCGTCCTAGGACGCGGCGGCGCGCTGCTCGAATTCCTGCTCGGTATCGCGCTGAACCACAGACTCCAGCACGTCGATCAGACGGTCGGAGACGCAGGGCTTTCGGCAGATCGTGGCGTGATAGGTCTCGGCAAACCGTTGGACGTCGGTGCGCCCCGTGTGGAACACGATGGGGACGCCGGCTTCGTTCAAGCGGTCCGCGAAAGGAAAGACCTCCGCCCCCTGAATGTCCACGTCGAGAATGGCGGCGTCGAGCTCGTGCAAGGCCTCGGCCCGCATCGCGATGTCCAGCCGGTGGAGGGGACCAGCGACGATCGCGCCAGCAGCTTCGACCGTCATCGCCAGATCGAGAGCCAGTATGGCTTCGTCCTCGACGATCATGATCTTCTTCCCGCGAAGACTGCTCATGTCGAACATCAGGGACATTGGCTCTTCTCCTGCTCGCCCGAACGGGCCGGGCTACCTGCCTGGCGCCCCGCCATCTCGTGCAGCAGTGTACGCCTGATTGAAGCATCCGGAGTCTCCTCCGGGGCCTCGTTCCCCCTTCGACCTCCCTCATAGGTTCAGGGGCGGAACGAGCTTCAGGCGCTCCGGTTCCCCTCTATGCTGCGAAATGGTGCGGCTGCGGCAGGACGTCGCGTCGCACCCCGCGCAGTGCGTCAGCCGGCACGAACCTCTGCGCCCCAGCCAAGCGGCTCGCTCACGCTCTTGCCTTCGTCGTTCTCGGCCAAGAACCGCTCTGCCTCGAGCGCCGCCATGCATCCCATTCCGGCCGAAGTGACGGCCTGCCGGTAGACGTGGTCGGTAAGATCGCCGGCCGCGAACACGCCCGGTACGCTGGTCGCGGCGGAGTCGGGCGCGGTGACGACATAACCGCCATGATGCGTCTCGAGCTGGTCGGCAACGAGTTCCGAGGCTGGTGCATGGCCAATCGCGACGAAGAAGCCCTTGCACGGGATCGCGGTCACCGCGCCGGTCGCGACGTGCCTCGCCCGCACGCCCTCCACGCCGAGCGGCGCCTCGCTTCCGACGACTTCGTCTACGGTGTGGTCCCAGAGGATCTCGACCTTGGGGTTCCGGAACAGGCGCTCCTGCAGGATCTTCTCGGCCCTGAGGCTGTCGCGGCGGTGGATCAGCGTGACCTTGCTGGCGAAGTTCGTCAGGAACAGCGCCTCCTCGACCGCGGTGTTGCCGCCGCCCGCCACCACGACCTCCTGTCCCCGATAGAAGAAGCCGTCGCAGGTGGCGCAGGCCGAGACGCCGAAGCCCTTGTACTTCTCCTCGCTCGGCAGCCCCAGCCATTTGGCCTGAGCGCCTGTGGCGAGGATCAACGCGTCGGCCTTCCAGGTGGCGCCCCCGTCGGTGACGGCGGTGAACGGGCGGGCGGAGAGGTCGACGGAGGTCACGATGTCGGAGACGATCTCGGTCCCGACCTCGCGGGCGTGCGCCTCCATTTTGGCCATCAGGTCGGGGCCGAGGATGCTGGTGTCGCCGGGCCAGTTCTCGACGTCGGTCGTGATGGTCAGCTGCCCGCCCGGCTGGATGCCCTGTATCAGCACCGGCTCGAGCATGGCGCGCGCGGCATAGACGGCGGCGGTGTAGCCCGCGGGGCCGGAGCCGATGATCAGAACCTTCTCGTGGCGCGTCTCGCCCATGCCGTCGCTCCTTTCGCTTCCGCGCCCGATATGGCAGTGCGCTCCGGCGCGGGCAAGCGCTGCGCGGCAGCAGGTATCGGTAGGCTGTATTGTGCATAGGGCGTGGAAACTGCAACTTTGTTGCGCCGCCCCGTCGCACGGCCTACTTTCGCGAGGGCAGGAGGAGGAAGGCCAATGCCGGGCCACAAGCTGGACCACATCGACCGCAAGATACTGGCCGAATTGCAGGGCGACGGGCGGATGACGAACGTCGAGCTGGCGCGTCGCGTCGGCATCTCTGCGCCGCCCTGCCTGCGGAGGGTCCGCACGCTGGAGGAAGACGGCTACATCGAGGGCTATCACGCGCGGGTGAATGCCCGCTCGCTCGGCTTCGAGGTGCAGGTATTCGCCATGGTGGGACTTGCACGTCAGAGCGAGGCCGACCTCGCGGCGTTCGAGCAGCGTTGCCGCAATTGGCCCCTCGTGCGGGAGTGCCACATGCTGAACGGCGAGGTCGACTTCATCCTGAAGTGCGTCGCACCCGACCTCTCGACCTTCCAGACCTTCCTGACGCGCGAGCTGACGTCAGCTCCGAACGTTGCAAGCGTCAAGACGTCCCTGGTGATCCGCCGCGCCAAGGAGGAGCCGGGCGTGCCTTTCGACGTGCTGGAGGAGCGGCTGGAGCGCAGCGCCTAGATGCGGATGGCCGAGATCAGGCGGCCGTAGTCCGCCTCGCGCCGGTGGACGGACCGGCGGTAGGAATAGAAGCGCGTCTCGTCCGAATAGGTGCAATGTCCGGTCCACGAGGCCTTGCCGACGCCGGCCGTGCGGAGGCGGGCGAGGCCGTAGCGCGGCAGGTCGAACTGCATCCGGTCCCCGCGCCCTTGCGCAAAGAAGCGGGCGTGGTAGGGGTCGTTCGCGACGACTTCCGCGAAGAGCTCCGGCCCGACCTCGTAGGAGCGCTGGCTGATCGTCGGGCCGATCACGGCCGAGATGCCGCCGCGGCTTGCGCCGAGCTCTTCCATTGCCTCGACCGTCGCCTCGAGCACGCCGGCCAGCGCGCCGCGCCAGCCGGCATGGACCGCGCCGACGACACCCGCGCGGGCCTCGGCCAGCAGGACCGGCTGGCAGTCGGCAGTGAGTACCGTGAGAGCGAGTCCCGGCGTGCTCGTGACGAGTGCGTCTGCGCGTACCGGCGCGACCGGCGCGCCGTTCACCGTGACCACCTTTGCCGAATGCACCTGGTGGACACCGATGAGCGACTGAGGTGGCACCTGCATGGCCGCGGCCGCACGGGCACGATTGATGCGCACGATCTCGGTCTGGTCGGTGGAGCCGTGACCACAGTTGAGCCCGTAGAAGACGCCGGACGAGGCGCCGCCCTTGCGAGTGAAGAAACCGTGGGTGAACGGGGACAGCGCGGGATCCGTGATGATCTCCAGCGTCATAATTCGAATCCCGGCGGCGGAGTGCCGTTGTGAATGGCCATGGCCTTCACGAGGCTTCCCATTTCGTCGGGGTGGGTCAAGCGGCGATGCGCGGCCACATGCTGGCGCATCGCCTCGCCGCCCAGGCCGCGCGCCAGTGCCTGCGCGCGCGGCGTGATGCCGAGCCGCTCCAAGAGAACGCCTTGCGTCATCATCGGCGTGGTCGCGGCGCCTGCCACTCGCGCGGCATCGGCGATGGCCTCGAAGTCGACGTGCGCCGTGAGATCGGCCTCTCCGGGCGAGGCGAGTGGCGGCTCAGGTCGATGCGCACGGAGAGCCTGAAGCGTTTCGCCGCGGGACCGCCAGCCACCGTAGTCGATGAGCAGCGCCGCACCGCCCTGCCGAGCGATGCGTCCGGCAATCGACGCCGCGATGCCCTGTGCCGGTGCGCATGTCTCGACGAACTCGTTCTCGGCTGTGTCGGCGAGCCGATGGTCCAGCGCGGCGAAGGCCGCAGGTTGGCCGAGCGCGAAGGTCAATTGCGACCCTTCGATCGCGACCATTCGCTCGCGCCATCCCCGTTCGTCGCGCACGAACTGGCGGATGGGCAGGGCGTCGAAGAACTCGTTGGCCACGAGGAAGAGTGGCAGATCCGGCACGTCATCGAAGCTTGCGTGCCAGCAGGGCCCGTGGGCGCGCAAGCATTCCGCCTGCCTCTCGCGCAAGGCCGGCGAGCCTTCGATCAGGTGCAGCCGTGCGGCTTCGTGGAAGCCAGGCACGCCCAGAGTTGCGCGGAGAAGGTCCGCCATCAGCGTCCCGCGCCCCGGTCCCAGCTCGACCAGCGCAAAGGCTGACGGACGTCCGGCATCGAGCCAGCACTGCGCGAGGGCGAGGCCGAGGAGCTCGCCGAACATTTGACTGATCTCGGGGGCGGTGACGAAGTCCCCCGCCGCGCCGAACGGGTCACGCGTCGTGTAGTAGCCGAGCGTCGGGTGCATGAGGCAGTCGGCCATGAAGTCGGCGACTGTGATGGGCCCCGTGCGCGAGATGCGGGCTGCGATGAGCTGCCCGAGCTCGGTCACGCCTCGCGCACCCGTCTCTGGTGCCGTGCCCGCAGCATCAGCCAGAGCCCCAGCGCGATCATCGGCAGCGACAGGATCTGGCCCATCGTCAGGCCGAGCGGCCCGGCCTGCAGCGCGTATCCCATGGGGTTGCCGGGACCGACGAACTGCGCGTCGGGCTGGCGCACGAACTCGACGACGAAGCGCGCGGCGCCGTACCCGGCGATGAAGAGGCCTACCATCCGGCCCGGGCGCCTGAGCCAGCCGCGCCGCCAGGCGAGCCAGACCAGCAAGCCGCCGAGGAGCAGTCCTTCGAGCGCCGCCTCGTAGAGCTGGCTCGGGTGCCTTGCGCAGAGGCCGGCGACCGCGGGGCAGTCCTGCGCCGCCGCGCCGGGAAACACGACACCCCACGGCAGCTCCGTCGGGCGGCCCCAGAGCTCGGCGTTGATGAAGTTCGCGAGCCGACCGAAGAAGATGCCGGGCGGCGTTCCGAGCGCCAATGCGTCGGCGGTGGAGAGGAGCGGCAGGCCATGGCGGCGGGCGTAGATCAGCGCGCCGATGGTCACGCCGGCGAGCCCGCCGTGAAACGACATGCCGCCCTGCCAGATCGCCGGAATCTCGAGCGGGTGCGTCAGATAGTACCCGGGCTGATAGATCAGAACGAAGCCCAGCCGTCCGCCGATCAGGATGCCGAGCACGATCCACGTCAGCAGTTCCTCGAGCTGCGCAGGCGTCATCGGCGGTGTGTCGGCAGGCCAGAGGCGAGACCGCCTGAGCGCCGCAGTCGCCAGCCGCCAGCCGACGACGATGCCGACGATGTAGGCCAGCGCGTACCAACGCAGCGCGAAGTCGAATCCAAAGAGCGAGATCGTGAAGATCTCTGGCGAGATGTCGGGGAAGGGCAACGCCAGCGGCATGCGCCGGAGTTGACCGGCGGCCACGCGAGTGTCAACCGACCTTGTGCCCGCCAGGCCCGCGCCCATATCAAGACGTCAACAGGAGGCCCCGACATGCAGACGCGCAATCGCATCTTCGACGATTTCTCTCAGCTCATGACCAACGCGATGGGTGTGGCACAGGGCGCCCGGGACGAGGCCGAGACGGCGTTCAAGGGCATGATCGATCGCTGGCTCGCCGACCGCGACTTCGTCACCCGCGAGGAGTTCGACGCAGTCCGTACGATGGCACAGAAGGCCCGCGAGGAGAACGCGGCCCTGAAGGCCCGGCTCGACGCCCTCGAGCGCAAGGACGAAGCCGGGCAATCCTGACGCTTTCAGCGCCCGCGGCCGTCACGATTTTATCGCTTTACACGCTGCGGCTTTGGTCACACCATATCTTGTAAGGGCGGCACCGCGTGCGTGCCGCACCTTGAGCAGGCACCAAGCCGTTGTGGCGCCTGGCGCCACAGAACGGCCACAACCATAGAGGCCGCCATGTCCCTGTCAGAGCAGATTCCCGCAACCGCAGACGTCGACCCGATCGACATCGTCGAGCACCTTGCCGAGCATCATGACTGGGACTTCGACCGCATCGACGACGACCAGATCGCCATGGTGGTCGAGGGGCAGTGGCGCACTTACTCCATTACCCTGGCTTGGTCCGCGTACGACGAGACGCTGAGGCTTGTCTCGACCTTCGAGATGGAGCCACCGGAGGGACGGCTGGCCCAGCTCCACGAGCTTCTGAACCTGGTCAACGACACCTGCTGGACCGGCGCTTTCACCTTCTGGCGGCAGCAGAACCTGATGGTCTGGCGCTACGGGCTCGTCCTGTCCGGCGGGCAGGTCGCGACGCCAGAGCAGATCGACCGGCTGATCGTATCGGCCGTCGCCGCTGCGGAGCGGTACTACCCGGCGTTCCAGCTGACCGCTTGGGCGGATCGAGAGCCGGCCGACGCAATGCAGGTCGCCATTGCCGAGGCTTTCGGTCGCGCCTAGGCTCGGCCCTCCATCGGACGGAGGGCTCATGGACTTCGAGGACATCGGACGGCGGGGGCTGGTCCTGCTGGGCTGTGGACGCATGGGCGGCGCGATGCTGTCCGGTTGGATCGCCGGCGGATTGCCTGCCGGGTCGGTGACGGTGCTGGATCCGAACCCGCCCCGGCAGGTGGCCGACCTCGGTGTGCGGCTGAATGCCGAGCTGCCTTCGGACCCCGCCGCCGCCGTGGTCGCCGTCAAGCCGCAGATGATGGAGCACGCCCTGCCGTCGTTGAAGCCGCTGGGCGGCGGACGGACACTCGTCCTCTCCGTCGCGGCCGGCGTGCCGCTTCAGCGTTTCGAGTCGGAACTGGGTGCCGGTACCCCGGTGGTACGAATCATGCCCAACACGCCAGCCGCCATCGGGCGCGGCATCTCCGCGCTTGTAGCGAACGGTGCGGCGGGCGAGGCGGGCGTTGCCGTGGCGGAGCGGCTGATGGCGGCGGTCGGCGAGACGGTGCGCCTTGACGACGAGAGGCAGATGGACGCCGTGACGGCGGTCTCCGGGTCCGGCCCGGCTTACGTGTTTCACCTGATCGAGACGATGGCCGCGGCGGGCGAGGCGCAGGGCCTGCCGGCGGACATGGCGTTGCGTCTGGCGCGGGCGACGGTCGCGGGCGCGGGCGCGCTCGCGGTCGAGAGCGGCGAGGAGCCGGCGGAGCTCCGCCGCGCGGTCACCAGTCCCGGTGGGACGACCGCAGCGGCGCTTGAGGTGCTGATGGACGATAGCTCGGGCTTCGGCCCGCTCCTGCGCCGGGCAGTCGCCGCGGCAGCGCGCCGTTCGCGCGAACTGGGTCAATGACGATTACATACGCGGACTTCGAGAGGGTCGACATCCGTGTGGGTCGCATCGTCCGCGCCGAGCCGTTCCCGCAGGCGCGCAAACCGGCGATCCGCCTCTGGGTCGACTTCGGCGAGGAGCTGGGGGAGAGGAAGTCGTCGGCCCAGCTGACCCGCCACTATGCTCCTGAGGATCTGGTCGGGCGGCAGGTCGTCGGCGTCGTCAACTTCCCGCCGGTGCAGATCGGCCCGATGTGGTCCGAGGTGCTTGTCCTCGGCGTGCCGGACGAGGCGGGCGAGGTCGTCCTGCTGTCGCCGGACAGGGACGTGCCGCTGGGCGGAAGGATGTTCTGATACGGATCCTCGTCACGCGCCGGCTGCCGCAAGGCGTGCTTGATCCGCTCGCCACATACGACGTCGTGCAGCGCGACGAGCCGCGGCCGATGACCTTCGACGAGACGGTCGCGGCGGTCGCGGAACACGACGTGTTCCTGCCGACGCTGGGCGACAGCTTTGCCGCCGAGGCCTTCGGCGGAGACGTGCGGGCGAGGCTGCTGGCTTCGGCGTCGGATACAACCACATCGACGTCGAGTCGGCACGACGGGCGGGCGTCGCCGTCACCAACACGCCGGGCGCGGTGACGGACGCAACCATCGCGACGACGCTGATCCTGATGACCAGCCGCCGCGCGGGCGAGGGCGAGCGGCTGCTTCGTGCCGGCCGATGGAAAGGGTGGGAGCCGAATCAGCTGCTGGGCTTTCACGTGGACGGCAAGACGCTGGGCATGGTCGGGATGGCCGGATCTGCAAGGCGATCGCCCGCCGCGCCGCGGCCATCGGGATGAGCAGCGTTTTCCACAACCGCTCCATCGTGGAGGATGTGGGTGTGCCGGCACGACAGGTGGGCCTGCCCGAGTTGCTGGGCACTGCCGACATCGTCGTGCTGCCGTCCCCGCGACTCGCGAGACGCGGCACCTGATCGACGCCGAGGCGCTGAAGGCGATGAAGCGGCAGGCCTTGCTGGTGAACATCGCGCGCGGCGACATCGTGGACGAGGCCGCCTTGGTCGCGACGCTGCGGCGTGGCGGCGTTGCCGGCGCGTGCCTCGACGTCTACGAGCATGAGCCGGAGGTAAGTCCGGCGCTGCTGGAGATGGAGAACGTCAACCTGCTGCCCCATCTCAGGACTGCCGCGTTCGAGGTGCGGTTCGCGATGGGCCGGATGGTGGTGGCGAACATCCTGGCCTGCGCCGAAGGACGCGATCTGCCGAACCCCGTCTGAACCCGCAAGGGAAAAGGGTCCGCCGCCCCGGCAGGATAGCGGACCCCGTAACCCCAACGGCGCCAGGCGCCGGTACTCGTCACTCACACACACACCCGACGAGCGGGCTGTGCATGAGTTAGCTCAATGTTCTTGTCAGCCGCTTAACAGCCGTGAAGTCACCGCGCGCACTCAGGTCTGGAGTGCGCGGACGCCAAGCGCCCCCTCCCGCGCCGCGCGCATGGCCTGGGCGGCGGCATGGCTCCCGGCGAGGGTCGTGTAGTAGGGCACGCGGTCCATCAGGGCGACGCTGCGCATCGAGCGGCTGTCCTCGACCGCCTGCGTCCCTGCGGTCGTGTTCATCACGAGGCTGATTCCGCCGTCGCGCAGCCGGTCGACGATATGCGGCCGTCCTTCGTGAACCTTGTTGACGATCTTGGCCGGCACCTCGTGCGCCGCGAGGAAGGATGCCGTGCCGCGCGTGGCGACGATGTCGAAACCGAGTTCGGTGAGCATGCGGGCGATCTCGACAAGTTGCTCGCCCTTGTCCTCGTCACGGATGGACAGGAACACAACTCCCTTCTCCGGCAGGCGGATCCCTGCGCCGAGTTGCGCCTTGAGGAAGGCGCGCGGGAAGGAGCGGTCCCAGCCCATGACTTCGCCGGTGGAGCGCATCTCCGGCCCGAGCAGCGTGTCCACGCCGGGGAAGCGGGCGAACGGTAGCACCGCCTCCTTGACCGAGAACCAGGGCGTGTTCGGGTCGGCCAGCGTCAACGGGTCGGGCAGCGGGATCGTCGGCTGGAGCGCGGCATCCTCGGGCCATTTTTCCCGGCGCGGAAAGGCGTCGAGCGGCTCGCCTGCCATGAGGCGCGCGGCGATCGAGGCGATGGCGCTGTCGGTGGCCTTGGCGACGAATGGGACGGTCCGGCTGGCGCGGGGATTGACCTCGAGAACGAAGATCTCGCCGTCCTTGATCGCGAACTGGACGTTCATCAAGCCCATGACCCTCAGCGCGAGTGCCATCTCCCGCGTCTGCCGCTCGAGCTCGGCCACGATGTCGCGCGAGAGCGTGTGCGGCGGAAGCGTGCAGGCGCTGTCACCCGAGTGGACTCCTGCCTCCTCGATGTGCTGCATGATGCCGGCCACGTGCACCTCGCGCCCGTCGGAGAGCGCGTCCACATCGACCTCCACCGCGCCGGCGAGGTAGCTGTCGAGCAGCACCGGTGTCGCGCCCGATACCACGACTGCGTCGCGGATGTAGCGGGCGAGGTGGTCGCGGTCGCGCACGATCTCCATCGCGCGGCCGCCCAGCACGTAGGACGGCCGGATCACCAGCGGAAAGCCCACCTCCGCCGCGATCTGCATCGCCGCCTCCTCGGAGCGGGCGATGCCGTTCTTCGGCTGCCGCAGACCGAGCTCGTTCAGCAGGCGCTGGAAACGTTCGCGGTCCTCGGCCAGGTCGATCGCGTCGGGGCTGGTGCCGAGGATCGGGATGCCCTCGGCCTCCAGCGCGCGCGCGAGCTTGAGCGGGGTCTGGCCGCCGAATTGGACGATGACGCCTACGAGCGTGCCGTTCGACTGCTCGACTCGCAGGATCTCGAGCACGTGCTCAAGCGTCAGCGGCTCGAAGTAGAGGCGGTCGGAGGTGTCGTAGTCGGTGGAGACGGTCTCGGGGTTGCAGTTGACCATGATCGTCTCGAAGCCGGCGTCGCCGAGGGCGAAGCAGGCGTGGCAGCAGCAATAGTCGAACTCGATGCCCTGGCCGATGCGGTTGGGGCCGCCGCCGAGGATCACGATCTTGCGGCGGTCGCTCGGGCGCGCCTCATCCTCGACCTCGCCCATGACCGGGTGCTCATAGGTCGAGTACATGTAGGGGGTCTGCGCCTCGAACTCGGCTGCGCAGGTGTCGATTCGCTTGAAGACGGCGGTGACGCCGTGGCCCGTCCGGGCGCGGCGCACCTCGGCCTCGGTCCGCTCCGTCAAGGTGGCGAGGCGGGCGTCGGTGAAGCCCATGATCTTGAGGCGGCGCAGCTCGTCGGGGTCGTCCGGCAGGCCGCGGCTGCGAACTGTCTCCTCGGCGTCGACGATCTCGCGGATGCGCTCGATGAACCAGGGGTCGTACTGCGTCGCCGCCTGGATCTCGTCGTCATTCAGGCCATAGCGCATTGCCTCGGCGATGAGGCGCAGCCGGTCGGGCGTGCGCGCCGCTAGGGCGGCGACAATGGCGGCGCGGTCCGGCGCGCCCGGGATCGCGATCTCGTCGAAGCCGGTGAGGCCGGTCTCCATCGACGCGAGCGCCTTCTGCAGGCTCTCGTGAATCGTGCGGCCAATCGCCATTGCCTCGCCCACGGACTTCATCGCCGTGGTCAGCTCCGGCTTGGCGCCGGGGAACTTCTCGAAGGCGAAGCGCGGGATCTTGGTGACGACGTAGTCGATGGTCGGCTCAAAGCTGGCCGGCGTCACCTTGGTGATGTCGTTGTCGAGCTCGTCGAGCGTGTACCCGACGGCCAGCTTCGCCGCGATCTTGGCGATGGGGAAGCCGGTGGCCTTGGACGCCAGCGCCGAGGAGCGAGAGACCCTAGGGTTCATCTCGATAACCACCATGCGCCCGTCGGCCGGATTGACCGCCCACTGCACGTTGGAGCCGCCGGTCTCGACGCCGATCTCACGCAGCACAGCGATCGAGGCGGAGCGCATCCGCTGGTATTCCTTGTCGGTCAGCGTCAGGGCAGGGGCCACGGTGACACTGTCGCCGGTGTGCACGCCCATCGGGTCCACGTTCTCGATGGAGCAGACGATGATGGCGTTGTCCGCCTTGTCTCGGACCACCTCCATCTCGTACTCTTTCCAGCCCAGCAGGCTCTCGTCGATGAGGATCTGCCCGGCGGGCGAGGCATCCATGCCGGCGCGGCACATCGTCTCGTAGTCGTCGCGATTGTAGGCGACCCCGCCGCCGGTGCCGCCCAGCGTGTAGGCGGGTCGGATGATCGCCGGCAGGCCGACATGCTCCAGAGCGTCCATCGCGCGGGCGACGCCGATAGCCAGGTCGCGCCGGCCGTTCTCCTTCATCGGGGCAGTCACGATCGTGGCGCGAGGATTTTCGAGCCCGATCCGCTCCATCGCCTCGCGGAAGAGGCCGCGGTCCTCGGCCATCTCGATCGCCTCGCGGCGGGCGCCAATCATCTCGACGCCATGCTCGGTCAGAACGCCCATCTCCTCGAGCGCGAGCGCCGTGTTCAGCCCGGTCTGCCCGCCCATGGTCGGCAGCAGCGCGTCGGGCTTCTCCTCGGCTATGATCCTTGCCACGATCTCGGGCGTAATCGGCTCGATGTAGGTCGCGTCGGCCATGTTCGGGTCGGTCATGATGGTGGCGGGGTTCGAGTTCACCAGGATCACCCGGTAGCCCTCTTCTCGGAGCGCCTTGCACGCCTGCGCACCGGAGTAGTCGAACTCGCAAGCCTGCCCGATGACGATTGGCCCCGCGCCGATGATCAGGATCGACTGGATGTCGGTTCGCTTCGGCACGTGGGCCCCCTCATGGTCGGAAATCGCCGCGGGTTATAGGTGCTGCGTCGGAGGGTGCAAGCCTGCGCCGTCACCGGCGGGGCTCGCCCAACCGCACCACAAACGGCTGACCAGCCGTGGCGCCGTTCGCGATCGTATGATGGCATTGTGGCGGAGGGGATGGGCCTGACGTCGAACCTTCTCCACCTCTTCCGATCTCCTGCAGTGGTCGTCCATCTACCGGCCGAACCTCGCGTCCGTCTGCCTCTGTTCGCTGGACTGCGGAGTTGACGAATGATGTGCCTTGCCGACGCCATCAGGGCGCCAGACGTGCCAGTGCGGTGCTAGCAGCTGATCTAACGTGCGAGACGGCAGCCTGTTCGGCAGCTTCGGCATCTCTACGCTTCACCGCTTTGATGATGCCGCTGATCTCCGAGACAGACTTCTCGATCCGACCTGGCTCAGACATTGACGTGGCACGAAGATAGCTGACACGGGCGGTGAGTTGAGCCAGCACTTCCTGCACAACCTCGGCGCGAACAACCGCCGACACCAAGCCATAAAAGTCCGTCATTATTCCGACGGCACGTGGTATGTCGCCGACCTGCGCCGCTTCAGCGAAACGAGCGCCAATCGCTCGAAGTTCGTCGATATCGGCATCCGTCGCCCTCTCGACAAAGCGCCGCAACATAAGGCCCTCAAGATGGGCGCGTATGTCATAGATCTCTTGAGCTTGCTCGCGCGTCAGGCGCGCTACCGTAGGCCCCTTCCGAGGCTCCACGGCAACAAGTTTTTCCGCTTCGAGGCGACGCAAGACCTCGCGCACCGAGGTCCGGCTGATGCCCATTGCCGCACAAAGCTCGCGTTCGATCAGCCTTTGCCCCGGCGGAAGTTGTCCGGTGATGATCGCGTCCCGAACGCGTTCAAACGCCTGCTCGCGAACCAGGACCGGCGCCTGGACCGTGCCGAGCGCAGCGAGGGAGACGGGTTCTGCCGATCCTTGATCTCCGCTCACGTCTCCACCTGCTACTGCGCTACAGACCGCGGCCCGTGCCGCTCGAACACCATGTAACTGCCCTTGAACCAGGGTTCCTGGGCAAGACGAGCGCGCCATTCAGACGCCCGCGCCTTGGCGCGTGCGTTTGACTCGAGGGCAAGTGGCGAGGCGAGGTAGTGCAGCGCCAGCCGGTTGAATTGTCCGGGATCGGCAACTTCGAGAGCGAAGCGGCGGCAGGCCAGCCACTCCTCGCATTCCATAAGGGTCGGGACGTGGTCCTCTTCGTACCAGTGATCGAACTCCTCAACGCGGTCCTCCGGCACGTCGAAGAAGACCGGATAGAGGACGGGAGCGGTGACCGCGCCGTCGAACCCGGCGCGGTACCGGGCGCCGACCGGGCGACCGATGTAGCGAGTAAAGTTGGACACGGACCGGAGCATCCACGCCGTCCGCTCGCTAGGCTCATCCTTGACCTCTCGATAGGCGGCGGTCTGCAGCACCGCAGTCTCGTCGAGATCGTAGACTACGCAATAGTCCCGCTCGTTCCGCCGGTATCGTTGTGCGCCCGCAAAGCCTGGAACCTTCATGCGAAGCGGGACGTGCTCTTCGTCGTACCACGCGTTGAACTCGTCCTCCCACTCGGGCTCAGGCGTCATCTCCGAAAACAAGACGGCTTTCTGCTTCATGGTCACTCCGGAAGAAGGAAGATGTTTGACAGGCTGTATTCTTGTCATACAAACGAACGACATCGTCAAGGAATCAGATCGAGAGCCCGCACATGCAAATCCGCAAGCTGTTCACCCAGGTGGAGGAGATCCGGAGCGAGGCCGGTCAGCCGGCCGATGAGCCGCTTCGAAAGGTCGCCGTTGTGGCGGTGATCAAGAACCCTCTGGCGGGGCAGCCCTACGCTGATGATCTAGGCGAGTTGACGGAAGCCAGCGTCGCCATCGGTCGTGAAATCTCCGCTCTCGCGCAGGAGGCGATGAAGCCGTATCGCGCCGTCAGCTACGGCAAAGGCGGCGTCGTCGGCACCGCGGGCGAGCAGGAGCATGTCGTCGCTATGCTGACAACCGTCTACGGCAACGAGATGCGGGAGGCTGCTGGTGGCGGCAAGGCGTGGATCTCGTCCTTCACCAAGCGGGCGGCTCCCGGCTCCGTCATCGAGGTCCCGCTGGCGCACAAGGATGCATTGTACGTGCGGTCGCACTACGACGGCATGTCGATCATGCTCTCGGACGCGCCGCTGCCCGACGAGATGGCGTTAATCTGCGTCTATGCGAACCGGGGCCGGCTGAATGCGCGCGTCGGCGGCCTCGCTGCGGACGAAATCACCGGCGAGGACGGGCTGGTTTAGGAAGCAAGAGATGCGAACCGCTGTCGTTAACATCGGGACCATCGTCAGCGGCGACTGGCGCGACCCAATCGTGCCTGGAGACACGGTGGTCGTCGCAGACGGCATCATCAAAAGCGTCGGAACCGCGTCCCCGGAAGCCGTCGCCGGCTGCGACGTGGTGATCGACGCCGGCGGCGCGACGGCTGTTCCGGGGCTGATCGACAGCCACGTCCACATCACCTTCGGCGACTACACGCCGAGACAGAAGACGGTAGGTTTCCTCGAGAGCTACCTCCACGGCGGCGTCACCACCGCTATCACCGCCTCCGAGGTGCACGTCCCGGGACGTCCCAGAGACCCGGCCGGAGTCAAGGCTCTGGCGATCGCGGCGCAGCGCTGCTTCGCGGAGTACCGACCTGGCGGCATGCGTGTCTGGGCCGGCTCCGTCATCCTCGAGCCGGGCCTCGCAGAGCAGGATTTCAAGGACCTGGCTGCCGAGGGGGTGTGGCTCGCCAAGGCGGGCTTCGGCGCATTCGCCGATCCCGAAGAATATGCACCTCTCGTGGCCATGGCGCGGCGGCATGGCATGGTGACCACATTGCATACTGGCGGTGCGTCCATACCGGGATCATCCCCGATCACCGGCGATCATGTCCTCGCCATCGACCCGGACGTTTCCTTCCACGTGAACGGCGGCCCGGTCGCGATGGCTGACGAGCACTTCGAGAGGGTGATCGCGGAGAGCAAGGTCGCCTTGCAGATCTGCACCGCCGGCAACCTCCGCACGGCCATGCTCTGCGCGCGCCTAGCGATCGAGCGAGAGCAGTTCCATCGGGTTCTGATAGCGACGGATACTCCGACCGGAAGCGGCATCATGCCGCTCGGCATGATCTACACGATCACTCACCTGGCAAGCCTCCTCGACCTGCCGCCAGAGATGGTCATGGGCGCGGCCACCGGGAACAACGCCGCTGTCTACGGGCGCAACTCGGGCCTTCTGGCGCCGGGCCGCGACGGCGATCTCGTCGTCATCGACGCGCCGCTGGGCGGAGCGAGAAAGACGGCGCTTGGTGCCTTGGCCAACGGTGACCCGGTGGCCGTCGGCGCGGTCATCAGCGACGGTGTGCCGCGATTCGTCGGACGGTCGCGGAACACGCCGCCCACTACCCGTCCGGTGCGGGTCGCGCAGTGCACGCTGCCCAGGGAGTTCGCCTGACATGCAGAGCCAGAGAACCAGGACAAAGAGCAGAGGGAGCTGACATCGGTGACGGAGAAGGATCGGGTCATCATCAGCGGCGGAGGGCCCGTGGGCCTCATCTGCGCGCTCGGGCTGGCTCGACAGGATGTGCCGGTGACGGTGCTGGAGCGAAACGAGGACCTGCTGGACGATCCGCGAGCCGCCACCACGCACCCGGCGACACTCGAACTCCTCGACGAGTTGGGGCTTGAGGAAGAGGTGCGCGCTGCCGGCCTGGTCGCTCCGGTCTTCCAGTTCTGGGACAGGACGTCGGGCGAGCTGATCGCGGAGTTCGATCACGCCTTGCTCTCCGAAGAGACCCGCTTCCCGTACGTGGTGCAGTGCGAGCAGTTCAAGACGGCACGCATCGCACTCAGCCATCTTCAGCGGGAGCCGAACGCCGAAGTGCTGTTCGGCCACGAGGTCACCGGAATCGCAGAGGGCGAGGATGGCGTCACCGTTACGGTACGCAACGGTGAGCGGAGCTTCACGCGGACGACTCCGTACCTCGTCGGAGCCGACGGCGGCCGGAGCCTCGTGCGTAAATCCGCTGGAATCGAGTTCGAAGGCTTTACTTTCCTTGAGCAGTTCCTCGTGCTCACCACGCCTTTCGACTTCCAGTCTTGGCGCGGGTACAGCTATCGCAGCTATTTCGCCGACCCGCAGGAGTGGTGCAATTGCTTCAAGGTGGCGGCCGACGGCCCGCCGGGCCTGTGGCGCACCGTCTACCCCACCGATCCCCAACAGCAGGAAGACGACCTCCTGAGCGATGCCGCGGTGCAGGCGCGCCTGCAGAAGTTCTTCCCGAAGGACGGCGACTACGAGGTGGTGCACCGCAACCTCTACCGCGTGCATCAGCGCGTGGCGAAGACGTTCCGCAAGAAGCGCGTGCTACTGGCCGGCGACGCAGCGCATGTTAACAACCCGATCGGTGGCATGGGCTTGAACGGCGGCATTCAGGATGCGGTGAACCTTGCCGGCAAGTTGGCGGAGGTCTGGCAAGGTCGCGCTACCGACGCCTTGCTGGACCTCTACGACCTGCAGCGGCGTACGGTCACGACCGAATTCGTTCAGGCGCAGACAATCCAGAACAAGAAGCGCCTCGAGGCGCGGGACGAGGCGACGCGCCAGGCGAACTTCCGCGACCTTCGGGAGACGGCCGGCGATCCCGAACGCGCGAAGGCGTTCCTGATGCGCGCGTCGATGCTCGATGCGGAGCGTCGCGCCGCCGCGCTCGGTGCGCCATGAGGGGCCGCTCAGGTGAGTGACGAGGTCGCGACGCCGCGGGACGAGCAGCCGCAGCGCGGCTGGGCATCCCTCCTGAACCGTGTCATGGCCGGATTGATCGTGGTGCTGGCCGCTTGCTGGGTGCTGGCGGTCCCCAGCTACCTAGGCCTCGCCTTCTACCGCGAACAGCTCCTCGCGCTGATCCTTGGGCTGGCGGTCGCCGTGGTGTTCCTCGGCACGTCCTGGCGAGGAGAGCGCCGCGGCGATCCTCCGCTCATCGACTTCGCTTTCGCGGCGATCTTCCTGACTGTCATGGTCTGTGTCGCTTTCCGCTATCAGGCGTTCCTGGTCGCCACGGCGTCACGCCCGCCGCTCATGATCCTGCTGAGCCTTGTGGTCGTCCTAGGCGTCCTGGAGGCGCTCCGCCGGCGCACGGGCTGGATGCTCTTCCTCATCGTGGTGGGCTTCGTCCTCTACGGGCTGCTCGCGCACCTCGTCCCGGCGCCGCTGACCGGGCGGCGGCTGAGCCTCGACTTCCTCCTGGTCTACCTCGCCTTCGATCCAAGCGCGGCGCTCGGAATGCCGCTCTCGGTGGCAAGCACGATAGTCGTCATCTTCATCCTCTTCGGGGAGGTGCTGTTCTGCACCGGCGGCGGGCAATTCTTCACAGACCTGGCGATGGCCATGGTGGGGCGGCTGAAGGGCGGCGCCGCTAAGATTGCGGTGCTCTCGTCCGCCTTCTTCGGCTCTATCTCGGGCAGCGCGGTCTCGAACGTCGCGACGACGGGCCTCGTGACGATCCCGCTCATGCGCCGGGCCGGCTACCGCGCGACCGACGCCGGCGCGATCGAGGCCGTCGCCTCCACCGGCGGCCAGTTCATGCCGCCGATCATGGGCGCGGCTGCGTTCCTGATGGCCGAGTTCCTCAACATCGACTATCGGCAGATCGTCCTCGCGGCCCTCATCCCGGCCTTGCTCTACTACATCGCGATCTTCGTTCAGGTGCACCTGATGGCAGTCCGGGATGACGTGGAAGTGGTCGCGGCGGACCTCCCGCGGCTCGGGCCGGTGCTCCGCGATGGCTGGCACTTCTTCCTGCCCTTCGTGCTGCTCCTGGTGTTCCTGTTCCAGTTCAACATGAGCGCCGAGCGCGCCGCGCTCTACGCAGCGGCCACCATGCTCGCCATCGGTCTCGTGCGCCCGTACCGGGGCCAGAAGGCCAAGCTGCCCGATGCCGTCCTGTCATTTTCGCGCGCGGGCCTGAACACGGTCGAACTCATTACCATTGTCGCGGCGGCGGGGCTGGTGATCGGCGTGCTGAACTCCACCGGCGGAGGCTTCGCGGTGACCCTTGCGCTCGTGCAGTTCGGCGGCGGCAACCTCGTCGCGCTGCTAGCGATCGGTGGCCTGACCTGCATCGTACTCGGAATGGGCATGCCGACCGCGGGAGTCTACGTGCTCCTGGCGACTCTGGTGGCGCCCGCCATCGTCGAAACGGGGGTCGAGCCGATCGCGGCGCACATGTTCGTGCTCTACTTCGGCATGATGTCGATGATTACACCACCAATCGCGCTGGCCTGCTTCGCGGCCGCGACCCTCACCGGCGCCAGCCCGATGAAGACCGGCTTCGCGGCGGTGCGACTTGGCTGGGTGGCCTACATCGTGCCGATCCTGTTCGTCTTCTCGCCCACGCTGCTCTTGGTCGGCGACCCAGGGCCGATCCTGATCTCGATCGTGACGGCCACGTTCGGCGTCTTCTTGATCACGGCCGGCGTCGTCGGATTCTACCGCATCCGGCTAGGAGCGCTCCTCAGGGCAGCCTTCGCCGTCGCAGGCCTCGCCACGCTGTTTCCCGCGGACATCACACCGTTCGGATCGCTGGTGGACCTCTGTGGAGTGCTGGCTGGCGGCTGCCTGCTTGCGGCCTGTCATCATTGGCAGCGGTCCACGGCGGCCGGAACAACTTGAAGAAAGCAGATCGACAAGGAGGGAATGACAATGACAAAAAGGTATCTTGGCCTGATCACCGGCCTCATCTTCGGCGCAGCACTCGGTGCGCCCGCCACGGCTCAGACCACTAGCATCGGGACAAACCCGCAGGGTTCGCTGTTCTACACGACCGGCACCGCCATCGCGAGCGTGATGAACGAGAAGACGGGCGAGCAGTACCGGGTTGCGCCATTCGGCGGCTCTTCGACCTATCTGCCGATGGTCGCCCGCGGCGAGCTCGAGTTCGGCCTCACCAACAGCGCCGAGGCAGCCTTCGCCCATGGCGGCGGCGGCATGTTCGAAGACAATCCGAACGAGAACCTCCGCTTGGTGGGCTCGCTCTTCCCGGCGATCAACGGCTTCATGGTCCGCGCCGACAGCGACATCGAGGACGTGGCGGACCTGGCCGGGCGCCGCGTGGCGGCCGAGTTCACCGCCGGGCGCACCTTCCACTATCTCTCCGGCGCCGCGCTCGCGGCCTCAGGACTTACCTGGGATGACGTAACGCGCGTGCCGGTGCCGGAATACGTGGCCGGCGTCGACATGCTGATCGATGGACGCGTGGACGCCGCCTACTCCACCGTCGGGGTGGCTGCCGCACAGCGTGCCAATGCAAGCATCCCCAGCGGCATTCGCTTCCTGTCGCTCGACCACTCCGGCAACGTGGCGGAGCGGATGAATTCGGTGATGCCGACTGCCGAACCCGTCACGATGCGCCCGAGCGAGGCCGACAACGGCATTGTTGAGGACCCGACGAACCTGATGCAGATGCAGTTCGTGCTGGTGACTGGTGCCGACATGCCAGCGGAAGCGGTCTACGAGATCACGAAGACGCTGCACGAGAGCAAACCGGAGCTCGCCGCGGCGCTCGGCGCGTTCAACCGCTTCAATCCCGAGCAGATGAAGACCGAGTCCCCCGTGCCGTACCACGAAGGGGCGCTGCGCTATTACCGCGAGATCGGGCTGGCCGAGTGATCGTGGTGGCGAAGTCAGGCGAGGAGAAGCCCATGCGACGTTTCAAGATCAAACTCTGTAAGGCGACGGCTGCTTGCGCGCTGCTCATCGCTGCGCCGCTCGTGGCAGGTCAGGCCATGGCCCAAAACGCAGCCGACAGCACGCAGGCCGCAGCCGAAACGACCACCGCGGCGGCGATCACTTACCGCGAAACCGAGCGGCCGGCGGCTTTGGAAGACAGCTTCGGAGCGGAAACGGCGGCAGTTCCGACCTTCTTCGAGATCGGGACGCTGGACGGCAGCACCGTTGAAGCCGTGCTCTGGGAGCCGCCGCGCGGTCCCGCGCCCGACGCCACGCTCGTGCTCAGCGTTCACGGCAGCGGCAACAGCTACGCCGGCAATCCCATCGTCTTTTTGGCGCCCGGCCTGGCGGAACGGGGCTGGCCGGTCCTGGCCATCAACACACGCCAGTCCGGCGAGGCGGTGAACACCGATAACTTCTTCGATATCGAGAATGATATCGAGGCGGCGTTCCACGTCGCGCGTGACATGGGGTACGAGAGCATCGTACTGCATGGCCAGAGCCTCGGGAACATCCAGGTGCAGTTCTTCGCAGCGACGCACTGGGACGACGCGATCGACGGCGTCGTCCTGACAGGTCCGTTTGCCGATCTGCCGTGGAAGTCGCGCCACATCCTCGTGCAGGACGAGCAGAACTTTGCAGACCTTGCCGATGCCGCTTTCGACGCGCTCCGGTCCGGCCGGGTCGACGAGACCCTGCCCGTCCGTATGGGCTGGATCACTGGTCAGCAGGTGCCGCTGACGGCTCAACACTTCCTGACCTATCGCTGGGGTCCGACAAGCAGCGCCGTGGGCACTTACTGGATCAAGCGTGTGCCAGTTCCCGTCCTGCTCGTACGGGATCAAGGGGACGCCATCGTGCGGGACTTCGAGCCCTTCATGCTGCTCTCGGAAGCGCGCTCCGAGGGCAGCCTTGTACCGAGCATCGACTACATTCCGATCGAGAACGCAGACGGCCTCAGCCCGGCTGCGCACGGCTTCGATACGAACCGCTCCGAGTTGATCGAAGTTGTTGCAGGCTGGCTTGAGACTCAAGGGCTCTAACTTTTGAAGCAGTGGCGGCCGCCACCGCCACTGCCCTCTGCCGAATGACTTTGAATGTTCGCCGCTTTGCGACCCATGCTTCAGTAGTCCCGACGAGGACTTGTCCGGCACCGCGAGATTGTGGCCGGTAAAATGCTTCAGTGATCTTGCCCCCGTTTCGCCGGACACTCAGGCGGTTGCGGTTTGAGCTGCGATGAACTCGCGAGGCGAGCGCATCTT
>NZ_JAFFOB010000015.1 GCF_016918935.1 Roseitranquillus sediminis
ACCTCCACGCCCCATGCGCACGGAGAATGCCCCGGTCAGATCACCAGCGGCAGGAGGTGAACGGCGTCGCGCTTACGCAAGGACAAGAGCCTTCTCTAGATCAATGGCGGCAAGACCGACGTCAATCGGTACTCGCTCGGCATTGCAGTCGTGAACGCGCAGATCCGTGCCGATACGTTCTCTAACTGGCAGGTGGAGGCAACGGCCGGCATCGTGCGCTATGCGTGGGCGAAATACCCCAATCTGAAGCACGTTGTGAGCCATGCTATGCTGGACCCGCAGCGGCGACGCGACCCCGAATTGCACTTCCCGTGGGATCGATTCAAGCAGCTCGTCCTAGAAGGACAGGATGTACCGGTGCCGGAATTAGTCGCAATGGCGGGAGGTACCAGAGGTGAGGCGGCTAGAGTAACCTGCTGCATGGACGAGCATGAAGAGGGAGCTGTGCTCGCGTGAGATGGATGCTGCCGGCGGCCTGCTTCGCTTCCTTTGGAGCCGAAACCTCGGACCTAGTGCTATATGGCGGCTCGACCGAGTTCGTATTCGACCTCGAGCCTGATGGTATGAAATTTAATCCTCCGAACGCCCCGCGAAGGCCCCCTTCCACTCGGCAGCGAAGCTCTGGTTGAAATGGCAGACGACGAACCGGCGGGGCCGCATCCCGATTGTGTCGGCAAGGTTCACTCGTTTTTTCTTAGAAAAGCATCGTGCAGATAGACTTGGCAAAGCAGTAAGCCCGCCACGTCATCCTTATGCGGCGAGCCGCATGTCGAATTCAATTTAACGAACGCGGTGCCCGTAGACCTCGAAGGGGAGCAGGTCATGGCGAGTGTCGGCGACGATGTGCGCGACATGAACTCTCCCTCTGTGCTCTGGTTGCGAGCGAAACTCCACCGTTTAGACGCTTGCTCGATGCGGAGCGTCACTTCTTTCCTATCTATGCCGGATCGCCTGCAGTGCCACGCGCGCCACCTCAGTGTTGGTGACATCGTTGTGGTCCGCGATCACTGCATCGGCCAGCAGGTTATTGATCAACTTCGGTTTCAGCATTTGCGTTTGGCCGGCCGTCAAGGTTGCCATTACGGCTTCGCCGTCCTGAAGAAGCTGGGCGCCATTTGCACCCATGCCGCCGAACGGGTCGGTCGGTCCGCCAAACCGGGCGGCCACGACGCCGGATGCGCGCGAGGCTACCACGTAGGCGATGCCGACGGCGCGGTCGTTATGCGTATGGGTGATCGCGATGGGACCGGTGACACGCTGGCTTGCGACCACGTTGCGAAACATGCCCTGCGGTACGCGTCCCTTGCCGATCCCGAGCGCGTTGTGAGAGTAGGCCGCCTGCAGGAGCGTCATGCTCCGTGGCTGGATCCTTTCAAGGTGTGAGACTGCGGAGGTCACGAGCCGCGCACCAAAGCTGTGGCCGATGAGATGCAGTCCCACGGTGTCGAGCCCGTCCGCTTCGAGCGTCCTTGCGAGGGCGGCGCCGACGAGACCTGCACGCTTCTTCATCTCGAAATAGGTGAACTGGTTCAGCAGCCTCGCGACCGCCGCGCGGGGTCCGGCGAGGAAGCGCAGGCGCCCCGGCGCGCTCCCGCCGAAGCCGACCGCCGCGCCCTGATCGCCCGCGGCTTGCGGTAATGCCGGCGGAGTCCTCAGAAAGTCGAAGAGCTCGCTGCCGCGCTTGTCGCGGCCCTCCTGCTCGAAGATGGCCTCCGCGTCGGCGCCCTCCGTCGGCACCTCGTCGCGAAGCCGCTCCGCCAGGCGGTCGGCAGCGCCGCCGCCGCCGGTGGCACGCTTCACCTGCTCCTTGAACGACGTGACGTCATCGATTTCGACGAAGGCAGCGACCTCCTCGGCGAAGGTCTCGAGTTCCGACGACGGAAGGTCGCTGCCGCCTGCGCTCGCAGCGCCGCCCCCCGCAGTTGGTGCCTCGTCCTCCAGCAGCGTCAGGTCGGGCTTGAATACAAAGGCGGGCCAGTAGACGCCGGTGACGCCGAAGCGCCCGTCATCGAGGGTCCGCTCTCCATCCGGCAGGTTGCGCATGTTCTCGATAAGCTGGCGATAGAGCCCGTCAGCCGCCGCCTCGTTATTCTTCCAGCCGTGAGAGATCACGATGAGGTTTTCGATGTCCGAGGGCCGCACCGGCGCATCCGGCTCCATGCGCGCGCCGTTCTTGTCGAACTTCAGTCGGACGAAAGGAAGCCCTGCGATGCTGTCCACGATCCTCCCTCCTCCTGCTTCACGTCAATTGGATCGCTCGCATCAGATCGAGCAGCCCGGCGCCTTGAAAATCGGCTTTGCGCTTTAAGTCGGTGCAGGACCGCACGAGGATGTCCTTGACCATCGCCGGATTGCCACGCGTCTCGGGCTTCACCGACATCAGCGCCGCCGCCGCGCCCGAAACATGAGGCGCAGCCATGCTGGTGCCGCTGTCCTCGCGGAAATAGGCGGCCTTCGTATCGAATGCGTGCTCCGCGTCCTGCAAAGCCTCTTTGAAGCTCTCGGTCTTCGTTGCGGCGCAGGACAGGATGCGCTCGCCCGGCGCAACGAGATCCGGCTTGGCGCGACCGTCTGCAGTGGGACCGCGAGACGAGAAGAACGAGACTCCGTAGGTGTGCGGAGATTCGGCATGCGTTGCTCCGACGGTGATCGCCTCGTCGGCGTTGCCCGGGTCGTTGATCGACTGGTCCACGCCGACGCGGCGGGTGTTAATGCGGCCCTCGGTCTGCAGGAAGGCCGAGCCGTCGTTACCCGAGGCCGCGACCACAACGACGCCGTCCTTGCTGAGCCGGTTCACGACTGTGCAGACTGGGCTGTGGCCCGCGGCGTACCACTCGGCGTCGAACGGATAGCCGAGGCTGAGGTTCACCCCGTGCACGCGGAGGTAGCGTCCGTCTCCGTTCAAGCGCGCGACATATTCGAGCGCCGCGATGAGCGCGCTCGCATACCCATTACCGCTGTCATCAATGACCTTGAGGCTCAGAATCTTGCACTTCGGTGCCACGCCCCGCAGCGGAACCTCGAGCGGATCTATCGAAGTGCGCACCGTGTTCTCTGCGTCTCGTTGCTTGCTCATTCGGTACATGGGACGCCCCTTCATTGGGCATGTCTCGCCCGCAAGCACCCCCGCCACATGGGTGCCGTGTCCGTAAGCGTCGGCGAGAGCCTCGGCGTCGTCGCCATTGTCGAGGAAATTTCGATGTGCGAGCCCCTCCGGCAGCTTCTGGAGGTTCTCATAAACTTCAAAGTGCGGGTGCTCCTGCTCGATGCCGCTGTCGATCACCGCCCAGACAATACCCTCGCCCTCAGCGCCGAAGGCGACGCGGCAGGCATCCGCCTTCACTGTCCGAATCGAGCGATTGATATAGGGCGTGAGCGGCTCGTCCGGCCAAATACGCCGCACAGCGCGCTTGCTCGGCTGACCACCCGCCTGCTCATAGTCCGCGCGCACGAGCGCCCGCGCCTCCCGCCGCGTTAGGCTCGCGAACACATACTGGTAGCTGCGTCCGAGAGGCTGGATGTGGTGCTTCGGGACATCAACCGACAGGAGAAGCCGCTCCACATGGCGCTTTCCCTCATCAATGTGCTCCACAGGATCGACATTGATCTCGATGATCATCCGGACCCGGGATTCCGGCGTCTTGAACAGCGCCTCGATCTGGGGCGACAGGACGTAGCGGGCAAGCTTCTCGTCCGGGCTCGGGGCGGCGTTCGGCCTCTCGTCTGATGACGATGGTCTTCCCGAGGGCGGCTTCCGGCGGCCTGGCATGTGGATTGACTTCCGTGTTCCGTTCGTTTCCGCGCGCATGGCCACGAAAAAACATTAGGTGACGGCCGCGATGTTAGTCGATCCTATAGTCGACCCGGCGGATTGGTAAATAGCTTACCACGGCAGCCGGTAACCTGTCACGCCGATCGCGTTCGCCGCCAGGATCATCATTCGTCAGAGCGCGGTGCCCGCAATCAAAGCCCGCCGCGCGCTTTCGCGCGGCCGACTGCTGCCCAGAGCCGGCAGACCTGCATGAGAGGCGCTGCGCTTTGTCCGCAGTCCCGTCAATGGCGGAGCGGCTGCAGTTTGTGCTGCAAGCCGACGAGACACCAACCTTCCTAAGGGACTGTCCGACGAGAACCGGATGCGCGAGATCAAGGTTGCCGTCGGACGAAAGCGGGTGCAATCTATCAAAGATTTCGCTGCCGATGGAGAGGGAATTGGCAGAGATCGACGATGCCTGGGCCGTCGTCCAGAGCAAGCTGAAGAAGTTTGCGGAGGCGATCGACGAATTCCGTACGATCAAGGTACGGACGATGATCTCGGAGTTCGAGGTGGTCACCCAGAAGGACTCGGACGGACGCGAACGGGTGACGGACGTCCAGCTCGCCACCGGCACGAATGCGAAGGGGCTGGTGACCAAGATCGACATGCTGCAGGGCGACATCTCGCACGGCCGCAGCCCCGGTCTGTCGCCGGAAGACGAGGCGGCCCTGAGCGAGACGCATCTGGAGCACGTGAAGCTCGGCCAGAAGATCTTCACCGACAACATCAGGTTCGTAGCCGATACAGTCGAGCGTTTTGCACGGCGCCGCAACGCGCCGGAAGAATAGCGGGCGGCCGAAATGGCAGACGACGACTGGGTCGCGCAGCTCAAGGGAATCGCCAGCGATCTGACGGTCATCGAGATCAACACCATCGAGGCGAGCGGTATGACCGGTCGCAAGATGCCGGTCTGGCCGCACGCGCTGATCGACGTCGCCCAGAAGTTCGCGGATTTCCTGACCGGACCGGGGGTGCAGCTGGACCTGGACCGTTTCCGAGAGGACTACGAGGCGGTGATGTCGGTCGAGGCTCTCGACGGGGGCGGGGACGGCGATGCGGCGACGCTTCCGGAGGATCCGGGGGACCCGGACGACGAAGCACGTCCGGCAGGATCGCTCCGGGACCTTGCGCCCTGCTTCAATCCGAGCAGCAAGCACTACAGCTTTCAGTTCGACAACGGCGAGAGGGCATTCGACCTGTTGAGGTGGGCGGCGCACAACATCATCGAGGCGGTGGACCTGCGCGGCAACGCCGCGAACGCCGCGCCTGGCGGCGGCGCGGCGCATGCCGACCCGGCGACTCGGACGATCTTGATCCGGATCAAGCGCAACTCTGATCAACTGAAGTCGCTGACGCTCCGTCTTAAAAGGCTTGCGCCGGAATTCGTCGGCAAGACCCGTGCCGAACTTCAGAAGATGCAGGACGAGGGCCGGCAGATCCCCCGAGCGCCTGCAGACATCCTGACGCAAATTCGCAAGATCTGGGACATCGGCACCGACCGGATCGTTCTCCAGACTCTGGTGCAGCTGGACGGCGACGTCATCTTTCGGACGAGGCGCGATGCCTTGACGTCCGCGAACCAGGTGTTCTCGAAGGCGCACGAGCGCGCGACGAACACCGCGCTCGGGCACTGGCAGGGTCTCTTCGATCTTGTCGTGGGCCTGCTGAGCGGTCGCGGCGGGCGGATTTTCGAGAGGACGGACGACGCTGGCGGATGACCTTCTGTCGCGACTAGCCGCGGGGCTGGAGCTGCATTCGCGAGTATTGATGCATCCGCTCCGCACCGCCAGGACCGGAGCTCAGATACTCGCGCTGGCCAAGGAATTTGCGTCCGGTGGCGTCGTCGTAGGCGGGGGCGGTCTCTCGACGACCTTGCAAGCCGACGGTGACGTGCAGGTATGCGTCTACGGCAGACTTGAGGGTGAGGACCAGCTGGACGCAGCGCTTGAAGCACACTTCCGCGATGTCGAGCAGCGCCTTCGCCCGATGACCCAGGCGCGGGAAGTCGTGGCGCTGCTGCGCGGGACCACCGGATCCCTGGCCACGGCGACCGGCGGCATTACGGAAGTCGTGCGCGGCTTCTCCGCCGGGTCTACGAGCCTGTCCTCTTGGCTGCCGCACATCCTTACGCTCGTCCTTGTCTTGCTGACACTCATGGCGCCGCGCGTGCTGTGGTGGCTGATGCGGCACCGATTACGACAGTGGCAGCGCACCCCTCAAACGAGCGTGCCGGCAGCCGGATAGATTGGGCCGCTTCGAGCCCCTGCACCAGGATCGTCAGGCGTCGCCAAGGTCTGGAGCAGACGAAATGAATTTTTGGCCGCCTAAAGCTGCTAGTGTAGAGCAGGCCCCATTGCTTCGACTGCCAACGGTCTGGTATTTGCGGGTGGTCGTTCAGGACGTCTGCGCAGGTGGCGCGGTCAGCCTGCGCGCAATTGCCGCCGAGGTGAACGCTCGCTCCATCCTCACCCGCCGTGGCGGGCGATGGCACGTCTCGACGGTGATGAACCTGCTGAGGCGACTTGATGCGACGTAGCACCGTGGGTTACGCAGTCCTAGAAACGGCACGGGCAGCTAATTCGTTCGGCCTGAACAACGCGCATGCTGTTGATTTCGGTAGAGAACAGGCCGTTTCTGGTGGTTTCTAATTGGTGATTATATACCTTGCAAACCCAGCCCGATGAGGCCATATTGATGGGGTAGAGAGGAACCCTGTCATGTCGATCCTGAGCCGCCCGTACTTCCACAACGAAGAAGCCGCCTTCGCCCACGTCGAGAGCGTCATGTGGCCGAGCGGTCCCGAGTGCCCGCACTGCGGTTGTGTCGGCCGGATCAGCAAGATCAAGGCGAACCCGGAGAAGCGCGTCCGCCTGGGCCTGCACAAGTGCGGCGACTGCAAGAAGCAGTTCACCGTCAAGGTCGGCACCGTGTTCGAGGACAGCAAGGTTCCGCTGCACAAGTGGCTGCAAGCGGTCTACCTGATGACGTCCAGCAAGAAGGGCGTGAGCAGCCACCAACTGTACCGCGCACTTGAGGTCACGTACAAGACCGCGTGGTTCATGACGCACCGCATCCGCGAGGCCATGCGCTCGGGCGATCTGGCCCCGTTCGGCGCTGACGGTGGCGTTGTTGAAGTGGACGAGACGTTCATCGGCAACGACCGCAGCATCAAGCCGAAGCACACGAAGAAGGGCCGCGGCTACGCTCACAAGCACAAGGTTCTGTCGCTGGTGGATCGCACCACCGGCCGCGCCCGCAACTTCGTGGTGGACGACCTCAAGGCCGCTACGCTGGTGCCGATCCTGCGTGAGAACATCGCCAAGGAAGCGACGATCTACACCGACGAGGCGGGCCAGTACCGCAAATTGGCGGCGGGCTTCGCAGGCCATGACTTCGTACGCCACGGCGCTGGCGAGTACGGTCGCGGCGAGGTCCACACCAACACGATTGAAGGCTACTTCTCGGTGTTCAAGAGGGGCATGAAGGGCGTCTACCAGCACTGCGGCAAGCGCCACCTGCACCGCTACATGGCTGAGTTCGGCTTCCGGTACGACAACCGCTCGGCCAACGGTGTTGAGGACGTTGAGCGCGCTGATCGGGCGCTGCGGGGCGCGCGCGGCAAACGCTTGAAGTATCAAGGACCTGACTCAAAAACAGCCTAAAGGTCGCTGATTCCATTGACCGAATCGTGGTCGGGTGCTATGTGTATTATGCAGGTTGCGACCGCCTGAATGGGTTGGAGTGCACCTGCTCAAAATGGGCGGCCCCTGCGGGGGCCGTGCCTATCTGAGGCGATCAATGCCGTCTGTGCCGCCCGTTTTGACCTTCGTGTTTAGTACGCGCCGGGGAATAGAGTCGTGCAGGCTGGCGACTGACAGGTTCTTCTCTCGGTCGCTAAGCGCACCTAGCTCAGCGCGTGCCTTAACCAGCGTTGCATACGCAACCAGATCGGCAATCTGGATGAAGTGCGAAGTTTTCGAGTCCTTGAAGTTGGCGTCCTTAATTGTCGTCGTGAGGGGAATGTTCTTTGAGCGTTGACCCACCCATCCGCCTTGAGACGATCCGGTGGGTAGATGAACGCACGCCTTCCGGTAAAGGGTGCGATATTCACCATGCCCTTCATCGAAGATGATCAGCGCGTGCTGGCCCGTCGCAGAGTTTTGGCTCTGGATACGCTGAAAAGCGGCGTACAGTGACGCCTCAAGCTTGCGATGGCCATACATGTTGTAGTCCCGCGTTGCGTAGACAGAGAACACGCTCTGCGGCGGAAGGAAGTTTAGTTGCGATAGGGCATAGGAGTATGCTGCGATCGCACGCCTGCCGTACAGAGGGGCTGTCCCGCCATCGTACCGATTTCGGCCGGTGGCGAGCTTTGAGCCTTTCAGTTCCTTCGAGACGGGGATGTTATGCGTTCGCTTCAGTTCGGCGCGCCAGCCCTTCGCGGCTCGGAAATAGTTCTTCCACTTGTCCGCTAGGGCGCTGGCGGCCGGACCTGACTGCATCGCGAGTGTTGGAATTGAAACGAACGCCAAGACGAACCGCTGCTTGTCGTCGGATTCGTCGGCGTAGACGGTGCACAAGCCGGTCGGGTGAAACCTCATGGGAGATTAATGGAATGGGCGTTGAGAAGAAGAGTCAATCCGACAAGTTCAAAGACCTCGCCCGCGAGGTAGAGGCGAACGAGGATGAGGCCGCGTTTGACGAGAAGCTGAGACACCTGCGGCCGAAGGATCGGAAGCCGCCGAAGGAGAGGCGATGACACCCTCGCAGAAACTTCGTCTTGGACTGGTGATGCGGGCAGCCCGTGTCTTGCGTGTGCCGGTCTGCCCACATCAGGAGTTCTTATCCGGCGAGCAGGCCGTCGAGCGCGTTCCGCTGGAAGAACGAGGCCAAGGTGGCCGGGTACTTGATTACCCCGCGCGTGGCGTAGGTGGCGTTGGCGGCGTTCACCACCAATAGAGTGTCGCAAGTCGAATTGAACTTCGACCCGACGTAGATCGACGTTGCCAAGGCGTCTGCCGTTTTCGCAGACCGGATCAAGAAGAACGAAGTAGTCTCGTCCCACGCAGACCCGTCCGCTTCGCGACGGATTGCGGCAACTGTGGATGCCCAACGCTCGGCGTAGCCGGAGTTGTTTTCGATGCGGAATGAGATGATGTGGGTCGCCATGGCGGCGTCCTTTCGCTTATGAGCGACGGGACCGCCTTGACTTGTCGAGGCTCAGAATCGTAGGATTCCAAGCGTAGAACCGACTATCCGCGACGGCCCCGTCTGAAGGGTTGCGGATGAGCCAGAGACTTCAGCGCCGCCTTGGTTGCAGCCTTGGCGGCGCGTTCATGTCTGGCTGTCCCCGGCAGTCTTGAATCGATCTGTGGGTAAGTCAAGGCAGGCGCGCGGAGCCCCTAGCGGCTAGCTACGAGATGCTGTGCCGCGCATCCCGTTGCACGGCCTATGTCGTAGTGAGAGCATCTACTTGAGAGGTTCCCCCCATGCTTGATGAAGATCCAAGCCATCGGCCGCGGGCGCACAGCTTGCGATGCTGATAGTAATCGCGGGCACTGTGCTGACGGTCGATAGGCTCGGCGCGCTGGGAAAAGCCGAGTGTGCCGTGGTCGAACGGGGATCCATGGAGGTGGGCTCGACTTGACGCCGACACCTTCGCCCGCGTCATGCTCGACCTTGCCCAACGCCATGAGCGTGCGAGACAGATCGAATGCGCGCTCTGCACAGCAATCGGCAATGGCGAGCTTCATCTCGACCAAGACCAAGGCTACTTCTGCGGCAAGCACGAGGATCGAAAGGCGCTTCGCGCCGCAATCCTAGCAGCCCGATCGCCGTCACCTTCGGTCGATGCGCCCGCCGCACATCTCGGCTCAAAGGAAGATCGGCTGAACCCGAAATAGATCAGGCAACCGACTTGCAGGCGGCGTCATACAAGTGCGCCGCCGTTCACGAACGGCCTCCGATTACACTCTGCCGCCGGAATCGGGTTTGGAAATTTGCGATGCACCCGAAAGCGGTTGAGAACGACCGAGCAATTCGAAGACGGCTTCGGCGTCGCCACTCGGAACCTTCCTGCCATCCGTCCTCAATGCCTGAGCAACAGAGAACTGCGCGTTGCTGTGTAATCGTCGCCGGGACACACTGCCGAGATCAGATTGACGCGGGCGTGCAGTTCCAGGGGAGGAGACCGTCGAGGCTGCGCTGGGGTTTGGCCGCTCTTGAGGTTCTCGAGGGTCGCAGTGGGTTCCGTTTGAGCAACGCGGCTTGAGTGGTGCGTGGCGGTCGCCCAGCGTCAGTCGATGATCAAGCGCCGCCCCGTCAGTATGTCCGGTTCCCGCTGTCGCTCAGGAACGTCGAGGACCTGCTCCGCGCTAGCGCTTTCCGCGCCTGGGCGGTCCGCTGCCGTCGTTGCTGCGGCTGGGCTTTTGAGTCCGCGCCTTGCTACTGCCGTTCCGGGTCCCAGCCTTGCCGGGCGGCGTGAAGCGCTGCGACGTGTCGGACGCGTCCGATGATCCCGCCGCGGGCTTCCCAGCCGCCCGTCGTCTGACGAATTTGCTCTTGTCGGGTCGCTCGCGGCCGGAATCCGTCTTCTTGCCGGCCGATGCGCCTGTTCTCTTGCCGCCGGATTCGGCACTAGCGCCGCCTGGACGCGCGCCGGCGCGGCCCGGGCCGGTCCCGGGCCTGTCGGAGTTTCTGTCCCCGACCGGAGTCTTATGGCGTGGCTTACTGCGTCGCGCAGCCGGTGCTCCACGATCCTTCGAGACTTCGGCCGATGGCGACGGAGGCGCTTTGGGGGGCGCCGAGCGAGGCTTGGGCTTGGGCTCCGGCGCCGCGACGGCAGGCCGATCGGGCTGGAGCGGCGGCATCGGCGTCACGGTCGGTTCGGCAGCCGGCGGCGCGGTAGAGACGTCCGGTTCCCCCTCGAGCCGGCGGATCCTGATGCCCTTCTCGATCTCCACCTTGTCGTCGAGCGCGGCGAGAAACCGCGAGAGGTTCTCGGCGGAGATCTCGACCAGGGTTTCCGCCTGCTGCACGCGGATCGCGCCGATCGCGTCCTTGTCCACATCGCCGGCGCGGCAGATCAGCGGCAGCAGCCAGCGCGGCTCCGCTCGGTCATCTCGACCGACCGAGAGGGCAAACCAGGCGCCGGGCTCGAAGCTCCGGCGCGCCTTTTGTGCCGGCCGCGCATCCGGCGGGCTCAGCTCCTCCGGCGCCGACTGCCGCGAGCGATAGAGACGCAGGTAGGCCGCAGCGATCCGTTCGGGCGCGTGTCTCGCCAGCAGCTTCGCGGCAAAGGCCTCCTGCTCCTCGTTGGTTTCCTCCGCCCAGGCCGGATCCGCCAGAAGCCGCTCCTCGTCGCGCCGCAGGATCTCGTCGGCCGTGGGCGCCGTTGTCCACTCCGCCTCGACCCCGGCCGAGCTCAGAAGGCGCTCCGCTTTCCTGGCGATCTTGGGCGTAACGATCAGCACGGAGGTGCCCTTGCGCCCCGCCCGGCCGGTCCGGCCGGAGCGGTGCAGCAGCCCCTCGTCGTTCGAAGGCAGCTCGGCGTGGATAACCAGGTCGAGGTTCGGCAGGTCGATGCCGCGCGCGGCCACGTCGGTCGCCACGCAGACCTGCGCCCGACCGTCGCGCATCGCCTGGAGCGCATGGGTCCGCTCCGTCTGGCTCAGCTCGCCGGAGAGGGCGACCACCGCAAAACCGCGATTGGAGAACCGGGCGGTGAGGCGGTTCACCGTCGCCCGCGTGTTGGCGAAGACGAGGGCGTTCTCGGCGTCGTGGTAGCGCAGCACGTTGATGATCGCGTTCTCGGCGTCGATTTGCGCAACCCGCAGCGCCTGGTAGGCGATGTCGGCATGCTGGCTGGTCCCTGACAGCGTCGTCACGCGCACCGCGTCGCGCTGGAACTGCTCCGCCAGCTTCGCGATCTGCGGTGGCACCGTGGCCGAGAACATCAATGTGCGCCGGTCCTCTGGCGCTTCGCCCAGCATGAACTCGAGGTCCTCGCGGAACCCCAGGTCGAGCATCTCGTCCGCCTCGTCCAGCACGACCGCGCGGATGCCGCTCAGATCAAGTGAACCGCGCTGGATGTGGTCGCGCAGCCGGCCCGGCGTACCCACGACGATGTGCGCGCCCCGCTCGAGCGCCCGGCGCTCGTCGCGCATGTCCATGCCGCCGACACACGAGGCGACGCGTGCCCCGGCCCCGGCATAGAGCCAGCCGAGCTCGCGCATCACCTGGAAGGCCAGCTCGCGCGTCGGAGCGACCACTAGGGCAAGCGGCGCACCCGCGGGACCGAGCGTCTCGGCCTCACCGAGCAGCGTTGGGCCGATTGCGAGGCCGAAGCCCACTGTCTTGCCCGACCCGGTCTGCGCCGACACGAGCAGGTCGGCCTCCTGAAGCTCGGCCTTGGTGACGGCCTCCTGCACGGCCGTCAGGGTGTTGTAGCCGCGCTCGGCGAGCGCGTTGGCAAGGGTCTGGATCATCGGGAATCGATCAGCTCTAATCAGGTGGGACAACCCGTCGCGTCTGCCGGCGGGGAGCACAAGCACGACCCCTTAGCGCGCAACGCGTTCGATGTACACTGGCCCTACCAGCGAACATGGCGCCACTACAACGGCTCGGCGGTGCAAGCCGTACCTGCGTCTCCGGATGCTTATCGCATAGCGTTGGCTTTCCCGGTGCCCCCTATGGTCAATCGGCAGAGGCCCGTCGACGACGCCGGATGCTTCCTGACATCGGCGACATGGCGCCGAGGCAACTGGGGCAGCACTGGATCAGGCAGTCGTCGACGCGGTCTTCTCTTCGGATCTGGCGGGCCGGAACTGTCGGCGTCCACCAGAGCAAGAAGGCGATGCACGACGGACCAACTCCTGGCGGAGCGGACCGACCAAGTACGCGGGCACGCTGCACTTCGCCGTGGGGCGTTGCCGAGCGGCAGCATCCGCGCCACATTTGTCGGAAGCCGGTTCTGGAGAAGAGGATCACAACATGAGCCGTATCTCTCGTCGCAACCTTCTGCGGTTGGCGTCGGTCGGAGGAGCGGGCCTTGCTGCCTCGCCGCTCATGTTGCCGCGCGCGGCCCACGCCGCCGACAGCGTCGCGCTGCAGCTCGGCTGGCTGAAGAGCGTGCAGTACGGTGGCAGCTTCATCGCGGAAGAGCGCGGCTACTATGCCGACGAGGACCTCGAAGTCACGCTGCTGTCGGGCGGGCCGAATGCGCCGGTGGACCCGGTTGTGATCTCTGGACAGGCTCTGGTGGGAGTGTCTGCCACCGACTTCGCGGCCCGTGCCAATGCCAACGGCGCCGGCTACACGGTGCTCGGCGCCAAGAACCAGCGTCACGCGTTCTGCATCACCTCGCGCGCCGACAATCCGGTGCGGACGCCCGCGGACCTTGAGGGCGGACCGCGGCTGGGGCTCGCGACGATCAACCAGCCGGTGCTCGACGCGATCGTGACCCTGAACGACCTCGACGCGTCGAGGATCGAGGTGGTGACGACGCAGGGCAACCCCGCGCCGCTCGCCAGCGGCGAGGTCGACTGCTTCCTGACGCTCTTCACGACGGGCCCGATCGACCTCGAGCTGCAGGGCATCGAGACCCACAGCTTCCTGCTGTCGGACTACGGCTACGACATCTTCTCGGGCATCTACATCGTGACGGGCGACGCGCTGGAGAACCGGCGGGACGAGATCGTGCGGCTGCTCCGCGCCGAGATCAGGGGCTGGCAGGATTTCCTCGACGACATCGAATACGCCACGCGTCTGACGGTCGAGAAGTATGCCGCTGATCAGGGTCTGAACCCCGAGCAGCAGAAGCTGCAGGCCCAGGCGCAGCTCGACTTACTGGTGACGCCCGAGACCGCCGCGAACGGCCTCTTCTGGATGAGCGACGACAAGATCCGGGCAAATCTGGAGACGATGGCGTTGCTCGGCATCGAGGCGGACGAGAGCCTGTTCTCTAGGGAGATCCTCGAGGAGATCTATCAGGGCAGGATCCGCATCTAGTGCGCCAGCGCCCGCCCGCGACCGTGGACGCGGCCACGGCCGGGGCGCCCGCCGACGAGGGCATCCGCCTTGCCCGCTTGCGCAAGATTTTTGAGGGGCGGGGGGCGCCCCTATTGGCGCTCGAGGACGTGTCGATTGCGACGAGGCGGGGCGCCTTCACTTCGATCATCGGACCTTCCGGGTGCGGCAAGTCGACGATCCTGCGGATGCTCGCGGACCTCGATGCGCCGACGTTTGGCACGGTCACCGCCCATGGGAAAACGCCGCGGGAGCTGCGGCGCGCGAGCAAGCTCGGCATCGTCTTCCAGGAGCCGGCGCTGCTGCCGTGGCGCACGGTCCGGTCGAACATCGAACTGGCCGTCCAGGTGACGGGGCTCGCCGTCCCGGCGCGCACCTGCGACGACCTCATCGCGCTTGTCGGGCTCGATGGCTTCGAGCGAACGCGGCCGGCGGAGCTCTCGGGCGGCATGCGCCAGCGCGTCGCCATCGCCCGCGCGCTGGTCACGTCGCCCGAGGTCCTGCTGCTGGACGAGCCGTTCGGCGCCCTCGACGAGATGACGCGGCGGCGGCTCAACCTCGAGCTCCTGCGCATCTGGAGCGAGCAGGCGGCGACGACCCTGCTCGTCACCCATTCGATCGAGGAGGCGGCGTTCCTCTCGGATACGGTCGTGGTGATGAGCCCGCGGCCCGGACGAATCCTTGCCGAGGTGGAGGTCGACTTCCCGCGGCCACGAAAGGAGGCGCTCTTGCGGACGCCCAGCTTCCATGCGCTGACGGACCGGCTATCCGAGCTCTTGGCGGGTGGCGGCGATGACGATCGCGGGTGAAGCCGATGCAGGCCGGGGGTTCTCGCGCCTGCCCGAACGGGCGGAGACGGTGGCAATCCTGGTCGCGGTCCTCGTCGGGTGGGAGGTGCTGGCGCGGACCCTGCTCGCAGGCTCCTTCGCGCTCGCAGCGCCAACACAGGTCGCGGCGCAGCTCGCGCAGAACTGGCCGCTCTACGCGACGAACGTGCAGGTCACGCTCTGGACCGCGCTCAAGGGCTTCGCGATCGGCAATGCGGTCGCGGTTGTGGCGGCAGTGCTGATAGTGCAATGGCCGGCGCTTGAGCGGCCGGTCTTCAGCGCGGCGCTCGCCATCTATTCGCTGCCGATCATCGCGCTGGCGCCGATCCTGATGGTGCTGCTCGACCGGCCCGACGCGATGGTGGCGCTGAGTGCGCTCGCGGTAATCTTCACGACGATGGTGGCGGCGGTGCTGGGGCTACGCTCCGCTGACCCGGCGGCGCTCGAGGTGGTGCACGTGCTGGGCGGGTCCGGCCGGGACAAGCTCATCCGGGTCCGGCTGCAGTCGGCGCTGCCGAGCCTCTTCGCCGGCCTCAAGATCGCCGCGCCCGCGTCAGTGCTGGGCGCCACGGTCGGCGAGTTCATGGGGGCCGAGCGCGGCCTCGGCGTCCTCATCACCGGCGCCCTCGCCAGCCTCGAGACGACGCGGGTCTGGAGCGTCGCCGTTCTGGCGACGGCGCTGTCCGGCGGTGGCTACGTGCTGGTGGGCTGGATCGGTGCATGGCTCACGCCGTGGGTGCACGGGCTCGAGATTTCGCAAGCAGCGACGCGCGGCGGCGCGGGCGCGGGACCTGGCCTCCTGCGGACGGGGGCGACGATCGCGATCAGCCTCGTCGTGGTGTTCGGCGGCTGGGCCCTCTTCATCCGCCTTGCCGGCCTCAACGCCTTCTTCGCCAAGGGTCCGGGGGATGTCTGGGCGTTCCTCTTCACCGAGCCTGACGCCGCAGCGAACCGTGCCCTCGTCTTCGGCGGACTGCTGGTCACGCTCGGCAATGCGGGGCTCGGCTTCGTCGCGGGCATGGCAGGCGGCACGCTCGCCGCGATCGTGTTCGTTTTGCGCCCGTCGGTCGAGCGCGGGGTGATGCCGATCGCGATCACGCTCAGGTCGATCCCGATCCTCGCCACGACTCCGCTCGTGATCCTGCTCCTGGGGCGGACTCTGGCCGCGACGACGGTGATCGTCGCGATCCTCTCGTTCTTCCCGACCATGATCAACATGGTGACGGCGATGCGCCTGACGCGGCGGCAGATCGTCGAGGTGCTGCACGTCATGAACGCCAGCCGCCTGACCATCCTCTGGCGCGCCGAGCTGCCGTCGGCCCTGCCCGCGCTCATGGCCTCGGCGCGCATCGCGGTGCCGGCCTCGATCCTCGGCGCCGTCATCATCGAGTGGCTGGTGACCGGTGTCGGCATGGGCAACGCCATCCTCGCAGGCGTCTACAATGCCGACTACGCGGTGCTCTGGGCGGTCGCTGCCATCCTGACACTGATCGCGATGGCGACCTACGGCCTTGTCAGCGTGGCGGAGCGCGCCGTCCTGCGCCGCTACGCGCCGGAGCAGCTGGCGTGACGGCCTCGCTCGCGCGGGATCTACCGCAACGGGCGCTCGACATGGCCGGGCTCGGCGGCCTCGCCTTTCTCGGCGACCCGCCCGACATCGTCGGACGCGATCCCGTCCTTCGCTTCCCGCGCCCGATCGGAGAGGCGGCAGCGACCGCGATCGCGCTCTGCGGCGACGCCGCGGCCGAGATCTGGCGCCGGCGCACCCGACAGCGTCAGCGCCCCAGCGTCGCCGTGCGCGAGGCCGCGGCGGCGCTCGCAGGCTACGCCTACCTGCTGCTCGACCCTAACGAGGGAGCGCGACCCGCGGATTGGGAGCCGGAGCCGGGGGGCTGGCGCGCCTGGGGCGCGCGGTCGCTGCTGCGCGGCGAGAACGCCAGCAATGCGGCGGTCGGCATCTATCGCACGCGGGACGGGCGCTGGATCCACGTTCATGGCGGTTTGCCCCACCTCGCCACGCGCATCATGGAGGTGCTCGGCACCGACGCTTCGGGCATTCCGGCGGCGGTCGCGGACTGGGACGCGAAGCCTCTCGAGGACGCGCTGGCGGAGGCTGGGACATGCGCCGCGGTCGTCCGCAGCGCCGAGGAGTGGCGCCGGCACCCGCAGGGCCGCGCCATCGCTGGGCACCCGGTCGTCGAGGTCATCCGGATAGGCGACGCACCCCCCGAGCCGCTGCCCCCCGGCGACAGGCCGCTCTCCGGGCTCCGCGCGCTCGACCTCAGCCTGGCGCTGGCCGGGCCAATCTGCGCCCGAACGCTGGCCGAGCATGGCGCCGACGTGCTGCAGGTCATCGCGCCGGGGCGGCTTGATCGACAGCCCTTCGAGCTCGAGACGGGCCACGGCAAGCGGTCCACCATGCTGGACCTGAAGCGCGAGAACGGGCGCGCCCGGCTCGAGGCGCTGGCGCGCGCGGCCGACGTTTTCTGCCAGGGCTACCGGAAGGGAGCGCTGGCGAAGCTCGGTTTCGACGCGGATCGGCTGGCGGCTCTACGGCCCGGCATCGTCTACGTATCGATCAACTGCTACGGCCATACCGGCCCCTGGTCCCGACGGCGAGGATGGGAAGGTCTGGGTCAGGCGGCGACGGGCCTCACGGTCCCGCGGATGGATGGCCGCCCGCCCCGCCTCGCGCCTTGCTCCGTCTGCGACTACCTTACCGGCTATCTGGCGGCGCGGGGGGTGATGGAGGCACTGCTCCGTCGCGCCGAAGAGGGCGGCAGCTGGCATGTCCGCGCCTCCCTTTGCCAGACGGGCACGTGGATCACCCGGATGGGCACCGTCGACGAGGAGACCGCGCCCGCAGCGCCTGATCTCTTCGACGATCTTCTGGTCGCGCGCGAGACGGACCTCGGCCGCCTCCGGCACTTGCCGCCAGCGCTCCAGATGGAAGTCACGCCGCCTCGATGGGATGGCCCACCACCCACGCCTGGCAGCAGCAACCCGATCTGGTAGCGGGACGCGTCCAGTTTGAACGGGAAGCGCTTCCGGCAGATGCAAGCCATTGAGACGCGATCGGTTTGTCGGTCCGACCGCACAGATGTTGTCCCGCGAAGTGGTGTAGCTGGCGCTGATGGTCACCGTTTTGCTCGGTGAGGGCCTGTCCGATCAGCCAGCCGTTTTAGGCATGCTGATGACGAAATCATCCTTCATCGGCGCGCGACGAAGGCGGCACGAATGCAGCCCTCCCGCAGCGCCTTGATCGCGTCGACCCTGCCGCCAGGCAGCACCTCGGCCACCACCTCGTCGATGCCGAGCCGGTCGGCGATGGCGCGTGCGGTGCGGGCATTGTCATCGGTGATCATCGCGACCTTCAGACCTGCGAATGCAGAGCGCGGATCGCGTCCGGCGTTGTCTCCTTGATCGGCGACGGCGAGGATTGCCGCCAGCCGCCCGTCGACGGCCGCGTAGAGCGGCGACTTGCCTTCGTTGCCAAGCCGCTCGCCCATTCTGGCCGAGGTAAAGGCGCAGGCCATACTGATCGAGAAGCTCCGCCACAAGCTCGCCGGTCATCGTGCCCACCGGTTCGGTGCGTCCTCGGAGATGGTGGAGCAGTTACAGCTCGCGCTGGAGAGCAGCGAGATCGCCGCCGCGGCGATGACGGGCCGGCTGCGGCTCTCCGACGTCAAGGAGGAGGGCGAGCCGAAGCGGCGGCCGATCCCTGATCACGTGCCTCGCATGGAGGTCGAGCTCACCACCGGCGAGGAGAGCTGCCTTGGTTGCCGCGGCACGCTCTGCCGGCTTGGCGAGGACATCACCGAGGAGCTGGAATACGTCCCGGGTCGGTTCATCGTGAACCGGATCCTGCGGCAGCGCCTGGCCTGCTCGAATTTTGAGCGGTCCGTCCAGACCGGACGCTTACCCTCCGTCTGCAATCACTTCAACTCCGAACGCAGCCGACCTGTCCATTCCGAGACTGGTGCGATTTCGTCTGACAGCACCTTCCGCGGTGATCCTGGGCAGGATGGCACGTTCCTCGGATTCAGGGATGCAGCGCTGTCCGGAGAAGGCCGACAACCGGCCCGAGGAGCGCGGCGGCCTTGCCGGACGCAACGGCAAGGCTCATCGCCATCGCGCAAGCCAGGAGCACCCAGCCTTCCATTCGCCGCCGGAGTGCGGGGACAACGCCAGCGAGCAGCATCCCGCCCGTGAGTGGGGGCAGGGGCAGAGCATTCAGTGCGGCAAAGTGGAGACTCATGTCGGCCGCTACCTGGATGAGGCCCACAAGCGTGCCTCCTGTGTCGCGCGGCACGACGTCCATCACAAACGGCCGCACTTGCCAGAGGAGCGACGAAAGTAGGAGAAGGAGCGCGAGGCTTGCCCCCCAGATGCCGATGAGGCCGAGGAAGCCGCCGTGGAGGCGGCGCGGATCGGGATAGATCGGGCGTATCCAGCCAAACCGGAAAAAGAGCGGCAGGAGCGCTCCGAACGGCTCTGCATGGTCGAAGGGGTTGAGACTCTGCCGCCCCTGGTCAGCCGAGACGCGATCGCCCAGAAGCCTCGCCAACAGCGCAAGGCTGTAGCCGTGGACCGCCAGGATCAACGCCACCGCCGCGAGGCGGAACAGCATTGCCTGCCCGTTCGTGGCGAAGACAGCCGACCAGTCGATCATCGTGTTGGCGCGGGCCGTTTCATGCGCCTGCTCCGGCATAGACCGCGCTGATGGACGGCAGGCTGTAGATCCGGCGCAGCGCCTCGATCTCGCCGTCCTCGCGGATGCCCTCCAGCGCGCGGCCCACGGCACGCTTCAGCGTCAGGTCGCCTTTCCAGAGGCCGAAAGCGATGGGATCTGCCTCGTCGGAACCAAGAAGCCACGCTGTGCTCCAGCCCCGTTCGGCGGCGAGGCTGCCGCCGGCGAGAGCTTCGGTGACGCCCGCGTCCAGTTCGCCTGCGGCCAGTCGAGTGGCAAGATCCTCAATGGAGTGTGCCGGCGCGATGCGGGCGCCCTCCTGCCGCAGCCCCGAGGTAAGAGCAACGCGGTCGCGCCCGGCAACGCCGGGAAAGACGCCGACCGTGAGGCCGTCGAGCGAGGCTGGCACGGCTTCCCGACCGATCAGGATCCAGCCTGTCGCAAGATGCGGCTCGGTCGTGTCAAGAAAGGTGCGCGTCGTGTCGGTAACCGCGACGCCGCCTGCCACGACCTGGCACTGCGCCCGATTGAGGCCCCAGCTCCGTGGATTGAAGTCGCGTCCAATTGCGTCGTTCCGGTTGAGCGACAAGCGTACTCCGAGGCGATCGGCCACCTTGGCAAGCAGCTCTACATCGAAGCCCGGACGCTCGGCGCCGGAAATGACGAGAGGCGGGTAGTTCGAGGGCAGGCAGGCCTTCAGCGTTCCGTCCTTCCGCATCTCGGATAGCGAAGTGTCGGGTGGCAGGAAGGCGACGCACGCGAAGAGCGCGACGACCGCAAGGATGCCCCCGATGTCAGCCCGGAGGTTCGGCTCGTCCCGCACGCCTTCAGGACCGGTTGAAGTCGCGTAGGGCGAGGAGGAAGAACACCGCCGCAATAGCGAGTATGACGATTGGGCCGAGCCAAGCGTCGAATTGATTGAACCCGATGAGCGCACCGCGCAGAGCATCCACGGCATAGGTGATCGGATTCACCTCGACGAGGAACACGAGCCACTCGGGGTAAACAACCCGCATCTGCGCCCCCGTGAGCGCCGGGTCGAGCGGGAAGATCGAGCTTGAGGTGAAATAGAGAGGCAGGATCACCGCGTTCGAGAACACGCCAAAGCCCTCGAAGCTGCGGATCCGATGCGCGATGACGATGCCAAGGCTGGTGAGCCCGAAGGCGAGGCCGAACATCAGCAGGAGTGCCTCGCCCACGCCCGAAAGCAGAAGTGGCACGTCCGCGAACTGCGCGAGAAGGAGCACGAGGCAGCCATGCGCGAAGGCCACGGTCGCGCCGCCGAGAATCTTGCCAAGTAGCACGACGCTCCGCGGCACAGGCGTGACCAGCACCTCCCGCAGGAAGCCGAACTCGCGGTCAGCGATCAGCGACACCGCCGAGAGCACTGCCGTGTACATGATGTTTAGCACGATGACCGCGGGAAAGATGAACTGCAGATAGGTGAAAGGGATGGCGAACCGCGCCTCGCCATAGATCTCGCCCCGGAAGTAGGGGTTGAGCCCGACGCCAAGGATGAGAACCCAGAGGAGCGGACGGCTGACGCCGCCTACCAGCTGGCCGCGGTCGCGTAGCGCTCGCTTGATCTCGCGCAGCCAGATGGCGTGGAGCGCGCCGAGGTAGCCGAAGCCCTCCACCGCCTGGATCATCGCTTTCCGGCGCCTTGCTGAGCGGCGCCCTCCTCGCGCAGGTGGCGCCCGGTGAGGCCGAGGAAGACCGTGCCGAGGCTCGGCCGCTCGAGCGAGACCTGATCGATACGCGGTCCGAAGCGGCGGAGCAGATCTTCGAGGATGGTGCGGCCGCCGACGATAGCGAGGCCACCGTCGCCATCCGGCACGGCATCGGGGTGGAGCGCCGCGATCTCGGCCGCGGTGGATGCGTCGAGGGCCTGCACGCGCAGCACATGGCGCCCGTGGCGCGAGCGCAGCGTGTCCGGCCTGTCAAGGGCGAGGACGCGGCCGTCGTCGATGACGCAGACCCGGTCGCAACCCTCGACCTCCTCGATGTAGTGGGTCGTCACCACAACCGTCACCGTGCGCCGCGCGCGGATGCGAGCGAGGTATTCCCAGATCCGCCCGCGAGATTGCGCGTCGAGTCCTACGGTCGGCTCATCGAGTATCAACACACGGCTGTCGTGGACCAGGGCACGCGCGATCTCGAGCCGCCGTTTCATGCCCGGCGAGAGCGATCGGACGAGTCGGCGCCGGAGCGTTGCGAGTTCAACGAGTTCCAGCATCTCTCCTATACGCTCGCGGCGCAGCGGGGCCGGCATTCGGTACATGCGCGCGTGGAAATCGAGATTTTCCTCGACCGTGAGCTTGCCGTCGAGGCTAGGCTCCTGAAAGACGACGCCCAGCGCAGCACGCGCGCGCCTGGGCTGACGGACCACGTCTATCCCGCAGATCTCGGCTGTTCCGGAGTCCGGCCGCATCAGCGTGGCCAGAATATGGATGAGTGTTGTCTTTCCAGCGCCATTCGGCCCCAGCAGCGCGAACATCTCGTTCTCTCGGATCGAGAGATCCAGCTGGTCGAGCGCGATCGTGCTGCCGAACCGTTTGCTGATCTTCGAGATTGTCACGGCCATGCCCTTTTCCGCCAGATCCGGATCGGGATCATGCGCCACAGGCTTTGTGACTTTGGCGGCCAGCGGCATGCCTTCGTGCGTCTCCTACCGATCCAGTCGTAGCTCGCGCGGATTGCGTACACCGCGCACGTGTCGGAGCAGCATTGCCGCAAGCCTGTGCCGGTCGTGGCTATAAGATCCCCGGCGGGACGGAAATGGCAAGGGGTTCTTGCTGCAGCAGAAAGCTCGAACGCGTGGTCCTGGCGGGACAGGCGGCAGGTGAAGGCACATCCTGCTGCCGCGCCTGTAGCTAAGGGTTCGAATGTTGCGCGACGGTTTTCAGAATCAGTGGCTTGACAAGCCGCCTAGGGGAACCAAAAGTCGCCGCAGATAAAGCAGCTCTCGGTACACCTCACCCGCTGCAGCGCTTTTGACCTATACGCCCCGAAGGAGGAAATCCGAGAGTGAGTTCTATGCGTTTGAGTGCATTCGTACGAGCCTGGTTGCGTGCGCCGATCCCATCAGCCGCCGTCGGCGGCGCCATTCTCGCAATCGCCTTCGCCGCTCCGGCCACCGCGCAGAGCGCGGATGCCCACGGCTGGTTCAGCCCGGAGCAGGTGGTTCGCGGCGCCGACCTGTACGAGCGCCGGTGCGCCGAATGTCATGGTGAGGAGAAGGCGGAGAACTTCGAGACTTGGCCCTACTCGGCCCAGGATCTGATTGGAATGATAATCAGCTTCGACATGCCAGCTAACCGGCCGGGCGGACTTCCGGCGCAGGAATATGTGGACCTCGTGGCATACTTCATGAATCGCGGGGGGCTGCCGGAGGGCGAGGAAGTCTTGGCAGGATCTCCTGCCCTCTCGGAGATCAAGATCCCGCAATGACAGGCCGCGGCGAGTCCTCCGTCGCAGCTGTGCGATCGGCGGGTCCGTCGCATTCGCACTACCATTCAGGGGATTGGCCATGTCCTTCGGTGCGGGCGGCAGTCCCTGAATGCGCGAGAGATTACGGTTCCTCGTCTGGAGTCGCAGGGTCCGGTGGATGCGCAACGTTTGCAGAATGAAACGTTCGAACGACAGAAGGTAATGGGAGGAAGTTTGATGAGAATTATGACACTAGCCTCGGCGACATCGGCTCTAGCGATCGTGTTGGCCACTCAAGGCTTCGCGCAGGAAGCTCCAGCGACGGGAGCACAGGAGGCGCAGGCAGCTCAGGAACCGCAAGTTCCGGAAGAGGTGCTGCGATCTCAGGAAACGGAACTGGAAGCTCAGCAACCGGGGTTGCAGACTGAGTTGGCTGAAGAAACCGGAGCCGCGGAAGCGGGTGGCCGGACCTACACGCCCGTGACCGCCGAGATGATCCTCGATCCGGCGCCGGGCGACTGGCTTCAGGCGCGGCGCACTGTCGACAACAAGGCTCACAGCCCGCTCGACCAGATCAATCAGGACAACGTGCAGAATCTCGAGCTCGTCTGGTCCTGGGCGTTGCCCGAACTTGGCCGGCAGGAAAGTGCGCCGCTCTACCACGACGGGATCGTCTTCGTCGCGACCAACAACAACCACATCGAGGCGCTCGACGCCGTCACCGGCGACCTGATCTGGCGCTACATGCACGAGCGCCCCGAGTTCTCGGGCGGCTACCATGAAAACCAGGCGATGCGGCAGAAGAACTCGATCGCCCTCTGGAACGACAAGGTGATCACGACCACCGTGGACGCCAAGCTGATGGCGCTGGACGCGCTCACTGGCCAGGTCGTGTGGGAAGTGCAGGTCAATGACTGGGAGCGGGGCTACAGCTACACTGCAGGCCCTCTGGTTGCCGACGGCAAGATCTTCACCGGCACCTCGGGCTGCTCCATGGTTGGCACGGTGGGCGCCTGTTGGATCACCGCACATGACGCGGACACCGGTGAGGAGCTGTGGCGCTACAACACGCTCGACCAGCCGGGCGACCAGCTCTTCGAGGCGAGCTGGGGCGGCGTGCCGCCGCAGAACCGCTGGGGCGCAACGCCGTGGGCGACGGGTGCCTACGACCCCGAGCTCGACATGATCTTCTACGGCAGCGGCATGCCGATCCCCTACGCGCACATCTCCCGCGGCATGTCCGCCGAGGATGACGCGCGAGGGACGAACTCTACCATGGCGCTGAAAGCCGACACGGGAGAGCTCGTGTGGCTCTACCAGCATCTGCCGAACGACAACTGGGACCTCGACTCGCCGTTCGAGCGCCTGATCATCGAGGCCGAGGTGGACGGCGAGACCCGGAAGATGATCGTCACCGCCGCCGGTAAGAACGGCGTCGTCTTTGGCCTCGACGCCGAGACCGGCGAGTTCCAATGGGGCGAGACGACCTTCTACACCAACTCGATCACTGGCATCGACGAGGAGACTGGGCGCGTCCAGACGAACGATGAGCTGTACTTCACGGAGTTCGGACAGCAGCAGACCTTCTGCCCGGCCATCAACGGCGGGCGTCTCTGGATGGCTTCGGCCTACAGTGACCGCACCGGCATCTTCTACATGCACGGCGCGAACACCTGCCAAACCAGTGCCCCGCGCGAGATGAGCCTCGGCGCAATGCCCGCCGTGGGCGAGTCGATGGGCATGTTCCAAAGCTTCGGCACCTCGTTGGCTCCGGGCGCCGAGAACATCGGCGCCTTCCACGCCTTGAACGCGGCCGACGGCTCGAAAGCCTTCGAGATCCAGCATGACCGTCGCTACAACAGCTCGGTCCTCACCACTGGCGGCGGTCTCGTCTTCGTCGGCGACGTCGACCGGCGCTACTATGCGCTGGACGACGAGACAGGCGACGTGCTCTGGACGAGCCCGCGGCTCCACGCACCGGCGGGCGGCTATCCGATGACCTACGAGGCGGACGGCGAGCAATACGTCGTCTTTCCGGTCGGCCTCACCTCCAACGCTCAGCAGTCGCTGACGCCAGGTCTGGAAATGCCCGCCCTCGGCGCGAACGCGCTTTACGTGTTCAAGCTGTCCGAAGGCTGATCACCGGTGGGCCGCCTCTGGGCGGGCCACCCATGCCTAAAGGGTCCGGGCCGGGAACGGCCCGGACCGCTTCGATCGATGGACGTTCGCCCTTCCCTCACCTTGGAGCCAGAGGTCTCGCGATGCATGCAGCCGTCCACTCCGTTCTGGCCCCCCGTCCCGCGGTCATCCGTTCATGGCTTTCTGGGCCACTTGCGGCACTCGGCCTGCTCATGGGCACCTTTGCCGGTCCCGCCGACGCGCAGCTCATCGGTGAGGTCGACCGTGCGCAGCTCGAAAGCTGGCGTCGAGCCGATGGCAACAAGATTGGCTTTTGCCAGTTCGACGTGAACCTGACCAACGAGTTCGACCGTGCAGTTGCCGAGGAGATTGCCGCGCGGCTCTTGCTGGACAGCGAGTTCGTGATGCTCGGCGCCGGCTACGGCATCGATGGGGAGGGGCTCGAGACCGACCTCTTCCGCGCCCTGATAAACGATTGCGATGTGGTCCTTGGCTTCCATGTCGGTGCGGGCATGTATGCGCCCGAGTTCACGGTCACACGCCCCTATGTCGCCTATGATCACATGATGATCGCGGCGGATCCCGACTACCAGAGCCTCGAGGACGTACCCTCCGAGTCGCGGATCGGCACAATGATGGCCTCGCCTGCCGACCTGGCGCTGGCGCGCTACATTGCCACCCGCGCACCCGAGAACCGCTGGAACCGTCTGCCCTACGGTCGAGCAATCGACCTCGTGAGCGGGCTGGGCGAAGGCACGATAGAGGCCGCGCTGATCTTCGGGCCGGTCTTCGCAACTATTTCCGAAGAGGACCCGGAGGCGACACAGGGTCTCCACCCGATCCAGATAGATGAGGCGGTGGAGAGCACGGCCAATATTGGCGGGCTGATGCTCGCGAAGAGCTCCTTCCTGCGGCTCGAGGTGGACCGCGCCATCGAGAGCATGATTGCCGACGGCACGATAGGTTCGCTTCTCGAGGCGCACGGCTTCGGCAGCATACCCGCCGTTCCAGGCGGGGTCTGACTAGGCCGCCGGCAGAGGTGATGGCAGCGCTGGCGGATCCTCCAGCGGACGACGGATCGGCCGATCTGCGTCCGCTGATCCGGCAGTTGCGCGCCTCGCACCGGCGCCTCTTGGCCCTGCGGGTGGCGCAGGGAGCGTTGGCGGCACCGTTGGCCGGTGCCTCATTGCTGATAGCGGGACGGGAACTTGAGCGTGCGGGGCTGCCCCCAGGCATGCCCCCTCTTGCGCTTGCCGGGACCGCGGCGGCAGTGGCGCTTGCGGGCGCGGTGTTCTGGGCACTCGCCGGTACTTTGCCCTTCGGTCGCTTCGTGAGCCGTGCCGACGCGCGGCTCGGAACACAGGAGAGGCTCAGCACCGCACTGGAAGTTGAGCGGGATCGAGGTTCGGTGACGCCCGTCGCCGCCGCTCTCATAGCCGACGCGGCCGCCAGGGCACCCGTGGCACAACCCCGGCGCCTGGTGCCTGTGTCGCCTGGCTGGGCTGTCGCCTGGCTCGTGGCCACCGGGCTTCTCGTGCTCGCTCTCGCCGTGCCTACGCCGTACGTGGAGGCTCCGCCGGCTCCCTCGCAACTCGCCGCCGACGAGGCCTCGCTTCTGCCTGCTGCCCGCGAAGCGGCGGTGGAAGATGTGCAACGCGTCGCGGAGTTTGTGCGGGCCGAGGCGGTGCGGCGCGAGGATCCCTACCTCGGCGCCGTGGGGCGCGAGCTCGATACGCTTCTGGAGCGACTGCAAGGCGGCACTCCGATTTCGGCGGCAGCACTGAACCGGGAGCTCCGGCGCCTCGGCAGCCACGCCGAGGCTGGGCTGCGACGCGCCGGCGCGGCCCCCGAGGAGTTGGCGCAGGCGGCCATGACCTTTGCGGCGGCAGCCGAGGCGGCAGACGAGCCGACTGCGCCCGCGCCCGCTGCGGCCGATCCCTTGCCTCCCGCGGATGAAGCGGTTCGAGAGAGCATCGCCGAATCGAACGGCGATGGTCCGGTCAGCGCGAGCTCTTCCGTCGCCACCGCGTCTCAGCCCTCCGCCGCGCCCGCGGGCGGCGAGGGAGAAGCTGCGACCTTCAACGACGGCGAATGCGTCCACGACGGCGATCTCGACTGCTTCATCATCACCGAGGGCACAGACGCCCCAAGCGTTATCCTGGAGCGTCAAGACGATCAGAAGGGCGGCAATCTGCCGGGCCAGGGTGGCGCGAGCACGTTGCAGAACGCCTTTCGTCTCGGCGCCTCCGGGCGCTCGAACTCGGGCGAGAGCACCGAGGCTGGCACCGGCAGCGCCGCGATCGGCGGCGGCACCACCCCTGATGCCGGCGCCTATGCGCAGGGCAGCGAGGTCACGCTAGCGCCTGGCGAGCTGTCCGGCGAGGGCAGTCGCATCCGCATCGATGCCGCACCCGATGCAACGCGCACGATAGAGGAGGGCGGCAGTGCTGGCCCCTCTTCAGCTTGGCGTCGGCAGGAGGAATCCGAGGTGGCGCGGCCAGTCCTTGACGCCGCGCAGGCCAGGGCGGTGGCGCGCTATTTTACCGGTGATCAAGAGCCCATACCATGAGCTTCGGCGCGCCCTTCTGGCTGCTTGTCTGGGGACTGGCGCTTCCGATCCTGCTTGCCCAGGCGCGAAGACGGCGGCGGATCAAGGTGGGCAGCCTGCGGCTCTGGCTTCTGATCGAAGCAGACCGGAAGCCGAAGCCGCGCTTCGCGCTGCCGCCGCTGACGGCCCGGCTCCTGTTGCAGCTGGCAATCATCTTCCTCGCGGGCCTCGCGCTCGCCCAGCCCCGGATCGGCGCTCCTGCGCCTGAACATGCGGTGTTCCTCGTCGATGTATCGGCGAGCATGAACGCAGGCGATGTCGCGCCAAGCAGGCTGACCAGGGCGATCGACGCGCTCGATGCGCGGCTCCAGCGCGCCGAGGCAGAGGGAATCGACCGTGTCTCGGTGATTGTCGTGGGCGCCGAGCCGCGGCCAGTGGCTGCGCGCCTTCCGCCGCATCTGGCGCGACAGACTCTCGCTGCTGTCGAGGCCACGGACGGGACGGCCGACTGGGCCGCGGCGATCGCTTACATCCCGAGCCTCAGCCTTCCGGATGAGCGGATCGAGATCGTCGCCTTCAGTGACGGTGCACCGTTGCCCGAGGATGCCGAGGTGGAACAGATCTCCTTCGGCGGCTCTGGCACGCGAAACGCCGAGCTGAATGCGGAGGTGACGCCGATATCCGGCACGCTCGGCCGCTGGCGGATCGAGGGCACGGTCACGCTATGGGGCACACACCCTAGGCCCGAAGGCGTGGCGCTGAGCTTCGCGCCCGCCGCGGGCGGCGGCGAGCTGGATTGGGGACAGCTGGAGCTGGACGCCGGCCCCACTGACCCGGGCAACGACGGGTCGCTTGTTCTGCCTTTCGTAGGCGAGTCGCAGTTCCCCGGACACGGGCGCTTGACCTTGGCGCTCCGGCCCGACCTCGCGCCGCACGACGACCGCCTCGATTTCGTGCTACGCGAGATGCCGCGCGGGCTGGACGTTCTTTATGTCGGTCCGGACGAAAAGTCTCTTCTCCGAGCACTCGACACGCAGGAAGGACTGCGGCTCGTCCGCGCGGAGGCCGTGCCGGAGGAAGCCGCGCGCTACGACCTGGTTGTGGCGCATGACGCGGTGCTGGCCGCGCACCCACGGACAAACCTGCTGCTTTCGGGCGGCGCTCGCATCGCCGGGGAGCAAGCGCCTGCAGATTGGCGGGAGGGCGCGCCTGATACGTGGCGGAGCGATCACCCGCTCTCGGCGAACCTGGACTGGGCGACGTTCGGCTCGCTCCCGTTCCGTCCTGCGACGCCTGCGGGCGGCGAGGCGGTGGCGCGCGTCGGTGTCTGGCCGCTGCTTGAGGCGCGGGAGATGGCTTGGGGCAGGGAGGTGCGGCTGCGCATCGACCCATCTGCGCCGGGCTGGGGCGATGCGCCGGCACTGCCAGTCCTCATGCAGAACCTGGTGCGCTGGCTGGGTGTCGATCCGGCGGCAAGGGTTGGACAGACCTGCGAAGCGGGCCGCTCGTGCCCGCTCGAGGCGCTGGAGGGTTCGGCTCGGGTGATCGGGCCCAAAGGCACGCAGGTGGCGGCGGTCCCGGGTGCTGCCTTCCTGCCCCTCCGGACGGGACTTTACCGGATCGAGAGGTCAGGCGGGTCGCGGGTCGTGCCGGTACATGCAACCGCGGGAGAGGGCGATCTGCGGGCGCCCGGTGCTTCGCCGACGCATGCGCGCCCGCTCCAGCCGTGGCAGGCGCTGCTCGCGGCGCTGCTGGCGGCCATCGCGGTCGAAGCGGCGCTGGCGTGGCGCGAGCTGCGGCGCCGCCCAGGACCGGACACGCACCAGCGGCGAAGGCGGGACCTGGCGCTCGTCGGCACCCGAGCCAGCGCGGTCGCGGCAGGTGTGGCGTCCTTTTTCCTCCTGCCCTTCCCGGAACCGGGGCCTGATCGCGCCGCTGTCGCAATTTTCGGTGCTCCCGGTCCCGCAGGTGCAGGCGTAGCGGCCGTTCCGCCCGACGCGGCAGTACTGCGCGCGGGCGCCGCACCGGAACTCCTGCTCGACCACGGCGCGCGAGGCGATGGATTTCCCGGCGGGGATGGCGCGGCGGGCGCTGCCGAACTACAGTTCGCGCTCGCCCTGCTGCCACCTGACCGACCCGGGCGCATACTCCTCGCAGGTACCGCAGGAGCGACGGCCGAGGAAGCCGCGCTGTTAGCGCCGGCGCTGGCAGCACGCGGCCTCCGGCTCGATCACGCCGTTCCCGCACCGGCGCCAGGTGACGTGCTGGTACGCGAGGTGTCGGCGCCGAGCGGCTTGCGCTCGGGCGACCGCTACACCGCTACCGCGCTGGTGGCGAGTGAGGGAGGAGGCCCCACTCGCATCTCCTTCCTCGCCGACGGCTCGATGGTTGCCGAGGAGGAGGTGGTGCTGCCGGCCGGTATTTCGCGCGTCGAGGCCCCGCTCGTGGCCGGCGCGGCGGCCGAGGCGCTGATCGAAGTGGAAGTAGCCGCGACGGGTGACCCTGAAGCGCGCAACGACCGCGAGGGCGTGCTGGTGGATATAGGGCCGCGGCCAGCGGCGCTTCTGGTCTCGTCAAATCCCCGGCGGGCGCGCGATTTCGCGGAGGCACTGGCCGTGCAGGAGATCGATGTCCGCGCGGTCGAGCCCCGCAGCGCGCCCCGCCGGGTGGAGGACTGGATCCAGGAAGACCTCGTGATCCTCCTCGACGTGCCGGCACTCGACATCGGGATCGACGGGCTGAATTCTCTCGCCCGCGCCGTGCGCGAGCAGGGCGTGGGGCTGATGATACTCGGCGGGCCGAACAGCTTCGGCCCCGGCGGCTACGACCAGACGCCGCTCGAGGATCTCTCTCCGCTCTCGGCGCGCATCCCGCACGACGCCCCGAAGGCGGCGCTGGTCTTCGTGATCGACCGCTCCGGAAGCATGCAGGGCCAGGTGGGCGAGGTGACGCGCCTCGACATCGCCAAGGCGGCGGCGATTCACGCGGCGGAGCTTCTGCACGAGGAAAGCGCGCTCGGCATCGTTGCCTTCGATCAGGAGGCCTACGAGGTAGTGAGCCTCCGTCCACGGCCCGATCCCGACGCGCTCGCCGATCTTCTCGCGCCGCTGCAGCCGGGCGGCGGCACCACTCTGCTCCCGGCCCTTGAAATGGCCGTCGAGGCGCTGGAAGACGTGCCCTACGACATCCGCCATATCATCGTGATGACTGATGGCCTGATCGAGCAGGTCGATTTCCGGCCCACGCTGGAGCGCGCCGCCGCCTCGGAGATCACCGTCTCAACCATCGCATTCGGCTCGAGCGCGGTTACCGACCGTCTCGCCATCATCGCCGATGCCGGCGGCGGCACCTACCATGCCACAGGCGACTTTCGAGCACTGCCCAGCATCCTCTCCCAAGAAACGATCGTGTCGACGACCTCGCCTGTTCGATCGGAAGAGACCGCGGTGCTTCGAGCCGGCCGAGCCGAGCCTTTCCTCGCGAACCTGCCGAAGGAACTTCCGCCGATCTCACGCCACGTTGCGACCACGGCGAAACCGGGCGCACAAGAACATCTGCAGCTTACGTCGGCCGACGGCGAAGCGGTGCCTCTCATGGCTTCCTGGCGGCAGGGAAACGGGCGCGTGCTCGCTTTTGCGAGCGACGGCACGGGCCAGGGGACGACCGGCTGGATGGAGCTGCCGGAGTTCCCGCTCCTCTGGGCGCAGATCGCTCGGCACTTCCTGCGCGGCGGGGGCGGAGCGGGGCTGCACCTTTCGCTTGCGCGGTCGGGCGACGCGGCGCTCGTGCGGGCGGAACGGGTCGACGCGCACGGCCTGCCGATGACAGGGGACGCCCTGACGGCGCGGCTCGCGGAGGGCGATAGCCGGGTGCGTCTCCGCGAGACGGAACCCGGCCACTTCGAGGGCCGGCTTCCCCTCCACGGACCTGGCGTCCATGCGGTAACCGTCGAAGGCGCGGGCAGGGAGGCGACAGCTCGGCTGCATCTCGGCTATCCGGCGGCACTCGACCCGGGGCGTGACGGGACACATGTGCTCGCCGCGCTTGCCCAAGCCACGGGTGGAGGCGCGGGGGAACGGCCGCCTGACTTCGAGGCGCCCCACATCACGCTCTTCCTCGCGCCGGCATGGCGGCCTTGGCTCGCGTTGGCGTTGGCGCTCGCGCTTGGCGGAGTGCTCTGGCGGGCAGCAGAGACGCTCGGTGCGCTGGCTGTCGCCCTCGGCAGCAGGCACCATTCAGGCGGGGGCGCGGCGAGCGCCTCCTCGACAGGAGGAACGGAATGAACGAGCAGCTTGCCGCCGCGGAGCCCGCGAGTCTGGACCGGGCTCGGATCGAACACCTGACCGACCTCCTGCGGAGGGCACGGAGCGAGATCGCCGCCGCCGTCGTCGGGCAAGGGGCGGTTGTGGACCAGCTTCTTCTTGCGCTGATTGCCGGGGGTCACGTCCTGCTCGAAGGCGCGCCCGGCGTCGGCAAGACGCTGATCGTCCGCACGCTCGGGCAGGTCACCGGGCTCGACTTCGCCCGCGTCCAGTTCACTCCCGATCTCATGCCCGCCGACATCACTGGTGGCATGACGCTGGTGCCCGACGCCGACGGGCGCACGAGACTCGGCTTCCAGAAAGGCCCTATCTTCACCCAGATCCTTCTCGCCGACGAGATCAACCGCGCAACGCCCAAGACCCAATCGGCGCTCCTCGAGGCGATGCAGGAGGGCACAGTCACCGCCGGCGGCCATACGACGCCGCTGCCCGAGCCCTTCTTCGTGCTTGCCACGCAGAACCCCATCGAGATGGAGGGCACTTACCGCCTGCCCGAGGCGCAGATCGACCGTTTCCTGCTGAAGGCCGAGGTGAACTATCCACAAGAGGAAGAACTCGACGCGATCCTCGACCTGACCACAGGGTACGAGCCGCGCGTGCCGCGGCAGGTGCTGACGCAGGAAGACCTGCTCCTCGCGCAGCGGCTGGTGCGGATGGTGCCGATGGCTTCGCACCTGCGCCGTGCCGTGGCACGCTTCTCGGTGGCGACCCAGCCGCAGATACCGACGAGCCCCGAGCCGGTGCGCCGCTACCTGCGCTTCGGCCTCAGCCCGCGCGGTGCGCAGGCCATGGTCCTGTCGGCGAAGGCGCATGCGCTGGTGGCAGGCCGCTACAACGTGGCATTCGACGACCTCGAGGCCGTGCTGGCGCCGGTGCTCCGCCACCGATTCCAGCTCAACTACGAGGGCGAGGCGGCAGGAGTGGAACCGTTGGGGCTCCTGGCGCAGATGTTCGCCGAGGTCAAACGAGGCGTCACGTGATTCCGCCGGCTGCCCTCCTCGACCGGCTCGCGCGGAGCCGCCTCTTGCCCCGGAGGGCGCAAGCTTCGGCCGGCAGCGGCGAGCGCCGGTCGCGCATGAAGGGAGCCGGGCTGGAGTTTGCTGACCATCGGGCCTATCAGCCGGGCGACGATGTGCGCCGGATCGACCCCGCGCTCTATGCGCGCTTCGGCCAGCCGTTCGTGCGCCAGTACGCGGTGCAGCGCCAGCTCTCCGTGACGATCCTCGTGGACGCGAGCGCCTCGATGGGCGCGGACGGCGGCAAGCGATTTGCGCTGGTCCGAACCGCAGCGGCCGTGCTCGGGTTCGTCGCGCTCGCCGGGGGCGATCGACTCCGGCTCGGCATGGGGCGCGAGCGCCGCATCGAGTGGTCCGCCGTCTACACCACGCCGTCGCGCGCCGCCGATGCAATTGCATGGCTCTCGCGGCAGCATGGCACCGGGGGTCGCTTCGACGGCTGCCTCGAGGCCGCGCTGCCGGAGGTCTCCCCAACCGGCCTGACCATCGTGATCAGTGATTGGTGGGATGCACCACCGCGCCTTGAGGCCCTATTGCCCCGACTCGGTGCCGAGGTCTGGGCGCTTCAGGTGCTGTCGAGGGAGGAAGAGGACCCATCGCTCCTCGGAGCAGGCGAGGCTGCCCTGATGGACGCAGAGAGCGGGCAGGAAATGGTGCTGACGCTCGACGCAGTGGTGCAGGAACGGTTTCGCCGCATCCTGCAGGCTTGGCAGGAGGATCTGCGACAGAAGTTGACCGCCGCCGGCGGGCGGTTCCTCACGCTCGGCGAAGGCGCCTCACTGGAAGAGACGGTTCTGCGCCGCTGGCGTCAGTTGGAATTGCTGACGTAAGGGATGGCAGCGAGCACACATATCCGCAGAAAGCGATCGCCTGTCACTCAGGGCAGTGTCAGACAACACTGCGGGTAAGGGCCGCGCAACGTCAGGTCACGGTAGATCAGCCCGCTGACGACTAGCGCGTAGCCCACCGCCATGACGCTGACCTCGGTCGGCGTGGCGACACCGAAGCGTAGCGCGCCGATGACGAAGACCGGCAACAGCAACGCCGGCAGCGGCGGGACGACCTGGCTGCGGAACGCCCGGAAGCCGCCGGCGAGCGGCGAGCGCGGCAGGTCGCGCCGCTGCGCCACGACCCAGACGGCGGCGAACATGCCGAGGCCAAGAAAGAGGCCCGGCTGGATGCCGGCGACGAAGAAATCGACGATTGAGACATTGGAGACGACGCCGGAGAGGATCAGCGGGATCGACGTAGGATCAGCACCAATACCGTCGAATACGCCGGTTTGATCGCCGCCGCGAAGCTACCCGGATAGCTTTCCTCCTTCTGCACGGGGATCCAGCGCGTTGCCGAGTGCAGAGGCGTCGGCCACCGCCGAGCTTGAAATGCCGCTGAACATCACCGAGCCGATGGTCGAGTCTTAGCCGAGCCCGCCCCTGAAGTGTCCGACGAGGAGGCGTGCTATGTTGGTGACGTAGACGCCGAACCGGCCCGAACCAATCAATTCAGCCTGAACAATCCGATCAGCCGCCGGCAGCGCCCATTTCGGGAGGGCTGTCGGGCCTGAATGCGCCGAGGATGGCGGCGATCAGGAGAGCCAAGAGCGCCCTGAGGTGGGCGAGGATCTTGCGGAGGTTGTGGCCGCAGGCGCAGAGGACGGCGAAGAGGGCGTCGCCGGTGGTGCCCTTGAGCGGGCTGCGCGTCAGCCGGCCGTCGCGCGCCCCATCGGAATGCCGGCCAGCACTATCTTGTGCTGGTCCTAGGGCAGGTTTCCCGCAGTTATGTTGGTTGCGATGAAGCCCGGGCAGATCGCATTGACGCGCACGTCGTCGGGGGTGAGTTCGTCGGAAACTGCCTTGGTTTGGCCTACTACCCCGGCCTTTGCCGCCGAGTAGCGCTGCCCGCCGAAGATGCCGCCGCCTCGCTGGGACGAGACGGAGCTGAGGTTGACGATGCTGCCCGCCTGTCGCTCACGCATGCAGAGTATCGCCGCCTGCCTCATTTAGAGCGTGCCGCGCAAGTTGACGTCGAGCACTGCATCATCGTTCTCGGCGACGATGTGCATGATCTTCAGCGGCTGAGTGATGCCGGCGGTGTTGACTAGGATGTCGATCCTGTCCCGACTTAAGTCGGAGCACTCGACTTGGCTTGGACTTCGAGGAGCATCGCCGCGCGGGCATGAAATGGCCGCCAGAAAATCGGCATCTCCGCGCTCGCCGAGGCGGGAGAAGGTCGAGAACGGGCTGCGACATTTTCCGCGTAGATGCTGCGGCTGCGAATAGTCCGGCGTTGAGGGGACCGGCATCATTCAGGTCATGCGGCGCGCGCTACGCTGCCGGCCGATGTCTTACGCGCGAAGCCGCTGAGGCCGTCCACGCGGAGCCGGACGTTTAGCTCGTCCGTGCTAGTGTCCAGCGCTCGACCGGCAGCGCCACGATTCAGGCCCGCTCGCCGGGATAGAACTCATCCCGTAGAGGGCCGAATTGCTGCAAGGCCGAGTCGGCTTCGGTGATGCTCTTGGCATTGGCCCGCGCCGCCTTCCACGTGCCCGTTTTGATCTCTGGCCGGCGAAACCTCGCACGCAGATGGCGCATGACCGCAGCTTCGATCTCGCCCGCGGGCACGCGACCAATAGGACACGTGCCGGCACCATGCTTCAGGACCGACTGACTGCCACGGTACCGTTAGAGCTTGCCGCACTCGGGCGTGGGTCGGCGAGATAGCGGCGACGCCGGCCCGAACAGCGCCTTCAGTGGCGCAGGTGCGTTGGACCGAGTGCGGCCCGCGCGTTCTCCTGCAGGATAGGATGACATTTGTTCCACGTGTCGCAGTTGCTTGTCGCATCGTGCTTGCCGAGATAGCTCTCGCCCTTGCGGGTCGCTTTGCCGATGTAGGTGCGGTTGCTCAGCACCCGGTAAACCGGGCCCACGATCATCATCAGGACGATAACCGCGTCGGCGAGAGTCGCGAGCGCTACGCCTGGAGGATGAGGCGCATCGGGTTGCCCGGTCGCGCCCGACAAGGAGCGCGGCCCCTGCGGCAGCGAAGGCGGCTGCCAAACCTCCAGGAGGTTCTGCTTGTCGGAGAACGCCAAGAGGAACACCAGGACGCGGACTGCCGCGCCGGCCGGAAGCGCCAGAACGACCCGCGGCAGGCGCAGGTTTCAGAAATGATCCCGGCCCATGCGCTCGCCGCGAGCAGAAGCGCCGAAAGCACACGGCTGCCCGCAACGAAGGAGGCCCGGCCAGCGCGACTGATGCGCCAGCCAGAAGCGACACGCCGCCCAGCGCCGCCAGCCGGGCCCTGCGCAAGGACCCTCCCCAGCGCCTCGGCTAGTCCGTCGTCGGCCAGCAGCACGTCCAGCGTCTGTATCAAGGCCGCGCCGCGGCCGTGACAACGAGCAGGATCGGCGCGGCGTTGGCGAGCCCGACAAGCGGCCGGTCGGCGAGCGTGCCGGACAACCAATGAAGCTCCTCACGCGCTGTCACATTGAGGGCGGTGTAGCACTGAGTGGCGTAGTTCAGATGCGCTATCGGCCTCAGCGGTCAAATCCCCCGCCGAAGAGGTTTTCGCAGTATTCGAACAAGGTCTGCGAACGATTGATCAACACGATTTCTGCTGAGCGTAAGGTCGATCAGGTGTTCGAACGCAAGAAGCCGTTACGTTGCTCACGCCGATCCGCGTGGAGGATCGCGAATATCGCATGCGTATGTTCCTGCAGTGCAGACCTCTGCTGTCACTTCTTGGATTGCTCGCCAGTTCTGCTGCGTAATCCACCAGGATAAACGCAACCCGGCTAAAGCGCGTGATACTGTGCGCCGAGATATGGATCTTGTCCGGCAATATCAGCGTCGCTGGTCGCACCATGAGGGACAAAATTTCTCCCCGCCAAGGTGATCTCGCCTTCCGAGCGGGATCTGTCGGCCGAAGATGGGAGATGCGGTCGGCCTCTTCGGCTCGGTCTACTTGTCCCGCAGAGAAATCTAACGCGACCAGCACCCGGTAACCGTCGAGCGCCGCCGACATGGCGAGGTGCGCGCAGGTCGACGTCTTGCCGACGCCGCCCTTGAAGTTCGCTCCCGTCACGATCTTGGCCGGCAGCCCCTCGGGGCGGTAGGGCAGGTATTCCTTGGCCTTGGACCCGCCAACGGGTGGAAAGTGGGGTCCAGGTGCTTCCCAAAAAACCTACTTGATTGAACGACGGATCGCAAAGTTGGGGAAGGCGGCGCGTTATCAGCGACTTCGAACCGCTCGTGTCGCAGCGCGCTGAATCAGACCGCGAACGCTCATATGGTGGCATTTGCGATCGTCGCCGGCCTGTTCCCGGTCGCCCAAGTGACGAAGGCGGCAAAGCAGCAAAGACCGTCAACGGTTGATGACTCTCTCTTCCTTCGGTTTGGTACCGTAGTGGCAGCGTCCGCAGCGAACAGCTGGAAAGCCGCAGCCGTCCTCGCGTCGCGGTCGTGCTGAAGTTGCCGCAGCGCGACTGTTTCCAGTCGAGATCGACTGCTTCGGCGTGGGCGTTTCTGGCACTCGCAGCATGAACCGTTGCGTTCCGGACAACTCGTCTTGCCGCAAGGGACCAAGGTCGGCAGGGACTATGAGAGGCCGAAGGCTCGCGACGCAACCCCGGCCGCCGCGCAGCCGACGAGAACAGTGACCGGGCCTGCCCTGAAGCGGAACACCGCAACCATGGTGGCCAGCACCAGAACCAGCGCCAAGAAGTCGACAGAATCCAGCACCGGCATCTCGATGTCGACGCCCATACTGGTCACGGTCCTGATCTCGTCGAAGATCACATGCATGCCGAACCAGACCGCCAAGTTCAGAATCACGCCCACCACGGCAGCGGTGATGGCTGTCAGCGCGGCCGTCAGCATATCGTTGTCGCGCAGGCGCTCGATGAACGGGGCGCCGAAGAAGATCCACAGGAAGCAGGGCGTGAAGGTGACCCATGTGGTCAGCAGCCCGCCCAGCGTCCCGGCGAGAAGCGGCGAGAGGCCTCCCGCTTCACGGAACGCGCCCATGTAGCCCACGAACTGGGTCACCATGATCAGCGGTCCGGGCGTGGTTTCGGCCATTCCCAAGCCGTCGAGCATCTCGCCGGGCGCGGCCATCCGAAGTTCTGCACCGCTTCCTGCGCCACGTAGGCCAGCACCGCATAGGCGCCGCCGAAGGTCACCACTGCCATGACGCTGAAGAAGCCTGCGATCTGCGCGAAGACGTTGGCCGAGCCGAGAACGGCGAAGAGAAGCGCAATCGGCGCCAGCCAGAGCACGAGGAAGACGGCCGAGATGCGAAGCGCCCAAGTGCGATTTACGCGCGTATGCTCAGGCGATTCCTCACCCAGCAAGGTGTCGGAGTCGTCGACCTGCACCTTTCCGACATTGCCGTGCCCGCCGCCGCCCAGAAAGGCGGGCAGACCGGCGCGGGCTCCCAGGAATCCGATTAGCCCCGCAGTCAGGATGATGAGCGGAAACGGGACGGCGAAGCCAAAGATCGCTACGAACGACGCCGCCGCGATCGCCAGCATCGCGGTGTTCTTCAGGGCGCGCGACCCGATGCGGATGACCGCCTGCACGACGATGGCCAGCACCGCCGCCTTGAGCCCGAAAAACAGCGCCTCGATCGGCCCGACATCGCCGTAGAGCGCATAGACCCAGCTGAGCGCCATGATCGCAACAACACCCGGCAGCACGAAGAGGACGCCCGCGACAATCCCGCCAAGGGTGCGGTGCATCAGCCAGCCGATATAGACGGTGAGCTGCATCGCTTCGGGCCCAGGCAGGAGCATGCAGTAGTTGAGCGCGTGAAGGAACCGCTTCTCGCCCAGCCAGCGCTGTTCCTCGACGAGAATGCGGTGCATGAGCGCGATCTGCCCGGCCGGCCCGCCGAAGCTCAGAAGCCCGATGCGGGCCCAGACGCGGGTGGCCTCTGCCAGAGTCGGGTAGGAACGGGTCTGCATCAGTCGGCCTTCGGCTTGTTCGGGGGCCAGTCGTGGGTCTCGTCGGTCGCGTCGCGCGCCCAGCGGTAGAAGGCGCCGTAGAGCAGCATCCCGGCCTCGATCTGCTCCAGGTTGTCGGCATACATGCGCGACAATCCAGGCGAGGCAGCCAGCAGCCCCGCCGCCTCGGGAGCGAGATCGAGACGCGCGGTGTCGGCGCCGCGGACGATTGCAGCGAGCCGAACGAGGGCGGGGAGCGACAGTCCGAACTCTGCCAGCATCACGTCGAAGGTGCAGAGCTCGCCCCGGTGGCTCCAGAATACATTCTCGACGTCAAAAAGCGCAGCATCGTAGCGTTCGGCGACGCCCGTCACCTCGGCGGGCGCCACGAACAGGATCACTGCGCAGGGGTTGCGTGACCTAGCTGTCCTGCCGCTTGTTGCCTGTTTTGACAGGCTACATCGGATTAGTCGTCGCAAAGCGTCGGTCGGGCGAAGAAATATCCCTGCGCCAGCCGCACGCCTGCACGTGACAGCGCCGCCGCTTCGCCACTTCGCTCGACGCCTTCGGCTATCACCTGGACACCCGTCTCCCTTGCAAATCTGACTACGGCGGACATCAGCGCCCGCCGAGCCGGGTCCTCGTCGATGGAAGTGACCAGCGAGCGGTCCACCTTCACGAATTCCGGCGCCACGGAGACGACCCTGGCGAGATTTGAATACCCGACACCGAAATCATCCACCGCCAGACTGAACGGCAACTCGCTTGCGGCCAGTGCCACACGAATATCGTCTTCTAGCCCTTCCAGTCGCTCCTCAAGGACTTCAAGGACCATCCCGTCGAGCAGGGCCCCGAAGATTTCTGCGCACTTCCCGTTGGCGATCGCCTCGGGTGAAACGTTCACAAACGCCTTACACTCCTCCGTCTGCCTGGCGACTGTCTTCGACAGTCGGCGAAGCACCTCGCCCTCAAGGTCCCGGTCCGCCGCGAGCAGGTGAGCCTGCTCGAAGACCATGTTGACCGGAATGCCCTTGAAGAGAGAGAAGCGCGCGAGATACTCCATCCCAGCAACACGGCCCGTCGCGATCTCGACGACCGGCTGTCGGGCAAAGCGGATGGCGCCTGTGGCGATCGTCTGGTCGAGACGTTGCCGAAACCGGCTTGCAGCCTCGTTCCCCTGTCGGAGGCGCGTGAGATGTCGCCCTGCCAGATCGGCCGTGAGCCGGATCAGGTCGGCGCTGCTTTGCCCGAGATCGGATCGCGGTCTGGAGTCGAAGCAACCCATGACCCCGAAGATCTCACCGCTCGCGAGCCGGACCGGCACGCCGACGAAGGACCGGACGCCGAACTCGCGGCAGAGTGGTATTCCTCTGATCTGCGGGTTGGCGTCAATGTCGCCGACGGCCTCGGCGACGGTGCCGGACAGGATGGCGTGCGAGAGGGTGCGTTCGCGCGGGTCCGCGCGCCCCTCGGCCAGACTTTTGGCGGCAGAAGTCTCCGCCAGGTACACCACCCGGTGAACCTCGCCAACCTCTGCGAGAAACACGGATTCCATCCGCATGTGGATCCGGAGCGCGGAGATAATCTCCCGCAGTGCCTCTTCCGACGCGAGGTCGGCCTGCAGGACAGAAAGCAGACCCGGATTTTCTCTCAGTGCGCTCATTGCTTTATGGAGTTTCGTCTGAAGGAAAGCAGCCTGCAACCTATGATTGTGATGGGCCCTGGCGAGGCACTGCGGCGAGAAGTCGAAGCAGGCCGGATGACCGCACCCGCAACGCCCGGACTAGCAAGCAGGAGAGTCGTGGTCCGGTTAACTCACTGCACGTTGCGGGCTGAGGTAGACCTTTCTCGTTCCGTTTTCTCGAAACTGGATCGGCTCCTCTCGTCGTCAGACCGCAGGTCGCGAGACAGGGGAGGCGGACCGGTCGAGCCGTTCCACGGCGACACTAACCTCCATTCCGAGAAACACTGCGCCAGTTCCGCAGAAGGTCCCGCTGAGCGGCAAGGCCTTTGCAGGTGTGCGCGTCGTGGCGACGCGAAGCAGGTTGTGCCCGGCGATGATCCGGTTGGTTGGATCGAACTCGACCCATCCAGCACCAGGCACGAACACGTCGGCCCAGGCATGGGTCGAGCCTCCGCCACTGAAGCCGCTATCTTCTTCTGCGTTGGCTGCCGGGTCGTATAGATAGCCGGTAACGAAGCGTGCAGCGAAGCCAAGCAAGCGCGCCGCCTCGATGAAGAGCAGGGCAAAGTCGCGGCAAGTTCCCGTGCCGAGCGCGATCGTTTGTGCCGGTGACTGCACGCCGCGCACCTCTCGGCGGCCATAGGTGAAGCCACGGTGTATGGCTGCGCCAAGCTCGTCCAGGATCTCGATCGTCCCCGTGGGGATGAGCGGGAGCGACAGAGCCATCCATGCTGCCACTGTGGCGCGGTCTTCGGGGTGCTGCATCAGCAACATGGGTCCCAGGTCCGTGCTTTCCTCCGGCTCGTATGAGAAGGGATAGGGGCCGGTATGACGCGCCAGCCGGTCCACTGGGACGTCGTATCCATAGCGCCGCAGGGTCAACTCGCTGCCGATGAGGAGCTCGTCTGAAGCTTCCGAGAACGTCAGTAGCGCAACCGAGTTTCCGAAGGTGTCGAAGGTCTACCGCACGTCGGCTCCCGGCGCAAGGATGAGGCTCGACTCGAGCAGCCGCATGTCGTGGCCGTCGCGCGGCCGCACCATGAGCCGATGGCCCCCGAATTTCACGGGTTTGTCGTATCTAAGCTGGTACGATGACGGACGCGGAACGTCGTCATGCGGCGTTTCCATTCTGCACGAGGTCTTATCCGATCTTATCGGGCGGCGCGCAATCTGCGCCGTCGAACACTATTTCATGTTCAGATCAAACAAGGAAGTCGCCATGTTCATCCGCTTTGGCTTCGAAATTGCCATTGAAAACACGGTGAAATTGCCGTTGCTCTTGGCACTTTCGCCGCACTCGTCGTTTCGCGGTCGCGTCATCGGCGCCGACCGGGTCAGAACCGATCCGGAAGTGCAAATGGAGGAGTTCCTCGACCCGTTCGAGAATCGCCGCGTCCGCCTGGAGGCGCCGGTGGGCGGGTCTCGGATCTGGTCGGACAACGTGGTGGAGGACGACGGCGAGCCGGACGTCTTCAACTGGAACGCGCGCCAGCACGAGGTGTCGCACCTTCCGCCGGAGACGCTGCCGTTCCTGACGGCCAGCCGGTACTGCGAGTCGGACGTGCTCTCCGACCGCGCCTGGGAGCTGTTCGGCGGGACCCAGCCGGGATGGGCGCGCGTGCAGGAGATCTGCAACTTCGTCCACAGCCATCTCACCTTCGGGTACAAGTTCGGTCGTCCGACCAAGACGGCAGCGGACGCACTGCGGGAGGGCACGGGCGTCTGCCGCGACTTCGCCCATCTCTCGATCGCGTTCTGCCGGGCGATGAACATCCCGGCGCGCTACGCCAGCGGCTATCTGGGCGACATCGGTGTCCCGCCATCTGGCCCAGGCGACTTCTGCGCCTGGTTCGAGGCGTTTCTGGAGGGTCGCTGGTACACGTTCGACGCCCGCTTCAACACGCCCCGGATCGGTCGGGTGCTGATGGTCCGCGGCCGAGACGCCGCGGACGGAGCGATGATCACCTCTTTCGGCAGCTATCACCTCAAGCACTTCCGGGTCTGGACGGAAGAGGTCGCCGGAGGAACATCCGAAAGTGAGTTGGAAGCGCTCCTCGAGAGCCGCCCCCACGCGCCCGCCCTGACCCTGGCGATGGCCGGCACCTCGTGAAGGATAGGCGGCGATGGCTGCCGAGCACATCGCCGGTCAATTTGCCTAGCGTGCCTCCGGCTCGGCGAGGAAGAACCTGACCATTTCAGCCGAGGCATCCGGACCTGCCGGATCGGTATAGGAACCCGCCGCCGACCCGCCCGACCATGCGTGCCCCGCGCCCTCTATCAGCCAGTGCTCCGTGGCGGGAACCCCGGCAGGGCCATGCGTAACCGTCGTCGCATACTTCCGGCCGCCTCGCGAAGTGCCTCGCGCCTGTTGCGTCTTCGCTGCGCCGCGTCGGGCTCTCGTGATGATGCTGTTTCCATTTGAGGGATGCACCGTCGCGTCCGCCGCGCCGTGGAACACGATCGTTCGCACGCTGTCTGCGGCGCCTCCCACGGCACGCGATGCGCGCTCAGCTTCCCCACGCATCGCGGCGAAGGCGGAGACCACGTCGCTGGCACAGCCCGCGGGAAGTCCCGAGTGGACGCCGATCCCGACGAACAGGTCGGGATAGGCCTCGCCCAGAATGGCGGCCATCGCACCTCCGGCCGACAGCCCGGCAACGAAGACCCGGGAACTGTCGATGTCGAATTCGCTGATCAGCTTGCGGGCCAGCCCTGCGATGATCGCCGGCTCGCCGACGCCGCGACGCTGATCTCCCGCCCGGAACCAGTTCCAGCAACCCTGCGCGTTGTGCGCCCGGGTCTGCGTGGGATAGGCGATGATCAGGCCGTGTTGCTCAGCCAAGCCGTTCATCGATGTGCCGGACGCAAAGTCGTCCGGGTTCTGCGTGCAACCATGCAGCATGACGATGAGCCCCTGAGCACCGTCTGGAAGGGATGCAGGAACGTAAAGGCGGTAGTCGCGAGAGCCGCAGGCTCCTGCGTGCGATCGCCATTCGTACAGCGCCCCCTCGGGCACCGTCGGCGCGGCGGAGCTCCTATCGGGGAATGGCATTCCACCGGACAACTGCGAGGCGATTCCCTGCGGACGACCCCGAGAAAGCCCGTCGATCACGTCGCGCAGGCTTCGACGCGATCGCCCGCTTCTGACGCCTTGCGGGACACGGCCGACTTCGGCGTTGGTTACGCCGTCATCCTCGTCTCGAGCATTCACGATGACTGCATCCTCGGCTTCGGGATCGATCAGTTCCGTGCCCGGTCGCGCCCGGTTCGACGTAGCGATTGGGGCATCCTCGCCGCTCCCCATACGGTCGGCCGCAAGTGCGGCCTGGATGAGGCGGGTCGCCTCTTGAGGCTCGCTTGCGCGCACGCGATCGAGCGCCCGGCCCATGGCGGCCGCAAAGTTCTTGTTCATGCTCTTGTCCTATTGATGCGGAATTGTCGTGTTATCGGATACGGTCCTTGAGGACCGCCTTCACCTCGGCTGGCGCCTGCAGCGAGCCGAGTACTTTGATGGAACCGATCGTCGCATCCGCGAGACCGGGGGTGACGTCACGGGCGATGCGGGCAAGGCCCACGACGCGAATGTGGAGCACCTCATTCCGCTGCCGTGCCATCTCGAGTTCATGCTGAGTGATGTCACGAAGCCCGAGTTCTAGCGTGTGGCGCTCGATCGACTTTGCGACTGCCTCGGCCTCCGACGTCAGCTGGTTTCGGATCGCGGTGCGGATGAAGTCCGTCCGGTTCGAGTAGAAGCCCTCCTGCACCAGCAGGTCGATCCGGCCCAGGTCGACATGGCCGAGGTTGATCGTGATCTTCTCGGTGTCGCTGGATCTGCTTTGAGTGTCTGCGGCCACGGCGCCCTCCATCCCGATGGATGGTATATGGATGGTTATAGCTGTCGCGCAAGGCCAAGACGCGGTTCAGATCGCCAAAGATTCTTCACGTCCTGTGGTGCGGCCAACGGCGCGCCGGCCAGGCAGCCTTGGATACCGGGTCCTGTCAGGGCAACCGCGCTGGTAGCAGGGCAGGGCGTTGCCCATCCTCGTCTGAAGGGCGAGAAGCTATTTTCGGTAATTGAAGACATCGCCCGAGGTCATCCAAGAATCGGCGTCGCGCTCGTCGCCACGACACTAATGTCATGGATACGAAGTCCGCTGTGGTGGGCCAGGATCACCGACTTTTCTCGCCTGCAGATTGCTGTGAGACTCGCGGCGACTCTGATCATTTACATCCCGCTTTTCGGGGTGCGTTGGGATTTTGAGACGCTTGTCCTTGGCGCTATGGCAGTTGCGCCGGGATACCAGCTCGACCGCATAAGTCCGTGTATGCTCGGTGCTCCAAAACAGGTGCTAATGACAACCCATGTCGCTTTGCCTCGAGCCATCAAGCTCCTGATCTCAACATTGCTGATGGAAAACTGATGCGTTCACGACTTGCTTCGCTTCATAGATAGGGCCAATCCAGATGTCGTGCTAGTGATTGAGGCGAACAGTTGGTGGGGCGCGAAACTCGAGGTCCTCGACCAATCTTATCCACGCTCCATGGCACAGCCGCACGAGGACTACTACGGGATGCATCTGTGTGCCTGAACTGGCCCCCGATTCGACCGGACAGTCAGGCATAGCCATGGAGGCTTGGGCATATGCCTGAGCACGTGCTCATGTCTGAGATTGAGATCATCACGAATGGCGGCCGTCGCCGCCGCTAGTCCGCGGCCGAGAAGCTGTGGATCGTGGAAGAGACCCTGGACGAGCGGGAGAGCATCTCGGTCGTCGCGCGGCGCAATGGCGTCGCTCCGAACCTCCTCTATCGTTGGCGCAGGCTGATGCTGGAAGGAGGGAGCGTGGCGGTGACGGGCGACGACGAGGTGACCAGGTCGAGCCTGCGAGACGGGCCGTTCGGCAGATGGAGGACCGCATCCGGGAGTTGGAGCGCCAGCTCGGGCGCAAGACGCTCGAGGCGGAGATCCTCAAGGAGGCGCTGGAGTTGCTCGCGCGTGCTGCGCACCCTCTAAAGGACGGTTCTCGATGAAGGCCGTAGCCCAGACGCTCGGGGTGTCGCGCTCGAACCTGCATGACCGGCTGAGCGGGAGGACCAAGCCGCGGCGGCGCTATCACAAGGCGCAAGACGCGGCGGTGTTGCCGTTGATCACCACGCTGGTCGCGGCGCGGCCGACCTAAGGCTACCGGCGGAGTTGCCAGCGGTTGCGCCACCGGTTCGAGCAACCGGTGGCGACGCGATCCTGAACCGCCAGCTGCGGGCGCAGGGGCTGGCGCCGGTGAACCACAAGCGCGTCTACCGGATCATGCAAGTCAACAACCTGCTTCTCGCGCGGAGCCATACCGAGCGGCCAGCGCGCACCCACGACGGCAAGGTCATCGTCATGCGCTCGAACCTCCGGTGGTGCAGCGACGGCTTCGAGTTCACATGCTGGAACGGCGACGTCGTCCTGGGCGCCTTCATCATCGACGCCCATGACCGGGAGATCATCGCCTGGCGCGCCGTGACGAATGCCGGCATCAGCGGATCGGACGTGCGCGACATGATGCTCGAGGCGGTGGAGAAGCGGTTCGGCGCACATCGTGCTCCGCATCCGGTGGAGATGCTCAGCGACAACGGCTCGCCCTACACCGCCTGCGACACGCGCATCTTCGCCAACCAGCTTGGCCTGAAGCCCTGCTTCACGCCGGTGAAGAGCCCGGAGCGCAATGGCATCTCGGAGCCCTTCGTGAACACGCTCAAGCGCGACTACGTGCGCGTCACGCCGCTGCCGGACGCTCAGGCCGTCCTCGATCTCGTCGGCGGGTGGATCGAGGATCACAACGACAACCACCCGCACTCAGGGCTGAAGATGCGCTCGCCGCGCGAGTTCATCGCAGCTCAAACTGCAACCGCCTGAGTGGCCGGCGAAACGGGGGCAAGATGTCCCGACTTGAGCTCGTTTCGCCGGAACTGAGTTTCCTCGTCGAGTAGGAGATACCGTCGGTCAGGGCGGGCGTGCGCCTTTGCTCAGGTGACGTCATCAACTTCTATGGCGTTAATCCAAGGCCACCTGATCCGCGTCAGGGCACAGAAGAGCGCGACGCCGAGATCCTATCGTCGCGTATGGAATGCCGTCGATTATCACCGGTGACCTCCATGACCTCGCCTGGTCCCGCACGAGCGGTTGTTCCAGCATATCGGCAGGATGCTCGACCCACAGCGCAGCCGAGGCATGTACTTCACGTTCCATGCCGGCTACCCGATGCTGCGCTCGCCTCTCGACCGTTCTTTCCACGAGTCCTCGTTCGTATTCATGCGCCTGAAACAGTGCGGAGCATCGGCCCGATCACTTCCCGGTCCTTGCCGAGCTGCAATAGAAGCCGCGCGCCGCCGTCCAACAGCAAGGCTTGAAGGAAGATGCGGAGGATCGAGCCGAGGGTCAGGAGAAAGTCGAAGACGGTTCTGGTCGCATCCCTTAGGATCTGGTGTTGCCTGAGGTGAACGTCGATCCGGAGAACAGAGACTGGTTCCGATACCTCTGACAGCACCTTCCACACTCGTGGCTCGGTGCCCCGTTGCCGCGGAGGGCGACCGGAGCACAGGCGCAGTTGGCAAGCCGGCGCCGGTGGTGGATCAGGCGCGGGCGACCGAGCTGCGGACCATTGTGACGTAGGCCAACGTCGCAGCGAGAGCATAAATGAAATTGAAGGTCAGGACTCGGGGCACCGGCGCAGGAATGCCAAATACGGTCTTGGCGAGGATTGAGGGTATCAGCGTCAGGAGGATCAGAGCAGTCACCCACGCCTGCCAGCCCGAGAGACGGAGAAACACGAGCGGCAACAGGAGCGCAACGAGTATCGCCACTGTTTCGCGCCCGAAGCTGAAGATCAGCGGCAGAAGCGGCGCTCCCGCCACCACGGATACAACGAGCGAGTTGGCAACAGCGCCCACGATACCGGCAATGACTGCGGAGAGCACCGTGCGGATGTTGTACAAGGTTTTCACCTCGCAAACGAAATATATGACCCGAGCTTGCATCAACCTGCACCGGTTGCACAAGCGATTCGATGGGGTAAACCGGGCAACATCACCTCGGCGCCGCCTTGGCTCCGGCGCTTGTCTCCGCTTGCAAGGTGGCCATCCGAGCCTGCCGTTCGCTGAGGCGTTCGGAAACACCTCAGGTGGAGACGAAGCGCCGAAGTTGCCATTCCCGGGCCGCGCTGTCGGAGGCAGAGGACTGCGCACTGCGGATATTTTTCGGATCAACAGCAGGATTGGTGTAGGGCACGACTTTGCATTTGTTGATGCGCCTCAAAGGCAGCAGTCAACGCCTCGCCCCTCACCTTGACGTTGAAAACAATCCTCGCCGGGATCAGTGCGCGAAGATCATGCCGCGACCGATCCGTACGGAACTGACCCTGCGGAACCCCGCCTGAACTAGGCGCAGATTGTCCTCGCCGGCCGAACCGGACGAGCTGGACGCACGCAACGCCCGGCTATCTCCGTTCAGTGCGGCATGATGAAGATACCCTGGTAGGGAAAACGTGGGCGCGGGGCCCCGGCAGCACGATGAAGACTGCTACTAACCCGGAGCCGGGAATTGCGGAGGCCCACCCCGCCCAGTTCGATTTCGTGGGTTTCGAGGCCGTAGGATGTCCTTACGCCTGGAGCGGTCCCGGCGCCGGTATAGGTGCCCTCGCCGAAGTCTGGCGCAGGCAGAGAAACCAGATCGTCGCCTTCTTCCATGGTGGCCACGGCGCGCCAGTTATCGCTCCAATGGAACGCGAAGCGGCCGTCTATGAACCCGCGCTCCTGGTCGGAGGGCAACTCGCTGGTTCCGGGGGCGTAGCCCTCGTCGAAGAGCCGATGCCCCCACTTGCCGAACGGGATGGCGGTAGGTTTCGCGGTCGACGAGGCTGCCGCCGTGGGACCGCAGGAACGGCAGGAAAGCATAGGGATATCACGCGCCTTGGTCGTTCCGAGGTCGAGCGGGTACTCGTACTGCCCATTTTTCCTCGCCGTGTCGAGCGCCGCCATGAACTCCTCGCCTGTCCGCAGCTCCTCGAGCGTCGGGGTGCGCAGGCCCCAGCATCGAGGTCCGACTGGCCGCGTAACTCGCGACCGCGGCGTCGCCGAAATCCAACGAATAGAGCTCGCCTTTCCAGTAGCCGAGCGTGCCGGGTGGGCCGTCCGCGCTCTCGTCGATCGCGAGCGGCTGCATGTGGCCTGACCAGGCCCAGTTCGGCATGATCGGTCCGTCGACATCGAGGAGGCAGGGCAGGTTGCTCGGCAGCGCCGCCGCGACCATCGAGTCGTTGTAGGAGGACTGCGGTTTCCATCTCGTTCCTGGCACCGTGGTACCACATGCTGATCTCCGTTTGCGCGCTGGCCGTGTCGGCTCGGACGGTGCAGGCGAGAAGCGAGGTCGGCATTTCGGTGGCGCGCCGGCCGATGGCACGATAGTTCAGCTCGACGGTAGTGAGCGCCGGGTAAAGCGTCTCCGACACCAGGCGGTGATCGTCATGGCCCGCGACCGAGATGTCGTCAGGAATGCGCAGGCCACGGGAACGCAGCAGTCCGTAGAAGGCGATCGCCATGCGGTCATTGCCGCAGGATCTGGCGGTCCGGCTGCATCATCCGCTCAGCAATGCTCGACGACATGGCCTCGGCGCTCGCCTACTTCGACACGATGCGTAGCGCGCGGACAACGGCGAACCTGATCCAGGGCCAGCGCGACTTCTTCGGCGCGCACGGCTTCGTGCGGCTCGATAGACATGGGATGCATCACGGCCCGTGGAGCGACACATCGCACTCGGACCCGCATCGGCCGGCGCCTGCCTGACCCTCTCCGCGGCGGGCGTTTCGACTCGATCGCGCTCGCGCCGCACAGTCTTTGCGCCTCCGGGGTGCGAATGTCGCTGGCTGGAGGCAAAGGCGACTGCCCATTGGCCCTACGCTCTTTCCGACGCATCCTTTCGAGGCGACGCGCACCGAATCACGAGCTGAGCGATGGCGGTCATTGTCCCGTTCCTGATCGGTGTGGTCGCCGGTCTCCGCACGATGACGGCGCCGGCCGCGATCGCGTGGGCTGGCTGGCTTGGATGGCTGGAGCTCGCAGGCACATGGGCGGCGTTTCTCGCATCGCCCTGGGCCGTCGGCATCCTGTCGGCACTGGCGCTCGGCGAGTTCGTCACGGACCAGCTGCCGTCGACGCCGAGCCGAAAGGTGCCGGTCCAGCTCGCCGGACGAGTGGCATCGGGCGCATTCTCCGGCGCGGCACTCGGCGCCGCTGTTGACGCGCCTCTGCTGGGTTTTGTGGCGGGGGCCGTCGGGGCGGTCGCGGGCGCCTACGGCGGTGCGACGGCGCGGGCTCGGATGTCGGCGGCGCTCAGTCGCCCTCGGCCGGCCGCGCTGATCGAGGACGCCGTGGCGATCGTCGCCGGCCTCGCCTTGGCGGCGGCGTTGTGAGCCGCTCCTTCGACGCCATCATCGTCGGCGCCGGTCAGGCGGGTCCGCCCCTCGCCGGTCGGCTGACGGCGGCCGGGATGACCGTCGCCCTGATCGAGCGCAAGCTCGTCGGCGGCACCTGCGTCAACGCCGGCTGCACGCCGACGAAGACCCTCGTCGCATCGGCACGTGCGGCGCATGTGGTCCGGCGCGCGGCGGAGTTCGGCATCGACACTGCGCCGCCGCAGGTCGACATGGGTCGGGTGCGGGCGCGGATGCGGCGCGTCGTCGAGGACTCGCGAGCCGGACTCGAGGCGTCGCTCGGCGGGATGGAGGGCCTGAAGCTGGTCCGCGGGCAGGCACGGTTCACCGCGCCGGATGCGGTCGAGGTCGGGGGCGAGACGCTGACGGCGCCGCGCATCTTCCTCAATGTCGGCGCCCGTCCCTCGCGCCCGGACATGCCCGGCATCGACGAGGTTCCGCACCTCACCAGCACGACGATTCTCGGGCTCGACCGCGTGCCGCGGCATCTGGTGGTCGTCGGCGGCAGCTACATCGGGCTCGAGTTCGCGCAGATGTACCGCCGCTTCGGCGCCGAGGTGACGGTGGTCGAGCGGGCGCCCGCGCTCATCCCCCGCGAGGAACCGGAGGTCTCCGTGGCGATTCGCGGCATCCTTGAAGCCGAGGGCATCGCCGTCCGCACCGGCGCCGATTGCATCGCGCTCTCCTCCGGTCCTGACGGCGTCTGCGTGCACGTCAACTGCGCCGAGGGCGCGCCTGAGGTGCACGGGACGGATGTGCTGCTCGCAGTCGGCCGGACGCCGAACACCGACGACCTCGGCCTCGACGCCGCGGGTCTTGCCGCCGATACGCGCGGCTTCGTGCCAGTGAACGAGCGGCTGGAGACCGCCGTGCCAGGCATCTGGGCGCTCGGCGACTGCAACGGTCGTGGAGCGTTCACGCATACCAGCTGGAACGACCACGAGATCGTCGCGGCGAACCTCCTCGACGGCGGCGACCGCAAGGTCTCCGACCGGGTGCCGGGCTACGCGCTCTACATCGACCCGCCGCTCGGGCGCGCCGGCCTGACCGAGACGCAGGCGCGCGCCGGCGGGCACCGGTTGCGGACCGCCTCCCGGCCGATGACCCGCGTGAGCCGCGCCGTCGAGAAGGGCGAGACACAGGGGCTGATGAAGGTCGTGGTCGATGCCGAGACGGGCGCGATCCTCGGCGCGGCGATCCTCGGCCCCGGCGGCGACGAGGCAGTCCATGGCATCCTCGACATGATGACCGCCGGCGTCCCGGCGGAGGGCCTGGCGCGGGCGGTGCCGATCCATCCCACCGTCTCCGAACTCCTGCCGACCCTGATCCGCGAGCTGAACTGAGGTAGACATCCGATGTCCGAGCCCGACACGCCCCCGGAGACCAAGCTCACCCGCACTAAGCGCCTTTGGGCCGAGGCGGAAGTTCCTCGTCGGCCGCCGCTCGCGGCCCGAGGACGAGCGGCTGCCGCCTGGCCAGCATCTGGTGAAGGACTGGCCGGTGCTGGACCTCGGCATCGTGCCGGCGGTCCCTCTCGAGCGCTTCCGACTCGATGTCGACGGCCTCGTGCGGAACCGGCTGTCGCTCGACTGGGAGGCGCTCCAGGCGCTGCGGCAGACGACGCTCCGCAGCGACATCCACTGCGTCACCAGCTGGTCGCGCTACGACAACGACTGGACGGGCGTGCGGACCCGCGAGCTCATGGCGCGGGCGGATCCGGTGGCCGAGGCGGGCCATGTCATCCTGCACGGCCATGACGGCTACACGACGAACCTGCCGATCGCCGATTTCGTCACCGCGGATTCGATCCTCGCTACGCACTGGCAGGGGGAGCCGCTGGAGCGGGAGCATGGCGGACCGCTGCGTGCCGTGGTGCCGCACCTCTACTTCTGGAAGAGCGCCAAGTGGCTGAAGCGGATCGAGGTCATCGGCACCGACCGCGCCGGATACTGGGAGCGGAACGGCTACCACATGTACGGCGATCCGTGGTCCGAGCAGCGGTACGGCTGAGAGCATCGCGTGGGCATGCTCAAGGTTGAGCAGCGCATTGACGATGCGCGTATATCCGCGCGCGTTGGCCGAAGCGAAAGATTTTTCAGGAGCGGATACCGCGCCGTCGGGGCCCTCGGAGGCACTGGGGATGCGCCGGCGTGCCGCGCTGCGGTCGTCATGGACGCGAGGCTGGCTCCCGGCCAGGTCGGGAACGGGGAGAACCCTACTTCACGTAGACGTCATCCACGAAGCAGTAGCGCCAGGTCTCGCCCGGCTCGTAGGAGGTGACGAGCGGGTGGCGCTCCGACATGGCGTGTGCGCGGGCGTGGCGGTTCGGGCTGCTATCGCAGCAGCCGACATGACCGCAGGTCAGGCACATGCGCAGGTGGACCCAGCGCGCTCCGATTTTCACGCAGTCCTCGCAGGACCCTGCCGCCTTGTCCGCCTCGGCCGGGCTTTCGAAGCGGATCATGTCCTTGTGGAAGCACGGTGTGGCCATGGCCTCCCTCTACGATGGTGCTGGAGACGCCGCGAGTGCCTCGTCCGCGCGAAGCTCTACGCCGTCCGAGACGGCAGGTCCGGCCGGACCGGCGGCGGCCGCGACGATGCCGGCTGATGCGACAGCGAGCGAAGCGTCCGCCCATTCCGGCCCGAAGCGGAGCCGGTAGGCGCCTGGAGACAATCCGACGACCTTTCGGAAGACCCTGCGGAAGGCCGCTTCGTCGCCGTAACCGACCTCCCACGCCACCTGCGCCACGCTGCGGCCCGACAGCTCCAGCATCTCCCGGGCGCGGCCGATTCTGAGGTGCTGGCAATACTCCGTCGGCCTGAGCCCCGTCGCCCTATGGAAGCGCCGCAGGAACGTTCGCTGCTCGAGCCCCGCGCGCTCGGCCATCGCCGCGACCGTCACGTCGCGAGCACCAATCGCCTGCAGCCAGTGCTGCACGCGGAGTACGGGGGCGTCGCCGTGGCCGAGGCGGGGCGCGAAGCCGCTGTAGTGGCGCTGCTCACGACCGGCAGGATCGAACAGCATGTAGCGCGCCGTAGCTACCGTGACCGTCGGGCCGAGCAGCCGGTTCACGATCCTGAGGCCAAGGTCGGTCCACGCCATCACCGCACCGGCGGTGATGATGTCGCCGTCGTCGACGACCAGGCTCTCGGCTTCGATCCGCACGGCTGGGAAGCGCGTGGCCAGATCCTCGGCATGGCACCAATGCATCGTTGCCGCGCGGCCGTCGAGCAGGCCCGAGCGCGCGAGCAGGTAGACGCCCGAGCAGACCGAGCACACGATGCAGCTCTCCACGTGGCGCTCCTTCAGCCATGCCGCGAGAGTGTCGAGCATCTCGGGGTCTTCGGGCAGGTCCCGAAGGCTTGGCCCGGCGATCGCCACCGTCGGGCGGTTGGGGAGCTGGGGGTGCGTGTCGTAGGTCTTGACCACAGGTCCGGCTGCGGTCTCGGGGCACCAATGGCTCACCCGCAGCATCGGGGCCGTCGTACCGCTCGTCAGGCGCGACTGGTCGCTGGCGATGCCGAAGACGTCGGTCAGCCCGTGCAGCGCCGAGAGCTGCGCGCCGGGATAGTGCAGAACGGCGATCTCGGCCGGCGGGTCCACCAGCCATTGTCAGATTCGCCTCGGACTTTGTCGGTTCCGGCAGTCTGCATCGCGCTTCCGTTGGGGCAAGCATTTCCGCGGGACGCTGATGTCCCTCCTGGAGAACACGCACATGCCGAAGGTGAAATCCAAGGACGGAGCTCAAATTTTCTACAAAGACTGGGGCACCGGGCAGCCGGTCGTCTTCTCCCACGGCTGGCCGCTGACCGCCGACGCCTGGGACGCGCAGATGGTGTTCATGGGCGGCCAGGGCTTCCGGGTGATCGCCCATGACCGGCGCAGCCACGGCCGCTCCGACCAGACCTGGGACGGCAACGACATGGATACCTACGCCGACGACCTTGCGGCGCTGATGGACGCGCTCGATCTGCGCGACGCTGTGCTGGTCGGCCACTCGACGGGCGGCGGCGAGGTCACGCACTACGTTGGCGGCCACGGCACTGCACGGGTCGCCAAGATTGTGCTGGTCGGCGCCGTCCCGCCGCTGATGCTCAAGACGGAGGCCAATCCGGGCGGCCTGCCGCGCGAGGTCTTCGACGGCATCCGCAAGGGCACCTACGACAACCGGGCGCAGTTCTTCCGCGACCTGACGCTGCCCTTCTACGGCTACAACCGCGCCGGCGCGCAGATCTCCGAAGGCGTGCGCGAGTCGTTCTGGCTGCAGGGCATGATGGGCGGGCTCAAGGGCCAGCTCGACTGCATCCGCGAGTTCTCGGAGGTAGACTACACCGAGGACCTGAGGCGGATCGACGTGCCGACCCTGATCGTGCACGGCGACGACGACCAGATCGTGCCGATCGGCGCCTCCGCGATGATGAGCTCGAGGATCGTGCCGGGCGCGATCCTCAAGATCTATCAGGGCGGCGACCACGGCCTGCCCACCACCCACCAGGACGCGTTCAACGCCGACCTCCTCGCCTTCGTGCGGGGCGAGCCGGTCAGCGGCGCACAGGGAAAGAGGAGCGAGGAACATGCGTGAGGAAGATTTTGCCAGCGCCGGCGGCGTCCGGATCCACATGCGGTCGTGGGAGGCGCAGGGCGCGGCGCGGGCCGTCGTCGTGATCTGCCACGGCGTGAACTCGCACGGCGGGCAGCATGCCTGGACTGCCGAGCAGCTCGTCTCGCGCGGCTTCGCGGTCTTCGCTGTCGACCTGCGCGGGCGCGGCAAGTCGGAGGCGAGCGGTTCTACGTCGAGGACATCGCCGAGTACGTGGCCGACGTGCGCGGCCTGATCGGGATCGCGAAGGAGCGGCATCCGGGCCTGCCGGTCTACCTGCTCGGCCACAGCGCCGGCGGCGTCGTCTCCTGCACCTACGCGCTCGACCACGGGGAGGAGATCGACGGACTGATCTGCGAGAGCTTCGCCTTCCAGGTGCCGGCACCGGGCTTCGTCCTGTCGGCGATCAAGGGGCTCAGCCACGTCGCGCCGAGGCTCGGCGTGCTGGCGCTGAAGATGGAGGACTTCAGCCGGGACCCGGAGGCAGTCGCGGCACTGAAGGCCGACGCCCTGACGAAGGACGAGAAGCAGCCGGCCGCGACCGTCGCCGCCCTGGTCCGCGCCGACGAGCGGCTGCACGACAGCTTCGGGCAGATCACCCTGCCCGTGCTGATCCTGCACGGCACCGACGACCGCGCCACGGTCTGCCGGGGCAGCGAGTACTTCCACCAACACGCCGGCTCCGCGGACAAGACCCTCAAGCTCTACGAGGGGCACTACCACGACCTCCTTAACGACATCGGCAAGGAGGAGGTGCTGGCCGATATCGTCGGCTGGATCGAGGCACGCCTGCCGGCGAGCGCCCATTCCGAAAGCGACGGCGCGAAACTGGGCGCCTGAAGGTCCGGCGGCAAAGCGGCAAGGTCTTACGTCGGCAGCAGGCCCGCGCGCATGGGCAAAGTCTTTCGACGTGAGACCATTCGACTTGCCCGAGCCGCGCGCTCGCCTTTGCGGCGCCGCGGCATCGGCCTCGTGCGTCAATCCGGGCTCTCGTCCGCGTCCGGCGCCTTCGCGCTCCAAAGAAGCAGCGTGCCGATGACCGCGGACGTCACGGATGCCGACAGGATCGCGAGCTTCGCGGCGGCGAAGTCCGTCTCGGTCGGGAACGCCTGTCCCGCAATGAAGAGCGACATGGTGAAGCCGATGCCGGCGAGAGACCCCGCGCCGGCGAGCTGACGCCAGCTGTAGGCGCCCGGCTTCTCAGCGACGCCCATCCGCACAGCGAGCGCCGATGCCGCAAGCAATCCCAGCGGCTTGCCGAGCACCAGGCCTGCGCTGATCGCCAGGACGAGCGCCCCGTTGCCGCTGAGGACGTCTGCGGACAGCACCACCCCCGCGTTGGCCAGGGCGAAGATCGGCAGGACAACGTAGCTCGAGCGCGCGCCGGCGTGACGGAGCAGGCGATCCGCCGGCGACTCCAGGCGGTCATGGATCGCATCGAGCGCGTGCAGCGCCGGCAATGACGGCCCGTGGCGCAGCGCCTCGCCGCCGTGCTTCGCCTCCTCGATCAGGATGGCGTCGGCCTGCATCATGAGCGCGCGCAGGTTCGGCGGCGGGCGCGTCGGGATGAAGAGCGCCAGCAGGACGCCGGCGAGCGTGGCATGCAGCCCGCCGGCGAAGACGCACACCCAGAGGGCGACGCCGACCAGCACGTAGGGGAGGACAATGTAGACGTGAGCGCGGCTGAGGCATCCCAGCGCCGCGACAATCGCGGCCGCCGCGGCGAGATACCCGATCACGATCCCGTCTGAGTAGAACACCGCGACTACCAGGATGGCACCGATGTCGTCGACAATGGCTGCCGCCGTGAGAAACACACGCAGCTCCAGCGGCACCCGGCGGCCCATCGTGGCAATGAGAGCGATGGCGAAGGCGGTGTCGGTCGCCATCGGCACGCCCCAGCCGCGCGCGAAAGGACCGTCAGGGATGATCAGAAGGTAGAGGAGTGCCGGAAACACCATGCCGCCGATTGCGGCGGCGATCGGCAGCGCCGCCGACCGGCGGTTGGCCAGATGCCCCACGGTGAACTCGCGCTTGATTTCCAGTCCGACGACAAGGAAGAAGATCGTGAGCAGCCCGTCGTTAACCCAGTGGTGCAGCGACATGCCGAAGCTCCAGTCGCCGAGGCTGATGCCGAGCTCGCGGTGCCAGAACGCCTCGAATCCGGGCCCGAGCGGCGAGTTCGACAGCACGAGCGCCATGAGCGTCGCCAGGAGCAGGAGCAGGCCTGCCGAAGGACCCCAGCTCGCGAAGTCGAGCGCCGCGGCGCGAACGCGATGGCCGAGCGTTCCCAGCATCGCCTCGCCGAGCGATGTCTCGTCCCACGGCCCGTCGTAGCGGCGACCGTTGATGAAGAACGTTGGCGTGAATCTCACGCCGCTGGCGCGGGCGCCGGCTTCGTCCGCCTCAACGCGTGCCCGCGCACGGTCCGCCTCGGCGGCGTCGAACGGGTCCAGCTCCTGTTCGGCGGCAACCGCAGCAAGGTCCTCTTCGGTCAGCGTAGAGGAACGGGTCATCAGCTCCATGTGGATCTTCCAGAAGCGCTCCGGCGGAGCGCGCTCCGCCAGCTCCGCCGAGCGTCGCGCCAGTTCGTTGTCCGTCAGTGGGCGATGCCGGAAGACGTAGCGCATGCGCTCACCGAAGCGGTCGCGGAGCGCAGCCAGCGCCTCGTTGGCCGCCCGGCAATGCGGGCAGGCGTAGCTGCCGTACTCCACCAGCGTCATCTGCGCGTCCGCCGGGCCGAGCACGTGGTCGCGCGCGTCGTCCACGTGCGGACTGAGGCGGCGGGAAGGGTTCATGGTCACGCTCTCGTCTCCGCTGCTTTTGCGTCGCCGCTCGATCCAGGTGGATTAGTGGAAATGTGACCCGCGACTGTCGAGGTCGAAACGTAGATCGGCCCGCACCAGCGAGCTTCACCGGCCAATGATCGCGGGTTCCAGATATAGGAGCAGGTGCGGGAGCGTCGGCCCCCGGAAACTCCGAACCTGATCAGGATCATGATGTATTGCTCGCCATTCGCCTGTAGTGCTGGGCTTGTCACTGATTGAGTGAGGCGGCCCAATCGACCGCCGAGGACTGGAGGTGTTCATCTGCGCGGTGCGGAAGGGCAGTCTTTCCGCCGCAGCCCGGCACCTCAGGTTGACAGCCATGTCCACCACCCGGCGCTTGGTTGCATTGGAGGAAGACCTCGGGGTCCGCCTGCTCCACCGAACCTCCCGGTCCCTGGCGCTCACGCCGAGGGCGAGGGCTTCCTCCCGTTCGCATGCGAGATTCTCGATACACAGGAAGCTGCGCGCGCGACTCTTAGTCCCACAGAGGGCGGCGCAACCGGGTTGCTTCGAGCCACGGCGCCCGTGACCCTCGGCCGCAAGAGGATCATGCCGATCATTCACGAGTTGCTAAACGAAAACCCGCTACTCCGGATCGATCTCGACATGAACGATGCCATGGTCGATATCGTCGCGTCCGGCGGGACCTCGCGATCAGGATTGCGCCACTCAAGGACTCGGGTCTCATCGCTCGGCGGGTCGCAGACAATCCCAAGCTGATCTACGCCGCCCCTTCGTACGTGGAACGGCACGGCGCGCCCCATACCATCGAGGATCTCGCAGATCATCAATGCCTGACGTGGACCAACTCCACCCACTGGCAGTTCGTCATCGATGGCATGGAGCGATCGGTACCGGTGAGCGGTCGTTTCTCGTCGAGCAGCGTTGACGGATTCTTGTCGGCTTGCGTTTGCGGGCGCGGATTGGCGCAACTCTCCGCCTGGGACGCTCAGGACGAGGTCACGAGCGGGAGGCTTGTTCCCATGCCGATCTTGGGTGCGGCGCCGCGCGATCTCGCGATCTGAGCCGTGTTTCCGTCGCGGCGGCAGGTCCTTCCGAAGCTCCGTGTTTTTCTTGACAGGCTCCAGAAGAGCTCGGCCTGAACCTTCTGGTCGAACTGGTCGTCGCGTATGTGCGCGCGCGCAACGCGCCGCCTTGCGGCGCCATTTCAGCTCCACGAAACGCGTTAGCTGCTTCTCGGATTGCATCAGTAGTGGCGAATGCTCGGCGAAATTATCCTGTTTTCCGCGATCAACAGTCATCGCGAGAAAAAGGAGTTGGAAGATGAGCATCGTCACCAAAACCGTGCTTGCCGCAACTGCCGCAGCAGCCGACTCGTGGGCGCCGGCCGTTCACGCAGTAGGTCTGATTCCGGCGGATCAGGCCGTGAAGAACGTCGTGCTGGTCCACGGCGCCTTGCCGATGGTTCGGGCTGGCGCGGCGTCTATGACAATCTGACCTCCCGTGGATACCGCGTGGCCATCGTGCAGAACCCATTGACGTCGCTTGCCGACGACGTGGCGGCGACCCGGCGCGTGCTCGACCGGCAGGACGGCCCCACCATGCTGGTCGGCCACTCCTGGGGCGGGACGGTCAATACCGAGGCCGGCATGCACCCGAATGTCGCAGGCCTGGTCTATGTGGCGGCCCTCGCGCCGGATGCCGGCGAAACCACGGGCCAGCAGTATTAAGGCTTTGCCGCGACACCCGAGTTCGTCATCGATATCGGGCAGGACGGCTATGGCTTCCTCAACCCGGACGCCTTCAAGTCCGGATTCGCACACGACGCCAGCGACGAGGACGCGGCCTTCCTGCGCGACTCGCAGGTGCCGGTCAACATGTCGGTCTTCGGCACGGCGGTGGAGAATGCAGCTTGGCGCACCAAGCCGAGCTGGGCGGTGATCGCCACCGAAGGCAAAGCCCTCGGTCTCGCCATGGTTCGCCACATGGCCAACCGGATGGGTGCCGACATGACCGAAGTGGCCGCCAGCCCCGCGGTCTTCATGACCCAGCCGCAGGTGGTTGCCGACACCATCCATGAAGCCGCTCAGGGTGTGAAGGTGGCCATCCAGTAGTGTAATGCTCAGCTCTCGGGCGGGCGCATCAAGTTGCCTCCGCCCACTGATTAAAAGCTATCCTCAGCGGAAGCCTGGAATTGGGTCCTCCTTCGCCAGGAGGCCGGAGACGTTAGCCACTGATTTCGAGCGTTGATGTCAAAAAGAGGAGCAGCGATTCCCGCGAGTGCTGATTACAGCTCCGAGTACCTCGCAGGGCGCGACGACATCGCCGAAAGGGTGGTTTGGGCCGCACGCTTCGATTGTGATCGGAGGAGATGGTTGGCTCGCCGATTTGCCACAGGTCCGCTCCGAGCCCCAACCAGGCCCCAAAACGACCCGTTCCAGGTCATGGTGTCAAATGACATCGGGAACTGGTCCGGTGGCGACACGAGGAACTGGCCCGGTTTCGTCATGAAATCGGTTCGGGGCCGGTCCGACCTTGTGAAGGAGGCAGGACCGGCGCTTCTCGCGCAGGCGGTAGCTGTCGCCGCGGATGGCGATGATCTGGCTGTGGTGCAGCAGGCGGCGGTTGTCTGCGCCGGCCCCTCGCCGACGCAGAATGCTCCAGTGGTGCTGGCGAGTGGCTTCAGGCCGTCGGGATGGTGCCCCCGTCGATGAAGTGCTCCGAACCGGTGATCGTAGCGGCGCGATCCGAGGTGAGGAAGGCGATCAGGCTTGCGACCTCGTCTGGCCGGGAGGGGCGACCAACGGGAATGCCGCCGAGCGAGTACATGATCGCCTGAACCGCTTCTTGGTAGTCTGTGCCGTTCTCGGCAGCCACGCGCTCGGCCAGGTGCACGGCGCCCTCGGTCTCGATCCAGCCCGGCGAGACGCGGACGACCCGCACGCCTTTGGGCGAGACCTCCTTCGACAGGCTCTTGCCAAAGGGTCGAGAGCGCGGCCTTGGCTGCGGCATAGGCCGTCGTCGCCTCCGGTAGCGGAAGGCGGCCTTGGATCGAGGTCACGTGGACGATCACCCCGCTGCCCTGCGCGATCATGTCCGGCAGGAGCTCGCGGTCGAGGCGGACCGCCGGGAAGAGGTTCAGGTGGAACTCCTTGCGCCACTCGGCCTTGGTCAGCGCGGCGAAGCCGCCGGCCGGGGCGGACGGGCCGCCAAGCATGTGGACGATCACGTCGACGCCGCCGAGCCGCTCCCGCACCGCCTGTGCGACGGTGGCGCAGCCTTCCGGGGTGGTCATATCGGCGGAGACGAAATGTTCCGCCGACAGGCTCTGAGGCCGCGAGCGGGCGGTCGTCAGCACCTGCGCGACGAGGTCGCGAAAGAGCGCGACCGTTGCCGCTCCCGCCCCCTTCGTAGCGGCGGTCACGAGCGCGCGCTTGCCGGCGAGGCTCAGGAAGCCCTCCATCAGCCGATCTCGAGGCCGGCGATCCTGTCGCCCGCCAATGCGAAGGAGAAGGTCAGCATCGCCGGGCTGTTCGGGAACCGCCCGCTGACGCGGGCGCGGACCCTGACGCCCTCGTCCGTGTCGGCCATCTCCAGCGGCTCGGCGATATGGTGGTACTTCTGCTTGGCCGCCAGCCACCAGGCGCGGATCGCCGCGGCGCCGTGGTGCTCTGCGCCCTCGTCCCTGACGACGGCGTCGGTTGCGAAAGCGCTTACGAGGGCGTCGCCGTCCTGACGCTGGTCGGCTTCGAAGTACGTCTCTACGGGTGCGGGAAGATTCATTGCTGCGGCTCCTCGGATCATCGTGTGTGCAGCAATTACTCCTCGATCATCGTCCGGATAAGTGGGATGGAGCGGCATGAGGTGATGAACGGTACAGGACGATGCGTCGCCTTGCATTGAACGATCTCGACGCCGTCCTGGCCATTGCGCACAGGGGCTCCTTCCGTGCCGCCGCCGTCGATCTCGGCATGTCGACGACCGCCCTCAGCCATGCCATCGCGGGACTGGAAGCAGGCCTTGGCGTACGGCTCTTCAACCGGACGACGCGCAGCGTGTCGCTCACCGATGCCGGCCGTCAGTTCGTCGAACAGGTCGGCCCGGCGCTTGGCGACATCCACGGCGCGCTGGAGGGCGTCCGGTCCCAGCGAGAGACGCCCTCGGGCACTCTCCGGATCAACGCGGCGCCGACGGCCGGAAGGCAGATTATCTCGCCGCTCGTCCTGGAGTTTCTGCGCCGGTATCCCGAGATGCATGTCGACCTCGTTACCGAGGGGCGGCTGGTCGACATCGTCGCCGAGGGGTTTGACCTCGGCGTCCGGACCGGAGACCTCGTTCCCAGCGACATGATCGCCCTCTCGCTCGGCCGCCCGCAGCGCTTTGCCGTCGTGGCCTCCCCTGAGTACTTCGCGCGCCACCCGCGGCCCTCCGTACCGACCGACCTCCTCGAGCACAACTGCATCCGCGTGCGTCTGCCGAACGGCGCGCTCTACCGCTGGCACTTCGAGCGACATGGCGAGACCACCAAGGTGGACGTTCGCGGCCGCATCACCATCGACGAAGCGAGTCTTGCGCGGGCCGCCGCGCTGGAGGGTGCAGGCATCGGCTTCTTCATGGAGCCGGACGTCCTCGCAGACATCGCGGCCGGGCGCCTGATCCGTATCCTCGACGATTGGACACCGCCCTTGCCGGGCTACTGCCTGTACTACCCGGGACGCCGCAATCGTTCCGCTGGCATGAGCGCGTTCCTTGGCCTCGCCAGCAAAATCGCTGCCCGCCGATGACGCGGCGATGACTTGCAGGCCGAGCACGTCAGCCGAGATCGCCCAGCAGCGTCACAGGTGACAACCCTCGGAGGCTGAGCCAAGCCGAGCGCACCTACCGCGCCGGTCCCGTCAGATATTTGCCTCCCGCCCCTCATGATGTGGAGGAGGACGGCCACCCCAATCTGCGTCACCGAACTTCTCGACCATGATGGCGGTGAGCGCCTTGACCTTGTTCGGAACCGGTGCCGCAGGTGGAGGCCGGACCACGTAGAGGCCGAGCACGGGAACTCCCACTCCGGCAGCAGTTGCACGAGTTCGCCCCGTCCGAGCGCGTGGCCGGCGAGAAAGCCCGGCATCAGCGAGACACCGAGGCCCGCCACCACGGCGGCAAGCTCGGCGGGTACCGGTATCGGCTAGGAAGCGCCCGAGCGGGCGGATTGTGACGGTGCGGCCCTTCAGCTGGAACCGCCACGACGCGTCGCCGTGCGGAACCGTCTCGTGCCGGACGACGTCCTCCGGGCTCTCCGGCGTTCCGGCGCGGGCGAGGTAGGCGGGCTCGCCACAAGGGCCGACCGCACCGGGGAGATGCGCCGCGCTACGAGGCTCGAGTCCTTCAGCTCGCCGAGACGGATCGCAGCGTCGAACCCGTCGCCGACGAGGTGGACGAGGCGGTCGCTGTAGGATGTGGCGATCGGTCACGTCCGTCAACGTGGTGGAATTTGCGAGATGGCCTGAGGGCATGATCAGGCGGCTTTCATCGTTATGCTGAGAATGGGGTCGACCTCGCCGGTGTCGATCTTCGAGAAGGCCTCGACCTGCACGTAGCGATGCTGGGTCGCCCACTCGTCGTTCTGTTCGAACTGGACGGCGCCGACGAGGCGCGCGATCGAGGCTTCGTTCGGGAAGATCCCGACGACGTCGGCGCGACGCTTCACCTCCTTGTTCAGGCGCTCGATCGGGTTCGTGGAGTGCAGCTTGGTTCGGTGCTGTGCGGGGAAGGCCATGTAGGCCAGGACGTCGTGCTCGCTCTCGTCCATGAGCGCGGCGAGCTTCGGCCAGCGCGCCCGGACCTGATGCGCCACCTGGATGCAAATGCGCTCAGCCCACACCCGAAAAAGTAATGCAGATTAGGAGCTTCCAGATCCGTGTACTAAATCCCGAAGTATATAGCGCCAGAGACTATTCGCGGAGAGAGACGCATTTTGGCGGTCTGTGCGGGCCGCGTGGTATTCAGCCCGCCTTCTACAACCCTCGAAACACACGAGAAATTCTGCGCCTCGGGGGCGGTGGAGAAAGTGGTGGCTGAGTGAGACTGGCTGGGGTGGTAGGATTCGAACCTACGGTACACGGTACCAAAAACCGCTGCCTTACCACTTGGCTACACCCCAACGGTGCGGCGCCTTCTAGCGAAGCGGCGTGGGGAGGGCAAGGGGCGGATTGGGGTGATGCAACCGATCCTGCGGAGCGTCGGTGGAAGGTCGGGGACTGCCGCCTTCCGTAGAGCTGCGACATCGGCGCAGTCGCCAAACGGCCTCTCGAGGCGTTGCCGGTCCGACAAGCCGGCGGTAGGAGAGCGGCGATGGAAAGCATGGGTGATCTGAAGCGGCGACTCGGCTCCTGCACGCTCTGCGCAGACCGATTTGCCGCCACGGCCACGGGCCATGCGCCGCGTCCTGTGGTCTGGTTCGGCGGCCGGGCCCGTATCCTGATCGCCAGCCAGGCACCGGGGCTGCGGGTGCACGAGGCGCTGCGGCCATTCTGGGACCGCTCCGGCCAGCGCCTGCGCGACTGGCTGGGGATGGACGAGGCGACCTTCTACGACACCTCGCGTGTCGCGATCGTGCCGATGGCGTTCTGCTTCCCCGGATACGACGCGAAGGGATCGGACCTTCCGCCGCCTCCGGGCTGCGCGCGCACCTGGCGCGACCCGATCCTGTCGCGGTTGTCCGGCCTGCGACTGACCGTGCTGATCGGCGGCCACGCGCAGCGCTGGCATCTGGGCGACGCGGCCAAGGGGGGCGTCACGCGGACAGTCGCCGCGTGGCGCGACTTACCGCCGGACGTCATCCCGCTGCCGCACCCGTCCTGGCGCAACACGGCCTGGCTCAAGCGCAACCCGTGGTTCGAGTCGGAGCTGCTGCCGGTGCTCCGACGACGGGTGGCGGAGGCGCTGGCGTGACGGACCTCGCCGACGCGCTCGAGGCGATGGCGGCGTCCCCCGACGACGACGCGCTGCGGCTCCGCTTCTATGCGCGTCTGGCCGATTCTGAGGTCCATCTGCTTCTCGATGGCGAGGCGGAGGCGGGCCGGGTGGCGCCGCGGTCGATCGAACATGACGGCCATCCCTTTGTCCTGGCCTTCACTTCGGAGGAGCGGCTGGCGGAGTTTGCGGCCAAGACCGTGGATCACGCGACGCTTTCGGGACGTGCCCTGGTCCAGATGCTGGTTGCTTCGGAGGCCGGACTGACGCTCGACCTTGGCATTTCTCCGGCGGGGACGATGCTCCCGCCCGAGGCTATTTCGTGGCTGGCGGGCACGCTTCTGCATCGGCCGGCGGAGGTGAGCGAGCGTCCAGCCGAAGTGCGCCCGCCGCGGGACGTCCCGGACACGCTGCGCGAGGGGCTGGCGGCACGGCTCGCCGCGGCCGGGGGCCTGGCGCGGGAGGCGTGGCTTGCGGAGGCGCTCTACGAGGGGGGGCGGAAGGGCTGGCTTCTCCTCTTCGTCGACGCACCGGACGAACGGCGGCGGGCCCTGGCGCATGCGGTGGGCGAGGCGCTGACATTCTCGGGGCTGGAGGCGGGGGTGGTCGACGTCACCTTCGCCAAAGGCGACGACCCGCTGGTCGCGCGGCTGGCGCGGGTGGCGATGCTGATCGACCTGCCGAAGGCCGCACCCGCGGCCGCGCCGGCTGCGCCGGGACGCGATCCGGATCGGCCGCCGCGAGTGAGGTAGCGGGTCAGTAGCCCGCGTCGCGGTCGACGAGGTGCAGCAACGGCTCGCCGGCCTCGCCGCGACGCACGTTCTCGGCGATGACGCGCGAGGCCGTCGAGGGCCGCGTGGCCGAGGCGATGTGCGGCGTTACCGTGACCTTCGGGTGCGACCAGAACGGGTGATCGCCGGGCAGCGGTTCCTCACGGAACGTGTCGAGCGTGGCGTGGCCAAGTTGCCCGTCGTCAAGGGCGGCGAGCAGGGCGTCGTCGTCGATCAGCGCGCCGCGACCGGGGTTGATGACGACTGCCCCGCGCCGCATCCGCGAGATCGTCTGGGCGATCAGCAGGTTTTCCGTCGCCGCCGTCAGTGGCAGCAGCAGGACCACGATCTCGGACCGCGCGAGAACGTCTTGCATGCCCGCCTCGCCGTGGTGGCAGGTGACGCCGTCCAGCGTGTGCGGCCGCCGGCTCCAGCCCGCGACGTCGAAGCCGAGCGCGGCGAGCGCTGAGGCGCAGGCGGCGCCGAGCGCGCCGAGGCCCAGCACGCCCACCTTCCGCTCCGGCGCCAGCGGCGGTACGTCGTGCGGCCAGTCGCCGCCGAGGCCGCGGACGTGCGGGTCCATCCCCAGATGGTGCCGCAGGACATGACCCGTCACGTACTCGACCATCCCCTGCGTCAGCCCGCGGTCCACCATGCGGGCGAGCGGGACGGTCAGCGTCGGGTTCGGCGCGATGTCCTCGACGCCCGCCCAGAGGTTCAGCACGGCCTTGAGGCGGATGAAAGGCCGGAAATCATCAATGCCGCTGTTCGGCGCATAGATGATGTAGTCGACCTGATCCGGCGGCGCCTCGGTCGTCAGCTTCACGTCCACGCCGGCCTCGGCCAGTGCCTCGCGCAGCGGGCGCTCGTACTCGCGCCAGCGCGCTGGCTTCGCGGCGAAGAGGACCGTTGTCATCGGCCGCGCGGCCGGTGGACGTGGGCGCTCTGCACCAGGCCGAACGCTGCCATCAGGACGAGCATCGCGGAGCCGCCGTAGCTGACCAGCGGCAGGGGGACGCCGACGACGGGCGCGAGGCCCATCACCATGCTCATGTTGATCGCGAAGTAGAGAAACAGGGTAGCGCCGACCCCGAGCGTCAGAAGCGCGCTGAAGCGGTCGCGCATGGCGAGCGCGGAGGTGATGCAGAACACGATGATGAGACCGTAGAGCGAGAGAAGGGAAAGGCTGCCGATGAACCCGAACTCCTCGGCGAGCGTGGTGAAGATGAAGTCCGTGTGCTTCTCGGGCAGGAAATTCAACCGGCTCTGGGTGCCCTGCATGAATCCCCGCCCCGTCAGCCCGCCGGAGCCGAGCGCGATCTTGGACTGCGTGATGTGATAGCCCGACCCGAGCGGGTCCGACGCCGGGTCGAGGAAGGTGTCGATGCGCCGGAACTGGTAGTCCTTGAGGAGCTGCCACGGCGTTCCCCGCGAGGCAAGGACCGTGTAGACGAGGCCGCCCGCCGCAGCGGCCACCGCGCCGAAGTATAGCCAGCTGACGCCCGCGAGGAACATCACGATCCCGCCGCCGGCGAGGAGCAACAGTGCCGTCCCGAGGTCCGGTTGCTGCAGCACGATCGCCGTGGGCACCAGGATGATGGTGATCGGCAGGAGGACCCAGAGCGGGCGCGATACACGCTCGACCGGCAGCCAGTCGTAATAGGCCGCGAGCAGCATCACGAGCGTGATCTTGGCCAGCTCGCTCGGCTGCAGCCGGAAGAAGCCGAGGTCGATCCACCGCTGCGCGCCCATGCCTGTGACGCCGAAGAATTCCACGGCGAGCAGGAGCGTCAGCGAGACGAGATAGGCCAGCGCCGACACGTTCCGCCAGAACCAGATCGGCACCATCGCCACGACGAACATCACCAGGAGGCCGAGCAGGAAGCGCTTCATCTGCGGCTCGGCCCACGGCTGCATCGATCCGCCGGCGACGGAATAGAGCATCAGGAAGCCGGTGCAGGCGACCGTGACCAGCAGGATCACGATCGGCCAATTCATGTAGAGGATCTTGCGGGCGCCCGAGGGAACGGTCGCGACGGTATATTCGAGATAGCTCACGCGCGGCTCCGCCCCGGCTCCTGCGCAGACATTGGCCTCAGGGGCAGCGCCTCCTGCTGCTCGCGGATCTCCTCGCGCTGCGCTGCCGGGTAGGCCTCGAGCGGCGGGACCGCGCCGTCATGCAGCGCCGCGAGCATCACGTCGCGCGCGACCGGCGCCGCCACGGCCGAACCGCCGCCGCCATGCTCGATCACCACCGACACGGCGTAGCGCGGTGCATCGTAGGGCGCGTAGCCGACAAAGAGCGCGTGGTCGCGTCGCTCCCACGGCAGATCTTCGTTGCGAAACACACCGCGTGCCCGCTCGGCGGCTGTGATGTTGCGCACCTGGCTGGTGCCGGTCTTGCCCGCCATTCGCAGCGCCTCGACCTCGATCCGCGTCCGGTATGCCGTGCCACGGCTCGTGTTCGAGACGGCGTACATTCCGCGTCGCACCGCCTGGAGATGCGCGTCGCTTGCGGCGAGGGGGCCGTCCTCGACCACGTCGGTCTCGACGCCGCCGATCGACTTGACCAGCCGCGGCTGCACCGCCCTGCCGGAGGCGACCCGCGCCGTCATCACGGCGAGCTGCAGCGGCGAGGCGAGAACGAAGCCCTGGCCGATGGAGGCGTTGAGCGTGTCGCCCGGCATCCAGTCCTCGCCGCGCCGCAGCCGCTTCCACTCCCGTGTCGGCGTCAGGCCCTCGGCCACTGCCGACATCGGCAGGTCATGTCGCACGCCGAGGCCGAAGCGGTTCGCGACCTCGGAGATCTTGTCTATGCCGCAGCGGTTCGCGACCTCGTAGAAATAGACGTCGCAGCTCTGCTGGAGCGCGTCGTGCAGGTTCATGTGGCCATGTCCGCCGCTCTTCCAGCAGTGGAAGCGGCGTCCGCCGGAGTTGAGGTAGCCGGGGCACCAGACGGTGCTGTCGTAGCCTGCGGCGCCAGCCTCGAGCGCCGCGATGGCGGTCACGAGCTTGAAGGTCGAGCCGGGGGGGTAGGTACCCTGCACGGTCTTGTTGGCGAGAGGGCGGTACATGTTCTCGGTCAACGCCGAGTAGTCGGTCGTCGAGATGCCGCGCACGAAGAGGTTCGGATCGAAGCCGGGGGCCGATCCGATGGCCAGGATGTCGCCGTTCCAGACGTCCATCACCACCGCCGCGCCGCTTTCACCGGCAAGCCGCGCCTGGACGAAATTCTGCAGTCGGTGGTCCACGGTGAGCTGCAGGTCGGCCCCCGCGGTGCCGTCGTGCCGCTCGAGCTCGCGCATCACTCGGCCGGCTGCGTTGACCTCGATCCGGCGCGAGCCGGCCTTGCCCCGCAGAAGGTGCTCGAGCTTGTTCTCGACACCCGTCTTGCCAATCTGGAACTTCGGGATCTGCAGCAGCGGGTCCGGGTCCTCAACGCGCGAGAGGTCGTAGTCGCTGACCGGGCCGACATAGCCGACGACGTGGCTGAAGTCCTCGCTCATCGGATAGTGGCGCGACTGGCCGACCTCGGTGGTGACGCCGGGCAGGGCAGGGGTGTTCACGGCAACCTCGGCAATGTCCTCCCAGCTCAGCCGGTCGGCCAGCGTCACCGGAACGAAGGGGCTGCGGCGGTGCATCTCGCGCAGCGAGCGCTCGAGTTCGGCCTCGTCGAGGTGCACCAGCCGGCGCAGGCGGTCCACGACCTCGTCCACGTCGCCCGCATCCTCGCGCACGATGACGATGCGGTAGTTCTGCGCGTTCTCGGCCACGACGACGCCGTTGCGGTCGAAGATCAGCCCGCGCGCCGGGGCGATCAGACGCATGTTGATCCGGTTTTCCTCGGCGAGGAGGCGGAACTCTTCCGCCTGGTCGACCTGCATATGCCGCATGCGGAATCCAAGGCCGGCCATGAGAGCGGCCTGTGCGCCACCTAGGATCAGGGCGCGGCGGTTGATCCGGCGGGCGCTGAGGGCGCTGTCTGCAAAATTACGTTTCACAGCCGGTGCCCCAGAGCGTCGACCTCGCCCGGCGCCGCCTTGCGCAGCTTGAAAACAAGGACCGAGAGCGCCACCACGACAGGGTAGACCGCAGCCGATACCAGCGCCTGCAGCAGGAGCGATCCCAGTCCCGGATGCGCCACCACGAAGAGGCTGAGCGCCAGCCAGTACGCGAAGGCGATCGCCACCAGCACCGCGCTCGCCAGCAGCCACTCCATGACGAAGGGCAGGTCGCGAATGAGGCTCTCGCGCGAGCGCAGGAACTCCGCCCCGAGGACGACGAGCGCCGTCCAGAGGCCGAGCGGTCTGAGGCCCACGATATCGGTCAAGAGGACGACGGCGGCGAGGAGCAACGGCGGTACGTAGTCCGGCCGCCGGAGAATCCATGCAAAGGCGACCACCACCGGCAGCTCGGGACCGGGCACACCGCTCGTCCCGTCGCCGAGCGGCAGCAGTGCGGCGCCGATCGTGACAAGCGCGACGGCCACGTAGAGCCCGCGGTAGGACCAGCGGCGGGTGGTGAGCGTCTCAGCCATCGGCCGGCTCCGCAGTGGCGGCGCCGAGCTCGAGCAGGGTCGTCGGCCCGGGAAACTCCGGCGGTGGTGGCGCCAGCAGCTCGACAGGCCCCTGCGGCGTCTCGCCCTCGGGCCGGCGCAGCACGCGCAGGAATTCGAGCCGCCTGTAGTCGGCGGAGAGCCGCACGCGCAGCCGCCGGTCCGCGTCCATCACCACCTGTCCCACGAGCAGGCCCGCGGGAAAGACCTTGCCGTCGCCTGAGCTCACGATGCGGTCACCGGGCTTCACCAGCTCCGGCGACTCGAGAAAGCTAAGCGGCGGCAACGCGCTGTTGTCTCCGGCGAGGATCGCGCGCTGGCCGGATGGCTGGACCGTAACCGGCACCCGGCTGCCGGGGTCTGTCAGCATGATGACGCGGGACGAGGTCTGCCCGACCCCGGCAATCCGCCCGACAAGGCCTAGGCCGTCGGTCGTGGCCCAGCCGTCGCGGATGCCGTCGCGCGCACCGACGTTCAGCAGGACTGACTGCCGGAATGGCGAGCCGGTGTCGGCGATGACGACGCCGGTCACGTAGGTGAGTTTGGGGTCGAGCCGAACCTTGTTGAGGTCGAGGAGCTTGGCGTTCTCCTGCTCGAGCTGCAACGCCGCCTCCTTCCACGCCTTCATCTGCTGGAGCTCGCGGCGGAGCTGCCGGTTCTGCTCGTAGATGTTGGTGTAGCTCTCAAAGTTGTCGACCATCGTGGCGATGCGCGAGACCGGTCCCAGCGCCCAACCGAAACTGGGCACCACCTGGTCGATGACCGCGGCGCGAAATCGCTCGGCCCGCGGCCCATCGATGCGCCAGAACAGGAAGAGCGCGAACAGGATCAGCACGAGCAGACCAATCAGGATGCGCCTGATCGGGCTTTCGTAGTCGATGCCGCGGGTGTCTCTCGCCATGTCGCCCCCGAGGGGATATGCCGCGTCAGCTGTCGTAATCTATAACATGCCGAAGCTGTTTTTCGTACTCCAGCGCCTTCCCGGTTCCGAGAGCGACGCAGTTCAGGCTTTCTTCGGCAACAGTGACGGCAAGGCCCGTCTGTTCGCGCAGCGCGAGATCCAGGTCGCCGAGGAGCGCCCCGCCTCCCGTCAGCATCACGCCGCGATCGACGATGTCCGCGGCGAGGTCAGGCGGCGTCGCCTCGAGCGCGGTCATCACTGCCTCGCAGATCGCCTGCACGGGTTCGGACAGCGCCTCGGCCACTTGCGCCTGATTGATCTCGGTCTCCTTCGGCACGCCATTAAGGAGGTCGCGGCCGCGGATCATCAGCGCCTGGCCGCGGCCGTCGTTGGGCATTCGCGCCGTGCCGATCTCGGTCTTGATGCGCTCGGCCGTGGCGTCGCCGATCAGCAGGTTCTGCTGCCGGCGAAGGTAGTTGATGATCGCCTCGTCCATCCGGTCCCCGCCGACGCGGACGGACCGGGCATAGACGATATCGCCCAGCGACAGAACCGCCACTTCGGTCGTGCCGCCGCCCACGTCGACCACCATGCTGCCGGTCGGGTCGGTGATCGGCATCCCCGCACCGATGGCGGCCGCGATCGGCTCGGCGATCAGGCCCGCGCGCCGCGCCCCGGCCGAAAGGACCGACTGGCGGATGGCCCGCTTCTCCACCGGCGTCGCACCGTGAGGGACGCAGACGATGACCTTGGGCTTGGTGAAGGTCGACCGCCGGTGCACCTTGCGGATGAAGTACTTGATCATTTCCTCGGCGACGTCGAAGTCGGCGATGACGCCTTCGCGCATCGGCCTGATCGCCTCGATGCTGCCCGGCGTGCGGCCAAGCATCAGCTTGGCATCCTCGCCGACCGCGAGGACCTCTTTCTTGCCGCCCTTGACGTGATAGGCGACGACCGACGGCTCGTTCAGGACGATGCCGCGACCCTTGACGTAGACAAGCGTGTTCGCCGTGCCGAGATCGATCGCCATGTCGGACGAAAACAGCCCCGCAATACTCGCCATGTCGTCAGTCCTGCCCCATGCCCCAGAGAATCCGCTTCTGCCCGCGGAGTGTGGGCTCTTATAGTTGTCCGCCGCGGGCTTCAAAAGCGTAACCGCCGCCTCGGCCATTTTTCGCGTGGTCCGGACGGCGGGCGCGCCCGGACCCGCGGATCACGACGCGGTGGTGTAACGGACCTGCTTGACGTCCGCGTCCGGATCGGACTTCTCGCGCCGGATTAGCAGACGGTTCAGCGCATCTACGTAGGCCTTTGCGCTGGCCACGACGGTGTCGGTGTCGGCGGCCTGACCGGTCGCGATGCGGCCCGCCTCCTCCATGCGGACGGTGACGGTTGCCTGCGCGTCCGTCCCCTCGGTCACCGCATGGACCTGGTAGAGTTGAAGCCGCGCCTCGTGCGGAAAGAGCGCCTTGACTGCGTTGAATGTCGCATCCACGGGGCCGTCGCCCTGCGCAGTCGTCCGGTGCTCCTGCCCGTCGATCGACAGGATCAAATCGGCGGACTGCGGCGCCTCGGTGCCGCAGATCACTCTCAGGAACTTGACCTGGATGCGGTCGCTTGCGTCGGTCGCCTGATCCCGCATCAGCGCGAAGAGGTCGTCGTCGTAGACCTCCTTCTTGCGGTCGGCCAGCGCCTTGAAGCGCACGAAGACGTCGCCGAGCTGGTTGTCCGCCAGATCGAAGCCCAGCTCCTTGAGCTTGGAGCGCAGCGCGGCGCGGCCCGAATGCTTGCCCAGCACGATGTTCGTTGCGTTGAGGCCGATGTCCTCGGGCCGCATGATCTCGAACGTCTCGGCGTTCTTGAGCACGCCGTCCTGGTGGATCCCGCTCTCGTGCGCAAAGGCATTCTTGCCCACGATGGCCTTGTTGAACTGCACCGGAAAACCCGAGACGGTGGCGACGAGGCGGCTCGCCTGCATGATGCGGGTCGTGTCGATGCCGGTCTCGTAGGGCATGATATCGCCGCGCACCCGCATCGCCATCACCACCTCCTCGAGCGCCGTGTTGCCGGCGCGCTCACCGAGGCCGTTGATCGTGCATTCGATCTGCCGCGCCCCCGCCTCGACCGCGGCGAGGCTGTTGGCCGTCGCCATCCCGAGGTCGTTGTGACAGTGGGTAGCGAAGACGATGTCGTCAGCGCCCGGCACCCGCTCGCGCAGCATCGCGATCAGCTCGGCGCTCTCTCGCGGCGCGGTGTAGCCGACTGTGTCGGGGATGTTGATGGTGGTCGCGCCGGCCTTGATCGCAGTCTCGACCACCCGGCAGAGATAGTCGCGCTCGGTCCGTGTGGCGTCCATCGGTGACCATTGCACGTTGTCGCACAGGTTGCGGGCGTGCGTCACCGTCTCATGGATGCGCTCCACCATACCTGACCGATCGAGGCGCGTGATGTCGCGGTGGCTTGGCGAGGTGCCGATGAAGGTGTGGATGCGTGGCCGCTTCGCATGGCTCACCGCCTCCCACGCGCGGTCGATGTCCCTGAAGTTCGCCCGCGCGAGGCCGCAGATCACTGAACTGCGCGCCAGCTTGGCGATGTCGCGCACCGCTTCGAAGTCGCCTTCGCTGGCAATGGGAAAGCCGGCCTCGATGATGTCGACGCCCATTTCGTCGAGCAACTCGGCGATCTGGAGCTTCTCGGCATGGCTCATCGTGGCGCCGGGGGACTGCTCGCCGTCGCGCAGCGTCGTGTCGAAGATGAGGACTCGGTCCTTGGTCATGTCGTGATCCTTCTGAGCTGGGGTCTCTTCGATCCGGCGCGGCTGGCATCCCCTGAGCGCGCGCGCCGGGGGCCGGCACGCTCAGAGGCGGCTAAGCAGAAGGAGGCGCAGACCGATGCTCATGACGTGCGACTATACGCCTCTGACGTCGCAGGCCAAGTGCTTTTCGGCAGGACATGTGCTCCACCGGCCTCGGGAACAGCGTCCGGCAGGCAAGCGTTCCGATCGAGGCTACTCGAATTGGAGAACTGCCATGATGACCCCTCAGTCCGTCGCTCGCGACGTTTTTCTCGTCGGCGTGAAGAATGCACATGCCATGGAGAAGCAGGCGCTCTCCATCATGGAGCCGCAGGTGCAGCGCCTCGAGCATTACCCGGAGGTTTCCCGGAAGCTGCAGCAGCACATCTCGGAGACGAATGATCAGATCGAGCGGCTGAACAAGATTCTCGCTGATGCAGGGCATTCACCGTCATCGATGAAGGACGCCTTCCTGTCGGCGATGGGTGGAATGGCCTCCATGGGTCACATGCCGGCTGGCGACGAGGTCCTGAAGAACTCGTTTGCGAACTACGCCTTCGAGAACTACGAGATCGCCGCCTACATCGGACTGATCGCCAGCGCCAACATGGCCGGCGAAAGTGCCGCCGTGCCGGTGCTCCAGCAGAGCCTCGGAGAAGAGCAGCAGATGGCGCGCTGGATCCAGGAACACCTGTCGGAGGTCACGCAGGCCTTCATCTCGCGCTCTGCGAGCGGCACTCGCGCCGACGTCTGAGCAGCACATCGGCTTGTCGACGATGCCGGCCAAAGCAGCAGTCGGATGAGCGGGGCGCAACGGGCCCTGGTGATCGGGACGTCCGGCGGGATCGGCACCGCCCTGGCGACCGAACTCGCAAATCGGGGAGCGGAGGTCACGGGCCTCTCGCGCAGCGGCGATGGGCTCGACGTGACGGACGAGGCGTCAGTGGTGGCCGCGCTCGGCCGTCTCGACGCTGGATACGACCTCGTCTTCGTGGCTACCGGGACGCTGGGCGAGCCTGAGAAGGCGCTTTCAGCGCTGGCGCCGGAAGCGTTCCTCGAGCAGATCCGAACAAACGCGCTGGGACCGGCGCTGGTGCTCAAGCACGCGCTGCCGCTGCTCGCAAGCGACCGCCGGGCCGTTTTTGCGGTACTCTCCGCCAGGGTGGGTTCTATCGGCGACAATGCCATCGGCGGCTGGTACTCTTACCGGGCTTCAAAGGCGTGCCTTAACCAGCTGATGCACACCGCCGCGATCGAAATTCGCAGAACTCACCGGAACGCACTTTGCGTGGCCCTGCACCCCGGCACGGTCGCCACCGAGTTCACGGCGCGTTACGCAGGCCGGCACCGCACCGTCGAGCCCGACGAAGCCGCGCGCAACCTTCTCGACGTGCTGGACGGCCTCACGCCCGAGCAGAGTGGCGGCTTCTACGACTACTCGGGCAAGCCGGTGCCGTGGTAAGGACGGCGGCCGGGCACTATTCGGCAGGCGCCGTCTCGGCTTCTGCGCCGTCCTCGGCTGGTTCGGCACCGTCCGCGGCTTCGGCTTCCCCATCTTCATCAGCTTCCGTCGGGTCCTGCTCGCTGCCGGCCACGAGGCCGCCGCTTTGCCAGGTGCCCGAAACCTCGTCGCCGCTGGCGTAGCGGATTACACCTTCGCCCTGCCGGCGGCCGGCGACGAACTCGCCTTCGTAGACGTCGCCGTTGGGATAGGTGGCGACGCCGGTCCCCTCGATCTCGCCCGCGTTCCACCCGCCGGTATAGGTGAAGCCGTCGGGCATTGTGATGGTGCCCTGTCCCTGCCGCTCGCCGGCGACGAAGCTGCCCTCGTAGAGGGTGCCGTCGGGGTAGGTGGCGCGCCCCTCGCCTTCGCGCTGGCCGTCGACCCACTCGCCCTCGTAGCGATAGCCGTCGGGGTAGGTCATCACGCCTTGTCCGTGGTTGCGGGCGTCCTGGAAGCCGCCTTCGTAGATCATGCCGTTCGCATAGGTCGCGCGGCCCTCGCCCTCGATCACGCCCTCGACCCAGCTCCCCTCGTAGGTATTGCCGTCGGGATATTCGATCCGTCCCTGGCCATGGGCGACGCCGTCGGCGAACTGCCCCTCGTAGACCGAACCATCGGGATAGGTCACGCGACCCTCGCCCTCGATCCGGCCGTCGGCCCACTCGCCGACGTATGTGTAGCCGTCGGCTCCGGTGAAGGTGCCCTCGCCATGGCGCCGGTCGTTCGCGAAGGCGCCTTCATAGACGTCGCCGTTGGCGTATGTGACGCGGCCCTGCCCCTGGCGCCGGCCCTCGACCAACTCGCCCTCGTAGACGTCTTCGTTGGCCTGCGTCAGGGTGCCGGTGCCGTGGATCTGACCATCCTGCCACTGGCCGACATAGGTCAGGCCGTCCGGCATGGTGAGGGCGCCTTGTCCCTCGCGCACGCCGTCCGCCATCTCGCCCTCGTAGACCGCGCCATCGGGGTAGGTGATCCGCCCCTCGCCGCTCTTGACGTTGTCGGCCCAGCCGCCCTCGTAGACATAGCCGTCAGGGCTCTCCATCCGTCCTTGGCCATGGTGCATCGCGTCGAGGAATTCGCCCTCGTAGCGCACGCCGTTGGCGTAGATGGCGACGCCGGTGCCCGTGATGGCACCCTCCTGCCACTCGCCCTCGTAGGTGCCGCCGTCGGCGAACGTGATGCGCCCGCTGCCATGCGGCTTGCCCTCGGCGAACTCGCCCTCATAGACCGACCCGTCGGGAAAGCGCGCCGTGCCCTGCCCGCGGATCTCGCCATCGACCCACTCGCCGCTGTACTCATAGCCGTTCGGCAGGCGGTAGGTGCCTTGTCCATGCTGGCGCCCGTCGCGGAACGTGCCTTCGTAGATGCCACCGTCATCATACTGCTTGGTCACCACGGCGTCGGCGTCCTGCGCCATAGCTCCAACCGCAACGGTCGAAGTCAGTGCGGCGGCCATCGCCATCCTGCGGATTTTCTGCACGTTTTGCCTCGCCCGGTCTTCGCCGTTGTCGCGTTGTGATGAACGCGGTCAACCTACGGGACGCCCGCCGCGCTCGCAACGACTTTGCTCCGGTTGCCGGAGCCGCGACATTCCTCGCGCTCCGGCCGAAGACGGTGGCGGCTCGACGCACGTAACGGCCCGCGAAAGACGCATTGTCGGCAACTCGACTGCCATCGATATTCAATCATAGCGGCTGCCGTTACGGAATTCATCACTTTAACGAGGCCGGTGGCGATCAGACATGCCTTCCCACTTCACAAGATGAACGATTGTTTTACATCAAGCGGGAAGTCGCCAATAAGACGTGATGCCCTCTTCATCCCGCGATGAGGGCATGACATTCTGAGGCGGGCAGAGGAGCTATAAAAAGGAATGCAAGAGATGGCTGTCGATTACGAGAAGATGAGCTACGACGAACTCCAGCGGCACCAGAAGGAGCTGAAGAGGGCGATGTCGAGCTATGAGGAGCGGCGGAAGAAGGAGGCGCTCATCGAAATGCAGGAGGTTGCGCGTCGTCACGGCGTCGACCTGAATGAGATCGTGCGTGGTGGGAAAAAGGGCACGGCTTCGGTGCCGAAGTACCGCCACCCGGAGAACCCAGATCTCACTTGGGCCGGTCGCGGCAGGCAGCCGCGTTGGGTCAAGGAAATGCTCGAGGATGGCAAGTCTTTGGAAGAATTGCGCATCTGACACTCCTCGCATTCGCGCACGGAAGGCTGGCGACAGCCGCACAAGACTTGGCTGCGCATGCCTGCTAGATCGCGCCGCGGAAACGATCATCCGAGGAGCGAGGCATGAGCAAGCCTAAGATCGCCGTTATCTATTATTCGACCTACGGCACGAATTACGCCGTGGCGCGGGCTGCAGCCCGCGCCGCCGAGGAAGCGGGCGCCGAAGTGCGCCTTCGTCGAGTCGCCGAAACCGCACCCGCCGAGGTGGTCCAGTCGCAGGAGGCGAGGGCCAAGCAGCTTGCGAGCATGCAGGACATCCCCGAGGTCAGTCACGCCGACATGGAATGGGCGGAGGGCTATTTCGTGGCGGCGCCGACCCGTTACGGCGTGAGCGCGAGCCAGCTGCGGGCCTTCTTCGACACGCTCGGCGGGATCTGGCAGCAGGGCAAGCTTGGGAACAAGACCTTCACCGCCACGACCAGCGCCCAGAACACTCATGGCGGGCAGGAGCAGACGATCCTGTCTCTCTATGCGACCGCAATGCATTGGGGCTGCATCATCGTGGCGCCGGGCTATACCGATCCGGTCAAGTTTGAAGATGGTGGAAACCCATATGGTTTCTCCACCAATGCCGGTGGGCTCGATGACGCGGGCGAGAGGTCCGTCGCCTATCAGGCGCGCCGCCTCGTGGAGATGACCCGCAAGCTCGTCGCCTGATCCGGCTGCGGCACATCGTCCTTGCCGACGGATGCCGCAACTCAATGATCGTGGGGGGGTGTCGCCACGCTGCACTTCGGCGGCGACACCGTGCCTTTGATTGAATTGCCCGCGGCTATTCCCACCACCTGTCGATGGCTGCGATGTCGTCATCGGACCAGCCGAAGTGATGCGCCAGTTCGTGCACCATGACGTGGGCGACGAGGTCGGACAGATCCACGTCGCCCCGCCCGGCCCATTCGTCGAGGATGGGCCGGCGGAAGAGCCAGATCGTGTCCGGCTGCGACGGCTGGTCCATCACCGACTTCTCGATCAGCGGGACGCCGTCGTAGAGGCCGGTGAGGTCGAACGCGTCGTCGAGCTCCATCTCGTGCAGCAACGCGTCGGGGGCGAAGTCTTCGACCCGCAGCGCGATCCGGTCGGCGGCGGCGCGATAGGCCGGCGGCAGCTCCGCGATCGCGGCGCGCGCCAAGGCCTCGATTTCACCGGCATCGGGGGCGGTAACTGACCAGTCCATGGCCGCCATATGGACAAAGTCGCTCGCCTGTGGAAGGGCATCCGCGCAAGGAGGCCGACCATGACCGTCACCCGCTTCGCCCCGTCGCCGACCGGCTACCTGCACGTCGGAAACCTGCGCACCGCGCTCTTCAACTTTCTGATCGCGCGCAAGGCCGAGGGGACCTTCATCCTGCGGCTCGACGACACCGATCCCGAGCGCTCGCGCGAAGAATACGTCGACGCAATCCAGGAGGATCTGGAGTGGCTGGGCCTGACGTGGGACCGGGTCGAGCGTCAGTCGAAGCGGCTCGACCGCTATGCCGAGGCGGCCGACCGGCTGCGACGCGACGAACGGCTCTACGAGGCGTTCGAGACGCCGGGCGAACTGGACCTCAAGCGCAAGAAGCAGCTCAACATGGGGCGGCCGCCCGTCTACGACCGTGCCGCCTTGGCGCTGACGGACGAGCAAAAGGACCGGCTCCGGGCAGAGCGCGGCGGTCACTGGCGCTTCAGGCTCGACCACGAGCGGATCGAGTGGACCGACGGCATCCTCAGCGACGTCTCGATCGACGCGGCGAGCGTATCGGACCCGGTGCTGATCCGCGGCGACGGTCAAGTGCTCTACACCTTCGCGAGCTCGGTCGACGACATCGAGATGGGCGTCACCGACATCGTGCGCGGGTCGGACCACGTGACGAATACCGCAACCCAGATCCAGATCATCCGCGCGTTGGGGTCCGAGCCGCCGCGCTTCGCGCATCATTCGCTGCTGACGGGTCCGCATGGCGAGGCGCTGTCCAAGCGCTTGGGCACGCTTGCGCTGCGCGACCTGCGCGCCGAAGGAATCGAGCCCATGGCGCTGCTGAGCCTGATGGCGCGGCTCGGGTCGGCGGACCCGGTGGAGCTGCGCGGTTCGGTGGACGAGCTGGTCGAGGGCTTCGACATCACCCGCTTCGGCGCCGCGCCGACTAAGTTCGACGTCGCCGACCTGCGTCCCCTGACTGCGCGATACCTCCACCACCAGCCTTACGAGGCGGTGGCGGACGAGATCCGCGCGCTGGGCGTGCCCGACTCGCTCGCCCCGCGGTTCTGGAACGTCACGTGCGAGAACATCGAGACCCGCGCTGAGCTGGCCGAATGGTGGCGCATCCTGACCGGCGAGCGTGCCACCACGGTCGACGACGCCGACCGCGCCTTCGTCGGCGAGGCGCTGGGAATGCTGGGCGAGCCGCCGTATGACGATACCACCTGGAGCGAATGGACGGACCGCGTGAAGGCGGTGACGGGGCGCAAGGGCAAGGCACTCTTCATGCCGCTGCGGCGCGCCGTGACCGGCCGCTCGCGCGGGCCCGAGATGGCGGCCGTGATGGCGCTGATGCAGGCGAAGCCGCGCCTCAGCTCGTGACCCGCGCCGCCGCCCGCGCCGCCGACGTCTTGGAGACCTGCACGGCGTAGATGCCGGCTGCGATGACCGCGACGCCCGCGAGGTCGAGCGGCCGAAGCGTCTCGCCCAGGACCACAGCGGCGATCGCGACCCCGAGGAACGGGTTTAGGAAGTGGAACGTCGCAGCCCGCACAGCGCCGATGCGCCGCACCAGCATGAACCAGACCCACGTCGCCGCCAGCCCCGGCACCAGGGTCGTGTAGACGAAGGCCAGCACCATGGGCCACGAGAGCCGCACTTCATGCGTCTCGAACGCCGCCGGCACAGCCAGCGCCGCAAAACCAATTAGCATCTGCAGCCCGACGATCATCAGAACGTTCCCTCCCGACGTCGCGCCCCGTACCGAGAGCGTAGCGACCGTCAGCGCCAGCGCGCCTAGCACGCAGAGGAAGACACCAAGGAGGTCGACCCCGGCGCCGATCCGCGAGCCCATGATCATGATCACGCCAGCGAGGCCGGCCACCAGCCCCGTCACCCCGAGCGGGCGGAGCCGCTCGCCGAGGGCGAGGAAGCCGACGGCCGCGACTATGAGCGGCAGCGTCGAGGCGATTATGGCCGCCAACCCCGCCTGCACCGTCTGCATCGCAATGAAGATCAGCCCCAGGTAGAGCGCGTTCTGGCAGATGCCAAAAATGATGGTGGCGCGCCACTGCGCCGGCGTCAGACGCCAGCTCTCGCCCATCGCCCGCGCGAGCGCGACTCCGATGAGGCCCGAGATCAGGAAGCGCAGCGCCAGCGCCGAGAGCGGCGGCGCGTCCGCCACGATGATGCGCGCCGAGGTGAAGGCCGAGGACCACATCGTCGCGAAGGCGACACCCATCAGCACCGCGCGAACGTCCATGACCGCCTCGCTGAAACGAAAAAGGGGCCGCCTGAGGCGACCCCGTCTGGATTGCCCTCGAGGTTCAGCCGTTCACGCTGTCCTTCAGCGCCTTGGCGATCGTCATCTTCACCACCTTGTCGGCGTCCTTCTTGATCTGCTCTCCGGTCGCCGGGTTGCGCACCATCCGCTCCGGCCGCTCGCGGCAATAGATCTTGCCGACGCCGGGCAGGGTGACGGCGCCTCCGTTCGAGACCTCCTCCGTGATGATCGCGCTGATCGCGTCCAGCGCCTCGCCCGCGCTTTTCTTGTCCGAGCCCATTTTGTCCGCCAGGGCCGAGACGAGCTGGGTCTTGGTCATCGGTTTCGTCGCCATCGTACGCTTCCTCTCGTTCCGCCGTTTTTCACTGATCTTGCTGTTTCCGCATATAAACGGAAACTGCCGGAGCCGCACAACGCCTAGTCGTCCAGAATCCGCATTTATCGGACTAGTCTCTGTGCAGAAATGAGGTCACAGGAACGCCGTCTCCTCAAAGCTGCGCAATTTTCGAGAGTGTATGCGGGCGAGAGGCATCTCCCGCAGCCGCTCCATCGCGCTGACCCCGATCAGCAGGTGCCGTGCCACCTGTGTGCGGTAGAAGTCCGATGCCATGCCAGGCAGCTTCAGCTCGCCGTGCAGCGGCTTGTCCGAGACGCAGAGCAGCGTGCCGTAGGGTACGCGGAACCGGAACCCGTTCGCGGCGATGGTCGCGCTCTCCATGTCGAGCGCGATGGCGCGGGACTGGCTGAGGCGCTGCACCGGGCCGGACTGATCGCGCAACTCCCAGTTGCGGTTGTCGATGGTGGCGACGGTGCCGGTGCGCATGATCCGCTTGAGCTCGAAGCCCTGCAGCTCGGTCACCTCCTCGACCGCGTCCTCGAGCGCGACCTGGATCTCGGCCAGCGCCGGGATTGGCACCCAGACCGGCAGGTCGTCATCCAGCACGTGATCCTCTCGCAGGTAGCCATGGGCGAGGACGAAGTCGCCGAGCCGCTGGCTGTTTCGCAGCCCCGCGCAATGTCCGACCATGATCCACGCATGCGGGCGCAGCACGGCGATATGGTCGGTGGCGGTCTTGGCGTTCGACGGACCGACGCCGATGTTGACGAGCGTGATGCCCGCGCCCGCCTCGCGCTTGAGGTGGTAGGTCGGCATCTGCGGCAACTTCGCCGGGACCACCAGTTCGTCGTCGGGCCGCGTGATGACCTGGTTCCCCGGCGCGACGAAGGCGGTGTAGCCGCTTTCCGGATCGGCGAGCACGCCACGGGCGTAGGCCTCGAACTCGTCGACGTAAAACTGGTAGTTCGTGAAGAGCACGTGGTTCTGGAAGTGCTCGGGGCTTGTCGCCGTGTAGTGCGCGAGGCGCGCCAGCGAGTAATCGATCCGCTGCGCGGTAAAGGGCGCCAGCGCCATCGATCCGTCGTCGTGATGGAACCCGTAGCCGTTGACTATGTCGTCGTGCGTCGTCGTCAGGTCGGGCACGTCGAAGGCGTCGCGCAGGGGGAAGTCCATCACCCCCTCCTGAGGCACAGTCACGCTCTCTCCCGCCACCGCGAAGTGCACCGGCATCGGCGTGGTCGACGGTCCGATCGAGACCGGCACGCCGTGGTTCTCGACCAGGAGCCCGATCTGCTGGCGCAGGTAGTTTCCGAACAGGTCCGGCCGCGTGATCGTCGTGGAATAGGTACCGGGCGTGGTGACGTGGCCGAAGCTGAGCCGGCTGTCGGCGATCTGGAAGCTCGTCGTGGTGAAGCGGATCTCGGGATAGTAGGCGCGGAACTTGGCGCCGGGCCGTCCGCTCCGGATAGTCTCGGTGAACTTCTCCACGAGGAAGGCGGTGGAGGTGTCGTAGATCTCGCAGAGGCGGCGGACGGCGGCATCTGCGTCGGCAAATGCCTCGGGCGCCGGCATCGGCGGTGTCACGATCGGCAGGTTCGGGTCCGCAACGTTCATGCCACCCCCTCAATCACGTCCGTCAATTCGAAACGCGTCACGTCGACCAGCCCAAGGTCGCTGATCCTGAGCTCCGGTATCACGACGAGAGCCAGCAGCGAATGCTGCATGAAGGCATTGTTGAGCGTGCAGCCGCAGTCGCGCAGCGCCTCGCCCATTGCCCGCGCGCTTGCGGCGACCTCGGCGGCGGGCCTGTCGGACATCAGCCCGGCGATCGGCAGCTCCACCAGTGCGAGCTCCGCTCCGTCGCGCCAGACGGTGACGCCGCCGCCCACCTCGGCCAGCCGGTTCGCCGCCGCGGCCATGTCCGCCGCCGAGGTGCCGACGACGATCATGTGGTGGCTGTCGTGCGCCACGGTAGAGGCGACCGCCATCCGGCCCCGGTATCCGAAGCCGCCGACCAAGCCGTTGGTGACGCCGCCGGTCCCCCGGTGCCGCTCCACAAGCGCGATCCGCGCCACATCGCCCTCCGGCGTGACGGCGCCGTCCTGCACCGGCAGGTCGAGCGACAGCGCCCGCGTCGGCGCCTGGTTCTCGACCACGCCGATCACCCGCGCCCGCACCCGCGCCGCCCCTTCGGGTGCCGGCACGCGGAATTCTCTGGGTGTCAGCGTCCGGCCCACGCGCACCGTCTGCCGCGCCGCGTCTGGCCAGGCGTAGTGCGGGCAGTCCACCAGGCACTCCCCGTCCCGCGCGACGGTGACGCCGCGGGCGATCACGTGGCGGATCGGCAGGGTCCGCAGGTCGTCCGTCAGGATCAGGTCCGCACGCCGCCCCGGAGCGATCGCGCCCAGCTCACGCTCGAGCCCGAAATGCGTCGCGGTGTTGACGGTCGCCATCTGCAGCGCCACCAGCGGGTCGCAGCCGCACTCGATCGCGTGCCGCACCACCCGGTCCATGTGCCCGTCATGCACCAGCGTGCCCGCGTTGCAGTCGTCGGTGCAGAGGATGAAGTTCCGCGGGTCGAGGCCCTTCTCCGTCACCGCCGTGATCTGCGCCTTCACGTCGTACCAGGCCGAGCCGAGCCGCAGCATCGCCCGCATCCCCTGCCGCACCCGCGCGATCGCGTCCTCCTCGCGCGTGCCCTCGTGGTCATCCGCCGGGCCGCCCGCGGCATAGGCGTTGAGCCCGGCGAGGTCGGGCGAGGCGTAGTGCCCGCCGACCGTCTTGCCCGCCCGTTGCGTCTCGGCGATCTCGGCCAGCATCTGCTGGCTGCCGCCGATGACGCCGGGAAAGTTCATCATCTCGCCCAGCCCCACGATGCCGGGCCAAGTCATCGCCTCGGCCACGTCCTTCGGCCCAATCTCGCGCCCCGTCGTCTCGAGGCCGGGAGCCGAGGGCGCGCAGGATGGCATCTGCATGAACATGTTGAGGGGCTGCATCAGCGCCTCGTCATGCATCATTCGGACGCCATCGAGCCCCAGGACGTTCGCGATCTCGTGCGGGTCGGCAAACATCGTCGTGGTGCCGTGCGGGATCACCGCGCGGGCGAACTCGGCGGGGGTCAGCATGCCGCTCTCGACATGCATGTGCGCGTCGCAGAGGCCGGGAACCGCGAACAGGCCCGCACCGTCAATCACCTCGGTCTGCGGGCCGATCATGGCGCTGGCGTCGGGGCCGCAACAGGCGAAGCGGCCGTCCGCGATGGAAAGGTCGCTCCCGTCCAGCACTTCGCGGCTATGCACGTTGACCCACCGGACGCCTCGCACCACGGTGTCGGCCGGGGCGCGTCCGGCCGCCACGTCGATCAGGCGCGGCGCGGTCTCGGCCCATGTTTTAAAGGGGAGAGAAGTCATGCGACACTGTGTAACGTGCTCTTGCGGCCTTCAAGTGACAATCGACCGGGGCCGTGGATGAGCGGCACGCTGCTGTCGATCGGGCATGGCTACTCTGCGCGCGTCCTGGGCCAACGTCTTGCCGCGGAGGGCTGGCGCATCGTCGGCACGTCCCGCACCGCGCGGGCCGAACCGGGCGTCGAGATGCGGGTCTGGCCGGGCGAGGATCTCGCGGACGCCATCGCCGAGGCCACCCATGTCCTGACGTCCGTCTCGCCCGGCGAGGAGGGGGATCCGGTTCTGGCGACGCTGGGAAAGGCCATCGCCGCGTCGTCCGCTATCTGGGTCGGGTACCTCTCCACGACCGGCGTCTACGGCGACCATGGGGGCGGCTGGGTCGACGAGACGGCGCCGCTCACCCCCGCCACGACCCGCGGTCGGCGTCGCGTCGCGGCCGAGGCCGCCTGGGCCGGCCTCCGTGTGCCGCTCCACGTCTTCCGCCTCGCGGGGATCTACGGGCCGGGGCGCGGCCCCTTCGAGAAGGTGCGCGCGGGGCGCAGCAGCGTCATCAAGCCGGGTCAGGTGTTCAGCCGCATCCACGTCGACGACATCGCCGCGGTCCTCCACGCCTCGATGCTGGCGCCGTCACCCGGCGTCTGGAACGTCGCCGATGACGAGCCTGCGCCGCCGCAGGACGTGCTTGCCTACGCGGCGGGCCTGCTTGGCTTGCCGCCGCCGGCCGAGGTGCCGTTCGACGAGGCCGACTTGTCGCCGATGGCTCGCAGCTTCTACGCCGAGTCCAAGCGGGTGCGGAACGACAGGATGAAGCGCGATCTGGGCGTCAGCCTGCTCTACCCGACCTACCGTGAGGGCCTGCGGGCGCTGTTGGCCACCGAACGGTCCTGACGCCCGATCTTGCAACTTCGTGCAAGTCCCGAGGGCGTTTCTTGCAAGAATTTAGACGTTTCCGGCCCGCACTTCCCGGACGAACGGGACGCCGAGCGTAGCCAGCACCTTCGCCTCAATCTGCTCGGCGTTCATGCCGGCGACCGCGTACATGTCGCGGGGCGAGGCCTGGTCGACGAAAGTGTCGGGCAGGAAGAGCGAGCGGAACCTGAGGCCCCGGTCGAAGAGGCCCTCGTCCGCAAGCAGCTGCGCGACGTGGGAGCCGAAGCCGCCGATGGCACCCTCCTCGATGGTGATGAGGGCCTCGTGGTGGCGGGCGAGGTTGAGGATCAGGTCGCGGTCGAGCGGCTTGGCGAAGCGGGCGTCGGCGACGGTGGGGGTGATGCCGCGGGCGGAGAGGGACTCGGCGGCGACGCGGACCTCGGCGAGGCGGGTGCCGAAAGAGAGGAGGGCGACGCGGCCGCCTTCGGAGATCAGGCGGCCCTTGCCGATCTCGAGCGGCTGGCCGCGCTCCGGCATCTCGACGCCCACTCCCTCGCCGCGCGGGTAGCGGAAGGCGATGGGGCCGTCGTCGTGGCGCGCCGCGGTGGCGACCATGTGGACGAGCTCCGCCTCGTCGGCGGCGGCCATGACGGTGAAGCCGGGGAGGTTCGCGAGATAGGCGACGTCGTAGCTGCCGGCATGGGTGGCGCCGTCGGCGCCGACGAGGCCGGCGCGGTCGATGGCGAAGCGGACGGGCAGGCGCTGGATCGCGACGTCGTGGACGACCTGGTCGTAGGCGCGTTGGAGGAAGGTCGAGTAGATCGCGGCGAAGGGGCGCATGCCGCCCGCGGCCAGCCCGGCGGCGAAGGTCACGCCGTGCTGTTCGGCGATGCCCACGTCGAAGCAGCGGTCGGGGAAGCGCTCGGCGAAGAGGTTGAGGCCGGTGCCGTCGGGCATGGCCGCGGTGACGGCGACGATGCGATCGTCGCGTGTGGCCTCGTCGACGAGGGTGTTCGAGAAGACTTTGGTGTAGCTGGGCGCGTTCGACTTGGCCTTGGCCTGGGTGCCGGTGACGACGTCGAACTTGGAGGTGGCGTGGCCGCGGTCGGCGGCGGCCTCGGCGGGCGCGTAGCCCTTGCCCTTGCGGGTGATGGCGTGGATCAGGATCGGGCCATCGGCCCGCGCCTTGACGGTGCGCAGGACAGGGAGGAGCTGGCCCATGTCGTGGCCGTCGATCGGGCCGACGTAGGAGAAGCCGAGCTCCTCGAAGAGGGTGCCGCCGATGGTCATGTGCTTGAGCAGGTCCTTGGCGCGGCGGGCGCCGTCGCGGAAGGGGGGCGGCAGCATCTCGACCGCGCCCTTGGCCATCGCCTTGAATTCCTGGAACGGTGCGCCGGCGTAGAGGCGGGAGAGATAGGCCGACATCGCGCCGACCGGGGGCGCGATCGACATCTCGTTGTCGTTCAGGATGACGATCAGGCGGCGGCCCGCGTGGCCTGCGTTGTTCATCGCCTCGTAGGCCATGCCGGCGGAGAGCGCGCCGTCGCCGATCACGGCGATGCAGTCGCCGATGCCGCTGTCGCGTTGCAGGTCGCGCGCGGTGGCGAAGCCGAGGGCGGCGGAGATCGAGGTCGAGGAGTGGGCGGCGCCGAACGGGTCGTAGGGCGACTCGGAGCGCTTGGTGAAGCCCGAGAGGCCGTCCTTCTGCCTGAGCGTGCGGATGCGGTCGCGGCGGCCGGTCAGGATCTTGTGAGGATAGCACTGGTGACCGACGTCCCAGATGATCTTGTCGCGCGGGGTCTCGAAGACGGCATGGAGCGCGACCGTCAGTTCGACCACGCCGAGCCCGGCGCCGAGATGCCCGCCGGTGACGCTGACCGCGCTGATCGTCTCGGCTCGGAGCTCGTCCGCCAGGCGCTTGAGCTCGCCGTCGGAGAACTGGTCGAGGTCGCCCGGCGTCTGGACGCGGTCGAGGAGCGGGGTCGAGGGTCGGTCGGCCATGGGAACCTTGCGTTGCCTGCTGGCGGAGTGATCTAGCGCAGCGAGCGGCCGGGAACAACGCGGTGACCCTCGCTTCGGTTCGATCGCGGGCGCGGGAAGGTCAGGAGCGGCGCTCGACCACGAAGCGCGCCGCGTCACGCAGCGCTTCGGCGCGCGGGCCGTAGGGCACGAGCGCCGCGTGGGCCTCATCGACCAGCTGGGCGGCGCGGGCGCGGGCGCCGTCGATGCCGAGCAGGCTGACGAAGGTGGCCTTGCCGGCGGCGGCATCCTTGCCGACCGCCTTGCCCGCGAGGGCGGCGTCGCCGGTGGCGTCGAGCAGATCGTCGGCAATCTGGAACGCGAGGCCGAGCGCATCGGCGTAGGCGGACAGCGGACCGGTGTCGGCGCGGGCGAGGCGCGGCCCGGCCTCGGCGGACCAGCGGATGAGGGCGCCGGTCTTGCCGGCCTGCAGCTCTGTGACGGCGTCGAGGTCGAGCGGGGGACCATGCTCGGCGGCGATGTCACGCGCCTGGCCGAGCACCATGCCGCGCGCCCCGGCGGCTTGGGCTAGGGAGCGGACGAGGTCGCGCGCCACCTCGGCGTCCGGCTGGTCGGCCGCGAGCTCGAAGGCCAGCGTCTGCAGCGCGTCGCCGGCGAGGACGGCGGTGGCCTCGTCCCAGGCGCGGTGGATCGTCGGGCGACCCCGGCGGAGGTCGTCGTCGTCCATGCAGGGCAGGTCGTCGTGGACGAGGGAGTAGGCGTGCAGCGCCTCGACCGCGGCGGCGGCGGCCAGCGCCTGCGCGGGCGCGACGTCGTGCAGCGCCGCGCTCTCGATCGCGAGGAAGCCGCGCAGGCGCTTGCCGCCCCGGAGGGCGTAGCGCATTGCCTCGACCACCGCGTCGCCGGGATAGTCGTCGAGCGTTGCGAGAAGGTGGCTCTCGATCCGGGCGGCGTGGGCGGCCAGCCGGTCGGCGAAGGTCACAGACCCTCGACCGGCGTCGTCCCCTTCGGCTGACCGGCGGCGTCGAGCGTCAGGGCCTCGACCCGCTCCTCCGCCGCCTTGAGCCGCGCCTCGCAATGTGCCTTGAGCTTGGCCCCGCGTTCGTAGAGGCGGATCGACTCCTCGAGCGCCACATCGCCGTGCTCCAGCCGGTCCACCACGCGCTCGAGCTCGGCCATCGCGTCCTCGAAGCTCATCTGGTCGATTGGCGCGGCTTGCGGCTGATCCGGCATCAGGTGTTCTCCATCAGGACCGACACGTGGGCCGCAACGCTGGCGGCGAGCGCCTGCAGATCATAGCCGCCCTCGAGTGTCGAGACCACGCGGCCCTGGCAGTGGCGAGCGGCGACGCCGCAGAGCCGCTCGGTCAGCCAGCGGAAGTCGTCGGTGCTCCAGTTGAGGTTGGCGAGCGGGTCCTGGGCGTGCGCGTCGAAGCCGGCGGAGATCAGGAGGAGCTGCGGCTCGAACTCCTCGAGCGCGGGGAACACCGCCTGCTCGTAGGTGCGCCGCATCTCGGCGGAGCCCGTCATCGGCGCCAGCGGCAGGTTCAGGATGTTGCCCTGCGCGCCGATCTCGTGCGTTGCCCCGGTGCCGGGGTAGAGCGGCATCTGGTGGGTCGAGACGAAGAGCACGCGCTCCTCGTCCCACATCAGGTCCTGGGTGCCGTTGCCATGATGCACATCGAAGTCGACGATGGCGACGCGGTCGAGGCCGTGGTGATCGAGCGCCCGCTTCGCCGCAATCGAGACGTTGCCGAAGAGGCAGAAGCCCATCGCCGTCTCGGTCTCGGCATGGTGGCCGGGCGGGCGGCAGCCGACGAAGGCGTTGTGGACTTCGCCCAAGAGCACCGCGTCGACGGCCGCGACGTTGCCGCCGACCCCGCGCCGCGCTGCGCCGAGGGAGCCGGGGGAAAGGTGGGTGTCGGCGTCGAGCTGTGTCCAGCCCTCCTCGGGCAGCGCCTGCACGATGCGGTCGAGGTAGCTCTGCGGGTGGACGCGCAGGATGTCGGCGTCCGCGCCCAGGGGGGCGTCGCGCCTGTCGAGCAGGGCGAAGCGCTCGTCCGTCAGGGCCTCCTGAAGGGCCCGCATCCGCTCGACACGCTCCGGATGGCCGGGCGGCGTCACATGATCGAGGCAATCGGAGTGGGTGAAGAGCAGCGTCATCGCCACGACGCTAGGCGTCGCGACGTCCGACGGCAAGGCGGCGTGTCACGCGATCGTCAGGCGCGCCGGAAGTGCCTGCGGTAACTCGACAAAACCCTGAAGAGCCACGCACCGCGCGGCGCGTGGCTGCCGCCGCGGCAGGACGTGCGACGCCGGCAAGCTAGCATCATCGCGGCTGAAACCAGCAAGAGTACAAGGGAGTGAGTAGTGAACAATTTCTGTAAACGTGCTGCAGCGACGGCCTTGGCCGCGTTGCTTCCGGTTGGCGCCTTCGCGGCGCCCGTTACCTATATTGGCAAGATCACCGAACTGAACGAGTCCGGCGTTTTCGGCACGACGACCGCCACGATCGACGGCAACATGCTGACGGTGACGGTCGATGCAAAGAGTGACGGCACCGGCTTCGGCATTGCGCCCGGTCAGGTGCATATCCAGCACATCCACGGCGTGATCGAGAACGGGCAGAACCTCGACTCAGTCCCGCCGCCGAACCTGCCCGACCGGGACAACCCGATCTTCGACGACGACGACTATGTCGAACTGGCCGAGGGCGCGCCGTTCTACGGCGGCATTCGCGTGTTCCTGAATGCCACCAACGATCCGAACGACTTCGCGACGTTCCCGGACGCGACCGGCGGCATGATCAACTTCAGCCAGAGGTATATCCTGACGCCTGACCAAGTGGCCAGCATCTCGCCGCTGAACCTGAGGGAGTACGTGCTGCACGGGGCTTTCGACCAGCCCGGCAAGACATTCAGCATAGAGAACAGCCTGGCCGGCGTCGACTCCGAGGTGGAGGGCGGCTATCTCACCTCGCTGCCGATCGCGACGGCGACCTACGAGATGGCGCCGATCCCGCTGCCCGCGGCGGGCGTGCTGCTGCTTGGCGCGCTGGGCGGGCTGGCGGGGCTGCGGCGACTCCGCAAGTAAGGTAACGGACGGGGCGGCCATGTGGCTGCCCCGGCTCAGTCCGGCGCGAGCATGTAGCCCGCGCCGCGGACCGTCTGGAGGTAACGCGGCTGGCGAGGGTCGCTCTCGATCTTGCGGCGCAGGCGGGTGATCTGCACGTCCACGGCTCGCTCCTGCGCTTGGCTTTCGTCACGCCCCAGGTCCTCGACCAGCTGCGTGCGGCTGACTGCCTCGCCCGGCCGCGCGGCAAAGATACGCATCAGGTGGCTCTCGGTGGCGGTGAGGCGAATCAGGCTCTCGCCCTGCCACATCTCGCCGCGCTCGACGTCGTAGCGCACCGGACCCAGATGCAGCACCTTTGGTCCCACCGCCTCGACGGCCGCGGGCACGCGGCGGAGGATGGCGTTGATCCTGAGCAGGAGCTCCTTTGGCTCGAAGGGCTTCGGCAAATAATCGTCGGCGCCGGCCTCGAGCCCGGCGATACGGTCCTCGGTGCCGCCGCGCGCGGTCAGCAGCAGGATCGGCGTGGCGAGGTCCTCGCGCAGCGACGCGGTCAGCGCGATGCCGTCCTCGCCCGGCATCATCACGTCGAGCACGATCAGGTCGAACTCCAGCCCCGCCAGCAGGCGCCGGGCCTGAGCGGCATCGCGGGCGGTGGTGACGTGAAATCCGTTGCGGCGCAGGAAGGTCTGCAGCAGGCCGCGGATCCGCTCGTCGTCGTCGACGACAAGCAGGTGCTGGTCGTTCGGCGTCACGCGCGCTCCTCCCTGAGCGTCCGGAAGTGGCGCCTGATCTCCGGCTCCATCATCGCCTCCAGCACGCGGCGAAAGCCGGCCACCGCCTCGGGCCCCGCGGCGCGGTAGGCGGCGCGGAGGCGGTCGCGCTGGGCGTCGCTTAGCTCGCTCTCGAGGGCGTGGCCCTTGTCTGTGAGATGCAGGTGCCGCTCCCGCTTGTCGCGGGTGCCGACGCGGCTTTCGACGAGGCCGTCGGCGATCAGCGTCCTCAGCACGCGGTTGAGCGACTGCTTGGTGACGCCGAGGATTGCGAGCAGGTTGTTCACCGTCGTGCCCGGCGCGCGATTGATGAAGTGCAGCGCCCGGTGGTGCGCCCGGCCGTAGGCGTAGTGCGCAAGGATCCGGTCGGGGTCGGCGGTGAAGCCGCGGTAGGCGAAGAACATCGCCTCGATCCCCTTCTTGAGCTGCTCGTCGGTCAGGAACAGGAGGCTCTCGCCCCCCGGCCGACCGGCGCCGTCGTCCGCCATGTACCGCCTCCTTCTGCGGGTGCGAGCTTACGTCAGCCTTGTTGACATTCCAAGACCTCGCTGTTAGCGGATGCGGGCTAAAACGCAACAATAGGTCCGCATCGGACGCAGTTGCGCAATATCCGGTTAAGGAGGGGACGATGTCCGGGGCCTATGACGATCGCGACGGCAAGATCTGGATGGACGGCGAGATGGTGGAGTGGCGCGACGCGCAGGTCCACATCCTGACCCACGCGCTGCACTACGCGAGCTCGGTATTCGAGGGCGAGCGCGCCTACGGCGGCCGGATCTTCATGTCGCGGGAGCATTCGGGACGGCTGCTAGCGTCTGGCGAGGCAATCGACATGCCGATCCCGTGGAGCGTCGACCAGATCGAGGACGCGAAGGCCGCGGTGCTGGAGGCGAACGGCTTTTCCGACGCCTATGTGCGCGTCGTCGCGTGGCGCGGGGCGGGGCCGGACATGGGGGTGTCGTCGAAGCGCAACCCGGTGCGGATGGCGGTCGCTGCATGGGAATGGGGCGCCTATTACGGCGACGCCAAGATGCAGGGCGCCAAGCTCGACATCTCGAAGTGGAAGCGGCCGAGCCCGGAGACGATCCCGAGCCACGCCAAGGCGGCGGGCCTCTACATGATCTGCACGATGTCCAAGCACGCGGCCGAGGCCAAGGGCTGCTCCGATAGCCTTATGATGGACTATCGCGGCTATGTGGCCGAGGCGACGGGCGCCAACGTCTTCTTCGTCAAGGATGGCGAGGTGCATACGCCGCTGGCCGACTGTTTTCTCAACGGCTTCACCCGGCAGCGCGTGATCGGGCTGCTCAAGGACCGGCAGATCAAGGTGCACGAGCGCCACATCATGCCCGAGGAGCTGGAGGGCTTCGAGCAGTGCTGGCTGACCGGCACCGCCGCCGAGGTCACGCCGGTGGGGCAGATCGGCGATTACCGCTTCGAGGTCGGGCAGCTCACCCGCGACATCGCGGAGGAATACGAGGCGCTGGTGCGCGCCTGAGGCGCTTGCCGAGGAACGGGACGCCGCACATATCCCCTTCTGGAGCAGACCAGGAGGGTTCCGAGCGATGATGGGCTACGTGCGCACGGCGCTTCTGATGGCGGCGATGACGGCGCTCTTCATGGGCGTCGGCTATCTGCTCGGCGGGGGCAGCGGGGCGATCATTGCGCTGGTCGTGGCGGCGGCGATGAACGCCTTCACCTGGTGGAACTCGGACCGCATGGTGCTGAGGATGCACAACGCGCGGCCGGTGGCGCCGGGTGATCGCTGGGGTCTGCACGCGATGGTGGCGGAGCTGGCGCAGGGGGCGGGCATGCCGGTGCCGGCGGTCTACCTGATCGAGACGGAGCAGCCGAACGCCTTCGCCACGGGGCGCAGCCCCGAAAGAGCGGCGGTCGCGGTTACCACCGGCCTGCTCGGCCGGCTGAGCCGCGAAGAGGTCGCGGGCGTGATCGCGCACGAGCTGGCGCACATCCGCAACCACGACACGGCGATCATGACGGTAACGGCGACCTTCGCCGGCGCGATCGCGATGCTTGCGAACTTCGCGCTTTTCTTCGGCGGCCGGCGGGACAGCCCGATGGGGCTGGTGGGGACGCTGGCGATGATGCTGCTCGCGCCGCTGGCGGCGGCGCTGGTGCAGATGGCGATCAGCCGCACGCGGGAGTACGAGGCCGACCGGATCGGCGCGGGGATCTGCGGCAACCCGATGTGGCTCGCCTCGGCGCTGACGCGGATCCAGTCCGCCGCCGCGCGGATCGACAACCACGTGGCCGAGCGCAATCCGCAGACGGCGCACATGTTCATCATCAACCCGCTGCACGCGCATGGCTACGACAAGCTGTTCTCGACTCACCCAAAGACCGAGAACCGCGTCGCGGCACTGCGGGCGCTGGCCGCCGAGATGGGAAACGCCGTTCAGTCGGGAGCTCGCGGAAGGGGCGCCGGACGCGGCCCGTGGGGCTGAAGTTGATTGGCAGGGCACGCAGAAGAAGTCTCAGCCTTCCGGAGCGTTGCGGGCGCGGCGGGCCGCCTCCACGATGAGTCTGACCTCCTCGGCAAGGGCGGCCTCGATGGCGAAGGCCTCGGTCGGAACGGCGCCCGGATCCTCGTCGTAGCCCTGGAAGTTCTCAAGCTCCTCCAGGCGTTCGAGCAGGTCGTCGGCGGATCTGCCAGAGGCCAGTGTGGCGATGACGAGCGCCAGCACCTTGCGCTGGCCCATCAGGCGACCTTCGAGCTTTTCCTTGGACATGTCGCCGACTCCGTTGCTGTGTGAGGGACGAACGGGGCTCCGGCCGCTTGCGTTCCCGCGCCGCCGGCCCTGCGTCACTGTGCAGCGTTGCTCCGCCCGACTGTCGAGCCCGTCGTGGAATGCCGCCTGAAATGATCGCAGGCGGTCTCGAAGAAGCGGCGCCTGGTGTCCGGCCGCTCCATCATGATCTCGTGCCGCGCACCTTCCACCACGTCGAGCCGGCCGCGCGGCCAGCGCTTCATCAGGTCCCGCACCGCGTCAGGGTCGACGATGCCCTCGTCGGTGCCGATCATCGCCAGCGTCGGGACGTCCGGCGGCCGCAGCCGGCGCAATGACCGCGTCTCGTTCAGCGCGGCGAGCAGCCACGACATGCTCGGCCCGCCAAGTTGCAGCTCGGGCACCGTCGCCGTCTGCCGCTGCATGTAGTCGAACATCTCCCGATCGGTCGTAAGAAGATTGTCGTCGAAGGGTGCGTCGCCGACATAGCTGGCGGCGCTGGTGCCCGGAATGTAGCGGTGGCCGTGGCCCAGGCCGCGCGCCGTCCACGACATCAGCCACGCGAGCGGTCGCGCGAAGGGCGACATGCCGATCCCCCACATCGGGGCGCTGAAGACGGCCGAGGCGACATCGATGCGCCGGTGCAGCGACCTGAGGCCGATGCCGCCCCCCATCGAGTGCGCCACGAGGTGGAAGGGCCGCGGCAGCCCCATCTCTCGAACCATGCCGACGAGCGCGTCCACGTCGTGCTGGTAGTCGGCGAAATCTGCGACGTGCCCAGTCAGCACGTCCGTCAGAGCCCGATCCGAGAGGCCCTGGCCGCGCCAGTCGACGCTGGCTACAGCATAGCCCCGCGCTCCGAATTCCGCTGCGGCGCGGCCGTACTTCTCGACATACTCGGTGCGGCCGGTGAAGAGCAGGATGGTGCCCGCCTCGCCCTCGGGCCAGGCGACGCCGCGTATGCGGATGCCGTCGGCGGCGGTCAGCCAGCGGGCCTCCACCGCCGCCGGCCCCTCGGCCACCGAGAGATGGAAAGGCGCCGACACGATCTCAGCCGAGCGCGGCGCCGAGCTTCATGGCTGCACCCATGTCGCCGTCGACCTTGAGGCGGCCCTGCATGAAGGCGGCAGTGGGATCGAGATCGCCGTTGATGATCTGGCGGAAGGTCTCGGCGTCGGCGGTCAGCGTGACCTCGGCGTCGCCGTCGCCGGCACGCGCGCCGCTCTCGTCGACGAAGACGGTGCCCTCGTCCTCGATCACGAACTTCGCGGTGTTGTCGAACCCTCCGTCAAGCTTGGCGTTCAGTTCGCTCACCGCGCGGTCGATCACGTCGCTCATCAAGTTGCTCCTGCATTGTGACTGCCGAGGCCTAGGAAAGCGGTCGGACAGCGGCTACGTTCCTGCCGATAATGGGTGCTCTCAAACAAATCCACAAACTCGTCGTTGCGGCATCTGTCTGCGCGGGACTGGCCGCCGGTCCGGCCGCGTCGCAGCAGCGCGACCTCGACGAACTCTTCGCCGCGCTCAAGACGGCGGAGGGCGACGCCGTGGTGGCGATCGAGCAGAAGATCTACGAGGAGTGGTCGCAGAGCGGCTCGCCCGCGATGGACCTGCTGCTCGACCGCGGGCGCGAGGCGATGGAGGCGCAGGAGTGGGACGTTGCCATCGGGCACTTCTCGGCGCTGATCGACCACGCTCCCGACTTCGCCGAGGGCTACAATGCCCGCGCGACCGCGTACTTTCAGGCCGAGCGCTTCGGCGAGGCGCTGGAGGACATCCGGCGGACGCTGGCGCTCAATCCGCAGCACTTCGGCGCTATGTCCGGCCTTGCCATCATCCTCGAACGGATCGGCGAGGACGACGCGGCGCTCGAGGCGTGGCGGGAGGTGGCGAAGATCACGCCGAACCACCCCGAGCTCGACGAAGTGATGGAGCGCCTCGAACGGCGCACGATGGGCGAGACGCTCTAGTTCCCGCGAAAGGCTCGACATGGCGGGACGCATAACGGCGGTCCTCGGCCCCACCAACACCGGCAAGACCCACTACGCGATCGAGCGGATGCTGGCGCACCGGACGGGCGTCATCGGCCTGCCGCTGCGTCTCTTGGCGCGCGAAGTCTACGACCGGATCGTGGCGGTGCGGGGTCCCTCGGTGGTGGCGCTCGTCACCGGCGAGGAGCGGATCGTGCCGCCGCGCACTGCCTGGTGGGTCTGCACGGTGGAGGCGATGCCAGAGGGGATGGGCGTCGACTTCCTGGCGGTCGACGAGATCCAGCTCTGCGCCGATCCGGAACGCGGGCATGTCTTCACCGACCGGCTGCTGAGGGCGCGGGGCCTGCACGAGACGCTATTCCTCGGCTCCGACACGATGCGGGGGGCGATTGCGGCGCAGGTGCCCGAGGCGACGTTCCAGCGGCGCGAGCGGTTCTCGACGCTGAGCTATTCCGGCGCGCGCAAGATCAGCCGGATGCAGCCGAGGAGCGCGATCGTCGGCTTCTCGGTCGAGAACGTCTATGCCATCGCCGAGCTGATCCGCCGGCAGAAGGGCGGCGCGGCGGTGGTCATGGGTGCGCTCAGCCCGCGGACGCGGAACGCGCAGGTGGCGATGTACCAGAACGGCGACGTCGACTACCTCGTCGCCACCGACGCGATCGGCATGGGGCTGAACCTAGACATCGACCACGTCGCGTTTTCGTCCACCGTGAAGTTCGACGGGCGGCGGATGCGGCCCTTGGCGCCGAACGAGCTGGCACAGATCGCCGGCCGGGCAGGGCGGCATATGAATCACGGCACCTTCGGCGTGACGGGCGAGGCGCGGCCGCTGGAGGACGAGACGGTGGAGGCGATCACCGCGCACCGCTTCACGCCGATCAGCCGGCTGCAGTGGCGCAACCCGCGGCTGGACTTCGGCAACCTCGACCGTCTGATCGTGTCGCTGGAGCGGCCGACCGAGGACATCTGGCTGGGGCGCGCCCGCGAGGCGGACGATCTGGGCGCGCTGAAGTCGTTGGCGGAGGTCGCCGAGGTGCGGGCGCGCGCGTCGGACCCGGTATCGGTCAGGCTGCTATGGGACGTATGTCGGATCCCGGACTTCCGCGGAATCAGCTCCGGCGAACATGCCGGGCTGCTCGAGCGGATCTTCGGGTTCCTGCACCAGCACGGGCGGGTGCCGGACGACTGGCTGGCGCGGCAGGTGCAGCGGATCGACCGCACCGACGGCGACATCGATGCCCTGTCGAAGCGTCTGGCCTACATCCGGACGTGGACGTATGTGGCCCAGCGGCACGGCTGGGTTCGGGACGAATCACATTGGCGCGACGCGACCCGCGCGGTAGAAGACCGCCTGTCGGATGCGCTGCACGACGCGCTCACACAGCGCTTCGTCGACCGGCGGACGAGCGTCCTGCTGCGGCGGCTCAAGCAGAGGGAGGGCCTGTTGGCCGAGGTGAACGACAAGGGCGAGGTGACGGTCGAGGACCAGTTCGTGGGGCGGCTGGAGGGCTTTCGCTTCCGCCAGGACGCCAGCGGCTCGGCTGACGAGGCGCGGACGCTGAGGCAGGCGAGCCTGCAGGCTCTGCGGCCGGAGATGCACCTGCGCGCTGACAGGTTCTACAACGCGCCCGACACCGAGCTCGACTACACCGAGCAGGGCGGCCTGATGTGGGGCGAGCATGCCGTCGGCAAGCTGGTGCCCGGGCCGGAGCCGCTGAGGCCGCAGGTGCAGGCATTCGTCGACGAGGAGGCGGGGCCGGAGGTAGCGCAGAAGGTGCAGCGCCGTCTGCAGCACTTCATCGACCGCAAGGTGGCGACGCTTTTCGAGCCACTGCTGGCGATCCAGCGGGACGAGCCGCTGACGGGCCTCGCGCGCGGCTTCGGCTTCCGGATGATCGAGGCTCTGGGCATCCTGCCGCGTGAGCGGGTCGCGGGCGAGGTCAAGGAGCTGGACCAGGAGGCGCGCGGGGCGCTGCGCAAGCATGGGGTGCGGTTCGGCCAGTTCACCGTGTTCCTGCCGCTCCTGCTAAAGCCCGCGCCCACGCGGCTCAGGCTGGTGCTCTGGGCGCTGGCCAACGGACACGACGAGTTTCCAGAGAGTCCGCCACCCGGACTCGTGACGATACCCGCCGCCAAGGACGCGCCGGCGGGCTATCACGAGATGTCGGGCTACCGCCAGGCGGGCGAGCGGGCGATCCGCATCGACATGCTGGAGCGGCTGGCCGACATGCTGCGCAACCGGGACAGCCGCGGCGGGTTCGAGGCGACGGCGGACATGCTGTCGATCACCGGCCTGTCTCTGGAGCAGTTCGCGCGGCTGATGGAGGGGCTCGGCTATCGCGCCGAGCGGGGCGAGCGGCCAAAGGCCGCGCCGGTTCGTCCGGCGGCGACCGAGGAGGCTCCGGTCGGCGAGCCGGTCGAGGCGGATGGCCCGGAGGCCGCGCCGCCTGCGGAACCCGCGACGGCTGCGGACGGACAGGCTGCGCGTGAGGAGGAGGAGTCCGCCGACGGATCGCAGGAGGAGCCGCCCGAGGCGAAGGCTCCGGCAGATCCTTCGTCCGAGGCGGCGCCCGAGCAGCCGGAGGCGGGCGTCGAGATCTACTATACCTTCACCTGGATGAAGCGCGGCGGCCGGCGCGAGGCCAGCGCGGCCGCTGGCGGCAAGGGCCGCGCGGCCGACGCGAAAGACGGGCGCGGCCGCAAGGGTCCGCCCAAGGGCAAGCGCCAGCCGCCCAAGGACAAGGCGCCCAAGGACAAGCCGCGCAACTTCGAGTCGCGTCCGCCGCGACGCAATGATCGGATCGACCCGGACAACCCGTTTGCCGCCGCCCTCATGAACCTGAGGGACAAGTCCTGAGCGAGGCACCGCCGGCCAGCGTCAGGATCGACAAGTGGCTCTGGCAGGCCCGCTTCTTCCGCTCTCGCGCGCTGGCCACCAAGGTCGTGCTGGCGGGCCATGTCCGGGTCAACGGCAATAGGGTGGCGAAGCCCGCCCGCAGCGTCGGCCCCGGCGACGTGCTCACCTTCCAGCAGGGCCGTGTCGTGCGGGTGATCCGGATCGAGGCGCTGGCCCAGCGGCGCGGCCCCGCGACCGAGGCGCGCACGCTCTACACCGATCTGTCGCCGCCCGAAGCCGAGGCGCGGCAGGGCCGGCCGGAGCGGGACGAGCGACGCGATGCCATACTTGCGAAGCGCAGGCCGCTTGAATAGCAACCGGCGGTCGCATAGTGCGAGGCAACAGCCAGCTACGAGGTCCGCATGACCTATGTCGTCACCGACAATTGCATCGCCTGCAAGTACACCGACTGCGTCGAGGTGTGCCCCGTGGACTGCTTCTACGAAGGCGAGAACATGCTGGTGATACACCCGGACGAGTGCATCGACTGCGGCGTCTGCGAGCCGGAGTGCCCTGTCGACGCGATCCGGCCGGACACCGAACCGGATATGGAGCAGTGGGTCGAATTCAACCGCAAGTACTCCGAGCAGTGGCCTGTGATCGTCACGAAGAAGGACGCGCTGCCTGACGCCGACGAGATGGACGGCAAGCCGGAGAAGATGAAGCTCTTCTCGGAGGCTGCCGGCGAAGGGGGCTGATTCGCGCATCTCTCGGCGCGAAGCTGCCGAGAGCCGCCTACCTGACCGTTTTCGCCTGAATTGCAGGATCCGTTGACGCTGCGGCGCCGGACTTGGCGAAGCATCGTTTTTTTGCTATATATAGGGAGCAGAGATTGGGACCCATGGGGTGCTCGGATCGCATGGGCTGCGCGATCCGGTAAGTGACGATGCAAGACGACGGGCAAAACGTGGGGTGCCCGCCGTCTTTCTTGTCGCCGCCCGCGGGCAGCTATGAGGAACGAAGTTTCTATGAGCAAGAACAAGAACTCGGACTTCCGGCCGAACGACTATGTCGTCTACCCCGCGCACGGCGTGGGGCAGATCGTCTCGATCGAGACGCAGGACATCGCCGGCCTCACCTTGGAACTCTTCGTCATCTCGTTCGAGAAGGACAAGATGACGTTGCGCGTCCCCACGAACAAGGCCAGCGAGGTGGGCATGCGCTCGCTCTCGTCGCCTGACATCGTGTCGAAGGCGATGGCCACGCTCCGCAGCAAGGCGAAGGTCAAGAAGGCCATGTGGTCGCGCCGCGCGCAGGAGTACGAGCAGAAGATCAACTCCGGCGACCTGATCGCGATCGCGGAGGTCGTGCGCGACCTGCACCGCGCCGACGACCAGCGAGAGCAGAGCTATTCGGAGCGGCAGCTCTACGAGGCAGCGCTGGAGCGCTTGACGCGCGAGATCGCGGCCGTGAGCGGCGACGAGGATGCGGCGCAGCGTCAGGTGGGCGACGTGCTGCTCAGCCGCGCGGCCTGACCGGCCGCCGAAGGATGTCTTGGCCCGGCAGGGCTGCGAAGAACCTTCAGGGCGCCCGGCCATATGGCCGTGGCGCCCTTAGCATGGTTGGCGTCAATTGGGCATGGCCAGTGTGACGGTCCGTCCGCCCTTGACGTAGTCCAGCCGGCTGGACGCGATGGAGGCGATGCGGCCGCCGTCGACGCTGTCACCCACCTTCACCTTGACGTAGCGCCCCGTCGGAAGGCGCAGCAGCGCCCTCCTGTTCGAAGCCGAGCCGTAGACGCCGATCAGATTGAGCCGGTTCAGCCGGATCGCGTTGGGCAGCGTCGCCTGGCGCGCAACCGACGCCTGCGTCGGGATGTTCGGTCGCACCGTTGGGTTCGGTACCGCAACAGCCTGCCGTTCTGCCGGTGGCGGAGCGACGGCCGCCGGTGCGGTGCTCGCTGCAGCCTGCGACGCCTGCTCGCGCGCCTGCTGTGCCAGCGCCGCGAAATCGGTCCCGGCAGCCACGTTCGCCGCGACAACCGCAGAAAGATCCGGCCGAACCCGCGGCCGCGCCATCGGCTCCGCAGGAACGACGACGGCCACCGCCATCTCGGCGGGGCGCAGACGGGGACGCGTTCCCGGAAGCGCTTCGACAGGAGTTGTCACCTCGGCCACTTCCGGCTCGGGCTCCTTTCGCGTCGCCGCTTCGGGGCCGGGGCGCATCGGTGGGACGAGGGGCGGCGCGCCGGCATAGATCAAGGCACCGTCCGGCGTCAGCACGCCGTCCGGGGTGGCGACCACGAGACCGCGGTCGTCGAACGTGTAGGTCGTGCCGAAAGTCGGTGGAAGCAGGACCGGCTGCGGCGCCACGTCCGCCATCACCAGCGGCTCGGCCAGCGCGATGGCGTCGTGGGCACCGGACCTCCCGTCGAAGTCCGGCAGGTAGATCTCGTCGGCGAAGTCAAAGTCCGGCGCGACCCATACGATCTCGTCCTCGCTGACCGCGCTCGGCTGCGCAGATGGAGGTGTCGCTGCGGGTTCCGGGGCGGCGGCGACGACCGTCCGCTTCGGTTCCGCGGATGGAACTTCGGCGATCGCCGGAGCCGCCGGTGCCTCCGCCTGGTGCGCCGTGTCCGCCGGCGCCGGCGTGGCGGCGGGACGCCCGCTCCAGGCGAAGACGCCCGCAGCGACCGCGACGGCGGCCAATGCCGCGGCGAGCGGCAGCCGGCGCCGCCCCGCGGACCGTTCGAGCTTCGAACCGCGCGCGATCTCGCCTCGGGGCCGCTGCGGCACCTGGGGCAGGGGCGTCACGGCCGGCGGCTCGGGCTGCGGGTGCGCGGCGGCCGGTCGCAGGCTCCGAAAGGCGGGCGCCTCGCGGGGCGCGAGCTTGAAGTGCGGGACGCCGGGGAACTCTTCCGGCGCAGGCCGCGCGGCGAAGGATTGTCGGACGAAGCCGTGCTGATCAAGGAAGCTTTGCGCCTCGGCCAGCGTCTCGCGCGCCACCACCGCGACGCGCGACGTGCCGCCGTCGAGCCTCACGTCCCAGATCAGGTCGCGCACGTCGTAGGACGTCGCGCCTTCGAGGCGTGTCGCAAGGGCGTGTTCCACGCCTTCGCCCGCACCGGCGATGTCGAGGTAGAGGATCTGCGAGCGCGGGATCAGCGCATCGACCGGCAGCGGACCGTCGCGGCCCGCGGTGCGGCGAAGTTCGGCGAGGCGGGCGCGGAAGGAGGGGTCGTCCAGCCGGACCTCTCCCAGGCTCTCGTCACCGAAGTCCGTCTGCGCGAGCAGGCGGACGCGATCCAGACCCAGATCGAGCGCAAAATCGGCTCTCATGAACGAAGACCTACCATGAGCGTCGTTCCCTTCGCACAGCGTGTTCTCCCGCGCGCAGACTAGGGCAGCTTCTTGCCGAAACCTAGTCCTCTCCGTAACCTCGGCCGGCGTCGCGGCCAGTCGGCCGCCGGTCCGGGGAGGTAGTCGAAGGTGGTGAAGATGCGATTTATGCCGGTTGTGCTGGCGGTTCTGCTGAGCGGTGCAGTGCAGGCGCAGGAGGCGCCGTCGCTGACGGTGCAGGGCGAGGGGCAGGTCGCCGCGGTGCCCGACCTCGCGACGCTGAGCGTCGGCGTGACCACCCAGGCGGGGACGGCAGGCGAGGCGCTGGAGCGGAACTCGCAGGCAATGGCGGCGGTCCTGGAGCGGCTGCGTCAGGAGGGGGTCGAGGATCGCGACCTGCAGACCGACGTGCTGTCGCTCTCGCCCCGCTACGCGGACCGGCCGGCGCCTGACGGCGGGCACCCCGAGGTCATGGGATACGTCGCCGAAAACACTCTGCGCGTGCGGGTGCGGGATCTCGACCGGCTCGGTGCGGTTCTCGACGCCGTGGCGGACGAGGGAGCGAACACGTTCCGCGGCCTCAACTTCGGGATGCAGGAGCCGCAGCCGCTGCGCGACGAGGCCCTGCGCGAGGCGGTGGCCGACGCGACCCGCAAGGCGGAGCTGCTGGCGGACGAGGCGGGCGTCGCGCTTGGTGAAGTCCTGCGCCTCGACGCCGCCGAGCCGCAGCGCGGGCCGTTCCCGCAGGCGGAGATGCGCATGGCGATGGACAGCGTCCCCGTCGCCCGGGGCGAGGTCGGCATCGAGGCGACGGTGACGATGGAGTTCGCGATCGGCGCCGCCGAATAGCGGCGCCGTCGCGGGGTCAGGCGGTGGCCCTGGCCAGCGCCTGATCCAGATCGGCGATCAGATCGTCGGGATCCTCGATCCCGATCGAGAGTCGCACCAGCTCGGGCGCCGCGCCCGCGGCGCGCTGCTGGTTCTCGTCGAGCTGCCGGTGCGTGGTCGATGCGGAATGGATGATGAGCGACCGGGTGTCGCCGAGGTTCGCCACGTGGCTGAAGATCTCGACCGCGTCGATCAGCTTGACGCACGCGTCGTACCCGCCCTTGACCGCGAAGGTGAAGAGCGCTCCGGCCCCCTTGGGACAGACGGTCGGCATGCGGCTCTTGTACGGCGAGCTGTCGAGGCCGGCATACGTCACGTAGTCGACGCGCGGATCGCTCTCCAGCCAAGTAGCCACCCGGACCGCATTCTCGACGTGCCGCGCCATCCGCAGGCTCAGCGTCTCGATCCCCATCAGCGTGTAGTGCGCCGCCTGCGGGTTCAGCGTCATGCCGAGGTCGCGCAGCCCGATGGCGATGCTGTGGAAGGTGAAGGCGAGCGGGCCGAAGGTCTCGTGGAACTTGAGCCCGTGATAGGCCGGTTCCGGCTCGCTGAGCGACGGGTACTTGCCCGAGGCCGACCAGTCGAACGTGCCGCTGTCGACGAGGACGCCGCCGGTCACGGTGCCGTTGCCGGTCAGGTACTTGGTGGCCGAGTGCACCACCAGCGTCGCGCCGAGCTCGATCGGGCGGCAGAGGTAGGGCGTGGCCGAAGTGTTGTCGACGATGAGCGGCAGGCCGGCCGCGTCGGCGATCGCCGCGATGGCGGGGATGTCGGTGATGTAGCCGCCCGGATTCGCGATCGACTCGCAGAAGATTGCGCGGGTGTCGTCGTCGATGGCGGCGCGCACCGCGTCCTCGTCGTCGAAGTCGACGAACCTCGCGGACCAGCCGAAGCGCTTGATCGTCTGGGTAAACTGGGTGACCGTGCCGCCGTAGAGGCGGGTCGAGACGACGATGTTGCGCCCCGGCGCCATCAGCGGGAAGAGCGCCATGATCTGAGCCGCGTGACCCGACGAGCAGCAGACGGCGCCCGCGCCGCCCTCCAGCGCCGCGACACGCTCCGCCAGCGCCTGCACCGTTGGGTTGGTCAGGCGCGAATAGATGAAGCCCACTTCCTGCAGGTTAAAGAGCGCCGCGGCATGGTCGGCGTCGCGGAAGACATAAGCGGTGGTCTGGTAGATCGGCGTCTGGCGCGCACCGGTCGCGGAATCCGGCTTCGCGCCCGCGTGGATCTGCAGTGTGTCGAAGCCGTAGCTCGGGCCGTCCGTCATGGCGCTCTCCCCTATGGATGTCGCGCCTGATTAGTCGACGGCCCGAGCACGGGCAATGCCGGTGGCGGACGACCCTATGCGGTGGCTGGCCGGGGCGCCGTGGCGGCGCGGCCGCCGACCGCCGCGTCCTCCCACGCCGTCGGGTCAATATCGTGACCCGTCCATGCCGCAGGGTCCAGCACCGGCTCGTCCGCCCCCGCGGCGAGCTGCGCGCGGTAGTCGTTCACGAGCCGCAGCGCGACCGGGAACAGCATCGCGATCGCCAGCAGGTTCACCAGCGCCAGCACGCCCATCAGCGGGTCCGAGAAGAAGAAGACCGCCGTTGCGGCCGGGGCCGCCGAGCCGAGGAACACGAGGCCGATGATGGCGATCCTGAGGATGTGGAACGCGGGGGGCGAGTGAGTGAAGACGCTGAGCGCGTTCTCGCCCAGATAGTAGTTGTAGATGATCGAGCTGAACGCGAAGAGCAGCACCGCGATCGAGAGGAAATATTGGCTCCAATCGCCGACGTGGCTCACCAGCGACTGCTGCGTCAGGACCACGCCGTCGATGTCGGCGCCCGGGACGTAGACGTCGCCCAGCAGGATCATGAAGGCGGTGGCGCTGCAGATAATCATCGTGTCGATGAAGACCGAGAGCGACTGCACGATGCCCTGGCTGACCGGGTGCGGTACGTAGGCGACCGCCGCGACGTTGGGCGCGCTGCCTAGACCCGCCTCGTTGGAGAAGAGACCGCGGCGCAGCCCTTGCGCCACGGCCGCCCCCATGCCGCCGCCGACGGCCTCTTGGAAACCGAAGGCGTTGGCGAGGATGGTGCCGATGACGCCAGGCAGTTCGGCGATGTTGATCAGGATGATGACGAGCGCCAACCCGATGTAGCCGATCGCCATGATCGGCACGATGACGTCTGCGGCCCGCGCAATGCGCCGGATGCCGCCATAGACGATGAATCCCGTCAGGACCGCCAGCGCCAGCCCCGTCCAGATCCGGCCGATCCCGAAGCTGTCCTGCATCGCGCCAGCGACGGTGTTGCCCTGGAAGGCGTTGAAGCCGAGGGCGAAGGCGGCGATCAGGCAGATGGCGTAGAGGATGGCGAGCCAGCGAAACTTCTCGCCCAGCCCGTGGATGATGTAGCGCGCCGGCCCCCCCCGATAGGTGCCGTCACCCTCGGAGCGCTTGTAGAGCTGGGCCAGCGAACACTCGATCAGACTCGTGCACATGCCGACGAGGGCAATCGCCCACATCCAGAAGACGGCACCTGGTCCACCAAGCGTTATCGCGACGGCAACCCCTGCGATGTTGCCTCCGCCGACCCTGCCGCCGACCGAGACGAGGAGCGCCTCGCGAGAGCTCACGTGCCCTTCCGCACCTTTCTCGTGGCCCTTGAGCACGCCCCACATCCGTCCGAAGAAGCGGAACTGGACGAAGCCGCTCGCGATCGTGAAGAAGCAGCCGAGGACGACGAGGAACGGGATCAGCGACCAGCCCCACGTCCAGTCTCCGATCCATCCGAAGAATACCTCGAGAAATCCCATGCCGTTTCCCTCGCTGCGTTGCGCGCTGACGCCGGGACGCTCACGCGGCTGTCGTTCCCGCAAGTCTGGCCAAATTGCGCCGGATCGCAAAGAGAATGTTGCCGGCGCCTCGCGCGACGGTGGCGGCGCTCATCCGACGGCCGAGGCCGGCACATGACAACCGGGCCTGGCCGCGATGCGTGCCGGACGTCCGGCCGGGCCGATGCGGAGCGACGCTTGGAACCCGCGCCCGGCGGCGGTGTTCGGGTCTCGATGACTTCAATTGCATCTGAGAAGTCGCACCTGCTCGTCGCATCCGGGATAATCGCGCTGCTCGGTGCCGCGGCGCTCCTGATCGGCGTCGTCGTGGGCAGCATCTTCGTGCCGGACCATGACTGGGTGGCCGAGACCATCAGCGACCTCGGGGCGGGGCCGCTGGAGATCATCGTCGACATCGCGCTCTACGGTTACGCGGCGGGACTGATTTCCCTGTCGATCGGGGCCGCCCACGCGCATCTCGGGGATCGCTGGTGGTCCGTCGGGATCTTCTCCCTCGCCATCATCGCGGCGCTGGTGGTGATGGTCGGTGCGCGGAACGAGTACGGCGACTCTGACCGCGACGGGATCGTGATCCACATCTACCTCGTGTACCTGCTTGGCGTGCTCTTCGCGCTCGCCCCGCTCTCGATGGCCAAGGGTGCCGGCAGCGTCCACCTCGGCTACCGGCGGATCTTCCGTCTCTGCGGCGTCGCATGGGCGGTCGCGGCGCCGGTGTTCTTCTTCGTGCCGACCAGTGTCGACGGCGTCTACGAACGGCTTCTGGGAATGATCGCGCTGATTTGGACCTGCTCGCTGGCATGGCTGATCCTGCAGCGCGGGAGGGATGCCGCCGTGCGCGGGGTGTGAGCGCAGAGCAGCTCCGCACGCTTGCATTGTAAGGGTGATGGTGGGCGACCCTGGAATCGAACCAGGCGTGGGTCTCCCCGGCGGAGTTACAGTCCGCTGCCGCACCTTGCAGCACGTCGCCCGACGCGCCGGCGGGGATACCGGCGCCTCCCGGAAGCGTCAAGGCGAAATCCGCTTGCCGCGCGGCGGGCCCGCGGGCATGGAAGGCCGCGATGAAGAAACCGAAATGGGTCATCGACAAGGAGCGCGCGCGCCGCGCCGGCGCATCCGAGACCGTTTGGCTCTTCGGTCTCCACGCGGTGCGCGATGCGCTGCTGAACCCGCGGCGCGAGGCGCTGCGCCTCGTCGTCACGCGCAACGCGGCAGATCGCCTTGGCTCGGCTCTCGCGCACGGTCCTGAAGCCGAGGTCAGAGACCCGCGGCGCTTCGACGTGCCTCTCGACGCCGGGTCCGTGCACCAGGGCGCTGCGCTCGAGGTGCGGCCGCTCGACTGGGGCGGTGTCGAGGAGGTGTGCGCGCCAGCGCCGGACGAGGCTCCGGTCCTCGTCCTGCTCGATCGCGTGACGGACCCTCACAACGTCGGCGCGGTCCTGAGATCTGCGGAGGTTTTTGGTGCACGTGCCGTGATTGCTCCGGCGCGCCATTCCGCGCCCGAGACCGGCGCGCTCGCCAAGGCGGCGTCGGGCGCCCTTGAACGGCAGCCGTATCTCCGGGTGAGAAACCTCGCGGACGAGATGCTGCGGCTGCGGGACCTGGGATACGCACTGGTCGGTCTCGTTGGCGAGGCGGATGCCGACCTGGGCGACGTGCTGCCGTCGGGACCCGTAGCGATCGCGCTCGGGGCCGAGGGGCCGGGGCTTCGGGAGAAGACGCGGGAGACCTGCGGTTGTCTCGCGCGTATCCGCGCAGCGGGCGAGTTCGGCTCGCTCAACGTGTCCAACGCGGCAGCGGTTGCGCTCTATGCGGCGTCTCGACGCCGAGCGGACTGAGCCACTCGAAAGTCGCGCTCGCAGGACCTAAGTTGCCGCCGATGCCCGACGTCAAGATCGCCACCTGCTGCTATTGCGGCACGCGCGCCGCGCTCACGCTCAAGGGGCGCGAGCGGCATGAACTCGCCTGCGCCTCCTGCGGTGCGCCGCTCCACGCGATGAAGCGGCTCAAGGCCAGGCAAGCGCCCGTCGCGCGGCGCGAGATCCCGCACCAGCCGTTGCCGCGCCGACCGAAACGACGGAAGAAGTCGATCAAGCACCGCCTCTTCGCCAAGGCGCTCGACACGATCGAGGACATCTTCGACTGAAGGCTCACGCGGCTTCACGCATTCGTGCCGGGTCTTCCAAGTGGCGGCGGTGGAGCGCACCTTCGCCGGGTCTCACGCTACCACGAATCGTCTCATGCTCTGCCGCCGCACCTTGCTCCTGTCGTCACTCGCGATGCCGGTCGTCGCCGCGCTTCCGGTCGAAGCGGGGCACCCGCCGATCTTCGCCGAGCACGGAATTGCCATCCGTGGCGCCGATCCCGTCGCCTACTTTACCGCAGGCGGACCTGTTGCCGGCCAGATCAGTCAAGGCGTCCAGTGGGATGGGGCGGTCTGGCTCTTTGCATCGTCGGAGAACAGGGAGCGGTTCGAGGCCAACCCGACGGCCTACGCGCCGCGCTACGGCGGCTACTGTGCCTTCGCCGTCAGCAGGGGACACACCGCGCCGATCGATCCGGGCGCCTGGACGATCCATGACGGCGCTCTCTACCTTAACAGGACCCTGCGAGAGCGCGCGCTCTTCAGGCGAGACATCGCGGGTAACATCAGGCGCGCGGACGACAACTGGCCGGACGTCCTCGGCTGATCGCGGACATTTCACGTTTTCGCGCTATAGGCTGAAAAACTCAGTCCTTTCTCCTATCTTTCCCGTTACGGGGCATCGGTTTGGAACACCCTTGTCCCTATCACTGTCCCTCGTTCCGTGACTGGCGCCCGAGCATTGCTTCGGGCGCCTTTTTCTTCGACGGTCGCGGCGGGCGCAAAGAGGAAATGTCATGTCATCCGACGACGAGTTGCGCGACATTTTCCGGCGGACGCGGACCATCGCCTGCGTTGGTCTATCGCCCAATCCCGCGCGCCCCAGCCACTACGTCTCGGCGTACCTCGCCGGCGCGGGCTACCGCGTCGTCGGTGTCAATCCGGGGCAGGCGGGCCGGCAACTGCTGGGCCAGACGGTGGTCGCGACTGTGGGCGACGCCCCGGATGACACCGATATGCTGGACATCTTCCGGCGCCCGGGGCACGTGCTGCCCCTCGTGCGCGAGGCCATCGATGCGCTTCCGGGTCTGCGCACGATCTGGATGCAGGTCGGCATCCGCAACGACGAGGCTGCCGATCTGGCGCGCTCGCGCGGGATCGCGGTAGTGCAGGACCGTTGCGCGATGGTGGACCACCGGCGCCTGATGGCCTAGCGGCGCGCGGCCTTCTCCTCGATCCCCGAGCGTCCCTCGCGCCGCTCGAGTTCGGCCAGCACGTCGTCCAGCGGGATGTCGCGGGCGGCCAGCATCACCAAGAGGTGGTAGAGCACATCGGCCGCCTCGGCCGTCAGCTCCTCGCGGCTTCCCGAGGCGGCGGCGACGATCGCCTCGACCGCCTCCTCGCCGAACTTCTCCGCGCACTTGCCGGGGCCGCGCGCCAGCAGCCTTGCCGTCCAGGACGACTCTGGATCGGCGCCGCGGCGTGCCGCAACGGTGGCGGCCAGCCGCTCCAGCGCGCTCACGATAGCCTCATCGGAATTCCGGCCTCGGCCATGCGCGCTTTGGCCTCGGCGATGGTGTACTCGCCGAAATGGAAGATCGACGCGGCGAGCACCGCCGACGCGCCGCCCTTGGTCACGCCCTCGACGAGATGGTCCAGCGTGCCGACCCCGCCCGAGGCGATGACCGGCACCGAGACGAGGTCCGACACCGCCCGCGTCAGCTCGAGGTCGAAGCCCGAGCGGGTGCCGTCGCGATCCATCGAGGTCAGCAGGATTTCGCCCGCGCCCTGCCGCTCGACTTCCTCGGCGAAGGCCAGAGCGTCGAGGCCGGTGGAGCGGCGGCCGCCGTGGGTGAAGATCTCCCACCGGCTTAGCGCAACGCGCTTGGCGTCGATGGCGACGACGATGCACTGGCTGCCGAAGCGGTCGGCGGAGCGGGCGACCACCGTCGGATCCGCGACGGCGGCAGAATTGAAACTGACCTTGTCGGCGCCAGCCAGCAGCAGGCTGCGCACGTCGTCCGGGGTGCGGACTCCACCGCCTATCGTCAGCGGCATGAAGCAGTGCTCGGCCGTACGGGTCGCGAGGTCATACATGGTGCCGCGGTTCTCGTGCGTCGCTGCGATGTCGAGGAAGCAGAGCTCGTCCGCCCCCGCCGCGTCGTAGGCCTGCGCCGCCTCCACCGGGTCGCCCGCGTCGATCAGGTCGACGAAGTTGACACCCTTGACGACGCGTCCGTCCTTGACGTCGAGGCAGGGGATGATGCGGGTCTTCAGCATGATGCGCCCTCTGCCGTACCGGACAGCGCCGCAAGCGCCTTGCGCAGGTCCAGCGCGCCGTCATAGAGAGCGCGACCGGAGATGGCGCCCGCGACGACTCTGGTTTCGCGAAGCGCGATGAGGTCGGCGAGGGATGCGACGCCGCCGGAGGCGATGACCGGAACCGCGACCGCCCGCGCCAGCGCCTCGGTCGCCGCGATATTCGGCCCGCCCATCGCGCCGTCCCGGTCGATGTCGGTATAGATGATGGCGGCGATGCCTGCGTCCTCGAACCTTCGGGCGAGATCCGTCACCTCGACATCGGTCTCCTCCGCCCAGCCGCGCGTGGCGACGCGGCCGTTGCGCGCGTCGAGCCCGACGGCGACGCGGCCCGGATGCGCCCGCGCCGCCTCGCGGACGAGGTCGGGGTCTTCCACCGCGACGGTACCGAGGATGACGCGGGTCACGCCGCGGTCGAGCCACGTCTCGATCGTGGCCATGTCGCGGATGCCGCCACCGAGCTGCACAGGTACGTCGATCGCTGCAAGGATCGCCTCCACGGCCGCGCCGTTGACCGGCCGCCCGGCGAAGGCGCCGTTGAGGTCGACGAGGTGCAGCCACTCGCAGCCGGCCTCGACGAAGGCGCGCGCCTGCGCCGCGGGGTCGTCGCCGAAGACGGTGGCAGCCTCCATTTCACCGCGCAGCAGGCGGACGCACTGGCCGTCCTTGAGGTCTATGGCTGGCAAGAGGATCATGCACACGCTCCCGTTCGCGCGCGTTCTGCCCTGCGGCTGTCCGAATGCCAAGCCTTGCCGCCACCCGCCGCCTGTCGCGTTGAGGAATGCAGCCCGCTGACCGGCATAGCGACATCAAGGGCCGGATCTGCCTGCTCGACCGCGAGCGCACCTACAGCTCCAACAGGAGTTGAAGGGCGACGGGCCGTTGTCCGGCTGATCCCGGCTCGACTAGGGCGACCAGCGCAGGAAGTTGGCGATGATCCTGAGGCCGGCCGCCTGGCTCTTCTCCGGATGAAATTGCGTGCCGATCATCGTGTCGCGGCCGACGATGGCGGTGATCTCCCCGCCATAGTCGCACCAGGCCAGCCGCTCGGCCGGATCGTTCACCCGCAGGTGATAGGAGTGGACGAAGTAGGCGTGGTCGCCTGTTCCCAAGCCCTCCAGCACGGGGTGCGGGCGGTCGATCACGAGGTCGTTCCAACCCATGTGCGGCACCTTGAGGCCCACGCCCGGCGCAATCCGCACCACCTCGCCGCCGATCCAGCCGAAGCCCTGCGTCGTGCAATACTCGCGGCCGACGGTCGCCATCAGCTGCATGCCCACGCAGATCCCGAGGAACGGGCGGCCGCGCTTTTCGACAGCCTCGACCAGCGCCTCGTGCAGGCCGTGCTGCTCCTCCAGCGCCTCGCGGCAGGCGGGAAAGGCGCCGTCGCCGGGCAGGACGATGCGGTCGGCGCGGGCCACGTCCTCGGCCAGGCTGCTGACGACGATCTCGCCCGCGCCGGTCTCGGCCGCCATGCGCTGGAACGCCTTCTCTGCCGAGTGGAGATTGCCGGCGGCGTAGTCGATCAGGACTGTCGTCACAGCGTGCCCTTGGTCGACGGCACCGCGTCCGCGCGGCGCGGATCGGTCTCGACCGCCTCGCGCAGCGCGCGCGCTACTGCCTTGTAGGACGCCTCGGCGACATGGTGCGCGTTGAGGCCGTGCAGCGCCTCGACGTGCAGCGTAATGCCGCCATGCGTGGCGAGCGCTTGAAAGAATTCGCGCACCAGTTGGGTGTCGAAGGTGCCGATCCGCTCGGCCGTGAGGTCCACCCGCCAGACGAGGAACGGCCGTCCCGACAGGTCGAGCGCCGCACGCACCAGCGCGTCGTCCATCGGCAGGAGGCATGCGCCATAGCGGCGGATGCCGGTCTTGTCGCCCAGCGCCTGCGCCAGCGCCTGCCCGATGGCGATGCCTGTATCCTCGATCGTGTGGTGGTCGTCGATGTGGGTGTCGCCATCAGTCCGCACGGTCAGGTCGATAAGTGCGTGGCGCGACAGCTGGTCCAGCATGTGGTCGAAGAAGCCGACGCCCGTCCGGATGTCGTGCTGACCGACTCCGTCGAGGTTCAGCTCCACGCTGATGTCGGTCTCAACTGTTCGCCGCTTGATCGTCGCCCGTCTCATGCGCCCTCCACTGGCCGGCCGCCCTTATATGCCCGGCTCGCGCGGGGCGGAAGGGTGCGGCACCGGAACCGGCCCGGTCCGCCGCGCCTTGAGCGGATGAAGCCTTGCGTGCGGAGCAGCAATGTTCGTCTTCTTTTCCAACCGGCTCGGCTGCCTCGGCTCGATCCTCGTGTCGGTGGTGCTGACGCTCGCACTCCTCGCGGTCTTCGGCGTTTTCTGAGCCGGCATTTCCGTCCGGGCTCCATCGGTACGTAGCCCGAGAGCTGAGGCTGGCAGAGCTGCATTCGAAGCCGGCCCGGCGCAAGCGCCGCGTTCCGTCGGTGGAGGAAGAAGAGGAATAGTGCCCGGTGCAGGCATTACGCCGCAACGATCAGCTTCAGGGCGATCGTCCACATGACCAACGCCACGAACGCTTCGAGCGCGCGCCAGCTGGACGCAGACGTGAAGAGCGGTGTCAACCGCCTCGCGCCATAGCCGAGCGCGAAGAAGAACAGGAACGAGGCCGATACCGCACCGGCGGCGAACGACGTCCGGGCGCCGTCGAACTGGGTCGAGATTGAGCCAAGCAGAACCACCGTATCGAGGTAGACGTGCGGGTTCAGCCAAGTGATCGCGAGGCAAGCCGCCAACGTGGAGGATCGAGTGCCCGCCGCCGGAACCGCATCCGCCGCCAGCGCGTCAGTCGAGCGGAGGGCGGAAGACATGCTGCGCGCGCCGTACCAGACGAGAAATGCCGCTCCGCCATACCGCATGGCCGGCTCGATCCAGGGCAACAGGGTTGCGACGGTGCCGAAGCCCGTCACGCCGATGGCGATGAGCACAGCGTCGGACAGCGCGCAGGCGAGGCACACCTCGAAGACGTGCTCGTCACGCAGCCCCTGCCGCAACACGAAGGCGTTCTGCGCCCCGATCGCAACGATCAGGCCGAGGCTAATGATCATCCCGGTGAAGAAGACGGGCAGGTTCATGCAGCAACGCGGCTCGGACAGTTTTCCCTGAGCTACTTCTCGCAAGGGCAGATGCAAAGCCGATCTACCTCAGCCATCGGCGCGAGCTGTTCTTTTCCATGCCGGCCCGGACGCCGCAGGCGCTTCTGTTGGCGTCCGGATCACGCGCAGTCGTGTCGGCAACGGCTTGCGTGTTTGGATGACGCGCTCAGGCCGCCATCGGGAGGCGCAGGGCCTGCGCCTGCATTGGCGGCGTGGCCGGAGTGCGTTTCGGCAGCGTGACGTGGAAGGTGCTGCCCTCGCCCTCGACACTCTCGGCCGTCACCTGTCCGCCCATGGCCTGGCAGAGCTTGCTCGTGACGGCGAGCGCAAGTCCCGTGCCGCCGTAGCGTCCCGCGGCCGCCTCGCGCTCGGTGAGGAACGTCTCGAAGATCACGGGGAGGACGTCTTGGGCAATGCCACATCCCGTATCGCTGACGGAAATCTTGATCGCGTCCTTGTTTCCGAGGCGCGTGGCTTCGGTTGCGATCGAGATAGCGCCATCCCTCGTGTGGATCGCGGCGTTCTTGACGATGCTGGCGATGATCTGGACGACGTACATGTGGTCGATGACCACGGCGGACGTCTCCGGCGCGACGGAGACAGTGACCCTGTTGCCGTTCGTCTCGATCAACTCACGTTCCCCGGAGATCACCTCTTCGATGACCTGAGCGAGGTCGTGCGGCTTGGGGTTGAACCTCATCTTTCCGGAATCGATCTTGGCCAAGGTCAGAATCCTGTCGATCAGCCGTGTGAGATAGTCTCCCGCCTCAAGGATGCGGCCGAGGTCGCGATCCAGCATCCTGTCGCCATCCTCGCTACAGGACTCGCGGAGAAGCTCTCCGTAGCCCACGATTGCGTTGAGCGGGCTGCGCAACTCGTGGCTCATTCGCGCGAGGAACTCGGACTTCGCTGACGCGGCGCGATCGGCGGCCTGCAGCGAGCGTTGGAGCTCTGCGGTCATCATCTTCCGTCGCGCTACTTCCTGCTCTAGGTCGGCGCCGGCATCGAAGATGCGCGCATAGTAGATCGCCATCACGCTGACGTAGCACATCACGGCAAATGCCGAGACGGCGCCCAGCACCTTCAACGCGGCTGTCGGGATGTCGTTTGTCGGCGGCTCGAAGACGACATAGACGGCCATGAAGACGAGCGACGAGGCGGCACCGAGGAGGAGGAGGTCCCTCGTCATCCGGCGATCGCCGCCGATGTAGAACACCGACAGGACCGGGATGATCAGTATCCAGATGAGCGTTGGCGAATGAGCGCCGCCGAAGTGGAAGCACGCCCAGTAGATGGCGAACCAGTCGACGGCAATCGAGATCATCACCAGCTTCCGGTAGGAGACACCCCACTTCAACGGGAACGGAAAGACCCAGAAGGACAGGATACTCGCCGCCAGAACAAGGATCTCGAATCCCGGCGTCGGATCGAGCAGGTAGAGCGCCAGCGGGGCGCTGAGACCGAAGCAGGGTCCGAGGAAGTGGCTCAAGAGGAACATGCGGGCCTGGTTCGTCGCCTCCGGCTTTCCCGCCACGTGGTCGGGCAGGAAATACTCGGTAAGGTGCCAGTAGCATCGCGAGAACAGTGTCGAGATCTTGGCCGCCGTGCTCAATGGTCCTGTCCTTCTGCTGCGGCGCTCGCCTGCGCCGGCTCAAGGTCTACCGGGCACGTGTTAAGGAGAGGAAAAGCCGGATCTGCACTCGAAGTGTAGCGGAAAGGCTGCACTTTCAGGCGCAGACGCAGAAACAACCCGCGGGCTTTGCGGAGGACTGTTGTCGCGGGACAGCTATCTCCTCAAGTATTCCGACGAAAGCTCGTGCGATGTTCGCGCTGCACCCGGCGGGAACACATAGATTCAGGGAGCGGCGACATGACGAAATCCGCCGTGATCAGGCTTGTATGTCGCGCAACGGCGGCGGTTCTCGCGCTGGCGAGCCCGGCATTGGCCGCGGGACCGATGCCGATCGCAGATGCGCCCGTCGTGGCACCAGGACCGCCCGCCGTTCTCGACTGGAGCGGGCCTTATGCCGGACTGAGCCTCGGCGCATCGTTCGATGACGGGCGCGCACGAAGGGAAGACGCGGTGGGCGGGCTGATCGAGCGTGACGTGGCCCTCGGCCTCTTTCCCGGGTCAATCGATGACGAGGACAGGGCGTTGCTCGGTGGCGGGCACGTCGGCTTCAACACGCAGCGCGGCAGCTTCGTCGCAGGCGTCGAACTCGATATCGGCGGACTGGGCAAAAAAAACGAGTTCGAGTTCAGCCGCATCGATCCTGGCACAGGTCTGCCAGACTTCGAGGGCGTCAATACGGTCTCGGGATACAGTACGGATTTCGACAACCTTGCGAGCCTCAGGCTCCGGGCCGGCCTGAGCCGAAACCGCAGCCTCTTCTACGTCACGGCCGGAATTGCCGGCGGCGCCGTCGAGAACGAGTTCACGCTCGATCTCGAGGATCCGCGCGACCAGGTCGATTTTTCGGGATCATGGTCGGATGAGGGCACCCGAATCGGTTACGTCGTCGGCCTCGGTCTGGAGCATCGCTTGATGGACCGCCTGAGCCTGAGGGCCGAGGCGTCGTACTACGACCTCGAAGACGTGACGATCGAAGCTCGCGACGAGGTCGTCTTTCCTGGCCAGAGCCTGAGCTACGAGTTCGGCAATGATACCATCATCGCGGAAGTGGGCATCAGCTATCATTTCTGACTGACTCGCAGATTCCCGAGATCGAAAGCATCCGGTTCATGCTCCCTTAAACAAGCGGACGCTAGGACACCCCCGACTGCTGTAACGGGGTGATACCATGGGAACGAGTGAAGAGTTCAGCGTGCCGCAGCGCGCGCTCGAAGGGAGTATGAGGGACTTCCGGGTCCAGAAAGGGCCGGACCTGATCGGACGCTGTGAGGCGTTCTATGAGTGGCAGGACGTTCGCCGCCAGTGCGGCACCTGGCCGTTCTCGCGTTCGACCGAGAAGGGGCCGAGCGCCTCATGTGCAGTGCGCGATGACCGCGGCATCCTCGCCGAAGGCGTCAACTTCGCGTCGCAGGACTACCTGAGCCTCTCGTCGCATCCCGCGGTTGCCGCGGCGGCGAAAGCGGCGATCGACGACATGGGCGTCCATTCCGCCGGCTCGCCCGCGCTTGTCGGCAACACGTCGACCTCGATCGGCCTCGACCAGCAGCTGGCCGACTTCGTCCAGATGCGCGAGGCGATCCTCTATCCGACGGGCTGGGCCGCAGGTTTTGGCGTCATCAAGGGCCTCGTCCGCGACCACGACTACATCCTGATCGACGCGCTGGCTCACGCCTGCCTGCAGGTCGGTGCGGCGGCGGCGACCCGCAACGTGGTGCCGTTCCGGCACCTGAACGTCGACGACGCCCGCAAGAAGATCACCGCCATTCGCTCGGCCAATCCCGACGCGGGCATACTGATCGTGACCGAAGGGCTGTTCTCGATGGACAGCGACGTGCCGGACATCTCGGCATTCCAGACGCTGGCGCGCCAGTACGGCGCCCTCCTGGTCGTCGACGTGGCGCACGATCTCGGCAACCTCGGGCCTGGCGGCACGGGGCACATCGGTGCCCAGGGCATGCTCGGCCAGGTCGACCTCATCATGGGCAGCTTCTCCAAGACGTTCGGTTCAAACGGCGGATTCGTCGCCACCGACAACCGGGCGGTCAAGGAGTACCTGCGGTTCTACAGTCCCTCCTGCACCTTCTCCAATGCCCTGTCGCCGGCGCAAGTCGCCACGATCGCCAAGGCGCTCGAGATCGTCCGGTCCGAAGAGGGGCAGGTGCTTCGGGAGAAGCTGATGAGCAACGTGCTTTCGCTCCGCGAGCAGATCCGAAACCGCGGCATGGAATTCTACGGCGACCCGTCGGCCATCGTCGCGGTCAAGACCGGGGCCGAAGCCCTGGCGCGCCTGACGGCACGCGAGCTCCCCGCGCTTGGCCTGCTTGCCAACCTCGTCGAGTTTCCGGCCGTCGCCAAGGGCCAGGCTCGGTTCCGGTTGCAGGTCATGGCCGGACACACGGCAGACGAGATCGAAGCCGCTGCGGCGAGCATGGAAGCCGGCATGAAATTGGCCGCACTCCAGCTTGAGGAGCGCGTCTCGCCGGTCTTCTTGGCGAAGGCAAGCTGAAGAGCAAAATCCATTGATCCGGCTCCGCCCGCGGTGGAGCCGGTCGAAAAGGACGAAGGTGCTGCAATGATTTCGACTCTTGTCGAGTGGTTCGTTCCCGCGAAGCTCGTGAACCGGACGGACCGGGAGCTGGCAAACGTCTTTGTCTTCACGCACCTTTTCGGGCCGATGCTGGCTCAACCGATGTGGGCGTACATCTGGTACGTCTCCCTTCGCTTCGATGCGGTGCTCACCACACTCGTATTGTGCACGATGGGTTTCGTCGCGCTTCCGTTCGTCCTGAGGGCGACGGGGCGCATCCGGCTGGTCGGATTGATGTCGTTCCAGCTCCTGGCGATGACCTCGCTCTTCGCATCCTATCACTACGGCGGATTCAACTCGCCGTTCCTGCCGTGGCTCATCGTGAGCCTGGTTCTCGGGCTTCTGTACTGCAGCAAGAGGGCCCTCACGGTAATCTTCATCTTCATTCTGAACGTGGCGCTGTTTCTCGTCATTGCCGCCTTTACCTCGACCTCGAGCAGCATTCCGATCGAGCAGATGGGCGCGCTGTTCTGGCTCTCGGCCGGCTCCGCTACCGTCTACATCACGTGGATGGCGCTTTATTACTCGCGTATCGTCGGCCTCAAGTCTGAGCTCGAGGCGGAGGCCGATCGGAGCCGCAAGACGTTCTACGAGCTCGAGGAGGCGCGCACGAAGACCGAGGCGCTGGTCAAGATGCGCGCGCGCTTCTTCTCCAAGATCAGCCACGAACTCCGCACGCCTCTCAACTCGATCATCGGCTACTCCGAGATGCTGATCGAAGACCTGGAGGATTGTGGGAAGAACGACGACGTCCGCATCAAGGATGTTTCGCGCATCATGGCGGCGGGCAAGCACCTGCTGTCTCTGGTCTCACGCGTCCTCGACAGCAAGGCGATCGAGGAGGACGACGAGTTCCTTGGGATCGCCGCTTTCGAACTCGGCGACCTATGCAACGAGATCGTCGCGACCGCGCTGCCGATGGTCAAGAAGAACGGCAACCGGTTCGTGGTGAACTGCACCAGGCGGGACTACGTGCTGTCGAGCGACCCGATGCGGCTACGGCAGATCGTAATCAACCTGCTGAGCAACGCCGCGAAGTTCACCACCGAAGGCGTGATAAAGCTCGACTTCGACATCACGGAGCAGTCGGGCCGGGACAACCTGCGCGTGGCGGTCCTCGATACCGGCATCGGCATCTCCGAAGACGGCATCGCTCGCATATTTCGCAACTACGAGCAGGCCGAGGCCGACACGGTCGCCAAGTACGGCGGAACCGGGATCGGTCTGCCCCTGTCGCAGCATTTCTGCAACCTGCTCGGCGGCGAGATCACGGTGACCAGCCGGCCGGGACAGGGCTCCTGTTTCGTGGCCCAGGTCCCGGCTCACTACCGATCGACGGGTCCCCAGAAAGACAGTCTTCAGAAACCAGATCTCAACCTTCCGGCGCGAGTACAGCCTAGCCCGGCCATCGAAGGAATTTTGGCATGAACATCAACGTTACCTCGCCTGCGGAGATGACTTCGGCGGACCAGACATCGGAGCCGGGCCGGCCCGCGCGCATCCTTGTCGTCGATGACGTCGAAGACAATCGCGACATCTTCGTGCGCCGCCTGGGTCGTCGTGGGTTCGAGATGCTGGAGGCAGAGAACGGCACCGAGGCACTCGACATCGTTGAGCGTGAGCACGTCGACCTCATCCTGCTCGACATCATGATGCCGGACATCGACGGGACGGAAGTCGTGCGCAGGATCCGCCGAACCCTATCCGCCGATCAGCTTCCGATCATCATGGTTTCGGCCAAGACCCTGAGCGAGGACGTGGCCCAGAGCCTCGACCTGGGGGCGAACGACTATATCATAAAGCCGGTGGACTTCACCGTGGCTCTGGCGCGGATCCACTCGCAACTCGACCGCAAGCGGATCGCTGATGGCCAGGCGCTCGAAACTGCCAAGGACAGGGAAGAGCTGCAGCGGACCAGCGCGCTTCTCGAGAGCGAGGCCAGCGCTCGCAAGAGGTCGCAGGATCAGTTGCAGTACCTCGCTTATCACGACGAGCTCACCGGGCTGATGAACCGGGTCGCGTTCCGCGAGAAGATGACCAGCGCAATGGAAGATCCGCGGCGAGTGGAGCGGGGATACCACGCCCTCTTCATCGACCTCGATCGCTTCAAGGCGATCAACGATGTCTATGGCCACACCGTCGGCGACAACCTTCTGAGGCAGGTCGGGGCGCGCCTCACGGCGACGCTGAAGGATGCCGTGGCCGTGGCGCGCCTCGGAGGGGACGAGTTTGCGGCGCTGATCGCCGAGGACGGAGTCGCCAACAGAGCGCTCGAGCGCGCGCAGCAGGTTGTGGAAACGCTCAGCGAGCCATTCGAAAACGATGATGAGTCGCGGTGGCACATCAGCGCGAGCGTCGGCGTGGCGAACTCCGAGCTCTGTGACTTTCGCACCGACACGCTAATGAAGGCTGCAGACCTGGCCATGTACAACGCCAAGGCTGCCGGTCGTGGACGCACCGTCGTCTTCGAGCAGCGGCTGCTCGACGAGCAGCGCGAGCGGAGCCTGCTTGAGGTCGACCTCCGGCGCGCCCTCGATCGCGAGGAGTTCACGGTCTACTATCAGCCGCTGATCGACGCGAGCACGAAGAAGATCAACGGCTTCGAGGCGCTGGTGCGGTGGCACCATCCGGAGAAGGGTCTGATCTCGCCGGGAATGTTCGTTCCGGCGGCCGAGGAGTCCGGCCTCATCAACCGGCTTGGCGCATGGGTGCTCCGGCGTGCCTGCGCCGATGCGGCCGCCTGGGTGGAGCCGGTGCCGGTCTCGGTCAACCTGTCGCCTGAGCAGTTCCGGGACCCCGATCTGGTCAGCGCGATGAAGGTCGCTCTCGAGCGATCGGGACTGCCCGCGGAGCGGCTGGAGGTGGAGATCACCGAAGGGTGCCTGCTGGAGGCTGGAGAGAAGAACGTAGAAATCCTGGGCAGGATCCGTGAGCTCGGGGTGCGGGTCGCGATCGACGACTTTGGCACCGGCTATTCGTCCATGGCTTATCTGCAGAACTTCGTTTTCGACAAGCTGAAGATCGATCGTCGCTTCATCAGCGACCTGAACAGCAACGCGAACACGTCAGCGATTATCAGCGCGATTGTCCAGCTCGGCACCTCGATCGGCATCAAGACGACGGCCGAGGGGATCGAGACCGAGGACCAGCTCGAAGCGGTGATCGCTCACGGCTGCTCGGAACTTCAGGGCTTCTTGCTGAGCGTCCCATTGTCGCTCGAGGACACGGTGAAGTACATGGACGCGGCGCGCCAAGGCTGACGGGCTGGCGGCGCTCCACCGGCGCCGCCCCGGTTCGATGTTTCATCCTGACCGAGGCGGAGGCAGTGTAACCTTTTCTCCGCTCTGAGGCGGGCTTGACTGGGATTCTTCGGCCAAGATTGAGTGTTGAGCCGATAGGGGCTCTCGCGTAGCGCGATAATCGAGCGCCGATTGCGGGCGTTCGGCGCCCTATCGGTGGCGCCAGCAGGTGATCATCTTGCGGGCGTGGGCGGGCGAGCGGAACCAGTCCAGGTTCGGGCACTGGTCGCGGAGCTTGCCGCTCAGGCTTTCGACGAAGGCATTCTGGACCGGAAGATAGGCCGCGGGGCATCGCCGCCTCGCGGGATTACCGGCGCTTTCCCAGCAGCTCCTTCTTCGCTGACTTGTCGAGCATCTGGGCGGCGAAGATGCGCTTCAGTTTGACGTTCTCCGCCTCGCGCTTGTGCAGCCGCCTCGCCCGCCTCCATGCCGTCGTAGCGCTTCCGCCAGGTGCTGAACGTTGCCGAGCTGATGCCGTGCCGGGGCAGCGTCCGCCCGTCTTTGGCACCGCCTCGTGCTCCTAGGGCCCGCCGATTATCCTCTTCTCCCTGAACCGACTGCGGCCCATGGATCATCTTCCTGCATCATCCATGACCAAAGGATCCCGGCTCGCAACGGCCCATGTCTCGGCTAGAAGGCGAAACCTGCTCGAGTGCCGGTGGGCGGCCCTCAGCTGGCCTCGCGCAGGAGCTGCTCCATGCGGGCGAGCAGCGCCTTTTCGCTTCGGCAGCCTGTCGCGTCAAAGCCGAACAGACGGTGCGCCTTCAGTCCCTCGAGGGCGAGGTAGACGATCGTTGCGAGATCGGGGTCGGCCGATTCCGAGTCGAGGCGGTTCACGATGCCGGAATGGTGCTCCCGCAGCGGGTCGAGGAGGTCGGGGTTCTCTGCGATCGCGGCAAGGACGCCCGCGGCCGGCGGTCGCCCGGCGCTGTCCTCCTCGCGGTGGACGGCGATGAGTGCCACTGCCAATGCATTGGGGCCTGCGGCGGCGGCGAACTCATCGTCGATCGCCTTGGCGCTGCGGTCGATGTGGCTTTGCACCACCGCCGCGAGCAGGTCGGTCTTGGCGCGGAAATGATAGAGGACGCCCCCCTTGGAGAGGCCCGCACGCGCTGCCACTGCATCGATGGAGATGTTGCCGGGCCCAAACTCGGCCGCCAGCGCGCAGGCTGCCTCCAGAATGCGCTCACGCGCGTCGGGCCGTGTTGCTGTGGTCTGTGTCATCGACGCCCGTCCCTTGACATTACCGTCCGGACGGTACAGTAGGTTGCCCGACAGCCGCAAGAGCTGCGACGTGCCCCGGCACGGCGCAGGGCCACGAAAACGGACCAGGTACGATGATCAAGCGCCTTGTTCTCGCCATCGTGCTGCTCGGCCTTGTGGCCGGCGGCGTGGTGGGCTTCAACATGTTCCGCGATCAGGCCATCGAGGACTTCTTCGCCAATCGGCCCGTGCAGCCGCTGCCGGTCGACACCGTCGTTGCCGAGGCCGGCGAATGGGTGCCGACGCTCGAGGCAATCGGAACGGTCTACGCGCTGCGCGGCATCGATCTTGCCGTCGAAGCGGTCGGTGTCGTGCGCGAGGTCAGCTTCGAGGCCAACGACACGGTCGAGGCAGGGCAGGTCCTGGTCCGCATCGGCGACGAGATCGAGCAGGCGGATCTCGCGGCGGCCGAGTCGGCTGTGCGGCTGGCGCAGCAGACGCTGGACCGGGTGAACTCGCTGGGCGATCGAGGCGTGGCGTCGGAGGCGACCATCAACGAGGCCGAGGCGGCGCTGAGTTCGGCGCGCGCGCAAGTGCAGCGCACCCGCGCGCTGATCGAGCAGAAGGCGCTGGTGGCGCCATTCACGGGCGACATCGGAATTCCCAAGGTCGAGGAGGGCCAGTATGTCGCCGCCGGCGCAACGGTCGCGACGCTGCAGGACCTCGACATGCTGCGGGTGGATTTCTCGTTGCCCGAGCAGGAGCTGCCGCAGATAGAGATCGGCCAGCCGGTCGACCTCATCTCGGAGGCCGGCGGCCACGCCACCGGCTTCATCACCGGGATCGAGCCGCGGATCGACCCGGCGACCCGGTTGGTCTCGGTGCGGGCCGAGATCGACAACACCGACGGTGCGCTGAGCCCGGGTCAGTTCGTGCGCGTCCAGGTGCGTCTGCCGGCCGAGGATGGCGTCGTCGCGCTGCCGCAGACGACCATCACCACCAGTCTCTACGGCGATTTTGTCTATGCGGTGGCCGAGGCCGAGGAGGGCGGGACGCTGGAGGCGCGGCAGGTCTTCGTGGATACCGGATCGCGGCAGAACAATCGGGTGGAGATCGTGCGCGGCGTCGCCGCCGGCGACCGGGTGGTCGTCGCAGGGCAGAACCGCCTGTCGAATGGCGCGCCGGTGACGCTCGAGGACGCACGGGCGGACGGAGACGCAGACGGAGCCGCAGGTGGCGACGCTGGCGAAGCGGCGGCGGAAGACGCGGCGCCAGCCCAAGAGAGTGCGGCGGGAGCCGTGCAGGCGGCGGAGGCCGGCGAATGAGCCTGCCCGAACTCTTCACCCGCCGCCCTGTGCTGTCGACGGTGCTGGGCGCGCTGATCCTGCTCCTCGGGCTGCAGGGTCTCCTCAACCTGCCGGTGCGCCAGTATCCGGAGGTTGAGGAGACGGTGATCACCATCACCACGACCTACCCGGGCGCCAGCGCCGACCTGATGCAGGGCTTCGTGACCGCGCCGATCGCGCGCGCCGTCTCCACCACCGAGAACGTCAGCTACGTGACTTCGCAGAGCCGGCCGTCCGTCTCGACGGTGACGGTGCAGATGCAGCTCGGCGCCGATCCCGACATTGCGCTGACCGAGGTGATGTCGAAGGTCCAGCAGGTGCGCGGCCAGCTGCCTTCCGAGGCCAAGGATCCGGTGATCGTCAAGGGCACCGGCATGCAGTTCGCGATCATGTACCTCGCCTTCCAGAACGAGAACATGAGCCCTGAGCAGCTGACCGAGTACCTCGAGCGGGTGATCCGTCCGCGGATGTCGACGATCGAGGGCGTGGCCGAGGTGCAGATCATCGGCGCGGCGAACTACGCGATGCGGGTCTGGATCGACCCGGTGAAGCTTGCCAGCCGCGGCGTCACGGCGTCCGAGGTGCTGGCGGCGATCAATTCGTCGAACTTCCTGTCGGCGCCGGGTTCGACCCGGAACGAGTACGTGAGCTATTCCATCACGCTGCAGTCGACCCTGCAGACGCCGGAAGCGTTCGCACAGCTGCCGATCCGGGCCGAGGGCGACGACGTGGTGCGCCTCGGCGACGTGGCAGAGGTCGAGCTGGCCGCCGAATCGATCGACACCGTGGTGCGCTTCAATGGCGAACCGGGAACCTTCATCGGCGTCTTCCCGTCGCCCGCGGCGAACCCGCTCGACGTGGCGGCGGGGGTTCTGGAGGAGCTGCCCGCAATCCGCGACAGCCTGCCCGACGGGATGACCGTCTCGATGGTATATGATGCCACCGAGACCATCTCGGCCTCGATCGAGGAGGTGTTCAAGACAATCGCCGAGGCGGTGATCATCGTGGTGCTGGTGATCCTCCTGTTCCTTGGTTCGTTCCGGTCGGTGCTGATGCCGATCGCGACGATCCCGCTGTCGCTGGTCGGCGTCTGCTTCTTCCTCTGGTTGATGGGCTACTCGATCAACCTCCTGTCGCTGCTTGCGATGGTGCTGGCGATCGGCCTCGTCGTCGATGACGCGATTGTGGTCGTCGAGAACATCCACCGCCATGTCGAGGAGGGGATGAAGCCGCTGGCGGCGGCGATCAGGGGAATGCAGGAGATCTGGCTGCCGATCGTGGCGATGTCGCTGACGCTCGTCGCTGTATTCGTGCCGATCGGGTTTGCCGGCGGACTGACCGGATCGCTGTTCCGCGAGTTCGCGTTCACGCTGGCCGGGGCGGTGCTGATCTCCGGCCTCATCGCTTTGACGATCACCCCGATGATGTCGGCGCGGCTGCTGAAATCCGGCGGGCACAGCCGGTTTCAGCGGATCGTCGATCGCACCTCCGACCGGCTGTCGAACTGGTACGAGCGGCGCGTCGAGAGCTCGCTCGACTACCGGCCCGTGACGCTCCTGATGGTCGTCGTGCTGGTCGGCGTCACCGGGTTCATGTTCCTCAACACGTCGAGCGAGCTGGCGCCGGAGGAGGATTCGGGCGCCCTCTTCTCGCTGTTGACCGGGCCGCGCTACGCGACGAGCGAATACACCTTCGAGTACGCCGCCGAGATCGGCGAGTTGACCCGCGATATCGAGGAGGTGCGCGCGCAGTTCCAGATCGTCGGCATGGGCGGGCAGACCAATTCCGGCTTCGCCATCTGGGGCCTCAGGGACTGGGCCGAGCGCGACCGCAGCCAGGCCGAAATCCAGCAGGAGATCCAGGGCCGCATCGCCGCCGTCGACGGGGTCGAGGCGCTGGTCTTCGCGCCGCCGTCGCTGCCGGGCGCGGGCGGAGGCCTGCCGATCTCGCTGGTGATCCAGTCGACCGGCGATCCGGCCCAGGTCTATGAGGTCGCCGAGGAGATCCGGCTGGCGGCGCAGCAGACCGGGCGGTTCATCGTGGTGCAGAACTCGCTCGCATTCGACGCGCCGCAGGTGACGGTGACCATCGACCGCGACCGCGCGGCGGCGCTGAACGTGCCGGTGGCGGACATCGGCTCGACGCTCGGCATCCTCGTCGGCGGCGGTGCGGTCAGCCAGTTCGACCGCGAGAGCCAGAGCTACGACGTCATCACGCAGGTGCCGCAGGACTACCGTGCCAACCCCGAGCGGCTCGGCGAGTACTTCCTGCGCTCGGCCACCGGGGCGATGATACCGCTGTCGTCGGTGATCGACGTATCGACCAACGCCTCGCCGGCGGCGATCGAGCAGTTCAACCAGCTGAACTCGGCGACTATCTCGGCGCTGCCGCTGCCAGGCGTCACGACCGGCGAGGGCCTGGCGACGATCCAGGAGCTTGCCCGTGAGGCGCTGCCGGACGGGTTCTTCATCGACTACTCCGGGCAGTCGCGCCTGGAGGTCGAGCAGGGCAATACAATTCTCGTGGCCTTTGCCGCTGCGCTCATCGTGATCTACCTGCTGCTCGCCGCGCAGTTCGAGAGCTTCCGAGACCCGTTCATCATCATGATGTCCGTGCCGCTGTCGATCTTCGGCGCGATCCTGCCGCTGAACCTCGGGCTCGGGTCGCTCAACATCTACACACAGGTCGGGCTGATCACGCTCATCGGCATCATCACCAAGCACGGGATCCTGCTGGTCGAGTTCGCAAACCAGCGGCAGGCGGCGGGGCTTTCTGTGCGCGAGGCGATCGTCGAGTCCGCCAAGGTGCGGCTGCGGCCCATCCTGATGACCACCGCCGCGCTGGCGCTGGCAGTGGTGCCGCTGATGATTGCAGCCGGCGCCGGGGCCGCGGCGCGCCAGGCGATGGGCCTCGTGATCTTCTCCGGGCTCATGGTGGGGACGCTCTTCACCCTCTTCGTCGTCCCGATGTTCTATACGTACATCTCCCGCCCGCGAAACGCGCCGGACGCGCGCGCCGCGCCGGTTGCCGCCGAGTGACGGCAGATGCGGCGGCGCAGCTGACGGCTCAGGACGCCGCTTGCGAAACTCGTGTGCTGGGCGGTCGGTAAGGCCGAGCTGACACGGAAATTCCGGTCGCTGGTCCTCGGGCACGTCGGCGCCGCATGGCCGCAAGGTGGCTCCCGGCCTGACCGGGTTGCCGAGCTGCCGTGATCCTCGCCCTGGCGGGTCCGCGTCATTCTCGGCGACGGTGGCGGATAGCCGCTCTGACGAGGAGGGCGCCCAGCACGGAGCTGATGCCGATCGAGGATATCAGTCCCGCCCAGTTTCCGACGAGCTCGACCAGATCCGGGAGCCGCGAGCCGAAGAGGAAGCCAAGGCCGACATAGGTGGCGACCCAGATCGCCTCGCCGGTCGAGTCCCATGCAAGGAACTGCAGGCGCGGCATTCCTGCGGCTCCGGCGATGAGGTTCACCCACGGCCCGAGCGGAGCGAAGAGCCATGTCGATAAGAACACACCGGCGCCGCCCCACCGGGCCACCGAGGCATTCGCCCGCGCGATCAGCGCCTCTTTCTTCGGAGACCGCGCCAGGAACTCGATGGCGGCGCGTCCGCTCCAGCGCCCGACCTGGAACCCCGACTGATCGCCGAGCACGGCGGCAAGGTAGGCGGTTGACAGCACCTGCCAGAGCACGAGGTCGCCAGACGCGGCAAAGGCCCCGCCGGACAGCATGACGGCGAACGTGGGAATGGGGAGCGCGAGGCAGGAAAGGAAGGCGGAGATGGCAATGACCGGCAGGCCATAGCTCGAGACGTATCCGAAGAGCGTCTCAGTCACCCGTCTCGCTCCGGGCGTCCCTCACCGCGGCTTCGAGCGCCAGTCTCAGCTCCTCGAGGCTCCGGTCCTGTGAGACGGCGATCTCGTCGAGCGTCAGGCGGCGTCCGGTGCCGTCTCGCCCGAGCCCCAACGCGTCGGCGACGATCTCCGGCTGCACCTGCCGGGACCTCGCCACGTAGCGCGGTGTCATCCAGCCGGCGATCGGTTGTTGGTGAGGATCAGGATCGGACCACACGATCGTCGAGACCGCGAAGCGGACGAGGAAGAGCGCGGTGACCACGAGCGCAATGGCGAACACCATGCTCAGGATCGGGTGGCTCTTGAAGAACTTGAGCACGCGTCGCGCCTCCATCCGCCCTGGGCTCACCGGCGCAATGATCTCGACACGTTGGCAAGTGTCAGTCGACGAGTCCAGCCGGGTAACTGCCGTATCGTCGCGAGGTTCATGGCCGGCAGTTCGGCCTGCCTTGCCGGTGCTTGCTCGCTGCGCTCGCACATGGTGGCTCCACGCTCTCTACGGCGGCGCCGCGCATGCCTGATACCGGCACGGCGCTGCGTGAAAAACCGGGCAGGAGTGTTCAATATTACTCGGCTCTTCTCCCGGAACGGGCATGACGGTTCACAAATCGCGAATGATCGGCGAGAGTTGCTGAAAAGAATCGATTTCGAGGAGAGGGACATGATCGGCGCACTGACGGTGGGACAGCGCCAGGCCGGCCTGGTCATCCTGATCCTCGGTGCCGTTGTCGGGCTGGCGATGGCGGCGGCGGGAGCTGGTGAAGCCTTCGGGGCGCACGGCTTGATCATCCTCGCCTTCTGCGCCGCTCTGTCTTTCGCGGTGCTCGCACGTCTTGACGACCCGGAGCCTCCGGCGGAGCGACGGCGCGCGTACTACGACGATCCGATCAAGGTCGGCATCGTCCTGTCGATGATCTGGGCCGTTATCGGCATGTTCTTCGGCCTGTGGGTAGCCTACCTGCTGGCTTGGCCGGACCTGACCCTTGATGCGCCCTGGGCGAGCTTCGGACGGCTGAGACCGGCGCATACCACGGCGGTGATCTTCGGCTTCGGCGGCAGCGCCCTGATCGCAACGTCGTTCCACGTCATGCAGCGCACCAGTCGCGCACGACTTGCCGGCGAGTTCAGCCCGTGGTTCGTGCTGATCGGCTACCAGCTCTTCGTGATCCTCGCGGTCACCGGCTACCTGATGGGCATCAACCAGTCCAAGGAGTACGCCGAGGCCGAATGGTACGCCGATCTCTGGCTGGTCGTCGTCTGGGTGACGTACTTCGTCCTCTACATGCGCACCCTCGCGCGCCGGAACGAGCCGCACATCTACGTGGCGAACTGGTACTACATGGCGTTCATCCTGATCGTCGCGGTGCTGCACATCTTCAACAACATCGCGGTGCCGGTCTCCTTCGGCGGGTCGCAGAGCTACATCCTTTGGTCCGGCGTTCAGGACGCGATGATGCAGTGGTGGTACGGCCACAACGCGGTCGCGTTCTTCCTGACCGCCGGCTTCCTCGGGATGCTGTACTACTACCTGCCCAAGCGGGCGGAGCGGCCGATCTATTCCTACCGGCTGTCGATCCTGAGCTTCTGGGGCATCGTCTTCTTCTACGTCTGGGCGGGCTCGCACCACCTGCACTACACGGCATTGCCGCACTGGGTGCAGACGCTGGGGATGACGTTCTCCGTCATGCTGCTGGTGCCGTCCTGGGCGACGGCGGCGAACGCGCTGCTGACGCTGAACGGAGCCTGGCACAAGGTGCGGGACGACGCGACGCTGCGGTTCATGATGGTCGCGGCGATCTTCTACGGGCTTACCACTTTCGAGGGGTCGTTCCTGGCAATCCGTGGGGTAAACGCCCTGTCGCACTACACGGACTGGACGGTGGCGCACGTCCACGCGGGGGCTCTCGGCTGGAACGCCATCCTGATCTTCGGCGCGGTCTACGCGGCAGTGCCCGTGATCTGGCGGCGCGAGCGGATGTGGTCGAACCGCCTGGTCGAGTGGCACTTCTGGCTCGCCGTCATGGGGACCGTCATCTACGTCTTCGCGATGTGGAACTCCGGTATCCTGCAGGGGCTGATGTGGCGCACCTATACGGATGCCGGGACCTTGCAGTATTCATTCATCGACAGCGTTTCGGCGATGATCCCGTACTACGTCGCCAGGGCGGTGGGCGGCACGGCGTTCCTCATCGGCACCGGGATCGGCGTCTTCAACATCTGGATGACGATCCGGCAGGCGCCGGAGGCGCATCTCGCGCTCGACCGCCCGACCTCGCCCGCGGGCGAGGCAGACGACCGCAGCGTCCCGGCGGAGTAGCGCGATGTTCGACAAGCTGAACGAGACGCTCAAGAAGGTCGTCGCGCCGTTCCACGCGGTCTTTCTGTTGATCTTCCGCGGCCACTACCGGCTCGAGCGCTACTCGCTGGCCCTCGCCCTCGCCATCGTCGTCGCCGGCGGCATCGGCGGCGCGGTCGAGATCGCGCCACTCTTCACCATAGACGAAACCGTGGAAGACGTGCCCGACATGCGCGTCTACACCCCGCTCGAGCAGGTGGGGCGCGACATCTACATCCGCGAGGGCTGCTCCACCTGCCACAGTCAGATGGTCCGCACCCTGGTCGACGAGGTTGACCGCTGGGGCCCCTATTCGCTGGCTGTCGAGTCGCAGTACGATCACCCGATGCTCTGGGGCTCGAAGCGCACCGGGCCCGACCTCGCCCGCGTGGGTGGCAAGTATTCCGACGCCTGGCACGTCGCGCATCTCTACTATCCGCGCGACGTCGTGCCGGAGTCGGTGATGCCCGCCTACCGCTGGCTTGCCCGGCGCGAGGCGGACCTTCGCGACCTGCCGGAGCGGCTGGCGACACTGCGAATGGTCGGCGTTCCCTACAGCGACGAGCAGATCGAGAACGCGATCCCGGACGCGCTCGCGCAGGTGGACCCCGACGGCGCACGCGTTGATGGCCTGATCGAGCGCTACGGCGAGGAGACGAACATCCGCAACTTCGACGACCTGGCGGGCGTTCCGACCGAGATGGACGCGATGGTGGCCTACCTGCAGGTGCTGGGTCGGCTGATCGACATCGAGGCGATCGAGGCGGCGCAGCAGGTGGTCGAGGACCAGGAGTAGGCGCATGGACATCAGCCACGAAACCCTCGTCGCCTTCGCCAAGACGTTCGGGCTCTTCTACCTGATCGTTATGTTCCTTGCGGCCTGCGCCTATGCATTCTGGCCATCGAAGCGTGACGAGTTCGACCGCGCCGCCCGAAGCGTGCTCGAAGACGAGGACGGCCCATGTCTGTGAAGGAGCGGGATCCGCTGACCGGCCACCAGACAACCGGTCACGAGTGGAACGGCATCACCGAGCTCAACACCCGCGTGCCGCGGGCGATCTGGTGGTTCATCGGCATCACCCATCTCTGGGCGCTCGTCATGTGGATCCTGTTGCCCACCTGGCCGCTCGTGACGAGCTACACCAAGGGCATTCTGGGGCTGGACCAGCGCGAGCTCGTGGCCGGCGAAATCGAGGCGGGTGAGCGCTACCGCGAGCACTGGGTGGTGCGCTTCGAGGGCGAGTCGCTGGACGGGATCCGCCAGGATGAGACGCTGATGGAGGTTGTCAGCGGCGCCGCACCGGCGATCTGGGGCGATAATTGCGCCGTCTGTCACGGCGTCTCGGGCGCCGGGGGCCCAGGGTTCCCGAACCTCGTCGACGATGCCTGGCTCTGGGGCGGCAGCGACGAGGCAGTGCTCGAGTCGATCCGCGTGGGCATCAACTCGGCGCATCCCGAAACGCAGTTCTCCCAGATGCTGGCCTTCGGTGAGACCGATATCCTCACCCGCGAGCAGATCCGCACCGTCGTCGCCTACGTGCAGTCGCTCTCCGGTCTCGCCGATCCGCCGCCGCAGATGCGCGAGGAGGGAGCGATGCTCTTCGCCGACAATTGCGCGAGCTGCCACGGCGAGGACGCGACCGGCGTCAACGATCTCGGCGCACCGAACCTGACCGACGACGCCTGGATCTACGGCGGCGACACCGAGACGCTGTTCGTCACGATTCATGACGGGCGCATGGGCTGGATGCCTGGCTGGGAGGGCCGGCTGACCCAGGCCGAGCGCAAGATGCTGGCGGTCTACCTCCTCGACGTCCTGCCGGAGGAGGGCGGATGAGCGAGACGTCGTCTCCGCGCCTCGGCCGCAGGGGTCGCTGGACCCTCGTCGGGATCGGCGCCGGCATCGTGGCGGTGTTCACCGTGGCGAATGTCCACCTCGTCTACGTCTCGCTCGCCTCGCAGCCGGAGTGCGTGCCCCACCTCAAGGCGCCGGACGGGAGAGGCACCACCTTCCGCGCCGCCAAGTCCGCCTGCTGACGGAGTCGCACGATGGAAAGCGAAGCTCTCCCAAAGGTCGTCCCGCCGCTGCCCCGGCCGAACCAAAAGGCGTTGAACCTGCCGCGGCGGACTGCCGTCGACTGGCTCGGGGCCGGGTGGCGCGACCTGCGGACCAACCCGCTGCCGAGCGTCCTCTACGGCTCCGCCGTCTTCCTGGTCTCGATCTTCGTGACCTGGGGGATGTTCCGGTTCGAAGTCGACTACTTCTTCTTTCCCGCGCTCAGCGGCTTCATGGTCCTCGGGCCCCTGATCGCCACCGGCCTATACGAAAAGAGCCGCCGGCTTGAGCGGGGGGAGCGCACCAGCTTTTCGCAGATGCTCTTCGTGCGGCCGGCGTCTACCTATCAGGCGGTATTCCTGGGATTGCTGCTGCTCCTTCTCTTCATGCTGTGGCAGAGGGCGGCGGTGCTGCTCTACGCGCTGCACATGGGTGTGCGAGCGTTTGCGGGCTTCGACGAGATCATCCCGATGCTCTTCACCACCTGGTACGGCTGGTCTTTGCTCGTTACCGGCACCGTCATCGGCGGCCTCTTCGCGAGCTTCGCCTTCGCCATCAGCGTCTTCGCGATGCCGATGATGCTCGAGGAGAAAACCGACGCGCTGACTGCCATGGGCATCAGCCTGTCGCTCGTCTGGAACAACCTGCCGGTGATGCTGGTGTGGGGCGCGATCGTCGTGGGCCTCTTCGCCGTTTCGGTCCTGACGGTCTTCGCCGGGCTGATCGTCATTTTTCCGGTTCTCGGCCACGCGACATGGCACGCCTACCGCGCCATCCGCACCACGCGGGGCGAACGGGTGTTCTACTGGTCGGAGCGGGAAAGCCGCGCCTGACTCTCTGACGAGCCCTGCGGCCGCTGGGCGTCCGACGCCGGTGGCAACGGCTTGTCGTCCTCGTCGAGCAGGATGCGCTCGGCCGACCCCGTAAGATCCTCGTACTGGCCGCTCCGCAGGCTCCAGAGGAAGGCGCCGAGACCCACTAGGCCGAGGATCAGGCTGGCCGGGATGAGCAGGGACAGGATGCTCACGCGTAGCTCTCCTTCGCTTGCGGCGCCGCACGGCGGGCGCCGGTGCCGAAGCCCTCGAAACGCAGCGCGTTGCCGACCACGAGGATGGAAGACCCCGACATGGCGACGGCGGCCACCAGCGGCGTGACGAAGCCGGCCACCGCAAGCGGTATGGCGATGGCATTGTAGATGGCGGCAAGGCCGAAGTTCTGCATGACCAGGCGGGCCGACCTGAGTGCAATGCGGTGCGCGACGATGACCGCGTCCAGGTTCTCGCGGGTGAAGACGAAGTCGGCGGCGAGGCGGCCCGCGTCGGATGCGGAGCCTGGCGCCATCGAAACATGAGCCGCGGCCAGGGCGGCGGCATCGTTCAGGCCATCGCCGACCATCAGCACGCGCAGTCCCGCCCTGCGCAGATCCTCCAGATGGGCGACTTTCTCGGCCGGCGTCGCGCCGTGACGCACCTCGTCGAACGTGATCCGCTGCGCGATCGAGGCGACCGCCTGCGATCCGTCCCCGGAGAGGAGCTCGGCGGGGATCCCCCGGTCACGAAACGCCTCCACGACGCGGGACGCGTTCGGGCGCAGGGTTTCGGATATGCGGAACGACGACATCGCACCTCCGGCACGCGCGAAGGCGGGGCCGTCTGCGGCCGGCGCCGCGCCATCGGCGATTTCGGCTACCCAGGTGGGCCGGCCCAGCCGGGCCGCACGTCCGTCGGCCAGGGCCTGGATGCCGCAGCCCGGCACCTCGCGGACATTGGTAAGCCGGACGGGCGGCGCGTCGACGGATGCGGCGATCGCTCTGGACAGCGGATGCAGTGACTCTGCCGCGAGCGCGCGTGCAATCGCACGGTCTTCGGCCGTCTCAGGGCCACCGCCGGCAAGACGCGGGGCACCGGTGGTCAGGGTGCCGGTCTTGTCGAACACGACGCGGTCGATGGTCGCCAGCCGCTCGAGCCCTGAGCCGTCTTTCATCATGATGCCCTCGCGAAAGAGCCGACCCGCGGCGACGACGTGCACGACCGGAACCGCAAGGCCGAGCGCGCAGGGGCAAGTGATGATGAGAACCGAGATCGCGACGAAAAGCGAGCCGTACCAGTTGCCCGTGGCGACGACCCAGCCGGCGAAGGTCAGCGCTGCCAGCAGATGCACCAGGGGCGCGTAGAGACGCGCTGCGCGGTCGGCGATGCGGACATAGTCGCCGCGGCCCCGCTCTGCCGCCTCGAGCATGCGCGAGACTTCGGCGAGGAACGACTCTGTGGCCGGTCGCACGGCACGCATCCGGATCGGCCCGGTCAAGTTGAGGATGCCCGCCTCGAGCGGCGTGCCGGGGCCGGCATGTGCGGGGGCGTGCTCGCCCGTGACGAGCGAGCGGTCGAGGTCGGTAGTGCCATCGAGGACGAGGCCATCGACCGGAATTCGCTCCCCGGGAGAGATGCGCAGCACCATGCCCGGCTGGATCGCATCGAGCTCCACGTAGGCCACCGCGCCGTCAGCGGTCTCGCCCATCGCCCCTTTTGCAGCGAGCCGCGCCAGCCCGACGACCGCGCTCCGCGCCCTGGCGCGCATGAGCAGGTCGAGATAGCGCCCGATGAGCAGGAAGAACAGCAGCACCACCGCCGCGTCGAAGAACACGTGCTCGCCGCCCCGGATCGTCTCAAAAACGCTCAGCCCGGTGGCGAGCAGCACCGCGAGCGAGATCGGCACGTCCATGTTCAGCCGTCCCGCCTTCAGCGCGCTCAGCGCGGAGGCGAAGAACGGGCGGCCGGCGTATGCAACGACAGGCAGAGCGATGAGTGCAGAGATCAGGTGGAACGTGTCACGCGCCGCACCCTCCGCGCCCGACCAGACAGAGACCGACAGCAGCATGATGTTGGCCGCGCCGAAGCCGGCAACAGCGAGGCAGCGCAGCAGGCGAGCCGCGGAATGCGTGTCGCCGCCGTCGCTCGGTATCTCGCTCTCGGTGACCTCGGCCGCATAGCCGGCCGTCCGAATCCGCTCAAGCGCGGGCAGAGGGTCGCTCTCCGGGCTCTCCAGTGTCACCAAGACGCGCCGCTGCGTGAGGTTCACCCGAGCTGCAACGACACCCTCACATCCCGCCAGCGCCCGCTCGATCGTGCCAATGCAGGCGCCGCAGCTGATGCCCGGCACCGAAACGACGCATGCGCCCCGGCCATCGGCTGTCTGCCGCACGCGCACACGTCGCTCGGCCGACGCCAGACGGGATTGAGGATCGGTGTCGGTATCATTGCCTGCCGAAGGCGCATCGCTGCAGCAACTCAACGTCCGGTCTCCTCCGTCGCCCCCAGGGACGCCCCGCTGGTCTGTCGGAGCTCGGGACCCTCCAATGGATGGTATATCTGATACCACTCACGAAGTCGTCCCGTCGAACACTGGCTTGCCGGGATCGGGACGTCCCTCTCGGAATTGATCTCTCTGCGGCAGATGGGATCGACCACGGAGGTGGCGACAAGCCGGACGCCAGCAGGCCACGCACCGACCTCGCGGTCTAGTACGTGGACCGAGTTCGAGACCCTTCGCAGTCATATGAGTTGAGAAATGGATGCGCCCGATCGCGGTGCGGAGGGTCCGGCGCATCTCGCGTTCGACCCGCGGAATTTCGCTGCACCATGCGATGCTGTCGAAAAAGGGGTAACCAAGTCAGCCGTGCGCGGGTCCGATTTGCCGCCAAGCAGCATGGCAAGCGGTCCCTCATGCGCTCCGGCGCAAAAAACTGCGGAAACGCCCCACGTTCTCGACGCATCAAAGCTCATTGTCGTGAAAAATTTGGAGCGGGCGATGAGATTCGAACTCACGACCCTTACCTTGGCAAGGTAATGCTCTACCCCTGAGCTACGCCCGCATCCATTGGGTGACGCGGTGTCTATCCAGCGAGCGAATGGCCTGCAAGCGAAAAAATGGCGGCATGGCGGGGCGTCGTGGCGTCAAGCACCGAGGGGCGTCGCGTCGAACGCGGCGGCTTGATGGCATTGTTCCAGAGGGGCATCATCAGCGGGTTCAACCGTGGGAAGCGTCGTGGAGGACGTACTTGCTTCGGCGCGGATTCGAAGAGGCGCGCCTTGCGGTACGCGATGAGATTGCAGCCTGTTTGGCACCCATCGCGGGGTGCGACGCGCAGTTCAACCACCTTCTAAGGATGCGACAGCGGCTGACGGACGCGCTTGCCGCGCTCGATCGAGAGGTGCTTGTGCCGTCGTCGCGCGAGCCCTGAACTTCACTCCAGTTCGACCAGCAGGTCCTTCGCGTCGATCTGAGTGCCGGGCGTGACGTGGACGGCCTTGACCGTGGCGTCGCGCTCGGCGTGGATGCCCGTTTCCATCTTCATCGCCTCGATTGTCAGCAGCAGGTCGCCCTGCCGAACGGTGGCGCCCGCCTTGGCGACGACTGAGGCGACGACGCCCGGCATCGGCGCGCCGACATGGCTTTCATCGCTGGGGTCGGCCTTGGGCTTGATGGCGCCGGAGGCCGCGACCTTGCGGTCCTGCACGCGGATCACGCGCGGCTGGCCGTTCAGGTCGAAGAAGACGCGGGCCTGCCCCTGCTCGTTGGTCTCGCCCACCGCCTGGAGCCTGACCTCCAGCGTCTTGCCGGGGTCGATCTCCGCCGAGATCTGCTCGCCCGGCTCCATGCCGTAGAAGAAGGTGCGCGTCGGCAGCGTGCGAACGGGCCCGTAGGTCTCGTGCCGCCGGGCGTACTCCGTGAAGACCTTGGGATACATCAGGTAGCCGTTGAGATCCTCGTCGTCGATCTCGAGCCCCAGCTCTTCCTCCAGTTCCCGGCGCTTCGCCTCGATGTCGACCGGCACGAGGTGCGCGCCGGGGCGATCACGCAGCGGCTTCTCTCCCTTCAGAACCTTCTTCTGGATGTTCTCCGGCCAGCCGCCGGGGGGCTGGCCGAGCGACCCGCGCATCATGTCGATGACGCTGTCGGGGAACGAGACGTCGACCGAGCGATCCTCCACCTGCGCGCGGGTCAGCCCCTGGCTCACCATCATCAGGGCCATGTCGCCGACCACCTTGGACGACGGCGTCACCTTCACGATGTCGCCGAACATCAGGTTCACGTCGGCATAGGTCTGCGCGACCTCGTGCCAGCGCTCCTCGAGGCCCATCGAGCGGGCCTGCGCCTTGAGGTTGGTGAACTGTCCGCCGGGCATCTCGTGCAGGTAGACCTCGGAGGCGGGAGACTGCATCCCAGATTCGAAAGCGGCGTAGTGCGCGCGCACCGCCTCCCAGTAGTTCGAGATCTCGCGGATGGCGCCGATGTCGAGGCCGGTGTCGCGGGCGCTCCATTTGAACGCCTCGACGATGGAGCCCAGCGTCGGCTGCGAGGTGTTTCCCGACAGCGCGTCCATCGCCGCGTCGATCGCGTCTGCGCCCGCGTCGGCCGCGGCGAGGACCGTGGCAATCGCCGCGCCGCTGGTGTCGTGGGTGTGGAAGTGGATCGGCAGTCCGACTTCTTCCTTGAGCGCCCTGACGAGCGGACCGGCGGCCTTCGGCTTGAGCAGGCCCGCCATGTCCTTGAGGCCGAGGACGTGCGCGCCTGCGTCGCGCAGCGCCTTGCCCATGGTCACGTAGTACTTCAGGTCGTACTTCGCGCGCTCCGGGTCGTCGATGTCGCCGGTGTAGCAGATCGTGCCCTCGCAGACCTTGCCGGCCTCGATCACCGCGTCCATCGCGACGCGCATGTTCTCAACCCAGTTGAGGCTGTCGAAGGTGCGGAAGACATCGATCCCCGACTCCGCCGCCTGGTGCACGAAGCTCCGCACCACGTTGTCGGGATAGTTTGTGTAGCCGACCCCGTTCGAGGCGCGCAGCAGCATCTGCGTCATCAGGTTCGGCATCGCCGTGCGCAGGTCGCGCAGGCGTTGCCACGGGCACTCCTGCAGGAAGCGGTAGGCCACGTCGAAGGTCGCGCCGCCCCAGCATTCCACGCTGAAGAGACCTGGGAGGTTCGCGGCGTAGGCCGGCGCGACGCGGATCATGTCGATCGAGCGCATGCGGGTTGCGAGCAGCGACTGGTGTCCGTCCCGCATGGTGGTGTCGGTCACGAGCAGGCGGTCCTGCGCCGCCATCCAGTCGGCCAGGCCTTGTGGCCCCGTCTCGTCGAGGATCTGCCGCGTGCCCCGCGCCGGCTCCGCCCGCAGCGCAGGCGGTTTCGGCTCGCGCGCCTCGGCGGGTGGCTTCGGCCGGCCCTGCGTCTCGGGATGGCCATTGACGGTAACGTCGGCGATGTAGGTCAGGATCTTGGTTGCCCGGTCGCGCCGCTTCTCGAAGTGGAAGAGCTCCGGCGTCTGGTCGATGAAGCGAGTGTGGTACTCGTTCGACAGGAAGGTCGGGTGCTTGAGCAGGTTCTCGACGAATGCGATGTTGGTCGAGACGCCGCGTATCCGGAACTCGCGCAGCGCCCGGTCCATCCGCGCGATCGCCGCCTCAGGCGTCGGCGCCCAGGCCGTGACCTTTTCCAGCAGCGAATCGTAGAACCGCGTGATGATCGCGCCGGAATAGGCGGTGCCGCCGTCAAGACGGATGCCCATTCCCGTCGCGCCGCGATAGGCGGTGATCCGGCCGTAGTCGGGGATGAAGTTGTTGGTCGGATCCTCGGTGGTGATCCGGCACTGGATGGCGTGACCCGTCAGGCGCACGTCGTACTGGCTGGCCGTGCCGGTCGCCTCGACTAGGCTCTTGCCCTCGGCGATCAGGATCTGCGCGCGGACGATGTCGATGCCGGTGACCTCCTCGGTCACGGTGTGCTCGACCTGCACGCGCGGGTTGACCTCGATGAAGTAGAACTGCCCGTCGGACATGTCCTGCAGGAACTCGACGGTGCCGGCGCACTCGTAGCCGACTGCCTCGGCGATGCGGCGGCCGAGCCCGCAGAGCTCCTCGCGCTGGGCGTCGGAGAGGTAGGGAGCGGGCGCGCGCTCCACGACCTTCTGGTTGCGCCGCTGGACCGAGCAGTCCCGCTCCCAGAGGTGGTAGATGTTGCCCTGGCTGTCGCCGAGGATCTGCACCTCGACGTGTCGGGCGCGTTCGATCATTTTCTCGAGGTAGCCCTCGCCGTTGCCGAACGCCGCCTCGGCCTCGCGCCGGCCCTCGCGCACCTTGCCCTCGAGCTCGTCCGGTCCGGCGATGGGGCGCATACCTCGGCCGCCACCGCCCCAGGACGCCTTGAGCATCAGCGGATAGCCGATCTCGTCGGCCTGCCGCCGGATCTCGGCCATGTCCTCACCCAGCACGTCGGTCGCGGGGATGACCGGAACGCCCGCCTCGATCGCCACCTGCCGCGCCGAAGCCTTGTCGCCCAGCCGCCGCATCGTCTCGGCACGAGGTCCGATGAAAGTCAGGCCAGCCGCCTCGACCGCTTCGACGAAGTCCGGGTTCTCGGAGAGGAGCCCGTAGCCCGGATGGATCGCATCGGCGCCGCACTTCTTCGCCGCCTTCACGATCTCCTCAATGGACAGGTACGCGGCCACCGGGCCCAGACCCTGACCAATCAGGTACGCCTCGTCCGCCTTGAAGCGATGGAGCGAGAGCTTGTCTTCGTCGGCATAGACGGCGACGGTGCGCTTGCCCATCTCGTTCGCCGCCCGCATCACGCGGATCGCGATCTCTCCGCGGTTGGCGACGAGGATCTTCGCGAAGTCCGGCATGGCGCCCTCACTTTGCAGGTGCAGCATTCCTACGACGTTGCAGGCGCAGCGTAAACAGCGTCGGTTGATCCGTCGAGCGAATGCTCGCGCAGCATTTAGTTGGGCGGGAAACCCGCGGGACGTTCAGGTGTTGGGCAGGCATTGGCAACGTGCCCGAAAGAGAGGATACGTCATGAACGGCAAATATCTTAGCGTCGGCGCCGGCCTTCTCGCGCTTGGCCTTGGCGCGGCGTCCGCGCAGCAGGCGATGCAGGATTACGACACCGACGCCGACAGCATGGTCAGCCAAGAAGAGTTCACGGCAGCCACCGCGACGATGGCATCGACCAGCTTCTCGCAACTCGACCAGAACGGAGACGGTATGGTCAGCCAGGAGGAATGGATCGAGTCGCCGGTCTCCGACATGGTTTCCTTCGAGGAATACGACTTCGACCAGTCCGGCGATGTCTCGGCCGAGGAGCATGCGCAAGGCGAGTTCGGCCGCTTTGATGCGAATGAGGACCAGATGTGGGACGAGGCCGAGTTCGGCGCCTACAGCGATGACATGCGGGCGCGTCAGGCCCAGTAGGCCGGCCTGACGGTCCTTAGGCCGGGGCCGCCGTCATGAGGCGGCCCCGCGCCTCCTCCGGCCGGGCCAGTCCCATCTGGCCCATGTCGGCGATCATCCCCTCGCGCAGGATGTGAAAGACGTGCCGCGCCCCCTTGGCGCCGAAGGCGGCCAGACCGTAGTGCACAGCGCGTCCCAACATGACGAGGTCGGCGCCGAACGCGATGGCGCGCAGGACGTCGGTCCCGGATCGAACGCCCCCGTCCCATATGACCGGCATCTCCGGCACCGCTGCCCTTACGTCCGGCAGGACGTCGAGGGACGCCGGCGCGGCGGAGAACTGGCGTCCGCCGTGGTTGGAAACCCAGACTCCATCCACCCCCGCGGTCCGCAGGCGCACCGCATCCTCGGGATCGAGCACGCCCTTGACGACGAGAGAGCCGTCCCACTCCTGCCTCAGCGCCGCGACGTAGTCCCAGTCCGGTGCACAGCGCAGGAGGTAGCCTACATGCCCGGTTGCAGGCATGTCCCTGTCTTCGCGCGCATACTTGTCGAGGGTGCGGAGCCGCGGCTTGCCGTGCCGCAGCGTCTCGACCGCCCAGCGCGGCCGCATCGCCGCCTGCAGGAAGATGCCGGGCGTCATCTTCATCGGATTCGTCAGCCGCGAGCGCCGCTGACGCTCGCGCCGGCTCGGCACCGCGACGTCGGCGGTCAGCACCAGCGTGTGAAAGCCCGCGTCTCGCGCGCGGGCCAGCATGTCCCGCCGGATATCGGCGTCACCGGGCGGATAGAGCTGGAACCAGCCCTGGTCACCGGCGCATGGCCCCACCGTCTCGGGCGTCTGCGCCGCGACGGTCGAGAGGCCGTAGGGCACTTCGAGCTCGGCCGCGAGCCGGGCGAGGATCCGCTCGGCGTCAGGCCAGACCAGTCCGGACATGCCGACCGGAGCGATCCCGACCGGCATCGACAGGCTGCGCCCCATGATCGTGGTCGAGAGGTCGGGCGCCACCGTGCCGCGCAGGATGGCGGGCCTCAGGCGCACCGCATCGAGCGCCGCCATGTTGGCACGGTGCGACGCTTCGTCCCCGGTCCCGCTGTCGAGATACTCCCAGACAAACCGAGGGATGCGGTGTCGGGCGGTGCGGCGGAGGTCTTCGATGGCGGGGTGGCTGAGATCCAGATCCATGGCGCTCAAAAAAGTCGAGGGGCCTTCCCGCACAGGGACCGCCCCTCCAGTTTCCAGCAAACGAACTCGCGTTCGCCATCCGCATAACGCGTCTGCGCATGCGATTCAATTTGTTGGTTTCGACATGATTAACGAACGCCAGAACGGAAGTGGAACGCGGCTTTATCCGGCGCGGCATCTGGTCTAGGTTGCACGCATGAGCAGCTTTAATGATGGCGATGCATTTGAGGCGGCGGGCTCGCTGTCCTCCCGCGCGATGGCGGCGCGGCCCGCGCCCTACCTCGACCAGTTGAACCCGGCGCAGCGGGAGGCGGTCGAGGCGCTGCAGGGTCCGGTGCTGATGCTGGCCGGCGCGGGCACCGGCAAGACGCGCGCGCTGACCGCCCGGATCGCGCACCTGCTGGACACGGGGACGGCGCGCCCGAACGAGATCCTGGCCGTCACCTTCACCAACAAGGCGGCGCGCGAGATGAAGGATCGCGTCGCGCGCCTGCTGGGCCAGACGGTGGAGGGGGTGCCGTGGCTCGGCACGTTCCACGCGATCTGCGTGAAGCTCCTGCGCCGTCACGCCGAACTGGTGGGGCTGAAGCCGAACTTCACCATTCTCGACACTGACGACCAGCTCCGCCTGCTCAAGCAACTGATTGCGGCCGCGGACATCGACGAGAAGCGTTGGCCGGCCCGGCAGCTCGCTGGTCATATCGACCAGTGGAAGAACCGGGCGTGGAGCCCGGCGAAGGTGCCGGTGGCCGAGAGCGGCGCCTTCAACCGCCGCGGGATCGAGCTCTATGCCGCCTATCAGGAGCGGCTGCGCACCCTGAACGCCGTCGACTTCGGCGACCTACTGCTGCACGTCCTGACGATCTTTCAGGAGCACGACGATGTGCTGGCGCAGTACCAGCGCTGGTTCCGCCATATCCTCGTCGACGAGTACCAGGACACCAACGTCGCGCAGTATCTCTGGCTGCGCCTGCTGGCGCAGGGGCACCGCAACATCTGCTGCGTCGGCGACGACGACCAGTCGATCTACGGCTGGCGCGGTGCCGAGGTGGGCAACATCCTGCGCTTCGAGAAGGACTTTCCCGGCGCCAAGGTCGTGCGGCTGGAGCAGAACTATCGCTCGACCCCGCACATCCTCGCGGCCGCATCGGGCCTCATCGCCGCAAACGCGGGGCGCCTCGGCAAGACGCTCTGGACCGACGCCGAGGCCGGCGCGAGGGTCCGCCTGATCGGCCACTGGGACGGCGAGGAGGAGGCGCGCTGGATCGGCGAGGAGATCGAGGCGCTGGGGCAAGGCACCCGCGGCCTCCGGCCCGTGCCGCTCGACCAGATCGCCATCCTCGTCCGCGCCGCCCACCAGATGCGCGCCTTCGAGGACCGGTTCCTGACCATCGGCCTGCCCTACCGGGTGATCGGCGGCCCGCGCTTCTACGAGCGGCTCGAGATCCGCGACGCCATGGCCTACTTCCGCCTCGCCGTCAGCCCCGACGACGACCTCGCCTTCGAGCGCGTGGTCAACACACCGAAGCGCGGTCTCGGCGACAAGGCGCAGCAGCGGATCCAGATCGCCGCCCGCGAGAGTGGTGTGAGCCTGCACGAGGGCGCACGCCTGCTGGTCCAGTCCGGTGAGATCGGCGGCAAGGGCGGTCGCGAGCTCCGCCTTCTGGTCGAGTCGGTCGATCGCTGGCACCGCGATGTCGCCGGAGGTGCCTTCGTTGCCGGAGGCGAAGTCGAAGGGCTCGTCATCGAGGAGGACGCGCCGGCCCGAAATGTTCGCTCCCACATCGAACTGGCTGAGATGATCCTCGACGAGTCGGGCTACACGGCGATGTGGCAGAACGACAAGACGCCCGAGGCGCCGGGGCGGCTTGAGAACCTCAAGGAGCTGGTGAAGGCGCTGGAGAGCTTCGACAACCTCCAGGGCTTCCTCGAGCACGTCGTGCTGATCATGGACAACGATTCCGACGCAGGCGAGCCGCGGGTCAGCGTGATGACGCTGCACGCCGCGAAGGGGCTCGAGTTCCCGGCGATCTTCCTGCCGGGGTGGGAGGATGGCCTCTTCCCCAGCCAGCGCTCGATGGACGAGAACGGTCTCAAGGGGCTCGAGGAGGAGCGGCGCCTGGCCTATGTCGGCATCACGCGCGCCGAGGAGCTCTGCACCATCTCCTTCGCTGCGAACCGCCGGGTCTATGGCCAATGGCAGTCGCAGCTGCCCTCGCGCTTCATCGACGAACTGCCCGCCGACCATGTCGAGGTGCTGACGCCGCCGGGCCTCTACGGCGGCGGCTACGGCGCGGCCGGCATGGGGGCGACGGCCTCGCCCGCGCTGGCCGGGATGCAGGGCTCCGACCTGCACGAGCGTGCCTCGCGTTCCAACGTCTACAACTCGCCCGGGTGGAAGCGGCTTCAGACCCGCGGGCAATCCCGCGGCATGAGTCAGCCGCGCGAGCAGGCGAATATGGTGATCGATCTCGAGGCGGTCTCGGCCTTCGACGCGGGGGACCGCGTCTTTCACCAGAAGTTCGGCTACGGCAGCATCCGCGCGATCGAGGGCGACAAGCTCGACATTGCCTTCGACAAGGCGGGGTCGAAGAAGGTCGTCGCGAGATTCGTTGTCGCGGCCGACGCGGCGGGCGACGTGCCCTTTTGAGCGCTCGGCAGGATCGCAGCCATCGCGGCACAATAGCGCGCGCCTCGGGGCCGTCTCCACCGTAACTCTCCCCGGACGACTCCCGATGTCCTGATCATGGTGACTTCGGCTCTGATCGGCTTGGCCTCGCCGCCGCCTGCGCTTGCGCGCCGGCGGAGATCACACGTGCGACCGTCCGCGGCGCGATGCTTGCGAGCTCGAGGCAAAAAAAAGCGGCGACACCGGGGAGGAGGTCGGTGTCGCCGCCAGAAGTCAGAAGACCCAGGGAGGAGGAAGGACCTTCTGTCAGAACCCGTGGTGGAGGGAGGATCCACCGTGGGCCTGCCCCTATCTGGACCTTTATGCTGCGCTTGCACAATGGGTTTCGCTACAATGCTGCTATGCAGCAACCGCATGGCGCACAAGGGACCATTATGAAGGCGCTGTGATAATTTTCGCGGCAGTCTCTGGACCACCACGGGTTCGACAGCCGGATCTGCACGCCCGCATTTCGGTGGCGCGATTCGGCGCATCAGTGGGCCGTGCCCGGGAAGTCATGGGCGCTGCCGGCGAAAAGTTCTGCGCCTATATCTGGTGCCTCTCGTGTTTCGCGTGCGGCAACAACCACCTCATCTGGTGAAGGAGCTTCATGACCTGCACGTCGAGTGCCATGATTTCCCAAGAATTCCCTTGAGTTCCATGGAATCCCATGACATAAGGTTTGCACAAGATGAGGCGGGCCAGACGGGCACCAAGACCCGGACACCGAACAAGGCAAAGCAGGTTTCATACAGGCAGCCCTCACTCATCGCAGAACCGGCGCGCGGGCGAGCAGACATCCCCCAGGTGGCGCGCGCGACCGGACATACCCGGTGACGGGACGAGGGCGGCGGATCGGGCAGTGGCAGCAGCGCGATCCGCCGTTTTCGTGACCAGCTCACGGGAACGGCGAAGGAACGGGCTTGGCGCGCAGGTTCAGAGGTGAAGGCCGCCACAAGGTCGACGCAAAGGGACGGGTCTCGATCCCCGCACTCTTCCGTCGCGTGCTCGAGGCCGGCGATCCCGACTGGAAGGAGGGCCTCCGCCCGCAGCTCGTCATCGTCTACGGCGATCACCGCCGCGAGTTCCTCGAATGCTTCACGATCGAGGCGATTGACGAGGTCGACGCCCGAATCGACGCCATGCCCCGCGGCTCGCCCGAGCGGCGGCTGTTGGAGAAACTGGTGCAAGGGCAGTCGCTTCCCACCGAGGTTGACAGCGACGGGCGCCTCGTCCTGCCGCAGAAGCTGCGCGACAAGATCGGCATCGAGAGCGAGGCCTACTTCATCGCCAGCGGCGACACCTTCCAGATCTGGAAGCCCGAGACCTACGAGCGGGTCGACGCCGCGAAGACCCGCGCGCTGCTCGACGAGATGCCCGAGGACATGGACATCCTCGCGCTGCTCGACCGGGCGCCGGAGGTTTGAGGTGGCAGTGCATGTCCCTGTCCTGCTCGAGCCCCTGCTGCGGGCGGTGGCGCCGGTGCGCGGCACCTGGCTCGACGGTACGTTCGGCGCGGGCGGGTACGCGCGCGGTCTCCTCGATGCGGGAGCGGAGCGCGTCATCGGCGTCGACCGCGATTCCTCGGCGCTCGACGCTGCGCGGGACTGGGCGGCCGGTGAGCCGCGCCTCACGCTGGTCGAGGGCACATTCGGCCGGCTCGACGAACTGGCGAAGGAGCCGCTCGACGGCGTGGTGCTGGATCTGGGTGTGTCGTCCATGCAGCTTGACCAGGGCGAGCGCGGCTTCTCGTTCCGACAGGACGGCCCGCTCGACATGCGGATGGGAAATCATGGTCCGACCGCCGCGGACGTGGTGAACGAAAGCGAGGAGGGGCAGCTGGCCGACATCCTCTACCGTTACGGCGAAGAGCGTGCCTCGCGCCGGATCGCCCGCGCGGTCGTCGCCGCGCGTCCCCTGCGGACCACGGGCGAGCTGGCGGCTGTGGTGGAGCGATGCCTGCCGCGCGCGAAGCCCGGCCAGAGCCATCCGGCCACGCGCAGCTTCCAGGCCATCCGCATCGCCGTGAACGACGAGTTCGGGGAGCTGGCGCAGGGCCTCGGTGCGGCGGAGCGGGCGCTCACGCCGGGCGGCCGACTCGCCGTGGTGACGTTCCACTCCATCGAGGACCGGGCGGTGAAGCGCTTCTTCCAGTCCGGCTCCAGCGGAGGCGGCCGCGCCAACCGTTTTGCCCCAGAGGCCCCGGAGCAGACTCCCCGCTGGCGCATTCTCGGCCGCGCCGTCGCGGCCGACGAGGAAGAGACCGACCGCAACCCGCGCGCCCGCTCGGCCCGCCTGCGGGTGGCGGAGCGGACCGACGCACCGGCGCAGGAGGTCGATCCGCGCGAGCTCGGCCTGCCGCAGGTGGGAGGCCTGCGATGACGTCCGTCCGCGCCCCGAACCACGTTCGTATCGAGGAGCACCATTCATGAGACCGCTCGTCTACATCATCTCTGTCTTTTGCGTGATGGCGCTGGCCGCATGGGCCTACCGCGAGAACTTCCGCACCCAGTCGGCGTTGCGCGAGGTCGAGCTGCTGCGCGCCCAGATTGGCACGCTGCGCGAGCGGCGTTCTGTGCTTTCGGCGGAATGGGCTTGGCTCAACCGGCCCGAGCGCCTGCGTGACCTGGCCGAGATGAACTACGAGCGGCTTGGGCTGCTGCCGCTGAGGCCCGAGCAGTTCGCCCGGATCGACGAGCTGGCCTTCCCGCCAGCGGATGCGATGGTGCTGCCCGACCCGGTCGACCTGGCGGAGATGGGCGAGGAGTATCCCTGATGCGCACGCCGCTCCGGCCGCTGCCGCGCATTCTGGAGGCCCGCGCCCGCGGCGAGAATCCCGATGCGATCGAGCGCGAGAACCTGCGCCTCAGGCGCGAGAGTCAGCGCGATCGCTCGCGCCAGCGCGCCGAGGGGCGGCTCACGGTACTCGGCATGTTCTTCGTCTGCGCCTTCCTGCTCATCGGCTTCCGCATGGGGGCGCTGGCCGCGTCGGAGCCGGAGGAGCCGCGCCTCCTCGCCTCGGCCTCCAGCATCAGCGCCACCCGCGCCGACATCGTCGACCGAAACGGCCGCGTGCTGGCCACCAACCTCGCCACACACTCGCTCTATGCCCACCCGCAGGACATGGTGGACCCCGAGCGCGCGGCGCGTGAGCTGGGGCGGATCTTTCCCGACATGGATGCCGAAGCGCTGCTGCGGCGCTTCACCGACGGCCGCAAGTTCATGTGGATCAAGAAGACGATCTCGCCCGAACAGCGGCAGGCGGTGCACGACATCGGCGAGCCGGGGCTGCTGTTCGGCCCGCGCGAGATGCGGCTCTACCCGAACGGACGCCTCGCGGCGCACATACTCGGCGGCGCGAGCTTTGGCCGGGAGGGCGTGCATTCGGCCGAGGTGATCGGCGTCGCCGGCATCGAGAAGGCACTCGACGAGCGGCTGCGCGATCCGGCGCACGCGCACGAGCCGCTGCGCCTGTCCATCGACCTGACGGTGCAGTCCGCCATGCGCCGGGTGCTCGAGGGCGGCATGAAACTGATGAACGCCAAGGGTGCGGCAGCGGTCCTGATCGAGGTCGATACCGGGCAGATCGTCAGCATGATGTCGCTGCCCGATTTCGACCCCAACGACCGGCCGCGGCCGCTGACTGCCGGCGACGCCGGCGACAGTCCGCTCTTCAATCGGGCGGTGCAGGGGGTCTACGAGCTCGGCTCGGCGATGAAGATCGTGACCGTCGCGCAGGCAATGGAGGCGGGGCTGGTCAACCCCTCGACCACGATTGAGACCAAGGGCCCGCTGACCTGGGGCCGCTTCCGAATCCGCGACTTCCGCAACTACGGGCCCGAGCTGTCGGTCACGAACGTGGTGGTGAAGTCGTCCAACATCGGCACCGCCCGCATCGCGATGATGATCGGGGCCGAGCGCCAGCGCGCCTTTCTCGACAGCCTCGGCCTCCTGCAGCCGACGCCGGTCGAGCTGATCGAGGCGGCGGGCGCGGCCCCGTTGCTGCCGCCGCGCTGGTCCGAGATCTCGACGATGACGATCAGCTACGGTCACGGCCTCTCGATCAGCCCGCTGCACCTCGCCGCGGCCTACGCCTCGCTCCTCAACGGCGGGACTCGGGTCACGCCGACCCTGCTGGCGCAGGACGCCCCGGACCCCGGTCCGCGCGTCGTCTCCGAGACCGTCAGCGAGGCGGCGGCGTCGATGCTTCGGCAGGTCGTGGTCCGCGGCACCGCGAGCTTTGGCGAGGTCGAGGGCTACGAAGTGGGCGGCAAGACCGGCACCGCCGACAAGCCGAAGCCGAGCGGCGGCTACTACGACGAAAAGGTCATCGCCACCTTCGCCAGCGTCTTCCCGGCCAGCGACCCGAAGTACGTCCTCGTCCTGTCGCTCGACGAGCCGGAGGAAACCTCGGGCGAGGAGCCTCGGCGCACGGCAGGATGGACGGCCGTTCCGGTCGCCGCCGAAGTGATCCGCCGCGTGGCGCCGCTCCTCGGCCTCAGGCCTGCCGTTGAACAGGACGGAGAGACCCTGCTAAGCCGGGCCAGCAACTGACCGGAGCCGCGCGATGGGCGAAGAGGGCCGAATCCGCACTTTGTCGCAGCTGGGCCTGACGGCCCGGGACGGACGCGAGGCGCGGGTGACCGGCCTTTCGGTCGACAGCCGCGACGTGCGCGACGGACACCTCTTCGCCGCACTGCCGGGCACGCGCATGCACGGCGCCGAGTTCGTGTCGTACGCACTCAGGATGGGCGCAGCCGCCGTGCTGACCGATCGCGAGGGCGCGCAACTGGCGGCGAGCGGCATGGGGGCGAGCGGCGCCGCGCTGGTGGTGACGGAGGATCCGCGCCAGGCGCTGGCCTTCGCCGCCTCGCTCTGGTTCGGCGCGCAGCCCGAAACGGTCGTCGCGGTGACGGGCACCAACGGCAAGACCTCGGTTGCGACCTTCACCCGTCAGATCTGGGAGGCGCTCGGCCTCGCCGCGGTGAATGTCGGCACGACGGGTGTCGAGGGCGCGTGGAGTACGCCGCTGAAGCACACCACGCCCGAGCCGGTGACGCTGCACCGCGTGCTGGCCGAGGCGGCCGCGGCGGGCGTCACCCACGCCGCGATGGAGGCCTCGTCGCACGGGCTCGAGCAGCGGCGGCTGGACGGGGTGCGGCTCAGGGCGGCAGCGTTCAGCAACTTCAGCCAGGATCACCTGGACTACCACCCTGACTTCGACGCCTACTTCGCCGCCAAGGCGGGTCTCTTCGACCGGGTGCTGCCGGACGACGGCGTGGCGGTCCTGAACCTCGACGACGCGAAGGGGCAAGTGCTTGCCGAGCGGGTGGCGGCGCGGCGGCAGGACATCCTGACGGTGGGGCGGCACGAGGCGGCGGCGCTGCGGATCCTGGACCAGCGCTTCGAGCCGGGGGGGCAGACGCTGCGATACTCCTGGGCCGGCCGGACGCGGCAGGCGAGGCTGGCGCTGATCGGCGGGTTCCAGGGCGGCAACGTGCTGCTGTCGGCGGGACTTGCCGTCGCCACGGGATCGGAGCCGGACGAGGTTTTCGCGGTGCTGCCACGCCTCGCGGGCGTGCGGGGCCGGATGCAGCGGGTGGCCGAGCGGGCGGACGGCGGGGCGGTCTACGTCGACTACGCCCACACGCCCGAGGCGCTGGCGACGGCGCTGCAGGCGCTGCGGCCGCACGTGATGGGCCGGCTCGTGGTGGTGTTCGGCGCCGGCGGCGACCGCGACCGCGGCAAACGGCCCCTGATGGGGGCGGCGGCGACGGCGCACGCCGACCTTGCCTTCGTCACCGACGACAATCCGCGGACCGAGGACCGGGCGGCGATCCGGCGCGCGATCCTGCAGGCGGCGCCGGACGCGATCGAGGTTCCGGACCGGGCTGAGGCGATCCTGCGCGGAGTCGACGCGTTGCAGCCGGGCGATGCGCTCCTGATCGCGGGCAAGGGGCACGAGACGGGACAGATCGTGGGCGAGACGGTCTATCCGTTCGACGACGCCGAGCAGGCGAGCGTGGCGGTCGCGGCGCTTGACGGACGGGTCGCATGAGCGGCCGAGCGCAGCGCGATGGCCGCCACGGGGGCGCGGGCTCGCCGGCCGGGGGACGCTGGGGTCCCCCGGCCTCTTCGCCCGCCGCGGGGCGCGCCGCTCGGAGGATCGCGTGACGGCAGCGGGCTGCGGGCCGCTCTGGACGGCGGCGGACGCGGCGGCGGCCACTGGCGGTGAGGTGACGAAAAATTGGGCCGCGACGGGCGTCTCGATCGACACGCGGACGCTGCGGCCGGGTGACCTCTTCGTCGCGCTGAGCGCGGCGCGGGACGGGCACGACTTCGTGGCCGACGCGCTGCGCAGGGGTGCGGCGGCGGCAATGGTCTCGCGGGTGCCGGAGGACGTGCCGTCGGAGGCGCCGCTCCTTATGGTCGGGGACGTGATGGAGGGGCTGGCGGCGCTCGGCCGAGCCGGGCGGGCGCGCGTGGCGGCGCAGGTGGTGGCGGTGACCGGCTCCGTCGGCAAGACCTCCACCAAGGAAATGCTGCGCGCGATGCTCGAGGGGCAGGGCCGGGTCCATGCCGCCGAGGCGAGCTACAACAACCACTGGGGGGTGCCGCTGACCCTGGCGCGGCTGCCGCAAGCCGCGGACTTCGCGATCGTCGAGATCGGCATGAACCATGCGGGCGAGATTGCCCCGCTGGCGCGTCTCGCGCGGCCGCATGTGGCGATGATCACGACCGTCGCGGCGGCGCATCTGGAGGCGCTGGGCACGCTTGAGGCGATCGCCGTGGAGAAGGCCTCGATCTTCGAGGGGCTGGAGCCGGGCGGCGTGGCGGTGCTGCCGGGCGACCTCGCGGTGACGCCGATCCTGCGCGGCGCGGCTCAGGCCGCGGGCGCGCGCGACGTGAGCTTCGGCGAGGGATGCGGCAACCATCATCGGCTGGAGACGGTGACGCTCTCGCGCGACAGCACCGTGGCGCAGGGGCGCGCCTGGCGAACGCCGCTGCTCTACAAAATCGCGACGCCGGGGCGGCACTTCGCGCTGAACGCGATGGGCGCGCTCGCGGTAGTGGACGCGCTCGGGGCGGACCGGGCGCGGGCGATCCTGGCACTCGGCCGTTGGACACCGCCGGGCGGACGGGGCCTGCGCGAGACGCTGGCGCTCGACGTGGTCGAGGAGCGGGCGACCATCGACCTGCTCGACGACGCCTTCAACGCCAACCCCGCCTCGATGGCGGCGGCGCTCGACACGCTCGGCGCCTGCGAGCCGCAGGACGGGCTCGGCCGGTTCTCGCGCGGGCGGCGGATCGCGGTGCTGGGCGACATGCTGGAGCTCGGGCCGGAAGAGGCGCGGCTGCATGAGGACCTGGCGCGGCATCCGGCGATGGCGCGTATCGCGCGCGTGCATTGCGTGGGGCCGCGGATGCGCGCGCTGCACGCGGCGCTGCCCGAGGAGCGGCGCGGCCGCTGGACCGAGGACGCCGAGGCGCTGGCGCGGCAGGTGCATCAGCTGCTCGACGCGGGCGACGTCGTGCTGGTAAAGGGCAGCAAGGGCAGCCGCGTGAGCCTCGTCGTTGACGCGATCCGGAAACTCGGGCATCCGCTGCCGGACGACAGAACCGGGGCTTCCTGATGCTCTACTGGCTGACGGCCCTCTCCGACGGCGGCGACGTCTTCAACCTCTTCCGCTATATCACGTTCCGCGCCGGCGGCGCGTTCTTCACCGCGCTTGTCTTCGGCTTCCTGTTCGGCCGGCCGCTGATCGCGCTCCTGCGCAAGCGCCAGCGGAACGGGCAGCCGATCCGCACCGACGGTCCGGAAAGCCACCTGCAGACCAAGGCCGGCACGCCGACCATGGGGGGCATGCTGATCCTGGGCGCGGTGGTCGTGTCGACCCTGCTCTGGGCGCGGCTCGACAACGGCTACGTCTGGATGATCCTCTTCGTGACGATCGCCTTCGGGACGCTTGGCTTCGTGGATGACTTCCACAAGATCACGCGGGGCAACTCCAAGGGGCTCTCGGGGCGGATGCGCATCGCCATCGGCCTCGGCGTGGCGGCCATCGCCGGAACCTGGGCCGGGCTCCTGCACCCGGCCGATCTGAGTTGGCAGCTGGCGTTCCCGGTCTTCAAGAACGTGCTCCTGAACCTCTCGGTGGTGTTCGTGCCCTTCGCCATGCTGGTCATCGTGGGCGCGGCGAATGCCGTCAACCTGACGGACGGGCTCGACGGACTGGCGATCATGCCGGTGATGATCGCGGCGGCGACGCTGGGCGTCATCGCCTACGCGGTCGGACGGGTGGACTTCACCGACTACCTCGAGGTGCACTACGTGCCGGGGACGGGAGAGATCCTGATCTTCACGGCGGGGCTGATCGGCGGCGGATTGGGGTTCCTGTGGTACAACGCGCCGCCGGCGGCGGTGTTCATGGGCGACACCGGCAGCCTTGCGCTCGGCGGCGCGCTCGGGGCCATCGCGGTGGCGACCAAGCACGAGATCGTACTGGCGGTCGTGGGCGGCCTCTTCGTGGTCGAGGCGCTGAGCGTCATCATCCAGGTGTTCTACTTCAAGCGAACCGGCAAGCGCGTGTTCCTGATGGCGCCGATCCACCACCATTTCGAGAAGCAGGGCTGGGCCGAGCCGCAGATCGTCATCCGCTTCTGGATCATCTCGCTGATCCTGGCGCTGATCGGCCTGGCGACGCTCAAGGTGCGCTGATGGCGGTGGCGCTCGTCACCGGCGGCAATCGCGGAATCGGACGTGCCATCTCGGCGGCGCTGGCGCGGCAGGGGCACGAGGTGGTGATCGGCGCGCGCGACCCGGCCGCCGGCCGGGCGGCGGCGGACGAAATCGGGTGCCGGTCGGTCGTGCTGGACCTCGAGCGGCCCCAGGAGTTGAGCGAGGCGGTCGCGGAGGCGGGCGAGGTGTCGATCCTCGTCAACAATGCGGGCCTCCTGCGGAAGGTGCCGATGCTGGAGGATCCGAAGGGCTTTGCCGCGGCGATGCAGGTCATGGTGCGCGGGCCCTACGAGCTGATCCGGCTGACGGCGCCGGGGATGGCGGCGCGGGGACGCGGGCGGATCGTGAATCTCTCCTCGGGCTACGGATCCTTCGCGCGCGGCCTCCGGGGGCCGGGTGCCTATGGGGTCGCCAAGGCGGCGCTCAACGCGCTGACGCTGGCGCTGTCGCAGCAGTTGCCGGCGACCATCAAGATCAACGCGATGGATCCGGGCTGGGTCAGGACGCGGATGGGCGGGCCGGACGCCTCGAGCAGCCCGGAGGAGTCGGCGGAGACGGCGGTGTGGCTGGCGACGCTGCCGGAGGACGGACCGACGGGCGGGTTCTTTCGCCGGCGGGAACGGGTGGGATGGTGAGCGGGGCGGCTCCCGCCCGTCGTCGGCATCCGCCTGCGGCGGTAGCCTCCTCCCGTTGGGCCGCGCAGGCGCTTGCGCGCCTGCGGTCGCGCACGCGGGAGGCGCGGCGATGATCCCGGTGCAGGGTCACGCGGGCGGCCGCGTCGCGGTGCTGGGCCTCGGGCGGTCGGGGCGGGCCACGGTGCGGGCGCTGGAAGCCGGCGGAGCGGAGGCGCTGGCCTGGGACGAGAGCGGCGAGGCGCGGGCGCGGGCGGAGGCGGACGGTTTCGCGCTGACCGACCTGGGGCGGCCGGACGTCTGGAGCGGGGTCCAGGCGCTGATCGTCTCGCCGGGGATCCCGCACCTCTACCCGGCACCGAACCGCGTCGTGGCCGCGGCGCTCCGGGCGCAGGTGCCGCTCGACAACGACATCGGGCTCTTCTTCCGCTCGCACGCGACCGACGAATGGGCGCGGTTCGACCGGGTGCCGCGGGTGGTGGCGGTCACCGGCTCGAACGGCAAGTCGACGACGGCGGCGCTGATCGCGCATGTGCTGGCGGCCGAGGGGATAGAGGTGCAGCTTGCCGGGAACATCGGCCGCGGCGTGCTGGACATCGAGCCGCCGGGCGACGGTGGCGTGGTGGTGCTGGAGCTGTCGTCCTACCAGATCGAGCTGGCGCGGGCGCTGACGCCGGACATCGCGATCTTCACCAACTTGACGCCTGATCATCTCGACCGGCACGGTGGGCTTGGCGGCTATTTCGCGGCCAAGCGACGCCTCTTTGCCGAGGGCGGGCCGGATCGCGCGGTGATCGGCGTGGACGAGGTTGAGGGATTGTTCCTGGCCGATCGGATGGCCGAGGGGCCGGCGGACGACCGCGTGATCCGGATCTCCGCCGCCGCAAGGATCGAGGGTGTCGGCTGGTCGGTCGCGGCGCGTAAGGGCTTCCTCGCCGAGCGGCGCAAGGGGCGGCAGGTGGCGTCGATCGACCTGCGCGCGATCGCTGGACTGCCGGGCGCACATAACCACCAGAACGCCTGCGCCGCCTTCGCCGCCGCGCGCGCTCTCGGCCTCTCGCCGCGGCGGATCGAGGCGGCGTTCCAGAGCTTCGCGGGCCTCCCGCACCGCAGTCAACGCATCGCCGAGGCGGGGGGCGTGGTCTTCGTCAACGACAGCAAGGCGACCAACGCCGACAGCGCGGCCAAGGCGCTGCAGGCGTTCGAACGGATCCGCTGGATTGCCGGAGGCCTGGGCAAGGAGGGCGGGATCGCCTCTCTTGCGCCGCATCTCGGCCATGTCGCAAAGGCCTACCTGATCGGGCATTCGGCGCGCGAGTTCGCGCTGCAGCTCGGCGAGACCCCGAGCGAGATCTGCGGCGACATGGCGACCGCCGTCGCGCGCGCCGCCGCCGAGGCCGAGCCGGGCGAGACGGTGCTGCTCGCGCCGGCTGCGGCCAGCTTCGACCAGTATGCCGATTTCGAGGCACGGGGCGACGATTTCGCGGCGCAGGTGCGACAGGTTCTGGCCATGGAATGAAATCAACCTGCGCGGGAGTGCCTGAATTGGCTGGCACGCGCCGGCGCTTCGGTCTAGACTTCGTCGCGAGACCCGGAGAACGGGCGAAACGGGCAGTGTTGAGGCGCGCTCCATGACCGAGATGGCCCATGGCGCGGTCCCTCTGAGGGACGGCGAACCGATCCTGCCACGATGGTGGCGGACGGTCGACAAGTGGTCGATGTCCTGTGTCCTGTTGCTGTTCGGCATCGGGCTCCTGCTCGGACTCGCCGCCTCGCCGCCGCTGGCGCAGCGCAACGGCTTCGCGCCTTTCCATTACGTCGAGCGTCAGATCCTCTTTGGCGGCATTGCGCTGATCGCGATGCTGCTGACGACGATGATGCAGCCGGTGCTGGTGAGGCGCCTCGCGGTCATCGGCTTTGCGGCGAGCTTCGTGGCGATGGCGGGGCTGCCGCTCTTCGGGACGGACTTCGGCAAGGGGGCCGTGCGCTGGTACTCGCTCGGCTTCGGCAGCGTGCAGCCATCGGAGTTCATCAAGCCGGGTTTCGTCGTGGTGGCCGCCTGGTTCCTGGCGGCGAGCACCGAGGTCGGCGGCCCACCGGGCAAGCGCATGTCCCTGGCGCTGGCGGTTCTCATCGCGGCGATGCTGGCGATGCAGCCAGATTTCGGCCAGGCCTGCCTGATCCTCTTCGCCTGGGGCGTGATGTACTTCGTTGCTGGCGCGCCGATCACGCTGCTGGTCGCGCTGGGCGGGCTGGCGGTCGGCGCGGGCGTCATGGCCTACGAGAACTCCGAGCATTTCGCGCGGCGCATCGACGGCTTCCTCTCCGCCGAGGTCGAGCCGACGACGCAGCTCGGCTACGCCACCAACGCCATCATCGAGGGCGGCTTCTTCGGCGTCGGCGTGGGCGAAGGGCAGGTGAAGTGGTCGCTGCCCGACGCGCACACCGACTTCATCATCGCGGTTGCCGCCGAGGAATACGGTCTGGTGCTGGTGCTCGCCATCATCGCCCTCTATGCGACCGTCGTGATCCGGTCCCTGGCACGGCTGACGCGCGAGCGGGACCCGTTCATCCGCCTGGCGGGCACGGGGCTCGCCTGCACGTTCGGGGTTCAGGCGATGATCAACATGGGCGTCGCGGTGCGGCTGCTGCCCGCGAAGGGCATGACCTTGCCGTTCGTGAGCTACGGCGGCTCGTCGCTGATCGCCGGGGGGCTGATGCTGGGGATGCTGCTGGCCTTCACCCGCAACCGGCCGCAGGGGCAGATCGGCGACGTCCTGCTGCGGCAGGGGCGCTAGGGTGGCGCGGCTCGTGACCATCGCCGCCGGAGGGACCGGCGGCCACATGTTTCCTGCGCAGGCGCTGGCCGAGACGATGCTCCGGCGCGGCTGGCGCGTCCGGCTGGCGACCGACGAGCGCGGCGCGCGTTACGCCGGCGGCTTCCCCGACGCGGTGCCGGTCGACCGGATGGCCTCGGCCACGCCCGCGCGCGGCGGCGCGGCGGAGCGGGCGCTGGTGCCGCTGCGGATCGCGGGCGGCGTCGGTGGGGCGATTTTGCGGATGCTGCGCGACCGGCCCGATGCGGTGATCGGCTTCGGCGGCTATCCGACGATCCCGGCGCTGAGCGCGGCGGTCGCGCTCGGCCGCCCGCGCATGATCCACGAGCAGAACGGCGTGCTGGGGCGGGTGAACCGCGCCTTCGCCAGCCGCGTCGCGGCGGTGGCCTGCGGGACCTGGCCCACGCAGCTGCCGGAGGGGGTCAAGGGCATCCACGTCGGCAATCCCGTCCGCGCCGCGGTGCTGGAGCGGGAGGGCGCGCCCTACATTGCGCCGGGCGACTACCCGATGCTGCTCCTCGTGATCGGCGGCAGCCAAGGCGCGCGGGTCCTGTCGGACGTCGTGCCGCAGGCGGTGGCGCGGCTGCCCGAGGCGCTGAGGCGCAACATCCGCGTGGCGCACCAGGCCCGCGCCGAGGACGGCGCGCGGGTCTCCGGCGCCTATGCCGCGGCCGGCATCGACGCCGAGGTGCGCCCCTTCTTCGACGACATCGCCCGCCGGATGAGCGAGGCGCAACTGGTCGTCAGCCGCGCCGGCGCCTCGTCGGTTGCGGACCTCAGCGTGATTGGCCGGCCGAGCATCCTGATCCCCTTCGCCGCCGCCGCCGAGGACCACCAGACCGCCAACGCGCGCGGCCTCGCCAAGGCCGACGCCGCGATCCTGCTGCCCGAGCGCAAGGCCGACGCCGAGACGCTGTCCGAGCAGATGGCGCTCATCCTCGAGAACCCCGACGCCGCCTCGCGCATGGCGCGCGCCGCGCTGGCGCAGGGCAAGCCGGACGCCGCCGAACGGCTGGCCGACCTGGTCGAGGCCCTTGCGGCCGGCGACCTGAACAGACAGGAGACCTGAGGCGATGGACGGAAGCGCACCCATGAATGCCGCCGTGACGAAGCTGCCCACCGGCCTCGGCCCGATCCACTTCGTGGGGATCGGCGGGATCGGCATGTCCGGCATCGCCGAGGTGCTGCTGACCCACGGCTACACCGTACAAGGCTCGGACCTGAAGGCGTCGGCGATCACCGAGCGGCTCGAGACGCTGGGCGCGCGGATCTTCGTCGGGCAGGACGCTGCGAACCTGGGCGATGCCGAGGTCGTGGTGATCTCCTCCGCCATCAAGTGCGGCAACCCCGAGCTCGACGCCGCGCGGGCGCGCAAGATGCCGGTGGTGCGCCGCGCCGAGATGCTGGCCGAGCTGATGCGGCTGAAGTCCAACGTCGCCATCGCCGGTACCCACGGCAAGACAACCACCACCACCATGGTTGCGACCCTCCTCGACGCGGGCGGCCTCGATCCCACGGTCATCAACGGCGGCGTCATCCACGCCTACGGCTCGAACGCGCGGGCGGGGCAGGGCGAGTGGATGGTGGTCGAGGCCGACGAGAGCGACGGCACCTTCAACCGTCTGCCCGCCACCATCGCCGTCGTGACCAACATCGACCCCGAGCACATGGAGCACTGGGGTGACATGGCGCGCCTGCGCAAGGGCTTCGACGACTTCGTCTCGGGCGTCCCGTTCTACGGCCTCGCCGTCTGCTGCACCGACCATCCCGAGGTGCAGGCCCTCGTCGGCCGCGTCACCGACCGCCGCATCGTCACCTACGGTTTCAACGCCCAGGCCGACATCCGCGCGGTGAACCTGCGCTTCGAGGACGGGCGCGCGCATTTCGACGTGGCACTGCAAGCCGAGGGCAGCACGATCGAGGGCTGCACGCTGCCGATGACCGGCGACCACAACGTCTCGAACGCGCTCGCCGCCGTGGCCGTGGCGCGGCACCTTGGGATGAAGCGCGCCGAGATCCGCGCCGCGCTCGCCGCGTTCAAAGGTGTAAACCGGCGCTTCACCAAGGTGGGCGAGGTCGACGGCATATCCATCATCGACGATTACGGCCACCACCCGGTCGAGATCGCCGCCGTCCTCCGCGCCGCGCGGCAGGCGACGAAGGGCCGCGTCATCGCAGTCCACCAGCCGCACCGCTACAGCCGCCTCAGCGCCCTCTTCGACGATTTCTGCGCCTGCTTCAACGACGCCGACGTCGTCGCCATCGCCGAGGTCTATTCCGCCGGCGAAGCGTCGATTGAGGGCGCGAGCCGCGATGCGCTGGTTGCCGGCCTGATCCGCCACGGCCACCGCCACGCCCGCGCCGTCGTCTCCGAGGACGACCTCGAGCGCCTCGTGCGCGAGCAGGCGCGACCGGGCGACATCGTCGTCTGCCTCGGCGCCGGCACCATCAGCGCCTGGGCCAACAACCTTGCCGCGAGGCTGTCGCAGTGACGGCCACGCCGAAGATCCGCCCAGGGCACCGCGTCCGGGCGCAATCCGTGAACCACGTCCCGCAACCCCTCAGGAAAGGTCGAAGACATGAGTCACTCGTTGCTCCTGTTCTGCCTCTGGGTGGTCGGCGCGAACGTGGCGGCGATGCTGCCAAGCCGTCGCGATCACCTGCCGACCACCTTTCTGCTCGTCTGCGCCGGGATACCCATCGTGGGATACCTGACGCTGCAGCACGGTCCGGGCGCGGGCGTCCTGGCGCTCGCAGTGGGCGCCGCGATGCTGCGCTGGCTGGCGTCCCGCGTCGACCGCGCCCGCAGGGCCGACTGACCCCGCCTACCCACCCGGCGCGCTGACACGTTGCGCGATCTGCCGCAGGTCCGGGGCCGCCTGACGCCCGCGCGTCCTCTGGGCGACTTGACTTGGCTGCGCGTCGGGGGGCCGGCGGACTGGCTCTTCCAGCCGGCGGACGAGGCCGACTTGGCGACCTTCCTCGGCGCGCTCGACTCGTCGATCCCCGTGCTGCCGATGGGCGTCGGTTCGAACCTCATCGTGCGGGACGGCGGCTGGCGCGGCGTCGTCATCCGCCTCGGCCGCGCCTTCGCCGGCATCCGCGTCGAGGGCGAACGGGTGGTGGCCGGCGCCGCGGCGCTCGACTCGCGCGTCGCGATGCAGGCCGCCGCCGCCGGCCGCGACCTGACGTTCCTGCGGACCATTCCCGGCGCGATCGGCGGCGCGGTGCGGATGAACGCGGGCTGCTACGGCCGCTACGTCGCGGATGCGCTGGTCTCGGTGCGGGTGGTCACGCGGGACGGCGACGTGCTGACCCTGCCGGCAAGCAACCTGCACCTCGCCTATCGGCAGAGCGATCTGCCGCCCGACACCGTGGTCGTCGAGGCGGAGTTCCGCGCCGAGGCCGGTGCGCCCGAGGCGCTGAAGCGGCGGATGGAAGAGCAGCTTGCCCAGCGCGACGCGACGCAGCCGACGCGGGAGCGCAGCGCCGGCTCGACCTTCCGCAACCCCGCCGGCCATTCCTCGACCGGCGGCCCCGACGACAGCCACGAGCTCAAGGCCTGGCGCCTGATCGACACCGCCGGAATGCGCGGCGCGCGCGAGGGCGGCGCCGAGATGAGCGCCAAGCACCCGAACTTTCTCGTCAATGCCGGAGGGGCCACGGCGGCCGACCTCGAGACGCTGGGCGAGAGGGTGCGGGAAAGGGTGGCGCAGACGCACGGCATCACGCTAGAGTGGGAAATTATGAGGGTCGGCGAACCGGCCCCTTGAAATGGCGGGCCCACGGGCACCGCGACAACAGGGGCCGGTCAGCGGCCCGATGAGGCGACGAGTGGCGGGATTGTCGGGCAGGACATTCCCCAGGGTGGCGGTCCTGAAGGGCGGCCCTTCCGCCGAGCGGGAGGTGTCGCTGTCGTCAGGGCGCGAATGCGCGGCCGCCCTGCGGGACGAAGGCTATGAGGTGATCGAGCTCGATGCCGGGCCCAACCTCGCCGCGCGTCTGACCGAGGTGCGCCCGGACGCCGTCTTCAACGCGCTGCACGGCCGTTGGGGCGAGGACGGCTGCGTCCAGGGCCTGCTCGAGTGGATGCGCCTGCCCTACACCCATTCCGGCGTGCTCGCCTCCGCGCTCGCGATGGATAAGCAGCGCTCCAAGCAGATCTTCGCCGCCGCCGGCCTGCCGGTGGCCGAGGGCCGCCTCGTCCCGCGCGATGAAGCTGCGCGGGCGCACGCGATGGAGCCGCCCTACGTCGTGAAGCCCAATGCCGAGGGATCGTCCGTCGGCGTCTATCTCGTGCACGAGGCGGCGAACGGCCCGCCTGCGCTGGGGCCCGAGATGCCCGAAACCGTGCTGGTCGAGCGCTTCGTGCCGGGGCGCGAGCTGACGGTGACGGTGGTCGGTGACAGGGCGCTGACCGTGACCGACATCCTGACCGATGGCTGGTACGACTATGACGCCAAGTATCGGCCGGGCGGCTCGCGCCATGTCCTGCCGGCCGATATCCCCGGCGAGATTGCCCGCGCCTGCTGCGACCACGCGCTGACCGCGCACCGAGTGCTCGGCTGCCGCGGGATCAGCCGCGCCGACTTCCGCTGGGACGAAGCGCGGGGCCCGGACGGGCTGATCCTGCTGGAGATCAACACCCAGCCCGGCATGACGCCGACGTCGCTGGTGCCCGAGCAGGCAGCGCATTCCGGCATGGGCTTCGGCCCGCTTTGCCGCTTCCTTGTGGAGGACGCATCGTGCGACAGGTGACGCGCCGCGATCCCGCCCCGTCGCGCATTGCCTACCGGATGCAGCGGCTCCTGCTGACGCCGCTCTTCTGGCGGGCGCTGCTCTGGGGGCTGCCGCTGGCGCTGGTCCTTGGCGGCACCGGGCTCTGGCTCTCCGACGCCGACCGGCGGCAGGCGCTCGTCGAAGGCGCGACCGAGCTGCGCCGCCAGATCGAGGAGCGGCCGGAGTTCATGGTCCAGATCATGGCGGTCGAGGGCGCCTCTGACCCGCTCGCCGCAGAGATCCGCGAGATCCTGCATCTGCGCCTGCCGGTCAGCTCGTTCGACCTCGACCTGCAGGAGGTCCGCGATCTCGTCGCCGCGCTCGACCCGGTGGCGGGCGTGCGGGTGGCGGTGCGGCCGGGCGGCGTGCTGCAGGTCGACGTCGAGGAGCGGGTGCCGGCGATCGTGCAGCGTCGGTCCGAGGGACTGGTCCTGCTCGACGCGACCGGGCACCCGGTCGCGCCGCTCGCGGCGCGCGAGGATCGGGCGGACCTGCCGCTGGTCGCGGGCACGGGCGCGTCGCGGGCGGTGCCCGAGGCGCTGGCGCTCTATGCCGCCGCCGAGCCGATCGCGCCCGAGATGCGCGGCCTTGTCCGCGTGGGCGAGCGGCGTTGGGACGTGGTGCTCTCTGGCGGCCGGCGCATCCTTCTGCCCGAGGCGGGTGCCCTCAGGGCGCTCGACCAGGCGATCGCCCTTCACCAGGCGCAGGACCTGCTCACGCGCGACGTCGACGTGGTCGACCTGCGCAACCCGCGCCGCCCGACCCTGCGCCTCGGCAGGCACGGTACCGAGCAGCTTCTGCAAGCAAGATCCGACAGATAGGAGGGGCCGGACGATGACGCAGTTCCACGAGGCGCAGCGGGCCATGCGCGCGATCCGGCGCGCGGCCATCCAGCGCGGCACCATCGCGGTGCTCGACGTGGGCACGTCCAAGGTCGCCTGCCTGATCCTGCGCTTTGACGGGCCCGAGCGCGACCGGATGAACGATGGCGTCGGCCCGATGGCGGGGCAGACCTCGTTCCGCGTAGTCGGCGCCGCCACCACCCGCTCGCGCGGGATGCGCCTCGGCGAGATCGACGCGGCGGCCGAGACCGAGCGGGCGATTCGCACCGTGGTCCAGGCGGCGCAGAAGATGGCCGGCATCCGCGTCGACCACGTCATCGCCTGCGTCTCGGGCGGGCGGCCGCGCAGCTACGGCCTCGCCGGCTCGGTGCTGGTGCCGACCGACGTGGTGAGCGAGGCGGACGTGGCGCGCGTCCTTGCCGCCTGCGATGTGCCCGACATCGGCGACGGGCGCGAGACGCTGCACGCCCAGCCGGTGAACTTCGCCCTCGACCAGCGCAGCGGCCTCGCCGACCCGCGCGGCCAGATTGGCAAGAAGCTCGCCTGCGACATGCATCTGCTCACCGTCAACGGCGACACGATCCGCGCGCTCCTCCATTGCATCACGCGGTGCGACCTGGAGCTTGCGGGGCTTGCCTCGTCCGCCTATGTCTCCGGCCTCGCCGCGCTCGTCGAGGACGAGCAGGAGCTCGGCGCCGCCTGCATCGACATGGGCGGCGGTGCGACCGGCATCTCTGTCTTCATGAAGAAGCACATGATCTTCGCCGACGCGGTGCGGCTCGGCGGCGACCAGGTCACCACCGACATCTCCAAGGGGCTGCACGTGCCTTGGGCGACCGCCGAGCGGGTCAAGACGTTTCACGGCGGGGTCGTCGCCACCGGCGTCGATGACCGCGAGCTGATCGAGGTCGGCGGCGGCACCGGCGACTGGGAGCGCGACCGCCGCACCGTCAGCCGGTCCGAGGTCATCGGCATCATGCGCCCGCGCGTGGAGGAGATCCTCGAGGAGGTCCGCGCCCGCCTCGACGCCGCCGGCTTCGACCACCTGCCGACGCAGCAGATCGTCCTGACCGGCGGCGGCAGCGAGATCCCTGGCCTCGACACGCTGGCGCCTCGCATCTTGGGGCAACAGGTCCGCATCGGCCGGCCGCTCCGCGTCCGCGGCCTGCCCGAGCGGGCGAGCGGCGCGGCCTTCGCGAGCGCCGTCGGCCTCTGTCTCTTCGCCACCCATCCGCAGGACGAGTGGTGGGACTTCGAGATCCCGGCCGATCGCTACCCCGCGCGCTCGCTCCGGCGCGCGGTCCGCTGGTTCCGCGACAACTGGTGAGGTTTTCGCAACTCGGGGGGTGACGCCCCGGTGCGGCTCGGCTAGCGTCGACGGTGGCACGGGCGGTCAACGGCCCGGCCTGCGGCACGAGCAGTCGCACCCACATCGCTGGAAAGGCGGCTCTCGCCGCGCGAGGGTGAGCAGGGGTCCTGCGTCGCCCCATTCGTCGTGCCCGTGCGACGGACCGCAACATATCGTGGCGTGCGCAACACTTCGCCGGTCTCATGGACAATGCTGCCGCTATTTGGTGCTTGACCTGCGATTTTCGGGTGACGGTGACGCGATCAGCGCGTAAGCTTGGGAGAAACAAAGAAGCGATCCGGCCGCAAAGGCCGGGCTCATTGGCAGAAGAACAGGCGGAACATCATGGCACTCAATCTGACGGTTCCCGAGCGGGACGACGACCTCAAGCCCCGGATCACGGTCTTCGGCGTGGGCGGCGCCGGTGGCAACGCGGTCAACAACATGATCGCGAAGGAGCTGATGGGCGTCGAGTTCGTGGTGGCGAACACTGACGCGCAGGCGCTGCAGCAATCGACCGCGCCCCAGCGCATCCAGATGGGCGTCAAGGTGACCGAGGGGCTGGGCGCGGGCGCGCGTCCCTCCGTCGGCGCCGCCGCCGCCGAGGAGACGATCGAGGAGATCATCGACCACCTCTCCGGCGCGCACATGTGCTTCATCACCGCCGGCATGGGTGGCGGCACCGGCACCGGGGCCGCTCCGATCATCGCTCAGGCCGCGCGCGAGATGGGCGTGCTGACCGTCGGCGTCGTGACCAAGCCCTTCCAGTTCGAGGGCGGCAAGCGGATGCGCCAGGCCGAGGAGGGGGTCGAGGCGCTGCAGAAGATGGTCGACACGCTGATCATCATCCCGAACCAGAACCTGTTCCGGCTGGCGAACGAGAAGACGACCTTCACCGAGGCGTTCTCCCTCGCCGATGACGTGCTCTACCAGGGCGTGAAGGGCGTGACCGACCTGATGGTGCGCCCGGGCCTCATCAACCTCGACTTCGCCGACGTCCGCAGCGTGATGGACGAGATGGGCAAGGCGATGATGGGCACTGGCGAGGCCGAGGGCGAGGATCGCGCGACGCAGGCCGCCGAAAAGGCCATAGCGAACCCGCTCCTCGACGAGATCAGTCTGCGTGGCGCCAAGGGCGTGCTCATCAACATCACCGGCGGCTACGACCTCACGCTCTTCGAGCTCGACGAGGCGGCGAACCGCATCCGCGAGGAGGTCGATCCCGACGCCAACATCATCGTCGGCTCGACCCTCGACGCGGACATGGAGGGTCGGATGCGCGTCTCGGTCGTCGCGACCGGCATCGACGCGGTCGAGGGCTATGCCGAGACTCCGATGCCGCGCCGCCGGATGACGGCCCAGCCGCAAGCGAAGCCGGAGCCGCAGCCCGAGCCCGTGGTGGACCAGGCGCCGGCCGAGCCGGTGGTCGCGCAGGAAGCGCCCCGGCCGGAACCGCAGCCGGTGCGGATCCAGTCGCCCGAGCCGGACCTCTTCGAGGAGCCGGCCGAGCCCACCACCGCCGACGGCCTGCCGCCGCCGGCCTACCAGCGGCCCGCCGCCGCGCAGACGCCGCAGGTCGCGCCGCTGCAGACCCCGCGCGCGCCGGGACAACCGAGCGCCGAGGCGCTTGCGCGTCTCCAGGCCGCCGTTCGCAAGGTCCCGCCCGGCACGCAGCCGGTTCCCGGCGGCACGGCCTCGGCCGACAGGCGCCATTTCGGCATAAACTCGCTCATCGGTCGAATGACCGGGCACGAGAGCAGGCATGGCGTGGCCCACGGTCAGGTGGCGCCGGAAGAGTCCGACGAGGCGATGTCGGGCGAGGACGAACGCATCGAAATCCCCGCATTCCTGAGGCGTCAGGCCAACTAAACGCGAACAGGAACGAGCAGCTTTGGGGGCGGCTTTGGCCGCCCCTTTCGTCGTGCGGCAACGGTACCGCTCCACGTGGCAGCTTCGTGTTACAAGCCGTTGCAAACCTTGATTTGTGACACGCCAAGGCTGGGCATAGCTGTGACCGTGCCAAAGTGGCAGGGGACAGTCATGCAAACCACGCTGAAAACAGCGGTCACCTTTACCGGCGTCGGCCTCCATACCGGGCAGCAGGTCAGGATGACGCTCCGGCCCGCGATGGCCGAGGCGGGCGTGTGGTTCAACAGGATCGACGTGCGCGACAATCCGTGGATCTGCGCGCGCTGGAACGCGGTCACTCCGTCGCAGCTCTGCACCCTCGTGGTGAACGAGGCTGGCGTCTCGGTTTCGACGATCGAGCATGTGATGGCCGCGATCGCCGGCTGCGGCCTGAACAACGTGATCGTCGAGATCGACGGCCCCGAGGTTCCGATCATGGACGGCAGCGCGGCCGATTTTGTCGCCGGGATCCTGTCCGCGAGACTGGTGCGCCAGAACGCACCCGTGCGCGCGCTGCGCGTCATGCAGCCGGTGGAGGTCCGCCGCGGCGACGCCGTTGCGCGGCTCGAGCCCGCAGAGGGCTTCGGCATGGAATTTCACATCGATTTCCCAGACGCGGCCATCGGACGGCAAGCGATGTCGCTCGACCTCGCGAACGGCGCCTTCGTGCGCGAGCTCTGCGACAGCCGCACCTTCTGCCGCAACTCGGACGTCAGCGCGATGCGCGCGCAGGGTCTGATCCTCGGCGGCAGCGTCGAGAACGCTGTCGTGGTCGACGGCGCCGAAGTGCTGACGCCGGGCGGCCTGCGCCACGCGGACGAGGCGGTGCGGCACAAGATGCTCGATGCGCTGGGCGACCTCGCGCTCGCCGGCGCGCCGATCATCGGCCGCTATGTCGGCCATCGCGCCGGCCACGCGATGACGAACCTCCTGCTGCGCGAGGTCTTTGCGCGCCCCGATGCCGTGCGGCTTGTCGCCTGCGGAGGGCATCTTTCGGCGCGGCTGCCCGGTGCGGGCGTGACCCGCTCCGACCTTTCGGCGCTCGCCGCCTGACGGCGCGGGCACCGGCCGGGGTGGCAAGGCGCGCAAACACGTTTCAAGCCGTTTTTCGCTATGCTAAGCCGCTCTTGGAAGCAGGAGTGGGCGCGGCATGAAAAGGGTTTGGTTGCTGATCGGGGCTCTCGCGGTTTCGGCGTCGGTCGCGGGGTGCAGCCGTCTGCCGAACCCCTTCGTCAGCCGGGAGCAGCCGCTGGAGAACCAGCCGGCCGAGCAGATCTTCCAGCAGGCCGAGCTGGAGCTTGCGCAGAACGATCCCGACGACGCCGCCCGCCTCTTCGGCGAGATCGAGCGTCTCTATCCCTATTCCAGCTACGCCAAGCGCGCGCTGGTGATGCAGGCCTATGCCTATCACCGCGAGCGTGACTACGACGCGAGCCGCGCAACCGCGCAGCGCTTCATCGACCTCTACCCGGCCGACGAGGACGCGGCCTACGCCCAGTACCTGCTGGCGCTCAGCTACTACGACCAGATCGACGACGTTGGCCGCGACCAGGGCCTGACCTTCCAGGCGCTGCAGGCCCTGCGCGAGGTGATCGAGGTCTATCCCGAAAGCGAGTACGCCCGCTCGGCGATCCTGAAGTTCGACCTCGCCTTCGACCACCTCGCGGCGAAGGAGATGGAGATCGGGCGCTACTACCTCAAGCGCGGGCACTACGTCGCGGCGATCAACCGCTTCCGCATCGTCGTCGAGGACTTCCAGACCACCACGCACACGCCCGAGGCGCTGCACCGCCTGGTGGAAGCGTACCTGTCGCTCGGCCTCGAGGACGAGGCGCGGACCGCAGGCGCGATCCTCGGCCTGAACTTCCGCGGGACCGAGTGGTACCAGGACAGCTACGCGCTCCTCACCGGGCGCGGCCTGACGCTCGAGCCGGCCGGCGAGGGCTTCCTCTCCGACATCTATCGGCAGGTGGTGCGGGGCGAGTGGCTCTGACCCCATGCTGCGCGGCCTCGACATCCGCGACATGCTCATCATCGACCGGCTGGAGATCGAGTTCCGGCCGGGCCTCAACGTCCTGACGGGCGAGACTGGGGCCGGGAAGTCGATCCTGCTCGACGCGCTCGGCTTCGTGCTCGGCTGGCGCGGCCGGGCCGAGCTGGTCCGGCAGGGGGCGGAGCAGGGCGAGGTGACTGCGTGGTTCGACCTGCCCGAGGGACACGCCGCGCGCGCGGTCCTGCAGGAGGCGGGGCTGCCGGACCGAGACGAGCTGATCCTGCGCCGGGTCAACACGCCCGACGGGCGCAAGACCGCCTGGGTCAACGACCGGCGCACCAGCGGCGAGGTGCTGCGGCGGCTCTCCGATACGCTGGTGGAACTCCACGGCCAGCACGACGACCGCGGCCTCCTGAATCCGTCCGGCCACCGCGCCCTCCTCGACGCCTTTGCCGGGTTCGAGCGCGCGGTCGAGGCGACCCGCGGCGCCTGGCGCGCGCTCCACGCGGCGCGGGAGCGGCGGCGCGCGGCGGAGGCTTCGCTCGAATCCGTGCGGGCCGAGGAGGAGTTCCTGCGCTTCGCCTCCGCCGAGCTCGATGCGCTCGACCCGCAGCCGGGCGAGGAGGCGGAGCTCGACGCCCGCCGCCGGCTGATGCAGGGCGCGGCACGGGTGCGAGAGGACATCGCCCGCGCGCATCAGGCGCTGGGACCGGACGGTGCCGAGGGGCGGATGCACGACGCCTCCCGTTGGCTCGATGGCGCCGCGGACGGCGCCGAGGGCCGGCTCGACGCGGCGATGGCGGCGCTCGACCGCGCGCTCGACCAGCTCGGCGAGGCGCAGTCGGGGGTGGAGTCGGCGCTGGAGGAGATGACGTTCGATGCGGGCGAGCTGGAGCGCGTGGAGGAGCGGCTCTTCGCGATCCGCGGCCTCGCGCGCAAGCACGGCGTGCTGCCGGACGACCTCGCTGCCTACGCCGCAGATCTCCGCACGCGGCTGGAGGCGCTCGACGGCGGCGCCTCGGATCTCGCGCGGCTCGCGGCGGACGAGGCGGCCGCCGGCGCGTCCTACGACGCCGCGGCCGACGCACTGAGCGCGGCCCGGCAGGCGGCTGCCGAGCGGCTCGATGCGGCGATGGCGGCCGAGCTTGCGCCCCTGAAGATGGAACGGGCCGCGTTCCGCACCGTCGTCGAGGCGGCCGAGCCCGGCCCCGGCGGCCGCGACGGCGTGACCTTTACCGTCGCGACGAACCCCGGAGCGCCGGCCGGACCGCTCAACCGCATCGCCTCGGGCGGCGAGCTCAGCCGCTTCCTGCTGGCGCTGAAGGTCTGCCTGACGAACGAGGTGCCGGGCCTCACGCTCATCTTCGACGAGATCGACCGCGGCGTCGGCGGCGCCACGGCCGACGCGGTCGGCCGCCGCCTCGCAGCGCTGGCGCGGCAGGCACAGGTGCTGGTCGTGACCCACTCGCCGCAAGTGGCGGCGCTGGCCGATCACCACTGGCGGGTCGAGAAGCGGGTCCTGCCCTCGACGACGACCTCCACTGTAATCCCGCTCGACACGGCGTCGCGCGTGGACGAGATCGCGCGGATGCTGGCGGGCGACACGGTCACGGACGAAGCCCGCGGCGCCGCACGCGCGCTGCTCGCGGGCTAGGGCGGGGGAACTCCCGCCCGCCGGACTGCGCGCTGCCGCGCTTGCCGGCGGCTGGGCCGGGCGCCGCGGCCGGTCCGGCCGCGGCGCGGTCGTGCATCGACTCCCTCCGCGCGCCACGTCCGGGGCCGGTCCCGCGTGCGGCGCACCGCGCGCCGCTCACGGCGAGCGCGGGGCACCTGTGGCCTCGTCGAGCCGGGAGCGGCCCCCTTCAGCGGTAATCCCGCGGCGCCATCCCCTCGGGTCCGGCAAGCCATGTCTCCGCCCCCGCATGCACATCGGTGTTCTGTGCTGCCACCGCCTGCCATCCGTCCGGCTTCCGCTCCAGCACGAAGACGAGGACCGTGGTGCGCGCGCCGCCCTCCGCGCCGTCCGGGCGCAGCTGGCCCGTCAGCCGAACCCGCGCATGGACCACGGCGCTGTCCGCACCGAGGCGGCGCACCTTCACCCGCCCGACCGCGAGCCGCGAGCGTGAGAAGAACGTCTCCAGCCCCCGCCGGTGCGCCGCCTCGATCGCCTCCCGCGTCTCCCACCAGATCCCGACGACGTTGACGAAATCGGCATCCTCGGCGAAGAGCCCCGCCAGTGCCACGGCGTCCCGTGCCATCCACGCCTGCGCGAAGGCAGCGGGGAAATCCTCCGGCGCGCCGACGCCGCTCAATCCGCCTCGACGACCTTGCCCGGGTTCATGATGCCCGCCGGGTCCAGCGCCCGCTTCAGCTCCGCCATCACGGCCCAGGCCGCGCCGTGCTCGCCCTCCATGTAGCGCATCTTGCCCATCCCGATCCCGTGCTCGCCGGTGACGGTGCCGCCGAGCCGCAGCGCCCGCTCGTTCATCCGCGCCGCGAGCGTCCGCGCGGCCTCCAGCTCGCCCGGCGCCTCCGGGTCGATCAGCAGCGTCGCGTGAAAGTTGCCGTCGCCGACATGCCCGAGGATCGGTCCCGCTATGGGCGAGGCCGCGATCTCCGCCGCCGTCTCCTCGATCGCCTCGGCGAGGCGCGAGATCGGGACGCAGATGTCGGTGACGAGCGGTCGCGCCCCCGGCCGCGTCGCGATGATCGCGTGGTAGGCGTCGTGCCGCATCCGCCAGAGGCGGTTGCGGGCCTCGGCCTCGGCCGACCAGCGGAAGCCGAGGCAGCCGAACTCGTCCGCGATCTCGCCGAAGCGCGCGGCGTCCTCGGCCGCCCCGGCCTCCGAGCCGTGGAACTCCACCATCAGGTGCGGCAGCTCCGGGAAGTCCGCGCCGGCATAGGCGTTGAAGGCCGCCGCGGAGGCGGCGTCGAGGTACTCGATTCGCGCCATCGGCACCCCCGACTGGATCGTCGCGATCACCGCCGCCACCGCGCTCGCCGTGTCGGGGAAGGCGCAGACTCCCGCCGTCACCGCCTCCGGCTGGCCCCGCAGCCTCAGCGTCAGCTCGGTGATCAGGCCGAGCGTTCCCTCCGCGCCGACGAAGAGCGCGGTCAGGTCGTAGCCCGCCGCCGAATTCCGCGCGCGGCTGCCGGTGCGGATCACCCGCCCGTCGGCGAGCACCACCGTCAGGCCGAGCACGTTGTCCCGCATCGTGCCGTAGCGCACCGCGGTGGTCCCGCTCGCCCGCGTCGAGGCCATCCCGCCCAGTGACGCGTCGGCGCCCGGATCGACCGGAAAGAAGAGCCCCGTCGCCCGCAGCTCTTCGTTCAGCCGCCGGCGCGTAACGCCCGGCTCGACGGTGCAGAGCATGTCGTCGGCATCGACCGACAGCAACCGCGCCATCCGGCCGAAATCGACGACGACCCCGCCGCGCACAGCCAGCGCGTGCCCCTCCAGCGACGTCCCCGCGCCCCAGCCCACCACCGGCACGCCATTCGCGGCGCACACCTGCACCAGCCGCGAAACCTCCTCCGTCGTCTCGGGGTAGGCGACAGCGTCCGGCGCCGTCTCGGCGAAGTGGGCCTCCGAGCGGCCGTGGATCGCCAGATCGGACTTGGAGCGGCTGAGTCGATCGCCTAGGAACGAGGCGAGCTCGGTCAGGGCGGCAGGCAGCGTCACGCGGGGGATCCTCCTTCGCCGGCGCCGGCGACACTAGGCCAGGCGCGCCGGCGGGAAAAGGCCGCTCACGAGAGGCCCGCCAGAGGAGGGGCTGAGGGTGAGCGATACGCCGCATTCCCGGATCGCCGGCCATGCCCGTGCCGCGCGCGAGACGTGGCGCGAGGCGCTCCAGATTGTCCGCCGCCGCGGCCCGAGCCAGGTGCAGTTCTGGTTCATCGCGCTCGCCATCGGCATCGCCGCCGGCTTCGCCGCCCTCTTCTTCCGCAAGGGGATCGAGACGCTGCAGTCGGCGCTCTACGGCACCGACGACCCCGCGACGCTCCACAGCTTCGCCGAGACGCTGCCGTGGTACTGGATCCTCTGCATCCCGATCGGGGGCGGTCTCGCCGTCGGATTCATCCTCAGTCGGTTCACGCCCGATGCGCGCGTCCGCACGGTCGCCGACGTGATCGAGGGCGCCGCGCTCCGCGATGGCCGGGTCGAGCGTCGCGCCGGCCTCGCCTCGATCGCCGCCTCACTCATCACGCTTGGCTCCGGCGGCTCGACGGGGCGCGAGGGGCCGGTCGTCCACATGGCCGGCCTGATCTCCACCTGGGTCTGCAGGCGCATCCACGCCGATGGCATCACCGGGCGAGACCTCCTCGGCTGCGCCGTCGCCGCCGCCGTCTCGGCCAGCTTCAACGCCCCCATCGCCGGCGCCCTCTTCGCGCTCGAGGTGGTGCTGCGCCATTTTGCCGTGCACGCCTTCGCGCCCATCGTGATCGCCTCCGCCGCGGGCACCGTCATCAACCGGATCGAATACGGCGGCGTCACCGAATTCACGCTGCTGCAAAACACGCTCAGCTTCTACGTCGAGCTCCCTGCCTTCCTGCTCCTCGGCCTCGTCTCCGGCCTCGTCGCGGTGGCACTGATGCGCGCCATCTTCTGGGCCGAGGACGTCGGCAACGCGATGCAGCGCCGGCTGAGCCTGCCGCGCATGATCCGGCCGGCGATCTCGGGCGCGCTGCTCGGCGCCATCGCCATCCTCTACCCGCACATCATCGGCGTCGGCTACGAGACCACGTCCAAGGCGCTGACAGGCCAGCTCATCCTGACCCAGGCGGTGGTCTTCGCCGCGGTCAAGGCGGTGGCCGTCGCCATCACCATGGCGGGCCGCATGGGCGGCGGCGTCTTCTCCCCCTCGCTGATGATGGGCGCGCTCACCGGCCTCGCCTTCGGCCTCGTCGCCACGCCGCTCTTCCCCGAGGTGTCGGGCTCCGAGACGCTCTACGCGCTCGCGGGCATGGGCGCGGTCGCGGCCGCGGTCCTCGGCGCGCCGATCTCGACCACCCTCATCGTGTTCGAGCTCACCGGCGACTGGCAGACCGGCCTCGCCGTCATGGTCTCCGTCTCGATCTCCACCGCCGTCGCCTCGCGCCTCGTCCACCGCTCGTTCTTCCTGACCCAGCTCGAGCGGCGCGGCGTCCACCTCGCGGCGGGGCCGCAGGCCTACCTCCTCGCGATGTTCCGCGTGGCGCAGGTGATGCGCCGCCCCGACGATCCACACGCCGCCGCGCCCGAGGATTGCTGGAAGATGATCGAGGAGGGCGTCTATCTCGATGGCAACGCCACGCTGGAGGCGGCGATGCCGATCTTCGAGCGCGCCAACCTCTCCTTCATCCCGGTCGTCACGCTCGCCCGAGACGGGCGCCCGCCCGAGCTCATCGGCGCGCTGTTCCAGGTCGACGCGCTCAGGGCCTACAACCGCGCCCTCGCCGCCACCGCCGCCGAGGAGCATTCCTGAGGAGCAGGGACCGCGCGGCCTCCGCCGCGCCCGGCCGCAGGTGGTTCGGCCCCTTCGGCCAGCCCCTGTCAGACGTGCTCGACCGTCACCTTGTCGGGATAGAAGGCAAGGTGCCCGGCGATCTCCTCGGCCCCCGACTTCGGCGCCTCATAGCTCCACGCCACGTCCTCGACCAGCATGCTCTTGGTCTGCAGCGAGTAGTAGCTGGCCTCACCCTTGTGCGGGCAGGTCGAGGCCGTCTCCGATGGCTCCAGCATCGCCATCGCCACGTCCTCGCGCGGGAAGTAGATCACCGGCTCGTAGCCCTCCTCGCGCAGTTCCAACGCGCGATCGGACTCGCCCAGTACGGCGCCTCCGCCGCGCACGACCCAGGTGCCTTTCGCCTTGCTGATCTCGATCACGGCCATGTCTGCTCCCGATGCTGTGGAGATGCGAACCTAGCGCGTCGGACCCGACGCTTCCATGTCAGATCGGCGCCGTCGCCCGCGCCAGCCATGCGGCCGCCGCGCCGTCCACGCGGGGCCCGATGCGCTCCGCCACCTCCGCGTGATAGCGGTTCAGCCACTCCCGCTCGTCGGGCGCCAGCATGGCCGCGTCGATCAGCCGCCGGTCGATCGGCACGAAGGTCAGTGTTCGGAACCGCAGCATCCTGCGGTCATCCCCGCCCTCCAGTTTCGGCGCGTCCTCCACGACCACGAGATTTTCGATGCGGATCCCGAACGCCCCCTCGCGGTAGTAGCCCGGCTCGTTCGACAGGATCATCCCCGGCTCCAGCGGCACCTCGCTCGTCCGGCTCAGGCGCTGCGGCCCTTCATGCACGCTCAGATAAACGCCGACCCCGTGCCCCGTGCCGTGATCGAAATCCTGCCCGGCGCGCCAGAGCGGCGCCCGCGCGACGGGGTCGAGATCGCGCCCGGCGAGACCGGTCGGCCACCTCAGCGTACTGATCCCGATCATCCCGCGCAGCACGCGGGTGAAGCAGGCAACCTGCTCCTCCGTCGGCTCGCCGACAGCGATGGTGCGGGTGACGTCGGTCGTGCCGTCGCGGTACTGGCCACCCGAGTCGACCAGCAGCAGGTTCCCGTCCTGCAGCGCGCGGTCGCTCTCCTTGGTCACGCGGTAGTGGACGATGGCGCCGTCCGGTCCGCTCCCGGCGATCGTCTCGAACGAGATGTCCTCGAGCGCGTTCGTCTCCCGCCGGAACTGCTCCAGCCGCCGCGCGACCTCGATCTCCGTCAGCCCGCCGCCCGGTGCCTCGGCGTCGAGCCAGGCCAGGAACCGCACCATCGCCGCCCCGTCGCGCAGGTGCGCCTCGGCGGTGCCGGCAATCTCGGCCGAATTCTTGCGCGCCTTGGGCAGGATGCAGGGGTCCTGCTCCCACGCGATCTCCACCTCCGCCTCGCGCAGGATGTCCGCCACCGCCACCGGCGCGGTGTCGCGATCCACCCGCACCGGCCCGCCGAGGAACGTCAGCGCCGCCGCCAGCCCGTCCGGCGGCAGGGCGGTGACGCCCGCGTCGAGCGCCAGCTCCTCGACCTTCTGCGGCGCCACGAACAGGTCCACCCGAGCGTCCTCGTAGAGGATCGCGAAGGCGTGCGGCACCGGCGTCCGCGCCACGTCGGAGCCGCGGAGATTCAGCAGCCACGCGATGCTGTCGGGCAGCGTCAGCACCGCCGCCTCGTGCCCCGCCTCGCGGAGCCCCGCCGCGAGCCGTGCCCGCTTGTCCTCGCTCGCCTCCCCGGCGAGCTCCAGCGAGTGCGGCACGATGCGCCCCTCCGGCGGCGGCGGCTGATCCTCCCAGATGCGGTCGATCAGGTTCTCGCAGGGCATCATCGCGATGCCCTTGACCTCCAGCTCCTCGCGCAGCGCGGCGATCTGCGCCTCGGTGTGCAGCCACGGGTCGAAGCCGACGCGACCGCCCTCCGGCAGGTGACTGATGAGCCACGGCCCAAGCTTCGTCGCCGGCCAGTCCACCGGCGTGAAGTCCTGCGCCACCTGACCGCGCACCTGCAGCCGGTAGCGCCCGTCGACGAAGACACCCGCCACGTCCCGCAGCACCGCCGCGAAGCCGGCCGAGCCGGTGAAGCCGGTCAGCCACGCCAGCCGCTCGTCGCGCGGCGCCACCGTCTCGCCCTGGTGCGCGTCGGCCCGCGGCACGAGAAAGCCGTCGAGTCCCTCTCGCGCCATCTCGGCCCTGAGCGCCCTCAGCCGGGGCGGGCCCTGCTCGGGCCGCGTGGTCGCGACGAAGCTCTGGAACATCCGTTTAGGCCCTTTCAAGTCTTGCAGGTTCTTTGAAAAAGGCCTGTCCGTCCTTGCAAGAAGTTGCAAGACTCAGCGCGCCGCGCGCGCGATACCCCTGATCGCCGCCCGCGCCCGCTTCGGGTCCTTGTCGAAGAGTCCGGCCAGCTGCTCGGTGATCGCCCCGGCCAGCTGATCGACATCCGTGATCGTCACCGCGCGGTCGTAGTAGCGCGTGACGTCGTGCCCGATCCCGATCGCCACCAGCTCCACCAGCTTCTTGCGCTCCACCATCGCGATCACGTCGCGCAGGTGTTTCTCCAGGTAATTCGCGGGGTTGACCGACAGCGTCGAGTCGTCGACCGGCGCCCCGTCCGAGATCACCATCAGGATCTTGCGCGCCTCGGGCCGCCCTGCCATCCGCCGGTGCGCCCATTCCAGCGCCTCGCCGTCGATGTTCTCCTTGAGCAGCCCTTCCTTCATCATCAGACCGAGATTGTTGCGCGCCCGCCGCCACGGCGCATCCGCCGGCTTGTAGACGATGTGCCGCAAGTCATTAAGTCTGCCCGGCAATTGCGGCCGCCCCTCGGACAGCCACTTCTCGCGAGAGAGCCCGCCCTTCCACGCGCGGGTGGTGAAGCCCAGGATCTCGCACTTGACCTGGCACCGCTCCAGCGTCCGCGCCAGCACGTCGGCGCAGATCGCCGCGATCGAGATCGGCCGCCCGCGCATGCTCCCAGAATTATCGAGGAGCAGGGTCACGACCGTGTCGCGGAACTCCGTGTCCTTCTCGACCTTGAAACTCAACGGCGTGGTTGGGTTCGCCACCACCCGCGCCAGCCGGCCCGCGTCGAGGATTCCTTCTTCGCGGTCGAACTCCCAGCTCCGGTTCTGCTGCGCCTGCAGCCGGCGCTGAAGCTTGTTCGCCAGACGGCTCACCGCACCCTTCAGCGGCTCGAGCTGCTGGTCGAGGTAGGCGCGCAGGCGTTCCAGCTCGACGGGCTCGGCGAGATCCTGCGCCGCGACCTCCTCGTCGAATTCGGTCGTGAAGACCTCGTAGTTCGGGTCGGCCTCGCTGATCGAGGCGGGGGGCGGCGGCTCCAGCGGCGCCTCGCCGTCCGGCAGCTCGGCGTCCTCGCCCATCTCGGCGTCGGCCAATCCCTCGGCGCTCACCTGCGCCTCGGCCGCGTCCTGCTGCTCCTCCTGGGTGCTGTCCGGTGCCGCTTCGGCGTCGTCCTGGTCCTGCTGCTCGTCGCCCTGGCTCTCGGATCCGTCCTCGTCCTGACCCTCCTCGGCGTCGTCCTCGCCCTCGTCGCTCTCGTCGGGGTCGTCGCCGAGCTGGTCGCCGTAGCCCAGATCCTCGATGATCTTGCGGGCGAAGCGGGCGAAGGCGCTCTGGTCGGCGAGTGTCTCCTCAAGGCCGGCCAGGGTGCCGCCCGCCTGCTCCTCGATGTAGCCGCGCCAGAGATCCATCACGTTCGATGCGCCGGGCGGCAGGTCGCGTCCCGTCGCCAGGTGCCGGATGAGGTAGCCTGCTGCAGCAGCGAGCGGCGCGCCCTTGGCCTCGCTGATCTCGGCATAGCCGCGCCGGGCGGCCTCCACCCCGATCTTGGCGTCGATGTTCTTGGCGGTGCCGGGCATCACGCGCGCGCCGACCGCCTCGCACCGGGCCGTCTCCATCGCCTCGTAGAGGTCGCGCGCCATTTCGCCTTGCGGGGCATAGCGGCGGTGGGTGGCGGCGTCGTGGTAGCGGTGACGGAGCGCGAAGGCGTCGGCGGTACCGCGCGCCAGCAGAACCTCGTCCCGCGTCATCCGCCGCGTCACCTGCGGCAGGCGCAGCTGCTCCTCCGTCTGCCCAGGAGGGTCGACGGAGAACGTCACCCCCAGCTCGCGGTCATCGGCGAGGACGCGCGTCGCCTCGGCCAGCGCCTTCTTGAACGGTTCCGCAGGGTTGTCGTTCTGGCTCATGTCGCGCCCGATCGTGCTCTTGTCGAATGTGCTTCTCTCACATCGGCACGGCAAGGTCGACGCACCGGTCTCGGGTCTCGGCAGGCCCGATGCTCACGGAGGCGTGAGGTTCAGTCCGGAAACATATGCAGCCGCTCCATCGCTGGAAAGGCGCAGCGCCGGCGGGTTGCCGGCGCACAAGCGAAACGGGAGGAGACCATTATGCATGACATGCACCACAAGTTAGGCCGAACCACGCTGGCCGCTTCCCTCAGCGCCCTCCTGATGGCGGCGCCGGCGGCCTTTGCTCAGCAGGACCAGGCGAACCAGAACGCGGACCAGTCGCAGACGACGCAGACTGCGCCGCCGTCCGGGCAGGGTGCCGTGGACGCGCAGGCGGACACTGAGGCGGCGAACCGGGAGGATGCTGCGGGAGACGTCGAGGAGGAAGGCGCGGACGCCGGACAGGACGGAGCCCAGGAGCAACCGGCGAACCCGAACGAGGCGAACCCGGAGAGCGCGGGCCAGTCCGACGCCGAACAGTCGGGCGCCGCGGGTCGGGATGCGGCAGACGTCGAGCCGAGCCAGACCGAGGCCGCGCCAACGACCGATACCACGCACGGGGGCGGCGCGACGACCGCGAGCCCCGGAACGTCCGGCGGCGCCGAGATGCCGCAGGCCGCGACGCCGCAGGGACAGGACCTGTCCGACATCGCCTCGTCCGGTGTGCAGAACCAGCAGGGCGGGACGATCATGCTGGACATCGAGGGCTACAGCCAGGCGATCTACGAGCGCGGCTACCGGCAGGGCTATCTCCGCGGGATCGCCGACGCGCGGGAACGATTCATGGTGGAGATGGAGCAGCGGATGCGCGCCCAGCATGAGCGGATGGGTCAGCAGGACAGCACGCAGCAGCCGCTGAGCCAGCAGGAGCGCATGGAGCAGCCGCAGGGTTTGGCGGCCCAGCAGGGTGACATGCCCGCGCGCAGCATGACGGGCGAGCGCGGCTCGATCATCGTCCTGCCGCCCGGTGTCACCGCCGAAATGCTCATCGAGCAGATGATGCGGGCGAACGAGGAGGGCCAGCGCGGCAATTGATGCGCCTGAGCCCCGGAGGCGGGCCGCTCCGGCGGCCCGCGTCGCGTCAGCCGAGCGCCATCGAGGCGGCGCTCTCCGGCAGCTCTTCGTCGAAGCAGCGCTGATAGAACTCGGCGACAGTCTGCCGCTCGAGCTCGTCGCACTTGTTGAGGAACGTCAGGCGGAACGCGTAGCCGACGTCGCGGAAGATCTCGGCGTTCTGCGCCCACGCGATGACGGTCCGCGGGCTCATCACCGTCGAGAGATCGCCCGCCATGAAGGCGGTCCGCGTCAGGTCCGCAACGGTCACCATCTGGCTTACGGTCTTGCGGCCCTTGGCGGTGTTGTAGTGCGGGCACTTGGCCAGCACGATCGCCGCCTCGGCGTCGTGGCTGAGGTAATTGAGCGTCGCCACCAGGCTCCAGCGGTCCATCTGGCCCTGGTTGATCTGCTGCGTACCGTGGTAGAGGCCCGTCGTGTCGCCGAGGCCGACGGTGTTCGCGGTGGCGAAGAGGCGGAACGACGGGTGCGGCGTGATGACCTCGTTCTGGTCGAGCAGCGTCAGCTTGCCGTCGGTCTCCAGCACCCGCTGGATTACGAACATGACGTCGGCACGGCCCGCGTCGTACTCGTCGAAAACGATCGCGGCGGGGTTGCGCAGCGCCCAGGGCAGGATACCCTCCTGGAACTCGGTCACCTGTTTGCCCTCGCGCAGCTTGATCGCGTCCTTGCCGATCAGGTCGATCCGGCTGATGTGGCTGTCGAGGTTCACCCGCACGCAGGGCCAGTTGAGTCGCGCGGCCACCTGCTCGATGTGGGTGGACTTGCCGGTGCCGTGGTAGCCCTGGATCATCACGCGGCGGTTGTAGGCAAACCCGGCGAGGATCGCCAAGGTGGTGTCGGGGTCGAACCTGTAGGTTTCGTCCAGCAGGGGGACGCGATCCGTCTTCTGCGCGAAGGCCTTGACCTTCATCTCGCTCTCGATCCCGAACACCTCCCGGACCGAGACCTCTTCGGTTGGCTTGGCCGCAGCGTCCATATTGCCGTCCACCTCGCGCTTCACAGGGTCGCGTCTGCCTGCAACATATCCTGGGTGAGGACAAGGGCGAGGCGCAGGTTGGCGACCGCTCCCGCCGCTTCACGATGACGACAGGTCACTACGCTTCAAGCCGCCGGCGCTGCATATTCCGAAGCGGGCGCGTGAGACGCCCCGCAGAACGATGTGGGCGCGTGGGAGGCCCCGCAGAACGGCGTGGGAGGCCCCGCAGAACGAAGGAGGACGCCATGAGACGCCGCCACTTCATGCTGACCGGCCTCGCGGGCGGCACCCTCGCCGCCGTGCCGGCCCTGCGCACAGGCTGGGCCGCTGAGGAGACGTTCGAGGTGACGCGCACCGAGGAGGAATGGCGCGCGATGCTGAGCGATCTCGAATACGAGGTCATGCGCGAGGAGGGCACCGAGCGCGCTTTCACCAGTCCGCTCAACGAAGAGAAGCGCGCCGGGAATTTCCACTGCAAGGGCTGCGACCAGGCGCTCTATCCGAGCGACACCAAGTTCGAGAGCGGTACCGGCTGGCCGTCCTTCTGGGCGCCACTCGACGACGCGGTCGCGACGAAACCCGACCGGTCTTGGTTCATGGTCCGCACCGAGGTCCACTGCGACCGCTGCGGCAGCCATCTCGGTCACATCTTCGACGACGGCCCGCCGCCGACCGGTAAGCGTCACTGCATCAACGGCGTGAGCCTGACCTTCCGGCCCGCCGCGGACGCGGCGCAGACCACCGGCTGAATTCCGGAACCCCGTCGCGGCGACGGCGGTTGCCGTCGCAAAGGGGGTGACCCATGCCGGATCAGCAGACCCGCGCCCTGAGCGAGGTCCTCGACCAGCTCGAGGCCTCGATTCATGACGAAAGCATCACTGTGCGGGAGGTGGTCGAGAGGCTCGGCCGCAAGTCCTTCGCCTCGCTGATGCTCGTCTTCTCCCTGATCTCGACGTCCCCGGCGAGCGGCATTCCCGGCGTCACCGCTATCGTGGCGGCCATCGTCTTCGTGCTTGTCGTGCAGCTCATGATCGGGCGGGACTGCGTCTGGCTGCCGGACTTCGTCCTGCGCCGCAAGCTGTCGACCTCGAAGCTCTGCAAGGGCATCGGCTGGATGCGAAAGCCGGTGCGCTTCGTCGAGCGGTTTCTCAAGGCGCGGCTGACGTGGCTGCTGCACCGGCCGTGGATCTTCCTGCCGCTCACGCTGATCCTGGGGCTCACGATCTTCATGCCGGTGATGGAGATCGTCCCGACCTCCGGCTCGATCGCGTCGGCGGTGATCGCGCTCTTTGCGGCAGGCCTTCTGACCCGTGACGGCGGGCTGGTGGTCGTCTCCCTGGCGCTGTTGCTCGCCGTGCCGGTGGCGGTCTGGCACTTCGGCTTCAGCGGCTGAGGGCCAGGGAGCATCCCGGCGACGCCGTAGTCCCGTAGCCCCCCTTGCATCTCTGCGGCAGTCCCGCCATCTGAACCGCGAGAGGACGACCTCTCCCCTGACGGGGCAGCATTCGGGACGGCCCGCTGCAAGAGGGCTGTTCGATGCGCAACACTCGCGACAGGATCAGACAGGCGCTGGCGTTCGAGGCGATCGGCCTCACCGTCGTCACCCCTCTGATCGCATGGCTCTTCGGGGGCCACATGGGGGAGGTTGGCGTGCTCGCAGTCATCGGCGCGAGCCTCGCCACCTTCTGGCACTATGCCTTCAACTGGAGCTTCGACCGCCTGCTGCTGGCAGCCCGCGGCCGGACCGACAAGACGCTGCCCCTTCGCGTCGTGCATGCGCTGGCGTTCGAGGGCGGGCTGCTCGTCCTGATGCTGCCGGTGATCGCGTGGTGGCTGGACGTCTCGCTGGCGCAGGCGCTGGCGATGGACGTGGTTTTCGCAGCTTTCTACGTGGTCTACGCCTTCGTCTTCACCTGGGCCTACGACCGGCTGGTGCCGCCACCTGCGGCAGAAGGAGACCGCCGCGGGTTTGCTACTGGAAGTTGCGGCTGTCCTTGATCTGATCCCAGGCCCAGAGGACCTCCTGCAGGCGCTCCTCGTCCGCGCGGCCGCCGCCGTTCATGTCGGGGTGCAGGTCCTTGACCAGCGACTTGTACTGCTTGCGGATCTCGCTCCGGGTCCAGTGGTCGCGCGCCTCCAGGATGTCGAGCGCGCGCCGCTCGGTCGGGGGCAGGCGCCGTGCCGCCTGGGTGCCGCGGCCGGGGTTGCGGGTCGCGTTCTCGCCCAGGATCTGGTGCGGGTCGTCCACGCCGAGGCGCGACCAGGCGCGCTGCTCCTCGCCCGGCTTGCGGAAGGGCTGGGTCGGTCGGCCCCACACACGATCGTTGTCGATCATGTCGATGAACTCCTCCTCGGTCTGGCCGTGGAAGAAGTTCCAGCGCAGGTTGTATTCGCGCACGTGGTCCTTGCAGAACCAGAAGTAGTCGTCGAGCGTGTCGGGCGATTTCGGTGCGCGGTACTGTCCCGCCTCCTCGCAGTCCGGATGGTCGCAGACGCGTGTGGAGGTGTCGACTGCGCCGGACATGCCGCGCCGCCCGCGCTGCCGTTTCTTCTTGTCGGCCGACACGCGCAGGTCGAATCCGAAGGGGTCGTTTTTCGGCATGGGTCACCTTTTCGACTCGGACCCGCGAGTTTAGTGTCCACTACCGTCGATGGAAGGGGAAATGTCTTGGGCGTAGAGCATGAGATCCGGGAAAAGCTCGACGCGGCCTTCTCGCCGCGCCTGCTTTCGGTCACGGACGAAAGCGAGCAGCATCGCGGACACGCCGGCTGGCGCGAGGGTGGCGAGACGCATTTCCGCGTCGAGATCGCGTCAGACGATTTCGCCAAGCTGAGCCGGATCGAGCGGCACCGCGCGGTGCACCGGGCGCTGGGCAGCGACCTCGTCGGCAGAATCCACGCGCTGGCTCTGCAGATCGAGGCCTGAGGGCGCCCATCACTCCACCGGCGGCTCGTCCCGCTGTGCCGCCGGCGCCCGCAGGTGCGGCATCGCCACGCGGCGGCCCAATGCCCGCTCCGCCGAGCTGGCGAGGCGCGGGCTCGGCGCGGCGGGCGCGGCCGCCAGGACCTGCCGCGGCTCGTCCTCGCGCGTGCGGCGGAAGATCAGCAGCGTATGCTCCTCGACCCGCCGGCGCAGCCAGCTCCGATGCTCGCACGGCAGCCGGTCGGCGCGCACGTACTCCCACCCTTCGGTGGCGTTCTCGTTGATGAGCTCCTCCACCGTCATGGCGAAGCGCGATTCGACCCCCTTCACCCCCTTGATGCGGCGGTGGCGGTGGGGCGCAGGAACAACCTTGTATTCGGAGCGCATGGAGACCTCGTCTTGCGGCCGCGGCAGCATACCCACCGCGCCTGCGGTGTCCACACGGGACTAGCCTGATCCGCGGTCAGTCGCCGAGCTTGCGCGACACGATCTCGTTGACCGCCTGCGGATTCGCCTTGCCGCCGGTCGCCTTCATCACCTGGCCCACGAACCAGCCGGCGAGCTTGGGGTTGGCCTTTGCCTTCTCGACCTGCGCCGGGTTCGCGGCGATGATCTTGTCGACCTCGGCCTCGATGGCGCCGGTGTCGGTCACTTGCCGCATCCTGCGCGCCTCGACGATCTCCGCCGGGTCGCCGCCCTCGGTGTAGACGATGTCGAAGAGGTCCTTGGCGATCTTGCCGGAGATGTCGCCCTTGGCGATCAGGTCGAGGATGCCGCCGAGCTGGCCCGAGCTCACCGGGCTCTCGCCGATGCCGTGGCCCTCCTTGCGGAGCCGGCCGAAGAGGTCGTTGATGACCCAGTTCGCCGCCGCCTTGCCGTCGCGGCCGCGCGCCACCTCCTCAAAGAAGGCCGCGTTCTCAGTCTCGGCCGTCAGCACGCCCGCGTCGTATTCCGTCATGCCGTACTCGGTGACGAAGCGCGCCTTCTTCTCGTCCGGCAGCTCCGGCAGGGTGGCCGCGATCTCGTCCACCCAATCCTGCTCGATCTCGAGCGGCAGGAGGTCGGGATCGGGGAAGTAGCGGTAGTCGTGCGCCTCTTCCTTCGAGCGCATCGAGCGGGTCTCGCCGGTGTCGGGGTCGTAGAGTCGCGTCTCCTGCACGATGCTGCCGCCGTCCTCCAGGATGGCGATCTGCCGCCGCGCCTCGTATTCGATCGCGGCCTGGATGAACCGCATCGAGTTCATGTTCTTGATCTCGCAGCGCGTGCCCAGCACCCGGTGGTCGCCCGTCTCCTGATAGCGCTCGTAGTCGCCGGGTTTGCAGACCGAGACGTTGACGTCCGCGCGCAGGCTGCCGTTCTGCATGTTGCCGTCGCAGGTGCCGAGGTAGCGCATGATCTGCCGCAGCTTCGCGACATAGGCGGCCGCCTCCTCCGGCCCGCGGATATCGGGGCGGCTGACGATCTCCATCAGCGCGACGCCGGTGCGGTTGAGGTCGACGAACGACATCGTAGGGTCCATGTCGTGGATCGACTTGCCGGCATCCTGCTCGACATGAATGCGCTCGATCCGGACTCGTCGCGCGACGCCCGGCCCCATGTCCACCAGCACCTCGCCCTCGCCCACCAGCGGGTGGTAGAGCTGGCTGATCTGATAGCCCTGCGGCAGGTCCGGATAGAAGTAGTTCTTGCGGTCGAACGCGCTCACAAGGTTGATCTGAGCCTTCAGGCCCAGCCCGGTCCGAACCGCCTGCGCGATGCAGAACTCGTTCACCACCGGCAGCATCCCCGGCATTGCCGCGTCGACGAAGGCCACGTTGCTGTTGGGCTCGGCGCCGAAGCGGGTCGACGCGCCGGAAAAGAGCTTGGCCTTTGAGGAAACCTGCGCGTGGACCTCCAGCCCGATCACCAGCTCCCAGTCGCTCTTGGCGCCTGAGATGACCTTGGGTTTCGGGGCCTCGTGGGCGAGATCGAGCATCGGCGCCTCCGCGGGATGGTGTCGCCGCGCCTTGTAGGGCAGGGCGCGGGGCCCGGCAAGCCGCCGCCGGTCGGCGGAGAACCGCTTGTCGCTGCACTGCAGCATTGCGCGATCGCGGGCCTTCCGCCTACCTGCGGGTGACTTGGCTGCGATCGAGGATGGCTAATGCGCGGTCTGCTTGTTGCTCTTCTTCTGATCTTTCCCGTCGCCTGCACCGAGGCGGCCTCGACGTCGGCGCGCCCGGCGGTGATGCAGTGGGACCACCGCCCCGAAGGCACGATGTGGACCCAGGCCGCGCTCGGCGCGCTCAGCACCCACGGCGCGGCGCTGCCCTCGACCGTGCCGCAGGACATCGAGACCTGGTGCCCCGGGTATGAGGACGCTTCGGTCGAGGAGCGGCGGCTCTTCTGGGCGGGCCTTCTGTCCGCGCTCGCCAAGCACGAGAGCACCTGGCGCCCCGAGGCTGCCGGCGGCGGCGGCCGCTGGATCGGCCTGCTGCAGATCGCGCCGGCAACCGCCCGCGGATATGGCTGCAAGGCGACCAGCGTTGCCGAACTCAAGAACGGCGCTGCCAACCTCGCCTGCGCCATCCGTATCATGTCGCGCACCGTGCCGCGTGACGGCGTGGTCGCGGCGGGCGGCGGCGGCATCGCGGCCGACTGGGGCCCGTTCACCCGCGCGGCCAAGCGCGCCGAGATGGCGAGCTGGGTCCGCGCCCAGCCCTACTGCACGGCCTGATCCCCTTCGGCGGGTCTTGCTCCCCGCACCGCGCCCCGGCACCATGACCCGAGCCTGACGGAGGTCCTGATGTCGCTGATCGAGGCCGCGCGCGAAGTGCGCGAGAACGCCTGGGTTCCCTATTCCCGCTTCAAGGTCGGCGCGGCGATCCGCGCCGCCTCCGGCCGCGTCTATGTCGGCTGCAACGTCGAGAACGTGGCCTATCCCGAGGGCACCTGCGCCGAGGCGGGCGCCATCGCCGCGATGGTCGCGGGCGGCGACACCCGCATCGACGAGATCGCGGTCATCGCCGACAGCCCGACGCCGGTCGCGCCCTGCGGCGGCTGCCGCCAGAAGATCGCCGAGTTCGCCGGCCCCGACGTCGAGGTCACGATGGCCACCACCGAGGGACAGACGCTGACCCGCCGCGTCGCCGACCTCCTGCCCGGCGCCTTCGACGCCGCCCAGATGGAGCGGGCCGCGGGCCCGGCCGCCTGATCGACGCGCGCGGCATCATCGGCGACCTCGCGGCGTCGGGGCATCTCTCTGCCGACGCCGCCGCGTGGTTCGCCGCGGGCCTTGCCGACGGGTCGGTCACCGACGCGCAGGCCGGCGCCTTCGCCATGGCCGTCCGGCTCAAGGGGCTCGACCCGGCGGAGCGGGCGGCGCTGACGGCGGCCATGCGCGACACCGGCCACGTCCTCGCCTGGGACCTGCCCGGGCCCGTGGTCGACAAGCATTCCACCGGCGGCATCGGCGACTGCGTCTCGCTGGTCCTCGCCCCCGCGCTCGCCGCCTGCGGCGTCTATGTCCCGATGGTGTCGGGCAGGGGCCTCGGCCATACCGGCGGCACCCTCGACAAGCTCGAGGCGATCCCCGGCCTCGGCGTGGAGCTGGACGAGGCCGCCTTTCGCCGCATTGTCGAGGAGACTGGCGCCGCCATCGTCGCCGCCTCGCCCGAGATCGCGCCGGCCGACCGCCGCCTCTACGCCATCCGCGACGTCACCGGCACCGTCGAGAGCGTCGACCTGATCACCGCCTCGATCCTGTCGAAGAAGCTCGCCGCCGGGCTCGAGGCGCTGATCCTCGACGTCAAGGCGGGCTCGGGAGCGTTCCTCCCCGACCTCGACGACGCCCGCGCGCTCGCCACCTCGCTGGTCGAGACGGCGAACGCCGCCGGCTGCCGCACCGCCGCCCTCGTCACCGCGATGGACCGGCCGCTCGCGCCCTGCGCCGGCAACGCGCTCGAGGTCGCCGCCTCGATGGAGGCGCTGGAGGGCGCGCCAGGTGCGCTGCGCGACCTGACCGTGGCGCTGGGCGGCGCGCTCCTCGACCTCGTCGGCATCGCGGGCGGGGAGGGGCGCATCGCCGCGTCCATCGACGACGGCAGCGCGATGGACCGCTTCGCCCGCATGGTCCGCGCCCAGGGCGGCCCGGCGGACTTCGCCTCGACGTGGCGCCGCGACCTGCCCGCGGCCCCCGTGATCCGCGACGTGCCCGCGCCCTCGGCCGGCACCGTCGTCGCCATCGACGGCCGCGCCCTCGGCATGGCGGTGGTGCACCTGGGCGGCGGCCGGCTCCGCGGCGGCGAGACGTTGGACCTCTCCGTCGGCCTCGACCGTATCGCCCGGCTGGGCGACCGGCTTTCCGAGGGCGACCCGCTCGCGCGCATCCACGCCCCCGACGAAGCCGCTGCCGACAGAGCGGCCGAAGCGGTGCGAGAGGCGATCCGGCTGGGCGAGACCGCCGCGCCGATGCCGCTGGTCATCGAGAGGATCGGCCCATGACGGCCCCCGCTCAGTTTCTGCCCCTCCGGCCGACGCCATCCGTTCCCGTCGATGCCGCCGAAGACGTGTCGAATCCGAGGAACCGGGACCCCCGCCCATGAGCCGCGCCTTCCTCATCGTCCTCGACTCCGTCGGTTGCGGTGGCGCGCCCGACGCCGCGGACTTCGGCGACGAGGGGGCCAACACCCTCGCCCACATCGCCGAGACCTGCGCCGCCGGCCGCGCCGACGAGGGCCGCGCGGGGCCGCTCCAGCTCCCGAACCTGGACCGCCTCGGCCTCGGCCGCGCCATCCACCTCGCCTCCGGCGCCACCGCCCCCGGCCTCGGGCACGAGCCGGAGGGCCTGTGGGGCGCCGCGACCGAGGTCTCGCGCGGCAAGGACACCCCGTCCGGCCACTGGGAGCTGGCGGGCGTCCCGGTCCCGTGGGAGTGGCACTACTTCCCCGCGACGGACCCATGCTTCCCGCCGGACCTCGTGGCCGAGGTCTGCCGCCTCGCCGGCACCGAGGGCATCCTCGGCAACCGACACGCCAGCGGCACCAACATCATCGAGGAGGAGGGCGCCCGGCACATCGAGACCGGCTGGCCGATCTGCTACACCTCCGTCGACAGCGTCTTCCAGATCGCCGCGCACGAGGAGGCGTTCGGCCTCGACCGCCTGCTCGACCTCTGCCGCGCGCTGGCCCCGCGACTCCACGCCATGCGCGTGGGCCGGGTGATCGCGCGGCCCTTCGTCGGCCGCGACGGCGAGTTCACCCGGACGAAGAACCGCCGCGACTTCGCCATCGCGCCCCCCCGGCCCACGCTCTGCGACTGGGTGCAGGGGGCGGGCCGCCGCGTCCACGCCATCGGCAAGATCGGCGACATCTTCTCGATGCGGGGCATCGACGAGGTCCGCAAGGGCTCGGACGACGAGCTCATGGAGCACCTCGTCGACCTCACCGCCACCGCAGAGGACGGCAGCCTGACCTTAGCCAACTTCGTCGAGTTCGACAGCCTCTACGGCCACCGGCGTGACCCCGCCGGCTATGCCCGCGCGCTCGAGCGCTTCGACGCCGCCCTGCCGCGGGCGCTGGAGCGCCTGCGCGACGGCGACCTCGCCATCTTCACCGCGGACCACGGCAACGACCCGACCTTCCAGGGCACCGACCACACGCGCGAGCGGGTGCCCGTGGTCGGAGCGGGCGTGGGCGCGCGCGCGGTCGGGCAGGTCGCCTTCGCCGACGTCGCCGCCTCGGTCGCCGCGCATCTGGGCGTCCCGGCGCAGGGGCCGGGGCGGAGCTTCCTGTGACGCCCAAGGTCGAGCTGCACCTCCACATCGAGGGCGCCGCGCCGCCGGCCTTCGTCCGCGGCCTCGCGGCGGAGAAGGGCGCGGACCTCTCCGGCATCTTTGACGAGCGGGGCGCCTACCGCTTCGACGGCTTCCTCGATTTCCTCAGGGTCTACGAGGCGGCGACCTCGGTGCTGCGCACGCCCCGCGACTACGCCCGGCTGACCACCGCGGTCCTCGACCAGTGCGGCGAGAGCGGCGTGATCTACGCGGAGTTGTTCCTCTCGCCCGACTTCTGCGGCGGCCGCGACCTCTCCGCCTGGCGCGAGTACCTCGCCGCGCTCCGCGAGGCGGCCGAGGCGCACGAGGTCGAGATGCGCGGCATCGTCACCTGCGTCCGCCACTTCGGCCCCGACGCGGCGAAGGAGACGGCGCTTTGCGCCGCCGAGACGGCGGGCGATTTCGTCACCGGCTTCGGAATGGGCGGCGACGAGGGGCGCGGCACCAAGCGCGACTTCGCATGGGCCTTCGACTGCGCCCGCGAGGCGGGGCTGCGCCTGACCTGCCACGCGGGCGAGTGGGGCGGGCCGCAGAGCGTGCGCGACGCGCTGGCGCTGGGCGTCGAGCGGATCGGCCACGGGGTGCGCGCGATCGAGGACCGCGCCCTGGTCGATGACCTCGCCGAGCGCGGTATCGTGCTCGAGGTCTGTCCGGGCTCGAACGTGGCGCTCGGCGTCTGCCGCGACTGGCGCGCCCACCCGATCGAGAAGCTGCGCGAGCGCGGCGTTCCGGTGACGATCTCGACCGACGACCCGCCGTTCTTCCACACGACGATGGAGAACGAGCACGCGCGCCTCGCCGAGGTCTTCGGCTGGGACGAGGGCGAGTTTGCCGAGATCCACCGCACCGCCGCGCGCGCCGCCTTCTGCGACGAGGCGACCCGAAAGCGCCTGCTGAAGGCGCTGGAGTGACGCCGGAGGCATTCAGGACGATGGCGCTCGCGCAGCCCGCTACGACGGAGGCCGCGCACTTCGACCGGCGCGCGTTCCGCGTGCGACGCATCTACGCCACCCTCGCCGCCGACGGCGCCTCCGCCAACCTGGCGCTGCCCCCCGACGAGCAGGAGCACTATTGCCGCCTCATGCCCCACGCGCTCGCCCCGGTGCCGAACTCGTGGGGCGCGCGGGGCTGGACCACCGTCGCCCTTGCCGCGGTCGAACCGGAGGAGATTGCCGGTCCGCTGAGCAGCGCCTGGCTCGGTGCCGGCGGCCGCGAAGGGTGACGCGAGCCCCTTTTCCGCGACGCGCCGAGCGTCTAGGGCTCTCGCGCAGGCCATCCCCGGAGGCGCCATGACCGAGCACCTGACCGTCGTCGACCACCCGCTGATCCAGCACAAGCTGACGATCATGCGCGACCGGACCACTTCGACTGCCGGCTTCCGCCAGCTCCTGAAGGAGATCAGCCAGCTCCTCGCCTACGAGATCACGCGCGAGCTGCCGATGACCACGCGCGCCATCGACACGCCCATGACGCGGATGGAGGCGCCGGTGCTGGCGGGCAAGAAGCTGGTGCTGGTCTCGATCCTGCGCGCCGGCAACGGCCTGATGGACGGCGTGCTCGAGCTCATCCCGTCGGCGCGGGTGGGCTTCATCGGCCTCTACCGCGACGAGGAAACGCTGCAGCCGGTGCAGTACTATTGCAAACTCCCGCAGGACATGGAGGACCGGATGGTGATTGCGGTCGATCCGATGCTCGCCACCGGCAACTCCTCCGCCGCCGCCATCGACCTGATCAAGGCCACGGGGGCGAAGACCATCCGCTTCCTCTGCCTCCTCGCCGCGCCCGAGGGGGTCGCTCGGATGCGCGAGGCGCACCCCGACGTGCCGATCGTCACCGCCGCGCTCGACGAGGGGCTGAACGAGAAGGGCTACATCATGCCCGGCCTTGGCGACGCGGGCGACAGGATGTTCGGCACCAAGTAGGACATCAGGCGCCGCAGGCGCCCTGCAGCGCGACCCACTCGCCATCGGGCAGCACCGTTGTGGTGGTGCCCGCCTTGGCCGGATCGGCCTCGATCAGCGTCAGCGTCGTCTCTCCGGTAATGTCGAGCGCATAGGCGTAAGGTGCCGAGCGCAGCGCCGCCCCCTCGAACCACGTCACCAGCTCGGCGCCCGAGAGCGGCGCAGGGTCCGCCGTCGCCAGCCGCTCGGCATGCGCCTCCAGCACCTCCGGCGGCAGTTCTCCGGTGGTGAGCAGCCGGAACGACGCAAGCGGCCCCGCCTCGTCGAGCAGCCGCAGCATCGGGTCATTGGCCGCCGCGCGCGCCTCCTCCGCCAGGATGTAGCCCGCCACCACGGCCGGCTCGTCATGGTCCTCGACCAGGACGCGGTTCAGCACGATGAGGCCGCCCGGCAGGTGCAGCGCCTCGAACCCTTCTCCGGGCACCAGAACCAACGGACCCGCCTCGGCACCACGCAGCCGCCGGTTGATCCGGGCCAGCGCCGGCAGGTCTTCCGAAGTGGCGCAGGGCGGCCCCGCGACCCGCAGCACATGTCCCAGCATCGCCTCGCCGATCTCCAGGCGCATCGCCTGTGGCACCACACGCGCCGTATGCCTGATCAGCGCGTCAGGCAGCCAGAGCGCCCCCACGCCCAGCAGCGCGGCCAGCGCGCCAACACCCAAGGCGGTCCTGAGGCGTCCTGGGCGATAGCGCCGCCGCTCGACCGCCCGGCGTACGGTCTCGATGGCGTCGACCATCTCGCCGTCCGCGATCTCCAGCTCCTCGTCGGAATCGGATCCCGGCGCGTAGATGGCGGGCAGGTCCGCGCCCCGCCGCTCCACCGCCGGCAGCGACCAGTGGGCGAGCGCGCTCTCGCCGCGATCGGTGATGACCAGCGTCGCCTCGCCAAGGCAGACGATGACCTCGCGTCGTTGCGCCCCCGGCTCCGGCCGCCACAGGCCCGTCGATTCAAGCCGCTGATAGTCGGCGAGCGCCGTCATGCGCGATGTCACTGCCCCAGTTTCTGCCGCCGCACCCTACCGGATGGCTGCGGCGGCAACAATCGGGGGCAGGCGGCTCAGGCGGCCTTCTCTGCCGGGCCAAAACGGCCGTAGAAGGTCTGCCCCTTGGCGGCCATCTCGCGCAGCAGCTCAGGCGCCTCGAAGCGCGGTCCGTGGCGCTGGACCAGGCCCTCGCAGATCGACACCGCCTGCTCCGCGCCGATGATGTCGAGCCAGCTGAACGGCCCGCCGGACCAGGGCGCGAAGCCCCAGCCGAGGATCGCGCCGACATCGCCCTCCCGGATGTCGGTCAGCACGCCCTCCTCCAGCGCCCGCACCGCCTCCAGCACCTGCGCCATCAGCAGGCGGTACTGCACCTCGGTCAGGTGCGGCTGCTCCGCCGAGAGCGCCCAGCGGTCGCGCAGTCCGGGCCAGAGACCCTGCCGCTTTCCGGCCTCGTCATAGGCGTAGAAGCCCGCGTTGACCTTGCGCCCCATCCGGCCAAGGTCGGAGAGGCCGAAGAGCACCTCGTCCGCGCCGTCGTCGTAGGCCTCGCCCAAAGCCGCCCGCGTCGCCTTCGCGATCTTGACCCCGAGGTCGATCGAGGTCTCGTCCGTCAGCTGCAGCGGCCCCAGCGGCATGCCGACCAGGCGCGCGGCGTTCTCGATCAGCGCCGGCTCGACGCCCTCCTTCACCATCCGCACGCCCTCGTTGATGTAGGGAATGATGCAGCGGTTGGCGTAGAAGAAGCGGGCGTCGTTGACGACGATCGGCGTCTTGCGGATCTGCCGCACGAAATCCAGCGCCTTGGCCACGGCCCGGTCGCCGGTCTCGCGTCCCTTGATGATCTCGACCAGCATCATCTTGTCGACCGGCGAGAAGAAGTGGATGCCGATGAACTGCTCCGGCCGCTGCGACGCCTGCGCGAGGTCACTGATCGGCAGGGTGGAGGTGTTGGTGGCAAAGATGCAGTCCTCGCCCACGACCTCCTCGACCTTCCGCGTCACCTCGGCCTTGATGCCCGGGTCCTCGAACACCGCCTCGACGATCAGGTCACAATTCTCCAGCAGCGCGTAGTCCGCCGTGGCCGTGATCCGTCCCAGCACCTCGGCCTTCTGGTCCTGCGTCACTTTCTTGCGCTCGATGCCCTTGTCGAGCAGGCCCTCGCTCACCTCCTTGCCGCGCCGCGCCGCGCTCTCGTCCTGGTCGAGCAGGACGACGTGGATGCCGGCGTTCGCCGCGACATGGGCGATGCCCGCGCCCATCATGCCGGCGCCCAGCACGCCCAGCACCCGCACCTTCTGGTCCGGCGCCTCGGGGCGGTTCGCGCCCTTCTCCAGCGCCTCCTTGTTGATGAAGAGGCTGCGGATCATCGCGCCCGAGGACGGGTTCATCAGAACGTGCGTGAACCACCGCGCCTCGATCCTGAGCGCGGTGTCGAACGGAACCATCGCCCCCTCGTAGACCGCGTTCAGCAGCGCCTTGGCTGCCGGATAGACGCCCTGCGTCTTGCCGTTGACCATCGCGCTGGCGCCGACGAAGGTCATGAAGCCAGACGGGTGGTAGGGTGTGCCGCCCGGCATCTTCCAGCCCTTCTGGTCCCACGGCTTGACGATGTCGGCGTCCTTCGCGGCCAGCACCCACTCCTTCGCGGCGGCGAGCGGGTCGGCCACCACCTCGTCGATCAGGCCCAGCGACTTCGCCCGCTTCGGGTCGGAGAGCTTGCCCTCCAGCAGGACCGGCGCCGCCGCCATCGCGCCGAGCTTCCGGCTGACGCGCGTCGTGCCGCCCATGCCCGGGAAGATGCCGACCATGATCTCGGGCAGCCCGATCTTGGCCTTCGAATTTTCCGCGGCAAAGATCCGGTGACAGGCGAGCGGGATCTCGAGCCCGATGCCCAGCGACGTGCCGGGGAGGGCGGCCGCGATCGGCTTGCCACCCCGGTTCTTCTCGTCCATCCCCGCGCGCTCGATCTTGCGCAGGATGCCATGGGTGCGCATCAGCCCCTCGAAGAGGCCGCGCGCCGGATCGTCGCCCGCCTCCTCCTTCATCCTCGCGATGACGTTGAGGTCCATGCCGCCGGCGAAGCTGTCCTTGCCCGATGTGATGACGATGCCTTTCACCGCCTCGTCCGCCAGCGCCTCGTCGATCATCGCGTCGAGCTCGGCGAAGCCCTCCATGCTCATCACGTTCATGGACCTGCCGGGCACGTCCCAGGTGATGACGGCCACGCCGTCGCTCGTTTCCATCGTGAAGTCGGTCATGTGTGTCCACCCTCCGTGGAGTAGGGCGTGCCGTCGAGATGCGTGAAGCCGTTCGGCGTGTCCAGCAGGTCGAGGCCCGGATAATGCGTGACATTCTCGGGGCGGCGGCTCCCCATGATCAGGTAAACAGTGTCGCGTCCGCTGTGGTTGCGGAGGTAATGGGCGACCGCGACGCCCGCCGGCCAGCAACAGGCGTCACCGGCGCCGATCACCGTCTCCTCGCCGTTCTCGATGACCGTCAGTTCGCCCTCGAGCATGTAGAGGAACTCGTCCTCATGGCTTTCCCAGTGCATCTGTGACGACTGGCCGCCCGGATGCAGGTTCTCGAGCGCGACGCCGTACTGGCTGAGCCCGCCGGTCTCGGTCAGGTGGCGGTAGGACAGGTTGCCGCGCCCGAGATTGTAGGGGTCCGGATAGCCCGACACCCCCTCGGTCACCGGCACGCTATTCCTTCGCAGGATCATCAGACCCGCTCGATGATCGTCGCGGCGCCCATGCCGGAGGCGACGCAGAGGGTGGCGAGGCCGGTCTCGCGGTCCGACCGCTCCATCTCGTCGAGGAGCGTGCCGAGGATCATCGCGCCCGTCGCGCCCAGCGGATGGCCCATCGCGATGGCGCCGCCGTTGACGTTCAGCCGGTCGCGGTCGACGCCGAACGCCTGCATGAAGCGCAGGACGACGGCGCTGAACGCCTCGTTGACCTCGAAGAGGCCGATGTCGCCGATCGACATGCCCGCCTCGGCCAGGATCTTCTCCGTCACCGGGACCGGGCCCGTCAGCATGATCGTGGGATCGGTGCCCAGCTTTGCGGTGGCGCGGACGCGCGCCCGCGGCTTCAGCCCGTGCGCCTCGCCGAACGCCTTGTCGCCCACGAGGACCGCGGCGGCACCGTCGACGATGCCCGAGGAGTTGCCGGCGTGGTGGACGTGGTTGATCCGCTCGAGGTGCGGATACTTCATCAGCGCCACCTTGTCGAAGCCGGGCATCACCTCGCCCATCTCCTGAAACGACGGCTTCAGGGACCCGAGCGACTGCATGTCGGTCTGCGGCCGCATGTACTCGTCGCGATCTAGGATCGGCAGGCCGTTCTGGTCGCGCACCACGATGACCGATCGGTCGAAGCGGCCGTCCTCCCACGCCTCGGCGGCGCGGCGCTGGCTCTCGACCGCGTAGGCGTCGACGTTGTCGCGGGAAAAGCCGTATTCGGTGGCGATGATGTCGGCCGAGATGCCCTGCGGCACGAAGTAGGTCTTCATGGCGAGGCTCGGGTCGACCGCGATCGCCGCGCCGTCCGAGCCCATCGGCACCCGGCTCATCATCTCGACGCCGCCGGCGACATAGGCCGATCCGGCCCCGGCACGCACCTGGTTGGCGGCGAGGTTCACCGCCTCGAGCCCGCTGGCGCAGAAGCGGTTGATCGAGAGGCCGGGCACCGTCTCCGCGAAACCGCTGGCGAGGACGGCGGAGCGCGCGAGGCAACCGCCCTGCTCGCCGACCTGCGTGGCGTTGCCCCAGATCACGTCCTCGACCGCGGTAGTCTCCAGCCCGTTGCGCTCCTTGATCGCGTTCAGCGTGAGCGCGGAGAGGCGCAGCGACGTGACCTCGTGCAGGCTGCCGTCCTTGCGGCCGCGGCCGCGCGGCGTGCGCACGGCGTCGTAGATGTAGGCGTCGGTCATGGGCGTGCTCCTTCCCGGTCCGAGGGGCGGCCGGGCATCAGGTCGTAGGGGTGCTTCCAGCCGGGCAGGGCGGCGATTCGGTCGAGCCAGGCGTCGATGGCGGGATACGCGGCGCGGTCGAATCCGTAGGGCTCGGGATAGTAGAGATAGCCGCAGCAGGAGAAGTCGGCGACGGTGGGTTCAGGGGCAGCAAGCCAGTCTCGGCCGTCGAGCCGGGCGTCGAGGACGGCGAGCGCCGACCGGAGGCGCATCTCGAGGAAGGCGCTGACCGCCTCGTCGCGCTTCTCCACCGGCAGGAAGTTGCGGTTGAACCGCAGCGGGCCGGCCACGCCGGAGACCTTGTGGTTGTCGAAAAGCACCCAGCGCCAGACCTCGCGCCGTTCGGTCGGGTTCGCGCCGCCGAAGCGGCCGGTCTTCTCGATGATGTAGTCCTGTATCACGCCCGACTGGGTCAGAACCGTGTCACCGTCGACCAGCACCGGGACCTCGCCCATCGGGTTGAGTGCGCGATATTCCGGTGCCCGCGCGCCGCCGCGGAAGAAGTCCACGAAGACCGGCTCCCACGGCACCCCGGCGAGCTCCAGCGTCAGCGCCGCCTTGTAGGCGTTTCCGCTCTCGCCGAAACAGTAGAGCTGCATCATCCGACCGACCTCACCGTTCTGGTGCGGGGCGCAGGGGTGCGACGTCCCGCGGGAATGCGCTCTTGTCGCAGACGGCACCGCCGTTGGAAACATCCCGGCCCGTGCGAAACGCAGCGTTACGGGCAGCGCCCACGCCGCCGGAGCGGCAGGGGCGCGAGGCTCAGAAGTTCGCCGCGTCGAGCGCCATGACCGGCTCGGCCCCTGACTGGATCCGGGCGAGGTGGGTCTTCGTCGCCGGCAAGAGCCGCGTCATGTAGTAGCGCCCCGTCGCGATCTTGCTCTCGTGGAACTCGGTGTCGCCGTCGCCCGCGTCGAGCGCCGCGTAGGACGCCTTTGCCATCCGCGCCCACATCAGCCCGAGGCAGACATGGCCGAAGACGTGCATGAAGTCGTAGCTGCCGGCCAGCGCGTTGTTCGGGTCCTTCATGCCCGACTGCGTGAAGTACATCGCCGCCGCCTGCAGGTCCTTCGACGCGTCCTTCAACGGGTCGAGGAAGATCGCCTTGAGACGCGCGTCGTGGTCGTTCTCGGCGATGAAGGCCTTCACGATGTCAAAGAAGCCCATCACCGTCTTGCCGCCGTTCGCCCCGAGCTTGCGGCCGACGAGGTCGAGCGACTGGATGCCGTTGGTGCCCTCGTAGATCATGGTGATCCGGGCGTCGCGGACGAACTGCTCGATCCCCCACTCGCGGGTGAAGCCCGAGCCGCCCAGCGTCTGCTGCGCCAGCACGGTGGTCTCGAAGCCCTTGTCGGTCAGGAAGCCCTTGATGACGGGCGTGAGGAGCGAGATCAGCGCCTCGGCGTCGGCATCGTGGTTGCGGTGGCTGCGGTCGATCAGCGTCGCGCCCCAGAAGGCGAAGGCGCGGGCGGCCTCGACGAAGGCCTTCTGGTCCATCAGGTTCCGCCGCACGTCGGGGTGCACGATGATCGGATCGGCCGCCTTGTCGGGCGCCACCGTGCCGGTCACCGCACGGCCCTGCAGCCGCTCCTGCGCGAAGGCGAGCGCGTTCTGGTAGGCAACGACGCCCTGCGCATAGCCCTGCAGGCCGACGCCCAGCCGCGCCTCGTTCATCATAGTGAACATGGCGCGCATCCCCTTGTGCGGCTCGCCCACGAGGAAGCCGGTCGCGCCGTCGTAGTTCATCACGCAGGTCGCGTTGCCGTGGATGCCCATCTTGGACTCGAGGCCGCCGCAGCTCACCGCGTTGCGGCTACCGAGCGAGCCGTCCTCCGTCACCACGAACTTCGGCACGATGAAGAGGCTGATGCCCTTGGTGCCCTCCGGCCCGCCGGGGATCTTGGCGAGGACGAGGTGGATGATGTTCTCGCTCAGGTCGTGCTCGCCGGCCGAGATCCAGATCTTCTGCCCGGTGATGCGGTAGGTGCCGTCGTCCTGCGGCTCGGCCCTGGTGCGGATCAGGCCGAGATCGGTTCCGCAGTGCGGCTCGGTCAGGTTCATCGTGCCCGACCAGATGCCGTCGATCATGTTCGGCAGGTAGGTGCGCTTCTGCTCCTCCGAGCCGTGGACGTAGAGCGCCGACATCACCCCGTGGGTCAGGCCCTGGTACATGTTGAACGCCATGTTGGCCGAGACGAAAAGCTCGCCCGTCGCCGCGTTCAGCAGATAGGGCATTCCCTGGCCGCCATACTCGGTGTCGGCGTCGAGACCCATCCAGCCGCCCGCGCGCATCCGGTCGTAGGCGTCCTTGAAGCCCGTCGGCGTGCGGACCACCCCGTTCTCGAGGCGGCAGCCCTCCTCGTCACCCACCCGGTTGAGCGGGGCGAGCACGTCGCGCGCCAGCTTGCCCGCCTCGTCGAGCACCGCCTGCGTGAAGTCGCGGTCGAGCTCCTCGTACCCGGCGATGCCGCTTTTCGACACGTCGAGCACGTCGTGGAGGACGAACTGCATGTCCTTGACGGGCGGGGTGTAGGTGGGCATCCGGTCGCTCCTTACTCGGCAGCGTGAGGGGTGCGCATCGCGTCGAGCATCCGCTCTGCGCCGCTCAATTGGCCCTGCAGGTCCTCGATCGCGTTGTCGAGCTCGTCGCGCTGGCGACGAAGCTCGTCGAGCCGCTCGCGGCCGACTTCGATGGTGCGGTCGAGTTGCGCGACCTGGCCCCGACCGCCGTCCCACATGTCGAGAAGCTGGCGGATCTGCTCGAGGCTGAAGCCGAAGCGCTTGCCGCGCAGGATCAGCGTCAGGCGGGCGCGGTCGCGGTGCGTGAACAGGCGCTTCTGGCCCTGCCGGATCGGCGAGAGCAGCTCCTTGGATTCGTAGAACCGCAGGGTGCGAGGCGTCACGTCGTAGGCGTCGCACATCTCGCGGATGGTCATCAGTGTGTCTGTCATCAGGTCAGATATCCGGTTGGAGTTCCACGTGCGCAGAGCGAAATGACCGTTCCGGATTGACGTCGCAATACCGTTGACGCTTACGTCATGAGAACGTCACGTCACGGTTCGGAACTGGAAACGCGACCGCTCCAAAGCTTCCCCCTGCGCAACAATCCTGCCTCCGCGCCGGGTCAGCCGATCGTGCGCGCCACCTCGTCGCGCAGCTTCTGAAGCTCGTCGATCGTCTCCTTGAGCTCGTCGCGCTCGTTCCTGAGGGCGTCGAGCTGCCGGTCTGCGAGCCTGACCATCTCGCGCATCTGCGCCTCCGTCCCCTCCTGCTCGTAGATTTCGAGCCACTGGCGGATCTCCTCGAGGCTGAAGCCGAAGCGGCGGCCGCGCAGGATCAGTGTCATGCGCGCCGTCTCGCGCGGACCGTAGTAGCGGGCGCGGCCCTCCTTCTCCGGGCGGAGCAGCTCGATGTACTCGTAGTAGCGCAGCGTCCGCGGCGTCACGTCGAAGCGTGCGCACATCTCCTTGAAGGTCAGTCGCTCCGGCATCTCGGCTCCGTCCTTTCACCTCAGGGTAGCATCGCGCCGCACCCGGTCCAATTCCACCCTTGCCCCCGGCTGGCCGGAGCGCGAAGAGAAGGCATGAGCGAGGATCGCGCAGCCAAGCTTGCCAAACAGTTCATCGAGGCGATTCCCTACGCCCGCGCGGTCGGCATGTCGCTCACCGAGGTCTCCGACGGCACCGCCTGCGGGATCATGCCCTACGACGCGAAGCTCGTGGGCGACCCGCGGACCGGCGTCATCGCCGGCGGCGCGGTCTCGGCGCTCCTCGACACCTGCGGCGGTGCGGCGGTGATGAGCCATGCCTCCGCCCCGGCCGGCACCGCGACCATCGACCTCAGGATCGACTACATGCGTCCCGCGACGCCGGGGCAGGCGATCCGCGCCCGCGCCACCTGCTACCACGTCACCCGCAGCGTCGCCTTCGTCCGCGCGGTCGCGCACGACGACGATGGCGACCGGCCCGTCGCCACCGCCACCGGCGCCTTCACGGTCGAGCGGGGACGGATGCGGCGAGCGCCTGACTACGCGCCCTCCGACGGGGGCGAGACGCCATGAGCCGCCCCGAGCCGGTGCAGGTCATCAAGCAGCGCCGCGACGCCACGCTCCGCGCCCTGCACGAGGGGGTGCCCTATTTCCGCTGGCTCGGCATCGTCTTCGACCGCCGCGGCGACGAGCTGACGGCCGTGCTGCCCTACGACGACAAGCTGATTGGCAACCCGATCCTGCCGGCGATCCACGGCGGCGTGACCGCGGCCTTCCTCGAGACAACGGCGCTGGTCGAGCTCGGCTGGGCCACCGTATGGCCCGAAATCGAATCGGGCGCGATGACGCCGGAGCAGATCGACCTCAACACGGTCCGCTGGATGCCGAAGACCATCGACTTCACCGTCGACTATCTCCGCTCCGGCCTGCCGCGTGACGCCTATGCGCGGGCGCGGGTCAACCGCTCGGGCCGGCGGTACGCCAGCGTCCATGTCGAGGCGTGGCAGGACAATCGCGCCCGGCTCTTCGCGCAGGCGACGGGTCATTTCCTGATGCCCGGACCGGATGGCTGACGGGCCGACGGCCGCCGAGACGCCGATCACCCACGCCCGCATCCTGGCCATCGCGCTGCCGATCGTCGTCTCCAACGCGACGATTCCGATTCTCGGCGCCGTGGACACCGCCGTCGTGGGACAAATGGGCGAAGCGGCGCCGATCGGCGCGGTCGGCATCGGCGCGGTGATCCTCACCTCGATCTACTGGGTCTTCGGATTTCTCCGCATGGGCACCACCGGCATGGTGGCGCAGGCGCGCGGCGCGGGCGACGTGGCCGAGAGCGGCGCGCTTCTGATGCGCTCGCTCATCCTCGGCGGCGCGGCGGGACTCGTATTCATCCTGCTGCAGGTGCCGATCTTCTGGGCCGCGTTCCGCCTCGCGCCCGCCAGCGCCGAGGTCGAGGGGTTGGCGCGCGCCTATCTCGCGATCCGGATCTGGGGCGCGCCAGCGGCCATCGCGCTCTACGCCGTCACCGGCTGGCTGATCGCCGTCGAGCGCACGCGGGCCGTGCTGCTCCTGCAGCTCTGGATGAACGGCGTGAACGTCGTGCTCGACCTCTGGTTCGTTCTCGGCCTCGGCTGGGGGGTCGAGGGCGTCGCGGTCGCCACGCTGACGGCCGAGTGGAGCGGGCTGGCGCTCGGCCTCTGGCTCTGCCGCGCGGCGTTCGGCGGCACCGCCTGGCGCGACTGGGGGCGGATTTTCGACCGGGCGCGGATCGTCCGCATGGCGCAGGTCAACGGCGACATCATGATCCGGTCGGTGCTCGTGCAGGCGGCCTTCACCACCTTCCTCTTCCTCGGTGCCGGGCGGGGTGACGTGAACCTCGCGGCGAACCAGGTCCTGCTGCAGTTCCTGCAGATCACCGCCTTCGCGCTCGACGGCTTCGCCTTCGCGGCCGAGGCGCTCGTCGGCGCGGCGATGGGCGGGCGGCGGCGCGACCGGCTCAGGCGCGCGGCGGTGATGTCGAGCCTCTGGGGCGTGGGCCTGTCGCTGCCGCTCGCGATCTTCTTCGCGCTGTGCGGGCCGGCGGTGATCGACGTGATGACCACGGCGCCGGAGGTGCGGCTTGCGGCGCGGGAGTTCCTGCCGTGGGTCGTCGCGGCGCCGCTGATCGGCATCGCCTCCTGGATGCTCGACGGCATCTTCATCGGCGCGACCGAGACCCGGGCGATGCGGAACGCGATGCTGCTGAGCGTCGCGATCTACATCGGCGCGCTTGGCGTTCTGGTTCCGGCCTTCGGCAACCACGGCCTCTGGGCCGCGCTGATGGTGCTGAACGCGGCGCGGGCGGTGACGCTGGGGCTGCGCTATCCGGCGCTGGAGGCGCGGGCGGCGACCTGAGCGCCGGCGCGGGCCGAGGCTCCCGCCCGCCCACCCCGCCTCGTCCCGCGCCGGCCGGCCCGGCGTTCCGCCGGCCCGGCGGTCAGAGCCAGCGGTCGCGCCTCGTGCCCACCGCCTCGTCCACGTTGGCGAAGCCGCGCGCGGCCAGCAGGCGGTCGAGGTCGCGGGCGATCCGCGCGCCGACGGTGACGCCCTCGAAGACCATCGCCGTGTAGAGCTGCACCGCCGACGCGCCGGCCTCGATCTTCGCTAGCGCCTGCTCGGCGGTGGCGACGCCGCCCACGCCGATCAGCGGGACGTCGGTCAGCCGCGACAGCCGCGCCAGCACCCGCGTCGAGCGCTCGAAGAGCGGCGCGCCCGAGAGCCCGCCCGCCTCGCCCGCATGGCGCGAGCGGAGGCCCTCGCGCGACAGCGTCGTGTTGGTCGCCACGATGGCGTCCACGCCGGTCTCCTCCGCCACCGCCGCCACGTCGGCCAGCGCCGCCTCGTCGAGGTCCGGCGCGATCTTCAGCCAGACCGGCAGCCGCCGCTCGCCCCGCGCCGCGATGACGCCGGCGAGCAGCGCCGCCAGCGCGTCGCGCCCCTGCAGGTCGCGCAGCCGCTCGGTGTTGGGCGACGAGACGTTGACCGTCACGAAGTCCGCATGCGCTCCGGCGAGCCGCAGCACCTCGGCATAGTCCGCCGCACGGTCCGCGCTGTCCTTGTTCGCCCCGAGGTTCAGCCCCACCGGCACGCCGCGGGGCCGGTCCCTCAGCCGTGCCGCGATCGCCTCGGCGCCGTCGTTGTTGAAGCCGAAGCGGTTGATCGCCGCCCTGTCCTCGTCCAGCCGGAAGAGCCGCGGCCGCGGGTTGCCCGGCTGCGGCCGCGGCGTCGCCGCCCCGACCTCGAGGAACCCGAAACCCGCCCGCGAGAGCGCGCCCAGCGCCACCGCATTCTTGTCGTAGCCCGCCGCCAGCCCGACAGGGTTCGGCAGCTCCAGCCCGCCCACCCGCGTCGCCAGCCGCGCGGACGTCACCACTCCCGGCAGCGGCACCAGCCCGGACCGGAGCGCCGCGAGCGAGAGCCCGTGCGCCCGCTCCGGGTCCAGCCGGTGCATCAGCGCCAGCGCCGCGCGCTCGATCATGGGCTCAGGAGATCACGTGGGGCAGGGGCGCCTCGGGGTCGATCTGCACCGCCCGCTCGACTTCGGCCCGCTCCAAAGGCCGGTAGAGGTGCGGGAACATCTCGCCGCCCCGTGCCGGCTCCCACTTCAGCGCGTCGCCCAGCCGGTCGGCCTCGACCGAGAGGAGCCACAGCCCCGCCTCGCCCTGGAAATGCTTGGCCAGCGTCCCCGACACCTGCTCGGCGGTCGAGAAGTGGATGAACCCGTCCTCCACGTCCACCGGCGCGCCGTCGGTCTGGCCGTCGCGCTCCAGAGCCCGCCACTCGTCCTCGCGCAGGATCTTGTAGATCAGCATGGCCACGGGGATGACGCGACGGCGGCCTGTCGTCAAGGCGTAGCAATCGCTGGACAAGGTGACGGCCGCAACGCCAATCTGTCGCCTGCATCCAACGAGGGGGACCACCATGCACCGCCTGATGATCTCGGCCGCCGTACTGGCGCTCGGCGCCGGCTCGGCCGCGGCCGAGTACCAGATTACCATCCTGCACACCAACGACTTCCACGCCCGGTTCGAGCCGATCAGCGCCTTTGACTCGACCTGCGCGCCCGAGGACAACGAGGCCGGCGAGTGCTTCGGCGGCTCGGGCCGCCTCGTCACCGCGATCGAGGAGGCCAAGCGCCGCACCAACAACTGGCTGCTCGTCGACGGCGGCGACCAGTTCCAGGGCACGCTCTTCTACAACTACTACAAGGGCGCGGCCTCGGCCGAGATGATGAACAAGATGGGCTACGACGCGATGACCGTCGGCAACCATGAGTTCGACGATGGCCCCGAGGTGCTGCGCGAGTTCGTCGACGCCGTCGAGTTCCCGATCCTGATGTCGAATGCCGACGTCACGCAGGAGCCGCTCCTCGCCGACGCGATCCGGAAGTCGACCGTCATCGAGAAGGGCGGAGAGAAGATCGGTCTCATCGGCCTCACCCCCCAGGACACCCACGAGCTGGCGAGCCCCGGCCCCAACGTCACCTTCTCCGACCCCGTCGCCGCGGTGCAGACCGAGGTCGACCGCCTGACCCGCGAGGAGGGCGTCAACAAGATCATCGTGCTCAGCCACTCGGGCTACAACGTCGACCAGCGCGTCGCCGACCAGACCTCGGGCGTCGACGTCATCGTGGGCGGCCACACCAACACGCTCCTCGGCGACATGGAGGGCGCGCAGGGTCCGTACCCGACGATGGTCGGCGACACCGCCATCGTGCAGGCCTACGCCTACGGCAAGTTCCTGGGCGAGCTGAACGTCACCTTCGACGACGAGGGCAACGTGATCTCGGCCGAGGGCGAGCCGCTGCTGCTCGACGCCGCGATCTCGGAGGACGAGGCGACCGTCTCGCGCATCGGTGAGCTGGCCCAGCCGCTGGAGGAAATCCGCAACCGCGTCGTCGCCGAGACCGCGGCCCCGATCGAGGGCAGCCGCGACGTCTGCCGCGCCGAAGAGTGCGAGATGGGCAACCTGATCGCCGACGCCATGCTCGCGCGCGTCCAGGACCAGGGCATCGACGTCGCCATCGCCAATTCGGGCGGCATTCGCGCCTCGATCGACGAGGGCGAGGTGACGATGGGCGAGGTGCTGACGGTGCTGCCGTTCCAGAACACGCTCTCGACCTTCCAGGTCACCGGCGAGACCCTCGTCGAGGCGCTCGAGAACGGCGTCAGCCAGATCGAGGAGGGCGCCGGCCGGTTCCCGCAGGTCGCCGGCATGTCGTTCAGCTTCGACCCCTCCGCCAACCCCGGCAGCCGTGTCAGCGACGTGATGGTCGGCGGCGAGCCGATCGACTCCAACGCCACCTACGGCGTGGTGTCGAACAACTACGTCCGCAACGGCGGCGACGGCTATTCGATGTTCGTCGATGCCGAGAACGCCTACGACTACGGCCCCGACCTCGCCGACGTGACGGCCGAATACCTGGCCGAGCAGGGCCCCTACGAGCCCTACACCGACGGGCGCATCACCCGCGTCGAGTGATCACCCTGCCGGGGTGGCCACAGCTGCCCCGGCCCTCAGCCTGCGCGAAAGACGGCCCTGAGCAGGTCCTGCATCTGGCGCGTGTCGTAGGGCTTCGTCACCCGCGGCACGTCGCGGAACTCGGGCTCGAGCGAGTTCGCCTCGTACCCGGTCAGGAACACCACCGGCACGCCCGTCGACAGGAGCTCCCGCGCCAGCGGGTAGGAGGTGTGGCCGTTCAGCTTGACGTCGCAGATCGCGCCCTGAAGCGAATGCGCCCGCGCAAGTTCCCGTGCCTGTTCCAGCCGACCTGCGGGTCCCACGACCGTGCCGCCCAGTTCCTCGACCATCTGCTGCACGTCGAGTGCAGCCAGATACTCGTCTTCGAGGACGAGAATGCGGCGCCCCTCCAGAAACCGCTCTGTCATCAGTCGTCCTTGGGCAAGGGAAACACGATCCGGCATTCGGCGCCGTCCGAGTGCAGCGTGAATTCCGATGTGCCATCCAGCATGTGCGGCACGCTCCGCTTGATGATCTCGGCTCCGAAGCCGCGAATGGGCGTCAATTCATCGATCTCCACCCCCGTCTCACGCCAGTGGAAATGAACATTCCCGCCATTGCGTTCCACGCGCCACGTCACGGCGACGCGGCCGCCAGATTTGAGCGCGCCGTACTTGCCGGCATTCGTGGCCAGCTCGTGCACCGCCATGGCGAGCGCCTGTGCGTTATGCGGGCTCAGGCACAGGAACGGCCCGTCGGCGGTGTAGCTCACGCCGCGTTCGGCGCCGACCGCCTCCAGCTCCACGCGCACGATCTTGGCCAGCTCGACCTCGTCCTCCGGGCTCTTCAGCAGCAGATCCTGCGCACGTCCCAGCGCCGCGACCCGCGACATGAACGCGTCGAAGAAGCCGTCCAACGTGTCGTTGCGCCGGCGCGTCTGGTTGGCGAGCGCGCGGACGTTGTTAAGTATGTTCTTCACCCGGTGCTGCAGCTCGGCCATGAAGACCTGCTGCCGCCGCTCGTGCTTCCGCCTCTCCGTTACGTCGCGGATCGCGAGGATGATGAGGTCGAGGTGGTCCAGCCTGCGGCCGTTCAGCATCATGGTGCGACGGCCGAGTCCTTCAAAATCGTGCTCGACCTCGTAGTCGTCGAACGACCATTCCTCCGGCAGGATCCTTTCCAGCACCTCGCGCAGATCAGGAATGTTCCACTGGCCGTTGCCGAGCTCGTAGATCTTGCGGCCCTCCGTCTCCTCCGGCGTGACATCGAACTGCTCGTAGAACGGCTGGTTCGCCGAACGCACGCAGAGATCCCAGTCGAGAATCAGAAGGCCCTCACGCACGCTGTCGATCAGCTTCTCGCCGAACTCCCTGCGGCCCTCGATCTCGTCGCGCTGGCGCTCGCTCTCCGTGATGTCGTTGATTGCGAGGACGATGCGGTCGCCACGCTCGGGACGATGCATCCGCCGCGCGTTCAATAGCATGATCCGCTCGCCCAGTTGCTCGAAGTCATGCGCGACGCGATAGTCGTGCACCGCCTCCTGCTCGCTCAGCACCTCCTGCAGCAGCCGGCGCAGCTCGGGGATGTTCCACTGTCCGTTGCCGAGGTCGTAGAGCCGGCGCTTCTCCGTCTCCTCCGCCGTCACGGCGAAGGCCCGGCAGAAGGCCTCGTTCACCATTTCCACCTCGAGGTCGCCCGTCAGGACCACGATTGGCTGCGACACCGTCGCCACGATCTGCTCCGCGTAGCGGGTGTCGCTCGATGACATTCGTGTTACCTCCTCCTTCGTAACGAGGGAACTGCGCCGGCTGTTCCCGCCACGCCCGGTCTGACTGCCCGCCGACCTAGGTCCGACGACATCGGGAATCATATTGAAAAGTTGCACGAACTTGCATATGACGCCTTCCATTCTTGTACGAAGTTGCAAGAATCCGGCGCATGTGCGGACGGTTCGCGATCACGCTGCCCCACGATGCGATGGCGCAGCTCTTCGACGCGCTCCCGGCGAATGACCTGCCGGAAGTGCCGAATTACAACGTCTGCCCCACCGATCCGATACACGTCGCCACCGCCGGCCGCCGCCTTGTCTCGATGCGCTGGGGCCTGATCCCTTCGTGGTACGAGGCGCCGAACGACGGCCCGCTCCTCATCAACGCCCGTGCGGAAGGCATTGAACATAAAGCGGCTTTCCGGCAGGCCGTGCGCGAGCGCCGCTGCCTCGTCCCGGCGAGCGGCTTCTACGAATGGACCAAGGACACCGACGGCAACCGCCTGCCGTGGTACATCACCCGCCGCGACGGCGCGCCCATGGCGCTCGCCGCCATCTGGCAGGACTGGGGCCGCGAAGGCGAACGCCAGCCCACCGTCGCCATCGTCACCACCGCCGCCAACGCCGAAATATTGAGCCTTCACAACAGGATGCCCGTCATCCTCGAGCCCGTGGACTGGCCCCTCTGGCTGGGCGAGGCGGGCCCCGGCGCGGCCCGGCTGCTCGGCGGCGCCCCCGACGGCACCCTCGACTACCATCGCGTCGACCCGGCCGTGAACTCGAATCGCGCCCGCGGTCCGCACCTCGTCGAGCCGCTGGCGGCATGAACGCCCGCGCTGTCCGCAACCCGTTGCCGGGAAACGAGAATTGAAGGCCATCCTGCTGCTCCTCGCGTCCGCCGTCGCGGCCCCCGCGCAAACGTCGCTCGGCGCCGACGCCTTCGACGCCCTGACCCGCGGCCGCACCTTCCTCTACTCCGAGCAGGGTGTGCCCTACGGCGCCGAGGACTACCTGCCGAACCGCCGCGTGCGCTGGTCCTACCTCGACGGCGCGTGCATCGAGGGCGAGTGGTTCCCGGCGGGCGACATGATCTGCTTTCGCTACAACGCGCTCGACGACCTGCAGTGCTGGACCTTCTATCGCCAAGACGGCCGCCTCGCCGCCCGCTTCGCGGGCGATCCGCCGGAGCGCGACCTGACCGCCGTGGAGCAGACCGATCCGCTCGTCTGCCCCGGCCCCGACCTCGGCGTCTGAGCCGCGAAACGCTCAGAAAAGCGAGCCCTGTGCCGGTGGCTTGCGGCCTGGACGTCGCTTCGGCCGCGCCGCGCCTTCGGGCGCGACGGTGACGTCGCCGTCGCGGAACTGCACCCTGAGGGTAGTCGCCGCGCGCGCGGCCGCCGCCTCGGTCAACACCTCGTCGCCGGACCAGACGACCGCGAAACCGCGCCCAAGCGTCGCCTCGTAGCCCAGTGACTCGCGCATCCGGTCGAGCGCCTCGAGCCGCGTCCGCTGTTCGGCCGTGCGTGTCGCGGCGATCCGCGACAGCCGGCGCAGCGCCTCCTCGAGGCGGAGGCGGGTGCGGTCGCGCTGACGCACGAGGCCCTGCGGCCTGAGGCGCGCGGCGCAGCGCTCGAGCTCCCTCCGGCGCAGCCTCTCGCCATTCGCCACAGCGGACCCGAGCCGCCGCTGGAGGGTCTCCAGCCGATCATGGCAGCGGTCGTTGCGCGCCTTCAGCGTCGAGGGCCGGAGCACGCTGCCCGCCGCCTGCAGCTCGGCCCGGCGCCGCGTCACCACCGCGCGCAGCGCCGCCGGCAGCCGTTGCGATGCCCAGTCGAGGCGCTGGCGCGGCGTCTGGGTCAGCGTATCCGGCCGGGGCAGCGCGCGAGAGAGATCGCGGAGCCGCTGGCCGCGCGTGCCGAAGCCCTGCGCCAGAGCGCGGGAGAGGCGCGCGCCCTGGCCGTCGGCCCAGGCGATCAGTTCGCGGCGCACCGGCACCGCCATCTCGGCCGCGGCGGTCGGGGTCGGCGCGCGGCGGTCGGCGGCATGGTCGATCAGCGTCGTGTCGGTCTCGTGCCCCACCGCGGAGATCAGCGGGATCTGCGACGCCGCCGCGGCGCGCACCACCGCCTCCTCGTTGAAGCCCCAGAGGTCCTCGATGGAGCCGCCGCCGCGCGCGACGATCAGGAGGTCGGGCCGCGGGATCGGGCCGCGGGGCGCGAGCGCGTTGAACCCGGCGATGGCGCGGGCGACCTCGGGGGCGCAGGACTGGCCCTGCACCGCGACCGGCCAGATCAGGACGCGGCGCGGAAAGCGGTCGCGCAGGCGGTGCAGGATATCGCGGATCACGGCGCCGGAGGGCGAGGTGACGACGCCGATCACTTCGGGCAGGAACGGCAGCGGGCGCTTGCGCTCAGGCGCGAAGAGTCCCTCGGCCTGCAACGCGGCGCGGCGCTTCTCGAGCATCGCCATCAGCGCGCCGAGGCCGGCGGGGGCAATGGTCTCGATCACGATCTGGTACTTGGACTGACCGGGGAAGGTGGTGAGGCGGCCGGTGGCGATGACCTCCATCCCCTCCTCGGGCATGGTCTCCAGCCGCGCCGCCTGACCCTTCCAGATCACCCCGGCGAGGCAGGCGCGGTCATCCTTGAGGTCGAGATAGACGTGGCCGGAGCGCGGGCGGGAGACGCGCCCGACCTCGCCGCGCACCCGGACGTGGTCGAAGGAGCCCTCGATCGTGCGCTTCACGGCGCCGGAGAGCTCGGAGACGGTGAACTCGGGCGCGTTGCCGCCGGCGATGTCTTCGATGAGGTCGGACATGACGCTTGGTGCCAGCCCCGCCCGGACGGATCAAGCCCGGCGCCGGCCCCCTCGGCGGGCCGCCCGCCCGCCCACCCCGTCCCGCCGAGGGGGCCGGCGCTTGCCGCGGGTGGCGTCCTCTCCTAGGCAGGGGCCGGAGCTAAGCGAGGCGTCCCTGTGAACATCCTGATACTCGGAGGCGGCGGGCGCGAGCATGCGCTGGCCTGGGCCGCGATGCAGAACCCGAAGTGCGACCGGCTGATCGTGGCGCCGGGCAATGCCGGCATCGCCGCGATCGCGGAATGCGCGCGGATCGACGTGCTCGACCCGGCGGCGGTGGTCCAGTTCGCGGGAGACAACGCTGTCGACTTCGTGATCGTCGGCCCCGAGGCGCCGCTGGTGGCGGGCGTGGCGGACGCGCTGGCGGAGGCGGACATCACCGTCTTCGGCCCGAGCGCCGCGGCCGCGCGACTCGAGGCGTCGAAGGCCCATACCAAGGAGATCTGCGACGCGGCGGGCGTGCCGACCGCCGCCTGGTGGCGCTTCGACGGCCCCGCCGCGGCGGCGGCGCATGTGCGGATGAACGGCGCACCGATCGTGGTCAAGGCGGACGGCCTCGCCGCGGGCAAGGGCGTCACCGTGGCGCTGACGGAGGCGGAGGCGCTGGCGGCGCTCGAGGCGCTCGACGGGCCGGTGGTCCTCGAGGAGATGATGACGGGCGAGGAGGCCTCGTTCTTCGTGCTCTGCGACGGCGAGATGGCGCTGCCGATCGGCACGGCGCAGGATCACAAGCGCGCCCTTGACGGCGAGCGCGGACCGAACACGGGCGGCATGGGCGCCTACTCGCCCGCGCCGGTCCTGACGGACGAGATCGCGGCCCTGACGATGGAGCGCATCGTCCGGCCGACCCTGGTGGAGCTCGTGCGGCGCGGCACGCCCTATCGCGGGCTGCTCTATGCCGGGCTGATGATCGAGGATGGACAGCCGCGCCTCGTGGAGTACAACGTCCGCTTCGGCGACCCGGAGGCGCAGGTCCTGATGATGCGCCTCGGCGCGCAAGCGCTGGACCTGATGCAGGCCTGCGCCGAGGGGCGCCTGGACGAGGCGCGGGTCAACTGGGCCGACGATCATGCGCTGACGGTCGTGCTGGCGGCGGAGGGTTATCCCGGCACCTACGAGAGCGGCAGCGAGATCCGCGGCCTCGACGCGCTGCCCGAGGACAGCAGCCACATGACGTTCCACGCCGGCACCGCCGAGCGGGACGGTCGGATCGTAGCCATCGGCGGGCGCGTGCTGAACGTCACGGCCCGCGGCGCGACGCTGGCCGAGGCGCGCGACCGGGCCTACGCGATGGTCGATGCCGTGGAGTGGCCCGAGGGCCGCTGCAGGCGGGACATCGGCTGGCGGGCGCTCGACGGCTGATCCGTCACGGACCTCACGCCGCGCAGCGGCGGAGTGCACTCCTGCCGTCGCAAAAAATGCGTCAGCATCAATAGCTTCAGCTGCCGCCTTCGCGCAGAAAGGCGACTGCGCGGCGGTGCATGCGACGCAGCCATCCAGGCGGTAGCGGAACATATTGGCGCTTCACCGATTGGTGAGCCAGAACCACCACGCTACGGAGGACGAACATGGTTTCGGTACATTTGAAGCGGCTGATGATGGGTACGGCCCTGACGCTGCCCGCCGCCTTTGCAGTCACGCCCGCCGCCGCTCAGGAGGACCCTTGCGTCCAGCTGGAGCAGTTCCTGCAGCAGGATCTCCCTGAAGGCGTCAGCCAGACCGAGGAGGAGCTGAACCAGATCATCCAGGCGGCCGACCTCGAGCAGTGCCGTGTGGTCGCCGTAGAGATCGGACGCCTGCAGGAGGAGCAGCAGGCCGCCGGCGAGACCGACCAGGCTCAGGAGACCGAGCAGGCCGAAGGTGAGGTCGCCGCCGAGGGCGAGCTGGCCGAAACCTCGACCGCGCGCGTCCAGCTCGAGGACGAGGTCGTCATCGAGGGCCTCGTGTTCCTCGAGCGCACCGCGCCGCAGGTCGACATCGAGCAGGGCGAGACGGAGGTCGTGGTGAACGAGACCGCGCCGGACGTCACCGTGCGCGAGCAGCCGGCTGAGATCCTGATCCGCCAGGCGTCGCCGACGATCCGCGTCGACATGCCCCAACCCACGATCACGATCGAGAACCCCGCGCCCGAGATCATCGTGACCATGCCGCCGCCGGGCGTCGATGTGGCGAGCGCGCGTCCTCAGATCGAGGTCCGTCAGGCCGAGCCGACGGTCCGCGTGACGCAGACCAACCCGAACGTGGAGCTGGAGCTGCGTCGGGTCGAGGAGGGCGAAGAGCCGCAGGGCGTCCAGGTGCAGGACCGCGCCACCGGCGAGACCATCGCGCAGGGCGAGCAGCGTCAGGCCGAAGAGGCGCAGGTCAACATGACCCAAGCGCAGGCCCGCGTGAGCTATGCCGCCGAGGAAGGCTCGCAGCAGGCGAACGTGCAGGTCGAGCGGGCTGAGCCGACGATCCGCTTCGAGAGCGCCGAGCCGACGGTCGAGTTCAGCTCCGCAGGTGATCCGCAGGTGCAGTTCACGCAGGTGGGCGAGCCCCAGGTGACCTTCCGCGAGCAGGCCGAGGAAGGCGAGCAGATGCAGGCCGCCGAGGGTGAGCAGCCCGAGGGCGCAGAGCAGATGCCGCTGGCCGAGGGTGAGCAGGCCGAGGCAGAGATGGACGCCGCGGCGGAAATGGACGCGGCCGGACAGGAGGTCGAGCAGGCCGCTGAAGAGGTCGGTCAGGAGGCCGAGCAGGCGGCTGAGGGCGTCGAGGCCGAGATGCAGGAGGCTGGCCAGGAGGCCGAGCAGGCAGTCGAAGGCGTCGAAGCCGAGATGCAGGAGGCTGGCCAGGAGGCCGAACAGGCCGTCGAAGGAGCCGAGGCCGAGCTCGAGCCGGTCGCCGACCCGGTTGCCGAGCCCGCCGCCCAGGGCATGGGCGCCGGAATGGGTGCCGGCATGGTCGAGCGTGAAGGCTATGCGATGGTCGAGGTGAACGAGGTCGACGTCGAGAACCTCACCGGCACCGATGTCTACGGCATGAACGACGAGGACGTCGGCGAGGTCAGCGACCTGATCCTGTCGGCCGACGGCATGGTCGAAGGCGCAATCATCAGCGTCGGAGGCTTCCTTGGCCTGGGCGAGAAGCAGGTCATGGTCCCCTTCGACCAGTTGACGCTGCTGCGCTCGGAAGCCGGTGACGACCTGCGTGTCTACATCGACGCGACCGAGGAAGAGCTAGAGGCGATGGAAGCCTACGAAGGGTGAGCGCTCTCCGTTTCGGGAAGGGGCCGCCTCCGGGCGGCCCTTTTTCTATGCTGACCCTTCGCCTTGTCTTGGCGGTCGAGGGCGAGGGCGAGGCGCCGCGCGTAGAACGCCTGCCAGCCGGCGGCGGGCGGATGGCGCAGGAAGTGCGATCGGCGGATATCCCAGGCCTCGGTCTCTGGGCCGGCAGCCTCGTTGCCGGTCGCGCTCAGCCGGCCGCCCATGTTGTAGACGGTCAGCTCGCTTAGCCAGACGGTGCGCCCGTCCGTCAGCAGGTCCACCCGCATCTGGTCGAACTGCGCACCGAGGCGCCTCGCCACGTCCTCGGCCACGTCGAAGGTCGCGGGCAGGCCGCCCTCCCACAGCTTGTCGGAAACGTCGGCACGCTGGCCGGTGTCGACAAGGCGCATGCCGTCTGCGTCACAGGCGTAGCGGCGGCCGGCCATCTCGCCGAACCGCCCGACGATCTGCACCATCCGCAGGATCCGCTCGCCATAGGTGTAGAACTTCAGCTCGTGCAGCGTCGTGCCGGGGGCGCCGACATGCTCCTCGACGAACAGGCGGCGCGGGATCTGGGCATAGCCCCACTCGCCACAGTAGCCGGCATAGTCGGCGGCGAGCCAGCGCACCGCCTTGCTTCGCAGCTTCGCGCGGTCCAGCTCGCCCCGGCGGACGACGAGGTTCATCGCGCTGCCGTGGTTCGCCTTGACGACGACGTCGTGGGCAAAGACCTCCTCGGGGATCTGATCGGGCTCGGTTCCCGACCAGAGCGTTCGCGGCACGACGAGGTTCGGGACGACCCTCCGCGCCCATGCCTTCACCGCGAGCTTGTCCGAGATCACAGGAAAGCGCGGATCGTGGTCGAAGATCTTTCGCCAGGCGAACTTTTCGTTGACTGTCTGCGGCATCGCGATGCGCGGGCGCCGCCGGCCCCCGTGGCGGTAGGCGAAGCGCGCCGCGACGGGGTGCGAGAGGCAGGCATGAAGATCGACGGCGAGAAAGAGCGCGGCATCGAACGCGCCGCTGAGCTTGCGCCCGAAGTTGGTGCTCATGTCAGTCGGCCCACTCCCAGGGGCGGGTATAGTCGCCGAGCACCTGTGCCACGCGCACGTCCTCCTCCGGGCCGGCGCGGTGCAGGCGAGCCACGAGCCCGCGCCTGCGGTCATCGATCACCTCGGCCACCCGCGTCTCCAGCCCGGCGGCGGCGAGCGCCTGGTCGTAGATCCGGGCGATGGCGCGCTTGCGCAGATCCGGCTTGAAGATCTTGCCCACGGCCGTCTTCGGCAGCTCGTCGAGGATCTCGATGTACTTAGGCATCGCCGCCCGTTCGGTGATCCGCTCGCGGGCGAAGGCGCGTAACTCCTCGACCGTCGCCTCGGCGCCCTCGCAGAGCTCGACGTAGGCGCAGGGCAGCTCGCCCGAATGCGCGTCCGGCTGGCCGATGGCGCCGACGAAGGCGACGGCGTCGTGCCCCGCCAGCGCTTCCTCGATCAGCGCGGGGTCGACGTTGTGGCCGCCCCGGATGATGAGGTCCTTGGCGCGGCCGGTGATCCAGATGTAGCCGTCCGAGTCGATCCGGCCGAGGTCGCCGGTGCGCAGGTAGACGTCGTGGTGGAAGAGGTCGTTGTTCTTGTCCCGCTCCGTGTAGGTCGAGCCGGGATTGACGCCGGGGCTGGCGATGCAGATCTCGCCCACCTCGTCGGTCGCGCACTCCTGCACCTCGCCATGGCGGTGCAGCAGGATCCTGACGTCCGTGTAGGGGAACGGGATCCCAACCGAGCCGATCTTCTTGCTGCCGCCCGGCGGGTTGCATGAGACGAGGCAGGTCGCCTCGGTCAGGCCGTAGCCCTCGACGATGTTTACATCGGTCGCCTTCTCGAAGCGGTTGTAGAGCTCGACCGGCAGCGGCGACGAGCCCGAGAAGGCGAGCTTGAGCGAGGAGACGTCGGCGTCCACCGGGCGCTGCATCAGCGCGCTGATCGCGGTGGGGACGGTGATGACGAAGCTGATCTTCCAGCGCTCGATCAGCTTCCAGAAGTTGTCGAACACGCCCTCGCCGCGATAGCCGGCCGGCGTGGGGTAGACGACGTGTGCGCCGGAGGCGAGCGAGGACATCACCACCACGATAGCGGCAAACACGTGGAACAGCGGCAGCGGGCAGATCAGGTTGTCGTCCTCGCGGAAGAGCAGCGTCGCGCCGATCCAGCCGTTGTAGACCATGCCGGAATAGCGGTGCTGCGCGATCTTGGGCAGGCCCGTCGTGCCGCCCGTGTGGAAGTAGGCCGCCACCCGGTCGCCGGCGCTGTCGGCGAAGTCGAGGGTGCGGTTCTGGCGCGCGACCTCCGCCGCGAAGTCCAGAACGCGCGCCTTGTGGCGCACCCTGGTCCTGGGCCGGATCAGGGGCACGAGCCAGGACTTCGGCGGCGCGAGGTAGTGCCGCAGGTCGACCTCGAGCACCGTCTCCACCCCCGGCGCCTCCTCCAGCGCGGCGGCGACCTTGGCGGCGATGTCGGTCTTGGGAAAGCCGCGCAGCGTCACCACGACCTTTGCCTGCGTCTCGCGCAGGATCCCGGCGATCTGTCCGGACTCGAGCAGCGGGTTGATCGGATTGACGATGCCCGCCACCGCGCCGCCGAGCAGCGTTACCGCCGTCTCGACCGAGTTGGGCAGCACGAAGGCCACCACGTCGCGCTCTCCCACGCCGAGGCTGCGGAAGAGGTTCGCGGCCTGCGTCACCTGGGCGTGCAGTTCGCTCCACGTCAGCGTTATCGCCTTGTCGCGCGGACCCGACTGGATCTGGTAGCTGACCGCGCTGCGGGCGCCGTGCGGTCCGGCCGTCTCGCTCAACATCCGGTAGATCGTCTGCGGGACGCCGCGCGCGTTCCACGGCATCTCGTTCTGGATCGCCTCGGCATCTGCCTTGGACGCGAATGAAGCCATGGCGGGCGACCCTCCCCTGTCGTCCTTCGGCTGCGCCACCCGGGCGGCGCCATCGGTGCCCGACACTAGCAACGGGTCGCAGCGCCGGAAAGCGCGACCTTGCGGCCTATTCGGCCGCGATGCCCTCCGTGAACTGGAGCCGCGCGAGCCGGGCGTAGAGTCCGCCCTGTGCCACCAGCCGGTCGTGCGTCCCCTCCGCCACGATCCGGCCCCTGTCGAAGACCAGGATGCGGTCGGCCCGCTTCACCGTCGCGAGCCGGTGCGCGACCACCAGCGTCGTGCGATCACGGCTGAGCCGGTCCACTGCGCGCTGGACCGCCGCCTCGCTCTCGGCGTCGAGCGCGCTGGTCGCCTCGTCGAGCAGCAGCACCGGCGCGTCGCGCAGGATCGCCCGCGCGATGGCCACGCGCTGCTTCTGCCCGCCCGACAGCATCACGCCGCGCTCGCCGACCTCGGTGTCATAGCCCTGCGGCAGGTCGGCGAGGAAGTCATGTGCAGCGGCGGCGCGGGCGGCTGCCTCGACCTCGGCGTCGGACGCCTCGGGCCGGCCGAAGCGGATGTTCTCGCGCGCCGTCGTGGCGAAGATCACCGGGTCCTGCGGCACCACCGCGATGGCGCGGCGGAAGTCGGCGCGCACCATCTCGCGCAGGTCCACCCCGTCGAGCCGGACCGCGCCGCCCTGCGGGTCGTAAAACCGCAGGAGGAGCTGGATCACGGTCGTCTTGCCCGCCCCGGACGGGCCGACCAGCGCCACGGTCTCGCCCGGTTCTATGTCGACGCTGACGCCCTCGAGCGCGGCGTCTTCGGGGCGCGACGGATAGCGGAAGGTGACGTTCTCCAGCGTCACCCGCCCCAGGACCGGCTTCGGCAGCGCGCGCGGCGCGGGCGGATCCTGCACTGCGTCGGTCGTGCCGAGCAGCTCGACCAGCCGCTCGGTCGCTCCGGCGGCGCGCTGCAGCTCGCCCCAGATCTCGCTCAGCGCGCCGACCGAGCCTGCGACCATCACCGCGTAGATCACGAACTGCACCAGCTCGCCCACGCTCATCGCCTCCGCGCGCACGTCGCGGGCGCCGACCCAGAGCACGCCGATGATGCCCGAAAAGACGAGCAGGATCACGATCACCGTCATCACCGCCCGGACGCCGATCCGCTTGCGCGCGGCGTCGAAGCTGCGCTCGGTCACGTCGGCGAAGGCGCGGCGGCTCGCGCGCTCGTGGGTGTATGCCTGCACCGCCTGCACCGCCAGCAGCGCCTCGGACGCACTGCCGGAAGAGGCGGCGATCCAGTCCTGGTTCTGCCGGCTCAGGACGCGCAGCCGGCGGCCCAGAACCACGATCGGCACGATGATCGCCGGCACGATCAGCAGCACCAGCCCGGCCAGCTTCGCCGAGGTCCAGAACAGCAGCGCGAGCCCGCCGATCAGGATCAAGACGTTGCGCAGCGCCACCGACACCGACGATCCGACTACCGACAGGATCACGGTGGTATCGGTGGTGATGCGGCTCAGGACCTCGCCCGTCATGATCCGCTCGTAGAACGCCGGCGAGAGGCCGATGACCCGGTCGAAGACCGCCTTGCGAATGTCCGCCACCACCCGCTCGCCCAGCCGCGTCACGAGGTAGTAGCGCAGGCCCGTTCCCACCGCGAGCAGCGCCGCCAGGCCGAGCGCCGCGATGAAGTACTCGTCGAGCAGCGCTACCGCCGAGGTCTCGAATCCGTCGACGACGCGGCGGACCGCAATCGGCAGCATCAGCGAAACGGATGCGGTCAGCACCAGCGCCGCCAGCGCCGCCATGAGCAGCGCGCGGTAGGGGCTGAGGAACGGCCACAGCGCCGCCAGCGCGCCGACGCGCCTGGATCTGTCCCGCTCGCTCACCGCCTGCGCCATGACACCTCCGCCGCCGCGCAGGATTAGCCGCGTCCCGCTCGCGCGGCAAGCCGCGGGCGGACCGGTGCGCTGCGCGGCGAGGCGGATCGAAGAAGGCGCCGGCGAGAGGGGATTCGCTACACAGAAACGGGCGAACGTGATTAACTCAAAGTCACCTTCAACCTCGGGAGGAGTCTCGCGATGCAGCTCCGGAAACGCGTCCTCCTCGCGCGCGTCGTCGCAGATCAGGGCACTCTCGTCAGGTACGACTTCCTCGGCCAGAGCACGTTCGTCGCCCTGAGGCGTTGGCATACCTGATGCTCGACTGGCTCTCGAACCAGGAGGCACTGGTGATCGCGGTCCTGGCGCTGTTCGGGGCGGGCGGAGCCGGGACGCTGATCGTGCGGCAGCTGATTGGCGGCAAGAGCGACGACCGCGGCGGGATCCGCACCGAGGCGAGCGGCGGCTCGGCCGCGGTCACGAGCATCGGCAACGGCAACGTGGACGTGCGGCTGAACGAAACGGTCTCGACGGATCGTTTCGAGGAGTGGCGCACCCGGCTCGGCCTGTCGCGTACCGCGACGGCGCGGCTGGTGCGCGCGATGGATGCGGCGCAGCTCTCGCCCGATCGCGTCGATGCGCTGACGGCGGATCTGCGCACCGAAAGCGACGGCGGCGCCTGGGATGCGCTCGCCGAAGCGCTGGAAAGCGACGATCCGGCGGCTGCACGGGTCGAGCTGCAGGCGCTGGATGCCCGGCTGCGCCGCAAGGGCCGCGGCGCCTGACGGCCGTGCGGATGCCGGGCGAGCGAATCGAGACGGTGGCGCATGATGGCGGTGTCGCCGTCACGCATCTTGGCGACGGCGATGTTCGGATCGTCCGCGGCTATGCCATCTCGCTCGAGCTCTTCGAGAGCTACGCGCGCGAGCTCGACGTCAGCGAGCAGGCGCTTGCCAGCTTCTTCCGCACGCTCGACCGCGAGGCGGTGCCGCCCGAGCGGCTCGACGACGAGCTCCGGCGGATCGCGACAAGCTACCAGCGGCTGCGCGCCGAACTCCGCGCGTTCCGCCCGGACGACGTGGAGGTCCAGGCGCTGCGCGACGCGGCGGCGCAGGCGGTCGAGGCGGGCGAGCTCGACGAGGCAGGGCGCCGCCTGCTGGCGGCACAGCGGCTGGAGGTCGAGCGCGCGCGGGCGGCGCAGCGGGCCGCCGAGGCGCGGCTCTCGGGCGCGGCGAACCTGGCGGCGATGCGCGCCGACCTCGCTATGACCCAGCTCGACTATGCCGCAGCCGCGGAGATCCTGCGCGAGGCGCTGGGCCTGCTGCCGCGGCGCGCCACCGAGCGCGCCGGCTATCTCGAGCGCCTGAGCGAGGCCGAACGGCTGTCCGGCCGCTTCCGCGAGGCGCTCGTCGCTGCGGACGAGGCGCTGGGCTTCGCAGAGGCTTCGCCCGAATGGCCGACGGCGCGGAGCCGGTGGCTGCGCGCACGCGCCCTGCGAGAGCTCGGCGACTATGACGGTGCCGAGGCCGCACTCGACGCCGCGCTTGCCGACGCCGGCCCGGACGCAGACGCGCGGGTCGAGCTGATGATCGACCGGGCCGACCTGATGCGCGACCGTGGCCGGATCGCGCGCGCCCGCGCCGCATTCGATGAGCTGGGGGGCGCACTGGCCGACGCGGGCGGCGGAGCGCAACTGGCGTTGGCGCGGCTGCTGCACGGGCTGGGGCGTACCTGCTTCGCGGCCGGAGACTGGGGCGCCGCGGCCGATGCGCTGGGGCGCTGCCTGGAGATCCGGCGCGACGCGCTGCCGCGCGACCATCCCGCGACGACGCGCGCGATGATGGACCTCGCCCTCGTTCACCGCCGCACGGGCGCTCTCGGCGCGGCCGAGGCGCTCTGTGACGAGGCGCACGCCACCCTCGTCCGCGTCCTCGGCCCGACGCACCCGGACGTCGCCACCAGCCTCGACCATCTCGCGGGCCTCGCCGCCGAGCGGGGGGACCTGCCCAGGGCGCGCGACCTCTACAAGCGCGCCATCTCGCTCGCGAGCCGCACCCTGGGTGAGCGGCATCCCGATGTCGGGCAGGCGTGGAACAACCTCGGCTGCGTCGAGCTCGAGGCGGGCGAGACGGACCGCGCGCGCGAATCCTTTCGCACGGCGGTCGAGATGCTGACCGCCGCGCTGGGAGAGGACCACCCGGACTGCGGCGACGCGATTCACAACCTTGCGGGGGCGCTTCTCCGCCTCGGGGACCTGGAGGCGGCGGAGGCGGCGTGTGCGCGCGCGCTGGCGATCCGTATGGGCAAGTTCGGCGCGGGCAATCCGTCGACGGCCGATAGCCTCAGCCTCCGCGGCAGCCTCCGCCAGGCGGTGGGGCGCCTCGACGAGGCGGAGACCGATCATCTCGCGGCGCTGGAGGTCTGGCGGCGGTCATTCGGCGAGCATCATGTCGCGGTGGCGCAGGGCCTCTGCAACGTCGCGCGCCTCCATCTCGACCGCGGCGACCTGCGCGCGGCTCTGCCGGCCGCGCGGCATGCCCTGCGCGCGGCGCGGCGTGCGGTCGGGGATGGGCACCCGGTCACGGCGACGGCGCTCAACAACCTCGGCCACGCCGCCTTCCTCGCCGGCCGGAACCGGCGGGCGGCGCAGCTCCTCGACCATGCGCTGTCAATCCGGCGCACGCTGCACCCGGGCGAGCATCCCGAAACCGCGACGTGCCTCGCAAACCTCGCCGTGGTGCTCGAAACCTGCGGCGAGCACGACAGGGCGCGGGCGCTCGAGGCGGAGCACGTCGAGATAAGCCGGCGGCTTGCCGGTCCCGGCGCCTGAGGGTCAAGGCGCGACGTCCGGAAGCGTGGAGCGGGTAGCGGGAATCGAACCCGCACGACCTGCTTGGAAGGCAGGGGCGCTACCATTACACCATACCCGCGCGCGCCCTTGAGTTACGTCCGCCGGCCGTCTCCGTCAAGTTGCGCCACGCGTCGCCTGCGGAGCGATACGACCGGCGCTGCGGGGCCGGGAGCGAGCCGTGCCGACGGGCTGGCGGTTTGCGCTCCAGAGGCTAGTCTGCCGATGGGAGGATTACATGGCAGCACCGCAAGACACCGTCCGGCGCGGCCGGACGGTTCCGAAGGGGCGGCAGCTCGACGACGAGGCGCTGCGCGAGGTGCGCGACCTGCTGGGCACGCGGCCGCGCCGGCGCGACCTTCTGATCGAGCACCTGCACCTGATCCAGGATGCGCACGGCCACATCTCGGCGCCGCACATCCGGGCGCTGGCGGAGGAAATGACGCTGCCGCAGGCGGAGATCTACGAGGTCGCGACCTTCTACGCCCACTTCGACGTGGTGCGGGAGGGCGACCTGCCGCCGCCGCCGCTGACGGTGCGGGTCTGCGACTCGCTCTCCTGCGAGATGGCGGGGGCGCGGGAGCTGATGGCGGCGCTGATGGGCCGGACCGATCCGGCGGAGGTGCGGGTGGTGCGCGCGCCCTGCATGGGCCGGTGCGACGTCGCGCCCACCGCCGAGGTCGGGCACAACCATGTCGACCGCGCCACGCCCGAGGCCGTGCTGGCGGCGGTCGAGGCGGGCGCGGTGCATCCGCGGATGCCGGACTACGAGGGGCTCGACGCCTATCTGCGGACCGGCGGCTACGAGACGCTGGCGGAGCTCAGGCGGGGCGGCGACCCGGACGCGGTGCAGGCGCAGGTGGTGGAATCGGGCCTGAGGGGCCTCGGCGGCGCGGGCTTTCCCACCGGGAAGAAGTGGAGCTTCGTGCGCGGAGCCGAGCCGCCGACCTACCTCGCGGTGAACGGCGACGAGGGCGAGCCCGGCACCTTCAAGGACCGCTACTACCTCGAGCGGACGCCGCACGTCTTCCTCGAGGGGACGCTGATCGCGGCGTGGGCAGTCGGGGTCGACCGCTGTTACCTCTACATCCGCGACGAGTATCCTGCCGCCATAGAGATCCTGCGGCGGGAGATCGCGGCGCTGGAGCGAGCGGAGATCGCGGCGCCGGGCTTTCTGGAGATCCGACGCGGCGCGGGCGCTTACATCTGCGGCGAGGAGAGCGCCATGCTTGAGTCGATCGAGGGCAAGCGCGGAATGCCGCGGCACCGGCCGCCGTTCGTCGCGCAGGTGGGGCTCTGGGGGCGGCCGACGCTCGTGCACAACGTCGAGACGCTCTACTGGGTCGCACGGGTCTGCCGCGAGGGGCCGGAGACGCTGAACGGGGTGGAGTTGAACGGCCGGCGGGGGCTCCGGTCCTATTCGGTCAGCGGCCGGGTGCGGGCGCCGGGCATGTACCTGCTGCCGGCGGGCTCGACGGTCCGTGACGTGATTGCGGCGGCCGGCGGCATGGCTGATGGGCACGAGCTGAAGGCGTACCAGCCGGGCGGGCCGTCCTCGGGGCTGCTGCCGGCGCGGCTCGACCACTTGCCGCTCGATTTCGACACCCTGGCGGGGGAGGGCAGCTTCATCGGCTCGGCGGCGATCGTGGTGCTGAGCCAGCACGATTCGGCGCGCGGCGCGGCGCTGAACATGCTCAGGTTCTTCGAGGACGAGAGCTGCGGCCAGTGCACGCCCTGCCGCGTGGGCTGCGAGAAGGCGGTGAAGCTGATGGGGGCGGAGCGCTGGGACCGGCCGCTGCTGGAGGAGCTGGCGGAGGTGATGCGCGACGCTTCTATCTGCGGCCTGGGGCAGGCGGCGTCGAATCCGTTCCTGCTGACGATGAAGCACTTCCCCGACGAGGTCTGACCGGCTGCCTGAATGTGCGCCTTGCGGCGCGAGACATGTTCCGCCGCCCGCGCCTCCGCGCGGCGTCGGCTGTGGGCGCGGGGTGGCGGCACCTTTCGCTCGGCCGGGCGTTGGCTTAGGTGAACCGCGAGAGGATCTGCCCATGTCGTTTTTCGGAAAGCTGAAGGACCGGCTCTTCAAGTCCTCCTCGAAGCTCGAGGAGGGGCTCGACGCGATCGTGGCGGAGGGCGGCGAAGTCGCGGCCTCGGACGTGCCGGACCCCGGACCGCCGGCGCCGGGCCCCGACATCCCGCCGTCGCAGCCGACGCCGACGGAGCCCGACCTGCCGCCGGGGGAGCCGCCGGTGCCGGGCCCGGGACCCGAGCCCGGGCCGGACGAGGTGCCGCCCTCGACGCCGGACCCGGTGCGGCCGCCGGAGACCGAGCCCACGCCCGCCGAGGAGCCGGAGCCGGTGCCGCCGGCCACGCCGGAAGAGGTGCCGCAGGACGTGCCGCAGCCGGAAGAGCCGCCGGTACGCGAGCCGCAGCCGGCGCCCGAACCGCCGGGCGTGCCCCCGCGCGAGCCCGAGCCGACGCGCCAGACGCCGCCGATGGAGGTGCCGCCCACGCCGGGCGGCACCGTCGCCGACGCCCCGGCCTCGCCGGCGGCCGAGAGCCCGCGTCCGGGCTTCTTCGACCGCCTGCTGGGCCGGGGCCGCGCGGCCGCGCCGGTGATCCGGCGGACGCTCGACGACGACATGCTCGAGAGCCTCGAGGAACTGCTGATCTCCGCCGACATGGGCGTCGACACCGCATTGCGGGTGACGGCGAACCTGGCCGAGGGGCACTTCGGACGGAAGCTCTCGGTCGAGGAGATCAAGGGCCTGCTCTCGGCCGAGATCGCCCGCGTCATGGAGGCGGTGGCGAGGCCGATGCCGCTCTATCCGAGGAAGCCGCAGGTGGTGCTGGTCGTGGGCGTCAACGGGTCAGGCAAGACTACCACCATCGGGAAGCTGGCGAGCCAGTTCCGCGCCGCCGGCAAGTCGGTCATCATCGCCGCGGGCGACACGTTCCGCGCGGCGGCGGTCGAGCAGCTCCAGGTCTGGGGCGAGCGCGCCGGCGTGCCGGTGATGAAGGCCGAGCAGGGGACCGATCCTGCCAGCCTCGCCTTCGACGCGCTCACGCGGGCGCAGGCGGAGGGGACGGACCTCCTGATGATCGACACCGCCGGGCGGCTGCAGAACCGCGCCGACCTGATGGAGGAGCTGGCCAAGATCGTCCGCGTGCTGCGCAAGAAGGATCCCGACGCGCCGCACAACACCATCCTCGTGCTCGACGCCACCACCGGTCAGAACGCGCTGAGCCAGGTCGAGACGTTCCGAAGGATGGCGGACGTGTCGGGCCTGGTGATGACCAAGCTCGACGGCACCGCCAAGGGCGGCGTCCTCGTCGCGCTGGCGGACCGCTTCGGCCTGCCGATCCACGCGATCGGCGTCGGCGAGCAGATCGACGACCTGCAGCCGTTCGATCCCCAGGACTTTGCCCGCGCCCTGACGGGCGCCGCGGCTTGACGCGTCAGCGCGGCTCCTTCTGCGACGTGAGCCTCGCGAGCAGGAGCCGCATCAGCCAGAGCACGATCAGCGCGACGCCCGTCGCGAGGCTCGCGAGCATCAGCTGCCCCAGCCCGCAGGCGACGCCGATCGCGCCGCCGAGCCACAGGCCGGCGCCGGTGGTCAGGCCGCGCACCTTGTCGTGGTCGGTGAAGATCATGCCGGCCGCGAGGAACGCGACTCCGCTGGTGATCGCTTCGATCAGGCGGATCGGATCCGTGCGCATGGCGTCGCTGCCGCCCGCCACCTCGAGCTGCATCAGTTCGAAGGTGAGCAGCGTGAAGATGCACGCCGCGAGGGAGACGAGCATGTGCGTCCTCAGGCCCGCCGGCTTGGTCGCCACCTCGCGCTCCCAGCCGATGATCCCGCCGAGCAGCAGCGCGAAGAGCATTCGCATCGAGGCGACCTGCCACGATACCGCGGCGAACGGGTCGCCGAAGTCGGTGATGAATTCGTCGAACATCCGGATAGTCCCTTTTAGCGACAATATGACGCCCGAACCCGGCGCCTGTTCCACCGCATGAGCGAGTGGCTCGTCTCGCTCGAGGGGACGGAGGCGGGGCGGCAGCTGGCCACGGTGCTCGCGCTGTCGGCGGCCGTTCTGCACGCGCTCTTCGGTGCGCTGCAGAAGGGTCGGCACGACCCGTGGATGAGCCGCGGCGCGATCGACGTATTCGCCTTCCTGATCGCGCTGCCGCTCGCGCTCTTCGTGGTGCCGTGGCCGGAGCCGCACATGTGGCCGATCTTCGTCGGCGTCTTCGTGATCCACCAGGGCTACAAGCTGTCGCAGGCTTGGTGCTATTCGCGCGGGGCCTACACGGTGGTCTATCCGGTGGTACGCGGGACCGGGCCGCTCTTCACCGTGATCGGCGCCTACCTGATCTTCGGCGAGCGGTTCACGCTGGTCCAGTGGGGCGGCGTGGGCGTCCTGCTCGCCGGCATCTACGGCCTCGCCCTCTACAACCTGCGCAACATCGTTGCGGACCGCGAGCGACTGCCGCTGGCGCTATGGCTTGCGGTGCTGACGGGCTGCTTCGTGGCGCTCTATACCACCTACGACGCCTACGGCATCCGGGCGACGGCGGACCCCTTCACCTTCGTCGTCTGGTTCTTCCTGCTCGACGCCTGGTTCATGCCGCTCATCGTGGCGGTGCGGTGGCGGCACGACCGGACGCCGCTCGACCTCGGCCTGGCGGTGCGCGGGGCGACCGGCGCGGTCATCGGATTTCTCTCCTTCGGATCGGTCATGCTCGCGACGCGGCTCGACAAGGTGGGCGAGGCCGCGGTGCTGCGCGAGACGAGCGTCGTCTTCGCTGCGCTGATCGGCTGGCTCTTCCTCGGCGAGACGGTGGGGCCGAAGCGCACCGCCCTCATGGTGTTGATCGCGGCGGGGGCCGTGCTAGTAGAGAGCGGCGGCTGAACCGGGGGCGAAATGAGCGCAGGCAAGTGGAAGACGGTGCTCGAGCTCGGGCCGATCGCGCTGTTCTTCGCGGGCTACCTGCTCCTGCGCGAGAGGACCTTCAACCTCGCCGGCACCGAGTACACCGGCTTCATCGTCATCACCGCGCTCTTCGTGCCGCTGATGGCCGCCAGCACGTTCGCGCTCTGGCGCCTGACCGGGCGCCTCAGCCGGATGCAGGTCGTGACGCTTGTGCTGGTGGTGATCTTCGGCGGCCTGACTGTGTGGCTGAACGACGAGCGCTTCTTCAAGATGAAGCCCACGCTCATCTACCTGATCTTCGGCGGCATCCTCGGTTTCGGCCTGCTCCGGGGCGAGAGCTACCTGCGCCTCGTCATGAACGAAGTCGTTCCGCTCGACGCCGAGGGCTGGATGATGCTCACCCGGCGGCTGACTGCGCTCTTCTTCGGCCTCGCCATCCTCAATGAGGTGGTCTGGCGGACGATGTCTACCGACGCCTGGGTCAACTTCAAGACCTTCGGCCTGACCGCCGCGATCTTCCTGTTCTTCGTCACGCAGAACCGCCTCTTCCGCGACCACGGCGTCGAGGACTGAGCCTGACCGATCCGATCAGCAACAGTTGCGCCGCCGCGCCCGTCCCGCCGGGCCACGCCGGCGCCGACCCGTGTCGTGGAGTTGGCGCTGCGTCAGCTATCGCCCAAGGCGAGGTGGCGCGGCGCGGCTCCGAATTAATGAGAGGTCCCCCACCTTGCGGTGACGGACCCCGTCTCGAGCAGACCAGGTCTAGTGGGTCTTGCGCTCAAGCCCGGCGCGCAAAGAGCACGCTCTGCGCGTCACGGTCCTTCTGCAGGTTGCTCCGCAGTTCCTCCTTGACCGCGCGCCCGCGGCGAACGCCCTCGCGCGATTCCACGAGGTCGAGCCATCTCGCCATGTTCGGCTTGTCGTCCAGCGTCTGCTGCTGCCCCTCCCAGAGCGAGGCCCACGGCCAGATCGCCATGTCCGCGATGGAGAAGAAGTCGCCAGCGACATACTCGTTCTGCGCCAGCCGCCGGTCGAGCACGCCGTAAAGCCGTCCGGTCTCGCCCCGGTAGCGCTCCTTGGCGTAGGGCAGGTCGTTCGGCGGGTCCATCGCGGGGGCGTACTTCAGGAAGTGGTGCGCCTGGCCCGCCATCGGGCCGACGCCGCCCATCTGCCACATCAGCCACTCCTCGACCGCCACCCGCTCGCGCTCGGTCGAGCCGTAGAAGCTCCCGGTCTTGCGCGCGAGATACTGCAGGATTGCGCCAGACTCGAAGATCGAGATCGGCTGGCCGTCCGGCCCGTCATGGTCGACGATGGCGGGCATCCGGTTGTTCGGCGCGATCTTCAGGAAGTCCGGCTCGAACTGCTCGCCCTTGCCGATGTTCACGGTGTGGACCTCGTAGGGCAGGCCCATTTCCTCGAGGGCGATGGTGACTTTCCAGCCGTTCGGCGTGGGCCAGTAATGGAGGTCGATCGGGCGGGTCATGCAGTCTCCTTCGCGTTCATCGTTCGATGTGTGACATTGGGGTTCGGGACGGTCGAGGCAACCTTCTGACGGCTGCGGCGGCCGCACAGGCCATGTGCGCGGACCGGCGAACGCGCTTGACCCGGGGCACCCGGAGGACTAAGCGCGCGGCGTGGCGATTTGTTCACCTGATTGCGGGCCACGTTAAACATGCCGCTAAAGAGGGCAGGGCTTGCCCCCGGCGCTCTTGGCGGTGGGGGCTTTTTCGTGCCGGCCGGGCCGGAGGCTAGGAAATGAGCGACTGGAAGACGCGGACGCGGCTGGTGCACGAGGGTGTGCGGCGGTCGGGCTACGGCGAGGTCAGCGAGGCGATCTTCCTCACCCAGGGCTTCGTTTACGATACGGCGGAGCAGGCCGAGGCGCGGTTCCAGGCGGCGGGCGAGGACGAGTATATCTACGCCCGCTACGGCAACCCGACCGTCCGGATGTTCGAGGAGCGCATTGCCGGGCTGGAGGGCACAGAGGACGGCTTCGCCCTCGCCAGCGGCATGGCCGCGGTCAACGCCGCGCTAACCTCGATGCTCCGCGCCGGCGACCACGTCGTCTCGTCCCGCGCGCTCTTCGGCTCGTGCCTTTACATCCTCGAGGAGATCCTGCCCCGGTTCGGCGTCGAGGTGACCTTCGTGGACGGCACCGACGTCGACCAGTGGCGCCGCGCGGTCCGCCGCGGCACGAAGGCCGTCTTCTTCGAGACCGTCTCGAACCCCGTGCTCGAGGTCATCGATGTGGCCGCGGTGGCCGAGATCGCCCACGGCGTCGGCGCCACGGTGATCGCCGACAACGTCTTCGCCACGCCGATCTTCAGCCGCGCCGTCGAGCAGGGCGTCGATGTCGTCGTCTACTCCGCCACCAAGCACATCGACGGGCAGGGCCGCGCGCTGGGCGGGGTCGTGCTCGGCACCCGCGAGTTCATCCGCAAGACGCTGGAGCCTTACGTCAAGCACACCGGCGCGGCGATGAGCCCCTTCACCGCCTGGATCATGCTCAAGGGCATGGAAACGCTCGACCTGCGCGTCCGGGCGCAATCCGCAACCGCGCAGCGGCTGGCCGAGGCGCTGGACGGCGACGCCCGCGTCTCCGTGATCTACCCGGGCCTCCCCCGCCATCCGCAGCACGACCTCGCCATGCGCCAGATGGGGCAGGGGGGCACGGTCCTCTCGCTCGACATCGCGGGTGGGCAGCCGGCGGCGTTCCGCTTTCTGAACGCGCTCGAGGTTGTGACGATCTCGAACAACCTCGGCGACGCCAAATCGATCGTCACCCACCCCGCCACGACCACGCACCAGCGCCTGCCGGACGAGGCCAAGGCCGCGCTCGGCATCACGCCGGGCCTCGTGCGGCTCTCGGCGGGGCTCGAGGACCCCGACGACTTGGTGGCTGACCTCCGCCGGGCGCTCGACGCGATCTGATCCCTCGCGCCGCGGAACTTCTGCGTGGAAAAGCGGCGTCGAAGCGCCTATCTGCAAGGCTGCGTCGGGACGAACCGGGAGAACGGCGATGAACATCCACTCCAGCGAGATCGGGCGCAGCCTCGGGCGCGCCGACGCCCGCCGCGCCCTCGACCTGCTCCGCGACTGGGCCGCCTCCGCCTCCGCCGACGAGATCGCCGCGCTCGATCCCGCCCTCGCCCGGCTGCTTCCCGCGCCGCGTCCGGTCTCGTACCCGGACCTGCGACGGACCTACGACGAAGGCTTCGCGCCCGACGCCGCCTACCGTGCCACGCTGCCCGACCTGCAGAACGCCCCCGCCTCGTCGATCCGCGGCGCGGTGGAGCCGATCCAGCACGTCGGCATCTCGCACTTCCGCCTGCCGATCCGCTACCGCCTGCGCAGCGGCGGCGACATCACGCTCGAGACGTCCGTCACCGGAACCGTCAGCCTCGAGGCCGGCAAGAAGGGCATCAACATGAGCCGCATCATGCGCTCGTTCTACGCCCACGCCGAGAGTGACTTCTCCTTTGACGTGATCGAGGCCGCGCTCGACGACTACAAGGCCGACCTCGGCAGCATCGACGCCCGCATCCAGATGCGCTTCTCGTTCCCGATGCGCCGCCCCAGCTTGCGCTCGGGCCTCGAGGGCTGGCAGTATTACGACATCGCGCTCGAGCTGGTGGAGCGGGAGGGCGTGCGCCACCGGATCGTGCATCTCGACTACGTCTATTCCTCGACCTGCCCCTGCTCGCTCGAGCTGGCGGAACACGCTCGGCGCGAGCGCGGGCAGCTTGCCACGCCGCACTCGCAGCGCTCGGTCGCGCGGATCTCCGTCGAGATCGACCAGTCCGCCCGCTGCCTCTGGTTCGAGGATCTCGTCGACCTCTGCCGCCGCGCGCTGCCGACCGAAACCCAGGTGATGGTCAAGCGCGAGGACGAGCAGGCCTTCGCCGAGCTCAACGCCGCGAACCCGGTCTTCGTCGAGGACGCCGCGCGGCTCTTCTGCGAGTCGCTGCAGGCCGACGACCGGATCGGCGACTTCCGCATCGTCGCCAGCCACCAGGAGAGCCTGCACAGCCACGACGCGGTCTCGATCCTGGTGCAGGGTCCGCTCTTCGACGCGGCCAGCCTCGATCCGCGCCTCTTCGCGACGCTGCGCCACGCAGGCTGAGGGCGCGCCTGCGCCGTTGACAGAGGTCCGGCGCCGGGACAAGCCTCCGGCCATGATCGACGTCCGCCCGGTGGGATACGTGACCGGCCTGCTCGTGGCGTTCCTCGGGGCGACGATGCTGGTGCCGATGATGGCCGACATGGCCGCCGGCAACGGCGAATGGCCGGTGTTCCTCGAAAGCGCGATCGTCACCTCGCTCGCCGGCGGCCTCACCGCGCTCGCCTGCTCGAACGGCGTCTCGCAGGGCCTGACGCGGCAGCAGACCTTCCTGCTCGCGCCCGCGATCTGGTTCATCCTGCCGGTCTTCGGGGCGATCCCCTTCGTGCTGGGCGCGACCGAGGCGCGCGTGGTCGACGCGCTCTTCGAGGCGATGTCGGGCATCACCACCACCGGCTCGACCGTCTTCGTCGGGCTCGACCACCTGCCGTGGGGGATCCTGCTCTGGCGCTCGATGCTGCAATGGTTCGGCGGCATCGGCATCATCGTTGTCGCGATGGTGTTCCTGCCCGAGCTCCGCGTCGGCGGGATGCAGATGTTCCGCTCCGAGGCGTTCGAGACGATGGGCAAGATCCTGCCCCGCGCGGCCGAGATCGCCGCGCGGATCAGCTGGATCTACGTCTGGATGACCTTCGCCTGCTACCTTGCCTACCTCGCCAGCGGCATGTCGAGCTTCGACGCGATCAACCACGCGCTCACCACCCTCGCGACCGGGGGCTTCTCGACCCGCGACGCTTCCTTCGGCGCGTTCAGCGCGAGCGCGGAGTATGTCGCGACGCTCTTCATGTTCCTCGCGGCGCTGCCTTTCGTGCTCTACGTACAGGTCGTCTCGGGCACCACTCGCCCGCTCCTGATGGACTCTCAGGTCAGGGCGTTTTTCGGTATGCTCGCCGTCGCGACGAGCCTCCTTGCCCTCTACCTGCTGTTCATGGGCCTCTTTCAGGGCGAGGCGTCGCTGCGCGAGGCGCTCTTCAACGTCACCTCGATCGCCACCGGCACCGGCTACGCCAGCGTCGACTACCAGCTTTGGGGCCCGTTCGCGATGGTGGTGTTCTTCGCCATCGGCCTCGTCGGCGGCTGCGCCGGCTCGACCACCTGCTCGATCAAGATCTTCCGCTACCAGATCCTGTTCTCCGCCATCCGCGCGCAGATCCGGCGCATTCACCAGCCGCACGGCCTCTTCGTGCCGCGCTACGGGGGCAAGCCGGTGACCGAGGACGTGCTGAGTTCCGTGATGGCGCTCTTCGTCGTGTTCATCGTGTCGATCGGAGGACTCTCCGTCCTGCTGACCGTGACCGGTCTCGACCTCGTCACCTCGCTCTCGGGCGCGGCGACGGCGATCCTCAACATCGGCCCCGGCCTCGGCGACCGGATTGGTCCCGCCGGCAACTTCGCCGGTCTCAACGACTCGGCGAAGTGGCTCCAGACCGCCGCGATGCTGGTCGGCCGGCTCGAGCTCATGGTCGTGCTGGTACTCTTCACCCGCACCTTCTGGCGCGGCTGACGCTCAGTCCCAGCAACCTACCCGCACCGTCAGGTCCACCGCCAGCCGCTCGAGGTCCTCAGGCGCCACCGGCGCGTCACCGTCAGTGGCCGCCACCGTCAGCCCCGCCTGCGCCAGGAACGTCGCGACCGCCGCCGCATTTGCCGCCACCGCGTGGCCGGGCGCGCCGTGCGGCAGCAGGACGCCCACCACCGCGCCGCTCTCGTCCAGCACCGGCCCGCCTGCGTCACCCTCCTCGGCCGCGAGCGCCAGGCGCTTGCGCCCCTCCGCCTCCACGTGCGCCGCGACCCGGCCCCAGGTCAGCGCGGGCGCCGGCAGGACGCCACCGAACGGAAAGCCCGCCACCGCGACCTCCGACTCGATCCGCGGCAGCGCCGAGCGAAACCGCGCCGTCGCCGGCGCCGACATTGTCTCGCGCGGCCGGAGGAGCGCGAGGCCCAGCCGCTCGTCCCGCGCCGCCACCTCGGCCTCCGTGCCGTCGTCGAGGGTGATGCGCCCGCACCGCGCCACCGCCTCCGCCGCCGTCAGCGTCGCGCCGCTCGCGTCGACGTAGAACCCGCTCAACCCCCGCGCCGGCCGCCGTACCTCCAGCCCCGCCAGCAGGTCCGGCACCGGCGCCGCCCCGTCCTCCACGCCGCCCAGCACGCCCGGCAGCGGCCGGAAGCTCGCCCGCATCTCCTCCAGCACCCGCCGCCCCCGCGCCTCGTCGGCCGCCGGCCAGACCAGCGTGAAGCCCTTCACCGCGTCGCCCGCCAGCTCGGCGAAGGTCCACGAGATCAGCTCCGCGCCGCGCCCCTCGATGGTGAAGGACCGGCTGCCCAGCTCCCGCGGCCCCTGCGGCGGCACGACCGGCAGCGTCTGCATGATGTCGTAGAGCCCGCGCAGCGTCGCCAGCCCGCCCGGCTGGCTGATCAGCAGCACCCGCACCGGCAGGTCGCCCGTCGGCTCGTACCGCGCGAACGGCGGCGCGTAGCGGTCGAACCCGACCACCCCCGCCGGCACCGCGATCTCCACGCCCGCCCGCTCGTCGCGGACCGTCTCCATCCCGAGTTCCGCCAGCACCGCGCGCCAGCCGCCGAGCAGCACCTCCCGCTGCGCCGCCGTCAGCACGCCAGTCGCCGGATACCCCTCCGCCGCCTGCCAGCTCCGCATCGCCGCGCGCGTGCCCGGCCCGAAGGCTGCGTCCACAGCGCCATCGTAGACACCGGCAAAGGCCAACGCGCGCTGCACCTCCTCACGCTCCCGAGCACTCAGCAGCCGCTCCGCCTGCCGCGCCTCCGCAACGGTCTGGTCCGCCGCGCGCGTCGGCGGTTCGTCCAGCCGCGCGACCGAGACCCCGTCCGCCGGCCAGAACCGCTCGCCGTAGCTCGCCCCGTCCGAGACGTAACTGTCTCCGGGAATCGCGCCGCCCGACCTCAGCCGGCTCAGCTCCGCCTCCGCCGTTGCGCGGTCATAGGGGCCCAGCGCCACCGCCCACCAGCGCTGTCCCAGCCGGAACCCCGCCACGTCGTCCAGTCGCGCGGCATAGTTCTCCGCTGCCGCCGCGGCCTCGGCGCGCGTCGGCTGCGCCTCGATCTGCACCCATGCTTCCTGCGCCGTCGCCGCGGCGGCCACCAACCAGAGGCACGCCGCCCCGAACACTCGTCTCATACCGCCGTCCCTTGGCTGACCGTCGGCGCGAGCCTAGCAGAGCGACGCCGGGCCACACGACTCAAGTGCCGGTGATCCGATTGACCCTGCCGGGGGTGTTGCCTAGAGAGAACGCGCCTTCCGGACAGGAGCCGACATGGCCGCGCCGCGCTCGTTCCAGGACATCCTCATGGCGCTCCAGGCCTACTGGGGCCGGCAGGGCTGCGCCGTGCTGCAGCCCTACGACATGGAGGTCGGCGCCGGCACCTTCCACCCGGCCACCACGCTCCGCGCGCTCGGCCCGCGCCCCTGGGCCGCCGCCTACGTCCAGCCCTCGCGCCGGCCGACCGACGGACGCTACGGCGAGAACCCGAACCGTCTGCAGCACTACTACCAGTTCCAGGTCATCATCAAACCCTCGCCGCCCGACCTGCAGGAGCTCTATCTTGGCTCGCTCCGCGCCATCGGCATCGACATGGACCTCCACGACATCCGCTTCGTGGAGGACGACTGGGAGAGCCCGACGCTCGGCGCCTGGGGCCTCGGCTGGGAGGTCTGGTGCGACGGGATGGAGGTCAGCCAGTTCACCTACTTCCAGCAGGTCGGCGGCCACGACTGCCGTCCCGTCTCGGGCGAGCTCACCTACGGTCTCGAGCGCCTCGCGATGTACGTCCTCGGCATCGACCACGTCATGGACATGCCGTTCAACGACCCCGAGAGCCCCCGGCCGCTGACCTACGGCGACGTCTTCCGCGAGGCGGAGCGGCAATACAGCCGCTGGAACTTTGACCAGGCCGACACCGACCTCCTCTTCCGCCATTTCGAGGAGGCCGAGGCCGAATGCCGCCGCATCCTCGAGGCCCCGCGCGAGGACAAGGCGGGCCGCGAGATCGTGATGGCGCTCCCGGCCTACGACCAGACCATCAAGGCGTCGCACATCTTCAACCTTCTCGACGCCCGCGGCGTCATCTCGCCCACCGAGCGTCAGGCCTACATCGCCCGCGTCCGCGCGCTGGCAAAGGCCTGCGCCGACGCCTTCCTCGAGACCCCGCTGGGCGCCGCGGCGTGAGCTGGGGGCGCGTCCTCGCCGCCGGCATCGTCCTCGTGGGTCTCGTCGCCGGCGTGGCGATGTGGTGGCTGCAGACCCGCGCCTACTACTTCGACCTCGACGCCGAGCGCGCCGCCTTGACTGTCGTCCCGCGGGGTGCCGAGGCCGCGCGGCCGGTCCCGGTGACGGACTTCGAGGGGATCGACAGCGAGAGCTCGCCGATCCGCTTCCGCGCCTGCTTCCGGCTCGACCCGGTCGTCGTGAACGATGCCGAGCCGATTGCGGACCCGACGCCGCTCACCGCGCCCGGCTGGTTCGACTGCTACGACGCCGAGGCGATCGGCGCCGCGCTCGAGGCGGGCGAGGCGACCGCGATCCTGTCGCGCCGCAACGACCCCTACGGCATCGATCGCGTCATCGCCGTCCTCCCCGACGGCCGCGCCTTCGCATGGCGTCAGATCAACGAATGCGGCGACGCCGTCTTCGACGGCCAGCCCGCCCCCGAGGGCTGCCCGCCCGCCCCCGAGGACCAGTAATGCCCGACCTCCTGATCGAGCTCTTCTCCGAAGAGATTCCCGCGCGCATGCAGGCCCGCGCGGCGGACGACCTGCGCCGCCTGATGACCGACGGCCTCGTCGAGGCGGGGCTCACCTACCGCCACGCCACCGCGCACCACACCCCGCGCCGCCTCGCCCTCGCGGTCGAGGGCCTGACGCCCGAGAGCCCGACGCTCCGCGAGGAGCGCAAGGGCCCGCGCGAGGACGCGCCCGGTAAGGCGGTCGAGGGCTTCGCCCGCTCCGTCGGTCTGACGCCCGACCAGCTCGAGGTCCGCGACACCGGCAAGGGCCGCGCCTACTTCGCCGTCTACAACCGCCCCGGCCGCCCCGCCGCCGAGATCGTGGCCGAGGTGCTCGAGGCGACCGTCCGCAACTTCCCGTGGCCCAAGTCCATGCGCTGGGGGCAGGGGTCGCTCCGCTGGGTCCGCCCGCTGCACCGCATCCTCTGTATCCTGACAGATGAGGTGGGGGCCCAGGTGGTCCCGGTCGAGATCGACGGCATCCGCGCCGCCGACGTGACCGAAGGCCACCGCTTCATGGCCCCCGGCGAGATCACCGTCACCTCGTTCGACGACTACGCGGCCAAGCTGAAGCGCGCGAAGGTCGTCCTCTCTGCCGAGGAGCGGGCCGAGATAATCCGCCACGACGCCGAGCAGGCTGTCTTCGCCCAAGGGCTGGAACTCGTCGAGGACCGCGCGCTGATGGCCGAGGTGGCGGGCCTCGTCGAGTGGCCGGTGGTCCTCTTGGGCGAGATCGGCGAGCGGTTCCTCGACCTGCCGCCGGAGGTGCTGCAGACCTCCATGCGCGAGCACCAGAAGTTCTTCTCGGTCCGGAAGTCTTGCAAGAACTTGCAAGAAGGGGTCGAAAGTCATGCAAGTTCTTCAAAAAACGCGCCCATCACCCACTTCGTGACCGTCGCCAACCGCGAGACCGCCGACCACGGCGCGACCATCCTCGCCGGCAACCGCAAGGTCCTCGACGCCCGCCTTTCGGACGCGCTGTTCTTCTGGGAAAACGACCTCGCGGTGGCGCGCGAGGGCATGGAAGAATGGCGTAACGCTTTGAAAAACGTCACCTTCCACGCCAAGCTCGGCAGCCAGGCCGATCGCATCGACCGCATCGCCGCCCTCGCCCGCGAGATCGCCCCCGCCGTCGGCGCCGACCCCGACCAGGCCGAGCAGGCCGCGCGCGTCGCGAAACTCGACCTCGCCTCCGAAATGGTCTACGAATTCCCGGAACTTCAGGGGGTTATGGGCCGCTACTACGCCGAGGCCGCCGGCCTCCCCCCCGAAATCGCCGCCGCCGCCCCCGCCCACTACGCCCCCCTCGTCGGCCCCTCCGACGCAGTGTCCTCTGCGCCGGTGTCGGTGGCGGTCGCGCTTGCCGACAGGCTGGATACCTTGACGGGGTTTTGGGCCATCGACGAGAAGCCTACGGGGAGCAAAGACCCCTTTGCCCTGAGGCGCGCGGGGTTGGGGTTGATCCGGCTAGTAACCTTGAATCAGTTGAGATTGAGCGTCTGTGCGGCCTTTGATGCCTCCACAAGCGCTTTCGGCGAACAATATCGGCGCGAGCTTGATCGCACTTATCGGCAGGAAGCATATGACGTCTTCACCGGCTTTCGGAATCTTCAGGAGACGCTGGAACACTTCAAGGAAACAGATAGTCACTTCGGACTGATATCGGACAGCCTCCTTGATGAGGACCTTGAAGATCTAAAGTCGGTCGAAAGACTATTCGAGGACTTGGTGGATCGAGCTGTTTTTCGCCTTGTTAATGAACGGGTATCGAAACTCCGCAAGCTTGCCCCAGACGTGCTCTCCTTCCTCCACGACCGCCTCAAGGTCCACCTCCGCGACCAAGGCATACGCCACGACGTGATCGACGCCTGCCTCGCGATGCCCGGCAACGACGACCTGACGCTGCTCGTCAGGCGAGCCGAGGCGCTGGCAGCGGTGCTGAAGACCGACGATGGGGAAAATCTGGTGCAGGGCTTCCGCCGCGCCAACAATATCCTGACCCAGGCCGAGGCGCAGGACGGCGTCTCCTACGAGTTCGGCGCCGACCGCAAATTCGCCGAGACCGACGAGGAGCGCCGCCTCTTTGACGCCCTCGACGCCGCCGAGGCCGAGATCGCGCCGGCCATGCAGGCCGAGGACTTCGCCACTGCCATGGCCGCGATGGCCCGCCTCCGCGCCCCGATCGACGACTTCTTCGAGGCCGTGCAGGTCAATACCGACAACCAGATCGTCCGCCGCAACCGGCTCAACATGCTGAACCGCATCCGCGCCACCTGCCTCTCGGTCGCCGACCTCACCCGGCTGGAGGGCTAGGGCCCGGGCCGTCTGGCCCGCGGCGCGCCGAGGCGGGGGCAACGCTCCCTCCGAGGCGCGCCGGCCCTCGAGACGGTCAGCCTTGTCAGAAGCCGCTGCGCCTCTATGCTTCGCGCCGAGAGGATGCCGCAGTGCAGAAACCCGACCGCGTCGCACCGTTCGACCTGATCACGCCGGACGCGCCGATCCGGGTAGAGACGCACGGCGAGCGGGCCAAGTGCCTGCAGCGTCTCATCCGGCTCGACCTCCCGGTACCGGCGACGGTCGCGCTGCCGTTCAGCACGGTTCGCGCCGTCGCCGCGGGCCGGATGCCTGACCTCCGAGCCTTGCTGGACCTGATCGGTCCCGATCCCGTCGTTTCCGTCCGCCCGTCGTCCGAGAACCCCGACTGGGGCGGGCCGAGCGCGCTGCTCGACATCGGCATGTGCGATGCGAGACGCGACGCGATCGCCCGGCAGATCGGTCGCGAGGCGGCGGACCGGGTATATCTGCGGTGCATCCAGGGCTATTCGGAGCATGTCGCGCGTCTCGATCCCGCCGAGGCGGAGGCGGCGCCGACGGTCGAGGCGGCGCTCGAGGCCTACCTTGCCGAGACCGAAGAGCCATTCCCGCAGGACCCCGCGCGGCAGCTTGCAGCCGTGCTCCGCTCGATGGCGCGGGCATGGGAGGGCACGTCCGCCCGGCTGCTGCGGCAGGGCCGCGGCGCGCCGGCGGATGCCGGGCTGGGCCTGGTCGTGCAGCGGATGGCGCTCGGCGTTGGCCGCGGCGTGAGCGGCTCGGGCATGATCCAGTTCGTCGATGGCCGGAGCGGCCTGCCGCACGTCGGCGGTCGCTTCACCGACCGGAGCCTCGACCGCGATGTGCAGCGTGGCGTCGCGCCCATGGTACTGACGCGAGACGCGGGCGCGCCGTCGCTGGAAGCGGACGCGCCAGACGTTTTCGCCGCGCTCGAAGGCCACGGCGCGACGTGTCGCCATGCGCTGCGGGAAGAGATGCAGATCAAGTTCGCGCTCGAGGATGGCCGGATCAGTATCGTCGACGCGGTCCGGGTCCCGCGGTCGAGCCGCGGCGCCGTGAGGATGGCCGTGTCGCTTGCCGAGTCTGACGTGATCTCGCGCGAGGAGGCGGTCCTCAGGATCGCGCCCCGCGAGCTTTCCGAGCTGCTGCACCGCCAGGTCGACCCGGAGAGCACCCGCGACGTGGTCGCCCGCGGGATCGGCGCCAGCCCCGGCGCCGCGACGGGCCGCATCGTCTTCGGCTCGGCCGCGGCGCAGGCCAGTGCCGCACGGGGTGAGGCGTGCATACTTGTCCGCCGCGAAACCTCACCCGAGGACATTCGCGGCATGCACTCCGCCGTGGGCATCCTGACCGAGCGGGGCGGCATGACCAGCCACGCCGCGGTCATCGCCCGCGGACTGGGCCTGCCATGCGTCGTGGGCGCGGGCGGCATTCGCCTGCTGCCGCGCGAGCGGCGCCTTCAGGCCGACGACGGGCGCGTCCTCTCGGAAGGCGACGTCATCACGCTGGACGGAAGCCGGGGCGAGGCGCTGGCCGGCGAGGCGGCGCTGCTGGAGCCGGCGTTCGACGACGCCTTCCGCACCCTGATGGCCTGGGCCGACGAGGCGCGCGACATCGGCGTGCGCGCCAACGCCGACACGCCGGCCGAGGCCCGCATGGCGCAGACCTTCGCCGCCGAGGGGATCGGCCTCTGCCGTACAGAGCACATGTTCTTCGAGGAGGACCGCCTTACGGTGATGCGCGAGATGATCTTCGCCGACCGCGACGAGGATCGCGCCGCCGCGCTGGAGCGCCTGTTGCCGATGCAGCGCGCGGACTTCACCGAACTCTTCGAGATCATGGCGGGCCTTCCGGTCTGCATCCGCCTCTTCGACCCGCCGCTGCACGAGTTCCTGCCGACGACGCGCGAGGGGATCCGCGACCTCGCCGAGGCGCTGGGCCTGCCCATCCCGAAGGTCATGCGCCGCATAGACTCCTTGAGCGAATTCAACCCGATGCTGGGGATGCGCGGCGTCCGCCTCGGCATCACGGTCCCGCAGATCTACGACATGCAGGCGCGGGCGATCTTCGAGGCGACGGTGGAATCGGCGCGACGCGGCGACGCGGTCGTGCCCGAAATCATGGTGCCGCTGGTGAGCGCGCGGCGCGAGGTCGAGCTCGTCAAGGCGCGAGTGGACGCGGTGGCCGCCGCCGTCCGTACCGAAACCGGCGAGAGCTTCGACTATCGATTCGGGGCGATGGTCGAGACGCCGCGTGCGGCGCTGAGGGCGGAAGACATCGCGACCCACCTCGCGTTTCTCAGCTTCGGTACCAACGACCTCACGCAGATGACCTACGGCCTCAGCCGCGACGATGCCGGCCGCTTCATGGGCGTGTACGTGGCGCAGGGCGTCTTCCCCGAGGACCCGTTCCACCGCCTGGACGTGGAAGGTGTGGGCGAGATCCTGATGATCGGGGCCGAGCGTGGCCGCAGGGGAAATCCGGACGTCGTCCTTTCGGTCTGCGGCGAGCACGGCGGAGACCCGGAGAGCATCGCCTTCTGCCGCGCTGCCGGATTCGATTACGTGAGCTGTTCGCCCTTCCGCGTGCCGGTCGCGCGACTCGCGGCGGCGCACCTTGCACTGGCCGACAACGGAAAATCCGCCGATTAGCGGTTGGAGGATCGGCAGGTTTCCGCCGAATTCATACACCCTTCGGTGTAGCGGCACATCATCTGGTAGGCGCAGACAGCTCAGCCACAGGGTTGACCACGCGTCGGGTAGACGTCCGCGATAACCCTTCATTAATCGACCCCCGTCTGGCGGAGCTGCACCGCCGGAAAGAACTGGACTGGGGGAACAGTGATGGTTTGGGTGAACCGGGCGGCGTGCGCGCTGGCCCTGTCGATTGGGTTGTGGAGTGCTGCCGTGGCCGACGTGGTCCTTAGCACGTCGAATGCGAAGGACCCGGTGGCCGAGGCGCTCGAGACGGGACCGAGGGCGCGCGCGGCGCTGGATCCCAAATCCAGCCGGCGCCCGGCGCCGCGGCCGCATCGGCTGGTTCCCGACTATGATCGCGCGTACCTCGCTCAACTCCCGGCTGCCACTGGCGGGAAAGAGTGGCGCTGCCTGACCGAGGCGCTCTACTTCGAGGCGCGCGGCGAGGACGTCGCTGGCATCTTCGCGGTCGCCGAGGTGATCCTGAACCGCGTCGACAGCGTCCGCTTTCCCGACAGCGTTTGCGGCGTCGTCCAGCAGGGCACCGGCGAACGCTATCGCTGCCAGTTCTCTTACAATTGCGACGGACAGGCCGAGCGGATCGACGAGAAGCGTGCCTGGCGCAAGGTCGGCAAGGTGGCGCGGCTGATGCTGGATGGCGCCGCCCGGCGGCTGACCGGTGGCGCGACGCACTACCACACCGACTGGGTCAATCCGCGCTGGGCGAGCGCCTTCGCCCGGACCTCGACAATCGGCGACCATCACTTCTACCGGATGCCCGGCTGAGGCCGCGGCTTGTGCGGATAGGCGGACTGGCATAGCCATCGCCTCGTGCAACCGGCAGAGGGTCCGCCTCGATGAGCGAACACGGCGGTGCGGGAGCCGGCGGCGGGACTTCTGACCGGATATTCCTGGCCGATCACGTGGTGGAAGCGGAAATCGGCGCGTTCGAGCCGGAGCGTGGGCGGCTTCAGCGCCTGCGGTTCGGAGTTTGGGTCGACCTTCGGTCGCAGGACCCTGCTGGCGACGATGTGGATCGAATTGTCTCCTACGACACGCTGACGGACGCGATCGCACAGGAACTGGGAGCGGAGCGGCTGAACCTGCTCGAAACGCTGGCCGAGCGCATCGCCGCGCGCGTCCTTCGCGAGCCGCGGGCGGCGCAGTGCCGGGTCCGGATCGAGAAACTTGATCGTGGGCCGGGCGCCCTCGGCGTCGAGATCGAGCGCAGCGCGCCTGCGGTCGCGTCTCCGGCGCGGCCGGAGGCGCCGCGGCCGGTCGTCGTGCATCTTTCGGACGAGGCCGCCTCGTCGCCACGGCTTCCGGACTGGATCGCCGAGTTGCACGAGCGACCGCCAATCTTCTGCGTCGGTTTCGGCCCGCTGTCCGCGCCGAGGGTCGAGGACGAGGCGTCGCAGCGGCGGATCGACTTGCTGGCGATCGAGATCAACGCGCGGGCCGTCGCCGCACGCATCGGGCGCTGCACGGTGACATCGTCGCGCACCGAACTCGGCTGGGCACTACGCCATGAGCGACTGACGGTCTGGGCGCCCGCGAAGATGGTCCTCGACACGCCGAGCGCTCCTATCCGGGTACTGCCGACCGAACTGACGGCGTGGTTCGCGCGCGAAATGGACGCGGAACGTCTGCTTTACGTCGGGGAGGATCCGCCGCAGGGCGTGCGGGCGGAAGTTCGAGCCGTGACGGCGCCATCGTTACTCGCTTGATGATCGGAATCGCCCGCGGTTGAGGGGCGCGGCCGCACCGGGTAGGGCGATGGCGAATTGCGAGGAGCCTGTCGTGGCGAGCGAGGGTCTTTATTGGCGGCCGCTGGTGCAGAGCGGTCCCGCTCCCGAGGAGTCGGTCCCGGTCGCGGGCGGGCCGCTCTGGTTCGCGCTCGCCGAGCGCATCGAGCGTGGCGGTACACGCAAGATCGTCGCGGCGCACGCAGTTCCCGACGAGGTGCGGGAGCGGATCGCTGCGGAGCGTGCCGCTCTCGCCGCGCTCGACATGTCGCGCCCGAGGATCATGGGCATCCTCAACGCCACGCCGGACAGCTTTTCCGACGGAGGCCGCCTCGACCCGCACGATGCGGAGCGGGTCCGGCGGATGGCGGGCGAGGCCGACATTCTCGACATCGGCGGCGAGAGCACGCGACCAGGCTCGGTGGCGGTGCCCGCGGCCGAGGAGCTTCGACGTGTGATGCCGGTCGTCAGAAGCGCCACCGCCGCCGGCGCGGTCGTCTCCATAGACACCCGCAAGGCGGAGGTGGCGAAGGCGGCGCTCGAGGCGGGCGCGACGATCGTGAACGACGTCTCGGCACTGCTCTTCGATCCGGAGATGGCGGAGACGGCGGCGCGGCGTGGCGCGCCGGTCTGCCTGATGCACCATCAGGGCGACCCCGCGACGATGCAGGAGGCGCCGCGGTACGACGACGTGCTGCTCGACGTCTTCGACTGGCTGGGCGCTCGCGTCGCGGAGGCCGAGGCGGCGGGCATTCCTCGCGCGCGCATTGTGGTCGACCCCGGCATCGGCTTCGGCAAGACGGTGGATCACAACCTCGCGCTGGTGCGGGGCATCTCGATGCTGCACGGCCTGGGGTGCCCGATCCTGCTGGGAGCATCGCGCAAGGGGTTCGTCGGCCGCATCGGGCAGGAGCCGCAGGCGGACCGGCGGATGCCGGGGACGCTGGCCGTGTCGCTGGCCGGGCTGGCGCAGGGCGTGCAGATCGTTCGGGTGCATGATACGGGAGCCATGCGGCAGGCGCTGCGCCTGTGGCTGGCGGTGAGAGGCGAGGGCGAATGACGCGCAAGCTGTTCGGGACGGACGGGATCCGGGGCAGGGCGAACACCCATCCAATGACGGCAGAGGTGGTTCTCCGACTCGGGGCCGCGGCCGGGCGATTCTTTCACCAGGGCGGCGAGCGGCGGCACAGTGTCGTGATCGGCAAGGACACGCGCCTGTCGGGCTACATGCTGGAGAACGCGCTGACGGCCGGCCTGACCTCCACGGGCATGAACGTGCTGCTGCTCGGCCCGGTGCCGACGCCGGGGGTCGGATTGCTGACGCACTCGATGCGGGCAGACCTCGGGATCATGATCTCCGCCAGTCATAATCCGCACCACGACAATGGCATCAAGCTTTTTGGGCCGGACGGTTACAAGCTGAGCGATGACAAGGAGGCCGCGATCGAGCGGCTCATGGACGGTCCGGTGGAGCCGGTGGCGCCGGACCGGATCGGCCGCGCAAAGCGGATCGACGACGGGCTCGGCCGCTACGTGGAGTACGCCAAGACGACGTTCCCGGCACGCGGCAAGCTGAGCGGCCTGCGTGTGGTCGTGGATTGCGCCAATGGCGCGGCCTACAAGGCGGCGCCGCAGGTCCTGTGGGAGTTGGGTGCCGAGGTCGTGCCGGTTGGGGTGACTCCAGACGGCTACAACATCAATGACAAATGCGGCTCGACCGACGTGGCGCTCGCGGCGCGCACGATCCGCGAGACGCGGGCGGACCTCGGCATCTGTCTCGACGGCGACGCGGACCGGGTGATGATCCTGGACGAGGCGGGGCGGGTGGCCGACGGCGACCAGATCATGGCCTTGCTCGCGGCGCGCTGGGCGGAGGAGGGGCGCCTCGCCGGCGGCACTCTCGTGGCGACGGTGATGTCGAACCTCGGTCTAGAGCGATTTCTCGGCGGCCGCGGGCTCAACCTCCACCGGACCAAGGTCGGCGACCGCTACGTGGTCGAGGCGATGCGGGAAGGCGGCTGGAATCTGGGCGGCGAGCAGTCGGGGCATATCGTGATGACCGATTACGCCACCACCGGAGACGGGCTGATCGCCGGCCTGCAGTTCCTGGCAGAGATGGTAAGGACTGGCCGCCGCGCCAGCGAACTCACCCATCAGTTCGAGCGGGTGCCGCAGCTCCTGAAGAACGTGCGCTACGCCGGGAGCCGCGACCCTCTGGCGGGCGAGGCGGTGAAGAAGGTCATCGCCGATGCCGAGGCGCGGCTCGACGGTACCGGGCGGCTGGTGATCCGCCGATCAGGCACCGAGCCGCTCATCCGGGTGATGGCCGAGGCCGAAGACGAGGCACTGTTGGCGCAAGTCATCGACGGCATCGTGGCCGAGGTGCGCGCCGCGGCCGGTTGACGCGGCTGAGGTAAGCGGCGCCTTGTCCCTTGGCGATAATGCGCGGCTGGGGCTGTCGCTGCGCGATCAGGCGCGCCGTTGGGAACGTTTGGTGGTGAGGCCCTACCGACGTACCCGCGACCCCTCGAGAGGTCTTGGGCTAGGCGCCCTGATGCGGCAGCCTGCGTGTCGTCATGTCCGGAAGTCAGGCGCGCTGGCTAACGCGCGCCTGAAGGTCCACGCAATCCTCGCGGCAACAGCCTCATTGGGTGGTGGTGATCTCGTTTTCTGCGCCGTCAGTCGGTTCACCGATCGCTTCGCCAATGTCGGCGCCGGCAGCAGTGTCCCTGACAGGACCACCGGTCATATTCTCGCACGCGGCGAGAAAGGGGACAGAAGCGAGGACGAGGAATATCCAGCGAGGCATAACGGCTCCTTTATATTGCCACAGATCAAATCACCTGCAGCGATTCCGTTCCATTTCAAGAAAAAGCTGCGGCAAGTGCGATCTCGACCATGTCACCGAAGCTCTTTTCGCGGTCGTGTGACGGTAGTGCCTCACCCTCAAGCAAATGATCGCTGACCGTCAGGACGGCCAGCGCCCGGACCTTGTGCCGGAGCGCGACAGTGTAGAGCTCGGCAGCCTCCATCTCCACCCCAAGGACACCGTGCCGGACGAGCTGCTCATTGTGGTCCGGCCGCTCGTCGTAGAAGACGTCGGACGAATAGATGCCGCCGACATGGGTGGTCACACCCTTCTGCCGCGCCGCCTCCCACGCAGCGTGGAGCAGGCTCCAGTCGGCGGGCGGTGCGAAGTTCAGGTCGCGGAAGATGCCGCGCGACGGGGTCGAGATGGTCGAGGCGGTCATCGCGAGGATAACGTCGCGAAGCGCCACGCCCTCCTGCATGGCGCCGCACGAGCCGATCCGGATCAGAGTCCGCGCGCCGTAGTCCCGGATCAGCTCGTTGACGTAGATCGAGAGCGAGGGCATGCCCATGCCGCTGCCCTGGATTGTCACGCGGTGGCCGCGCCAGGTCCCGGTGAAGCCGAGCATTCCCCGCACCTCGTTCACAAGCTCCGCCCCTTCCAGGAAGGTCTCGGCGGCCCAGCGAGCGCGGTAGGGGTCCCCCGGCATCAGCACGGTCTCGGCGATCTGCCCCGGCTCGGCCCCGATATGGATGGTCATCTGCGCGCACCTCCCTTGCGCGGACCCCGGCGATCCGCTGGTGCCGGACTCAGAGCGCCTGAGGCGCCGGAGGTCAATCGGCGCGGAAGCTGACGATCTCGGTGAACCCGCCCCACATCATGCGTTTCCCGTCGAACGGCATCTCGGGGCCCGCCTGCATCTCCGGGTCGGCCATCATCGCCTTCCAGGCCGCGTCCCGCGTCTCCTTGTCGGGCCAGATGATCCAAGCGAAGACGACCGTCTCGTCCTCCTTCTTCTTCGTCGCCATCGGAAAGGACGTCACCTCGCCGTCGGGGACGTCGTCGCCCCAGTTCTCCTGCATCGCGATCGCGCCGTGCTTCCGGAAATGCTGCACCGCATCCTGCGCCATCCTGATGTAGTCGTCCCGCCGGGCATTCGGGACCGCAAGAAGGAAACCGTCGACATAGGCCATGGTCTGATCCTCCGCTCGGATCGGCAGATCATAGCAGATGACGCGCTCTGCGATGAGCCGGATTCGCCGACGGAACGAGGGCGCTACTCGGCTGCGGCGACGCGGTCTTCGGTGAGGTTGACGATGTCGGCCATGATCCGGTTGAGTTCGAAATCCTTGGGCGTGTAGACCCGTGCCACGCCGAAGGCGCGCAGCTTCTCGGCGTCGGTCTGGGGGATGATGCCGCCGACGACCACGGGGACGTGACCGAGGCCTGCCTCGCGAAGGCGCTCCATCGTCTCCTCGACGAGCGGCAGGTGGCTGCCCGAAAGGATGGAGAGGCCGAGGACATGCGCGCCGCGTCCGGCGGCCTCGACGATGTCCGCGGGCGTCATGCGGATGCCGGCATAGTCGATCTCCATGCCGCAGTCGCGGGCGCGGGCTGCGATCTGCTCGGCGCCGTTGGAGTGGCCGTCGAGGCCGGGCTTGCCGACCAGCAGACGCAGGCGGCGGCCGAGCCGGGTACTGGCCGCGTCGACGGCGCGGCGGATCTCGTCGAGGCCCTCGGTGCGGTTCGAGGGGCTGGCGGAAATGCCTGTCGGAGCGCGGTACTCTCCGAACGCCTCGCGTACGGCGGCGCCCCATTCGCCGGTCGTGGCGCCGGCGCGCGCCGCCGCGATCGAAGGTGGCATGATGTTGGCGCCGTTGACCGCCGCGCAGCGCAGGTCGCGGAGGGTTGCCTGCACCGCGCACTCGTTCCGCTCAATGCGCCACGAGGAGAGCCGCGCGATCTGGTCGGCCTCCGTCGCCGGGTCCACCCTCATTATCGCGTCCGGCCCGGTGGTGAGCGGACTGGGTTCGCCTTGAGACCAGCGGTTGACGCCGACCACGACGGTCTCGCCGGACTCTATCCGGGCAATACGCTCTGCGTTGGAGTCCACGAGGCGGCTCTTCATGTGCTCGATCGCCCACATGGCGCCGCCCATCGCATCGATGCTCGAGAGCTCCGCCCGCGCGCCCTCCTTCAGCGCCTCGACCTTCGCGGCGACGGCGGGGTTGCCGTCGAAAAGATCGCCATACTCCAGCAGGTCGGACTCGTAGGCGAGGATCTGCTGCATGCGGAGCGACCATTGCTGGTCCCACGGGCGCGGCAGGCCCAGCGCCTCGTTCCAGGCGGGAAGCTGAATGGCGCGGGCGCGAGCGGTCTTTGACAGCGTTACCGCCAGCATCTCGATGAGGATGCGGGGGACGTTGTTCTCGGGCTGCTGCTCGGTCAGGCCCAGCGAGTTTACCTGCACGCCGTAGCGGAAGCGGCGGAGCTTCGGGTCCTCGACTCCGTAGCGGTCGCGGCAGATCTCGTCCCAGAGCTCGGTGAAGGCGCGCATCTTGCACATCTCGGTGACGAAGCGGATGCCCGCGTTCACGAAGAACGAGATGCGGCCGACCATCTGCGGGAAGTCCGCGGGGGCGACCTTGGTGCGCAGGTCGTCGAGCACCGCGGTGGCGGTGGCCAGGGCGTAGGCCAGCTCCTGCTCGGGCGTCGCGCCGGCCTCCTGCAGGTGGTAGGAGCAGACATTCATCGGGTTCCACTTCGGCATGTGCTCCCGCGTCCAGGCGGCGACGTCGGTGATCATGCGGAGTGATGGTTCCGGCGGGCAGATGTAGGTGCCGCGGGAGAGGTACTCCTTGACGATGTCGTTCTGGACGGTGCCCTGCAGCCGTGAGACGTCGGCGCCCTGTTCCTCGGCCACGGCGACGTAGAGCGCGAGGAGCCACGGCGCGGTGGCATTGATCGTCATGGAGGTGTTCATCCGCTCGAGGGGGATGTCGCGGAAGAGGGTCCGCATGTCGCCCAGGTGCGAGATCGGGACGCCGACCTTGCCGACCTCGCCGCGCGCAAGCTCATGGTCGCTGTCGTAGCCGGTCTGCGTGGGCAGGTCGAAGGCGACGGAGAGGCCCGTCTGCCCCTTCTCGAGGTTGCTGCGGTAGAGCGAGTTCGATGCTGCGGCCGTCGAATGACCCGCATAGGTGCGGAAGAGCCAGGGGTGGTCACGATCAGTCATTCACCGGCCTCGCAAGAATACTGCGCTGGATTCGTGATAGTATGATTATTATTGCGCGTCCAGTTGCTGCGTCAGCATCGCCCAGAGGCGCATTCACAACCTGCAGAAGGCCTGCACGAAACAAAATGTCTGTAGGTGCGCTTCAGAAGTTGCATAATGTCTCTAGCGCCCCTAATCAGGCGAAGACAACGCCGCAGCGCGGCATGACGAGGAGGCTCCGATGGCGCTCGACAGCGAACCCGCACCACTGGCTTACGACGCTCCGCAGAGGGATCTCTACGCGCTGGGAGAGATGCCGCCGATGGGCCACGTGCCAGAGCGGATGCACGCTTGGGCGATCCGGCGCGAGCGGCAGGGCGAGCCTGACCAGGCGTTCCAGCTCGAAATTGTGGACGTGCCAAAGCCCGACAGCCACGAGGTCCTGGTGCTCGTGATGGCAGCGGGCGTGAACTACAACGGGATCTGGGCCGGGCTCGGCGTCCCGATCAGCATGTTCGACGTGCACAAGGCACCCTATCACATTGCCGGATCGGACGCGTCGGGCATCGTCTGGGCGGTGGGTGAAAAGGTGCGGCGCTGGAAGGTCGGCGACGAGGTCGTCATCCACTGCAATCAGGACGACGGCGACGACGAGGAGTGCAACGGCGGCGACCCCATGTTCAGCCCCAGCCAGCGGATCTGGGGCTACGAGACGCCGGGCGGCTCCTTCGCCCAATTCACCTGCGTGCAGGCGCAGCAGCTCATGCGGCGGCCAAGGCACCTGACATGGGAGGAGAGCGCTTGCTACACGCTGACGCTTGCCACGGCCTACCGGATGCTCTTCGGGCACAAGCCGCACGAGCTGAAGCCGGGGCAGAACGTGCTCGTCTGGGGCGCGTCGGGCGGGCTCGGCAGCTATGCCATCCAGCTTATCAACGCCGCGGGGGGGAATGCGATCGGGGTGATTTCGGGCGAGGACAAGCGGGACTTCGTCATGGGTCTCGGCGCGAAGGGCGTCATCAACCGCAAGGAGTTCAACTGCTGGGGCCAGATGCCGACGGTAAACACGCCTGAGTACAAGGACTGGTTCGGCGACGTCCGCAAGTTCGGGAAGGCGATTTGGGACATCACCGGGAAGGGCGTCAACGTCGACCTGGTCTTCGAGCATCCCGGCGAAGCGACGTTCCCGGTCAGCGTCTTCGTCTGCAAGAAGGGCGGGATGGTCGTGATCTGCGCCGGGACCACCGGCTACAACCTGACGCTGGACGCGCGCTACCTGTGGATGCACCAGAAGCGGGTGCAGGGCAGCCACTTCGCCAACCTCAAGCAGGCCAGCGCGGCGAACCAGCTGATGGTGGAGCGGCGGCTCGACCCGTGCATGTCGGAGGTGTTCCCGTGGGAGGAGATCCCGCAGGCGCACGTCAAGATGCGCTGCAACGAGCACAAGCCGGGCAACATGGCCGTGCTGGTGCAGGCGCCGCGGCCAGGCCTGAGGACGCTGGCCGACGTGCTCGACGCAGGACCGACGCGCTGACACGCTGAGATCCAAGCCAGCGGAGCGGGCGTGAGTCCAGCCGCGGTCCGACGGCTCCCCATATCCGGGGAATAGCGGCCGAACCGTCGATTACCTATTCTCCCCAATGCAAAGTTGCATCGAACCCTTCGTTCACTATCATGGGGAGAACTCGGCATGGAACACGACTGGATCCTCGATGTCTTGGCCGATCTGCGCAAGTACGCGAACCGGAACGACCTCTCCGCTCTCGCTGAGCAACTGCAGGAAACCGCGCTCCTGGCGACGGTCGAGATCGCGTCGCGGGAGAGCGACGGCGACGGATCGCTGAGCGACGATGCGACCCGATTTAGAAATCACGCTCGATCGACTTGCGCAGGCTACCACGCTTGAAGAGCTGCAGTCGGAGACGCTCCGGCTCCGCGACGAGAGCGGGATTGCGAACGTCGTCTACCACTGGACGAACCTGAAGGGTGAGCAGTTCGGCGCCGGCACCTATGCGCCGGAATGGGCCGTCCACTACATCAACCAGAACTATATCCGCGTTGATCCGGTTGTGTCGGGCTGCTTCAACCGCTTTCACCCAGTGGAATGGAAGCAGCTCGACTGGAGCGGCAAGGCGGCGCGAGCCTTCCTGGGCGAGGCGGTAGAGGCGGGCGTCGGGCGACAGGGCCTTTCGGTGCCTCTGCGCGGCCCGAATGGGCAATTTGCGCTCTTTACCGTCACGGACGAGTGCGCGGACTCTGCGTGGCGGGCCTATGCCGACGAGCGTACGCGCGACCTCATCCTGATCGCGCACTTCTTCAATCAGAAGGCGCTCGAGATCCGTAGGGGCACGGACTACGCGGAGGTCATGCGCCTCTCGCCGCGCGAGATCGATGCGCTGACCATGCTTGCCATCGGCTACAGCCGTGCGCAGGCGGCAGAACGGCTCAGCATCTCTGAGCACACGCTGCGCGTCTATATCGAGAGCGCGCGCAGCAAGCTCGGTGCCGCCAACACCACGCACGCGGTGGCCAAGGCGCTGACGCTCGGCCTGATCCTGCTCTGAGCTAACACTTCCTTTACCACGGGGCGCGCGGTCCATTCGACCGTCGTGAACCCGTCCCGCGTCCTACTGGGGTCGAACCAGTCAGACACGGGACGGGAGAAACCAGATGATCCGCTACCTCTATGCAGAGCAGCTCGACGCCTTTCCCCGGCTGCGCGACACAATGTTCCGTCACCGCGCGGAGCAGTTCCACAAGCGCTTGGGTTGGGAAGTCAGCGTCGACGCCGAGGGCTTCGAGCGCGACGGCTATGACGACATGAACCCACTCTACGTCATCTGGGAGATGGCCGACGGCACCCACGGCGGCTCGATGCGCTTCCTCCCGACGACCGGAGACACGATGGTCAGCGACCACTTCCTCCACCTGACCGACGGCGTGCGGATCGAGAGCCCGCTGATCTGGGAGTGCACGCGCTTCTGTCTTTCGCCCGACGCCCCGGCCAAGGTGTCCGCCGCGTTGATGGCGGCGGGTGGGGAGCTGATGCGCGCCTTTCACCTGACGCACTTCGTCGGTGTCTTCGACCGGCGCATGATCCGAATCTATCGCATGATCGGCTCCTCTCCCGAGGTGCTGGGCTCGGCCGGCGAGGGAAGCGAGAAGATCAGCGTCGGCCTCTGGCAGTACGACGAAAATGTCCGCCGCGCCATCTTGGCGCGTGCCGGCATCTCGCTCGAGCAGTCCCAGCAGTGGTTCGCCCGCTCCTTCGATGTCGTTGCTCCGCACGAGGAGCGACTGAGCCTCGTTGCCTGAGAGCGCGGGGCAGGTCTGGCGCGCGGGGACGGCGATCTGTAGTCTCCGCCAATGGCCCCGGACCTGCAGTTCTCCGACGATCAGGCTGAGGCCTACGACGCCCTCGCGGAGGTTCTGCGCGGCGCAGGGGTGGACCTCGATCGGGAGCACGTAACGTCGCGGGTCGACGGGCGCGACAGCGTCCGCGCCGTTATCGGCAAGGCGGGGTCGGGCAAGACCCTGCTGCTCGCGCGGCTGGCCGAGGCGTTGACCAGCGCGGGCGTCGAGACGGTTTCGGGTGACTACGAGAGCAGACGGCGGAAGGACCGTCGGACGCTCGCCATCCTGGCGCCCACCAATAAGGCCGCCAGCGTGCTCAGGATGCGCGGCGTGGCAGCCACGACGATTCACCGCATCCTCTACACGCCGGTCTACGACCCGGAGTACGAGAAGATCGCCGAGTGGCTGGCGGGGAACGGCTCTCGCCCGGCTGTCGAGGGCCTGTCGGATGCGGCGCTCGACCGGGCCCACGCGTTCTTCCAGCAGCAGAAGTCGATTCCGGGGGCGCTCGCCGCCGCCGGGCTGAGGGGGTCGGACTTCATCAAGGGCTGGAAACGCCGCGAGGATCCGCTCGACATCGGCTTCGTCGACGAGGCGTCGATGCTCGATGCGCGGCAGCTTGAGGATCTGCGCGAAATCTTCCCCACGCTGGTGCTCTTTGGCGATCCGGCGCAGCTGGCGCCGGTCAATCAATCGGGACGCATGGTCTTCGACACACTTGCCGCGGAGGAGAAGCTGGAGCTGCGGCGCATCCACCGCCAGGCGGAGGACAACCCGATCCTCGACCTCGCGCATGCGCTCTCGGACGAGGCGCTGACATTCGAGGTGTTCGAGGATCTGGTCCGCGAGGCGGCGGGCCGGGACGAGCGCGTGGCGGTCGAGGGGCGGGTGGACGCGGGCTTGATGGCGCGCTCGCCAGTGCTCGTCTGGCGCAACGCGACGCGCATCCGTCTGATCCAGGCCTTCCGCACTGCGCACGGCGCGCCGCCCGACGCGCTCCTCCCCGGCGAGCCACTGGTCTGCGACGGGATCGAGCTGCCGCTCAAGCACCGCAAGAAGCGCATCGACCTTGAGGCACGGGGTCTGATCAAGGGCGCGCAGGTCATCTATCTCGGCCCCGGCTCGCGCGCCGGTTTCAGCCGCCTGCACGTCGTCGGCGCGGAGCAGCCGCAAGTGAGTGCCGCCAGCATCGTCAAGATCGAGCTGCCGGGCGAGGAGGAGCCCTTCATCCCCTTCGCCGCGACCATGGGCGCCGCATTCCTGCATGGGGCGGCGGTAACGATCCACAAGGCGCAGGGGTCGCAGTGGGACGAGGTGCAGGTGTTCGCGCCCGATCTCTGGGCTGCCGCTCGCGCGGGGCGTGCCGAGGCCGGCGTGCCGCTCTGGAAGCGGCTGGCGTATGTCGCCATCACACGGGCGCAGCACCGCCTGCGCTGGGTCGTCCGCAACCGCCTCGCCCTGCCGCAGCAGCCGCTCGGCATCGAGGACCTGCAGGCGCCGCCGGCTCCGCTCGAGATGCAGTCCGCCTGACGCACGGCGCGTTGCCGAACCGGCGGCTGCCCGCTACGCTCCGCCACGAGGAGGAACGAGCCATGCGCTTCGCGATCTTGATGACGATGATGCTTGTCGGAGCGCCCCTGTCCGCCGAGCCCGTGATGATCCGACCGGACCTGCCATCGGTGACGGTGGAGACGCCGGGCGGTCCGGTCGAGATCCGGCGCAACGAGGACAACGATGCGGTGGTGGACATGGAGTGGGCGCAGACCTCGCGCCCCTGTCCTCCGTTCTGCATCCAGCCCATCAGCCCGGCCGAGGGCGTGACGACCATCGGCGAACTGGAGCTGCTCGACGCCCTGCAGGACCCGGACGTCATCGTGACCGACAGCCGGACCTACGACTGGTACCGCACCGGCACCATTCCGGGCGCGGTCCATCTGCCCTATGGCCAGGTCGTCGACCGTCTCGACGAGTTGGGCTGCGTGCCCGACTTCGAAGGTTGGGACTGCAGCGAGGCCAGACGCGTCGCGCTCTTCTGCAACGGTCTCTGGTGCGGGCAGTCGCCCACGGCGATCCGCAGCATGATCGCGGCGGGCTACCCGGCGGAGCGCATACTCTACTATCGAGGCGGGATGCAGGCGTGGCGTCTGCTCGGCCTGACCGTGATCGAACCTGGAGAAAGCTGATGGAGGCGTTCCTCGATACGCTCGGCGCGATCAGCCTGATCGTTCTGGTGCTGGTCGGACTGCTCGCGGGCTGGATTGCGGCGAGCATCGCCGGCCGACACCGCGCGCGATACATGATCTTGGGCGTCGTGGGTGCGCTGGCCCTGCCATTCATCCTGGCGGCACTCGGGATCGGCCTGATCGCGGCAGGCGGGCTTCTGGTCCTGCTGATCGTGGCGGCGATCGGTGCGGCGATCGTGCTGGCGATCGCCAAGGCCATATTCGACTGATCGCGTGGCTGTCGTCGCGCCACTGACCGAAGAGGAACTCGCGCCCGAGCTGCGGGAGGCGGTGCAGTTCTTCAAGGGCCCGCTGGGCGTCATTCCGAACAGCGTGCGGACCATGGCGCACCGGCCGGAGATTGCGCGTGCCTTCACCGACCTGAACAAGGCGGTAATGGCCGACTACGGCGAGGTCACGCCGGAGCTAAAGCGCCTGATCGGCTACGTCTCGTCACATGCGTCAGGCTGCCTCTATTGCCAGGCGCACATGATCCTCGCCTCCGAGAGATTCGGCGCTTCCGACGAGAGGCTAGCGGCGGTATGGGACTTTGAGACGTCGCCGGCCTACACGGAGCGCGAGAAGGCGGCACTCGCCTTCGCGCGGGCGGCCACGGCGGTGCCCAACACCGTGGACGATGCCGTGTCGGCCCGTCTGAGGGCGCACTGGCCGGATGTCGCCATCGTCGAGATCATGGCGGTCGTATCGCTCTTCGGCTACCTCAACCGCTGGAACGACAGCATGGGCAGCGCTCTGGAGGACCTGCCCCGGAGCAAAGGCGAGGAGCGGTTACAACTCTCTGGGTGGACGGCGGGAAAGCACGCCTGAGAGGCCTCAGTCTGGTCGCGCCGGTCTGAAAGTGGCTCCGCCCGCGGGCGAAGCCACATGTCCGTCAGCGACGGCAAGGAGCGCGGTAGTACGTCCCGTCCCCGCGCGAATAGGCGCACTGGTTCGTGGCGGTGTTGCGCGCGACGACTGTCCCGGCAGCGGCACCGCCGAGCGCGGCAATGATGCGCCAGTCGTCGTCGGCCTCGAGCTGATCGGCGGCGATCAGTCCCGTGGCGGCACCTCCCAAGGCGCCTACTGCCAGGCGCTCATCCGGCGTCAGCTCTGCACAGCCTCCCAGCGCCAGGACACCTGCGGCGACAAGACCGGTCATTATAGATCGCATGAAGAACCTCCGTCGTTTCCGCAGCCTAACGCCCGAAGCGCCGGAAAGTGCCCGCCAAGGTCCAATCGGGCCAGTATCGGCAGAGCTAATTCGCCGCATCCACAGGTGTCGAGGTCAAAGGCGACAGTTTGGTTGGAGCTGCCGCGTGAAGCGCTCCTTCTCGACTGTGCGGACCTCGCCGGCATCGTGGCGTGGAAGGAGCATGTTCTAGGGCGCCCACGATGGGACGCTGAACGGTGGCGTGGTCAGCCGCTCCGCCGGATCGGGTGCGATTTAGTGTCCGGGGCACTTCGAGCTCTACGGGGCATGCAGGGCAGGTGGTGACGTCTGTCCCGAACTCCCGACTTCGAATACCTTCCGCAGAACGGTCTTCGACCTGCTCCTCAGCTCCTCCGGAAGTCCGCGCCGACTGAGGAGGACGAGCGGGCGGCGCAGTTCGGGTTGCACGATCCGCCGAGCGACGAGCCCCGGCTCCATTACGTCCGGCGAGATCGTGTATTCCCCGAACACGGTGGTTCCCAGCCCGGCGCGAACCATCCGCTTGCGCGGCTCGAAACCGTCAACCTCCATGCTGACGCGAAGTGGCAGGCTCTTCTCTCGGGCCGCGTTCTCGAGGAAGACCCGCAGCGGATTGCCTGTGGCCGGCAGGATGAGGTTGGACGAAGCGACCTCGGCGAAAGTCATGGGTGCGTCGCCCTGATCTGCAAGCGTGATGCAATAGAGACCCTCCCAAGCGAGGATGTCATCCTGGGGAGTTCCGGTGTCGTCCAGCTGAACGGCGATATCCGCCTGTTCCTTCTCGATGAGTTCCCGGGCGAAGCTGCTGCGCGCATCGATGAGGTGCAGCGAATGATTCGGGAACGCGGTGCGGAAATCGCGGAACAGGACCGGTGACAGGACCGCGGCAAGAGAGGGGATGATCGTCAGTCGGATCGAATCGCCGCCCAGATCCTCGCGAACACAGCGAAGAATGTCGCCTTCGGCCTCGCGGATGCGGTCAATGATCTGAACGGCATGTCCGATCAAGATCAGGCCCAGCGGCGTCGGCTCCATGCCGCTGACCTTCCGCTCGAAGAGAGTGCCGCCGATCATCCGCTCCAGCTCCTTGAGATGGTAGCTCAGCGCCGGCTGCGCGATGTTCAGGCTGCGGCCGGCGGCCGTCAGCGTGCCCGTCTCGGCGATGGCGACGAGGTATCTGAGCCGGCGGATATCGAGGAAGTCCCTGACCACTCCACATTATAAAGCGGCTTTATGGCTGCATCAAGCTTATGTAGTAGGTCCGCACCCGCAGCTCCGTATGTTGGCACCGTGAGGAGGAACCTTCGCCGAACCAGGCAAGGATTTCACGACTGAGGAGGTAATCTTGGATCGAATAATGAACTCCACGGCCTTCGCCGTGGCCGCCGCCGTATTGTCGTTCGCGGCGCCCGCCTGGTCACAAGGGGACACATCGCTGACGATCGCGCTGCCGGCGGAGCCCGCGGACATCGACGGCTGCAACACGACGGTGACGGGCATCGGCGTCATCGTGAAGGAGAACATCGTCGAGACGCTGACCACGCTCGACCCCGACGACAGCACCGTCCAGCCGCGCCTGGCGACCGCCTGGGAAGATCTGGGCGATGGGACCTGGCGGGTCTCACTGCGGGAAAACGTCACGTTCCACGACGGCGCGCCGTTCAACGCCGAGGCGGTGGCCTTCGCCATCGACCGGCTGACGAGCGACGCGATCGCGTGCCGCGACCGGACCAAGATCGCAAACGTGGAGCTGACCACCACCGTCGTGGACGAGCACACCATCGACATTCATGCCGAGCCGGCGCAGATCCTGATGCCTACGCTGCTGAGCTTCATCGGCGCCGTTTCTCCGAACACTCCGGCCGACGAGATCAGCCGCGCTCCCGTCGGGACCGGCCCGTTCAGGTTCGAGAGCTGGGATTCCGAAGGCATTGCGGTGACCCGGAACGCGGACTACTGGGGCGAAGAGCCTGCCGCGACGGATGCGCTTTATGTCTTCCGGCCGGAGTCGGCGCTGCGCGCGGCGATGGTAGAGCTCGGCGAGGCCGACATTGCCCATGATATCGCCCCGCAGGACGCCACAACAGAAATGGACCACGCGTTCCTGAACGGTGAGACCACGCGCCTGCGAATGGTCATGGAGCCGCCGCTCGACGACCTGCGGGTCCGCAAGGCGTTCAACCTGGCGTTCGACCGCAACGCGCTGATCGGGTCGATCCTGAGCGACCGGGCGGAGCTTGCGACACAGTTCATCCTGCCGAAGATTGATGGCCACAACCCGGACCTGGAGCCGTGGCCCTACGATCCGGAGCAGGCGAAGGCCCTGCTCGAAGAGGCGAGGGCCGACGGCGTTCCCGTCGACAAGGAGTTGCGTCTGGTGGGGCGCATCGGCTTCTTCCCAAATCAGGAAGAGATGCTGCAGGTGATGCAGCAGATGTGGTCGCAGGTCGGGCTGAACGTGAGGCTCGAGATGATGGAGTCGGCCGAATGGTTGAAGCTCGTCAACAAGCCCTATCCCGAAGACCGAGAGGCCATGCTGATCCAGGAACAGCATGACAACAACAACGGCGACGCCTCCTTCACGATGCGCTTCCGCTTCCACAGCGACGGGCGGCAGTCGGAGTTCAGCATCCCCGAGGTCGACAAGCTGATCGAGGATGCCGAGGCCGCGACGGGCGAGGAGCGCACCCGACTGTTCCAGGAGGCCAACCGCGTCATCTCGGAAGAGATCGTCCCGTCGGTCTACATGTACCACATGATCAGCTACATGCGGGTCAGCCCGGAGATCAGCTACGAGCCGAACAGCCTCAGCCTGATCCAGCTCGAACTGGCGGACGTCACCTTCGATTGACCGTCCACAAGACCCGGCCGTCAAGTAGGGCGGCCGGGCTCGTCCACGCGGGCCGGGGGGGGCAAGTTCACATGACTTACTATCTGACCAAACGCACCCTCTGGAGTGCGGTGTCGCTGTTCGGGCTGGTCGTCTTCGTCTTCTTCATGGCGCGGCTGACCGGGTCGCCGGTCGACCTCTATCTGCCCATCGACGCGCCGGAGTCGCTCCGCGAGGACTTCGAACGCATCCACGGGTTCGATCTGCCGCTGTGGCAGCAGTTCGTGGACTTCCTGGGCGGCCTGCTCACCTTCGACTTCGGACAGTCGCTGCGTCAGGGCGTGCCGGCGCTTGAACTGGTGCTGCGAGCGATGCCGACGACGCTGCTGCTGGCGCTCTACTCGATCGGGCTTGCGCTGATCGTGGCCATCGTCACTGGTGCGTTGGCCGCGTGGCGGCCGAACTCGATCTTCGATCGGATCGCCACGCTCCTGTCGCTCCTCGGCGCGAGCCTACCGAACTTCTGGGTCGCCATCGTCGGAGTGCTGATCTTTGCGGTGACACTTCGCTGGGTGCCCACGTCGGGAACCGGCTCGGTCGCGCAGTGGATCCTGCCCGTCTTCGTGCTGGCGATCCGCCCGGCCGGACTTCTGGTGCAGGTGGCGCGGAGCTCGATGATCAGCGCCCTCTCCTCGGCCTACGTCAAGACGGCGCAGGCCAAGGGCGCCGCCCCGGCCCGCATCATCTTCATTCATGCCCTGCGCAACGCAATGCTGCCGGTCATCACCGTCGCGGGCGACCAGGCAGCAGGGATCATCAACGGCGCGGTGATCGTCGAGACCATCTTCGGTTTTCCCGGCGTCGGGAAATTGCTGATCGACTCGATCATGTTCCGCGACTTCGCCGTGGTTCAGGCCGGCGTCATGGTGACCGCGGTGGCGATCTTCATCCTCAATTTCACGATCGACATCGTCTATGCGGTGCTCGATCCCCGGACGAGGGGACACTAGCATGAACAGCGCCGTACTCCCCGGAGAAGCCGCGCGCAGGCGCCCTAGGCCCACTAAGTGGGCGATGCTGGCCCTTCTGCGCCGCGACAAGTTCGCGCTCGCTGCTGCCGTGTTTCTCGTCGTGGTAGTGCTAGCGGCTCTCGTCGGCCCCCCGCTCCTTGGCGGCATCGGCATCGACATGGACCTGATGGCGCGCAACGCGCCGCCGTTCGAGCCCGACCGCGGCTTCTGGCACATCCTGGGCTCCGACGCGCTGGGGCGGCCGATCCTGGCGCGGATCATCATCGCCGCCCGCCCGACGCTCCTCATCGCGGCCGCCGCGGTGTTGCTGTCGATGGTTGTGGGTGTGCTTCTGGGCCTGATCGCTGGCTACAAGGGCGGCATCGTCGGCGACGTGATCATGCGCCTGACCGATATCGTCATGAGCTTCCCGTCGCTGCTCCTGGCGCTGGTGGTTCTCTACATCTTCGGCCCCGCGATTACGAACGTGATCATCGTTCTCGCCATCACGCGCGTGCCCGTCTACCTGCGCACCACCCGCGCGGAGGTCCTCGAGATCCGCAGCCGCATGTTCGTCGTTGCGGCCGAGGTCACCGGCGCTTCGGTGTTCCGCACGGTCTCCCGGCACATCCTGCCCATGGTCGTGCCGACCATCGCGACGCTGATGACCATCGAGTTCGCCTTCGTGATGCTTGCCGAGGCGAGCCTCAGCTTCCTCGGGCTGGGCGTGCAGGCGCCGGACTTCACCTGGGGCGTCATGGTCGCCGAAGGGCGCAGCTACCTGGCGACCGCGTGGTGGCTCTCCTTCTGGCCGGGCGTCTTCATCGCCCTCGTGACCATGTCCCTGAACCTTCTGTCGAACTGGCTCCGCATAGCAACCGATCCGGTCCAGCGCTGGCGCCTTGAGAGGGAGGTTGCTTCCGATGAGTGAGACGCTTCTCGAAGTGCGCGACCTGAGCGTCGAGTTCAGGTCGAGCCGCGGCATCACGAGAGCCGTGCAGAACGTGAGCTGGTCGGTGGCACCGGGCGAGACGCTGGCGATCCTCGGCGAAAGTGGCTCGGGCAAGTCGGTGAGCGCCAACGCGGTCATGGGCCTGATCGACAGCCCGCCGGGCCACATCACCTCGGGCACGGCGATGTATGGCGGGCGGGACCTCCTGCAGCTGTCGGGCGCTCAGCGACGCGGCATCAACGGCAAGTCCATCTCGATGATCTTCCAAGACCCGCTGGCGCATCTCAACCCGGTCTACCCGGTCGGGTGGCAAATCGAGGAGACGCTGCGGATCCACGGTGTCAGCTCGGGCGAGGCGCGGAAGCGGGCCCTCGAACTGCTCGAGCAGGTCAAGCTGCCCAACGCGCGGCAGCGACTTGGCGACTATCCGCACCAGTTCTCGGGCGGGCAGCGACAGCGCATCATGATCGCGATGGCAGTGGCGCTGCGCCCAGACCTGCTGATCGCCGACGAGCCGACGACCGCGCTAGACGTGACGGTACAGGCGCGCATCCTGGACCTGCTGAAGGAGCTGCAGCGCGAGAGCGGCATGGGCATGGTGCTGATCACCCATGACCTCGGCGTCGTCGCGCAGGTCGCCGACCGCGTGGTCGTGATGAAGGACGGGCAGGTCGTCGAAGGCGGCGCGGTGGGCGACGTCTTCCGAAGGCCTGCGCATCCCTACACGCGAAAGCTGTTGTCCGCGGTACCGGGACAGGAGCCGTTCCGGCACGTCGAGCAGAAGCCTGAGGTGCTGGTGGAGGCGAAGGGGCTGGTCAAGGAGTACCTGCTGGCCTCGAACCCCTTCAAGGTGGGCGCGACGCCCACCACCCGCGCGCTCGATGATGTCAGCTTCAAGCTGCACGCGGGCGAGACGCTTGGGATCGTGGGCGAATCCGGTTCGGGCAAGACGACGCTGGCGCGGACCCTCCTGCGCCTGACGCAGCCGACCGCAGGAGAGATTGCCTACAAGGGAACGAATGTCTTCTCGCTCCGGGGGCGGGCGCTTCGCGAGTTCCGGCGCAAGCTGCAGGTGGTGTTTCAGGACCCGACGGCATCGCTCAACCCGCGCATGAGCATTCATGAGATCGTCTCAGAACCGTGGGCAATTCACGCCGGTGTGCTGCCGCGGGCAGAGTGGCGTGCCGGGGTGGAAGACCTGCTGGTGCAGGTCGGTCTCAAGCCGGAACACGCCGACAGGTACCCACACCAGTTCTCGGGCGGGCAGCGGCAGCGTATCGCCATCGCGCGCGCTCTGGCGCTGCAGCCGGAGATCATCCTCTGCGACGAGGCGGTATCGGCGCTCGACGTGTCGGTCCAGGCGCAGGTGATTGCGCTGCTGAAAGAGCTGCAGAAGAAGCACGGGCTCGCATACATCTTCATCGCGCACGACCTGCCGCTGGTCCGCGACTTCGCCGACCGTGTGCTGGTAATGTGCAAAGGCAAGCTCGTCGAAGAGGGCACGACCGAGGAGATTTTCGCTCGGCCGAAGGACCCTTACACGGTCGAATTGATCAACGCGAGCCCGCATCCCGACCCGGAAAGACTCGACAGGCACGAGATCGCATGATGGACATGAGACGGATAGAGAGTGCGGCTGCGACGATCCGCAACGCGCGTCTGGTAGGGCGGATTCCGGATCTTCCCGTTGAACTCGTTCCGCAGGACGAGGCAAACGCCTACGCGATCCAGGATGCCCTGCTGCCGGAGGCGGAGATCGCGGGCTGGAAGGTCGCGCCGGCCAATGCCGCCAAGGGTCACCGATGCGCGCCCATCTCGTCGCGAGCTCTCATCGCTCCCGGAGGCGCGCTGTCGCAAGATGCCGCCGCGCCGGAGGTCGAGGGCGAGGTGGCCGTCGTCATCGGCAGGAACTTGGCGGCCGGAGCCGGACGCGACGAGCTGCTGGACGCGATTTCCGGGGCGTGCCTCGCCATTGAGGTGCTCGACTCCTGCTTCACCGACCGCAAGCGCATCGATCCGCTGAGTGCACTGGCGGATTGCCAGAGCAACGCCGGTCTGGTCATTGGCCAACTCCGGGAGGAGTGGCAGACGCTCGATCTCGCGGTCGTGCGACCGCGCTTCGTGACGTCGGCGGGCGAGACGTTCGAGCCGGCGAAGCCAATGGCCTCGATGACGGCAGTCCTGGAGGCCGTGCTCTGGCTGGCGCATCACGCGGGCGAGCGTGGCCGGTCACTCAGGCAGGGACAGGTTGTGATTACCGGCGCCCGGGTCGGCCCCATGCCGATCCTGCGCGGCCAGACCTTCCGACTTGAGGCAGACGGGTTCGACAGCGTCGCGATCCGGCACGAGTAAACCAAAGCATCTTGAGAGGTAAGAACATGATCGGAATGAGGATCCTCGGCGTCCCGACGCGGCCGTCGCCCGAAATGGTCGCGCAGTTTGCGGACCTGCCCGTCGCCAACATCAGCGACGTCATGGCGCGGCTGGAGGCAGGCGGCCCCCGGATCCGGCCGATGCATTCGGGCGGTGTCCTCTGCGGCCCCGCCTTCACAGTAAAGACCCGTCCAGGCGACAACCTGTTGATCCATCACGCGCTCGACGTGGCGTCGCCCGGCGATGTCATCGTCGTGGACGGCGGTGGCGATCTCACCAATTCGCTGATGGGAGAGATGATGCTGGCATATGCCGAGAAGCGCGGCCTGGGCGGCGTGGTCCTCAACGGCGCGATCCGTGACCACGGGTATGTCAGAAGCCACGCCTTCCCCGTCTTCGCCGCCGGCGTCACCCACCGCGGCCCCTACAAGCACGGTCCGGGCGAGATCAACGTCCCGATCGCGCTCGACGGAATGTCAGTCGCGCCCGGTGACATCATCGTGGGGGACGATGACGGCGTGGTCTGCGTGCCGCTGGGCGAGGCGCCTGCCGTTTATGCGGCAGCGAAGAAGAAGCACGAGGCAGAAACGGCGCAGATGGAGGCGATCCTGGCCGGCTCCAACGACCGGAGCTGGGTTCAGAAGGCGATGGAGAAGCTGCTGAGCGGTGCCGGCTGAACCATAAGGAGCTCTCGCCGCGGCGCTGCTTTCGGCGGCCGGACCTTGGCTCGGGCGAGGTCGATACAAGCGCGTACCTCGCGCCGACGCCCAGACGCGAGTCCGGAAGCCCTCGCCTTGTCGCCGGCGGAGGGCTCCCGTCGCGTGGGCGTCGCGTGGACTAGGTCTATGCCGAGCCGCAAACCGGGGTCTGGCCGTCGCTAGTGCTCCGCCTCGCGGTGCTCTTTCAGCAGGCCGCCCTCGACGTCCACGCCAAGACAGTTGCGCCTTCGCAGCCGGCTTCTGCTGCGTTGTCCACCGCAACCCGCTACAGCAAGAACAACAGAAGGAAGATCCAACAGTTCCCTTGACAGGGACCGGGAAGGGGTGCGACGGATTGATAGCCCGCCAAATAAGCAATTCGCACCGCGAATAATAGGCTTCTCTAGCCTGACCCGCGGTGACGTCATCAAGGCAATCCGGCCGGGCGTATGCGAAGTGGGAGGATCAATGAAACAAGTATGGCTTGCTTCGGTCATTGCCGGAGCTTCCGCGCTGATGCAGCCGGCAGCTGCCGACGCGCAGGAGCTGACGGTCGGTGTCGCAGGGGAGATGACGGCGCTCGACCCGCTGTTCCAGAACGTCAGCACGAACAGTCAGCTGCACATGATGATGTTCGAGCCCCTGGTCGGCCGTGATCACCAGGCGCAGACCTTTCCGCTGCTCGCCGAGAGCTGGGAACTCGTCGACGATACCACCTGGGAATTCAAGTTGCGGCCAGGTGTCACCTTCCACAACGGCGAAGAGCTGACGTCCGAGGACGTGGTCTTCACCATCGAACGGATTCCGACGATCGAAGGAAGCCCGGGACCCTACACCACCTACATCTCGTCCATTGCGGACGTCGAGGCGGTGGACCCGCAGACCGTGCGCTTCACAACCCACGCGCCGAACCCGGTGCTGCCGCTCGACCTTTCCGCGATCTTCATCGTCAATCAGGACGCGACCGAGGGTGCGACGCAGGCGGACTTCGCTTCGGGTGAAGCGATGGTCGGCACCGGCCCCTACAAGTTCGAGTCTCACCTGCCGCGCGAGGCGCTGACCGTGTCGCGGTACGAGGACTACTGGGGAGAGCCCGGCGAATGGGAGAGGATCAACGTACGGATGCTGACCAACGACGCGGCGCGCGTCGCGGCGCTGCTCGCCGGCGAGGTCGATCTGATCGACCAGGTTCCACCGAGCAACATCCCCCGCATCGAGCAGCAGGAAGAGCTGAAGGTGGCGCGCTTCCCGGCGCTCAGGTCGATCTTCCTGGCGCTCGACCAGACCGGTGACGGGCCGTTCGCGTTCGACAACGAGGGCAACGAGTTGCCTGACGACGTGTTCCAGGACCGTCGCGTCCGCGAGGCGCTGTCGATCGCCATCGACCGCTCCGCGATCGTCGATCGCGTGCTTGAAGGCGCCGCCTTCGCCTCCGGGCAGTTCATGCCCGAAGGGGCGCCGGGATACGTCGCCGACATCGAGCCGCCGGCCTATGATCCTGAGCGCGCCAAGGAGCTTCTGGCCGAGGCAGGGTATCCCGAAGGGTTTAAGCTGACGATCCACGGACCGAACTCGCACTATCCGGGCGACGTCGGGATCATCCAGGCGGTGGCGCAGTACTGGAACCGCATCGGCGTCGAGACCGAGGTCGTGGTTCAGCCCTTCGCGGGCTTCCTCGGCCGCGCTGCCAACCAGGAATTCTCGTCCTGGCTCGCCTCGTGGGGTTCGTCGACCGGAGAGGCCGGTAACACACTCAGGTCGCTCGTCCAGACCTATGACGAGGAGGCCGGTGTCGGCGCCGCCAACCGGCATCGATACTCCAACCCCGAGCTCGATGCGAAGATCGAGCTGGTCAGCACGACCATGGGCGAGGAGGAGCGGCTCCAGCACATGGAAGACGCGATTCGGCTCGCGTTCGAACAGGTCGCGGTGATCCCGATCCTGGTGCTGCAGAACGTCTGGGCGATGCGCTCCGACCTCGAGGTCGAGGGTCGCATCGACGCTCGCGTCTACCCGCATGATGTGCGCTCGACCGATTGACCGAGACGACGGGGCGCGGCCGTTCCCGAGCCGCGTCCCTTCCCTGCACACCTACGGACGCTGACCCCGAGATGACCAACCCGCTCTTGTTCCAGACCTGGGCTCTGAAGGGGGTCGCAGCACGCAACCGGATCGTTGTTTCACCAATGTGCCAGTACAAGTCGGTCGATGGCTCGCCGACCGATTGGCACTTAGTGAACCTCGGTAGGTACGCCATCGGCGGCGCCGGTGTCGTCTTCTACGAGGAGACGGCGGTCGAGGCGCGCGGGCGCAAGACCCCGCACTGCGCCGGGCTCTTCGACGACGCCCAGGTGCCGCTCTATCGCCGGATCGCGGGTTTCTTGAAGTCGCTCGGCTCCGTCCCGGCGATGCAGCTGGGTCACTCCGGCAGCCGCGGCTCGGAGATGGGTCCGATGCAGGGCCGCGCATCGCTCGAGCAGGACGGCGGCGAGGCCTGGCAGGCGATCTCGGCGAGCGACATCCCGGTGCGAGCGGGCGCACCGGCGCCTCGGGCAATGACGCGGTCGGAGATCCGAGACGTCGTCGACGCGTTCGCCAGTGCCACGCGCCGCAGCCGTGAGGCCGGCTTCGAGATCATGGAGATCCACGGCGCGCACGGCTATCTGATCCATCAATTCCTCTCGCCGGTGGTCAACCGCAGGACCGACGCCTACGGCGGAAGTCTCAGCAACCGGATGCGGTTCGCACTGGAGGTTACGGAGGCGGTCCGGGCGGAGTGGCCTGACGACAAGCCGCTTTTCTATCGCGCCTCCTGCGTCGACGGTAAGGGTGGGATCTGGAACCTCGACGACACCGTCGCGCTGGCGCGTGAGGTCGCGCGCCTCGGTGTGGATCTCTTCGACTGCTCCTCCGGCGGGATCACGGGAACGTCGGACATGCCGCTCGTGGCACGGGTACCGGGCTACCACCTGCCGTTCGGGCGCCGCATCAAGGAGGAAACAGGCCTGCCGACGATGGCGCCGGGCATGATCACCGAGCCTCTGCAGGCCGAGCGCGCACTGCAGGACGGGGCGATCGACCTCGTCGGCATGGCGCGGCAGCTGATGATGCATGCGGACTGGCCGGTGCATGCGGCCGAGGTACTGCAGATGGCAGATCCGCTCGAATGGCTGCCCGAGGACTTTGCCTTTCGGCTGAGAGGTCGGAAGGATCAGCGGGAGATGGCCTTCAACCGTGACCCGCAGCCGGTGAGCACCTGGTCCGCGCCCGAAATGGCCGCCAGCGGGCCGGCGCGAGCAGGGCACAGATGATGGCGGATGCAAGAGAGGATTTCTCCCTCCGCCCTGCGCCGGCGATCCCGCTGGACTATCCGTGCGCGGCTCCTGAACCCGGACAGATGACCGAGGTCGCACCGGAACTTTTCTGGGCGCGGCTGCCGCTGCCCTACGCGGGCGGCCATGTGAACGTCTGGCTGATTGACGAAGGGGAGACCTGGACCGTCGTCGATTGCGGCCTTGGCGGGAACGACACGCGCGCGCACTGGCAGTCGCTCCTCGACGGACCGATGGGCGGGCGCTCGGTGCGCCTGCTGATAGGGACCCATGGGCACAGCGACCATGTCGGATTTGCCGGTCCGTTTTGCGAAATGACGGGCGCAGCCTTCGCCCTGCCGAGGGCGGAGTGGTTCCTGGCCGTCGCGCGGAAGGCGGAAACGGCGGAGTCGTTGCTCTCGGCAGCGTTGAACTTCTACGTGCACAATGGCTGGCCCGAGGACGAGTGCCGAAAGGCGCTCGAGCGGCGCGCGAAATCGTTCGGCAGGTATGGGCCGCTGCCCGCAAGCTTTCGCCGGATCGCGGACGGGCAGACGCTGGTGTTGGGGGGGCTTCGCTGGTCAGTCACGACCTCCGAGGGTCATTCGCTCGAGCACGCGATGTTGCTCGCATCGGACGAGTCGCTCCTCATTGCTGGTGACGAACTCATGCCGGTCGCCTCGCCGCCAATCGGCGTCCAGATGTACGAGCCCGAAGCGAATCCGCTGGCGGAATATTTCGACCGGCTGGCGCGGCTCGAAGCGGTGAAAGAAGAGGTACTGGTGCTGCCGTCGCACGGCTCACCATATCGCGGGCTACGACGGCGGATCGAGCAGATCCGGGGCCATTTCGCCAAACGGCTGGCGCAGACGCTGGAGGCGGCCCGGCAACCCGCTACGGCCTACGAGATCTGCCGGACGGTGTTCCGCAATTCGGTGGCCCGCGGGAACATGACGATCGCGTTCGGGCAGACTTTGTCGCTCGTCAACCTGCTGCTGGCACGAGGGGCTCTGATCGGCGAGGCGCCGGGCGACGGCGGGCCGATGCGCTATCTGGCCGCCACGCCGGCGGCGAAGCTGGACGAGTTGACAGTCGCCGGTTGCGCCTGCCCGGAGGAGCGGTAGGTCGGGCCGCAGCAAGTATCGACAGGAGACAAAGATGAAGCTCACATTCCTCGGACATTCCGGGTTTCGCATCGAGATCGGCGACCAGATCCTCCTCGTGGACCCATGGATCAAGGGAAGCCCGGTCTTTCCCGAAGACCGGCGTGCGGAGGCGATCAACGGCGCGACACGCATTCTGATCAGCCACGGTCACGGCGACCACACCGGCAGCGCGCCCGACATCGCCAGGGAACTGGGCATACCGGTGGTCTGCAAGGCGGATCTCGCGAGCTGGTGGAAGTCGGCACACGGTCTGGAAACCGTCGGCTTCAACAACGGCGGCACCGTGAAGCTCGGCAATGTCAACGTCACCATGGTTGCGGCGAGCCATTCCTCGTCAGCGCCGGGCGAGAATGGTCCTGTCTATGCCGGAGCCGAGGCCGGCTTCATGATCGAGCACGACGGGCGCACGATCTACTTCTCCGGCGATACCGACGTGATGGCCGACATGGCGCTCTTCCAGGAGCTCCACGAGCCGGAGATCGGCATCCTCTGTGCCGGCGGCCACTTCACCATGGACATGAAGCGGGCCGCCTTCGCCGCCAGGAAGTTCTTCAACTTCAAGACCGTGATCCCCTGCCACTACAAGACATTCCCACTTCTCGAGCAGTCGGCCGAGGCGCTGAAGCAGGGACTGCCGGGGGTCGACGTGATCGAGCCCGAGGTCCTTCGGCCAATCGAGCTGTAACGCTGCGGGCCGGCCCCTCCGCGGGCCGGTCTGCCAACGGTGGCGAAGGCGCGTTGCGCATTGTCCAGTGCAGGAGAGGGAACATGAGTCACGTGACCGATGAGGTTAAAGGCTACATCGGGGTCGAAACCGATGTTGGCAGGTGCTGGGACGTGGTCGAGCGCGGCGCCGTGCGGCGCTTCGCTCAGGCGATCATGGACCTTGATCCCGCCTTCATGAGCGAGGAGTACGCGGCGCAGACGCCTTACGGCAAGCCTGTGGCGCCGCCGCTCTTTCCGCTTATGCAGAACCGCCTGCCATACGATGGAACCGACGTCATCTCCGAGCGCGCCGACGACCCGGACTATGACGGAACGGGCGGCGCGGGTCCCTCTAGCAACCTCCCGCCGCTGCCGCTGGGCAACCTCGCTCTGCTCAACGGCGGCTCCGAAGTCGAACTCTTCCGCTACCTGCATCACGGCGAGGGACTTTCGTTCCGCCACCGCTACGCGGACATCTATGAGCGGGAGACCTCGAAGGGCCTGATGGTCTTCGTCATCACCGAAACCGACTACCTGGACGACGACGGCGGTCTCGTCGCCCGGGTCAAGCGCACGACGATCCGGAGGTAGAGGCGATGAGGGACAATGATGCGGCACGCGCCGATGCTCCGGCAGACCCCCGTCATTTCGAGGACGTTTCCCTTGGCGAGCGGCTCGGCGACCTGCAGAAGGGCCCGTTCACGACGCCACACCTGATGCGGTGGTCGGCGGCGATCGAGAACTGGCACAAGATCCACTACGACCGCGACTTCACGCAGCAGCACGACAAGCTGCCGGACCTCCTGGTCAACGGGTCGCTGAAGCAGAATTTCCTGCTGCAGATCGTCAAGGACTGGGCCACCCCCCACGGTTGGCCCTGGAAGGTCAGCTTCCAGTTCCGAGCCATGGACGTCGTCGGCAGCACCCTCTTCGTCTGGGGCGCGGTCAAGCGGAAGATCCCGCTGAGGGACTTCGGGCTGGTCGAGCTCGAACTCGGCATCCGCAATCAGGAGGACAGGCAGTCCACTCCGGGCAAGGCCACGGTGGCGCTGCCCTATCGCGAGGGCGGACCGGTGCCCTATCCGTTCGTGCCACCCTCGGCGGACGAGCTGGCGGCGGGCGAGGCGCGGGCGGAAGGCGCCTGAAACCTGCCGCGGCCGCCCTGCGCGCGCAGCCCGGCGGCCGCAGGTCTGGCGCCGAGCGGATCGTGTCCGGCGGTCGCGGCATCGGCTCCGCCGACGACTTCGCGATGATCGAGAAGCTGGCCGACAAGCTCGGCGCCGCGGTCGGCGCGTCGCGCGCGGCGGTCGACTCGGGCTATGCGCCGAACGACTGGCAGGTAGGTCAGACCGGCAAGGTGGTGGCGCCCGAGCTCTACGTCGCGGTTGGCATATCCGGCGCGATCCAGCACCTGGCCGGGATGAAGGACTCGAAGGTCATCGTTGCGATCAACAAGGACGAGGAGGCGCCGATCTTCCAGGTCGCCGACTACGGCCTCGTCGGAGATCTCTTCAAGATCGTGCCTGAGCTCACCGGCAGGCTATGACGCCCGCTGGCCAGAACCTCTCTGTTCGGGTCGACTTCGCTCGCAGGACGAGAGGGCGAAGCCTTGACGCGATCTTCGCCCGCTTGCTATGCTAATACACGAATTGGCTATCCGCTAAGTGAATAGACAGACTGCGCCAGCTCCGGAGAAAGTGAACGAATGGATTTCGGCTATACCCCTGAGCAGGAAGAGCTGCGCAGAGACGTCGTTGCCTTCATCGAAGAGCATGTGACTGACGAGGTGCTGGCGGAGCGCGACGCACTGGACGATTTCCAGCCGACGCCCGGCTCACACGGTCGCTATGGGCCGAAAATGATGGAGCTCTTCGCCAGGATAGGCGAGCGCGGCTGGCTCGGCATCGCCTATCCCGAGGAGTACGGGGGGCAGGGCGGTGACCGCCTGACGCAATACATCGTCGAAGAAGAATTCATGCGGGCCGGGATCAACATCGGCCTGAATGGCAGCGGCGCCCCTGCGATCATGGCGGCCGGCACCGAGGAGCAGAAGAGATACTTCATCCCGCGGCTCATCAGCCGCGAGATCTCTTTCTGCCTCGGCTTTACCGAGCCGCACGCCGGCGCCGACCTGGCCAGCCTCCGCTGCCGCGCCACGCCTGAAGGCGATGACTTCGTCATCAACGGCCAGAAGATGTACACGACGACGGCACATCTCTCGACGCACATCTACCTCATGGCCCGCACCGATCCCGACGCGCCGAAGCGCGAGGGGATCTCGATCTTCCTCATACCGATGGACACGGCGGGGATCAGCATCCGGCCGATCTGGACGATCCAGAACGACCCGCGCGCACCGCACGGCACGACGTACGCCGACGCCCGCACGAACGAGACGTTCTTCGACAACGTGCGGGTGCCTCGGTCGATGCTGCTGGGAGAGGAAAACAAGGGCTGGCGCGTCGGCTCCGCTGGACTGAACCTCGACCGGGTGGGCGCCTTCCGCTATCTCATGTCGGTTCGCCGCGACGAAGACATCGTCAACCTCCTCAAGCAGCGCCGCCCCGAAATGGCCGGCCTGGCCGACGACGCGGTGGTGCGCGACAAGGTCGCCGAGCTCTGGACCGAGGCGCAGGTCTGCCGCCTGATGACGATGCGCAGCATGTCGATCGTCCAGCGCGGCGGCAACTTCACCTACGAAGGAGCGGCGGAGAAGGTCTGGGCGCCCGAGCACGGCGTCCGCACGACCGAAGCCATCGCGCAGATCCTGGGCCCCTACGCGCAGCTGCTCAAGGGCTCGCCCGACGCGGTCGAGGACGGTGTCTACGCACACAACGTCCTTGGCGCCTTCCAGTCCGGCATCAACCACGGCGGTGTGCAGATCATGCGTGACCAGATCGCTCGGCGCGGCCTCGGCCTGCCGTCGGCGCGGCGGGCGAGGTCGGCTCGGGCCTGACAGCTGCATGGCTTGAAATTGCGGCGCCGGAGCAGATGGCGCGGAGACCCTGATGATCACGTTCCACGGAAGGCTCACATGGACATACTGATGACGGACGAGCAGGAAATGGTTCGCGACTCCGCGCGCACCTTCCTCGAAGGCGAGTGCTCGCCCGCCCTTGTGCGCAAGATGGAGGCGGATCCGCTCGGCTACGACAAGGAGATCTGGTCGCAGGCGGCGGAGCTGGGCTGGCAGGGCATATCGCTACCCGAGCAATACGGTGGCTCGGGTCTGCCGCTCACCTACCTCGGGATCATCCTGCAGGAAGTCGGCCGCGCGCTGGCGCCGATCCCGCTCCTCAGCTCGGCGGCGGCGGCCCTGACGCTGGCCGAAGCCGGAAGCGAGGGCCAGCGCAAGGTCATCCTGCCGTCTGTCGCAGATGGCAGCCTGATACTGACATGGGCTGTCTCGGAAGCCGACGTGCGTTGCCGGCCGGGAACGATCGGCATGACGGCCGAGGCGGATGGCAGCGAATTCGTGCTGAACGGCAACAAGACTTTCGTCGACAACTTCGCCGCGGCCGACAAGTGCTTGGTGCTATGTCGCACCGCCCGCGCAGGCGACGGCAGGCACGGTCTCTCGCTGTTTCTCGTCGACACCGATGCTTCGGGCATCTCGGAGACGCCGCTCATCCCGACGGCAAAGGATCGTCAGAGCCGCGTCAGCTTCGATGGCGTGAGGGTGTCCAAGGACAACCTGGTCGGTCGCCTCAACGAAGGCTGGCCTGTGGCGGAGCGGATGCTGGACCGGGCGACCGCGCTCCTTTGCGCGCAGATGATGGGCGCCGCCCGGAAGGATGCCGAGCTGGCGATCGAATACGCCAAGATGCGCGAAGCGTTCGGCCAGCCGATCGGCGCGTTCCAATCGATCCAGCACATGTGCGCCGACATGATCATCTGGATCGACGGCGGCGATCTGCTGACGTTCGAGGCGTTGTGGAAAATGGACCAAGGCTTGCCCTGCCGCGTCGAGGTCTCGCAGGCAAAGTCGTTCTGCAACGAGAAGGCGCTGGCCTCGGCGCGCAACGCGCAGATCATCCACGGCGGCATCGGTTTCATGATGGAGCTGGACCTGCACCTCTGGTACCGCCGGATCGCCTCGTGGACGATGCGCCTCGGCACCACTTATGAGCATCGTGCGCGCATCGCCGAGGCGCTGCTCGATCATCCGGGCGAAGTCGTTCTGGGCCGGCCGCTGCCGGACTCGGAGCCGGTCGCTGCCGAGGAACTGCGCAAGACAGCCTGAGGGTCCGCGGGGCGCGCCGCCACGAGCGGCGCGATTCGACCAACGACGCTCGCCACGAGCGCGCCGGGAGGAGAGGAAACATGACGGGACCGTTGGCAGGCCTGAAGGTTGTCGAGTTCGGTAACGCTATGGCGGGTCCGTACTGCGGCATGACGCTGGCCGATTATGGTGCCGAGGTTGTCAAGATCGAGCGGCTGGAGGTTGGCGACGACAGCCGCATGTGGACGCCGCACTTCCACGGAGCGGTGGCGGCCTACTTTGCCTCGGCAAATCGCAACAAGAAGAGCTTTGCCGCGGATTTGAAGTCGCCAAAGGGCGTAGAGGTTGTGCGCAAGCTGATCCTCGGGTCCGACGTCGTGATCGACAACTACCGGCTTGGCGCCCTTGCCCGCGCCGGCCTCGACTACGAGACGCTGAGCAGGGAGAACCCCCGTCTGATCTACGCCTCGATCAGCGGTTTCGGCGCCTCGGGGCCGCTCAAGGACGTGCCCTGCAACGACCTCAGGATGCAGGCCTATTCCGGCGGCATGAGCATCACCGGCTATCCTGATGGGGATCCGGTCAAGATGGGCATTTCGGTCTGCGACGTGGGGGCGGGGATGCTTGCAACGATCGGCATCCTGATCGCGCTGCAAGTCCGCCAGCAAACCGGGCGCGGCCAGCGCGTGGACACATCGCTGCTCGAGGGGCAGGTCTCGATGCTCTCCTACCACATCACCCGCTTTTTCGCGAGCGGAGTCGTGCCGAAGGGTGGGGGCAGCGGCGGGCTCGCCAATCCCACCTACCGTGCCTTTCGCGCGACCGACGGCTGGTTCGTGATCTCGTGCTTCAACGACCGGATGTGGCGCGACCTCTGCGCCGCGCTCGGCAAGGAGGAATGGATCGCCGACCCGCGCTTCCTGACCTCGACCCTCAGGTCCGAGAACCGGTACGTGCTTATGGAGATGCTGGAGGAGATAATCGCGCGGGAGCCGAAGGCGCACTGGATCAACGCGCTCGAGGCGCGCAACGTGCCGTGCTCGCCCATCCACACGATCGCCGAGATGGTCGAGCAGGAGCAGGTCGAGGCGCGAGACATGATGGTCGACATCGAGCTCGAGGGGCTCGGGCCGATGCGGATGGGCGGTCTGCCCCTGAAGTTCAGCGAGACGCCGGGCGCGGTGCGCATGCACCCCCCGCGCCTCGGACAGCACACGCGGGAGGTTCTCGAGTCGCTCGAAATCGCCCAGTCGGAGATCGTTGCGCTGGCCGAGGCCGGGGCAGTCGGCCTCGATCAGGGATGGGCGATCAAGGGCACGCCGGCGGGCAACAAGTCATGATCTCCTTCCGTCGGACCAGCGGCCACATGGGAGCATCGGAGGAGACGGAATGAAGCTCGCATATTTCCAGGACAACCGGGTGGGGGCGGTGAAGGGTGACCGCGTGGTAGACCTGACGCCGCTGTTGGAGGATCTGCCTCACCGCGATAGGCAGGACCTGATGCCGGCGCTGATCGGCGCCTTCGACCGTTACGTCGATCGGCTGCGGGAGCATGTGGAGGCCGAGGAGGGGGTGCCGCTCTCGACCGTGAGTCTGCGCGCGCCGCTGCCGCGGGTGCGCCAGATTGATTGCATGGCAACAAACTACTTGGAGAACGGAACGCTCGAGAAGGCCTTTCCCATCAACGCGTTCCACAAGTCGCCGAGCGCCGTGATCGGACCGGACGAGGCCATAGTCCTGCAGGACATCCCCGCCACAGTGTTCGAAGCCGAGGCCGAACTGGCCATCGTCGTCGGGCGGCAGGCGAAGGACGTCAGCGAGGCCGAGGCGATGGATCACGTCTTCGGCTATATGAACTTCATCGACGGCTCGGCGCGCGGTCTCCCGCCCAGCCGGAACGTGTTCTTCCAGGCCAAGTCGCGCGACACCTTCGCTCCGATGGGACCCTACATCGTGACGGCGGACGAGATCCGCGATCCGCAGAATCTGCCCGTGAAACTTTGGATCAATGGCGAGCTGCGGCAGGATTTCAGCACCAGCGACATGGCCTACAGCATCGCGCGATGCATCTCGTGGCTGAGCACGATCCACACGCTGGAGCCGGGCGACGTCGTTGCCACTGGGACCAACCACCGCGGCCTGAGCGCGCTGCATGACGGCGATCTGGTCGAGCTCGAGACAGAGGGGCTGGGCCGCCTCCGCACGCCGGTGCGGGACGACCTCAAGCGCACCTGGACCCGCGACACGCGCCTGCAGGAGAACGAGAAGCGCGTCGCGCGCGGCGAGGAGCCGGCACCGACTGGCATTCCGGCGACGCAACTCACCGGCAAGTACGCCCCGGCCTGATCGGCGCGGGAACCAATGCGACGCGGGGAAGGAGACGACATGTCGGAATTCGAGACGAAGGAGATGATCGAGGGGATCAGCCGGTGGGTGCACTGCGAGAGCCCAACGGCCGACCCGGCCGCAGTGAACCGCATGATCGACCTCGTCGCGCAGGAATTCGCTGACGTTCCCGTCCACGTCGAGCGGCTGCCGGGCGGCGATGGACTTGGCGATTGCCTGATCGTCAGCGCAGGCCCCGAAAACGGCGAGCCGCACGGGCTCGTCCTGTCGCACATCGACACGGTGCATCCGATCGGCACGCTTGCCAACGACAACCCGGTGCGGATCGAGGGGGACAAGCTCTTCGGCCCAGGCGTCATGGACATGAAGGGCGGCGCCTACATGGGTATGAGCGCTTTCCGATCGCTCGCCCGCGAGGCGAAGCTGGGACGGCGCGTCGTCTACATGTTCACGCCAGACGAGGAGGTGGGCAGCGTCGGCACGCGCGGCCTGATCGAGGCGCGGGCCGAGGGTGCTGCCTACGTCCTCGTCACGGAGCCTGCGCGCCCCGGCGGCCGCGTGGTCACGGCGCGGCGCGGCTCCGGTCGATTCGACGTTCATCTGCGCGGAATCCCAGCGCACAGCGGATCGGGGCAGGATGTGGGGCGCAGCGCCATTCGCGAGGCCGCGCACCAGATCCTCGCGATCGAAGCGCTGAACGACGAGGCGCGGGGGGTGAGCGCGACCGTCGGCCTGGTCAAGGGAGGGACTGCGGCCAACACCATTCCCGAACACGCCTGGTTCAAGGTCGACTTCCGCATGCGCGAGGCCGAGGACGCCGCGCGGCTGGACGCGTTCGTCCGCAACCTCGAGCCGCGCTGCCCTGACGTGAAGATCCGCGTCGAAGGCCGGATCACGCGACCACCTTACCGCAAGAGCGAGGCGATCGCCGAACTGCATGCGCGCATCCAGGAGACGAGTCGCGCCTATGGCCTGCCGCTGGAGGAATTGCCGCTGGCACTCGGCGGCTCCGACGCCAACTTCACGGCGGCTAGGGGTATTCCGACGATGGACGGCCTCGGCATCGAAGGCTTCGGCGGCCACACGCTCGAGGAGCATGCCCTGATCACGTCGATCTTGCCCCGCACGAATCTGCTGCGGGATCTGATGGCGCAGCTTTGAATGATGCGGGGTGAGAGGACCGATCGCTCCGAACCCGAAGCGACGCGCAGGCCCGGATGAGGGAGGGCGAGGCGGGCGGCGCGGCGCGATTGCCCGGCTTCTTCGCGGTCCTCCGGCTTGCGAACTACGGTGTCTACACGGCCGGCAACTCGGTCTCGCTCATCGGGACGTGGGTGCAGCGCATTGCCACGGGCTGGCTGACCTGGGAGCTCACCGGCTCCGGCGTATGGCTCGGGATCATGGCCTTCGCCGACCTGTTCCCCACGGTGCTCGTCGGTCCCGTGGCCGGGGCTATAGCCGACCGAACCGATCGGCTCAGGCTTACCTACGCGAGCCAGTCCGCGGCCTGCGGCCTGGCGGTGCTGCTCTTCGTCCTTTCCGCGACCGGCCTGATCGAGATCTACAGCCTGCTCGTGCTGACGCTTGCCACGGGCATCGTCATGGCGCTGAACCAGCCGGCGCGGATGGCGCTGATCTCATCCCTGGTGCCGCGCTCGCACCTGCCGGCGGCAGTCGCGGTGAACTCCATCGTCTTCAACGTCGCGCGGTTCGTGGGGCCGGCGGTCGCCGGGGTGCTGATCGTCACTTCCGGGGTCGCGGCGGCCTTCGCGTTCAACGCACTATCTTTTGCGGTCTTCCTCTTCGCGCTGAGCCGCGTGCGGCTGGATCCCGAGGAGCCGCGGCCGGAGCGCTCCGCGACGCTCGTACGCGAGCTCGTGGCGGGCTACCGCTATGCCGCGACGCACGCCGGACTCGGCGCGGTGTTCGTGCTGCTGATCATGACCTCGATCGGTGCGCGGCCGGTGGTCGAACTGCTGCCCGGCTTTGCGGACGCCGTGTTCGGCGCTGGCGCGACGGGCCTCGCCATCCTTACCTCGTCGATCGGGATCGGATCCATCATCGCCGGGCTGTGGCTCGGCGGACGCCCGAACCCGGAGCGCATGCCTCTCGTCGTGGTCTACAGCGCTGGGCTCCTCAGTTGCGCAATCCTGCTATTCGTTGCGACGGACCTGCTTTGGGTCGCCATACCGGCCATGATCCTCTCCGGTTTCGCCATGGCCGGCACCGGCATTGGTTCGCAGACGATGATCCATCTTGCGGTGGAGCCGGCGATGCGCGGTCGCGTGCTCAGCATTCACGGCGTCATCTTTCGCGGCGGGCCCGCCCTCGGCGCCCTTGCCATGGGGGCGGCGTCGGAATTTCTCGGTCTGCGCATCCCGCTGGCAATCGGTGCAGTTCTGGTGCTGTCGGGCGTGGGCTGGATGTGGTTGCGCCTCGGTACGGTGACAGCCGCGCTTCTTCCCTACTGGCGGGAGTGAGCAAGAGTTATCTACTTGCACAGCGGATAGAGTAAAGCCAGACTCGCCAGCGATTTGCAGCAAGACGGAGTCACGCGATTGGAGCGGCGCCGAGAGGAGACAGAAGACGAAGCGGGAGATTCCGGTGGCGAGGCTTCGCGCCGGAGGGCGGCCGCGTCACCTAAGAAGGACCGGCAGTTCGTCACGGCACTGGCGCGCGGCCTGGCAGTCCTGCGTGCGTTCTCGAACGAGCGGCGGGAGCTCGGATCGTCGCAGATCGCCCGCCTCACGAACTTGCCGCAGCCAACCGTCTGGCGGCTCTGCAAGACGCTGCTCGACGAGGGCTACCTGTTGCCGACGCAGAGCGGCGAGAAGTTTCAGCTGAGCCCGGCGGTCCTGTCGCTCGGCTTCAGCGCACTGGCGACGATCCCGATCGCCGAAATCGCGAAGCCCAGCATGCAGATCGTCGCCGACCGTTTCCTGGCGGGCTGCTCGCTCGGGATCCGCGACGGCAACAGCATGCTCCTGGTGCAGCGCTGCCAGGGAGAGAACGCGACGCTGATCCTGAACCTGCATGTAGGCTCGCGGCTGCCACTGGCCGAAAGCGCGATGGGAACTGCCTACATCGCCGCCCTCGATGAGGCCGAGCAGAGTGAGCTGCTCGACCATATCCGCAGCTCGGACGAGCTGCGATGGCCGGTCCGCAAGGAATTCATCGACACGACGCTCAGGGAGTACCGGAAGTACGGATACATCGCGAACGAGGCTGGCTTCCATTCGCAGCTGAACACGGTCGCGACGGCGTTCCGCTCGAGCGACGGGCGGGTCTATTCGCTGACCTGCGGCACACCCTCCAACAAGCTCGACATCGACACCATGCGCAACGAGGTCGCCCCGGCGCTGCTGCAATGCGCCAAGGCCCTGAGCGGTGGCGCGGCGGTTTGACCCGGCGCTTATACCGACCGACAACAGGAAGGAATTGCCCGTGAAGATTGACGCCACGCTCCGCTCCTCCGGAGGCGATGACGCGCTGTCTGCGCTCTTCGAAGCGCGCTATGCCGGCGCCTCGCAGGTCCCGCCGCACAGGGAACTTCCCGTGCTGGAGACATTGCTGTCTCATCGTTCGGTCCGGGCGTACCTGCCCGAGCCGGTGCCGGACGACGATGTCGCCGGTGCCATTGCGGCCGCGCAGTCCGCCGCGACCTCGTCCAACCTGCAGGCGTGGAACGTGATCGAGGTGCGCGACGCCGAGCGCAAGGCGCGCCTCGCCCATCTCGCGAACGACCAGAAGCACATACGCGAGGCGCCGCTCCTCCTCGTCTGGCTCGCCGATCTCGAGCGGCTTCGCAGGGTCGCCGAGCTGACGGAGCATGCGTCCGAAGCCCTGGACTATCTCGAGATGTTCGTGACCGGCGCCATCGATGCCGCGCTCGCCGCGCAGAACGCCACAGTCGCGTTCGAGGCGATGGGCTACGGCACATGCTACATCGGATCGATGCGGAGTCATCCGGAGGCCGTTGCGGCGGAACTGGCGCTGCCCCCGAGGGTGTTTGCGGTCTTCGGCATGACGGTGGGCCGCGAGGACCCTGAGCGGGAGACTGACCTCAAGCCTCGTCTGCCTCAGCATGCGGTGCGCTTTCCGGAGCGCTATGGCGGCACAGGCCTTGAGAAGGATGTCGCAAACTACGATGCGGCGATGCGACAGCTCCAGGAACGGCAACGAATGCCGGTCATTGGCTGGTCCACCAAGACCAGCAAGCGCGTCGAGGGCGCGGCGTCGCTCAAGAACCGGGACAAGCTGAAGGGTTTCCTGCGGGGGATGGGCTTCGGTCTGAGATAAAGGGCCAAGGTCGGGGGAGGATAACTCATGGCGCGTGTTCCGTACCTCGAGGTCGACGACCTCGAGCCGCAGGACAGACCGCTCCTGAAGAGCGGCATCAATTTCCACAAGGCGCTGGTGAATTCGCCAGGGGCGCGGAGGGCGAGCGCGCCGCTTGGCCGGCGCGCACCTAGAGCTCCATGGGAGGAACAGAATGAAGCGTGTGGCAATCGTCGGCTATTTTCTTGAGGTGAACTCCTTCTCCCCGGTCACGACCGAAGCGGGATTCCGCGCCCTCTGCCATCTCACGGGCGACGAGGTGGCCGAAGAGTTGCGCAAGGAGGCGTCGGTGCTCCCGCTTGAGGTGACGGCTTTCGCCCGAGCCCTCGATGAGCTCGAGAGCTGGGAACCTGTACCGATCTCGGTTCTTGCAGCGACTCCGGGTGGGCCGGTCGAGCAAGCCTTCTACGACACGTGGCTCGCCGACGTGCGACGGCGGCTCGAGGCTGCAGGTCCGCTCGACGGGATCTACGTCGCCAATCACGGGGCCGGGGCGGCGACCCAAGATCTCGACTCGGACGGCACGCTCTACGCCCTCGTGCGCGACGTGGTCGGTCCGGGCGTGCCGATCGTCGCGACGCTCGATCTCCACGCCAACGTCTCGGAGAGGATGGTGGACATGGCAGACGTCATGATCACCTACCGGACCAACCCACATGTCGACCAGCGCGAGAGGGCAGAAGAGGCGGCGCGGGCAATGGTCGAGCTATGGGCGGGGGTGCGTCCCGAGACAGCCTTCATCCGGCTGCCGATCTGCCCGCCATCAATCACGCTCCTCACCAGCGAAGGGCCGTACGCCGACCTGATCCGGTTCGGGCAGGAGGCCAGGGACGAGCGCATCCTCAACGTCTCGATCTTCGGCAACTTCACCTTTTCCGACCTGCCGAAGAACGGCATCACCGTCCTCGTTACGGCCCGCGGCGATCGCGCGGCGGCGCAGGCCCTCTGCCTCCGCATCGCCGAGAAGGGGTGGGCGGAGCGGCATCGCTACCAGCGCGACTTGACCAGCATCGATGATGCCGTGGCTGGCGCCAGGGCGCGAAGCGACGACGCCACGATCCCGCCCCGCATCTATGCCGACGTCGCAGACAATCCGGGAAGCGGCGGCTCGGGCCGTAACGTGTCGCTTCTCGAGGCGCTGCACGCGGCCGGCGCCACTGGCGTCGTCTGCGGTGTGTTCCACGATCCAGCCCTCGCGGCAGAAGCCCATTCGCTCGGCGAGGGAGCCACATTCGAGGCGGTTTTCAATCGCGACAGGGAGGATGAGTTCGTCAAGCGCTTCAGCGCGCCGGCACGGGTACTGAAGCTTCACGACGGCACCGTCGTCGGGCGCCGCGGCAACCGCCGCGGTAGGATCATGCCGCACGGCCCGTCCTGCCTGCTGGAGCTCGGCGGAATCTGCGTTGCAGTGTCGAGCAACCGCCTCCAGACCTATGACCCGGCGCAGTTCGAGATGTTCGGCGTCGATGTCGCCGAGGCGCGCACAGTGGTGGTGAAGTCCCGGGGCCACTTCCGTGCGGGTTTCGACGAGTTCTTCCCGCCTGACCGTATCGACGAGATCGATGCGCCGGGGCTCAGCTCGCCGGTGCTTTCACGATTTCCGTTCAGGCACTTGCCGCGTCCAGTTTACCCACTTGACGAAGGAGCCATGTGGGCACCACCCGCCTGGTGAAGCCCTTGCCGCGAGCCGAGATTCTTCTTGACGGCGGGAACCCTCGGAGCTTAGCCTAAAATGAAATATGTATTCGCTGGGCGAGTAAAGAGCGCCAAACGCTCTTTGGGAGAAGCGGGCGGCGAAGGCTGGTCGCAGTCAGCCGCGCAGGAATGGCGCCGTTCGGGGAGGTGAAGGATGGCCGATTTGCCGAAGTTCGTGCAGATCAACGAAGAAGGGCCGCGAGAAGGCTTTCAGATCGAGAAGGGTCCGATCTCGACCCGACGAAAGATTGAGCTGATCGATGCGCTTTCCGAGACCGGCTTAAACCACATTCAGACGGCGTCGTTCGTCAACCCGAAGCGCGTACCGGGGTGGGCAGACGCAGACGAGGTGGTTGCCGGCTTCACCCCGCGGCCCGGGGTGAAGTACACCGGCCTCTGGCTGAATGACAAAGGGCTTGAGCGTGCCATCGCCACCGGCAAGCTCTTCATTCGCGGATCGATCTCGCTCACCGCGTCCGAGAAGTTCCTGCTCCGCAACCAGCGCCGCACCTTCGCCGACAATGTCGAGGCGCAGCGGGGCATGATCCGTCTCTTCAAGCAGAACGGCATCGCGATCGAGCGCGGCGCAATCATGGCGGCGTTCGGCTGCAACTTCGAGGGCGACATCTCGACCGACCGCGTTCTGACCATGGTCAAGCAGATCATGGACCTTGCGGACGAGCACGACCTGACCATCAAGACGCTGAGCCTCGCCGATACGATGGCATGGGCGACGCCGCAGGACATCTACCGCGTCGTAGGCGCCGTGCGGGAGAAGTATCCCGACCTCGCGCTGGCGCTGCACCTGCATGACACCCGCGGCATGGCGATCGCCAATGCCTTCGCGGGCCTGCAGATGGGCGTCGGGATCTACGACGCGGCGGTGGGTGGCCTTGGCGGTTGCCCGTTCGCGGCGCACGGTGGCGCGGCCGGCAACATCTGCACCGAGGATCTGGTGTTCATGCTGCACGAGATGGGCATCGAGACCGGCATCGACCTCGAGAAGCTGCTAGACGTGGCGCGGCTGGCCGAGAACATCGTAGGGCATCCTTTGCCCGGGCACGTGAAGACCGGCGGAAGCCTCCAGACGCTTCGCCAGACCACTAAGACGGCGGCCTGATTCCAATGGTCTTTCAGATCACGCAAGCGCTCGGACGCTTCGTCGCCACCGCCGCCGAAAACGAGATGCCCGACCGAGCGCTCGAGACCGCACGCCTCGGATTCTCCGACTGCATCGGCGTGATGTACGCGGGCCGGAACGAGGAGGCCCCGAACCTCCTGGCCGGCGTGCTGGCGCCGAACCCGGGGAGCGCATCGCTGGTGCTTGGACACGGGCGCACGGCAGCCGCGCCCGAAGCCGCTTGGATCAACGGGGTCGCGGCGCATGCGCTCGACTTCGACGACGTGGGGGTCGGCGGCCATCCCAGCACAGTGATCGTTCCGGCGATCCTGGCCGAAGCCGAGCATCTTGACCTTTCGGGGTCCGAGATGCTGCGCGCGTACGTCGTGGGCTACGAGGCCTGGGCGGAGCTCTCCCTGCGCGAGCCGGGCTCGCTGCACGGCAAGGGCTGGCATCCCACCGGGATCTGGGGCGCCATCGCCGCCTCCGCCGCCTGCGCCCGACTGCGCGGCCTCGACGAACGGCGGGCAACGATGGCGGTCGCTCTCGGCGCCTCCATGTCCGCAGGGATCATGGCGAACTTCGGTACGATGACGAAGCCGTACCATGCCGGCCGTGCCGCTCATGCGGGCGTCATGGCGGCACGCCTTGCCGAGGCCGGATTCAGCTCGTCGCCCGACGCGATCGAGCATCCCCAAGGTCTCCTCTCGGCGGTGTCGCCGCGCGGCGAGGCGGACAAGGAGCGAGACAGCACGATCGGGCAGGTCTGGCAGATCGTGGAGCGGGGCCTGAACATCAAGAAGTTCCCGGCCTGCTACTGCACTCACCGTGCCATCGACGCCCTGATCGACCTTCGTGCGGAGAAGGGGATCGAGCCGGAAAAGGTCGACCGCATCACCGTGTCAATCAGTGATAGGTTCGCGACGATCCTGCGCAACCACCAGCCGCAGACGGGCCTGGAAGCGAAATTCAGCATGGAGTTCGCGATGGCAAGCGCCGCGATCCGCGGTCGCGTCAGCCTGATGGAGCTGACGGACGACTTCGTCACGCAGCCGGACGTCCAGGATTTGATGAGCCGCGTCGATCTGGATCTGACGCAGAACTACGATCCTGACCATCCGAACGCCGCGCTCTTCGACCAGGTCATGGTGCGCCTGAAAGACGGCGACGAGTTGAAGAGTGCCGAGGTGCGCTACGCGCGCGGGCACGCCCGAGAGCCCCTGACCGAAAGGGACCTGCAGGCCAAGTTCTCCGCCTGCATCGAATACGGGGGCGCCGAGCACGAGGCTCAAGGACTGTTCGACCGGCTTATGGCCTTGGAGGACCTGTCCGCGCGCGAGCTTCTTGCAGGCCACCGCGCCGCCCGGGTGGTGGCGTAAGCGCCGCGCAGCAGGCGTGCGAAGACCCTTCGTTCAACGCCTGTGGAGCCGTGAAACACGCCGCCATCGAATGCGAGGAGTGAGCGAGAGACGATGACCACCTGGCTGTTCCGCCGGCTGCTGCAAGCGGCCATGGTCGTCCTGGCGATGACCATCATCGTCTTCGTTGGCCTGCACGTGGTCGGCGATCCGGTAACGACCTTCGCGCCGCCCGAGGCGACACAGGCGGATCTTGCCCGCATCCGCGAGAACCTGGGCCTCGACCGACCGTTCGCGCTGCAATACGTGAGCTTTCTCTCCGACCTCGTCAGGGGTGATCTCGGCACGAGCTACGTCTACGGGGTCCCAGCTCTGGAACTCGTCCTCTCCCGCATGCCGGCGACGTTCGAACTCGCGGCGACGGCCATGGCGATCAGCATCGTCATCGGCATCGGGCTCGGCATCTACTGCGGTCTCTATCCGGAAAAGAGCGTCAGCCGCGCCATCATGGCGGGCAGCATCTTCGGCTTCTCGCTGCCGACCTTCTGGGTCGGGATCATGTTGATCATGCTCTTCTCGGTGGAGCTCGGCTGGCTGCCGAGCGGCGGTCGCGGAGAGACGGTAACCGTGCTCGGCCTGCGCTGGTCTTTCCTCACATGGGATGGACTTGCGCACCTGCTGCTGCCGGCGATCAACCTAGCGCTCTTCAAGATGTCGCTGCTCCTTCGCCTGACACGGGCGATCGTCCGCGAGACCCTGCCAAAGGACTACGTGAAGTTCGCTCGCGCCAAGGGGCTGCCGGAACGCCGGGTGCTCGGAGTGCACGTTCTCAAGAACATCATGATTCCGATCGTCACCATCATCGGGCTCGAACTTGGCTCTGTCGTGGCCTTCGCCGTGGTGACCGAGACGGTCTTCGCCTGGCCGGGCATGGGCAAGCTGATCATCGACAGCATCCAGATCCTCGATCGGCCGGTTATCCTGGCGTACCTCATCATCATCGTCCTGATGTTCGTCGTGCTGAACCTCATCGTCGATATTCTCTACGCGGTTCTCGATCCGCGCGTGCGCCAGGGGATGATGTCATGACCGCCCTCACCGAATACAGGACGAGTCCCCCGCCGCCGCAGAAGATGGAGAACGACCAGACCCAATTCCGGCAGTTCGTACGGCAGTTTCTCAACTCGCGTCTCGCCGTCGCCGGTCTCGTCGTCTTCGTGCTGATGGTGCTGGCGGCGATCCTCGCACCACTGGTGGCGCCGCAGGACCCGTACGACTTGAACACGCTCAACATCATGAATTCGTTTCTGCCGCCCCGGTCCGAAGACTTCATGGGCGAGTACGTGTTCTGGCTCGGCTCGGACGGGCAGGGCCGCGACATGCTCTCGGGCATGCTCTACGGCCTCAGGACCTCACTTACCGTAGGAGTCGGATCAGCCATTATCGCCTGCATGTTCGGCGCCTCGATGGGCCTGATGGCAGGGTTCTTCGGTGGGCGCTTCGACGCCCTCGTGATGCGACTGGTCGATCTGCACCTCTCGTTCCCGACGATCCTGATCGCGATGATGATCCTCGCCTTCCTCGGCCCCGGCCTCGTGAACGTGGTGGTTGCGATCATCGTCGTGGAATGGGCCTACTACGCGCGCACCGTGCGCGCGACGGCGCTGGTCGAGAACCAGCGGGAGTACATGGAGGCCGCCGACAGCCTCGTCCTCGGGCGGGCACGCAAGGTCTTTCGTCACCTGCTGCCGAACTGCCTTCCGCCGCTCATCGTCATCGCCACGATCCAGGTGGCTCGGGCCATCTCGCTCGAGGCGACACTGTCATTCCTGGGTCTCGGTGTCCCGATCACGGAACCATCGCTCGGCCTGCTGATATCCAATGGCTACGAGCAGGTCATCGCCGGCCGCTACTGGATCAGCGTCTACCCTGGCGTTGCGCTGCTGATCCTCATCGTCTCGATCAACCTCGTGGGCGACCACCTGCGCGAGATCCTCAATCCGAGCAATCAACGATGAATGCCCCGGCCCAGATACGCACCGGCGCGCCGACCCTCGATGTCCGTGGTCTGCGCACGACCTTCCATCTGCATGCGGGGCAGCTCCGCGCCGTCGACGACGTCTCGTTCAGCGTCGGCCGCGGCCAGATCATGGGGCTTGTGGGCGAATCTGGATCGGGCAAGTCGATTACCGGATTCTCCATCATGCGACTCATCGATCGACCCGGCCGAATTGACGGCGGAGAGATCCTCTTCCACGGCCGCGACCTGCTCCAGATCAGTGACCGCGACATGCGCCAGCTCCGCGGCACCAAGATCGCGATGATCCTGCAGGACCCGATGATGACCCTGAACCCGGTCCTGCGGGTCGAGACGCAGATGATCGAGACCATCCTCGCGCATGAGAAGGTCAGCAGGCGAGAGGCATGGGAGCGGTCACGCGATGCGCTTGGTCTCGTCGGCATCGCCTCGCCCGAAGAGCGGCTGCGGGCCTACCCGCACCAGTTCTCGGGGGGGATGCGCCAACGCGTCGCCATCGCCATAGCGATGCTGCATCGCCCCGATCTCATCATTGCCGACGAGCCGACGACCGCGCTCGACGTGACGATCCAGGCGCAGATCCTGTCCGAGGTCCAGCAGCTCGCGCGAAATTTCGACACGTCCTTCGTCTGGATCACGCACGACCTGTCGATCATCGCCGGGCTCGCTGACTCCATCGCCGTCATGTACGCCGGCAAGATCGTCGAGTCGGGCACCATCGACGAGGTTCTCGACCAGCCGATGCATCCCTACACGATGGGCCTGATCGACAGCATCCCGAGCCGGAGCGAGGGGCGCCGTCGACTGAAGCAGATCCCGGGCATGACGCCGAACATGCTGAACCTGCCCGCCGGCTGTCCCTTCCGCTCCCGCTGTGCCCACGCGACGTCGGTCTGCCAGCATACGCCGCGCCTCACGGCGCCGTCGCCGGGGCGCACCTTGCGGTGCTTCCACCCGCTCGCGGAGCCAGTGTCATGAGCCACCCTGTTCTCGCCCTGCATGGACTTAGCAAGCAGTTCACGACGCGGCAGGATCTTGCGGCGCGCCTGATGACCCGCTTCGGCATGGCGCGGAAGCCGCCGGTGGTGCGCGCGGTCGACGATGTGAGCCTCACGATAGACGAGGGTGAGGTGCTGGGCCTGGTCGGAGAATCCGGCTGCGGCAAGTCCACGCTCGGCCGCATCGTCGCCGGCATCCTGGAGCCGAGCGAGGGGCGCATCGAGTTCCGCGGCCAGAACGTGTCGTCGCTCTCCGGCCGCGAGCGCGACAACGCGAACCTCGCGCGCCAGATCATCTTCCAGGACCCGTTCTCGAGCCTCAATCCCAGGCAGCGCGTCGGCAGCATCGTGGGAGAGGCGCCGCGAAAGCATGGCATCATCAAGGGCGACTTCGATGCCTACGTCTGCGAGAAGCTCCGTGAGGCTGGACTCGACCCGGCGCTCCGCAGCCGGTTCCCGCACCAGTTCAGCGGCGGCCAGCGTCAGCGTATCGGCATCGCCCGTTCCCTGGCGGTCGATCCCGAGTTCATCGTCTGCGACGAGGCGGTGGCGGCGCTCGATGTCTCGATCCAGGCTCAGATCATCAATCTCTTCATGGACCTGCAGGAGCAGTTCAACCTCACATACCTGTTCATCAGTCACGACCTCGGCGTCGTGAACCACCTCGCGGACCGAGTTGCGATCATGTACCTCGGCCGCATCGTCGAGCAGGGCCCGAAGACGGAACTCTTCGCGCGGCCAAATCACCCGTACACCCAGGCTCTTCTCGCGGAAATTCCCCGCATCAGCGTCCGGCACAAGAGCTTCCATGCGATCAAGGGCGAGTTGCCAAGTCCGCTGGCGCCTCCGTCTGGCTGCCACTTCCATCCGCGCTGCCCGCACGCGATGGACATCTGCGCCCGCGTCGCCCCCAAGCTGCAGGAGGTAGCCCCGGGCCAGATCAGCGCCTGCCACCTCAACGACAAGTCCTGAAGAATTCTGTCCGCCGACCACGGGCACGACCCTCGGACAACTGCCGGCGTGGCGGAGAAGGTGGGATTCGAACCCACGGAAGGTTTTCACCTTCAACGGTTTTCAAGACCGCCGCATTCGACCACTCTGCCACTTCTCCCGCGGACGGCTTAGCCGCACGGGAGCGCTTTGTGAAGCGTCACCCCGCGGGCTTTTCAGCCGCCGCGGGTGGCGGTAGTGTGACGCGCAAGCGACCCGCCAAGCGGGCGGCAGGCCGATGGCCTGCGGATCGAGGCGAGGGCAAGGGCAGTGCGTTTTCAGCTCGGGGCAGTCTTGGTTCTGGTGATCATCCCGATCGCATCTTGCGACCGCGGCAGCCTGCGCGGGCCCTCGAGCGCGCCAAGTCCGGAGGCCGCTCGGATGTCGACCGGCGAAAGCGAGGTGGAGGCGCCGGATGTGCTGGAGATCACGGCAGAGGCGCTTTGGGACGGTCGTCCCTCGCTCGGCGGCGCGTGGGTTGCGCATCCGGATGTCGAGGATCCCGAGCGCGTGCGGATCGTCCGGACGTCGGACGGGACAGCGGTAGACGGTGCGCTCTTCCGCCGCGAGCGTGAGTTGCCGGGGCCGCCGCTGCAGGTTTCGTCCGAGGCGGCGGAGAGCCTCGGTCTGCTCGCCGGTCAGCCGGCCGAGCTGCGCGTGGTCGCTCTCAGGGAGGCGGAAACGGACGTCGTGGCGCTGACGCAGGCCGGCGGACCGGAGCGGCCTTACGTGCAGGCGGCAACCTTCCCCTCTGCCGGGGAGGCGGAAGCCGCGGCCGAGGATTTTCGCGCGGAGGGGCTCCGGGCTGAAGTCCGCAGGCGCGGCGGGAACGGTCGACCGACATGGCGCGTGCTTGTAGGTCCGGCCACGGACGAGGCGGCGCGCGAGGCCGCACGGGAACGTGTCGTGACACTGGGCTATGGCGATGCCTACTTCGTTGCCGAATAGGGAAAGGAGAATAGGAATGCTACGTGTTGTCATGGGCTTGGCTGCTTGTCTTCTCACGGTGGCGCCGGCCAGCGCCGCGTTCGAGACGCGGGCGCAATCGGCTTGGGTGGCCGATTTGACGACCGGAACCGTGCTGCTGGAAAAGCAGTCCGACGTTCCGTTGCCGCCTGCCAGCATGTCCAAGTTGATGACGCTCTACATGCTCTTCGAGGCGCTGAGGGACGGTCGCGTGACGATGGAGACGCGGTTTGGCGTATCTGATCGCGCTGCGGCGATGGGCGGTTCGACGATGTATCTCGATCAGCGTGACCGGCCGACGGTAGAGGAGCTGATCCAGGGCATCGTCGTGCAGTCGGGCAACGACTCGACCGTGGTCGTGGCCGAAGGGCTGGCGGGCACAGAGGATGCATTCGCGCGGCTGATGAACGATCGCGCGCAGGAACTCGGTCTGGAGAACTCGAGCTTCACCAACGCGAGCGGATGGCCGAACCCGAACCACCGCATGAGCATGGAGGATCTGGGGCGGTTGGCGTCGCTGCTGATCACCGAGTTTCCAGAGTACTACGGCTATTTCGCGCAGCAGGAGTTCCCGTTTGACGGGCGGGCGCCGCAGAACAGGTTCAACCGCAATCCGCTGCTCGGCCTCGGCATCGGCGCGGACGGGCTCAAGACCGGCCACACGCAGGAGGCGGGCTACGGCCTCGTCGGCTCGGCGCAGCAGGGCAGCCGGCGCATCGTCTTTGCTTTGAGTGGGATGCAAAGCGAGCAGGAGCGCTCGGAGGAGGCAGAGCGGGTCGTCAACTGGGCTTTCCGGCAGTTCGTCGAGAAGACGGTTGCGGAGGAGGGTCAGCGCTTCGGCGACGTGCCCGTCTGGATGGGGCAGCGGCCGCAGGTCGCGCTGGTGGCGCCGGAGGCGATGACGGTCCTGCTTCCTGCCACGCAGCGGGACGAGCCGCGGGCCGAGATCGTCTATCGGAGTCCGATTCAGGCGCCGATCGAGGCGGGCGAGCAGATCGCCGAACTCGTCATCCCGCGAGAGGACATGACCGAGGCGCGCCTGCCCCTCGTGGCCGAGCGCGCCGTTCCCGCGGGCGGCTTCGTGCCGCGGATCCGCAGCGCGGCGATCATCCTCTTCGACAAGGCGCTGGGAGAAGTTCAGGCGCTGCGCTGATGCCGGCGCGATTCATCTCGTTCGAGGGCATCGACGGCTCCGGCAAGACGACGCAGGCGGCGCTGCTTGCCGCCGCTATGCGGGACGCGGGGCGGGATGTCGTGCTGACGCGGGAGCCCGGCGGTTCGCCCGGCGCGGAATCGATCCGCCGCCTGCTGGTCGAGGGGAAGACCGATCGCTGGTCGCCCGAGACCGAGATCCTGCTCTTCACTGCCGCGCGCCGCGACCATCTGGAGCGCACGATCGCCCCCGCGCTCGCCGCCGGACGCGACGTGGTCTGCGACCGGTTCGCGGACAGCACGCGCGTCTACCAGGGCGCCGTCCGGGCGGATCTACGTGAGATGGTCGACGCGCTGCACGCCAGGACGATCGGCCGCGAGCCGGATCTGACCATCCTGATCGACACGGATGTCGACGTTGCGCGCCGGCGGGAGGGCGCCCGACGCTCCTCCGAGGACAGGTTCGAGCGCTTCGGCCCCGCCTTTCAGGATGCTCTGCGAAAAGGTTTTCTGGAGCTCGCCGCCAGCCGCCCCGACCGGTTTCACGTCATTGACGGCAGCCGTCCGGAGCAGGAGGTCGCGGCCGACGTCGCCCGCGCAGCCCTCGCATGAGCGAAGAAGCCGAGGAAGCCGACCGCGTCGCTGCGGCTCCCCATCCGCGTGAGACGCTGCGGCTGGTGGGGCAGGAGGCGGCCGAGCGCGCCTTTCTCGATGCACACGCGTCAGGACGCCTGCACCATGCGTGGCTGATCACCGGGCCGCGGGGCGTCGGCAAGGCGACCCTGGCATGGCGCATCGCGCGCTTCCTCCTGGCGCGAGGGACGGAAGGGCCAGCGGACACGGTCGACGTTCCCGAAGACCACCCGGTCGCACGCCGCGTCGCGTCGCTCGCCGAGGGCAGCGTCTTTCTCCTGCGCCGCAGCTGGGACGACAAGGCCAAGCGGCTCAAGACCGTCATCACGGTTGACGAGGTGCGCCGCCTCGCGGGGTTCTTCGGCCTATCGCGGCCCGACGGCGGGCATCGCATCGTCATTGTCGACGCCGCCGACGAGATGAACGTCCAGGCTGCGAACGCGCTCCTCAAGGTGCTCGAGGAGCCGCCGCGCGATGCAATCCTCCTGCTCGTCGCGCACCGCCCGGCCGCCCTTCTCCCCACCATCCGCTCGCGCTGCCGTGTCCTGCGATGCCAGTCGCTGGAGCCGGCGGCGCTTGCCGAGGCGCTTGCGGCGGCGGGCGTCGAGGCGGCTGGCGACGCCGCGGCCCTTGCGGAGCTCTCAGGCGGGTCGGTGGGCGAGGCTGTGCGGCTCGCCTCGGTCGAGGGGCCGGAGACGTACCGTCGCCTTGTGGCGCTCCTCGACACGGCGCCGCTCCTCGACAGGGCGGGAGCGCTGTCGCTCGCCAACGCGCTGACGGGACGGTCGAACGAGGCGCGGCTCGACGTGACGCTCAGGCTCTTCGACCTTGCGCTCGGCCGGCTGGCGCGCTGGGGGGCTAGCCATCCGCCGGCGGCGGAGGCGGCCCCGGGCGAGGCGGTGCTCGCCGCGCGACTCGCGCCCCATCCGGCGGCGTCGCGGCGATGGGCCGAGCTGCAGCAGGCGTTGGCGGCGCGGGCGCGCCACGCGCGGGCGGTCAACCTTGACCCTGCATCGCTTCTCCTTGATATGCTCCTCAAGGCCAACGACACGGCTGCACGCATCACCCCCCGCCGAGACGCATGACCCCGCCCGCGATCACCGACAGCCATTGCCACCTCGACTTTCCCCAGTTCGAGGGCGAGGTCGCGGCCTTGGTCGAGCGGGCCGCCGCCGCGGGCGTGCGGCGGATGGTGACGATCTGCACCCGTCTCAGGCAGGAGCCGCAGGTGCGGGCGATCGCCGAGGCGCATGAGGGCGTCTTCTACGCCGCCGGCACACATCCGATGAGCGCCGCGGAGGAGCCGCTGGCGACGGTGGATCAAGTGGTGGCGCTGGCGCGGCATCCGAAGATGGTGGGGATCGGCGAGACCGGGCTCGACTACCACTACACCGCCGAGAGCAAGGACGTGCAGCAGGAGAGCCTCCGCATCCACATCGAGGCCGCGCGCCGGACGGGCCTGCCGCTCATCATCCATGCGCGGGACGCGGACGAGGACATGGCGCAAATCCTGACGGAGGAACACCGCGCCGGCGCCTACGCCTGCGTGATGCATTGCTTCTCGTCCGGCGCCGACCTTGCGTGGGCGGCGCTGGACCTCGGCTTCTACCTCTCGATGTCCGGCATCGCCGCATTCCCGCGCTCCACCGAGCTACGCGATATCTTCGCCGCGGCGCCGGTCGAGCGGATCCTCGTCGAGACCGACGCGCCGTATCTCGCGCCTCCGCCGCACCGCGGCAAGCGGAACGAGCCTGGCTACACCGCCCATACCGCACGCGTCGGAGCCGACCTGTTCGGCATGACCTACGCCGATTTCGCCGCTGAGACCGAGGCCAATTTCGAGCGTCTCTTCCACAAGGCCGCCGCCTGGGCACAAGCCGCCTGATGGCGCGGCTCGTCTTCACGATCCTCGGCTGCGGATCGTCGGGCGGCGTGCCGCGGCTGGGCGGCCACTGGGGCGAGTGCGATCCGGCCGACCCGCGCAACAACCGTCGCCGCTGCTCGATGCTTGTCGAGCGTCGGGAGAACAATGGCACGACGCGGATCCTGATCGACACGTCGCCTGATCTGCGCGCGCAGCTTTTGGACGCCGGCGTGGGCGAGCTCGATGCGGTGGTCTACACCCACGGCCACGCGGATCACGTTCACGGCCTCGACGACCTGCGCATGATCGTCTTCAACATGCGCCGGCGCCTGCCGGTCTGGGCCGACGCCGAGACCGAGGCGAGCTTGCTCGCCCGCTTCGGCTACGCCTTCGTGCAGCCGGATGATTCGCACTACAAGCCGATATGCGAGATGAACCGGATCGATGGCACCATCCACGTCGACGGAGCCGGCGGGCCGGTCGAGCTGCGGCCTTTCCGCGTGCGGCACGGCTCGATCGATGCCCTCGGGTTCCGCGTCGGAGACTTGGCGTATCTTCCGGACATATCGGAGATGACGGACGAGGCGTGGGCAGCGGTGCACGATCTCGACTGCTGGGTGCTCGACGCGCTCCGGCGAACGCCGCACCCGACGCACACGCACCTCGCCCAATCGCTTGAGTGGATCGAGGAGGCGGGGCCGCGGCGGGCGGTGCTGACAAACATGCATATCGATCTGGATCACGCGACCGTCGCCGCGGAAACGCCGGCGCACGTGACGCCCGCCTACGACGGCATGACGATCATCTGCGAAACCTGAGGAGGCGCCCGTGCAGGGCCTGCTCGAGGCGATCATTCCAGTCTTCCTGGTGCTCGGCTTCGGCTACCTGGCTACTTGGCGTGGGCTCTTCCCGGACGCCGCGGTGAACGGACTGATGACGTTCGCGCAGTCGTTCGCACTGCCATGTCTGCTGTTCCGGGCTATCGCCGGCCTCGACCTCGGCGCCGCCTTCGACCTCAGGTTGCTGGGGCCGTTCTACATCGGCGCCGTCACCTGCTTTGCCGTCGGCATCGCCGGAGGGCGCCTCCTGTTTCGGCGGCCATGGGACCACGCGGTCGCGATCGGCTTCTGCACGCTCTTCTCGAACAGCCTGCTCCTCGGTCTCGCCATAACCGAACGGGCCTATGGCCCCGACGCGCTGGGGCCGAACTATGCGATCATCGCGCTTCACTCGCCCTTTTGCTATGTCGTTGGCCTGACGGCAATGGAGCTGGTCCGCGCCGGCGGGGACGGGCCATTACGCGCGGCACGCTCGATCCTCTACGCCGTCTTCCGCAATGGCCTCGTGTTGGGGATCCTCGCCGGACTGGCGATGAACCTCGCAGGCGTGGCGCTTCCGGCTGTCCTCTCCGATGCCGTCGACCTGATGGCGCGTGCGGCCCTGCCAGCGGCGCTGTTCGCGCTGGGCGGCGTCCTCTACCGCTACCGGCCAGAGGGCGATGTACTGGCAATTGCGTTCGTGTGCGCCGTGTCTCTGATCCTGCACCCGGCCATCGTCTGGAGCCTGTCGCAGCTCGTGGGGCTGGACCAGGCGGGACTGCGCTCCGCCGTCATCACCTCGGCCATGGCGCCCGGCATCAATACCTATCTCTTCGCCAACCTCTACGGCGTCGCGCGGCGAGTGGCGGCGTCGTCGGTGCTCGTAGGCACGGCGGCGTCGATCCTGACGACCTGGGTCTGGCTGGCGATCCTGCCGTAGGGTCAGGCGGCTTCGGCGGACGAAGGCGGCACGACGCGAGCGATCTCGGCGAGAAGGTCCGCGCGCCTTATGGGCTTTGCCAGGTAGCCCGAGATCCCGTGCGCGAGGTAGCGCTCCCTGTCCTCGGGCGCGGCGTCGGCCGTCAGCGCGATGACCGGCGTCTGCGAAATCCGCCCGCCGGCCTGCTTCATCTCCGCAATGGTCTGCGGGCCGTCCAGCACCGGCATGTGCATGTCGAGCAGCACCAGCGAGAAGTCGCGTTGTCTCAGGGCCTCGAGCGCTTCCTGCCCATTCTCCGCCTCGACGAGTTCCACGTGGTACTGCCGCAGCAGCGCGCGGACCACGTAGCGGTTGGACGCCGTGTCGTCGACGAGCAGGATCGAGCGGACCCCGACCAGAGATGCCGACTTGCCGCCGCTTGCGTCTGCCAAAGGCGACGGCTCGACGATTGCCGCACGGAACTTGAACGTAAAGATAGAGCCCTGCCCGGGCTGCGACGCGACGGTGATGTCTCCGCCCATCATGCGGGCGAAGCCGCGCGCGATCGAGAGGCCCAGTCCGGTGCCGGCGCTGGTAGGACGGTCTTCGCGCTCGATCCGGGCGAAGTCGCGGAAAAGCTGCTCCATGTCTTGATCGGTGAGGCCGGGTCCCTCGTCGGCGACATCGATGGAGAAAACCACTGCCTCTCCGTCGGGCTCGGCACGTACGATGACGTCGATGCGGCCGCGCTCACTGAACTTCACGGCGTTCGAGATCAGGTTGCTCAGAACCTGGCGAATGCGCAGCGGGTCGCAGCTGACCAGAGGAGGGATGTGCCCTTCTGTCCGCAGGGAGAGCGCGAGGCCCTTCTCCGCCGCCGGCATGTGGAACATCTCGACGACCTCGGAAACCTCCGGGCCGACACGCGTCGGAACGCAGGCGAGGCGAAAGCGACCCGCCTCGATCTTCGCGTGGTCGAGAACGTCGTCCACGATCGCCTTGAGCGACATGCTGGCCTTGAGCAGGAGTGTCGACCGCTCCTCGATCCGCTCGGGCTCAGGGTCCTCCCGCAGCGCCTGCGCCATTCCGTAAATCGCGTTCAGAGGCGTCCGGATCTCGTGGCTGATGGCGGCTAGAAACCGGCTCTTGGCCTTGCTTGCGGCCTGCGCCCTCTCGCTCGTCTGCAGCAGCTCGACGCGGGTCTGGTGCATGTCGATCATGCTTCGCAGGAGGTAGGCCACCATGACGGTCAGCAGCGCACCACCGGCCAGCGCATCCATCACGGTGCCGGTCAACAGGATCTCTCGGACGACCGCATAAAGTAGTCCAGCGATCAGCGGGATAGCCGATGCGAGACCAAAGAGCATCCAGGTCGAGCGCACCATGACGCAGTGGATGAGGGCCGTCGCGATGCCGCTGAAGGCGACGACCTTCGGAGCCACGCCGTCCACGTTCCAGATCTGGACCATGAACATGCTGAAGAGGCTGGCGCCGCTCCAAGCGAGGATCAGCAGGCCGGCCATCCAGCGGTGATCGATGCGCTTGTCGCAGCGCCGCATGTAGAACCAGCCGAGCAGCTCCAGGATCAGGTACGGCACGAAGAAGCCGACGGTGATCTGCAGCGGCAGGTACCAGGTCGCGAGGATCGCGGCGATCGAGATCGACAGGAAGCGGCTCGGCAGATCCCGCATGGTCTGGCGGTTCTGCAGCCTGATCTTTTCTGCGAGAGCCTTGTTAAGCGGCATGGATCACCTGCGCGGATGCCGGTGACCCTACCGGAGCGACTCTCAATCAGTAGTTACCGAAAGGCTCCAGGCTGGTGCGGTCGAGAAGACTCGAACTTCCACGGGTGTTACCCCACAGCGACCTCAACGCTGCGCGTCTACCAATTCCGCCACGACCGCACTGTCCCGGCTTGGGTGCCGGGGTCATAACCAAAGCGAAACTGCGTGTGAAGAGGCAATTTCGCCGGGGCCGGAAGAGGCGACCCCGGCCAGTGTGCCTATTGGTTGACGCTGAAAGTCGGCAGGACCGCCGCAGGCTGCGGAGACGGCAGCGCCGTCGAGTCCGCGTCGCCGCCGTTCAGTTCGGCCGCGGCAAGCGTGATGAGCGTTTGGCGCTCGGGCTGCCCGGGCGCGAAGACGGCCCGCTGACCCTGATCTATCGCTTCGGCGCTCATCTGGTACCAGGCGAGCGCGAGGTCCGGACGCTGCGAGGCGCCGAAGCCCTGTGCCAGGTGATGCCCCAGAAGCTCGCCGTAGACCCGCTCGCCAAGTGCTGTCAGCAGCAGGGCCGAACCAAGCGCGACTTCGAGGTCATCGGTCCTGTAGCCGACCGAGAGACAGATCCGGGACGTCCCCGCCAGCTGGGCCGGCGACAAGCCGGTCTCGAGCACGAACGACGCGACATCCGCCAGGACATCCGCCCCCGGCCGCAGCGACAGGGCCGAGACGTGCGGCCGCATCGTCGGCGCGAAGGCGCGGCACTGCTCGACCATCTCGGCGCTTGTGACGCCCTCGACCTTGCCGGCAAGCTCCTCGCCGGCGGCGATGGCGTAGGTCCGCGCGAGGCAGAACTGCTCGTTCAGCGCGAAAGCGGCGTCGGTCATCGTGGCCGGTGTGGTGAAACCGCCATTCGTGCTGGTCAGGAGCGAGACCTTGTTGCAGTGCGACGCCAGCGACTCCGCGGCGTCGGCACCCATGAAGTTGGGCAGCGACACCTGTGGAGCCGCTGCCGTAACGACCTCTGCGGCTTCCGGATCGAGGACGGTGGCTGGCGCGGCGGCGGCCACCGCGGGAGGCTGTGCTGCGACCTGCGGCTGAGGTCCGGCCATTGGAGGCATGGCCTGCGTGAACGCCATCTGAGGCTGCTGCATCCCGGCGAGGTGGGATCGGTAGGCGACCAGCAGCTCCTGCGGCGTCCGCACGCTCGTCACCGCCGCACCACCGGTCGAGGCCCAACTGTAGGCGGACATCAGGTAGTCGCGCTCGTGCGGCTGGATATGGCCGCTGGCCGGATAACCCATCTGCGCCTGGTAGCGGGAGACCGCCGCCCGCGTGCCCGGCCCTACGGCACCGTCCACCGCGCCTGCGCTGAAGCCGAAGTAGTTGAGCGCGGTCTGCATGTCGCGGTTGATCTGCCGCTGGGCACTGCTGACTGCGGGAGCGGAGCGACGGACGACCACGGTCCGCTGCTGCCGACGCTGCTGGTCCTTGGCGATCGCATGCCCGATAATGCCGCCGACGAGCGCGCCCGCAATGGCGTCGCCGGCATCCGCCGCGGCACGGCTGGCACCCGTGATGGCCACCGCCGACATGAGACATGCAGTTGTAAAGCGCCTAGCAAACATGGAAGAGCCTCCAGCTATGACTTTCGATATATGCGCGCGACCCTATCACGAATCCGTTGCTTGCCGGAGCGGAATCTGCCGATGCGTCAGCTGCTGGCCCGAGCGAGGGTGACGTGACGGCCTTCCTCACGTCCCGCGGCCTGACCGCATACGAGGAGGCGGTGCGCCGGATGGAGGCTCTTGCGGCGGGCATCGCGCGGGGCGAGGAGGACGAGGCGGTCTGGCTGGTTGAGCACCCGCCGCTCTACACCGCCGGGACGAGCGCACGGCCGGAGGATTTGCGCGACCCGTCGCGCTTCCCGGTCCATGCGACCCGCCGCGGCGGGCAGTACACCTATCACGGACCGGGACAGAGGGTCGTCTACGTCATGCTGGACGTCGGCGCGCGCGGGCGGGACGTGCGCCGCTTCGTTCATGCACTAGAGGAGTGGGTGATCGCGACGCTGGCCGAGTTCAGCGTCCGCGGCGAGCGGCGCGAGGGCAGGGTGGGCGTCTGGGTCGTGCGTCCCGAGAAGCCGTCGCACCCGGATGGCAGCGTCCGCGAGGACAAGATCGCCGCGATCGGTGTCCGTATACGCCGCTGGGTCAGTTTCCACGGCCTCTCCATCAACGTCGAGCCGGACCTGAGCCACTTTGACGGCATCGTGCCCTGCGGCATCGCCGGGCACGGCGTGACGAGTCTCGTCGATCTCGGTCTGCCGGTGACGATGGGCGACGTCGACGACGCGCTTCGCCGCACGTTTCCGAAGGTCTTTCCGTCTCTCCCGCCGATTCCCGAGCGCAGGGGCGCGACACTTTTTCCGCGGCAGCCGGTACAAGAGGGCGTTGCTCCTTCGCCGCGAGGACTTTAGAACGCCGAGAACGCGGCGCTCGTCGTGCGCCCGGATCGTGCAATCAGGAGACATCCCATGGCCGACGCCGCCGTACATGGCCACGAGCATGAGGACAATCGCGGGTTCTTCACCCGCTGGTTCATGTCCACGAACCACAAGGACATCGGCATCCTCTACCTGCTGACGGCTGCGCTCGCCGGCTTCATCTCGGTCGCCTTCACTGTCTACATGCGGCTCGAGCTGATGGATCCGGGCGTCCAGTACATGTGCCGCGAGGGTGCGCGACTGCTGCCCGCGGCGGTAGAGAATTGCACGCCGAACGGTCACCTCTACAACGTGCTCATCACCGCGCACGGTGTGCTGATGATGTTCTTCGTGGTGATCCCGGCGCTCTTCGGCGGCTTCGGCAACTTCTTCATGCCGCTGCAGATCGGCGCGCCAGACATGGCGTTTCCGCGGATGAACAACCTCAGCTACTGGCTGTTCGTCGCCGGCACCACGATGGCGGTCTGCTCGGTTTTCGCTCCCGGCGGCAACGGTCAGGCGGGCTCCGGTATCGGCTGGGTGCTCTACCCGCCCCTCTCGACAACCGAGCAGGGCTTCTCGACCGATCTTGCGCTCTTCGCGGTCCACCTGTCCGGTGCATCCTCGATCCTCGGCGCGATCAACATCATCACGACCTTCCTCAACATGCGGGCTCCGGGCATGACCCTCTTCAAGGTGCCGCTGTTCGCATGGTCGATCTTCGTCACCGCCTGGCTGATCCTGCTGGCGCTGCCGGTACTTGCGGGCGCGGTCACGATGCTGATCACCGACCGCAATTTCGGCACCACGTTCTTCGACCCGGCGGGTGGGGGCGACCCGGTGCTCTACCAGCACATCCTGTGGTTCTTCGGGCACCCCGAGGTCTACATCGTGATCCTGCCCGCCTTCGGCATCGTCAGCCACGTCGTGGCGACGTTCAGCCGCAAGCCGATCTTCGGCTACCTGCCGATGGTCTGGGCGCTGATCGCGATCGGCGTGCTCGGCTTCGTCGTCTGGGCGCACCACATGTACACGGTGGGGATGAGCCTGACCCAGCAGAGCTACTTCATGCTGGCGACGATGGTTATCGCGGTGCCGACCGGCATCAAGATCTTCTCATGGATCGCCACGATGTGGGGCGGAAGCCTGTCGTTCGAGACGCCGATGCTCTTCGCGATCGGCTTCATCTTCCTCTTCACGGTGGGCGGCGTGACTGGCATCGTGCTGAGCCAGGCATCGATAGACCGCTACTACCACGACACCTATTATGTGGTGGCGCACTTCCACTACGTGATGAGCCTCGGCGCCGTCTTCGGGATCTTTGCGGGGATCTACTACTGGTTCTCCAAGATGACCGGGCGCCAGTATCCCGAGTGGGCGGGCAAGGTGCACTTCTGGACGTTCTTCATCGGCGCCAACCTCACCTTCTTCCCGCAGCACTTCCTCGGCCGGCAGGGGATGCCGCGCCGCTACATTGACTATCCGGACGGGTTCGCCTTCTGGAACAGCGTGTCGAGCTGGGGCGCGTTCCTCTCCTTCGCCTCGTTCCTGTTCTTCATCGGTGTGATCGCCTACTCGCTTTTCCGCGGTGCGCGCGAGGCCCGGCCTAACTACTGGAACGAGCACGCGGACACGCTCGAGTGGACGCTACCGACGCCGCCGCCCGAGCACACGTTCGAGACGCTGCCGAAGCGCACCGACTGGGACCGCAGCGTCGCGCACTGAGGGCGATGCCGCTTGAATGGCAAGAAACAAGAGACGCGGCCCCCGACGGGGCCGTGTCCTGCATTGCGCCGGTGCTTCGGTTACACCTCTGGCCGCACAGGTCCCTCAGCGCGAACGGCTTTGTCACGTTCGTAGGCGCGACCGCGGCATTGCTGGCGGTGCCGCTCCTGCCCCTGATCGGGACGGTGCTTGTCTGGATGCTCCTGCCCTTCCTGCTTGGTGCGCTGGCGCTGGTCTGGGTGGCGCTGCGGGTCAGCGCGGCGCAGGGGCGCCTGACCGAGACGCTGTCTCTCGCGCCACGGAGGGTCGAGCTGGTGCGACGCGAGGTGCACGGCGACGAGCGGCTCTGGTCAGCGGACCCAGCGTGGGTCAGCGTCCATCTCCATCGCACAGGCGGTCCGGTGGAGAACTACCTCACTCTGCGCGGCGGCGCTCGTGAGGTGGAGATCGGCGCGTTCCTCTCTGCCGAGGAGCGGCTGGCGCTTCATTCCGAACTCGAAAGCGCGCTGATTCGCATCAAGCGGACCTGCGGCGCAGAGCGGAGCGCAGCTACCCTAAGCGCGCTTTGACCATTGGGCCAACGGCGGCGAAGTCCATCCGGCCCGGGTACTCGGACTTCAGGATGCCCATGACCCGGCCCATGTCACGAATCGAGCTCGCGCCGGCCTCCGCGATAGCTTGGTCGATGGCTGCCGACACCTCGTCCTTGGAGAGCCTCCGCGGCAAGAAGCCTTCGATGATGGCGATCTCCCGGCGCTCCTTCTCGGCAAGCTCCAGCCGCCCGCCTTCCTCGTAGGCGCGGGCGCTCTCGTGCCGCTGCTTCACCATCTTGCCGAGGATCTGCAGCACGATTTCGTCGGTGACGCCACCCTCCTCGCTCTGCCCGCGCATCGCTATGTCGCGATCACGGATGGCGGCGTTGATGAGGCGCAACGTGGAGACACGCTCCGCCTCCTTGTCGCGCATGGCGACCTTGAGCGCGTCCTCGATCTGGTTCCGCAGCGCCATTCGGTGCCTCGCCTCTTGCATCCTGAGGCGCGGAGATAGCCCGGCGGCCGCCAAGGGACAACTGGCATCCCCGACGCAGCCTTGACCCCTCCAAGGGGCGGTCATAGGTTCCGCGCCGTCCCGCCCCCTGGAGAGCACCGATGATCGCGCACCCGACCGCCTGTCTTGCCCTCGCCGACGGGACCGTGTTCTTCGGTCGCGGCTTCGGCGCCACTGGTCAGACGGTGGCCGAACTCTGCTTCAACACGGCGATGACCGGCTATCAGGAGATCATGACGGATCCGTCTTACGCGGGTCAGATCGTCACCTTCACCTTCCCCCACGTCGGCAACGTCGGCGTGACGCCGGAAGACGAGGAGGCGGCGGACCCGGTCGCGTCCGGTCTCGTGGTGAAATGGGACCCGACCGAGCCTTCGAACTGGCGCGCCGCCGAGGCGCTGGCGCCGTGGCTCGAGCGGCGGGGCCGGATCGGCATCGGCGGCATCGACACCCGGCGGCTGACGCGTGCGATCCGGCATCAGGGTGCCCCGCATGTCGCGCTGGCGTACGACCCCGAGGGGCGCTTCGACATCGCCGAACTGGTGGCAAAGGCACGCGCCTTTCCCGGGCTGGTCGGCCGTGACCTTGCGCGGGACGTCACCTGCGCCCAGTCCTACCGCTGGAACGAGATGCGGTGGGCCTGGCCCGAGGGTTACGCCCGCCGCGAAGAGCCGGGCCTGCGCGTGGTCGCCATCGACTACGGCGCCAAGCGCAACATCCTTCGTTCGCTGGCGTCGGCGGGCTGTGACGTCACTGTCTTGCCGGCGACCGCGACCGCGCAGGACATCCTCGACCTCGATCCGCAGGGCCTGTTCCTCACCAACGGTCCCGGCGATCCCGCCGCCACGGGAGAATACGCCGTGCCGATGATCCGCGAGGTGCTGGACCGGACAGAGCTACCCGTCATGGGCGTCTGCCTCGGGCACCAGGTGCTGGCGCGCGCCCTCGGCGCGCGCACCATCAAGATGAACCACGGCCACCATGGCGCGAACCATCCGGTCAAGGACCGCGAGACGGGCAAGGTCGAGATCACCTCGATGAATCACGGTTTTACCGTCGACTCGCAGAGCCTCCCCGAGAACGTGATCGAGACGCACGTCTCGCTCTTCGACGGGTCGAACTGCGGCATTCGCATGCGCGACCGACCGGTCTTCTCCGTCCAGTACCACCCGGAGGCGAGCCCGGGCCCGCAAGACAGTTACTACCTCTTCGAGCGATTCGCGTCCTCGATGCAGCGCGGCTGAGGGCGGCGTTAACCATCCGTTACCGTTAATTCTTCCTTTACCGCTCGGGCGCAGATAACGCCGGTACGTTCGTCGCGCCGGCTGCCATGCTCCAGACCAATCTCCGCCTAGTTACCGATACCGCGCGCCCGGCCGACGGGCCTGCGCAGGCGCCGCGTGAACGACCGGACCTCGGCGCGCTGCTCGTCGAGCGCGGGCTCGTCTCGCACCGCGATCTGGTGCAGGCGCAGGTCATGCAGGCCGGACGCGACCTGCGGCTCGAGGATGTGCTGCTGGCACACGGCCTGGTTTCGGAAGCAGATCTCTACGAAACGGTGGCCCAGCAGTGGGGAGGTTCGCTCGCCGATCTCGTCGAGGAGCCAGCCGACGCGCGCCTTGTCGATGCGGTCGGCGCGTCACGATGCCTGCGCGAGCGGATGGTTCCCTGGCGGCGCGCCGGCAGCGACGTCGTCATCGCCACCAGCCGCCCGGACCTCTTCGAGGCGCAGAAGGACGCGCTCGCGCAGATCGTCGGTCCTGTCCGGATGGCCGTGGCCGCTCCGCAGGCGGTGGAGCGGGCCATCCTCGCCGTGCGGCAGCGCCACCTGGCGCGTCTTGCCGAACTTCGGGTGCCGGCCGAGATGAGCTGCCGCGGCCGCCTGGGGCGACTGGTGGCCGCGGCGGTGCTGACGCTGACGTTGGCGGGCCTCGCGCTCACGGCGCTCGAGCCGCTGGTGGGCTTCGGCATCTTTGCCGCGTGGGCGGTGCTGACCTTGGTCGCGACGGCGGCGCTGAAGGCCGCGGCGACGGTGGCCGTCCTGCGCGACCGGAAACGCGGTGCATCCGGCGAGGCCGCGGTGACGCCACTGACGCGGATGCCGGCGGTTTCCATCCTCGTGCCGCTCCTCCGTGAGAAGGAGATCGCGGGTCGGTTGATTGCGCGGCTGTCGCGCCTCGACTACCCGCACGAGTTGCTCGACATCTGCCTCGTCGTCGAGGAGGACGACACCGTCACGCAGCAAACGATCGCGGAGACGGTCCTGCCGCCATGGATGCGGCAGGTCGTCGTGCCGCACGGCGGGGTGCAGACAAAGCCGCGCGCGCTGAACTACGCGCTCGATTTCTGCCGCGGCTCCATCATCGGCGTCTACGATGCCGAGGATCGGCCAGACCCCGACCAGATCCGGCACGTGGTGACCGGCTTCGCAATGCGCGGACCCGAGGTCGCGTGTCTCCAGGGCGTGCTCGACTACTACAACGCGTCGCAGAACTGGCTCTCGCGATGCTTTACCATCGAGTACGCCGCATGGTTCCGCCTGGTCCTGCCGGGTCTCGCGCGACTAGGGCTCGTTGTGCCGCTAGGGGGAACAACGTTGTTCTTTCGCCGCGACGTGCTGGAAGCGCTGGGCGGCTGGGACGCGCACAATGTCACCGAGGATGCCGACCTGGGCCTGAGACTGGCGCGCCGCGGCTATCGAACGGAACTCCTGACGACGGTGACGCAGGAGGAAGCGAACTGCCGGGCCTGGCGGTGGGTGAAGCAGCGCTCGCGCTGGCTCAAGGGCTACGCGATGACCTATGCCGCGCACATGCGAGACCCGGTTTGCCTGTGGCGCGATCTGGGGGCCTGGCGCTTCTTTGGCGTGCAGGTGATGTTCCTCGGCACGCTGTCGCAGTTCGCACTGGCGCCGGTGCTCTGGTCCTTCTGGCTGCTCTTTCTTGGGCTGCCCCACCCGATGGCGGGGACGCCGGCGCCGGTCCTCTGGACCATCGGCGGCCTGTTTCTGGCGACGGAGGCACTGAATGTCGCCGTCGCCGCGCTGGGCGTGGCAAGGCCGTCGCACCGTTGGCTGATCCCTTGGGCGCCGACGCTCCATGTCTACTACTCGCTTGGTGCCATTGCGGCATGGAAAGGGCTGCTGGAGCTGCTGACGAAGCCGTTCTTCTGGGACAAGACCCAGCATGGCGTGTCGCCTGGTGTCGCTGGTGCCAAGCCGACAGCCGTTCCCGCGCCGCCGCGGCCGCCCCAGCTGCTCGGCGAACCGGCGCAGGAGGTCGGACGGGCCGGCTGAGGCTCAACCCTCCGCACCCGCCTCGTGCCTGAGGCGCGTCTCGTAGACGGCCGGGATGTGCCACCGCTGGCCACGTCCGCCGCAGGCCCGTCACCCCGCGCGATCGCGTCGACGATGAACGCGTGCTCGTCGAGCGCGACGGGCGCCGCGACCCTGAACGGCCAGCGACGTCTCAGCCATCAGCGCCATGGAGCGGTGACGAGGTCGAGCTGCTGGACCAGGTGGCGGTTGTGCGACGCGAGGTGGATCTGCCGGTGAACGCGTCGGTTCGCCCGCGCGAGGGCAGGGGGATCGCCGACCAGCGACCGATCCTCCTCCAGCATGGCCGACAGCACCCGCACCTCCTCTCCGATCGCATGCCGCACCGCCTCCTGAGCGGCGAGCGCCTCGAGCCCTGCGTGGACCACATAGAGCTCCGCCCTCTGGTTGTGGTCGAGCGCCGCTACGATCAGGCTGCGCCCGTCCCGCACCAGCAGGGACTGCTTCTCGAGCCGCTGGGGCGCCTCGCGCTCGGCGTCTGCGAGACAGCGAAACGCTTGCCCAGCTCGCTCTCCACCAGCCGGTCGCCGGGGCGATAGATGCCGGTGTCGATCGCCTGCAGGATCGGATCGTAGGCGTCTCTCTGCGGCTTGGCTCCGGTCATGGCGCAACCTATCCCCCGCCCCCGCGGCCTGTCGAGGTGGACCGATGACGCCGCATCGGCTATGGCGAAGCCATGCATGCCGCCTCGTTCGCCCACGTGCGCCACTGGGTCTTCGACCTCGACAACACCCTTTACTCGCCCGAGGTGCGCCTCTTCGAGCAGATCCAGCTCAAGATGACGCAATGGGTGATGGAGGCGCTGAGGCTCGATCGGGCCGCGGCCGACGCGCTGCGAGCCGACTACTGGCGGCGGTATGGCACCACGCTCGCCGGCCTGATGGAGGAGCACGGGATCGACCCCGATCCCTATCTGGAGGTCGTGCACGAGATCGCGCTGGATGCCCTGACGCCCGATCCCGACCTCGCCGCGGCAATCGGGGCACTGCCTGGGCGGCGCATCGTCTTCACCAACGGCTCCGCCCCCTATGCCCGCCGCGTACTGGCGGCGCGCGGGCTCGAGGGGCTGTTCCACGCGGTCTATGGCGTGGAACACGCGCGCTACCGGCCGAAACCTGAGATCGTCGCCTATCAGACGGTGTTCGGGACCGACGGCTGCGAGCCGGCGACGGCGGCGATGTTCGAGGACGACGTGCGCAACCTGCGGGAGCCGCACGCGCTGGGTATGCGCACGGTACTGGTCGCGCCAGAGGCCGTGGAAGCGCCGCATGTGCACCACCACACCGTCGACCTTACGGCTTTCCTCGCGCGCCTCGGCGGCTGAAGGCGCCTTTCCGGCATGGTGCAGGCGGGCTAGGTCACCGGCGATGGACGCGGATATCCTGATCTCCGGCGGCGGCATTGCAGGACTCGTGGCGGCGGCAGCGCTCGGGAACCAGGGATGCCGTGTCTGCCTCGTCGATCCCGCGCTGCCGAGGGAGGCGGAGGATCCCGAAGCCGATCTGCGCACCACCGCCTTCCTGCGCCCCGCGCGCCGGCTCTTCGACCAAGCGGGGCTCTGGAGCGCGCTCGAGCCGCACGCGACGCCGCTGGACGCGCTCCGGGTGATCGACAGCTCGGGATGGCCGCCGGTCGAACGGTCGCGGCGCGAGTTCCGCCCTGACGACATCGGCGCCGAGACCTTCGGATGGAACCTGCCGAACTGGCTGACACGACGCGAGCTGGTCCGAGTGGCGGGCCAGATGCCGGGCGTCGACCTGCGCCTCGGCGTCGGGTTCCAGCGGATGCTGGTGCGGGACCGCGAAGTGCTCGTCACACTGACCGAGGGCCAGCCGCTGCGCGTCCGGCTCGTGATCGGCGCCGACGGCCGCAACTCCCCCGTGCGAGAGGCGGCGGAGATCCCCTCCCACACGACGCGCTACGGACAGAAGGCGCTGGCGTTCACCGTCATCCATCCGGAGCCGCATGGGAACGTCTCGACTGAGATCTACAACCGCGGCGGCGCCTTCACCTTGGTGCCGGTGCGCGATCACCAGGAGCGGCCGGCTTCGGCCGTCGTCTGGATGGAGGACGGACCGCGCGCATCGCGCCTCGCCACCATGCCGCCGGAGGAGTTCGAAGCCGAGTTGGCACAGCGCTCCCTCGGCATCCTCGGACCGCTGACGCTGGTCGGGCCGCGGCGGGTCTGGCCTGTCGTCACCAGCCGAGCCGAGCGGCTGACGGCACCGCGCGTGGCGCTGATGGCCGAGGCCGCTCACGTCCTGCCGCCGATCGGGGCGCAGGGCCTGAACACGTCGCTGCACGACGTATCGGCGCTGACCGCGGCTGTCGAAGGTGCCGATGATCCCGGTGCCGAAGCGCCGCTGGCCGCGTATGTCCGCGCGCGCGAGGCGGATGTCCGTGCCCGCGCGACGGCCATCGACCTCTTCAACCGCATCTGCCGCTCGAACGAGGCGCCGGTCCAGGCGCTGCGGCAGGCCGGCCTGGCGGCGGTCCATGGCCTCGCGCCGCTCAGGCGCGGCGTGATGCGCGCCGGCCTGGGCGACGGCGGGTTCTAGAGCACTTCGGCCAGAGCAGCCTTCAATCGCGCGACGCTGCCGTCAACGTCGCGCAGCTTGTCAATGCCGAAGAGCCCGATCCGGAAGCTTCGAAATTCCTCGCCCTCGTCGCACATCAGCGGCACGCCAGCCGCGATCTGGACACCCTGCTGGGCGAAGGCGCGGCCGGTCTGAACCGCCTGATCGTCGGTATAGCTCACCACGACCCCGGGTGCGCCGAACCCGTCGGCCGCGACCGAGCGCACGCCGCGCGCCTCCAGCGCGCCACGCACCCTTTCGCCCAGCGCCCACTGCGCCGTCTTGAGCCGCTCAAAGCCCCACGCGCGCATCTCGCCCATCGTGTCGCGGAAGACGCGCAGCGCATCGGTGGGCATCGTGGCGTGGTAGGCGTGCCCGCCGCCCTCGTAGGCTTCCATGATCGAAAGCCACTTGCCCAGATCGGCGGCGAAGCTCGTGCTGCGCGTCGCCTTCACGCGCTCGCGCGCCGCCTCGGACAGCATGACCAGCCCGGCGCAGGGCGAGGCCGACCAGCCCTTCTGTGGCGCCGAAATCAGGACGTCGACCCCAAGCGCCTTCATGTCCACCCAGACGCAGCCCGACGCCACGCAGTCCAGCACGAAAAGGCCGCCGACCTCGTGCACCGCCTCGGCGACGCCGCGAATGTAGTCGTCGGGAAGGATGATCCCGGCAGAGGTCTCGACATGCGGCGCGAAGACGACCTCCGGCCGCTCGGACCGAACGCGCTCAACCACCTCGTCGAGCGGCGCCGGAGCAAAGGGCGCGGGAACCTCGTTGCCGGTGCGACGCGCCTTCAGCACGGTCTCCGACTGCGGGATGCCGCCCATCTCGAAGATCTGGCTCCAGCGATAGCTGAACCAGCCGTTGCGGAGTACCATGGCGCGGGCGTTCGTCGCGAGCTGCCGCGCGACAGCCTCCATCGCGTAGGTACCGCCGCCAGGCACGATCGCCACCGCGTCGGCGGCGTAGACGTCACGCAGCGTGCCCGAGAGCTCGCGCATGATCTCCTGAAAGGCGAGGCTCATGTGGTTGAGCGAGCGATCGGTGAAGACAACGGAATATTCGAGCAGTCCGTCGGGATCCACATCGTCGAGCAAGGCGGTCATCAGCATCCCTCCTGTTTGCCCTTGTGGCCTACCGCTCTGCCGGGCCGACGGCAAATGCTCTCGACACCTGAAGGCCTGCGGACATTGCATCCGCGCCGTTTTCCTCTAGACAGCGCCGCGAGACCGCGAATGCGCCGAAACGAGGGATGGAAAACCAATGCGCGTCTATTACGACCGTGACTGCGACATCAATCTTATCAAGGACAAGAAGGTGGCCATCCTGGGCTACGGCAGCCAGGGTCATGCGCACGCGCTGAACCTCCGGGACTCCGGCGCGAAGAACGTCGCCGTGGCGCTGCGCGAGGGATCGGCATCGGCAAAGAAAGCCGAGGCCGCCGGCCTGCAGGTGATGTCGATCGCCGACGCGGCCGCGTGGTGCGACCTGATGATGTTCACCATGCCGGACGAGCTGCAGGCCGAGACCTACCGCAAGCACGTCCACGACAACATACGCGAGGGTGCGGCCATAGCCTTCGCGCACGGCCTCAACATCCATTTCGGCCTGATCGAGGCCAAGCCCGGCGTCGACGTCATCATGATGGCACCCAAGGGTCCCGGCCACACGGTGCGCAGCGAGTATGCGCGCGGCGGCGGCGTCCCCTGCCTCGTCGCGGTGCACGAGGACGCCTCGGGCCGCGCACTCGAGCTCGGCCTCTCCTACTGCTCCGCGATCGGCGGCGGCCGCTCCGGAATCATCGAGACCACCTTCAAGGAAGAGTGCGAGACCGATCTGTTCGGCGAGCAGGCGGTGCTCTGCGGCGGCTTGGTAGAGCTGATCCGCTGCGGCTTCGAGACGCTGGTCGAGGCGGGCTATGCGCCCGAAATGGCCTATTTCGAGTGCCTGCACGAGGTGAAGCTGATCGTCGACCTGATCTACGAGGGCGGCATCGCCAACATGAACTACTCGATCTCGAACACGGCCGAATACGGCGAGTACGTCTCCGGCCCGCGTGTCCTGCCCTACAAGGAGACGAAGGAGCGCATGAAGGGCATTCTGGACGACATCCAGTCCGGCGCCTTCGTCCGCGATTTCATGACAGAGAACGTGGTCGGCCAGCCCTTCTTCAAGTCGACCCGTCGCAACAACGACGCGCACCAGATCGAGGAAGTGGGCGAGCGCCTGCGTGGCATGATGCCCTGGATCGGCGAGGGCAAGCTCGTCGACCAGTCGCGCAACTGACCGTCGACGGCGGGGCGCGTCCCCGCCCCGCATGGCGGGTGAGGCAGAGCGGGCCGGAGGGCGGAATATCCGCTTGACGCGATACCCCCGCTCGCCTATCCCCGCCCTCGCTTCTGGCGGAGTAGCTCAGTTGGTTAGAGCAGCGGAATCATAATCCGCGTGTCGGGGGTTCAAGTCCCTCCTCCGCTACCAAATTTCCCCAGTATTCTCGGTGACTTCCTCCTATATGGGTTCAAGGCCCGATCTGCGGAACACAGCGCGGGGTGGCGCCGGGGTGGCAAGAATGCGGTGTTGGCTGGCGACGCTCCAATCCACGGCGTGCACGATCCGTGCTGAGCAGCGCAGCAGCAAGTCCTGGGTTTTCAATGAGCGCGCCCGAGAAGTTCTCGCCCGAGACGCGCTGCGACGTTTTTCGCCCGCAAGAAACGGACCGATCTCCCCCTCGCATCGCGACAAGGAGATCATCATGCACACCACTTCGCCCAACCCCGAGAGCCTCGTCGGGATCGCCACGCTTATGGAGATCCTCAAGCGGTCGTGCGCCAGCATCTACCGCGACATCAAGAACAAGAGGTTCCCGAAGCCGCTGAAGCTGGGCAGCTCCTCGCGCTGGAGAATGTCGGAAGTGGAGGCGGTCATCGAGCGTCTCTCTGACGACCGCCTCAAGGACTGAACGAGCCGATCAGGTCGCGGCGAGGCGGGCGCAGAAGTTAGCCACCGCGCACCTGACCAGCGCACGACGCCATAGATCGAATGACGCGCAGCCCTGCATGGCGAGCGCGTCGATCTCCCGGAACAACAGCATGTTCAGCGAGATCGCGATCTCCGCCAGTTCGGCCATCACAGCCGAGCCGTCGGGCCGAGGGCGGCGCAGAGGCCGACGAGTTCGGCCGCCGCCTCCGCCTCCGTCTTGAACCCCAGGACGGAGAACAGGCCGTAGAAGCTTGGCCCCGTCCCGACGGCTGAAGTCGGCGTCGTCGAGGAAGGCGTCTTCGCGCCGTTCCTGAGGCGTGGCGACGAGGGCGGTCGTGGAAGCAAGTTCAGATGGGTTTTTCGGACGACAGTCCATAGCAGGGGCGATGGAAGATCTGCTGTCGTCTTCAAGAGCGCCGCCGCTGGCGGATGGGCGCTGACACCGAAGGCACGGGCGTAGTCGAGCACAAAGATGGATCGCCCGAGCCGGGCGCCGTAGAACCGCACAGCCGCGTCGAGACTTGGGGGGGGCCACCGCTGATGCAGGCCTCGTCGAGAACTCCGGTCCCGATCGCTGCCCGCTTTCGCAGAACGACATCGAGGCATGGCGCGCGAGCCTCGCATGTCGCAGGCCCACGAGTTCTGCGAGCCCGCTTAGGACCTCACCGGCCCCTACGCATCCGCAAGTCACGAGGCTCCGGCAGCGTTGCGGTTTCGATGGATGCGAAGCCGTCAAGACATTGGTAGCGGTCGTCCGCATCCGCTACGAGTTGGGGCGTAGAATGTGCATCATGGACATAGAGGCCCCACGCGAGAGCCCGCGGGCGAGGGCTCCGTATCAGATGCTCTCGGTCAAGCGCCGCCGGTCAGGAGCGAACCAGCGACGTCGGGGAAGGTACGGACCCACGCCGCTGCCGAAAGGCGCGATGCTGACGGGTGATCCAGATCGGTCATGTCGATGGCATCGCGCAGCCCGTCGGTGACGAGGCAGATCTCCTCACTATCGGCGATGCGGGGTCGAGAAGTGCGAAACGTGCGCGCTCTTTGCTGTCGAAGTCGTCGTCGAGAGGAGCCGGCAGGTTAGCCGGGGCCGAGATCGTCCTGCCTTCAACATTCCTTCTTGGCGCGTCTACCGGGCCGGCTATCCGATCGGGCTCTCGACAAGGAGCCGGATCGCGACAGGCGGACCTGAGCGCATCGAACTACCTCCGCGTTGTTCCCGTCCGGGGCGGGTGGTGAGATACGCCGTCCAGGGCTGGGAAGGCCAAAGCAACGGGGGTTCAGGGGGAGAGCGAGGAACGACTGCTCCCGGCCGCCGGAGGCGCAGGTGCGGACGCTATCCGCTCCGGTCGCACGCCCGCCCGGGGCCGCCCGCCGCGCGAGCGTCCCGCTGGAGGCGCAGTGTCCCGGGACAGAGCCCTGAGCGGAAGAGGAAACTCAAATACAGGGGAAGCCGCAGTGCGAGTTTCCTACTGAGTATTGAACCCGCCCCCTTCGGGAGCGGGCGCAGGTTCGAGTTGCGATCTACCCACCGATTAGTGAGGCGATAGGACGAACCAATCGCTCGTTTTTCGATTCGCGAGCGTTTTCCTATGGCGCTTACGCAGATCGGATGCATGCCAAGCGCATGCGGTAGCCCACTTGCAAGCACGAGTGAACCGTCACCCTCCACTCTACCCGCTCATCTCTGAAAGCGCGTTCTCATCATCCGTCCACCGGATACGGTAGGCCCTCAAATCCGCCAATACTATGTCGCGCTCGAAGCTCGTGTGCATCGATCCCAGCCAAGGATCATCGTGCTGGGTCTGAAAAGCGAGAGACACTGACAGGCCGTTTTCATATACATGACAGTGGAACGCATGAAGTAGTTGCGCTGGGATCAGATATACCACGCCGGGCTCGATCCGCGCGCTATACACCGGCGTGTCATTCATCGAGAACTCATACGAATTGACGTGATCCTCCTCTCGTATGATGATCAAATCTTCCGGAGGCGAAGCGCCGTCGGACAGTTCGGGCCACTGCCAGTCAGAGTGCCATCCGGGCCCGCTTGCATTGCCGATTACGAGGACTGGATCGTGGCCATCAGCGCGATTCCTCGCACTGCCGTCCCGGACCGCGCGCCAAAACTCATCAGGTGTTCGGCCCTCGATCTCCTGCCAATCCATTCCTCGGATGACGTCCGACCAGACCACAGCCGCCACTTGGTGTGAGACGGTCTCGCGCCACCATTCCTCCTCGTTCAGAACGGGCTGAGCCATCGGTAGGTTGGTGAACTCTCCTTTATTCAGTCCGTCGAACGTAATGGTGAACGGAGTCAATGGCTCGGAAGTCGGTGAAATCTCTCCGAAGAGATGACGCGGAAAGTCATTAGCTATGAACGCCGCGGAAGCTGCTGCTGAGGATATTTCTTGCAGTCGAGCGTCATCGAGTTCGGCGGCCAGAATTGCCTCGTCACGACGCCTCCTGAGAATCTCAAGTGACTGCTCGAGTGGCTGCCTAACATAACCTCGACGTATGTCCTTCGTTTGACCGTCTATGGAAACATCAACAGCCGAAAGCAAGCTATAGTATCGGTCAGTATCCAGTCCGTCGAGGGCAGACAACATTGAACTGATATTGCTATCCATTCGCCTGAGAGCTTTATCGTCCGATAGAGTGAGAAGCCGCCGGATGCGAGCGCCGGGAATCGTTGGGCGTGAAGTTGTTGCAATGAGCGCGATCGATTGCGCTTGCATCAAAGCCGAAAAAGATGGCCCGCCAGAGAAGGTGTAAGTGCGCCTTGCGACTCTGGGAGAGTCTCTGGACCCGCTCATGGCTTCAATCAAAGGGTCAATGTGGGCCGCGTAGCTGCCGTCACTGAATTCCTCGCCTGAACCGGCGACCTCGCGAATCTGTTCATGAAACTCGCTGACTTGACGCGCGTCGATTAGGACGAGCAAGTCTGCGATCATTTCGCTCAAGACCCGGCTGCTCTCTCTGAAAGCCTCGTTTTCGGCAGGCACTTGGCGGAATTGAAATGCTGCTCGCAATGCCCAGCGCGCGACCGGTCCGAAAGGCAGGGTCGCTCGAGAGAGGTGCGTTACTTCGTCCTTGCGCTCGCGTGATTGGGTCAGCCAGAGCGATACTACAGGCGCAAGAATTCCAAACCTGACAACGGGAGATGGCGGGAGACACGCGACTCGCCTCCACTCCAATGGGCGGCATGTCGCACGTGCGCGCGCTCCGCTTGCTAAAGGGTCAACGTCATCACCTTCGGGCAGATGACCGTCTTCCACGGCACTTGCTCACCGACTGGCAGCGACCACTGCCGTCATCTCTCGCGGCCAGACCTCGTTCGCCACATAGGCGCGCATAATGGGCGCACGTCGAGCGGGATGAAGAAAGGCGATTGTCTTCAGAACAAAATAAGCAAGCGCAAGAGCATTGACTGAAAACCAAGCCAGAGAAAGGAGCGTTGCTGTGGCACCCGCGTCGCCAATTCGCTCTGCAAAAAGTAGTTGGGCAAGGAGAGCGAGGCACAGGAACAGCGAACTCATTCCCACGAAGAGAGCTCGAGATGAGTCGACGTATATCGTGAGTCTCGAAGAAAAAGTGGCTCGGCCCTGATTGAGAAGGCCAACGAAGGCGATCACAAGAGGGAAGACTACGCCAATCAATGCGGCGTGGACGGCGAGAAGACCGATGTTGAAAGTCCAAAAGTCTCTAACGCTCGCCTGCCCATCGGCTGCCAGGCTGAAGCCGTGGAGCCATTCCAGATCGGACAAAACGACTGCGACGAGATATGCGAGCGCTACAATTGCTATGGAGACCAACGGATCATCGACTGCCCACCTTATCATGCGCACGAAAAATGGATGGCGGTGATCTCGGAGCTCAGCGTTATCTCGGCAAATGTTCATTGATTGTGCGGCGAACCAGAGCTGCGAGGCTCGGCTTGAAAGCACCACGGACGACGGCAACGAGGAGTGCAAACTGGCGCTCGACATCTTTGAACTTTTCTACCATAACTTTTTTCGGCCGAACTGCTCCGCTCCGCCGTGCATCGCATATCAGTCGGAGCTCGGCTATATTCAAATCGCGTTGTTCTCGATCGGAGGCCAGAGCCGCAAGCGACAATCCTCGATGGTAGGGCCGATCGTGTGGGCCTCGGGAAGTAGCGCCTTCTGCGCACGGATGTCCGCTTGTTCCGCCAACTGCCGGGTGCCGCTAGGCCAGATCGTCGGCGACGCTGAAGGCGAGGCGGGCGCCCCGGCGACCGGCGAGCAGCGCTGCCGCCTGGATCAGCGCGTCTCGATTTTCGCCGACGAAAACGCGCAGTGGTGCGACAGGATCGCCTGAGACATCGTGGCCAACGACGTAGGGAATTATTTCATCGAACATGTTGTTCTCCGCTTCGAGGAACCGGCTCATGGCCGGGGTCAAGGTCTTCCCGTCGTCATCCTTCACTCGAGGCGCCTCTCCGGCCGTCCACCGTTCTGGCTCTCAATCAGAGGAGCCAGACCGGCGGTCGGCCATCGGCGCCTGCCTTCTCTCTCCTGACCTGCTTCCCACACAGATCCTGGGAGCTGCCCGAGCCAGTGCGCCCGCGGCACTCCGTTGTCCTTGCGTAGGACCTTCCGGTGCGAGCTCATCGGCCACGTCGATCGCGGGGAAGGCCGACGCGCTAGGGCAACCCGGACCAGCGGCGCGGTGCGCCCAGTGCAGTCTAGGGTTAGCGCCCCTTTCAGATTGGCGCAGCGCGCCGCCGACGGCGGCGGTTGGGGGAAGTTGAGGCGGTGAGCGGAAAAGGTTGAGGTTGGGCGCCGATCACCCCGTGTGGGTGATCTCTCCCCTTTTTCAACCCAGTGAGGAAGTTGCGGAAATGGCGGCGAAAATCGGCAGAGAGGGGAGGCGCGCGCGTGCTACCTACACCCCCACCGAGCTTTTGAGGTCCCAAGGCGACGATCCCTCCCAGTTCACGCGAAAGCGCGCTCTCGAAGAATGTCAGCAGCGCGGGACCTGCCTGCCGTTCGCTGCGGACGCTCGATCATCGCTGCGTCAGCAAAACCCCCCGTAGGAAGGGCGGAGAGTGTGAATTCTCTGCGGTCGCGCAATTCGGAGCCGATCCCGTCGAAGCAGACCTTCGCCGACGACCGCGCCCGCGACGCGCTCCGCAACCGTCGAAGCCGTCGAAGCCGTCGCGATGCGCCATGAGCGGCCATTCTCTGCGACTGCCGTGGTTTGGGTCGTCGTCGCCAGAGCTGACATTCGGTGAACCCGACAGAGCGCTTCTCGGTACCTCCGCAGAGTCCTGATCGGGGTGGCTGACCAGACTCACCGGGCTGTCGATTGCTGATTGTAAGCGTGAAGTTGATTGGAGGTCGGCGCGCGTTGTCCAACCGCGACATCAATCGCATCTGCTGCGATGGCGGCTCGAGACTCTTGGATAACCGAGCGGAAGCGACCGATGAGCCGAGGCGGCCGCGGCGGCGCGCCGCGGCCCAATAGCTTAGCCGATGTACTCCTTCGACTTGAACGACAGGTGCGACACCGAGGCGGGGCGGTCGGCGAGCTTGCGGATGTTGCCCCAGGTCTGCTTGTAGTTCGGGATCACCAGCTCGTTCACGCCGTCGCCGTTGATGACGTTGCCCTGCAAGCCGGTCGGGTAGCCGAAGAGCATGAAGGTCTCGCCGCGGCGCGCCGTCGGCGTCGGGTAGGCCATGGCCTGGGTCGAGCCGGTGTCGTTCCAGACCTCGACGAGATCGCCCTCGGCGACGCCGATCCCGGCCATGTCGTCGGGATGCATCTCGATGAAAGGGTACGGCCAGCGGTCCATGACCAGGTCGTTGTCCTTGTCGAGATAGGCCGACTGCCACACGAGGTTCGCGCGCCCATTGTTGATGAGGTAGGGGTAGCTCTCGCGCTGCGCCTCCTCGCCCGGCGCCTAGAGGCCGGTCCACTCGGCGACGAGGAACAGCGCACGGCCATCCGCTACCATCGATCCTCCCGACGTCGCGGTGACATGTGCCGCTGTGGCGTCTCATGACCGCAGGCTGCATCAAGGCCGCGTCCGCCATGGTTCTCGAGCCAATGGCGGCACCATGGCGAACTCCCGGCGGCCAGGAGCCTCGACAGATTCGACTTCTCGGCGATCCCGTCTCTCGACAAGGCGCTGACCATGGAGCTGGCGCGCTGCGGATTCATCGACCGCCGGGGGGAACTCCTCGCTCTGGGATCGAGCGGCACGAGCAAGACGCACGTCGTGTGCGGGCTCGGTCAGACCGCCTGCCAGAAGGGCCGGAAGGTCGGCTTCACCACCGCCGCGGCTTTGATTCACGATTTTATGCAGGTCGCCGGCGATCGCAGGCTCCCGCGCCTCCAGAAGAGCTTTGCCAATGTCGGTGCCGGGTAAGCCGAGCGCGGTGTAGCCTTCAGGACGACGATCCGGACCAGGTGTTCGGCAACCTCGTACTCGAGGCCCCGGGCCATGAGGCGCTGGCGCAGGTCTGCGCAATGCATCGTCGCCACGACGCGGCTCCGGCGGTGTTATCCGCTCCATCGTCCCCACGGCGCCCGGCCGAGTTAGCTCGATGCCGCACCGCTTCATCCTTGCAACTGCACCAGGAGCGACATCTTCCACGGGCCTGCGGTCCTGCGCGGCGGGATTGCGGCACAGGCGCTGCGGGCAGCAATCGCATCGTGCCATTCGCGGGTATCGCAGGCGCCGTTGGCGGTGACAGAGCCGATCTCCTCGTCCGCCCGGACGTGGCTGAGCAGATCGGGCAGGGCCCGTGCATCGCCGATGTGCCTCCCGGTGATCCCGAGGGAACGGAACTCCAGCGTCTCCTCGTCGATCCGAGGCGTATCCTGCGCCAGACCCGCCGCCTGGGGCCGCCATACTTGCCGTCGGCCGCGTCGGCCGCGTCGGCTTGTCGGCGTAGCGTCCCGATACATTCCGGGGTCGAGCCAGATCGTCAGTGAGTTCGTTGCAGGCGGACCGGTTCCTGAACTTGCGTGTCGTGACTGAAAGCCAGCTCATGCGCTCCAGCTACCACGATGGGTTCAGCAGAAGGATCCCTTAGCCGCTTTGTGCTGCAGAGCAAGCGAAAGGTAAATGCTCGAGGGGTGTGAAGGAGAAACTTAGGCCTGCCGCATCCCCATTCGGCATACGAACGGCGCTGGCCTTGATGGAAGTAAACCAGATTTCAACCTTGAGCCCTGTAGTCCGCAACGACCCAGAGGCATGTGGAACCAGTCCGCGTGCGTGATAGAAAGAGGCTCGCTCTCTCATGCGCAGAAGCCAGAGGCAGACTACAGAGCCACGGCGTTTCATGATCGCCGCTCTGGTGGCATATGGTGTGGTACCCGCTCTTCCGGCAGCGGCGGCATCCGAGAGCCTGGCTGACATCAACGTCGCGCAGAAGCAAGCGCTAGCGGCGGTCACGGTTGCGCCGGGGCAGGCCGAGCTCAGACGCTACTCTCGCGAGCCGGGAACGGTCATCGTCGGCGACTCGGAGGTCGCGGCGGCGTCGCTCGCGGCCTCCGACATTCTGGTTCTGACAGGGCTTGAGCCTGGCGAGACGAACGTCATCGTGCTCGACGACGACGGCGCCGAAATAGACCACATCGCGCTGCGCGTGGCCGAGCGGGGCACAACGATCGTGGTAAGACGCGGTCAGGAGCGCGAGCTTCTCCGATGCGATCCGGCATGTGCTCCGCTGGACGGGATGGGCCTGCATGCCCCGGCATCGCGCCAGTTCGATCCGAGGCCAACCTCCGACATTCCTGTCGCCGATGGGAACGTCCCGCAGCTCTGATACGGGGCCTGCGAGCTCAAACGCCTGCCTGAGCAGCTCTAGTCAGCCACATCTGCGGCGACCTCGCGCGTCTGTGACCGAAGCATCACGAAGTTTCGTAAAGCTCTTCCCACAAAGCGAATTCCGTTCAGAGCTCGATAACCGATTCGACCCCACAACACCTCATCCGATCGACGTGGTCGGACGATCTTAAGGTCTCGGTGGACGGCACCTTCACGCCTCGCAGATGATCCAGATTGTCTCGAATGCGGTCGAAAGGAGCGGATACGCAAATCCCGCCTATCCGTTTGAGCTCACCCTCCGCCCGGATAGTCGGGCAAATTGAAAGGACCCGGAAGACATGAAGCTAATCCACAAGTTTGCCCGCAACGACAGTGGCGCCACCGCCATCGAGTACGGCCTGATCGCCGGCGGAATCTCGATCGTGATCATCGCTGCGATCGCAATTGCCGGTCCCGCTCTGGAAGGTGTGTTCGACCAGATCGCAGCCGCGCTGGCCCCGACCCCCAGCTAATTTTGATCTTCGCTGAATCGGCCGGCATTTCGCCGGCCGATCCACCTTTCGCCAAGGCAAGGTTAATGCTGCAACGAACTGCGGGATTCGGACGCCGGAGAGAGGCCGCTGTACTTTCGCGGGAGCGGGCTTCTGCGGAGCGCGTCGAAGTAGCGCCGATTGACGCCGAGAGGGCTCACGCCACGGGGCCGGCGGCGGTTGCCGAAATTGCGCGCCCAAGTGTCCCAGTGCAGCAGTCGTCTCGGCGCGTGGACACTGAGGCCGACCTCTTCAAGTCGCTAAAGCAGCAGCTCTTCTCCGCGCTGGTCGATCAGATCGACCTGCCCGCGCTCTCGAAACTCGAGCCGGAGCACGCACGCAGTGAAATCGCGGCGATCCTGACCGAGATCATCGACGAGCGGCAGATCGGCGTCGCCAGCGCGGACCGTGCCCGGATCGTCACCGACATCGCCAACCAGGTGCTGGGCTACGGGCCGCTGCAGCCGCTGCTCGACCGCGACGACATTGCCGACATCATGGTTAACGGCGCCGGCCGGGTCTTCATCGAGGTGAACGGCAAGACCCAGGAGACCGACATCCGCTTCGACAGCGACGAGCAGTTGCTCAACATCTGCCAGCGTATCGTCAGCGCCGTCGGCCGACGCGTCGACGAGAGCTCGCCGATCTGCGACGCTCGTTTGCCCGACGGGAGCCGGGTCAACGTGATCGCGCCGCCGCTGGCGATCGACGGTCCGACGCTCACGATCCGCAAGTTCAAGCGCGACAAGCTGACGCTGGACCATCTGGTCAGGTTCGGATCGATCTCGCATGAGGGCGCCGAGATCCTGAAGATCATCGGCCGGATCCGTTGCAATGTGCTGATCTCGGGAGGCACCGGCTCAGGAAAGACGACGCTGCTGAACTGCCTCACCGCCTCGATCGACCATGACGAGCGAATCGTCACCTGCGAGGATTCGGCCGAACTGCAGTTGCAGCAGCCGCATGTCGTGCGACTTGAGACCCGGCCGCGCAACCTCGAGGGCGAAGGCGAGGTAACGATGCGCGACCTGGTCAAGAACTGCCTCAGGATGCGGCCCGAGCGGATCATCGTCGGCGAGGTGCGCGGCCCCGAAGCGTTCGACCTCCTGCAGGCGATGAACACCGGCCATGACGGCTCTATGGGCACGCTGCACGCCAACAGTCCCCGCGAGGCGCTGGCGCGACTGGAATCGATGATCTCGATCGGTGGCTTCAACCTGCAGTCGAAGACCGTGCGCGAGATGATGGTATCGTCGATCGACGTCATAGTTCAGGCGGCGAGGCTCCGCGACGGTCGCCGGGTCATCACCCACATCACGGAGGTGGTAGGGATGGAGGGGGACGTCATCACGACGCAAGACCTCTTCCTCTACGAGATCACGGGCGAAGACGCGCGCGGCATCATCCTTGGCGAGCATCGGTCGAATGGCAACGGGCGCCCCTACTTCTGGGAGCGCGCGCGCTACTACGGCGAGGATAAGCGCCTTCTCGACGCCTTGGACGCTTCCGACCGGCGGGACGAACGACGCGCAATGGATCACGACAGGCATCAGCTTGGAGTAGGCCGGTGACCAAACTCGACCCGGCGCTGATCCCGTTCCTGATAGCGGGGCTGGTCGTGGTGGCCGTTTCCGCCGCGATCTGGTCGATCTTCTCCGGGCATGCAGCAGAGCGGGAGCGGCGCTATCGCCGGCTCCAGTGCCATGCGCCTTCCGTCAGCATCGACAGGCGGCGCGTCGGCAATGCTGAGGACGAGGTGCTGCGCAACGCAAGTGCGATGGTGCGTCGGCGCCGGACTGGCAAGGGACTTTCGTTCCGCTTCGCCCTCCAGCAAGCGGGTCTGCTCTGGCCGGTCTGGATGGTCCCGGTGGTCGTGGCCATACTCGCGTTGTCTCTCGGCAGCGGCGCTCGTCTTGCAGGCCTTTCCCAGATTGCCGCGGGCCTGTTCGGCCTGGCAACCGGACCGGGCCTGTTCCTCATCTTCCTGCGCGTCCGTCGCGCGCGGCGGAAAAAGGCGATGGAGAAGGACTTCCCGAACGCGCTCGACATCATCGTCCGCGGTGTGAAGTCGGGACTGCCGCTCAACGATTGCTTGCGGATCGTCTCGCGCGAGGTCCCCGACCCGCTCGGTTCGGAATTCGCACGCATGGTGGAGCAGCAAGGCCACGGCGTGCCGATCGCCGAGGCGGTCGACCGGCTCGCGGACCGCGTCCCGCTCACGGAGGCGAACTTCTTCGCGATCGTCATCGGGCTGCAGACCAAGACCGGCGGACGGCTCGCGGAATCGCTCGACAACCTCGTCTCGGTACTAAGGGCCCGGGTGCAGTTGCGTGCCAAGATCGGCTCGATGAGCTCCGAGGCAAAGGCCTCTGGCGCGATCATCGCCGCGCTGCCGGTCGTCGTCGCGACGCTCGTCTACATCACGAGCCCTGCCTATATCTCGCTGCTTTTCACCGAAGCCATCGGCAACGTGGTCCTGGTCGCGTCGGCGATCTGGATGCTGATCGGCGTCTTCGTGATGCGCAAGATGATCGCGTTCGACTACTGAGGGGCGGCCGATGGATCTTCTGGATATCGTCTACGGGGTTCTCGACAATCCTGCTCGGCTCGCGCCGCTGATCGCAGCGGTTTCCGCGATATCGACCGTGACGGCTCTGTCCTGGCCGCTCCTCGAGCGGCAGCAGCAGCGGCAACGCATGGCGCGTGCGGCGGGCGCGGAACGGCACATGCGCGACATGGCGGCCAAGGCTCGCGCCACGAGCGGCGATGCGGTGATCAACCTGCGTCACGCCGCGCCGAGGCGGCTCTACACCACCATCGTCAAGCGTCTCAATCTCGGCCGGCTGATCCAGAACCCGCAGACGCAGAGGCTGATACACCAGGCCGGGTATCGCGGTCCAGCAGCCGCGATCAAGGTGACGGCGATGCGGGTCATCCTGGCCCTCGGCTTCGGTGCGGCCGCGGCGTTCTACTCGGCGCTCATTCTCGACATCAGTGTCGTACTGCGGGCCCTGATCGCCGCGGTCGCAGCCTTCGCCGGGTGGTACGGGCCGATCGTCCTGCTCAAGAACCGGCTGCAGAAACGGCAGACCGAGGTCAGGCGCAACTGGCCGGACGCGATGGACCTGCTGTTGATCTGCGTCGAGTCGGGCATGACGATCGAAGCCGGATTCCGCAGGGTCGCCGAGGAGATCGCGGTCCAGAGCCTGGTCTTGAGCGAGGAGCTCTCGCTCACCACCGCCGAGCTCTCCTACCTGCCCGATCGGCAGCAGGCTTATCGTCGGCTCGCCACGCGGGTCGATGTCGAGGAGGTCCGCTCGGTCGTCACCAGCCTGATCCAGTCAGAGAAGTATGGAACGCCTGTCGGCCAGGCTCTGCGCGTGCTGTCGAAGGAGAGCCGGTCGCTTCGCATGGCGGCGGCCGAGAAGAAGGCCGCTGCTCTGCCGCCCAAGCTGACGGTACCGATGATCCTGTTCTTCCTGCCCGTTCTATTCGCGGTGATCATGACGCCGGCAATCATCCAGATCATGCAGGATTGACGATGGTGGCCCGCGCAATCTTCAAGTTCCGGCGGACATTGCATCGTTTCACAGGCGATACGAACGGCGCTATCGCGGTAATGGCGGCCATCGCGTTCCCCGTGCTGGTGGGCGGCATGGCCCTCGGTGCCGAGGCCGGCTACTGGTATCTGAGCCACCGCAAGCTGCAGCAGGCGAGCGACCTCGCTGCCTACGCTGCCGCCGTGCAGTTGCGGTCGGGCCGCGGCAATGCCGAGATGGTGGCCGCCGCCGGCAAGATCGCCGAGGCGAGCGACTTCCGCACCGGCGACGACACGCTCGCCCTGGCGCATCCGCCGGCCACCGGCAGCCGCGCCGGCAGCGCGAAGGCCGTGGAGGTCGTCGTGAAGCGGCAGCAGACGCGCTTTTTCACCCTGATCTACACGACCGAGCCTGTGGAGATTTCGGCTCGGGCCGTGGCGGAAGTTCGCGGTGGCGGGAACGCCTGCCTGCTCACCCTCGACCCGACCGTCGGTGGGGCGATCACGGTGGGCGGTTCGTCGGAGGTCATATTCGACGGCTGCGACGTAGCAACAAATTCAAATGCTTACGATGCGTTCCTGATGCAAGGCGGCAAGGTCGAACTGACAGCGGGATGTGTCCACAGCGTCGGCGGAGTAAGCGCGACGAGCGGTCTCAACCTGACGGCCTGCACCTCGCCCCACACGCAGTCGCCGGCGATCAGGGACCCCTATGCCGATCTCGCGGAGCCGATGAACATCGGCACGTGCTCGGACAGCAGCGTCGGTAGCAACAACAAGACGATTACCGTCACTCCGCATGAGACGCATCCGCTCGGCATGCCGCTGCGCCGATACTGCGGCGGCCTGGAGCTCAAGGGCGACGTCACGTTCTCTCCCGGTCTTTACATCGTCGATGGCGGTACCTTTCGGATCAATGCCTCGGCTTACGTCACGGGCAGCGGTGTCACCTTCTTCCTGACCAACGGCGCCGAAATGGCCTTCAACGGCAGCGCGACGCTCGACCTGTCGGCGCCGACCTCGGGACCTTTCTCCGGGATCCTGTTCTACAGCGATCGCGACGATGTCGGCCTCTCGCATAGTATCAACGGTAACGCAGGGTCGACCCTCAATGGCGCCGTTTACCTCTCCTCAAGCGACCTCAGCTACAGCGGAAACTTCAGCGGGACCTACGGGTGCACGCAGATCGTCACGCGGCGCGTCACCTTCACGGGCAATTCGTCGCTCAATGTCGATTGCTCGGCAGCAGGCACCCGGCGAATCCCGGTGGGCGAGATCATCGCTCTGGTGGAATAGGAGACGTGCCGATGATCGAATCGTGGATTTTTTCAGTCGTATTTCTCGGCTTTCTCGGATGGGCGGCGTATTGCGACGCTGCCGATCTCCGGATCCCGAACCGCTTGACGCTTGCAATGGCCGGGATGGGCCCGTTCGCCGTGTGGCTGCTCGGGCCGGGCGTGGGCGCCTTGCCGGCGGCGTTCCTTGCGGGCGCCACGACCCTGATCGTGACCTGGACGATGTTCGAGCTGGGTCTACTCGGTGGCGGCGACGCCAAGCTCGCAGCTGCCGCCGCGCTGTGGCTCGGCCTGGAGGCGACGCTGGTCTTTGTTCTCGCCACCGCAGTGTTCGGTGCGGTCCTGGCGGCGAGCCTCGTGATCCTGAGTCGCTCGGCCGCCGCGCAGGCCCTTGTTGGACTGCGGTGGCAGGAACGTCTCAACGCCGACGCCATCTCGGTCCCCTACGCAGTCGCGATGGCACCCGCTGGTGTCGTGGCGACGCTGACGATGCTGTCCCAGGCTTAAGGAGAACCTCCAATGATGCGCCTCGCCATCGTCATGATTGCCATTGTCGCCGGCGGCGGGGCCGGCTGGCTGGCGCTGCAAGCCACCTGGCGCGAACTGCCGGAGCCGGAGACCGTCATCCTCGAGGAGCCGAAGGTCGATGTGCTGACGCCGACCGTGGACCTGACCCGCGGCGCGAGAATCGACCGGTCGCACCTGATCTGGACGGCCTGGCCCGCAGACCGGGTGAGCTCCGGGATGATCCTCGAAGAGGAACAGCCGGGCGCGCCGGACACGTTGACGGGGCGCGTGCTTCGCTCGAACCTCTATGCCGGTGAGCCGATCAGGTCGCAGCACCTGTCCGAGAATGCCGGCGGTTTTCTGTCGATGGTCCTGCAGCCGGGGATGCGCGGGCTGGGCGTGCCGATCAGCGATGACAAGACCGCGGGCGGCTTCGTGCTGCCGAACGACCGGGTGGATGTCCTCCACACTGTCGTACGCGACATCGACGGCGACGGAACCGCGACCGGCACGACACGGACGATTCTGACCAATGTCAGGGTCCTGGCGATCGGGCAGACGACCTTCGACGAAGGCGCGCTGGTCGAAAGTGAGGTCCCGGAGGCGACGGCTGGCGCCAGCGGCGGGTCTACCCTGATCGGAAGCACAGCGACGCTTGAGGTGACGCCAGAACAAGCCGAGATTCTCATGGCCGCGGCGGCCTCAGGGCAGCTTGCCTTGGCGCTCCGCGCCGCCGATGATTTCGGCCTGAGCGGTATCGGCGATCTCGCGATGCTCGAGGGGGCGGCGCCGGCGCTGCTGCCGGAACTCGTTGTACGCAATGATACAGGCGACGTCGCCGAAGCGGGGCCGCGCCAGCGCGAGGTCACGATCATCTCCGCCGGCGTGCCGCGGACCGTTCTCGCCGCTGTCAAAGGAGGCGTCGATGGCTAACGCACGAGAAATGCGTCTTCGCGAGCACGCCGAAGACCCGGCAGGGAGCTGCCTCGAGACAGGCGACGTCCGCGTCGACGATCGTCTGACCGGACTATCCGCCCCGGTTGTTCCCGCATCGCCACTGACGTGGGATAGCCCCGACGATCTCGTCGATATCCCCGAGCCGCGGCTCATGCTGCCGCGGATCCGCATCGACGCTTTCGTGCAGAGCGACGAGATCGCGGAGGTCCTCGGCCGCGCCGCCGGAGACCGGCGTGCCGTTCGCAGCGAGTTCGCCGTCCACCGCGGCGGCTTCTCGGAGGCTATCGAGCGATACCGCGAGCAGCCGGCCGCCAATCTCATCCTGGTCGAGGACAGTGGATCGGCCGATCAGCTGCAGTGGCACGTAGAGGCGCTCGCCGAGTGCTGTCCGCCAGACGCGCGGCTGGTGGTGATCGGATCGCGCAATGACATCAGCCTTTATCGGCGACTGATCAAGTTGGGCGTGAGCGACTACATCGTGCAGCCGTTCGGCCCGCTTCACCTGCTCGATTCCATCCTGTCGATCTTCGCGGAAACCGACGAAAAAGAACTCGGCCTCGTCCTGGCGTTCGTGGGCGCCCGGGGCGGCACCGGGGCCTCGACGGTCGCGCACAATGTCGCGTCGACCCTCAGCCGAAAATTCGAGGCGACGACTCTGCTGATCGACGCGAACCTCGGATTTGGCACCGCAGCCCTGCAATTCGATATCACGAGCCCTCAAGGCTTCGCAGATGCCGTGAGAGAGCGAGAGAATCTCGATCACGATCTGTTGGAACGTCTTGTTCATTGGCGCGAGAAGCGTCTCGGCGTGCTGACCGCGCCCGACAGGCTGGATCAGTTGACCGCACCCGATCTGGGGATAATGCGCCACCTCGTCGACCAAGCCCGACGCCTCGCTCGGTTCGTCATACTCGATCTGCCGCACGGCTGGTCCCCTTGGATCGCCGAAGCATTGTCGTCGGCCGATCGCGTGGGCGTCGTCGCGACTGCGGATCTGCCGTCGCTTCGCAACTCCCGCACGCTTCTCGAGATGATCCAGAAGATGCGTCCGAACGACGCACTGCCGGAGATCATACTCAGCCGAATGCCGCTACGGGGAAAGCCGCAAGTCTCGGTGGACGACTACGTCCGGATTCTCGGCGTCCGAGCGCCCGCCACGATTCCCTTCGACGCGACTGCGGCTTCGGCCGAGATGTCGGGCCGCCTGATGGTCGAAGCATCCCCAAGATCGGAGGCAGCGGTAGCCATCGCGGCACTTGCGTCGCGGATGACTGGTATCGACGAGAACAGTCGCAGAAAGCCGGTGCGAAGAGGCGTCGTTGGACGGCTTCTCGGCCGGAGGCGGCGATGAACCTCAGCCGTCGTCGACGCGATCCCGTCAGCGGCAGCGCGAGCGTGGAGTTCGCCATCATTGCGCCGGTGCTGGTGCTCGCGGTGCTGTCGACTGCGGACATCGGACTGGCGGTCCACGAATCATTCGAGATCGATCAAGCCCTTCGCAACGGCGCCGAAGCGGCCTTGCGCGATCCCGGCGAGACCAGGGTGGAAGCTGTTCTTGCCGCGGTCGACGCCACCGGCAGCGGACAGCAGGTTACAACCTGGACGGTTGACCGCTTTTGCGCCTGCCCCGAGTCTTCGGGCACCCCCACGTCGTGCTCCACGACATGTGGCGGCAGTCTCCCGACCGCTATTTTTTACGACATCAAGGGCGTTCGCGCCTATCTCGGCATCCTGCTGCCTGCCCGAGACCTCACGCGCGCCGCCTCCGTCCAGGTACGATGAAGAGCTTGCCGAGGCTTCTCTTCGACAGGAGCGGGGCAGCCGCCCTGGAGTTCGCGATTATCGGGCTGCCGTTCATCCTGCTGCTGCTCGGGCTCGTCGAGTTCGGCCGGGGGCTTCACATCCGCAACGCTCTCGACGCGGCCGCCGATCGCGCACAACGGGCAATCATGATTGATCCGTCGGCGAATGGCACCATGCTGGAGGAGGCGATCCACAGCGGTTTTCATGCGGGTCAGCCGGAACAGATCACCGTCAGATACGCAACCGAGACAGTCGCCGGAACAGCCTACCGGCTCGTTTCGCTAGACTTCGAGATGCAGCTTCTTCTGCCTGCGCCGCTCGGCCGGAACCTGACCATCAGTTCAACTCGCCGCATTGCTCTGCCTGGCTGAGACCATACCGCCGAACGCGGAACCTTCGCTACGTGAGGTCGTGATGGGAAAAGGCAACAGTAGGCGCGGAAACAAGGAAGCGAAGAAACCCAAGCAGGAGAAGCCAAAGGTCTCGGCAATCGCGGGTTCTGCTGCAACCGGGCCGGTGTCGCTTGGAGAGAAAAAGCGCAAGTGATCGGACCGATCGAGGCGAGCACGTCGTGCTCGCCTTTCGGATTTGGTCGTTCACCTGGGGGACGATCCTTGATCGACTGCTGTGAGGCTCGCGCGCCGATCAGAGGGACGTGGCCTCCGCAAAAGAGACGAGCCGTCGGCTACGGTTGTCCCAGAGCTGCAACCTGACGGTTTTCAGGCTCTCGCCGAGAGTGAGCCGTTGCGCCTCGTTCAGTTCGGGATGGTCGCGCAGGATCTCCGGCAGGCGGTAGAACGGGACGCGACTCTGGAGGTGGTGCACGTGATGCACACCGATGTTGGCAGTGAACCAACGCAGGACACCTGGAAGGACGTAGTGCGAGCTGCCATGCAGCGCCGCGTCGTGGAGCTGCCACTCGGGATCAGAATCCCAACTCGTCTCCTCGAACTGATGCTGCACATAGAAGAGCCAGACGCCAATCGAGGCTGCGACGATCGTCGTCGGGAGAAAGACGAGCAGGAGCGGGGAAGCCCCTCCCGCGTAGCCGACCGCTCCCAAGGCCAGTAGCAGCATCAGGTTCGTGCCCATCGCGCTGGCCCAGTAGGTCCAGCCAGATCGCGTCAGCCCCAGCGGCAGCCGGTTCTGCACCAGGAACAGATAAGACGGGCCGAGCCCAAACAGGACCAGCGGATGCCGATAGAGACGGTAGCGCAGCCGCCCGAGGGGCGAGAGGGCCCTATACTCGGCCACGGTCAGCGTCAGCACGTCGCCCATCCCTCGCTTGTCGAGATTGCCGGAAGAGGCGTGGTGGACGGAATGGGTCCGCCGCCAGACGGCGTATGGCGTCAGGGTCAGGACCCCGAGCGCGCGGCCCATCCAGTCATTGGCGGTCCGGCTCTTGAAGAAGGAGCCGTGTCCGCAGTCGTGCTGGATCGCGAAGAGCCGGACGAGAAAGCCGCCGTTCAGGACAGCGAGTGCCACCGCTAGTGAATAGCTGACGGATAGGCTCGACCAGGCCAGCGCCCAGAGCGCGACGAACGGGACGAGAGTGACGAGCAGTTCCAGCGCACTCCGCAGTTGAAGCGGTTCGCGGTAGCGCCCCAGGACACGGACCCAGATGCGGGCATCCTGTGCTTCGTATGCGGAACGAGACTGTGCGCGAGTGCCCGAGTTGGGGATCGCGATGGCGTCGTAAATCAATGTTGGCTCCGTCAGCTCTTGGACGGCGCCTTCGCCACGGACTTCTTCCGCGGCTTTGCCTTGGGAGCGGCAGCTCTCTGCGCTGCTTCGGAGGCGTCCCGCTCTTCCCGCGCGGCGCGAAGTCTCGCAGTCTTTTTATGCCGCGCGGCGGTCTCGGCTTCAGAGATGTCTTTCACGATCTTCGTGGTAGCGTCCGCCTTGGACTCGATCTTCGACGGACGGAAGAGAGTGTGCTTGTTCTGCATACAAGTGTCTTTCGATGAACCGGGGATCAAAGCCGCTGCCACACGCAGGCGAGATCGGCCGCCAGCCTGCAAGGAAGATACCGTCGGGCGCTTGTTCCCGATCTCCAGCCAAGGGCTGTTGCGGATCCGGGAAAAACCGCTCTCATGGACCGGAAAGGCTTTGACCCGGAAGCCCCGGAGCGGGAAGACCCGGGACGAATGAAGCCCGCCCCGGATCAATTGGTCATGCGAGGGCGAGATTTGCTGCGGAATCGCGGCCGTCACGGCCCGACTCCACATCGTAGGTCACCTTCTGCCCATCGGCGAGGCCGGTAAGGCCAGCCCGCTCGAGGGCGGAGGCGTGAACGAACACATCCTTGCCGCCGCTTTCGGGCGCGATGAAGCCGAAGCCTTTGGTGTCATTGAACCATTTCACGGTGCCGTTGGCCATATCCGCGGCCTCCTGTCTGAGATGCTGCCCGCAGGGTGCGGCAGCCCGGCTTGTCGGTCTGGATCGATCAACTGAGAGCCGGGTCAACGGAGGCAGAGGTTCGAAAAAGAATAACGTCGCAACGTACGAAATGGAGTTCGCCTCGCAAAGAGCAAGGGGCGACGCGGAATAAGCGGAGGATCCGGGGCGCCGGCGCTGGGTCCTCATCGCGTCCAAGACGGCGTAGGGACCGAAGTGGCGGGCCATCCAGCGAGCACGGCGGCGGCGGGACAGCTCGCGGGAAATTCAGTCGACGAGGCTGCCTCGCAACCGCTTTCTCGTCCGCACCGCCCGATACGAAGAGCGTTCCGCCTCAAGCGTCCCTCGGCCTTGCCCGGTCAGCCTCATCCTGGACATCAGGTCCGATCCTCTCTCTCGACCGGAAACCTCCAGCTCTTGAGCTCGTGCGAGACCTTCGCCGCTGGCGAGCACGTTCCGTACCTCGCTCCATCCCTGATACCCGCCGAGACGTCAGTTCGCCAGTCCTCATTCCAGCGTCTCGATCAAGCGCCGCAACAGGTCGCGCCTCGGTTCGAGCGACGAGACATAGAGCTGTTCGTGAAGCGTGTGGGCGCCTTGGCCGTCGACGCCGAGCCCGTCGAGCGTTGGCGCGAGCGTCGCGGTGAAGTTCCCGTCACTGCCACCGCCGGTCTTGAGGCCCTCAAGTTCGAAGCCAAGCTCTGCGGCGCGTTTGCGCGCGTGCTCGAAGAGCGCCGTTCCGCCCGCGGATGCTTCATAGGCTGGACGGTTCAGGCCACCCTCAACCTCGATCGTCACCTCCGGCTCCTCCGGTTCGAGCGAGGCGACGAAAGCCTCGATCTCGGCGGTCGCAGCGGCGTCGGGAACGCGGACGTCGATGGCGGCCCACGCCTCGGCGGGCACCACGTTCACGCCGGTTCCCCCTCCAATTTCGCCGACGTTGCAGGTGATGCCACGGTCGTAGTCGGTCAGCGCGTGGAACTTGAGCGCGATGCGGGCGATCTCGGCGATTGCGCTCCGTCCATCCTGATGCCGCGTTCCCGAATGGGACGGCCGGCCGAACGTCCGCACCGTGTAGCGCATCGTGCCCTTGCGTGCGGTGACGATCCGCCCTCCCTCGCGCGCGGGCTCAGTTACCAGGACGTATCTCGCGCCCCGAGCAAGCGACTCGATCAGATCGCGGGACGTCGGGCTGCCGACCTCCTCGTCCGAGACGAAGAGATGCGTCACGGGCAATGGCGCTCCTCCGTTTGCCGCGACGGCGGCCACGGCATCCATCGCAATGTATGCGCCCCCTTTCATGTCATAGATGCCGGGCCCGTAGGCGACATCTCCTTCGAGACGGAAGGGCATCTTCCGGATCGTGCCGCGCGGGTGGACCGTGTCGATGTGGCTGAGGATCAGGATGCCTGGCACGTTCTCGCGTCGCGCCCATGGCGCCCGAACGACGAGGTGGTCGCCGTACCCATCGCGGCCCGTCACCCGCTCGACTTCGGCGCCGAATGCCTCGTACTCCTGCGTCACGCGGTCAGCGAGGCGCGCCAGCCCCTCGAGGTCGGGCGTATGGCTCTCGATCTCGACCCAGCCTCGGATGCCATTGAGCAGTTCCGCCGCGGTCTTCGTCATGCCGTCTCCACTTTCGTCCGATGTTTCACTTCAGTTCCTGATCGGCGCTGTGACATCACACAAGCGGTACTTACTGCCCCAGCTCCCGCGACTTCGGCTCCTGCAAAGAGGGATCGGCCTGCGCGGGAACACGAATGCGCTGACAGAGAGACGCGCCTGACCGGGACGCGCAAGCGCATTTTGCCGTTCCACGCATCGACCTTCGCTAGCCACCGGCACGGCCGTCGTGACCCGAGAAAATTCAAATGTACGAACAATATAATTTTTAGGCGCAGTCTTCTAATTCCACGCGGATACGGCCGGCAGGGGTTGACTCAACGCTGATTCCACCGGCGCATTGAAGCCGACTGCCCGGGGCTTCCTCCCGTTGCGTCCAGATGTACGAACAAAGTGAGCGGCCTATCCTGACCGAACCCAAAGCTCCGCTCCCGCTCTACCGGCAGCTGGCATCCGTGCTTCGGACCCGGATCGCGGCGGGCCAATATCCGGTGGGTCAGAAAGTCCCGACCGAGCATGAGCTGTCTCGCTCCTACAACGTCAGCCGCGCCACCGTGCGAAATGCCATTCAGGCGCTGACCACGGAAGGACTGCTCAAATCCAGGGCGGGTGTCGGCACGATCGTCATCCGCGCACAGGCCCCGGTGCGGAGTGCAATGCTGCGTGGCCTCACGGACGATCTGCGGGTGCAAGGTGTCGCCACCAACGCGCGAACGATGTCGGCGAAATTCATCACTGCAAGCCCCGCCATCCGCGAGAAGCTCGAGCTCCCACGCGACGAGCGCGTCCTGCACCTCGTCCGCGTGCGCGATATCGTCGGATCGCCCTTCGCGATCATCAACAACTACATCCCGGAATCCGTCGGCCTCGATCCCGAAGACGATTTCTCGGGGCCTCTGTACCAGCTGATCGAGCGCAAGCGGCAACTGCACATCATCTACGGTGAGGACACGATCGGCGCCCGTCTGCCCGACGCGGGCGAGTGCGAGCTGCTGCAGATCTCTCCGGCGGCGCCGATCCTCTGGATCCGGCGCACGGCTTTCGTCGAGTTCGACCGGCCGGTGGAATACGTCGACTGCGCGATCCGCAGCGACCTTTACGAATACAACGTCACCTTGAGCAGATGAGGAGTAGCATGAGCGACCTGAAGGCGGAGCTCCTGAACGACATTTCGGCGGAGCAGATGTGGCCCCATCTGGAAAAGCTGTGCGAGTGGGACCGCACGACCGGCACGGAGGGCGAGTTCGCCGCCGTCGACTACGTGCGCTCGGTGCTCGAGGGCTGGGGCCTGCCGGTGACGGTGCACGAATACCGCGCCTACATCTCCCACCCCATCTCGGGCGGGCTCGAGGTGCGGATCGACGGCGAGAAGGTGCAGATCCCGGCCAAGACGCGCGCCTTCAGCGCCAACACGCCTGACGAAGGTGTCTCCGGTGGCCTGGTGTCGATCCAGGGCGGCACCAACATGTTCAAGGCCGACAACGCCGTGAACCTGATTACTCCCGAGACAGTGGGCGGCAAGATCGTAATCAGTGAAAGCGGCTCGCGCGCTACGATGCTCGCCGCCAAGAAGGCCGGCGCGCTGGGCTACATCCACATGTGGCCCAGCGACGAGGACGTGATCCACGAGGGCATCGTGACCCCTGTCTGGGGCACCCCCACGCCGGAGACCGCAGGCAACATCCCGAGCTTTCCGATCATCTCGATCAAGCACAATGATGGGCTGCGCCTGCGCGCCGCGATCGACAAGGGCGAAGTCACGGCGACGCTCCATTCGGTCACCGAGACCGGCTGGAGGACCGTGAAGATGCCTGTCACCGACATCCCCGGAAAGGAGAAGGACTTCGTCCTCGTCGCCGGCCACATCGACTCCTGGCACTATGGCGCGACAGACAACGCCACCGGCAACGTCTCGTGCATGGAGCTGGCGCGCGTCCTCAAGAAGCACCAGTCGAAGCTCCGGCGGGGGGTGCGCGTCGCCTGGTGGGTCGGCCATTCCACGGGCCGCTATTCGGGCTCGACCTGGTACGCCGACAATCACTGGCAGGATCTCGATGAGAACTGCGTGGCCTACATCAACATCGACTCCCCCGGCTCGCTTGGCGCCACGGACTATTCCGAAGTCACGGCCGTTCCCGAAACCGCCCGGATCGTCACCGATGCAGTGGTCGAGCTGACGGGGCAGACGCCCGCCATCGACCGGCCGCTGCGCGCCGGCGACCAGTCCTTCTGGGGCGTCGGGCTGCCGTCGCTCTACATGCTCCTCTCGAACCGGCCCGAGGGCCAGCGCGCCGCGGTCGGCGGCTGCGGCATGGGCTGGTGGTGGCATGCCGAGGAGGACCTTCTCGACAAGGCGGATCGCGAGGTGCTGGAGAAGGACACGCGCATCTACGCGCACTCGCTCCTGCGCCTGACGCAGGATGAGGTCCTGCCCCTCGATCTCGAGGCGCAGGTGGCGGAGCTGAAGTCTCAGCTCGACGGCATCGCGGGCGAGGCAGGCTCCCACATCGATCTTTCGTCGGTAACCACGAGCCTCGATCGCCTGGCGGACGCGCTGCCTGCGGTCAGGTCGCTGCCTGCAGACAGGGCGAACAAGGCCATCAAGACCGTCTCGCACGCCCTCACGACCCTGAGGTTCACCTACGGCAACCGCTTCGATCACGATCCGGCGATGCCGCTGCCGGAGTTTCCCAGCCTCGCGGCCGCCAAGAAGCTGCCGTCGCTCGACCCGGAATCCGACGATTACGGGTTCCTCCTGAACCGTCTCGTGCGCAACCGCAACATGGTGAACCACGAGATCAAGCGCGCCGTCGAAGCGTGCGAAGCATGAACAAGTCCAAAGGGAAAGGATCTGACATGAGAAGATTAGCCGCTACCTGCGCGGCCCTCGCCTGTCTTGCACCGGTTACTCTGCCGGCGCAGGAGCAGACCAGCGGAGGTACGTTCAGCCTGCCCATCAACGACGACCCGCAGATCTGGCCGGTCGCCGGAGGCCTCTACAACATCCTCGTGAACAAGGCGGTCTACAGCGCGCTCGTCCGCTATGACCTCGAAACGCTGGAGCCGGTTGGCGACCTCGCCGAAAGCTGGGAGGTGTCGGACGACGGGATGACCTACACCTTCACGTTGCGTGACGGCGTGACCTGGCACGACGGCGAGCCGTTCAATGCCGACGACGTCGTCTACACGATCAACGACGTGTGGACGAACCCGGACGTGCCGTTCTACCTCGCGAACAACTTCCGACTTATCGAAGAGGCGACCAAGGTCGACGATCTGACCGTCGAGGTGAAGCTCTCGCAGCCCCAGCCGTCGCTGCCGGTGCTTCTGGGCTACAACGCGATGATCCTGCCCGAGCACCTGCTGGGCGATCTTAGCCCGCAGGAGATGGTCAACCCGTCGGAGTTCCTGCAGAACCCGATCGGCACGGGCCCCTTCGAGTTCGCCGAGTACAGCCCCGGCTCCTACGTCCAGCTCGAGGCGAACGAGGATTACTTCGACGGCGCTCCGTACCTCGACGCAATGACATTCCGTGTGGTGCCAGACGCCAACGCGCAGCTCTCGATGCTGCAGTCGGGTGAGATCGATCTCGTCGTGATCGAGCCGTTCCAGCTTGAGTCGGTCGAAGGCAATTCGGCAATCCAGATTCAGTCGGTGCCTATCACCCGGCACGAGTTCATCGCGCTGAACAACGACGTCGGGGCGCTGTCGGACCCGGCGGTGCGCCGCGCGCTGACCATGGGCCTCGACCGCGAGCAGCTGCTGCAGGCCATCTTCGCCGGACGCGGCCAGGTGGCAACTGGGCCGTTCCCGCCGACGATGGGCTGGGCTCACGACGAAACGATCGAGCCTCTGCCGTTCGATCCCGACGCGGCCGCGGCGCTGCTCGACGAGGCCGGGTGGGTCATGGGCAACGACGGCGTCAGGGCCAAGGACGGTGAGCGGCTAAGCTTCACGATGCTCTATGATCCGTCCAACCCGACGCGGGCCCGCACCGCGCTGGTCGCTCAGCAGCAATGGGGCCAGCTCGGGGTCGAGGTCGACTTCGAGACGTCCGAGTATCGAGCGATCGTCACCCGAATCCGGCAGGACCCGCCGGATTACGAGACCAACCCGAACTACCTTATCACTCCGCCCGATCCGGACGGCGTGGCGAACTTCTACCTTTCGGACTCGCTCGCTAACTCCTGGCAGTACGAGAACCCCGAGATCGACCGGCTGCTCAACGAGGGCGCGACGGCACGGGACCGGGCCGAACGGGCGGAGCTCTACAAGCAGGTCCAGCAGATCATGCACGAGGACCAGCCCAACGTCTTCACGGTCTACCCGGACGAGATCCAGGCGCTGAGCACGGCCGTCGAACGCTTCCCCGAGGCGGGGTACCGCGACGCGCTGGCCTGGTCGCACCTGATCTCGAAGCAATAGGCGGAGAGCGCCGGTGATCCACTACGCAATCCGGAGGCTGCTGGAGTCTCTGGCGCTGCTCATGCTGATCACGCTGGCGACGTTCGTGCTCATCAGCTCGGCCCCCGGAGGGCCGAGCATCCTCATCGACCCGAACATGACCCCGGAGGACACCGAGCGACTGCGCGCGATCTACGGTCTGGATCGGCCGGTCTGGGAACAGTACCTCCGCTGGCTCGGCCAGGTCCTGCAGGGGAACCTCGGCGTCAGCCTGGGTGTCGGCCGTCCGGTGGGCGAGCTCATCGCCGATGCGCTGCCGGCGACTTTGCTCCTTTCTGGGGCATCGCTCCTCGTCGCGGTCGCCGTGGCCATTCCGCTCGGCATCGTCGCGGCGGTGCGCCGCAACAGCTGGATCGACCGCGTCCTGACCACGGTCAGCTTCTTCGGACTGTCGCTGCCGGTGTTCTGGTACGGGCTGATGCTCATCATCCTCTTCGCCGTGCTGCTGCGCTGGCTGCCCGCCGGCGGCATGTTCACGCCGGGGCAGGGTTCGGTCATCGACGTCGCGCTCCACCTCATCTTGCCGGTGATCGCGCTCTCCACCTCGCTCATGGCCGAGCTTGTCCGCTACACGCGCTCGGCGATGATCGGCGTGTTGCGGCAGGACTACGTGCGGACCGCGCGCGCCAAGGGGGTCGCTGAGCGCGCGGTCATCATCCGGCATGCCTTCCGAACCGCTCTGATCCCGGTCGTGACGCTCCTCGGCCTTCTCGTGCCACGTCTGATCGGCGGAGCTGCGGTGACCGAGACGGTGTTCACTTGGCCTGGCATGGGGCGGCTCGCAGTCTCGGCGGCCTACAACCAGGATTATCCCACGATCATGGGGATCACGCTCGTCGTCTCCGTGACGGTGATCATCTCGAACCTGATCGTCGACCTCCTCTACGCAAAGTTGGATCCCCGTGTCCGCTACGGATGAGCTCTTGCCCGCGGCGCCCAGGTCGCGTTCGCCCTTCGCCCGAAGCTGGCGCAGCTTCTGGCGCAAACCCGGCGCCGTCGTCTCCGTCACGATCCTCGGCCTGATGATCGTCGTCGCCATCCTCGCGCCGTGGATCGCACCGTACGATCCGGCCCGGATGGACATGTTCAACATGCTCTCGGGTCCATCCGCGGAGCATTGGCTCGGCACCGACGAAAACGGTCGCGACGTGCTCAGCCGGCTCATCTACGGCGGGCGGGTGTCGCTCGCCGTGGGCCTAGCCAGCGTCACCGGCGCGATCGCCATCGGTGCGACCCTCGGCGGGCTGGCGGGGTACTTCGGCGGCTGGATCGATTCGATCGTCAGCCGTCTCATCGACGGAATGCTGTCGATCCCGCTGTTCTTCTTCCTGCTCACGACGCTGGCGCTCTTCGGCTCGTCGCTGCCGATCCTCATCCTGACGATCGCCGCGACAACCTGGATGCCGGTGGCGCGGATCGTCCGCGGCGAGATCACCGCGATCCGCGAGAACCAGTACGTCGAGGCCGCCAAGGCGCTCGGCGTCGGACGGCTGACGATCCTCTTCCGCCACATCCTGCCGCAATCGACGCCCTCGATCATCGTCGCGGCGACACTCGGCATCGCCGAGGCAATCATCGTCGAGTCGGCGCTCAGCTATCTCGGCTTCGGCGTCCGCCCGCCGATGCCCTCGTGGGGCAACATGCTGGCCGACGCGCGCGGCTACATCTTCCAGACCCCGATCCTGACAGTCTACCCCGGCGCGCTCATCTTCATCTGCGTGCTGGCATTCAACAGCATCGGCGACGCACTGCGCGACGCCACCGATCCTCGCAAATAGGGAGACGCGCATGCGTATCTGCTTCCTCGGAACGAACGAACGGATGTCCTACCTCCAGGGGCTGGCCAGCCCGGGCGTCGAACTCGACAACATGGCCGACTTCGCGGGCACGGCGAAGCGACCCTCCAGCATCGAGAGCCGCGGCGAGGAGATCGAGCTCGCGGTCTGGGTGATCGAACGTGCGATCGAGGCCGAGCGGCGCGGGTTCGACGCGGTCATCACCGGCTGTTTCGGCGACCCCGGCGTGGAAGCCGCTCGGGAGCGGGTGCGCATCCCGGTGATCGCGCCGGGCGAAACGGCGCTCCTGACGGCCCGCATGATCGGGCAGCACTTCTCGGTGCTGTCGCCGCTGCCCGAGACGGTTCCGATCGTGCGCGAGCAGATCCACAGGACGGGTATGCATCCCTTCGTCGCGTCCATCCGCTCGTTCGGTGTACCGGTCGAGAGGATCCGCGACCGCGACCCGAAGACCGTCGCCGACCTGATCGCGCTCGGCCGCCGCTGCGTCAACGAGGACGGCGCCGACGCGATCGTTTGCGCCTGCGCCAGCATGTCGCTCCTCGCGGACGAGATCGCCCCCCGGATCGGCGTTCCGGTGGTGAATTCCGTCCGCCTCTCGCTTCGCGCCGCCGAGATGTTGGTGGGCGCCGGCCTGACCCACAGCGCCGTCACCTTCCCCCAGCCCGTCAAGCTCGGAGCCGCCTGATGGCGATCCGTTCGGTCAGGATCGCGGTTGCCGAGCTCGAGAACGAGACGCTCAAAACCTCGTACGGCTCGAACGTGACGCGCCGGCGCCACCTCTTCGTAGCGGTGGAGGATTCGAACGGTGCGATCGGTCATGGCGAAGGCTCGCCCCTGCCGCATTTCAGCGGCGAGCGCGCGCAGGAGATGGCCTCAGTCACCCGCGAGGTCTTCGGCCCCGCTCTGAGGGGCATCGACCCGTTCGACATGGAAGCCGCCCACCTGGCGCTGGAGCGGGCGCTGCCCGAGCACCATGCATCGAAGGCGGCCCTCATCAACGCGATCCACGACCTCCAGGGCCGCATCGCCGGCCTGCCGGTGCATGCCTTCCTGGGAGGCAAGCTGCGCGACCGCATCCCCGTCGGCGGGGCCGTCGGCATCGAGGAGCCCGGCGAGGTGGAGGCGCGCGTGCGTGCCCTGTGGGACCGCGGCATCCGCACCGTCAAGTTCAAGGTAGGCGCGAACATCGACCGCGACATCGCCGTCATCCGCATGCTGCGCGAACGATTTCCTGCCGAGCTCCAGATCCGTGCCGACGCCAATGCGGGCTTCACCCTCCCCGAGGCGCAACGTTTCCTCCGCGCGGTCGCGGATTGCCGGCTGCAGTACCTCGAGCAGCCGTTGCGCGGGTGGGACTGGCGGGGTCTCGCGCAGCTCCGGCAGTTCGGCACGCCGATCGCGGCGGATGAGAGCCTCTTTGGCGTGTCCGACGCGCTGGGTCTCGTCGTCGCTGAGGCGGTCGATGTGCTGATCGTGAAGCTCATCAAGCTCGGCGGGCTACACCAGGCCCGCAAGGTTGTCGCCATCGCCGAGGCAGCGGGCCTGACCTGCGTCGCCGTCAGTCCCTATGAGACCGCGCTCGGCGTGGCCGCGAACCTTCACCTAGCCGCCGGTTCCAGAGCGTTTCCCTTCGCGGCCGAGGTCGGGGCAGGGGTCTCCTCGGTCAGGCTTGACGGCGCCGACGAGATCGAGGTTGCCGACGGCTATGCGCGGTTGCCCGACGGGCCGGGCCTCGGCGTTTCCATCCCCGCATCGCTCTTCCGCGCTGACGCAGCGGCCGGCGTTCCGGCATGAACGAGGCGCCGCCCCTGCTTTCGGTGCGGAACCTGCGCACTCATTTCGTGGGCGAGGAGGAGACCGTCTGTGCCGTCGACGGCCTCAGCATCGATATTCGACGAGGCGAGACGCTCGCGCTCGTCGGCGAGTCGGGCTCCGGCAAGTCGGTGGCGAGCCTCTCCATCATGCGCCTGCTCGACCCTGCGTCGGGTCGCGTCGCCGCCGATGAGATCGTCTTTGAGGGCGAGGACCTCCTCGCCAAGTCCGAGGCCGAGATGCGCGCCATCCGCGGCAACGAGATCGCGATGATCTTTCAGGAGCCGATGACGAGCCTCAACCCCGTCTACACCGTGGGGGAGCAGATTGCCGAGGCGGTGCGCCTTCATCAGGACGCCTCTCCGAAAGTTGCGCTGCGGCGCGCCGCCGAGATGCTGGATCTTGTCGGCATCCCGGAGGCCGCCAAGCGCGTCCACGTCTTCCCGCACGAGATGTCTGGCGGGATGCGGCAGCGGGTGATGATCGCCATGGCGCTTTGCTGCAATCCAAAGCTGCTGATAGCCGATGAACCGACGACCGCGCTCGACGTCACCATCCAGGCGCAGATCCTCGAGCTGATGCGGACGCTGCAGCAGCAGATCGGGATGTCGATCCTCTTCATCACCCATGACCTCGGCGTCGTTGCCGAGATCGCCGACCGCGTGGTCGTCATGTACGCGGGCCGCGCGGTCGAGGACGCACCCGTCGAGGCGATCTTCGAGCAGCCGCGCATGCCCTACACCCAGGGGCTCCTGCGCTCGGTTCCGCGGGTTGATCGCTTCGCGGATGAGCAGGAACCGCTATACGCGATCCCCGGAAGCATCCCGTCGCCTTCGCGATTGCCGAAGGGTTGCAGCTTCCATCCGCGCTGTCCCCATGCCGCCGAAATCTGCCGCCGCTCCGTGCCGGAGCTCGAGCGGGTGGCCCAAGATCACCATGTCCGCTGCGTGAGGTGGCGCGAGATCGAGGCTCCGCGCGAGGTGCCGGCATGACCGGGGCGGCGAGCGAACCGCTCCTGCAGGTACGGAACCTCAGCAAGCTCTTTCCGGTCAAGGGCAGCCCGTTCTCGCGGACCCGCGAGACGGTAAAGGCTGTGCAGGACGCGAGCCTCGATGTGGGCCGCGGCGAAGTCGTCGGGCTGGTGGGCGAGTCGGGGTCGGGCAAGACCACGCTCGGCCGCTCGATCCTGCGCCTGATCGAGCCGACCTCAGGCGAGGTTCGCTTCGACGGCGTCAGCATCACCGCGCTTTCCGCCCGCCAGCTGCGCCCCTACCGGCGCCGGATGCAGATCGTGTTCCAGGATCCGTTCGGCAGCCTCAACCCGCGCTTTACCGCCGAACGCATCATCGGCGAGGCGCTCGACACCCACCGGCTAGCGCGGAACCGGGCGGAGCGCCGCGACCTCATTGTCGATCTTCTCGAGAAGACCGGCCTCGGTGCCGCGCATCTGTCGCGCTACCCGCACGAGTTCTCCGGCGGCCAGCGCCAGCGCATCGGCATCGCCCGCGCACTTGCCGTCGGGCCCGATTTCGTGCTGGCAGATGAGCCGGTCTCTGCACTCGACGTGTCGGTGCAGGCGCAGGTGCTCAATCTGCTTCGCGATCTGCAGCGCGAGCTCGACCTCGCCATGCTGATGGTCGCCCACGACCTCGGCGTGGTTGAGTACATCGCTGACCGGGTGATCGTGATGTATCTCGGCCGCATCATGGAGGTGGCGCCAGCGCGCGCCCTCTACTCCAACCCGGTTCACCCCTACACGCAGGCGCTCCTCGAAGCGGTGCCGCGACCCGACCCCAAGGCACGTCGCAGCCGGACCCTGCTCAAGGGCGAGATTCCGAGCCCGATCCACCCGCCCAGCGGCTGCGTCTTCCGGACCCGGTGCCCGATCGCGACGACCGAATGCGCCGAGGTGATCCCCCCGCTCGAGGAGACGGCGCCGGGCCATCTCAAGGCCTGCATTCGAAGGTAGGGTCGTTCCGGGTCCGGACGCCACGACCGCGACCGCCAGGGTCACGTGGGACGACAAGGTGCGCGAGCTGCCGATGATGTCGCCGACCGCGGGGCCGGACGTGATCGACGTCCGAAAGCTCCTTGCGCAGGAGGCGTCTTGGCGGTCCGGCCGTTCGGGTCGCGCCGCCTTGCCAGGTCAGGAGGCCAGCGGCATTGGCTGCAGCAGCTCGCGCGCGAGGCGCCGCTGCACGATGTGGCAGAACACGCTGAGGCCGATGCACCAGAGTCCCATGACGAGGCTCTGCGCCGGGAAATCGATGCCCCAGTCGATCAGGATGCCGGTGATGCCCGGTCCGATGGCGGTCGAGATGACCATGACGGTCGTGACCAAGGAACGAACCGAGCCGAGGTGCCGCGTGCCGTAGACGACCGGCAGGATGACGCCCCAGAGCGCGCTCGCCGTGCCCTGCGTCAGGCCGATGAAACCGAGCGCCAGATACCACCCCAGACCTGCTCCGCCGGGCCGATGATCGCGACGCCGATCCCCATCGGGACGAGGAGCGCCGGCAGCAGCCGGTGCGCGCCGAAGCGGTCGGCCGCCCAGCCCGCAGCGAGCGCCGCGACGACGGCGGAGACGGCGAAGGCCGTATAGCCCGGCGCCATGGCGGCCAGCGCCCAGCCCTTGGTCTCGGCGACGTGCACCTGGTGGAAGAAGACCACCGTCCCGATGAAGCCGGGCGTCAGGATGATCGGGAGCAGCGCCGGAAGCAGCCAATGCCGCGCCGCCTCCCGACGGCCCCAATGGCGTCCCGAGAGGCCGGGCAGCTCGCTCGCGCCTGTCGCCCCGCGCGCCGTGCGGTCCTGCGAGAGCATCCAGAGCAGGAGCGGCACGATGATCAAGGCGAGGATTGCGGCCACTGCGGCCCAGGTGGCGTGCCACCCGATCGTGCCTATGGCGAGAACGGCGAGGAGCGGGACCAGGATCTCGCCGGCCGGGTGACCGAGATTGGTGATCGACACGGCCCGTCCGCGACGCGCGTGGAACCAGCGCCCCATCGCCGTCATGGCGATGTGGGTGAACATGCCCTGGCCGCAGAAGCGCAGCAGGAAGATCGTGATGCCGAGCAGCCAGAGCGACTGCACGAAGGCCATCGCCATCGCCGCTGCGGCGAAGACAAGCGCCGTCGCGGGGGCGAGTCGCTCGATCCTGACGCTGTCGGCCATCGAGCCGCGCCAGAACATCAGCGCGGCGGCGCTGAGCGTGGCGATGGTGTAGAGGCCGCCCCAGGACCCGTCGGTCAGCCCGTGCTCGTCCTTGATGAAGCCGGCGAAGAGCGAGATGAACCACGTCTGCCCGAAGCCCGACGCGAAGGTCAGCAGGAAGCCGGCGGAGAGCCAGCGCAGATTGTCACGAAGGAACAGCAGCATCGGCGAGGACTCGGGTGACGGGAACGGCGGGACGTGCGGGAGGAGTGCCTAGGAGAGGCACGAGACGCATCGCGTCACCGTCGGGTCGAGGTCAAGCCGCTTTTCTCCGATGTGGTCGCCGCACGCGACGCAGAAGCCGAACTCACCGTGCTCAAGTCGGGTGAGGGCGCCTTCGATCGCGCGCATGCGGGCGTGCCGGCGCGCCTCCACGCCCGCCGCCATCGCCTGACCCTACAGGGCATCCATGCGCGAGAGGCGGCCGACGCTCTGCTGGTCGAGCTCCACCGGGCGGCGGTCCCCGCTCGACGCGCTCGACGCGCGGCGGATCTCCGCCAGCTCCTCGCGCAGCCGCGGCTCGTACCTTTCGCGGAGCGCCCGGTCGGACGGCTCCATCACGAAGCCACCCGACGGTTCCGGAGCGAGACCAGGGAGATGATGCTGTCGGTCATCTGTTCATTCTCCAGATGACCGCAGCGCGTGTCCATTGCGCGCGCGTCACCCCGGCCGGTGAAGCCTCGTGTCAGGCGCCTGGCGCGTTCCAGCGGACGACACCGACGCGCCCTGCGTCGTAGCCCGCGGGCGTCGCAGCGTGAAGCCGAACCTCCTCGCCGCGACCGACAAGCGGCGATGGCGCCTCAGTCCTGCGCGTTGGGGAAGAAGAGCTGCTGCCCGTCCACGCGGAATTCGGCGATGACGCTCTGCCCGTCCTCGGAGAGGAGCCAGTCAACGAACGCCTGTCCCGCCGCCGCGTCGACGCTGGGGCAGCGCCTGGGATTCACAAGGATCACGCCATACTGATTGACGAGGTCCTCGTCGCCCTCGACCAGTATCTCGAAGTCGGCCTTGTTCGCGAAGCTGACCCAGGTGGCGCGGTCGGTCAGGGCGTAGGCCTCCATGCCGACCGCCGTGTTCAGCGTGGCCCCCATGCCCGAGCCGGTTTCGCGATACCAGGCGCCCGAGGCAGCCATGGGGTTGACGCCGGCGTCGGCCCAGAGCGCCATCTCCGCGCTGTGAGTGCCGGAGGCGTCGCCGCGCGAGGCGAAGGGCTTCTCGGCCTCGGCGACGCGCTTCAGGGCCTCCTGCGCATCGGCCATGCCGGAGATGCCCGCCGGGTCGGACACCGGCCCGACGAGGACGAAATCGTTGTACATGAGGTCGAAGCGCTCAACACCCATGCCGTCGGCTACGAACGCCACTTCCTGGTCCTTCGCGTGGACCAGCAGGACGTCGCCGTCGCAGTTGCGCGCGTTGCGGATCGCCTGACCCGTGCCGACGGCCACCACGTCGACGCGGATTCCCTCCTCGCGCTCGAATTCCGGCAGCAGGTGATCGTAGAGCCCCGAGTTGGCGGTCGAGGTCGTCGACTGGACCAGGATCGACGCCCCTTGGCCATACGCGCTGCCGATCGTGCCCAGCGCCAGGGTAAGGGCCCAGAACGCGACTGCTCGTTTCATGTCTCTCCCCACGGTCCTTCAGATGACGATGCGGCCGGAGATGTAGTCGCGTGCTGCCTCGGATGCCGGCTCTGCGAAGAACTCTTCCGCCGGACTGTGTTCGGCGACGCGGCCGCGGGACAGGAACACCACATCGCCCGCCAGTCGGCGCGCCTGCCCGAGGTCTTGTGTGACAAACACGATCTTGGTGCCGACGCCATGCGCCGCGGCGACCATCTGCTCGATCTTGACGATCGAGGCCGGGTCGAGGCTGGCTGTCGGCTCGTCGAGGAACAGCACTTCGGGTCGCGTGGCGAGCGCGCGCGCAAGCGCCAGCCGCTGCTGCTCTCCGCCGGAGAGCAGGCGCGCAGGCTGCCCCGCATGGTCCGACAGCCCGACCTCGTGGAGCAGCGCGTCCCGGCGCGCCGCGTCCCGGCCGCCCCGCGCGGCGAGCACGAAGTCGATGTTTGCGGCGACAGAACGGCGGAGGAGGACCGGCTTCTGGAACACCATCGCCTGCCGCGCGCGCACCATTCGGTCCAGTGGCGAGCCGTTCCACAGCATCTCGCCGCGCGAAGCCGGGATCAGGCCGTGCAGCAGGCGCAGGAGCAGGCTCTTGCCTGCGCCGTTAGCGCCCAGAACGATGGTGATCTCTCCGGCCGTGAGCGTCAGGTCGATCCCGTCGACCAGCGCCGCGCCGCCTGCCTCGTAGGCCAGCCCGCGCACCTCGAGCGGCATGAGCGCCGGCGCCCGTGCAGCGACGGGCATTGCGGTCCCGATCCGCGCCTCATGCATGCGCGTATCGCACGGCAGTGACGCGCAGGCCGTGCACCATCGCGTTGACCGCAAGCGCCAGCGTCATCAGGATCAAGCCAAGCCCGAGGGCGAGGGGAAGGTCTCCCTTGGAGGTCTCGAGCGCGATCGCCGTGGTCATCACCCGGGTCAGGTGGTCGATGTTGCCGCCGACCACGATGACGGCGCCGACCTCGGCCACGGCGCGACCGAAGCCGGCGAGTCCGACCGTCATCAGCGAGTATCGGCCGTCCCAGATCAGTGCGAAGACGGCCTGCCCGCGTCCGAGACAAAGCGACCGGAACTGCTCGGCGTATTCGGCGTGCAGGTCATCGAGCACCTGCCGCGAAAGCGCGACGACGATCGGCGTGATGAGGATCGTTTGTGCGACGATCATCGCCGTCGGCGTGTAAAGCAGACCGAGGAAACCGAGCGGGCCGGACCTGGAGAGGTGGAGGTAGACCAGCAGGCCGACCACCACCGGCGGCAGCCCCATCAGCGCGTTGACCAGCACCAGGAGCGCGTTCCTTCCGCGAAACCGCGCGACTGCGAGCAGTGCCCCGAGCGGCAGGCCGATCAGGCACGCGAGTGCCGTCGCCGTCAGGCTCACGCGGAGCGAGAGCACCACGATCTCCATCAGATCGGCGTCGCCCGAGAGGACGAGGCGCAGCGCGACGAGGAAAGCTTCGCCCAGATCCTGCAGGATTTCCCCTTCTGCGCATGATTACCTGAAGAAGCGTAAACCTCATGGAGCCGGAGACAAGATGCATGACCCGCTGCTTGGCCGACGTCCTCGTCTGCCAAGGCCGGCGCGAGTTGCGCCCGGCCACCGCGCCACGCTAGCCTTGGTCGACCTAACGGAGGCGCGACATGTACAAGCGGATCATGGTCCCGGTGGACCTCGCCCACGCGGACAAGCTGGACAAGGCGCTCGATGTGGCGGCACGACTGGCGGCGGACATGGGCGGGGCGAGCCTCGTCTACGTCGGCGTGACCGCGGAAACGCCGAGCAGCGTGGCCCATTCGCCAAGGGAGTATGCCGAGAAGTTGGCGGCGTTCGCGCGGGATCAGGCGTCCGCTCATGGAATTACGACCGACTCGCACGCGATCACCGCACATGACGCCGCTGTCGAGCTCGATCGCCTGCTGATCGGCGCCGCAAAGGAAATGGGCGCCGATCTGATCGTCATGGCGAGCCACATGCCCGGTCTTGCCGAGCATATCTTCCAGTCCCATGCGGGCGATGTCGCCTCGCACGCGCCATGCTCGGTGTTCGTCGTCCGCTAGTCAGGCGGCGGCGCGATCAACGTGCCTGGGCGACCTCGCGCTGGACCGTCTCGCCGGCGACTTCGACGTCCTGGCCCATGCCCTGCACCGTGTTGCAGGCGGCGAGCAGGACGAAAGCGGGCAGCAACAGCTTGAACATCTTTCAACCTCCGTTTCGCGGGAAACGCGACGGGGGCGCAAGCTGTTCCTTGCTCAGGTGTCGAGGAAGCTCCGAACCGCCGCCTCTACCTCGCGCGGCTTCTCGGCATGGACCCAGTGGCCGGCGCCCTGCACCGTCACGACCTCAAGCCGGGGGAAGAGCCGCCGCGTCTCCTCCAGCCGCTCGTCCGGCGCATAGTCGCTGGCCTCGCCGCGGATCAGCAGGGCGGGGCCGTCGAAGCGACCGTCGGTGCCGGGCCAGCCGGTGATCGCATCCATTTGGCGGGCGAAGACGTCGAGGTTCAGCTTCCAGCACCGATTCGCCGCATCGAGGCTCTGCAGCAGGAACGCCTTCACCTGCGGATCGTCCACCGGCATCCGCTCCGCCGCCTCGCTGCGACGCTCGATGCCCGTGAGGTCGGTGGCGCGCATTGCCTCCACCAGTTCCATCTGGCTGTGTTCGTAGGCGACGGCGGCGATGTCGACGACCACGAGGCGCCGCACGAGATCGGGCCGCCGCAGCGCCAGCACCATCGCCGCCTTGCCGCCCATCGAGTGACCCATCACGTCGGCCGGACGGTCGCCGACCACCTCGGCCAGATCGTCCGCCATCGCCTCGTAGGAGTGGTCGTCGCGCCACGGGCTGTCGCCGTGATTGCGCATGTCGACAGTCGTGACCTCCCGAATGTCCGCCAAACGCTTCGCCACCACGCCCCAATTGCGCCCCGACCCGAAGAGGCCGTGCGCGATGACCAGTGGCGCCCCTGCGCCTTGCGTCTGCGCCGCGAGCTTCACTGGTAGATCGGGAAGCGTTCGCAGAGCGCCACGACCTCGCCGCGCACCCGGCTCTCCACCGACGTGTCGCCGAGCCCGTCGACGACCTGGCAGATCCAGTCGGCGATCTGCCGGAACTCCGGCTCGCCGAAGCCCCGCGTCGTGGCGGCGGGGGACCCGAGGCGGATGCCCGACGTCACCGACGGTTTCTCCGGATCGAACGGCACGCCGTTCTTGTTGCAGGTGATGTTCGCGCGCTCCAGCGCCGCCTCGGTCTCGTTGCCCTTGCGGCCCTTCGGGCGCAGGTCCACGAGCATGACGTGGCAGTCCGTGCCGCCGGTGACGATCTCGAGCCCCCTGGACATCAGGCCGTCGGCGAGCGCCTGCGCGTTGAGGATCACCTGCTCCTGATAGACCCGGAACTCCGGCCGCAGCGCCTCGCCGAAGGCGACCGCCTTGGCGGCGATCGCGTGCATGAGCGGGCCACCCTGGATGCCGGGGAAGATGGCCGAGTTGACCTTCTTGGCGATCGCCTCGTCGTCGGTCAGGATCATGCCGCCGCGCGGACCGCGCAGCGTCTTGTGTGTGGTCGTCGTGACGACGTGGGCGTGCGGGAAGGGAGAGGGATAGACGCCCGCCGCGATCAATCCCGCGAAGTGCGCCACGTCGGCCAGCAGCACCGCATCGACGCTGTCCGCGATCTCCCGCATCCGCGCGAAGTCGATCACCCGCGGGATCGCCGACCCCCCGGCGATGATCAGCTTCGGCCGGTGCGCCTCGGCCTGCTCCGCCATCTGGTCGTAGTCGATGAGGTTGTCCTGCCGCCGCACCCCGTAGGAGACCGCCTCGAACCACTTGCCCGACTGGTTCGCCTTCGAGCCGTGGGTCAGATGCCCGCCCGCGTCGAGGCTCATCCCGAGGATCGTGTCGCCCGGCTTGATGAGCGCGTTGAACACCGCCTGGTTCGCCTGGCTGCCCGAATGCGGCTGCACGTTGGCGAAGCCGCAGCCGAAAAGCTGCTTCGCGCGCTCGATCGCCAGCGTCTCCGCCCGGTCTGCCCACTCGCAGCCGCCGTAGTAGCGGCGGCCGGGATAGCCCTCAGCATACTTGTTCGTCAGGACCGAGCCCTGCGCTTCCAGCACCGCGCGGCTGACAATGTTCTCTGAGGCGATCAGCTCGATCTCGTGACGCTGCCGCCCGAGTTCGCCCTCGATCGCGGCGAAAAGCTCCGGGTCGCGGTCCGAGAGCGCCTCGGTGAAGAAGCCGTCGTCGCGGGAAGGGGCATTCATGTCGCGTCTCCTCGTCGGGGTCGAGCGCTTCCTACCCGAGTCGCGGGCCGGCGGGAAGCCGTCGCGCCTGCTGCCGCCTTGTGCTCGTGCGGCGCGCGGGCGATGACTTGGCGGACGCCCAGGCACGGAGACGGGATGCGGCAGGTCCGGAAGATCGCCTTCGCCGCCAGCGAGGCCCAAATCGCGGCGGAGGCCAAGCGGGGCCTGACCGATCGCTACGGCGACGTGCCGATGGACGAGGCGGACGTCATCGTCGCGCTGGGCGGCGACGGCTTCATGCTCCACACCCTGCACGGCACCATGCACCTCGACGCGCCGACCTACGGCATGAACTGCGGCACCATCGGGTTCCTGATGAACGAGTTCAGCGAGGACGGCCTGCTCGAGCGCCTGGCCGACGCGGAGGAGGAGGTGATCAACCCGCTCGCGATGCGCGCCGAGGGCGTCGATGGCGAGGTGACCGAGGCGCTCGCCATCAACGAGGTCAGCCTGCTGCGCGCCGGCCCCCAGGCGGCGAAGCTCAGGATCATCGTCGACGGCAAGGTTCGGATGGAGGAGCTCGTCTGCGACGGGGCGCTGGTGGCGACGCCGGCTGGGTCGACGGCCTACAACCTTTCGGCGCACGGGCCGATCCTGCCGATCGGTTCCGACGTGCTGGCGCTGACGGCGATGGCGGCGTTCCGTCCGAGACGCTGGCGGGGCGCGTTGCTGCCCAAGTCGGCGCGGGTGCGCTTCGAGGTTCTGGAGGCGGAAAAGCGTCCGGTGATGGCCGATGCGGACAGCCGGTCGAATCGCAAGGTGCTGGCCGTCGAGATCCGGAGCGAGCCGCGGGTGCGCCACCGGATCCTGTTCGACCCGGGCCACGGCCTAGAGGAGCGGCTCACGCGCGAGCAGTTCACCTGACCGAGCGTTCGTCCTCCTGCCACAGAGCGCGCTTGCGGTAGAGCGTCGAGGCCGAGACGTCGAGCGCCCGCGCCGCCCGCGGAACGGAGCCGCCGGCCCGGTCGATGGCGCGCTCGATCAGTAGCCGCTCGGCCTCGGCCAGCGTCAGCCCTTCGAGCGGGTCCTCGCGGGAGGGGGGCGGTGCCTGAGGCGGCGTCTCCGTCGCCTCGAGGAGCAGCGGCGGCAGCATCCCGGAGGTCAGGTACGGGCCCTCGTTCAGCAGCACGATGTTCCACAGCACGTTGCCGAGCTGACGCACGTTGCCTGGCCATGCGTAGCGCCGGAAGATCGACCGAACCTCGCTGGTGAGGCCGAGGAAGTTCCGGCTCTCGGTCGCGTTGAAGCGTCGCAGCATGGCGTCCGCGATCTCCAGCACGTCGTCGCCGCGGTCGCGGAGCGGCGGCATGGCGATGGGCACGACATGCAGGCGGTAGTAGAGGTCTTCGCGCATCCGGCCCTGCGCCACCATCGCCTGGGGATCGCGGTTGGTGGCGGCGACAATACGGACGTCCACCTTCCTGGGAGTTGTCGAGCCAACCGGCGCGATCTCGGAAGTCTGCAGGAACCGCAGGAGCTTGACCTGCAGATGCATGTCCATCTCGCAGATCCCGTCAAGAAAGAGCGTGCCGCCATTGGCGAGGGCGGCCGCCCCCTCCTTGTCGGCCAGAGCGCCAGGGAAGGAGCCCTTCAGGTGGCCGAAGACTTCGCTCTCCAGATGATCCGGAGAGATGGCACCGCAGTTGATCGGGATGAAGGGTCCGTCGGCGCGCGACGAGGTGGCGTGGACGGCGCGGGCGCAGATTTCCTTGCCGGTGCCGCTCTCGCCGGTGATGAAGACGGTCGCCTTCGAGCGGCTGACGGCCTGGATGATCTCGTATACGTGGCGAATGGCGGGACTGGATCCGATGAAGCTGGCCGGTGGCGTGGCGCCGTCACTCTCCTGCGCCGCACGAAAGCTCCTCAGGCCCGGCGCGCTTCGGAGGGCATCACGCACTGCCGAGAGGAGCTGCGCATCGTCGAAGGGCTTCACCAGAAACTCGCTCGCGCCGGAGCGCATCGATTCGACCGCCCGGTCGACCGAGCCGTCCGCGGTGATGACGATGAAGCGCGCCTGGTGATTGGAAGAAAGCAGCTCCTTCATCAGCTGGATCCCGTCGCCGTCGGGCAGGGTCAGGTCGATCAGCACCACCTGCGGTGCCTGCGCCGCATAGATCTCGCGCGCGCGTTCGGCCGTGTCCGCGAGCTGCGTCGTGAAATCGCCGCTGGCCAGGATGCCAGCATAGAGCGCCTGCAGCGTCGGCGTGTCCTCGACGATCAGAACTGGCGGCGTCATCCGATCCGTCCGTCCTCGCTTATGCGGAGTGCAGCGAAACAGTCCCGTGCCGCGGTCACCAGAATCGCAAGACGATCGGCCGCCTCGGGCAAACCAAAGCTTGCGCCGCTGCGCAGCGCACGCTGGAGGAGCCGCGCCTCGGCGCCCATCTGCACCGCGCCAGTGGTTTCGCCCAGTGCCGCGAGGACATGAAGGTGGCGCTGCAGCGCGGCGCGGTCCGAAGCTCCGCCGGCCGCGAGCAGGCCCTCGCGCGCGCTTGCGAGATCCTCGACGCAGAGATCGCGCAGCCGCCGCCGCTCACCTTCCGGGATCATCTCGCACATTCGCGCGAATGTCTCGACGTCGATGTCGTTGGGGCTATTGCCGGGCTGGCGACACTCTGACGGTGGCGCTGGACGGGCCGCCGGCGCGGGCGCGGCGGAAGCGCCGAATTGATGCCGCTCGCGGCGGCCCTCGTCACTGTCGCTGAAACGTCGCATCTGGTCTCCGAGGTTGCGAACCGCAGCGTCCACTGCGGTGGGCAACGCCTGATGGTAGCGGTCCCGGACGAGCGAGCGGCCGCACGTCCGACCGGAACGCCGAAAGTTCTAACCGATAAACAACGCGCACGCCAACCTGTCGGAAAAGACAGTCGATTTGTCGTCAGCGGCGTCCCGCGTATCCGATGGGCTCGAGCGCGCTGCGGATCTCGCTCAGGATGCTCGGATCGTCGATCGTGGCGGGCGGCGCCGGGTTCTCGCCGTCGGCGACCTTGGCCATCGTCGCGCGGAGGATCTTGCCGGAGCGGGTTTTCGGCAGGCGGTCCACGACGACCGCGTGCCGGAAGGCCGCGACCGGCCCGATCCGCTCGCGCACCAGCGCGACCGCCTCTCGCACGACGTCCTCGTGCGGACGGTCACAGCCCTTGTTGAGGCAAAGGAAACCCATCGGCAGCTGGCCCTTGAGGCGATCGGCAACACCGATCACCGCGCATTCCGCCACGTCGGGATGGCTCGCCAGCACCTCCTCCATCGCGCCGGTCGAGAGGCGGTGGCCGGCGACGTTTATGACGTCATCGGTGCGCGCCATGATCCAGAGGTAGCCGTCCTCGTCCACGTAGCCGGCGTCGCCAGTCTCGTAGAAGCCGGGGAACCGGGCGAGATAGCTTTCGCGAAAGCGATCGTCGGCGTTCCAGAGCGTGGGCAGCGTGCCCGGCGGCAGCGGCAGCCGCACCGCGATCGAGCCGAGCTCGCCCACGGGCCGCTCGCCGCCGTCCTCGCCGAGTATGCGTACGTCATAACCTGGCATCGGCACCGAGGGGGAGCCGACCTTGACCGGCAGCGGCTCGATTCCGACGGGATTGGCGGCGATGGCCCAGCCCGTCTCCGTCTGCCACCAATGGTCGACCACCGGCACGTTCAGGACCCGGCCGCACCAGTCGACCGTGTCTGGGTCGGCGCGCTCGCCTGCGAGGAACAGGGTCCGCAGTCGGGAAAGGTCATAGTTCGCCAGCAGGTCGCCCCGCGGGTCCTCGCGCTTGATGGCGCGCATGGCGGTCGGCGCGGTGAAGAAGACGCTGACGGCGTGATCCTGCATTACCCGCCAGAAGGTGCCGGCGTCGGGGGTGCCGACCGGCTTGCCCTCGAAGATGATCGTGGTGCATCCGTGGATCAGCGGCGCGTAGACGATGTAGCTGTGGCCGACGACCCAGCCCACGTCACTCGCTGCCCAGTAGACCTCGCCCGGCGCGACCCCGTAGATGTTCGCCATCGACCAGTCGAGCGCCACCAGATGCCCCCCCGTCGCGCGCACGACGCCTTTGGGCGGCCCCGTCGTACCGGAGGTGTAAAGGATGTAGGCGGGATGGTTGCCTTCGACGGGAACGCATTTCGCCGGCTCCGCCCCCTCCTGGAACGCGTGCCACTCATGGTCGCGCCCCGGCTCAAGCTCCGCCGTCTCCTGCTCACGCTGCAGGATCACGCAGAGGTCGGGTCTGTGCGACGCCGCCTCGAGCGCCGCGTCGAGCAGCGGCTTGTAGTGCACCGTGCGGTTCGGCTCTACCCCGCAGGAGGCTGCGATGACGGCCTTGGGCGCTGCGTCGTCAATCCGCTTGGCCAGCTCGTTCGCGGCGAAGCCGCCGAACACCACCGAATGGATCGCCCCGATCCTGGCGCAGGCCAGCATCGCCACCGCCGCCTCGGGGACCATCGGCATGTATATTACCACCCGGTCGCCCTTGCCGACGCCGGCGCGCGCCAGCGCACCGCCAAACCGAGCCGTGAGGTCGCGCAGTTCGGCGTAGCTGGTGTGTCGCGTTTGCCCCGTCACCGGACTGTCCCAGATGATCGCGGTCCTTTCGCCGTGGCCGGCCTCCACGTGCCTGTCGACTGCGTTGTGGCAGCCGTTCACGAGGCCGTCGGAGAACCATTCGTAGAGCGGCGCCCGCTCGTCGATCAACGCGCGGGAAGGTGCGCGGTGCCAGTCGATGCTCTGCGCCGCCTCCATCCAGAACGCTTCGGGATCGCGCTTCCAGCACTCGTAGACATTGGCGTAGCTCATGACCTGTCCCCCTCAGGGTGCATCTAAAAAAAGCCGCCGGGAGCAAGCAATAAAATCCGCATCGTGTGGCGGTGTCCCAGCCTCGCAAATCCTCTTGCGCAGCGCGAATCTTGGTGCATTGATTTCGATCAGGAGCGGCATCGGGCCTCTCCGTTTCAGAGGTTGCACGGCCATGGCCGACAAGAAGGAAAAGCCGCAGAAGTCCGGCGGCAAGCAGACCAAGAAGTAGATGCACGCCGCGCCGCCGCAGCAATGCTGCGGCGGCGCACCTGTGTCAGGAGTACGCCGCCGTCTTCGAGGCGCAGCGAGCGTAGTCATCCCTCAGGATCAATGTCGGAAGCCCCGGCACCGCGCCGGCGACGCCGCAGCCTTCAGCCGTAATGTGCGACGGGCGTACCGGCGAGTGCGGACATGTTCAGAAGGCCCCGCGCGGTGATCGACGGCGTCACGATGTGCGCACGATTGCCCATGCCCATCAGGATCGGTCCGACCTCGAGCCCGTTCGCCTTGGCCTTCAGCACGTTGCGCACCGCCGAGGCCGCGTCGGTGTTGGCGAAGACGAGCACGTTGGCCGCGCCGGCGAAGCGGCTGTTCGGAAAGATCCGCTCGCGCACGTCGGCGTCGAGCGCCGCATCGGCGTGCATCTCGCCCTCGTAGGCGAAATCCCGTTCCTCGGCATCGAGGATCTCAAGCGCACCGCGCATGCGCCGGCCGCTGCCGATGTCGAGATTGCCGAACTGGCTGTGCGAGCAGAGCGCGATCCGCGGCTCCAGGCCGAAGCGGCGCACGTGCCGGGCCGAGGCGACGACGGTGTTGGCGATCTGCTCGGGCGTCGGCTCGGGATGGACGTGGGTATCCGCGACGAAGAGCGGCCCGTCCTCGAGGATCATCAGACTGAGGGCGGCGATCGGATGCAGCTCGCCGCTGCCCAGCACCTGCTCGATGTAGTTCAGGTGCCAGAGATACTGGCCGAACGTGCCGCAGATCAGGCTGTCGGCTTCGCCGCGCTGCACCATGACGGCGCCGATGGCGGTGGTGTTGGTGCGCATGATCGCGCGGGCGAGGTCGGGCGTCACGCCGCGACGGGCCATGATCTCGTGATAGGTGGTCCAATAATCGCGGTAGCGCGGGTCGTTCTCCGGGTTCACCAGCTCGAAGTCGGCGCCGGGACGCAGCGTCAGCCCGGCGCGTTCGGCGCGCAGCTCGATCACCTCGGGGCGCCCGATCAGTATCGGCCGGTCGGTCGTCTCCTCCAGCATGGCGTGGGCAGCCCGCAGAACGCGCTCGTCCTCGCCCTCGCCGAACACGATGCGCCGGCTCGCCGTCGCGGCGGCCTCGAACACCGGTCGCATGATGAGCGCGGAGCGGAAGACCGAGCCGTCGAGCCGGCGCTTGTACGCCGCGAAGTCCTCGATCGGCCGGGTCGCGACGCCGCTTTCCATAGCCGCGCGGGCGACCGCGGTGGCGACGACGCCCATCAGGCGCGGGTCGAAGGGCTTGGGGATCAGGTAGTCGCGGCCGAAGGTCATCCGCTCGCCCTGGTAGGCCGCCGCGGCCTCGGCGCTCGATGCGGCGCGGGCGAGGGCGGCGATCCCCTCGATGCAGGCGATCTTCATCTCGTCGTTGATCGTCGTCGCGCCCACGTCCAGCGCGCCGCGGAAGATGAAGGGAAAGCAGAGGACGTTGTTGACCTGGTTCGGATAGTCCGACCGGCCGGTGGCAATGATCGCCTCGGGCACCACCTCGCGCGCCGTATCCGGGTCGATCTCGGGCGTCGGGTTGGCCAAAGCGAAGATGATCGGCCGCTCGGCCATCCGCGCCACCATCTCGGGCCTCAGCACGTTCGGGCCGCTGAGGCCGAGGAAGAGGTCGGCCCCCTCGATCACCTCGGCCAGCTCGCGCGCGCGCCCCGGCTGCGCGTAGGCCGCCTTCTGCGGGCTCATGTCCGTCTCGCGCCCCTCGTGGATCAGGCCGTGCAGGTCGAGGAGCCAGACATTCTCGCGCCGGACGCCGAGCTTGAGCAGCATGTCGAGGCAGGCGATGCCCGCCGCGCCGCCGCCGGTCGAGACGACCTTGATCTCCTCGAACGACTTCTCCGCCACGCGCAGCGCGTTCGTGGCCGCCGCGCCCACGACAATTGCCGTCCCATGCTGGTCGTCGTGAAAGACGGGGATATTCATCCGCTCCCGGCAGAGCTTCTCCACCACGAAGCAGTCCGGCGCCTTGATGTCCTCGAGGTTGATCGCGCCGAAGGTCGGCTCCAGCGCGCAGACGATGTCGGCCAGGCGCTCCGGGTCGCTCTCGTTCAGCTCGATGTCGAAACAGTCGATGTTGGCGAACTTCTTGAAGAGGACCGCCTTGCCCTCCATGACCGGCTTCGACGCCAGCGCCCCGATATTGCCGAGGCCGAGCACTGCGGTGCCGTTCGTGACGACCGCCACGAGGTTCCCGCGGGCGGTGAAGCGGGCGGCGTTCGCCGGATCGTCGCGGATGTCGAGGCAGGCCTCTGCCACCCCGGGCGAATAGGCGCGAGCGAGGTCGCGGCCGTTTGCGAGCGGCTTGGTCGCTCGCACCTCCAGCTTGCCTGGCTTCGGAAACTCGTGATAATCCAGCGCCGCCTGCCGGTTGGACTCGCTCTTCCCGTTCACTGACTGCACCCCTCCCCAAAGTGTTGCGACTGAGTATCCCGATCCAGCCGAATGGCCAACGCGAAATGGCGGCATCTGGACATCGGCCGCGACGCGCACACGATGGCGGAATGGTGCCGAGAGGATCGCATAACCCGCTGCTGCGCCCGGTCGTGTCCGGTGTCGCCTGCCTCGCGGTCGTCCTCGTCTTTGTCCTGATCGACGCGGCGGTGCGGCCGGAGGGCGCGAAGCTGACGCGCGAGGAGGGGGCGATCGAGACCGGCTCCGCCATCCTCTATCTCGTCGCCTTTGCGCTGTTCCTCTGGGCGGCGCGGGGCTACCGGCGGCTCTACTGGCCGGTCCCCGTGCTGATTCTCGCGATGGCGATGCGCGAGCTCGACTTCGACAAGCGGTTCACCAGTGAGGGGCTGCTCAGCATCAAGATCCTCACCTACGACACCCTCCTCATCGAGAAGATGATCGGCGTGCTCGTGGTGGGCGGACTGATCGTGACCATCGTGGTGCTCTTGCGCCGCACGGCGCGTCACTTCGTGCGGGAGGTCTTCGCCCGAGGACGCTGGGCGATCTACCTCGCTGCGGCCCTCGCCCTCACCGTGATCAGCAAGAGCCTCGACGGTCTCGGCCGCAAGCTCGAGCCGCTGGGCATCATCGTGCCCGAGCGGATCGACGAGTTGGCGGGGCAGAGCGAGGAGGTGCTGGAGCTCGGCATCCCGATCTTCATCATCATGTCGATCCTCGCCGCCTTCCGCCCCGCCGTGCGCTGAGCCGTCAGCCCCCGCGGCCGGTCCGGTCCTGCAGCGAGTCGATCCGCTTCGACGCCTCGGCCTTGCTGAGATCGGGGTCGAAGTTCTCGCCCGCCTCCTCGCACAGCGTCTTGAGGTAGCTCGCCTGCGCGCCGGTCATCGGCTCGCCGCCCGTGGTCCAGTCCTCCACCGGCTTTTCGGCGTTGCCGGGCGCGTCGCTCTTGGGGTGTTCTGTCGGTTTGTCGGTCATGGCATGTCCTCCTGCTCGTTCGCCCAATGTTCCGGGCGCCGGCAGGTTCCGCGGGCTAGCTCTCCATCCAGATCGTCACCGGCCCGTCGTTCACCAGCGAGACCTGCATGGTGGCGCCGAAGCGGCCGGTCGCGACCGGCACGCCCTCGCGCGCGATCGCCTCGGCGAAGCGCAGGTAGAGCGCCTCGCCCCGGTCCGGGGGGGCCGCCGTGGAAAAGTCGGGCCGGTTGCCGCTGCGCGTGTCGGCGGCGAGCGTGAATTGGCTGACGATCAGCGCCGCGCCGCCGGTGTCTAGGAGCGAGCGGTTCATCCGCCCCTCCTCGTCCCGGAAGATGCGCAGCCGCACCACGCGCCGCGCCAGTCGCTCGTGCACGTCGTCGGGATCGTCGCGCATCGCGCAGACGAGGATCAGCAGCCCCGGCCCGATCTCGCCCACGACGGCGCCCGAGACAGCGACCCGTGCCTCGCTCACCCGCTGGATCAATGCGCGCAAAAGCTGCCTCCGTCGCGTCCGCCCGGTGCCGTCACAGTTCGGACGCGCGCGGCGGGTTGGCTCCCTCGCGTGAGACCGTGATCGCGGCCGCGCGCACCCCGAGGTCGAGTGCATCCCGCAACGCCGCCTCGTCCAGCTGTCGTAGCGCATCGCGCCGCAGCACGCCGCCGCGCGCGAGCCCGGCCAGCAGACCCGCGTTGAAGGTATCGCCGGCACCGACGGTATCCGCCACCGTCACGCGCGGCGCGTCGACATGAACCGCGCCGGCCGCGGTGTAGCCAGTCGCGCCCCGCGCCCCCTCGGTGATGCAGACGAGATGCGGTCCCCGCTTGAGGATGTCGCCGGCCAGCGCCACCGCGTCGCCCGGCCCCTCGAGCCAGTGCAGGTCCTCGTCGGAAAGCTTCACGATGTCTGCCAGCGCCATCATCCGCCCGATCCGGCCGCGGTACGCTGCCTCGTCGCGGATGAAGCCCGGGCGGACGTTGGGGTCGATCATCGTCACGCGGCTGGCGGCGGCCTTGGCCATCAGCGCCTCGTAGGCGGTGCCGCAGGGCTCGGCGACCAGGCTGATCCCGCCGAAGAAGAGCGCCTTGATCTCGTCGGGCAGGGCCGGGAGCTCGTCGCCCGCCAGCATCCGCCCTGCGGTGCCCTCGTCGTAGAAGACGTAGCGTGCCTGCCCCTGTGTCAGCTCGACGAAGGCCAGCGTCGTCGGCCGGTCCGAGCGGTGGGAGAGCGCGGTGTCGACGCCGCTTTCCGCCAGCGCCCGCTCCAGGCGGAGTCCGAACATGTCGGTCGAAAGGCCGGTGAAGAAGCCCGTCGCCACGTCGAGGCGCCCGAGCGCGATGGCCGTATTGAAGACTGCGCCGCCGACATGTGGCGCGTAGGCCAGCGCGCCCGCCTCGGTGCGCCGTGGCAGCATGTCGATCAGCGCCTCGCCACAGCAAAGGATCATCAGCCACTCCCCGTCCCGAGCTGACCCAGCGTCGGCGATCTGCCGCCGGATGCCAAGCTTTGCTCGGGGCGGCCGTGCAGACCCTCAGGCGCGCGCGGCAGGCGGGTCACACCTGCTCAGGACTGCAGCGCGCCGAAGTACCCCGCGACGGCGGCCAGGATCACGGCCAGCAAAACGGCGAGCGCCACCTTCCATGGCGACCAGGGCCGCTCGCCCTGCACCCGGCCCGTCTGGCCGTTGACGACGAAGCGGTAGCTCTCGCCGCGGTACTTGTAGGCGGCGACCCAGACCGGCAGCAGGACGTGCTTGAAGGTGACGCCGTCGACCTGCGTCTGCATCTGGTGGATGCGCTGGCGGTCGCCGCCGATGTCGAAGCGGACGTCGCGCTCGATCACGCGGTCCATCCAGTCCCGCGCCTCGACGAAGGCGTCGGCCAGCTCGACCCGGTAGGCCTCGGCGCGGAACCCGGCAATGAATTCGGGCGCATAGGGCGACAAACGCGACAGGTCCCAGGGCGGCAACGCACCGGTGTGCTTCTTGGGCAGGCTGCGCGAGGCCAGCACCAGCACGTCGTCGAAAGTGCGCGCGACGCGGCCCGTGACGGCGCGCCAGCGCACCTTCGTCACCGGGACCGACTGCCGCTTGCCGTCCCGCACCACCGTCCGCATCTCCACGTAGGTGGTCCCGCGCTCGCCGCGATAGTGGGTCTCGGTTCGCGCGTCGAAGGTCCAGTAGGGGACGTAGACGCCGCTCATCCGCCGCCCCTTGCGCGCGTAGTCCCTCAGGCCGTTCGGCGCGAGCCAGAGGCTGCCCAGCCACTCGGTCATCGCCTGATGTGCCGCCGCCTCGTCGACCTCGAAGGGCAGCAGGCCGCCCGGCTTGATGTGGCGATGCAGCCCGGTATCGGTGACGATGGGTGTCGCGCAGAACGGGCACTCCCGCGCATGCAGCGCCTCGTCGAACTCCACCGTTGCGCCGCAGCTCTGGCAGGTGCGCGTCCGTGTCTCCTCGATGTCGGTCTGCGGCAGGCGCGCGTCCAGCGCCGCGCGAAAATCGTGCTCGGGTAGGGGGTGCAGGTCGGCCGGCCGGTTCTCGATCTCCGCGCTGTTGCCGCAATGCGGGCACACGAGCCGCCGCGTTCTTGGCTCGAACCGCATGTCCGAGCCGCAGGTGCCGCAGGGAAACCGGTGATCCTCGGTCACGTGACCGGCACCTTTGCCATGCGTTACACCTGCCACGTGGACCGCGGCGAGCCGCAAGGCTTGTCGCGCGCAGCCGACGGGGCTCGATGCCCCCGAGGCTGCGCCCCCCTTGCCGGTCCACGCTCCGCCATGCGGGTCAGGCCCCCGGCGGCGGTGGCGGCAGCACGGTGAAGAGCTGCGCCAGCTCGTCCACATCCTCGGCGCGCTTCCAGCCGTCCTGCCCGGCGGTCCAGACGTAGGTCTGCCGCGTCATCTCCCCCGCCGAGGCCATGCGCCCGAGATCCGCCTTGCTGTAGGGTCCGCGCGTCTCGCCACCCTCGGCCAGGTGCCACACATGCTCGACCGGGGGCGGCGGGGGCGTCGCCGCGGCAGGCGCCGCACCCCACGGCCCCTGCCGCGCCGCCTGCGCGCCCATGGCGAGTCCCATCCCGGCCCCGAGCCCCGCGCCCAGGCCTCCGCCGGCCGCGCCGGGGTTCTCCGCCGCCCGCGTCATCGCCTCGGCCGCCGAGAACTGGGTATAGCGCCCCAGATCGCCGACGAGGCCCATCGAGGTGCGCTTGTCGAGCGCCTGCTCCACCGCCGGCGGCAGCGAGACGTTCTCGATGTAGAGCTCGGGCATCGTCAGCCCGTATTCCGCCAGCGTGCCGGCCACCTCGGTCGCGACCAGCTTTCCGAGGTCGGCGGTGTTCGCCGCCATGTCCAGCACCGGGATGCCGGAGGCCGCCAGCACCCGGCTCACCTCCTGCACGATGATGTTGCGGATCTGGAAGGTGATCTCGTCAGAGGTGAACTCGCCGTCGGTGCCGACGATCTCCTGCAGGAAGCGGCCCGGGTCGGTCACCCGGATCGCATAGGTGCCGAAGGCGCGCAGGCGGGTCGGCCCGAACTCCGGGTCGCGCAGCATCACCGGGTTCTTGGTGCCCCACTTCAGGTCGGTGAAGCGAGTCGTGGCGACGAAATAGATCTCGGACTTGAAGGGACTGCGAAAGCCGTGGTCCCAGTGCTGCAGCGTCGTCATCACCGGCATGTTGTTGGTCTCGAGCAGGTAGAGACCCGGCATGAAGACGTCGGCGAGCTGCCCCTCGTGGACGAAGACCGCCGCCTGCCCCTCGCGCACCGTCAGCTTGGCGCCATACTTGATCTCGTGGCCGTGGCGCTCGAACCGCCAGACCATCGTGTTGCGGGTGTCGTCGGTCCAGTGGATGACGTCGATGAACTGTCCCGACAGGAAGTCCCAGATGGCCATCGGCTTCTCCCTCAGCTGGCCGGCAGGATCTCGTAGGCGATCTCGCGCACGATCGGCAACGCCTCGTCGCCGCTCATGCCGGGACGGATGCGCGGATCGTAGAGGATCCTCAGCAGGTACTCGTCATGAGTGGTGAGCAGCCCGAACTCCTCGTCGTCGTTAAAGATCGAGGGACGCGCGAGCGGGCTGTCGTTCGACAGGCCGAGGCCCTGTGCGATCTCCTCGTGGATGCACGACAGGCGCAACAGCTCGGGATGCTCGGCCCGGATCACCGCGACCGCCTGCGTGTAGACGCCGGTGCCGACCCGGTCGAGCGCGAAGACCAGGCAGTAGTTCTGCCGCGGCAGGTCAACCACCGTCTCGACCGCGGCCTTGCTGATGCCGGGGATCATCCGAGCGAGGCGCGGCCCGATCGCGCGCCGGTCGTCTTCGGTCAGGATCAGCACGTGAAAGTTGCCGTTCGACGCGACGGTGCGGATCGGATGCCGCGACACGGCTGCAAGGCGTTCCGCATAGGCTTCGACCGCCGCACGGTCCCTCGCGGCCTTCGCGGGGTCGACGCCAGCACCGACTTCGAGCTCGATGCGCACCGGCTCGACCCACTTGTGCACCTGGCTTTCGGTCTCCAGCGCAACGATCCGGCCGCCAACGGTCGCATACTCCTCGAAGAGCGCGATCCGCTCGAAGTTGCGGACGAGATCGTCGGCGTCGAACGGCGTGTCGGGTCCGCCGCCATCGGTCCTGAGGAGGCCGCGCGCGACCAGCCCCTCCTGAACCCCGCGGTAGTAGCGGGCAAGATCGAGCGACGGGCCCGGCGGCGGCGGCGCCGGGCGGGCGCGCACGGGCCGAGGCTCCGGCGTCACGCTCGGTGGCGCCACCTCCGGCATCTCGCACGCCGCCAGCAGCAGGGCGAAAAGGAACAGGATCGGTCGCATCGCGCGTCAGGTGACGGGTCTCGAGGCGCGGGCGGCAGCGAGGGTCGACTTCAGCTCAGTCTCCATCTGGCGCAGCTCTGCCTCGGCCGCGGAGCGGCGCGCTTTCGCCTCGTCCGCGATCTGCAGCGTCTCCTGGATCGTCCCGATCAGGTTGTCGTTCGCCGCCTTCACCGCCTCCACGTCGAAGACGCCGCGCTCGATCTGCTGGCGGATCTCCTTGTTGGACTGGCGCAGGTTCTCGGCGTTGGCACGCAGCAGGTCATTGGTCAGGTCCGTCGCCTCGCGCACCGCGCCGGCGGCCTGGCGCGAGCGGTTGATGGTCACCGCCTGGGCCAGCTGCGTCTCCCAGAGCGGCACCGTATTGACGAGGGTCGAGTTGATCTTGGTGACGAGGCTCTTGTCGTTCTCCTGCACCAGCCGGATCGAGGGCAGCGACTGCATCGTCACCTGCCGCGTCAGCCGCAGGTCGTGCACCCGCCGCTCGAGATCGTCGCGCGCGGCCCGCAGATCGCGCAGGCCCTGCGCCTCGATGACGTCGTCGCCCTGACCGTCCGACATCTCCCGCTCCTTGCTCGGGATCTCTTCTGCATCGAGCCGGCGCAGCTTCTCCTCGCCCGCGGCGATGTAGAGGCCAAGTTCGTTGTAGAAGTCGAGCGTCCGGTCGTAGAGCAGGTCCAGCGAATTGATGTCCTTGAGCAGCTGGTGCTCGTGGCGCAGGAGCCGGTCGGTGATGCCGTCGATCTGGCCCTGCACCTCCTCGTACTTCGCGAGGAACTTGGCCATCGGCTTGGCGCGGCCGACCAGCCGCTCCCACCACGAGCGGCGGCGGTTCGGGTCGAGCTCCTCGAGCGAGAAGCCTCGCAGCGTCGCCACGATCTCGCGCAGGCTGTCGCCCGCCGGTCCCACGTCCTTGTTGCGCACGTCGGCCAGCATCGACTGGCTGATCGACTGCAGCTCCTGCTGCGCGCGCGAGCCGAAGGCGACGATCGACCCGGTGTCGGTCATGTCGAGCTCGGCGAGCCGCATCTCGATCTCCGACCGCGTCGCGGTGGGCGCGTCGTCGAGCCTCGGCAGGTCGGGCGCCGGCGGCGCGAGCTCGTGGCCGGTCACCGCATCGACCTCGGCGCTGGTGGCGGCGGCCTGGCTGCGGGTCTTCTCCGACATCCCTCCGGTCTCCTCGTGTCGCGTCATTCGGTCCGCACGCCTTCCCGCTCAAGCCGGTCGCGCAGGACGCCAATCTCGACGTCAAGGTCGGTCCGACTCAGCTCGATCAGACGCCGTGTCCGTCCGGCGAAGGTCTGTTCCAGATCGTCGAGCAGTGCAACGTAATCGGCACGCGCCTGTGCATCGTGACGCTGCGACCACAGGTCGGCGAAGCGCACCGTCGCGTCGCGGGCGCCGACCAGGTACACGCTCAGATACCGCCGGACGCCGCTCAGGTCGCGCGGGTCCTCCTCGACGGTCCGAAAGAGTGTGCGCGCGGTGTCGCGGAACCGCTCGACGCGCGTCCCGAGTTGCCGGTCGCCTGTCCGCCCGATCGCCTCGCGCATCTCGCGCAGCATCCGCTCTCCTTCGTCCACCGCCCGGGCGACGCGATCCGTTGCCGGGTCGTCGGAGGTGACGCCCTTGTCGCGCAGCGGGTCCGGCCCGAAGGCCGCGACGTGAAGTATCGCCGCGATTACGCCATAGATGACCGAAGCCACGGCGCCCCCCTCCGGACTCCATGCCGCCAACGCCACCCCGGCGCCGGTCATGGCTGAGGCGAAGAGCTTGCGCGGGATCGCCGGCCGCTTCGCAACCCGCCGCTCGTCATAGACCGCCTCGGCCTTCAGTCCCTCGCCGACCATCCATGCCGCGCCGAGCAGAAGCGCCAGCGCCGCGAGATCGGCCGCCAGGGTCAGTGCGCCGCCCGAGAACGCTGTCAGGAGCAGGGGGAGAGGAGCGATCCAGAGCAGGTTGCGCCGCATCGCCATGCGCTCGGGCGCGCGTCGCGCGGGCGTCGGCTGCCCCTCCGCTCCGGGGGAGTGGCGGCCACCGAACCGGCGGGCCATCAGAGGCCCCCCAGCAGGCCCACCGAAACGCCGACGATCAGCACGAAGAGTGCGGCATAGGCCAGTTTCTGCAAGGTAGTGTTCCCGAATTCGCCGCTCTCGAACGCTGCGCCGCCCGACCGTGCTGCGGCTCGCAGGCCAAGCGCCAGCACGACCACCAATCCCGCCAGCAGGGCCAGGATTAGGACGGCAAGGACAAGTCTCTGCATTCCGTCCCCATGCCCCCGAAGGCTTGCCTAATTCTACGGCAGGGCAGACCTTGCCGCCAATGATCAACCGCTGGCGCGTCGACGCGTTCCGCCAATCGTCCATCACATAGGCATCGCGGCCGGTTCCCGCCACCGGATGCGCCAGGTCGCGGCCAATGTCAGGTGCGGTGAGAGCCCTCGGCCAGCTCGCGCACGAAGGCCAGCACGTCCGCGGGTGGGTCGCCCCGTCCGATCCGCTCGACAATGGCCGAGCCCACGACCACGCCGTCGGCCACGCCGGCAATCGCCTCGGCCGCGGCTGCCGTCTTGATGCCGAAGCCGACCGCCACCGGCAGGTCCGTCTGCGCCTTGATGCGCGCGACGTCGGGCGCGACGTCGGCGGCCTGCGCCTCGGCCGCGCCGGTGATGCCGGTGATCGAGACGTAGTAGACGAAGCCCGACGCGTTGGTCAGCACCTTGGGGAGCCGCCTGTCGTCCGTCGTGGGTGTGGCGAGGCGGATGAAGTTCAGCCCCGCCGCCTGTGCGGGAATGCAGAGCTCGTCGTCCTCCTCCGGCGGCAGGTCCACGACGATCAGCCCGTCGATGCCGGCCTCCGTCGCCTCCTCGAGGAAGCGTGCGACCCCACGGGAGTAGATCGGGTTGTAGTAGCCCATCAGCACGATCGGCGTCGTCGCGTCGTCCTCGCGAAAGGCGCGGACCATGTCGAGCGTGCGCGTCAGCGTCTGTCCACCCGCCAGCGCCCGCTGTCCCGCGCGCTGGATCGTGGGCCCGTCGGCCATCGGGTCGGTGAAGGGCAGGCCCAGCTCGATCACGTCGACCCCCGCCTCGGGCATGCCGCGCATCACCGCGAGCGACGTCTCGGCATCAGGGTCGCCGGCCATTATGTAAGCCACGAACGCCTTGCGCCCGTCCTCCCGCAGTCGCCGGAACGTGTCGTCGATGCGCGTCATGGCTGTCCTCCCCGGTGCGACGCAGGCGCTTTTGCCGCCTCGGCGCCACGGGCGCAACGGGAGACTTTTCCACGCGCAAGGGCGCACCTATCTGTCTGGCCATGAACTATGTCCTGGCGCTTCTCCTGCCCCCGCTGTCGATCCTGCTCGCAGGGCGGCCGATCGTGGCCATCGTCACCTTCCTGATCTGGATCCCCGCGATCATCTTCTCGGGCGGGCTGACCCACCCGATGTTCATCGTGCTGGCGTGGATCCTGATCTACCAGTCCCACGCGGACCGGCGCGAGCGGCGCTACTAGCCCTCGGGCCCGTCGGCCATGATCATCCAGCGCGTGCCATGGCGGTCGGTCAGCGTGCCGAAGCCGGGGGACCAGAAGGTCGGCTCGAACGGCATCCGAACGTCCCCACCGTCGGCGAGCGCGTTGAAGGCCCGGCGCGCCTCGCTTTCTGACGGAAACGACAGCGCGATCGAGCTGCCGTCCATGGGCCGCGTCTCGCCGCTCGGATCGTCGCTGGCATAGAGCCAGCCGTCGCCGACCTTCAGCGCTGCGTGCATCACCGCGTCGGGCGCGACGCCCGGCATCCGGGCGCGCTCCTCCTCCGGCATCGCGGAGAACGGCATGATCTCGGGCTCGCCCGCGCCGAATGTCCGGGCGTAGAACCGCATAGCCTCGGCGCAATCGCCGCGGAAGAAGAGATAGGGGATGGGCTGCATTCGGCGCTCCTCTCGCTCTGCTGACGCGGAGATGAGACGCACGTGAGCCGAGTCGCCGCAAGCGTCCCGCGCTTGCCAAGGCGGAGACCGGCGCATAGACCGCGCCCGGTTCTTCGCACGAGGAGTGATCGCATGGGTTTTCGGATGGGCATCGTCGGGCTGCCGAACGTCGGCAAGTCGACGCTCTTCAACGCGCTGACCCGGACCGCCGCGGCTCAGGCGGCGAACTATCCCTTCTGCACCATCGAGCCGAACGTGGGGGAGGTGGCGGTGCCCGATGCCCGTCTCGAGAAGCTGGCCACGCTGGCCAAGTCCCGGCAGGTGATCCCGACGCGAATGACCTTCGTCGACATCGCGGGGCTGGTGAAGGGCGCCTCGAAGGGCGAGGGGCTCGGCAACCAGTTCCTGGCAAACATCCGCGAGGTGGACGCGATCGCGCACGTCCTGCGCTGCTTCGAGGACGGCGACGTCACCCATGTGGAGGGGCGGATCGATCCGGTCGCCGACGCCGGGACGATCGAGACCGAGTTGATGCTGGCGGACCTCGAGTCGATCGAGCGGCGGATGCAGGGCCTCGTGCGCAAGGTGCGTGGCGGCGACAAGGAGGCGGTGCAGCAGGAGCGGCTCCTGAAGGCGGCGCAGGCGGCACTGGAGGACGGCCGGCCGGCGCGGACGGTCGAGGTGTCCGAGGACGACGCGAAGGCGTGGAAAGGGCTGCAGCTGCTGACCTCGAAGCCGGTGCTCTACGTCTGTAACGTGGCCGAGGACGAGGCGGGGGACGGCAACGCTCAGTCGGCGCGGGTGGCAGAGATGGCGCGGGCGCAGGGCGCGGCGACGGTGGTCATCTCGGCCCGGATCGAGGAAGAGCTGGCGCAGCTCGCCCCCGAGGAGGCGACGGAGTTTCTGGCCGAGCTGGGGCTGGAGGAGCCTGGCCTCGACCGGCTGATCCGCGCGGGCTACGACCTCCTCGGTCTGCAGACCTACTTCACCGTCGGTCCGAAGGAGGCGCGGGCCTGGACGGTGCAGCGGGGGACGCTGGCGCCGCAAGCGGCGGGCGTGATCCACGGCGACTTCGAGCGTGGCTTCATCCGGGCGGAGACGATCGGCTACGACGACTACGTGGCGCTGGGCGGCGAGCAGGGCGCCAAGGAAGCGGGACGGATGCGGGTCGAGGGCAAGAGCTACGAGGTGAAGGACGGCGACGTCCTGCACTTCCTCTTCAACGCCTGAGCCGAAAGGGGGGCGCCGGACCTCGGGCAGGGGACGTGCCCCTGCCGCTCGGCCCGGCGGCGCGGCGTTGCCGCGCGGGACCCGATGACGCCGTCAGGCGTGGATCGGACCGTCGCCGCAGGCCAGCGCCGCCTCGCGCATCGCCTCGGAGTAGGTCGGGTGAGCGTGGCAGGTACGGGCGAGATCCTCGGCCGCGGCGCCGAACTCCATCGCAACGCAGACCTCGTGGATCAGGTCTCCCGCCATCGGGCCGATGACGTGGGCGCCGAGGATGCGGTCGGTCTGCTTGTCCGCGAGGATCTTGACGAAGCCGTCGGCGGCGAAGTTGGCCTTGGCGCGGCCGTTGCCCATGAACGAGAACTTGCCGACCTTGTAGTCGCGTCCCGCCTTCTTGAGTTGCTCTTCCGTCAGGCCGACCATGGCCACCTCGGGGTGGGTGTAAATGACCGACGGGATCACCTCGTAGTTGACGTGGCCGTGCTGGCCGGCCAGCACCTCGGCCACCGCCATCCCCTCGTCCTCGGCCTTGTGGGCGAGCATCGGGCCCTCGATGCAGTCGCCGATGGCGTAGATGCCGTCGACGTTGGTTTGCCAATGGTTCCCGACCTTTATCTGCCCCCGCTCGGTCATCGCGATGCCGAGTTCTTCGGTGCCGAGGCCGGCGGTGAAGGGGCGGCGGCCGGTGGAGACGAGGACGGTCTCGGCCTCCAGCGTCTGCTCGCTGTCGTTCTTGCGGAGCTTGTAGCTGACCGTCGAAGTGTCGCCGCCGGTGTCGACGGACTGGACGGCGGCGCCGAGGACGAAGGTGAGGCCCTGCTTGGCGAGGATCTTCTGGAACTGCTTCTGGACCTCGGGGTCCATGCCGGGGGTGATGTGGTCGAGATACTCGAGCACCGTGACCTTGGCACCGAGGCGGGCGTAGACCGATCCGAGCTCGAGGCCGATGACGCCTGCGCCAATAACCGCAAGTGATTGCGAAATTTTCTTGAGGGCGAGGGCGCCGGTGGAGGTGACGATGCGCTCCTCGTCGACCTCGATTCCGGGAAGGGCGGTGGGCTCGGAGCCGGAGGCGATGACGATGGACTTCGCCTCGTGCGTCTCGTCGCCGACCTTGACCTGGCCCTTGGCGGGGATCGAGGCCCAGCCCTTGATCCAGTCTATCTTGTTCTTCTTGAAGAGGAATTCGATGCCCTTGGTGTTCTGCGCGACCACGTCGTCCTTGTAGGCGAGCATCTTTTCCCAGTCGACCGACGGGGCCTCGCCCATCAGCCCCATCTTCGAAAAATTCGTTTGGGATTCATGCAGTTGCTCGGTGGCGTGCAGGAGCGCCTTGGACGGGATGCAGCCGATGTTGAGGCAAGTGCCGCCCAGCGTGTCGCGCCCCTCGACGCAGGCGGTCTTGAGGCCGAGCTGGGCGCAGCGGATGGCGCAGACGTAGCCGCCGGGGCCGCTGCCGATCACGATGACGTCGTAGGTTGCCATGGGTTCTCCTCCGGCGAGTCTTGCAAAATCTTGCAAGACCTCAGACCCGGTTTTGCAAGTTCGTTCAAGGTTGCGCCCGAGATTTACAAGAGCGCGGCGACGATCATCAGCATCGTGGCGGAGAATCCGACCGACCAGATGACCGACCGCCACGGCACCCAGCCGAGCGCGTAGGCCGGGACGTAGAGCACGCGCGCCGCGAGGTAGAGCCAGGCGCAGGCGGCGGTGAAGGCGGAGCCCTCGCCGGCGAGGGTGACCACAACTACGGCGAGGGTGAAGAGGACGAGCGCCTCGAAGTGGTTGCCGAGGGCGCGGTAGAGGCGCGCGGTGCGGCGGCTGAGCTGCTGCTCGAGGCCGGTCTCGTCGCGGGGGCCGAGCGTCTTGCGCGGTCCGAGCTCGAGATTGGCGGGCACCGACATCAGCACGAATTGCACCCCCTGCAGGAGCCCCGCGAGCGCGAGAACGGTAAGCTCGGGCGTCACGCGGTTTCGAGGAAGGTGCAGGAGCCCAGTGTGCCGCTCAGGCTGGCGTCGGTGCCGAGGTAGGCGGCGGCGCGCTCGCGATCATTGACCTCGAAAAGGGCGAGCATGGTGTCCGGGGCGTCTGCCTCTCGCCAAAGTTGCAGGAGGGTCAACCCGGCGTTGCCGCGGGTCTCCGCCTCCCCGTCGAATTCGGCGCGCCAGTTCCCGTGACGTTGCGTCTCGATGCGGCAGAGGAGTTGCATGTCAGGCCTCCTAAAGGTTTGCGGGGTAGGGTTCCCCTGACTGCCGATGTAGCGCGACGGGGCGTAGATTCGGCACAGTGATGCCGCAGCGAGGAAGGGTAATGATCCGCAAGAGCGACTGCGTCGGAGAGCTTCTGGTCCTGGCGATGGCGCCATGGCTTGCGGAAGATGCGCCGCGGACGGTGGCGCGACCGGCGGACGAACATGCCGCTTCGGAAACGAACCGGACCGTGCCCGCACGGTCCTGACAGAGCGCCCGCGTCAAGAGCAGCGGACCGGCGCGACGAGTAGCGTCTCGGTGTAGCGCGCACCCTGCTGGGCGGTCTCGGACGCAAGCACGTCGTCCGGCGCATCAACCCAGGAACAGCCCGGCATCCCCCTCACATGCGCCCTCGCCAGACGCTTGCGCTCCGAGAGGGCGCGCGGCCGCTCAGGGTTGAACACAAAGAGGTAGAGCAGCGCATCGCCGCCATAGACCTCGTTCGATCGAAAGGCGCGGACGCTGGTGTCGTCACGCATCATCGGCGCGCAGGCCGAGAGGGCGAGCGCGGCGGCGAGGGCGAGCGGTGCCGGGCGGATCACCAACCGCCGCCAGCGTTCAACGCCGGTCCGTGAAGACGTCGGCCGGTGCCGCCAGTTCGCGTCGTTCCCGCCTCAGGTTCGTCCAGTCTCGGCGCCGGGGGCAGCCACCCTGGACCTGCGACGGGCGTCACAGGTCCATCAGCAGGCGGCGAGGGTCCTCGAGCGCTTCCTTGACGCGGACGAGGAAGGTGACGGCGCCCTTGCCGTCGACGATGCGGTGGTCGTAGCTGAGGGCGAGGTACATCATCGGGCGGGGCTTGATCTCGCCCTTGATGACCATCGGGCGCTCCTGGATCTTGTGCATGCCGAGGATGCCCGACTGCGGCGGGTTCAGGATCGGCGAGGACATCAGCGAGCCGTAGACGCCGCCATTCGAGATGGTGAAGGTGCCGCCCTGCATGTCGGCCATGGAAAGCTTGCCATCGCGGGCCTTGGCGCCGAGCTCGTTGATCTTCTTTTCGATCTCGGCGAACGACATGGCGTCGGCGTCGCGCACCACGGGCACCACGAGGCCGGTCGGCGTGCCGACGGCGATGCCCATGTGGACGAAGTGCTTGTAGACGACGTCAGTGCCGTCGATCTCGGCATTGACCTCGGGCACCTCCTTGAGCGCGTGGCAGCAGGCCTTGGTGAAGAACGACATGAAGCCGAGCTTCACGCCGTGCTTCTTCTCGAAGAGGTCCTTGTACGCGCTGCGCAGCGCCATGACCTCGGTCATGTCGACCTCGTTGTAGGTCGTCAGCATCGCGGCGGTGTTCTGCGCGTCCTTCAGCCGGCGGGCGATGGTCTGGCGCAGGCGGGTCATCTTGACCCGCTCCTCGCGGTCGGCGTCCTGGGCGGGGCTGGGGCCGCGGGCGGCGGGCTTGGCCTGCGGCGCCTCGCGCGGCTGCTCGAGCGCGCGGAGCACGTCCTGCTTCATCACGCGGCCCTCGCGGCCGGTGGCCTGCACGTCGTCGCGGGAGAGGTTCTTCTCGGCCATCATCTTTTTGGCCGAGGGCGCGTCCTCGACGTCGCGGCGGTGCTCTGGGGCGGTCTGCGGTTGGCCGGTGGGGGCGGGCGCCTCCTCCTGCGCGGGGGCCGCGGCGGCGGCGGCGCTGCCGGAGGAGAGGACCGCTAGCTTGCCGTTGGCCTGCACCGTGTCGCCCTCGTTCGCGACGATCTCGGCGAGGGTGCCGGCCTGCGGCGCGGGGACCTCGACGCTGACCTTGTCGGTCTCGAGCTCGCAGAGCATCTCGTCCTGCGCGACCTCGTCGCCGACCTTCTTGAACCAGGTGGCGACGGTGGCCTCAGTCACGCTCTCGCCGAGGGTGGGGACCATGACGTCGACCTTGTCACCGCCCCCGGCGGCGGGTTTGGCCTTCTCCGGCTGCGGCGCTTCCGAGGTCTCCTCGGCGGGAGTCTTGCGCTTGTCGCTGCGGGCGCGGGGGCGGGTTTCCTCGGGGCCGGCGCTGCCTTCCTCGGCGATGGTGGCGAGGAGCGCATCGACGCCGACGGTCTCGCCCTCGGCCGCCACGATCTCGCCCATCTCGCCGGCGGCGGGGGAGGGAACCTCGACGGTCACCTTGTCGGTCTCGAGCTCGCAGAGCATCTCGTCGACCTCGACGCGGTCGCCGGGCTTCTTGAACCAGGTGGCGATGGTGGCTTCGGTGACGCTCTCGCCCAGGGTGGGGACGCGGACTTCGATGCTCATGTGACTACCCCTTGATGGTCAGCGCGTCGTCGACGAGCGCGGCTTGTTGTGACTTGTGCTGGCTTGCGAGGCCGGTGGCGGGCGAGGCGCTGGCCGGCCGCCCGGCATAGATCGGGCGCTTGTTCTTCGACTTGATGCGGGTCAGCACCCACTCGACGTTGGGCTCCATGAAGGTCCAGGCGCCCTGGTTCTTGGGCTCTTCCTGGCACCACACGAAGTCGGCGTTCTTGAAGCGCCCGAGCTCGCGCACGAGGCTGAGCGCCGGGAACGGATAGAACTGCTCGACCCGCATCAGGTAGATGTCGTCGATGCCGCGTGCGTCGCGCTCCTCCAGCAGGTCGTAATAGACCTTGCCCGAGCAGAGGACGACGCGGCGGATCTTGTCGTCCGCCTGGAGCTTCGTCTCGCTGTGGCCCTTCTCGGCGTCGTCCCAGAGGATCCGGTGGAAGGACGAGCCGGTGGTGAAGTCGCCGAGGTCGCTGACCGCGAGCTTGTGGCGCAGGAGCGACTTCGGCGTCATCAGCACCAGCGGCTTGCGATAGCTGCGGTGGAGCTGGCGGCGCAGGATGTGGAAGTAGTTGGCGGGCGTGGTGCAGTTCGCGACGATCCAGTTGTCCTCGGCGCATTGCTGCAGGAACCGCTCCAGCCGGGCGGACGAGTGCTCGGGGCCCTGGCCCTCGTAGCCATGCGGCAGCAGCATGACGAGACCCGACATGCGCAACCACTTGCGCTCGCCCGACGAGATGAACTGGTCGAACATGATCTGGGCGCCGTTGGCGAAGTCGCCGAACTGCGCCTCCCACATCACGAGCGCGTTGGGCTCGGCCAGCGAATAGCCGTACTCGAAGCCGAGAACGGCGTATTCGGAGAGCATCGAGTCGATGGCCTCGTAGCGCGCCTGCCCCTCGCGGATGTGGTTCAGCGGGTAGTAGCGGTCCTCGGAGTTCTGGTCGATGAAGGCCGAGTGGCGCTGGCTGAAGGTGCCGCGGGTGGAATCCTGGCCGGCGAGGCGGACGGGATAGCCCTCGAGCAGGAGCGAGCCGAAGGCCAGTGCCTCGGCGGTGGCCCAGTCGAAGCCGTGGCCGCTCTCGAACATCTGCTTCTTGGACTCGAGGAGGCGACCCACCGTGCGGTGAAGACCGAAGCCCTCGGGCGCCGTGGTCAGCGCCCGGCCGATCTCGCGCAGGGTCTTTTCCTTGATGGCGGTCTTGCCGCGCTGGTACTTGTCGCCCTGCCGGTCGAGGTGCGACCAGCGGCCGTCGAGCCAGTCGGCCTTGTTGGGTCGGTACTCGCGGCCGGCCTCGAACTCCTCGCCGAGGAGCTTCTGGAAGTCCTGCTTCATCGTCTCGATCTCGTCCTGGGGGACGAGGCCGTCGGCGACGAGGCGCTCGGAGTAGAGCTCAAGCGTCGTCTTGTGGCCCTTGATGCGGGAGTACATCTCGGGCTGCGTGAACATAGGCTCGTCGCCCTCATTGTGGCCGAAGCGACGATAGCAGAACATGTCGATGACCACGTCCTTGTGGAACTTCTGCCGGAACTCCGTCGCCACCTTGGCGGCGTGGGTGACGGCCTCGGGATCATCGCCGTTGACATGGAAGATCGGCGCCTCGACCATCAGCGCGATGTCCGTCGGGTAGGGCGACGAGCGGCTGAAGGACGGTGCGGTGGTGAACCCGATCTGGTTGTTGACCACGATGTGGATCGTGCCGCCGGTGCGGTGACCGCGCAGGCCGGAGAGGCCGAAGCACTCGGCCACCACGCCCTGGCCCGCGAAGGCGGCGTCGCCGTGCAGGAGAACCGGCAGGACGCCCGAACGCTCCGGGTCTCCCAGCTGGTCCTGCTTCGCCCGCGCCTTGCCCAGGACGACGGGGTTCACCGCCTCGAGGTGCGAGGGGTTGGCGGTCAGCGACAGGTGGACGGTGTTGCCGTCGAACTCGCGGTCCGACGAGGCGCCGAGGTGGTACTTCACGTCGCCCGAGCCGTCGACATCCTCGGGCTTGAAGCTGCCGCCCTGGAACTCGTTGAAGATCGCGCGGTAGGGCTTCGACATCACGTTGGCGAGGACGCTCAGGCGGCCGCGGTGCGGCATCCCGATGACGAGCTCCTGCACGCCGAGGGCGCCGCCGCGCTTGATGATCTGCTCCATCGCCGGAATCAGGCTCTCGCCGCCGTCGAGGCCGAAGCGCTTGGTGCCCATGTACTTGACGTGGAGGAAGCGCTCGAAACCCTCGGCTTCGACCAGCTTGTTGAGGATGGCGCGCCGCCCCTCGCGGGTGAAGCTGACCTCCTTGCCGTAGCCCTCGATCCGCTCCTTGAGCCAGGCGGCCTCGTCGGGGTTCGAGATGTGCATGTACTGGAGCGCGAAGGTGCCGCAGTAGGTGCGCCGCACGATCTCGAGGATCTCGCGCAGCGGCGCCACCTCGAGCCCGAGGACGTTGTCAATGAAGATCGGCCGGTCCATGTCGGCCTCGGTGAAGCCGTAGCTGGCGGGGTCGAGCTCGGGGTGGGGAGTGACCTGGCGCATCCCCAGCGGGTCGAGGTCCGCGACGAGGTGCCCGCGGATCCGGTAGGCGCGGATGATCATCAGCGCGCGGATCGAGTCGAGGACGGCGCGCTTCACGTCGTCGTCGGTGAGGCTGACGCCCTTTTCGGCGGCCTTGGCGGAGATCTTCTCGCCGGCGGCGCGCGCCTCGCGCATCCACTGGCCGTCGAGCGCGGCGGTCAGCTCGTCCGAAGGCGCAGGCGGCCAGTCGGGGCGAGACCAGGAGGGCCCCTTCGCCTCTGCCGCCACGGCGCTCCGATCGTCGCCGAGCTGGCGGAAGAACTCCGCCCAGCTCTCGTCGACTGCATTCGGATCGTCGGCAAAGCGAGCGTGGAGCTGCTCGATGTATTCCGAATTGTGCCCTTGGAGAAAGGACGAGGCGCGGAAGATGTCGTTGGAGGACTGGTCGGTCATTGGGCTACCTTCGAGGCTCGGCTCGGCTGGTCGTGGGCTGGCGCGGGTTCGCTCGGGTCAACGCGGGCACTCCGGACGCGGGTCCGCGCCGAGTCGGACGGCTGCGCTGGCGGAGCGGGAATCGCCCTTGGGTCTTTGGCTCGGTACTCCCCCGCGCGAGCGGCGTGAAGGGTCTCTCTCGCCCGACGCATCACAACGCCTCGCCCGGCGCCGGGCCGAAGCGGTTGGGGCCGGGCTGCGACGGGCGGGTCAGCCACCAGAGCACGAGGAGGGGCGAAATCACGAAGACGAGGAGCGCGACGACGAGGACGAGGCCGACGACCCCCTGGAAGGCCTGGCTTTCGAGCCCGACCGCGCCGGTGGCGCCGGCGAAGGTGGCGATACCGACCATGACGATCAGCGGGTAGACGAGGTGGAGCCCGGAGCGGCCGGTGTCGTGCATCCGGCGCCATCCGGCGGCGATGCCGGGCAGCAGGGTGGCGAGCTTGAAGACGCCCGCGACGGGCCCGGAGCCGGCCTCGGGCGCGCCGTCAGCCACGGTTGGGTCTCCGCCAAAGAGAGCGGCGTCGACGACGCCGGCCACCGCAGAGGCCAGGATCAGGAACAGCACGAACCACCAATATTCCGAGCGGGTCGCGCGTCCCGAGAAGGTGGCGTATTTGCGTAGGCACGTCCTGACCGCCTCAGCGAACCTCATGTCACCCGATGGCTTTGACCACCGCTTCCCCGAGGCCGGCGGGGCTGTCCGCCACGACGATACCGGCCTCCTTCATCGCCGCGATCTTCGATTCCGCGTCGCCCTTGCCGCCGGCGACGATTGCGCCCGCATGGCCCATGCGCCGGCCCTTGGGGGCGGTGCGGCCGGCGATGAAGCCGGCTGTGGGCTTCCAGCGGCCCGCCTTGCGCTCGTCGGCGAGGAACTGCGCGGCCTCCTCCTCGGCGGTGCCGCCGATCTCGCCGATCATGATGATCGCTTGCGTCTCGTCGTCGGCGAGGAACCATTCCAGCACGTCGATATGCTCGGTCCCCTTGATCGGATCGCCGCCGATGCCGACGCAGGTCGACTGGCCGAGGCCGACATCGGTGGTCTGCTTGACCGCCTCGTAGGTGAGCGTGCCCGAGCGGGAGACGACGCCGACCTTGCCGCGCTTGTGGATGTGGCCGGGCATGATGCCGATCTTGCAGGCGTCGGGCGTGATGACGCCCGGGCAGTTCGGCCCGATCAGCGTGGTGCCCGAGCCGTCGAGCGCGCGCTTGACCTTCATCATGTCGAGGACCGGGATGCCCTCGGTGATGCAGACCACGAGCGGGATCCTCGCGTCGATCGCCTCGAGGATCGAGTCGGCGGCGAAGGGGGGCGGGACGTAGATGACGCTGGCGTTCGCGCCCGTCTTCGCCACCGCCTCGTGGCACGAGTCGAAGACCGGCAGGTCGAGATGGGTCTGCCCGCCCTTGCCGGGCGTCACGCCGCCGACCATCCGCGTGCCGTAGGCGATGGCCTGCTCGGAATGGAAGGTGCCCTGCGAGCCGGTGAAGCCCTGGCAGATCACCTTGGTGTCTTTGTCGACGAGTACGGCCATCCAGGCGCTCCTCTGCGGTCTAGTCTGATTGCGGTGGCGTGAGCGGCGCGGCATCGGCCGAGGCGACGATGGCGACGCTTCCTGTCTCTCTCTCGGCGACCTCGATCTGGACCAGCACGTCATCTTCGGTATTGGTCTGCCAGAGGCGCCCCTTCTCCAACGCCGTCGGCTCCAAGTCGCCGAAGCGGCGCCGGATGGCCGGCTCGATCTCGGCCAGCAGGCGGGGCAGGTAGGCCTCGTCGGCCTGCGGGGCGCGCAGCTCGCAGGCGAAGAAGTTCGGCTGCGCGGTCAGGATCATCGTCGGCCCGGCCCCGTGCGCATAGATCACGGTTCGCCCGAGGCGGGAGCGCACTTCGAAGCCCTCGGCCTGCACGCCCTCACTGGCGTCCGGCGTCGCGCGGATGCAGACGCGCATCGCGAGCTCGGCCAGTTCGGACGGCGGAATGGCCTGAGCCGCCGCCGGCGCGACCCAGGCGCAGAAAGCCGCCGCAGACAGGGCCGCGGCATGCGGCGCGCGTCCGAAGATCTTCCGTGCTGCTGCAACAACCATGACCATTCCTCCCCGTGGTGACCCGCGGCTCGTCCTCGATCAGCCGTTGACCGCCTTGACCACCTTGTCGGCGGCGTCGGCGAGGTCGTCGGCGGCGATGACGTTGAGGCCGGAGGTCTTGATGATCTCCTTGCCCTTCTCGACGTTGGTGCCCTCGAGCCGGACGACGAGCGGTACCTCGAGGCCCACTTCCTTGACCGCGGCGACCACGCCCTCGGCGATGACGTCGCAGCGCATGATGCCGCCAAAAATGTTTACGAGGATGCCCTTCACGTTCTTGTCCGACGTGATGATCTTGAAGGCCTCGGTGACCTTTTCCTTGGTGGCGCTGCCGCCGACGTCGAGGAAGTTGGCGGGGGCCGAGCCGTAGAGCTTGATGATGTCCATCGTCGCCATGGCAAGGCCGGCGCCGTTGACCATGCAGCCGATCTCGCCGTCGAGAGCGATGTAGTTGAGGTCGTACTTGGAGGCCTGGAGTTCCTTGGCGTCTTCCTCGGATTCGTCGCGCAGGCTCGCGATCTCCTGCTGGCGGTAGAGGGCGTTGCCGTCGAAGCCCATCTTGGCGTCGAGACATTTGAGGTCGCCCTCGTCGGTCACGATCAGCGGGTTGATCTCGACCATCTCGGCGTCCTTCTCGACGAAGAGACGGTAGAGCATGCCCATGAGCGCGACGCACTGCTTGACCTGCTTTCCCTCGAGCCCCAACGCATAGGCGATGCGGCGGCCGTGGAACGGCTGGTAGCCGGTCACCGGGTCGACGGAGAAGGAGAGGATGCGGTCCGGCGTGGAGGCGGCGACCTCCTCGATGTCCATGCCGCCCTCGGTCGAGCAGACGAAGGAGATGCGGGAGGTCTGCCGGTCGACGAGGAGGGCGAGGTAGAGCTCGCGCGAGATGCCGGAGCCGTCCTCGATGTAGACGCGGCCGACCTGCTTGCCCTCCGGGCCGGTCTGATGCGTGACGAGAGTGCGGCCGAGCATCCGCCGGGCCTCGTCGGAGGCTTCCTCGACGGACTTGGTGAGGCGAACGCCGCCCTTTTCGCCCGCGTCAGGCTCCTTGAAGCTGCCCTTGCCGCGGCCGCCGGCGTGGATCTGCGCCTTGACCACCCAGACGGGGCCGTCGAGCTCACCCGCGGCGGTCTTGGCTTCCTCGGCGCGGGTGACGATGCGGCCGTCGCTGACCGGAGCGCCGTAGCTGCGCAGGAGCGACTTGGCCTGGTACTCGTGGATGTTCATCTCCGGCCCCCGTTCGGTGTTGTCGCCGGGTGCAATGCCACGTGCGCGCCGTAAAAGAAAGGGCAACTCCGCGCGTTTGCAGGAACAAACCGAGGGAGTCGCCGGGTTCCCAGCCGTCGCGCGCCCCGTCGGCGCCGCAAAGGGCAGCGGGCCGGCCGCCGTGCTGGCGGCCGGCCCGCGGCGGCAGCGACCTATGGCGAACGCTATATCAGTTCAGGCCTTCGTCGATGCCCTTGCAGGCGTCCACCAGGCCGCGCACCGCGTCGACGGAGTTCGAGAACATGGACTGCTCGTCCTTGTTGAGCTCGATGGCCACGACGCGCTCCACCCCGCCGGCGCCGATGATCGTCGGCACGCCGACATACATCCCCTTGAGTCCGTAGGCGCCTTCGACCCAAGCGGCGCAGGGCAGCAGGCGCTTCTGGTCCTTGAGGTAGGCCTCGGCCATCTCGATGGCGCTGGTCGCGGGGGCGTAGAAGGCCGAGCCGGTCTTGAGGAGGCCGACGATTTCGGCGCCGCCGTCACGGGTGCGCTGCACCACCGCGTCGAGCCGCTCCTGCGTGATCCAGCCCATCTTGACGAGGTCGGGCAGGGGAATGCCGCCGACGGTGGAGTAGCGGGTGAGCGGCACCATCGTGTCGCCGTGGCCGCCCAGGACGAAGGCGGTGACGTCGCGCATGGAGACGTCGAACTCGAGGCTGAGGAAGTGGCGGAAGCGGGCCGAGTCGAGCACGCCCGCCATGCCCACGACCTTCTCGTGCGGCAGGCCGGAGTATTCGCGCAGCGCCCAGACCATGGCGTCAAGCGGGTTGGTGATGCAGATGACGAAGGCGTCGGGCGCGTTGGCCTTTATGCCCTCGCCCACGGCCTTCATGACCTTGAGATTGATGCCGAGAAGGTCGTCGCGGCTCATCCCGGGCTTGCGCGGGACGCCGGCGGTGACGATGCAGACATCGGCGCCGGCGATGTCGGCATAGTCGTTGGTGCCGGTCACGGCGGCGTCGAACTTTTCCGACGGGCCGGACTCGGCGATGTCGAGCGCCTTGCCCTGCGGCGTGCCCTCGGCGATGTCGAAGAGGACGACGTCGCCCAGCTCCTTCATCGCCGCGAGATGGGCGAGCGTGCCGCCGATCTGTCCGGCGCCGATCAGCGCGATCTTGGGTCTGGCCATCTGGAAGGCTCCTCTCAGCATGCGATTTCGCGATGGCCTAGTCCCTCGCGCGCGGTCGCGCAAGCTTGCCCCTCGGTCCGCCGTGCGGCTTACGGCGGACGTTGGGATCGGCTAGGCGAGGCGCAGGTATCTGGTTGGGAGGGCGGGCTTGGAGGCGGGGTTCTACTGGTTCGCCGTGCCGGCGGTGCTGTTCGCGGGCATCTCGAAGGGCGGCTTCGGCTCCGGCGCCGCGTTCGCGGCGTCGGCTATCCTGGCGCTGGTGGTCGATCCGGGCACGGCGCTCGGTGTGATGCTGCCGATGCTGATGCTGATGGACGTGGCCGCTCTGCGGCCATATTGGCGACGCTGGCGGTGGCGCGACGCGCGGGTGCTGATCGCGGGATCGGTGCCGGGCGTGGCGCTGGGCGCGCTGCTCTGGCGGGTGGCGGACGAGGACCTGATCCGGCTGCTGATCGGCCTCGTCGCGCTTTTCTTCGTCGCTTGGCAGCTGGCGCGGATGCGGGGGCTGGTGCGGATCCGGCAGGTCGAGGCGCCGGGGTGGCTCGGGCTCCTCGCCGGGCTGGCGGCGGGCTTCACCAGCTTCGTCAGCCATGCGGGCGGTCCGCCGGTCGCGGTATACCTGCTGGCGCAGGGGGCGACCAAGACCGCGTACCAGGCGACGACGGTGCTCGTTTTCTGGGCCGTCAACCTCCTCAAGGTCGTGCCCTACGCGCTCCTGGGGATATTCACCGCGCAGACCCTGGCGGCGAACCTGGTGCTCGTCCCGGTGGCGTTGGCGGGCGTGTGGATCGGGGTGCGGGCGCACCGGCTGGTGCCGGAGACCCTTTTCTTCGCGATAACCTACGCGCTCCTGTCGTTGACCGGCGCCAAGCTGGTCTGGGAGGCGCTGACCTAGGCGGGGTCGCCCGCGGGCTCGCTCAGCGCTTCGAATGCCGTTCCGACGGCGACGACGCAGGAGAGGCCCGAGGGCGAGGTGGCGAGTATGGTCCAGGTGCCGGTGTCGCCCGAGGCGAAGACCTCGACTATCCGGTTGCCGCGGCCGAGGCCGACCGACTGCCGGATCTCACCCCAGCGGTCCGAGAGCTTCTGCAGCACGATCTCGCGCGGCGCGCAGGTGGTGGTTTCCTGGGACAGTGCATTCTGGGCGGTGAGCGCGAGCGCGCCGAAGCCCAGCGACATCATGAAGACGTGGCGGTTCATGACGGATCTCCAGTTGGCAGCACGGTCCGCAGCGGACCGCACGCTCAGGTTGAGTGCGGTCGGGTAAACGGCGCTGAAGGAAGCGTGCGGTGGGTGTTGCGCGGGTGCCTTTCGCACTTGCGGAAACAGGCGGCGCATGTTGGGCTTGGCCAAGCCCAACGGGGGACAGGATGGATCACGCGGCCCGGCCCTGGCGCTCGGTTCTCTATATCCCAGCGTCGAAGGAGCGTGCGCTGGACAAGGCGCGCGGCCTTGCCTGTGACGCCATCATCTTCGACCTCGAGGATGCCGTTGCGCCGGACGAGAAGGCCGCGGCGCGGCAGACGCTGGCGGCCGCGTTGGACGCCGGGGGCTATGGCGCGCGGGCGAAGCTGATTCGGGTGAATGCCGCGGAGACCGAGTGGGGCGCGGACGATCTGGCGGCGGCGGCGAAGGTGCCGGTCGAGGCGGTGCTGCTGCCCAAGGTCATCGCGCCCGAGGACGTGGAGGCGGCCGCGCGGGTGCTCGACGCGGCGGGCTCGGACGCCGCCATCTGGACGATGATCGAGACGCCGGCGGGCGTGCTGAACGCGGCCGCCATCGCGCGGGCGCCGCTCATGGGCGGCTTCGTCATGGGCACGAACGACCTCGCAAAGGAGCTTGGCTGTCTGCACCGGGCGGACCGTCTGCCGCTGATGTTCGCGCTGCAGGCCTGCCTGATGGCGGCGCGTGGGGCGGGGATTGTCTGCGTCGACGGCGTCTACAACGCCTTCCGCGACGAGGCGGGGCTGGCCGAGGAGTGCCGGCAGGGCCGCGAGCTGGGCATGGACGGCAAGACGCTGATCCACCCGTCGCAGCTCGAGACCGCGAACCGCATCTTCGCTCCGTCGGAGGACGAGGTGGCGACGGCGCGGGCGCAGATCGAGGCATTCGAGGGCGCGATGGCGCGGGGCGAGGGCGTGGCGGTCCTCGACGGGCGCATCGTCGAAAACCTGCACGTGGAGACGGCGCGCGCGACGCTGGCGCGGGCCGAGGCGATCTCACGGATGGCGACGGCATGATCTGGCTGATCCTCGGGCTTGCGCTCTGGTGGGGCGCGCACCTCTTCAAACGGGTGGCGCCGGACGCCCGCTCGGCGATGGCCGAGCGGATGGGAGACCGCGCGAAGGGGATCTTCGCGGTGCTGCTCGTCCTCTCGGTCGTGCTGATGGTAATCGGCTATCGGAGCGCCGAGGGCGCCTTCTTCTGGGGCCGCAGCCAGGCACTGGTCGGGATCAACAACCTCTTGGTGCTGATCGGCTTCTACCTCTTCGCGGCGGCGGGGATGAAGACGCGCGTGACCCGGCTGACGCGCCATCCGCAGCTGATCGGCTTTTCGCTCTGGGCGGTGGGGCACCTGCTGGTGAACGGCGACGTGCCGTCGCTGATCCTGTTCGGCGGCCTCCTAGTCTGGGCGCTAGTGGAGATGGTGCTGATCAATCGGGCGGAGCCGGCCTGGACGCCGCCGCCGCCCGCACCGATCTCCAAGGAGATAAGGGCGGTGGTCGGCGGGATCGTGCTCTACGTCGTGGTCGCGCTGATCCATGGCTGGCTCGGCTACTGGCCCTTCGGGTGAGGCGATGACGCGGCTCTACAGACTGCTCACGGGCGAGGACAACTCGGCCTTCTGCCACAAGGTCAGCGCGGCCTTGTCCAAGGGGTGGGAGCTGCACGGCGCGCCCGCCTACGCGTGGGACCACGCCAACGGCGTGATGCGCTGCGCGCAGGCGGTGACGAAGGAAGTGCCGACCGACTATGACCCGTCGATGAAGCTGGGCGAGCAGTGAGTCGGGGGCGGTTCTTCGAGGACTTCCATCTGGGCGAGACGATCCGACATGCCGTGCCGCGCACCCTGACGCAGGGGGAGCGGGCGCTCTACCACGCGCTCTACCCCGCGCGGCACGCTCTGGCCTCGTCCGACACGTTCGCCGCCGAGTGCGGGCTGGAGCCCGCGCCGCTCGACGAGTGGATCGTGTTTCACACCGTCTTCGGCAAGACGGTGCCCGACATCAGCCTGAACGCGGTCGCCAACCTCGGCTATGCCGAGGGGCGGTGGCTGGCGCCGGTGCATCCGGGCGACACGCTGAGGGCCGAGAGCGAGGTGATCGGCCTGAGGCAGAACTCGAACGGGCGGAGCGGCGTGGTCTACGTCCGCACCACCGGCCTCAACCAGCGCGACGACCGGGTGCTGAGCTACGTCCGGTGGGTCATGGTGCGCAGGCGCGAGGAGGGCGGCGAGGCGCCGGAGCCGGTGGTGCCGAAGTTGGCCCCGGCGGTGCTGCCGGCGGACCTGGTGCTGCCCTGGGGCCTCGACTTCGACGACTACGACTTCGAGATGGCGGGCGACACTCGGCGTTGGGCCGACTACGCCGTCGGCGAGGTCGTCGACCACGCCGACGCGGTGACGGTCGAGGAGGCGGAGCACATGATGGCGACGCGCCTGTGGCAGAACACCGCGCGGGTGCATTTCGACGCGGGCAGCCGGCCGGACGGGCGGCGGCTCGTCTATGGCGGACACGTCGTCAGCCTTGCGCGGGCGCTCTCGTTCAATGGCCTTGCCAACGCGCAACCCGTGCTGGCGCTGAACGCGGGCAGCCATGTCGCCCCCTGCTTCGCGGGCGACACGGTGACGGCTTGGTCCGAGGTGCTGGACCGCGCCGAACTCGACGCGCCGGGGGCGGGGGCACTGCGCCTGCGGCTGGTTGCCGCGCGGGCGGGCACCGAGCCGGGGCCGGTGCTGGGCGAGGATGGGCGCTATCGTGACGGGGTGCTCCTCGACCTCGACATCTGGGCGGCCTGCCCCGTCTAGCCACAGCTTCGTGTGCAGCCGCGGCATTTTTTCCCGGCGCAGACGGTGACACCGGCGGCAATTCGGCTATGACGGTCAGCAAAGCAGAAACGGGGACGCCCATGGCCCAACTCGAACGGGGAAACCGACCGCTCTCGCCCTTCATGCTGGGCAAGTACTACCGGCTCCAGATGACGTCGGTGACGTCGATCCTGACGCGGATCACCGGCAACGCGATGTTGGTCACGGTGCTGCTGATCGTCTGGTGGCTGCTGGCGGCGGCGACGGGGCCGGATGCATTCGAACGGGCGGACGGCTTCCTCCGGTCCTGGTTCGGCGATCTGGTGATGTTCCTGTCGCTCTGGGGGCTCTGGTACCACTCGCTCGCGGGGATCCGGCACCTGATCTGGGACACGGGGCGGGGCCTCGACCTTCCGACGGCCTACACGATGGGCTACGTGGCGATCGGCGGCTCGGTGGTGCTGACGCTGCTGACCGTGCTGGTGATCTGAGGGGACAGGGACATGGCGTTCATCACAGACCGCAAGCGCGCCCGCGGCACGGGCGCCACGGGCCACGGGACCGACCATCACTGGAACATGACGGTGACGTCGGTCGCGCTGGTCATCCTCGTGCCGCTCTTCGTCTTCACCTTCGGCTCGGCGCTCGGGCGGCCTTGGCAGGAGGTCGTCGTCTACTATGGCCGGCCGTTCCCGGCGATCGTGGCGGCGCTGACGCTGATCGTGGGAATGGTCCATTTCCGCGGCGGCGTGCAGATCATGATCGAGGACTATTCCGACGGTCTGACGCGCAAGGCGCTCGTCATGGCGATGATCTGCATCAGTTATGGAGCGGCGGCGGTGGGGCTCTTCGCGCTCGCCAGCCTGGCGCTGTAAGGAGCGAGTGATGGCGGCCTACGATCATACCGAACACACCTACGACGCCATCGTCGTCGGCGCCGGCGGCTCCGGCCTGCGCGCGACGCTGGGTCTGGCGGAGCAGGGGCTTCGGACCGCCTGCATCACCAAGGTCTTTCCGACCCGCAGCCACACGGTCGCCGCGCAGGGTGGCATCGCCGCCAGCCTCGGCAACATGGGGCCCGACCACTGGCAGTGGCACATGTACGATACGGTGAAGGGGTCGGACTGGCTCGGCGACACCGACGCGATGGAATATCTCGCGCGCGAGGCACCGAAGGCGGTCTACGAGCTGGAACACTACGGCGTGCCATTCAGCCGCACCGAGGACGGCCGCATATACCAGCGCCCGTTCGGCGGCCACACGACCGAGTTCGGCGAGGGGCCGCCGGTCCAGCGCACCTGCGCCGCCGCCGACCGGACCGGCCATGCGATCCTGCACACGCTCTACGGCCAGAGCCTGAAGCAGAAGGCCGAGTTCTTCATCGAGTACTTCGCGATTGACCTCGTGATGTCCGAGGACGGCGTCTGCCAGGGCGTCGTCGCCTGGAGCCTCGAGGACGGGTCGATCCACGTTTTCAACGCGAAGATGACGGTACTCGCCACCGGCGGCTACGGGCGCGCCTACTTCTCGGCCACCTCGGCGCACACCTGCACCGGCGACGGCGGCGGCATGGTCGCCCGCGCCGGGCTGCCGCTGCAGGACATGGAGTTCGTGCAGTTCCACCCGACCGGCATCTACGGCGCCGGCTGCCTGATCACCGAGGGCGCCCGCGGCGAGGGGGGCTATCTCACCAACTCCGAAGGCGAGCGGTTCATGGAGCGCTACGCGCCCACCTACAAGGATCTCGCCAGCCGCGACGTCGTCAGCCGCTGCATGACGATGGAGATCCGCGAGGGGCGGGGCGTCGGCAAGGACGGCGACCACATCCACCTGCACCTGAACCACCTGCCGCCCGAGACGCTGCACGAGCGGCTGCCGGGGATCAGCGAGTCGGCCCGCATCTTCGCCGGCGTCGACGTGACCAAGGAGCCGATCCCGGTCCTGCCGACGGTGCACTACAACATGGGCGGCATCCCCACGAACTACTGGGGCGAGGTGCTGAACCCCACCGAGGAGGATCCCGACCGCATCGCGCCGGGCCTGATGGCGGTGGGCGAGGCGGGCTGCGCCTCCGTGCACGGGGCCAACCGGCTCGGCTCGAACAGCCTGATCGATCTCGTGGTCTTCGGCCGCGCCGCGGCGATCAAGGCGGGCGAGGTGGTGGACCGGACCCGCGGCAACCCCGAGACCAACAAGGCGAGCGTCGAGAAGGCGCTGTCGAGGTTCGATGCGCTGCGTCACGCGAAGGGCGGAACGCCAACGGCCGACCTGAGGCTCGAGATGCAGAAGACCATGCAGCAGGATGCGGCCGTCTTCCGTACGGAGAAGACGCTGGCGGAAGGCATGAAGAAGATGGAGGCGGTGGCCGCCAAGGTGGACGACCTGCGCGTCACCGACCGCAGCATGATCTGGAACACCGACCTGATGGAGACGCTGGAGCTGACCAACCTCATGCCCAACGCGCTGGCCACCATCGTCAGCGCCGAAGCCCGGAAGGAGAGCCGCGGCGCCCACGCGCACGAGGATTTCCCGGACCGCGACGACGAAAACTGGCGCAAGCACACGCTGGCCTGGGTCAACGGCGGCGTGACGCTCGGCTACCGCCCGGTGCACCTCAACCCGCTGATCGGTCACAACGAGGGGGGCATCGACCTCAAGAAGATCGCGCCGAAGGCGCGGGTCTACTAACCCGGTGTCCGCGACCGGAGCATCAGTCCGGAAGCCCAGCCGCTTGACGCGCATCGCGCAGAATTGGGGACTGCTCGACGGCAGAAACATGGTCTGGAGCTGGACCGATGGCGAGCCGAGGAACTTCGGCGACTGGATTGGCCCGTTGCTCTATGAGGATCGGCAGGGGCGACCGCCGCTCTACCACAAGCTCAACGATAGGACCGGCGGATCGGCCTACGTCACCGCCGGCAGCATCATGGGGCACATCAAACGGGATGACGCGGCGATCGTCTGGGGCTCGGGCATCATCGAGCGCGAGGTTGGCTTCAGGCGCCCGAGGGAGATCCGCGCGGTGCGGGGGCCGATGACCCGCGCTCGCTGTCGCGAACAGGGCTACGTATGCCCGGACGTCTTCGGCGATCCTGCGATCCTCTTGCCGGACGTCTTGGGTCAGCGGCATGCGGATGTCACTCACGAACTCGGGGTGATCCCGCACTTCGTCAATGCCAAGGAGGCGCAAGAAATATTCGCCGACCTCCCGGAGGTGAGGGTGATCGATGTGACGCGGCCGGTGCGGGAAGTCGTCGCGGCGATCCTGTCCTGCTCGGCGACCGTATCAAGCTCGCTGCATGGTCTCATCGTTTCGCACGTCTATGGGCGGCCCTCGGCCCGAGTTTCGTTCGGGGCGCCGCTCAAGGGGGATGGAGTCAAGTTTGACGACTACTATTTGGCGGGCGGGGTCGAGATCCCGCCGGAGCCCGTCCGCGTTGGGAGGGAGACGCCCGTGCAGGACCTGCTGCGTCTCGCGAAGGAAGCGCCGGTGCCGGACAATGAGCGGTTGAAGGAGCGGCTGCTCGATGCGTGCCCTTTCTGAGCGCGCCCAGTGGGCGGAATCGCACCCGCTGGCCGTGGCGGTGGCGTTCTGCCTGCTCGCCGGATGCGCCGGTGGATCGGGGGCGGGACGGGCGTTCTGCTCCGGGACGGGAGAGATCAATCCGCTGCTCGGCGGTATTGCGGAGATGGGCGTGAGCGACGAGGGAATGCATACGGACGTGGGCCTGAACGTCGGTGCGGTGGTGAGGCCCGGTCGCACGGCGTGCGCCGAGCCGGAGCGGGAGTCACAGTTTTGAGCGGGCGGCGCGCGAGCTGGGCGATCATCGTTGTGGCGGCTGCGCTGGCGGCGTGCGTGCCCATCTCCCGCGAACAGGTCGCACGCGAAGCCGCGCGGGCGGCCGTGCAGCCGATCCTCGCCGACCGGTTTCCCGGGCTGCCGGTCCAGACCCTCACGGACTGCGTCATCGACAATGCTGCCGTGCCGGAGCTTTACGAGTTGGCCGAGACGACGCTCACCGGGCTGACGCCCTCGGCGATCGACCTCATGGTCGACATCGCCCGCAGGCCGGCCACACAACAATGCCTCGCGGCGCGCACATTCGGCGCCGCCGCGATCTGAGGAGACGAAGATGGTCCAACTGACGCTTCCCAAGAACAGCCGCATCCGCACCGGCAAGACGTGGCCGAAGCCGGAGGGCGCGACGAACGTGCGCAAGTTCCAGATCTATCGCTGGAACCCCGACGACGGAGAGAACCCGCGCGTCGACACCTACTTCGTCGACATGGACACGTGCGGGCCGATGGTCCTCGACGCGCTCATCAAGATCAAGAATGAGATCGACCCGACGCTGACCTTCCGCCGGTCGTGCCGCGAGGGGATCTGCGGTTCGTGCTCGATGAACATCGACGGGATCAACACGCTGGCCTGCATCTACGGGCTCGACGACATCAAGGGCGACATCAAGATCTATCCGCTGCCGCACATGCCGGTGGTCAAGGACCTGGTGCCGGACCTGACCCACTTCTACGCCCAGCACGCGAGCGTCGAGCCCTGGCTCAGGACCGAGACCAACGAGCCGGCGAAGGAGTGGCGGCAGTCGATCGAGGACCGGCGCAAGCTCGACGGCTACTACGAGTGCATCATGTGCGCCTGCTGCTCGACCGCTTGCCCGTCCTACTGGTGGAACCAGGACCGGTTCCTGGGTCCGGCCGCGCTGCTGCACGCCTGGCGCTGGATCGACGACAGCCGGGACGAGGCGACGGGCGAGCGGCTGGACGACCTCGAGGATCCGTTCAAGCTCTACCGCTGCCACACGATCATGAACTGCGCCAAGACGTGCCCCAAGGGACTGAATCCGGCAAAGGCGATCGCCGAGATCAAGAAGATGATGGTCGATCGGGCGGTCTGATCCGTCAGGTCGGCCGCCGCGCCGGCCGCTCCGGGAACGGCTGCGCGGGATCGAGATCCGGGCGCGCGCGCGCGTCCGCGTCCCGCGTCGTGTCGGGCGCGAGGTCGGCGAGCGCCTCGTGGTGGGAAAGATAGACGCCGCCGCTGAGGTGGCGGAGGAACTCGGTGCGGGCGAGGCGGTCCATCACCGGACCCTTCACCTCGCTGAGGTGCAGTCTGATGCCCGCGTCCTGCAGCCGGTGCATGATGAGCTCGAGGCTTTCGAGGGCGCTGGCGTCGATGCCGTTGACCGCGGCGCAATTCAGGACGACCTCGCGCACCTCGGGCCGCGCGGCGACCTCGCGCTGGACGACGTCCTCGATGGCGCGGGCGTTGCCGAAATAGAGGCTCTCGTCGATGCGCAGGCTCAGGACCTGCGGCGCCGAGATCACGTCGTGCCGCAGGATGTTGCGGAAGTGGGCGGTGCCGGGGACCTGCCCCAGCACCGCAACGTGCGGCCGTGAGGTGCGCCAGAGATGCAGGAGCACGGAGATGGCGACGCCGGTCAGAATGCCGGCCTCGACCCCTCGGATCAGCGTGACGAGGATGGTGCCGGCGAGTGCGGCGAAGTCGAAGCGCGAATAGCTCCAGGTGCGGCGGAGCGCCCCGATGTCCACGAGGCTGAGCACCGCGACGATGATCGTGGCCGCCAGCACGGCGACCGGCAGGTGGTAGAGCAGGGGCGTGAGGAACAGCGACGCGGCCGCGATGCCGACGGCGGTGTAGGCGCCGGCGGCGGGGGTCTCGGCGCCCGCGTCGAAGTTGACGACGGAGCGGGCGAAGCCGCCGGTCACCGGGTAGCCGCCGGAAAAGGCGGCGGCCAGGTTGGCGGCGCCGAGGCCGATCAGTTCCTGGTCCGGGCGGATCGACTGGCGGCGCTTGGCGGCAAGGGTCTGCGCGACCGAGACCGACTCGACGAACCCGATGACCGAGATGAGAAGCGCGGCCGGCAGCAGCGCCGCCCAGAGCCCGAAGTCGAGCGGCGGCAGGGCGAGCGGTGGTAGCCCCTGCGGCACGTCGCCCACGACGGCGACTCCGGCCGCGCCGAGGTCGAGGAGGACGACAGCCAGGATCGAGAGGGCGACGGCGAGAACGGGACCGGTGCGGGCCAGCATCGCGGCAGCGCACGACGGCACGCCGATATGCCGAAGTGCGGCTCGGAGCCGGGAGCGCGCCCAGAAGAGGAACGCGGTCGCCGCAGCGCCCACCGCGAGCGTCGGCAGGTTCGTCTCGGGCAGCCCGTCGACGAGGGAGCGGGCGAGCTCGACCATCGTGTGGCCGCCCGCGTCGATGCCGAGGATGTGCCTGAGCTGGCTGGTGGCGATGAGGATGCCGGAGGCGGTGATGAAGCCCGAGATCACCGGATGCGACAGGAGGTTCGCGACGAAGCCGAGGCGGAAGAGCCCCATCGCAAGGAGGATGAGCCCCGACAGCAGAGCGAGCGCGATGGCGGCTACGAGGTACTCGCCGCTGCCGGGGATGGCCACGGCGCCGGCGGCGGTGGCCGTCAGCAGCGAGACGACGGCGACCGGCCCTACGGCGAGGGTCCGGCTGGTGCCGAAGACGGCGTAGGCGACGAGCGGCAGGATCGAGGCGTAGAGGCCGACGACCGGCGGCAGCCCGGCCAGCATCGCGTAGGCGAGGGACTGAGGGATCAGCATAATCGTGACGATCAAGGCCGCCAGCAGGTCGGCGCTCAGCGTCCGACGGTCGTAGTGGCGGCCCCAGTCGAGGATCGGCAGGTAGCGGAGCATCTCTCAGGTCGCTTGGATGAAGGGTTCCGGCGGGGTGGCCGAAAGGGGAGGGCGCCCGTCCGGGGCATCGAGCCCCGGACGGCGGCGCGCGCACGTCGGCGTGCCGGGCCGACGGCCGAAGCCATGCGCGGCACTGGGCGGCATCCGGATCAGAACCGGTCGACCGGCAGCTTGAGGTAGTGCCGCCCGTCGCTCTCGGCCTCGGGCAGTCGTCCGCCGCGGAGGTTGATCTGCAGCGCCGCCAGGATCCGGTCTGGCAGCGGCAGCGTGTCGTCGCGCTCGTTGCGGCGCCTGATCCAGTCCTCGCGGTTTGTGCCGTCCTTCACGTGCCGGTTTCCGGCCTTGTGCTCGGCCACCGTCGCTTCCCACATCGGCTCATCGCGGCCGTCGGTTCCGTAGTCGTGGCCGACGAAGAGGCGCGTCTGGGGTGGCAGCGCCAGGATGTCCTGGATCGAATCCCAGAGCTGCTCGGTGTTGCCGCCCGGAAAGTCGGCCCGCGAGGTGCCAACGTCGGGCTGCATCAGCGTGTCATGGGTGAAGGCCGCGTCGCCGCAGACATAGGTGATGGAGCCGAGCGTGTGGCCGGGCGACAGCATCACCCTCGCCTCCAGGTTGCCGATCCGGAACTTCTCACCCTCGGCGAAGAGGTGGTCGAAGTCGGCGTCGGGGTCAAAGGCTTCGGGCATGTGATAGATCTCGCGCCAGAGCTCGGCGATGTCATGGACCTTCCGGCCGATTGCATTCGGGGCGCCCGTACGCTCTCTGAGATGCGCGGAGGCCATCACGTGATCGGCGTGCGGGTGGGTGTCGAGCACCCACTCCACCGTCAGACCGTTCTCGCGCACGAGATCGAGCACCTGGTCCATGCTCTCGGTCGAGAAGCGGTAGTGCTGCGGGTCGAAGTTCCACACAACGTCGATGAGCGCAGCCTTCTTCGTCTCGGGATCGGCGCAGATGTACTGGATGGATCCGGTGTCCGGCTCGTAGATGCCCCAGATGTCGGGGCTGCCCTCGCCGCGCGAGGGGGAATGGCGGACGACGCGCTCCTTGAGCTTGCTCATCGTTAGGCTCCTTTGGAAGTCAGGATCGGAAGGTTCTTGGCGTGCGAGCCGAGCCAGAGCCCGACCAGCATCATCGGAAGGAAGACGAGGGTTCCCGGCGCGAGCAGCGGCAGCGCGGTCCAGGCAGGACCGGGGCAGAAGCCGCCGATGCCCCAGCCGATGCCGAAGACAGCGGCGCCGATAACGAGCGGGCGGTCGATGCCGGTACTGGTCGGGATGTCGAAGCGGTCGCCCAGCGCAGGTGACTCGAATCGCCAGACAAGGCGGTAGCCGATGAAGGCCGCCGCGACCGCGCCGCCCATGACAAAGGCGAGACTGGGGTCCCAGGTGCCGGCAAGATCGAGAAAGTTCAGCACCTTGGCTGGATTGGCCATGCCGGAGATCACAAGGCCGACGCCGAAGACGAGGCCGGAGGCGAACGCCATGAGGTTGCGCATCAGAAGCCTCCCGTCACGTGGCGCAGGATGAAGACGGTGACGAAGGCGGCTGCCATGAAGATCGCCACGGCGACGAGCGAGCGGCGCGAAAGGCGCGCGATGCCGCAGACGCCGTGGCCCGAGGTGCAACCGGAGCCCAGTCCGGTGCCGACGCCCACGAGCAGGCCGGCGAGCGCCATCCCGGAAAGGTTCTCCGACACGGTCTGCTCGATGGTGCCGCCTGTCAGCGCCACGGTCAGCGGCGCGGCGATGAGCCCGAGGATGAAGGCGAAGCGCCAGCCGCGGTCCGACGGCGCGCTACCCATCGGGACGACGGCGCCGAGGACGCCGTTGGTGATGCCGGCGATGCCCGCGATCCGGCCGAAGAGCGCCATCACCATGACTGCGCTGAGGCCGATGAGGATACCGCCGCCGAGCGACATCCAAGGCGTGAAGTCGGTGGGGGCGGCGGAATTCATGCTCCCTCTCCTTCATTGCTGGGTGGCGGCGGGCGACTTGCCTCGGCCGTCGTTGCGATCTACATATTAGACGACACTGAATTAGTCAAGGCTAATATGGAAGGGCGTAGGATGACCGATCCTGCGGTCGCGGCTCTGGAGGAGCGGGCGGAATATGTGGCGGACCGGCTGGCGCTGCTGGGCAATGCCAAGCGCCTGCTGATCCTCTGCAAGCTTGCCGAGCGCGAGATGTCGGTTGGCGCCATCCAAACTGCGGTCGGTCTGAGTCAGTCGGCGCTGAGCCAGCACCTCGCGCGGCTGCGCGAGGCGGGGATGGTCGCGACGCGGCGCGAGGCGCAGACGATCTACTATCGCATTGCCGACCCTGAGCTCGAGGTGCTGATGGGTGCGCTCTACGACACCTTCTGCCGCGACGTTTCCTGACGCGTCAGGAGAGGCCGAGCGCGCCGCGGATCTCGGCCAGCAGCGCCGGCGGCGTCGAGTGACGCAGCGCCTCGGGCCTCGCGATGGCGGGCGTGCCACGGATCCAGTCGCCGCCGGTGGCGCAGCGCAGCATGAAGTGGGCGAGGTCGCCGTGCCGGGTGCGGATCATGCCGCGCGGGATCACGTCTTCGGCCACCGTGTAGTCGCCGGTCGATGGCAGGTCGAGCAGCCAGCCGGGACGGACCGCGGTCCAGTCCACGCCCTCGGTCGCGCGCAGGACGCGCTCCATGTCGGCCATCTGGTCGAAGATCCGCATGAGCGATGGCATCGCGGCCGCCTGAAACCAAAGCGGCGCCTGCTGCCGGTTCGCGGCGAAGCTGGCCGAGATCACGACCAGCCGCTGCACGCCGGCGGACTTCATCGCCTGCGTGATTCTGAGAGCGCCCTCGGTGTAGAGTGGAGGCGGGCCGAGCGCTGTCATCGGCGACAGGCGCAGGCCGAGTGTCGAGACAACCGCGTCCACGCCCTGCATCAGCGGCACGAGATCATCGTCGAGCACATCGGCCGTGGTCGTGGTCAATCGGTCGTGCGGCGGCAGATCCGGCGCGCGGCCCTTTTCCACGGCTCGGACGTGGTGACCTGAGTCGAGGGCCTGCCGCACCGCCTCGCGCCCGGTCTTGCCGCCCGCGCCCAAGATCAGGATGCGCTTGCTGTCCGTCATGCCGCCGCTCCCCTTGCCACCGAGGCGAACGTGCCGCGCTGGATCCGCGTTCCCCGCCGTCACCCCTCGCGCAGGGCGGCGTCGACCATGGCGATGGTCCCGCGGCTCCACTCCAGCGGGCATGGATAGGGCGTGCCGTCGCGCGCGCTTCGACCGAACGCCTCGACCTGCAGGCGGTACTGCCGCTCCACCGTGAAGCGCCACAGCGACTCGGGGTGGCCGCTGCGCGTCAGGTGCACCTGCGCCTCGCTCGAGACGTTGGCGTTGAAGGGAGCGGTCAGGCGCAGGACGCCCCGCGTGCCGTGGAACACCATCTCCTGGTAGGGGTGCATCCGCATCGAGACGTAGCAGGTGAAGGTGAAGCCGGGGAACTGCGTCTGGACGTGGGCGGTCACGTCGACGCCCTCCCCCCTGGTCAGGACCGATTGCAGCCGCTCGGGCTCGGCGCCGGTGACGTAGCGCGTGGCGCCGAACGGGTAGACGCCGATGTCGCGGAGGGCGCCGCCGGCGGTCTCGGCGCGGTTGCGGATGTTCTGCGGCTCGGCGCTGTTGTCGAAGCTGAAGCCGCCCTGGACGTGGCGCAGCTCGCCGATCGCACCGTCCTGAACCAGCGCGCGTGCGAACTGCCACTGCGGGTGGTGGACGATCATGAAGGCCTCGGCCGCCAGCCGCCCGGCCGTGTCGCGCGCGGCGATCAGCTGGTCGACCTCGGCCTCCTGCAGGGCGACCGGCTTCTCGGTCAGCACGTGCTTGCCGGCGGCGAGGGCCCGCAGCGTCCAGTCCACGTGCAGGTGGTTCGGCAGCGGGATGTAGACCGCGTCTATGTTCGGCGAGGCAAGCAGTGCCTCATAGCTGTCGTAAACGGCGATGCCGGGGACGAAGGCGCGGAAAGGCTCGGCCCGCGCCACATCTCGGGTGGCGATGGCGGCAAGTACCGCGTCATCTGCCTCGTGGATCGCCGGCCCCATGTGCTGGCGGGCGAATTTCGCCGCGCCGAGTATGCCCCATCGCAAGGGTTCGATCATTCCGCTCCTCCGGATCCGCCTCGGCCGAAGCGAAGCAGACACGAGCCGCGTTTTGAAGGGGTCACGACCTGAAACCGGAGCGCCGGGGCACTTCCCGTCGAACCGCGCGGCGGTCTCGGGAATTGCCCCCTCGACAGGCAGTTCAACGGAGGACCCGATGCAGGAGATGACACTGGCCGAGCACCTGATCCAGGGCGCGGGCGACGGCCGCGTTGCGGCGGCGGTCTGGCATGGCCGGCACGAGGTGGAGACCGGGCCGATGCGGCTGAGGTCGCCGGACGGAAGCGTGGCGATCGAGGTCGCCGTGACGGACGTGCGCCACAAGCCGTTCTCGGAGGTCGACGACCGCGAGGCGCGCGACAGCGGAGAGGAAGACGCCGAGGCGCTGTGGCACGTGCTGAGCCGCGCCTATCCCAGCATGACGCGCAGCGACGAGGTGACGGTGGCGCTTCTCCGCTGACAGGTGCGGCGCCCCGGCCGCGGCCGGGGCGTCCGTCTCACTCCATCGCCTCGAGCTGGTCGATGAAGCCCGAGATCATGCTGAGGCCCTTGTCCCAGAAGGCGGGATCGCTGGCGTCGAGGCCGAAGGGCGCAAGCAGCTCGCGGTGGTACTTGGAGCCGCCGGCCTTCAGCATGTCGAAGTACTTGGCCTGGAAGCCCTCGTCTCCTTCCTCGTAGGCGGCGTACAGCGCGTTCACGAGGCCGTCGCCGAACGCGTAGGCGTAGACGTAGAACGGCGAATGGACGAAGTGCGGGATGTAAGCCCAGAAGCTCTCGTAGCCCGGCATGAACTCGAACGCGGGGCCGAGGCTTTCGCCCTGGACGCTCATCCATAGCGCGCCGATCGCGTCGGGCGTCAGCTCGCCGCCGCGCCGCGCCTCGTGCAACTTGCACTCGAAGTCATAGAAGGCGATCTGCCGCACGACGGTGTTGATCATGTCCTCGACCTTGCCGGCCAGCAGGACCTTGCGCTCGGCATCGTCGGCGGCGTTGGCGAGCAGGCGGCGGAAGGTCAGCATCTCCCCGAAGACGCTCGCGGTCTCGGCCAGCGTCAGCGGGGTCGATGCCAAGAGCTCGCCCTGCGGCGCGGCGAGACGCTGGTGCACGCCGTGGCCGAGCTCGTGCGCCAGCGTCATCACGTCGCGCGGTTTGCCGAGGTAGTTCAGCATGATGTAGGGATGCACGTCGGTGACGGTCGGGTGCGCGAAGGCGCCCGGCGACTTGCCCGGCTTGACCCCGGCGTCGATCCAGCCGCGTTCGAAGAAGGGCTCCGCCAGCTCCGCCATCCTGGGGTCGAAGCGGGCGTAGGCACCCATGACCGTCTCGCGCGCTTCGTCCCATCCGATCGTGCGGGTCTTCGCCATGGGCAGCGGCGCGTTGCGGTCCCAGACCTGGAGCTTGTCGAGGCCAAGCCACTTGCGCTTCAGCTCATAGTAGCGGTGGCTGATCTTGGGGTACGCATCAACTACGGCATCGCGTAGCGCCTCGACGACCTCGGGCTCGACGTCGTTCGACAGGTGCCGGCCCATCTGCGGCGTCGGCAGCTTGCGCCAGCGGTCCGTTACGTCCTTGTCCTTGATGAGCGAGTTGTGGATGCGCGCGAAGGTCTTGACGTTGTTCGACAGGACGCCGGCGATGGCGCGGGCGGCGCCCTCGCGCTTGCGGCGGTCCTGCTCGGTCAGCAGGTTCAGCGTGGCCTCGATCCCCATTACCTCGCCGTCGACCTCGAACTCGAGCGCGGCGATGGTCTCGTCGAAGAGCTTGTTCCAGGCGGAGGCGCCGACGACCGACTGGTCGTGCAGGAAGCGCTCGAGCTCGTCGCTGAGCTGGTAGGGCTTCATCGCGCGCAGCCGGTCGAAGGCGGGCTTGTAGCGGGCGAGGGCGTCGCTGGCGGCGAACCAGCCCTCCAGCGTCGCGTCGTCGATCCGGTTGATCTCGAGCGAGAAGAAGACGAGCGGTGCGGTATAGTCGGTGATCCGGTCCTGACAGTCGGTCAAGAACTTTGCGCGGCCGGAGTCCGTGCTGTTCTGGTAGTGCCGGAGGCCGGCGAACGACATGATGCGGCCAGCGATGTTCTCGATCTTCTCGTACGCATGGACGCAGGCCAGCAGGCCGTCGGCATCGAGATCGGAGAGCTTCTCCTGGTATGTGGCGGCGAAGTCGGCGCAGGCTGCTTCGAGCCAGTCGAGGTCGCGCGCGATCTCCGGCGCCTCCTCCGACTGGTAGAGGTCCGTCAGGTCCCACTCGGGCAGTTTCCCGAGGTCGCGGCCTGCGGCCTGCACTTCGGCATCGAATACGGGTCGGTTCATCGGGCGTCTCCTGATCGGGGGTCCCGCAGGAGATAGGGCGCTCCGGCCCTGCGTCGCAACCCGAAGTCAGAACCCGTAGAGCGTGGCGGGGTTGTCGACGAGGATGCGCTGACGCGTCTGCGTGTCTTCGACCACGCGCGTGAAGGCGTCGAAGAGTACGCCGGCGTCCGGCATCTCGGCCTCGCCCAGCAGGAGGTGCGGCCAGTCGGAGCCCCAGACGCAGCGCCCCGGATTCGCCTCGACCAGCCGTCGCACGAGGTCGTCGGACTCGAGATGGGGGCGCGGAGTGAACCTGTAGAGGCCCGACAGCTTGACCCAGACCTGTCCGCCTTGGACCAGCCGGCAAAGCGCGTCGATGCCTTCGCCGCTCATTTCCGCCGAGGAGGGCCAGCCGCAATGGTCGATGACCACGGGAACCGGCAGTGCCGCAATCCGGTCGGCCAGTGCCGGCAGGTCACGGTCTGCGTGGATCAGCATCTCGATGTGCATGCCGCGGTCTGCGAGGCGCGGAGCCAGCGCCTCCGCCCCCTCCCAGTTGAGCGGACCGCCATGGACGCGGTTCACTCGCACCGCCTTCATCCGGTGGTGCGACAGGTGGTCGAGCGTCCCGTCCTGCACCTCGTCCGTCACCAGCGCCACCCCGCGGAACTGTTCGCCCAGCCGCCGCACCGCCTCGATGGTCACGTGATTGTCGGCACCATAGATCACCGACTGAACCACCACGCCGCGGGTGCAGCCAATAGCATCGAGGTGGACCCGGAGCAGCCCCATCCAGCCCTCGAATCCGTGCCCGGCCACCGGGTCGTCCGCACGGCGATCGACCATCGGGAGTTCGGCCGGTCCTGCCACCATGTGCAGGTGACAGTCGCAGGCGCCGACAGGCGCGCGCACGGTCGGCTCCTTCGGCCGGTCGCGCGGGAAGGTCGAGGCCGTGGATTCGGCCTCGGGAATTTCGACGGGCGGAGAGTTGCTGTCGGGCATCGTGTCCTCGGTTCTTCCGAACCAAAGCCCGAGCCTCATGCAGGGTTCCGAAGGCCGAGATCAGCGTCGCGACCCGGTGGCATCACGCGTCCCGCGCAGCACGTGGAAGCGGCTCAGCCTCGGACCAGCACGTTCACTCACCCGTAGGCAGCGAGCATCGCTCTGAGGTCTTCGAGCGTGTTGGCCTCGCCGGGCGGCTTGTCGTGCCGCCAGCGGGCCATCCGCGGAAATCGCAGCGCCACGCCGGACTTGTGGCGCGTGCTCTCCTGAATGCCCTCGAAGGCGATCTCGAACACATGTTCGGGCTTCACCGCCCGCACCGGGCCGTAGCGCTCCAGCGTGTTGCGCCTGACCCAGGAGGTGATGCGGCGGAACTCCTCGTCCGTCAGCCCGGAATAGGCCTTGGTGAAGGGGACCAGATCGCCCCCGCTCCAGACCGCAAAGGTGAAGTCCGTGAAGAGGTTGGCGCGCCGTCCGGCGCCCTGCTGGGCGTAGACCATCACCGCGTCGACGGTCAGCGGGTCGACCTTCCACTTCCACCAGTCGCCCTTGCGCCGTCCGTCGCGGTAGGGCGAGTCGAGCCGCTTGAGCATCACGCCTTCGGCGCAGAGCTCGCGCGATCGCTCCCGTTCCGCGGCGAGACGATCCCAACCGTCGAAGTCGACGAGGGGCGAGAGGCGGATCGGCGCCTCGGCCGGCAGCGGGCGCACGAGGCTTTCGAGAGTCGCGCGACGTTCTGCGTATGGCGCGGCGCGGATGTCCTCGCCCTCCCATTCGAGCAGGTCGTAGGCCATCAGGATCACCGGCGCCTCGGCCAGCAGCTTCTTAGGCACCGTCTTGCGCCCGATGCGTTTCTGCAGGGCGTTGAAGGTCAGCGGCGCGTCATCGCGGAAAGCGAGGACTTCCCCATCCATCACCGTGCCTTGCGGCACGAAGTCGATCAAGCGCGCGAGCTCGGGGAAGCGGTCGGTCATCAGATCTTCGCCGCGCGACCAGAGGTGGTGCTCGGCTCCGCGGAGGATGAGCTGGCCGCGGATCCCGTCCCACTTGCGCTCGGCGGCCCAGAGAGCAGGGTCGCCCAAGGCCTCCGGCCCCTCGTCGAGCTGGTAGGCGAGGTAGAAGGGATAGGGCTTGGAGAGGTCGGCGGATGGGTCGGGCGTGAGGATCAGGCCCTCGTAGCTGGTGCTCTCGGGCGTCCAGTCGCCCATCAGCCGGTGCGCGAGGTCGGGCTCCGGGACCCCGGTCGCGCGGGAAAGAGCCCGCGTCATCAGCTTCTGGCTGACGCCCATTCGGAAGCCGCCGGTGATGAGCTTGTTGAAAAGGAAACGCTCGGTCCGGTCGAGCCGGTCCCACGCGGCGAGCACCCGCGCCTTTCGCGCCGTCTCGTCGAGCGCGGCGAGCGCGCGGACCTCGCCGATCCAGTGCGTGAGGGGCAGATCGGAATCCTGCGAAGGATCGGGGAGGATGAGCGCGATCGTCTCCGCCAGGTCGCCGACGATCGGATAGGCTTCCTCGAAGAGCCAGAGTGGCACGTTGGCCCGCTCCGCCGCCCACTCGCGCAGCCTCGTCGTCGTCACCGTCCGCTTCGGCCGGCGGTGGGAGAGGAGCGCGATGGTCCAGAGCCGGTCGCTCTCGGGCGCCTCGGCGAAGTATGTCGCCAGCGCCTCGACCTTGGCGTTGGTGCGGGTCGTCTGGTCGAGGCGCGAGAAGAGGTCGGCGAAGCGCTTCATGCGGTCGCGCTCAGGGACGCGGACGTCCCGGCGTGCCGGGCGGGCGCGGTCGCGGGAACGGTGCCGGATCGGGCCGGGGCGGCTTTTCCGGCGGCGGGCGGTAGAGCTCGATCTGCATCACGCGGCTTCCTCCTCGGCCGGCGCGTCGAGCGACTCGCCCTCATACTCGGTCTCGACGATAGCGGCATCGTAACCCTGCTCCGAGAGCCAGCGGCAGAAGATCTGCGTGTAGCCGTGCGTCACGAAGACCCTCTCGGCGCCGGTGGCGGCGATGGCGGCGTTGAGACCGTCCCAGTCGGCATGGTCGGAGAGGACGAAGCCGCGATCTGCTGCGCGCCTGCGGCGGATGCCGCGCAGTGCCATCCAGCCGGACGCGAAGCCGGTGGAGGCCGGGCCGAAGCGCCGCATCCAAGGGCTGCCGAGCGCCGAGGGCGGCGCGACGACCAGCGCGCCGGGATAGGCCTTGAGGTCCGTCTCGGGCGTCACCCGCACGGTCGGCGGTAGCGGCAGGCCCTGCGCGCGCGCCACCTCGTTCGTGGCCTCGACCGCGCCGTGCGTCAGGATTGGACCAGCCGAGGAGTTGAGCGCCGCGAGCACGCGCTGCGCCTTGCCAAGCGCATAGGCGCCAATGACGCTGAACCGTCCGTCGAGGGCGTTGGCGCGCCACCATGCGTGGAGGTCTGCCACGACCTCGGCCTGCGGGCGCCACTTGAAGACCGGCAGGCCGAAGGTGCATTCGGTGACAAAGGCGTGGCAGCGTACGGGCTCCCACGGTTCGCAAAAGCCATCATCGGCGGTCTTGTAGTCGCCCGAGACCACCCAGACCTCGCCTGCGCGTTCGACCCGCACCTGGGCTGAACCTGGGACGTGTCCTGCCGGGTGGAACGAGACCGTCACGTCCCCGATCCGCCGCTGCTCGGCATAGCGCGCCGTCTCCAGGCGGATGTCGCCCAGCCGGTGCCGCATCACCGGTGCGGCGTTCTCGGTCGCGAGATAGCTGGAGTGGCCGGGCCGCGCGTGGTCGGCGTGGCCGTGGGTGATCACCGCCCGCTCGACCGGCCGCCAGGGGTCGATGTAAAAGCCGCCCGCCGGACAGCAGATCCCTCGGTCGGTGAAGATGAGTAGCGGCTCGCTCATGATGATCTCAGCTAGGCTGGCGGCGCGGCGACGCCAGACCTTCGGAACATCGGGGCCGCCTCGCCTGTTGTCGTCTTGGCCGAAAGGAGCTGATATGTCAGACACCAAGAACGACGGGCGTCGGGGCGAGGATGTGACGGCGCCGCCGAATCAACCCGGTGCGGACACGCCCGCAACGAAGCGCAGCCCGGCGGAGGACGCGATACAGCGCCCCGGTGCCGCGGCGACTGGCCCCACCGAGCGCGTGCCGAAGGAAGGCCAGCGCTGGTCGATACCAATCATCGCGGCGGGAGCGGCGATCGTCGTTCTGCTTCTGATCGTCTTTCTCTGATCCGCACCGGCGGTAGTATCCTGCAACTAGCAAAGGAACAGCGTCATGAGCGACAAGGACCGCGAGAGCGACCGACCGGAACGCGAGGTCGGCCAAGTGCCGCCGGGAGGCGACGCGTCGACCACTGACCGACTACGCCGGGACATCGACCGGGGCGAGAGCGGCGACAAGATCGGCCATTCTGATCCGGCCTCCGCGCCGCTGGGCACGGACGCCGAAGCGGGCGGCGACTCGCCTACGCGCGAAGAGGTGCGCCAGGCGCATGAGGCGGAGGTGGAGCATCGTGCGAACGCGCCGACCGCCGCTGGCGCCCGACCGATTGCTGGCGACGACGTGACGCGTCCGCGCGATACGCACCCGCAGGCGAGCTCCGGCACCACGCCGACCCACGACACCGGGACGAAGCGCAACTGGACGATGTGGATCGTCGCGGCTGTCGTTGTCCTCTTGCTGCTCTGGATCATTTTCTGAGCAGATTGGCGCATCCTGTGGCGGGATGGGGTCCTCTGGGGCAATCTCCTTCACCCTCTTACGACCCCCCTTCCATCTCGCGGCGAACGACGGCTAACATCGGGTAATGGACGAGGGGTCGGCACAGCCGCGCTATTTCAACGAGATGTTCGAGGGCGACGGGGTGCGCGCGCCATACGCCGCCCTCGACGGTTGGAGCCGGGAGATGCCGCCCGAGCTCCGCGGGATGAAGCAGTCCGAGGCGGAGGCGCTGTTCCGCCGCATCGGCATCACCTTCGCGGTTTACGGCGAGGGCGGCGACCCCGACCGGCTGATCCCCTTCGATATGTTCCCGCGGGTATTCGCCGCCGACGAGTGGCTCCGGCTAGAGCGCGGGATCAAGCAGCGGGCGCGGGCGCTCAACGCCTTTCTCGTCGACGTCTACAAGAGGGGCGAGATCGTGCGCGCCGGGCGCATTCCCGCCAAACTCGTCTATTGCAATGAGGCGTTCGAGGCGGCGGTCGTGGGCTTCCGACCGCCGCGCGGTGTCTACAGCCATGTCGTGGGCATCGACCTCGTCCGCACCGGCCCCGACGAGTTCTTCGTGCTCGAGGACAACTGCAGAACGCCCTCGGGCGTCAGCTACATGCTCGAGAATCGCGAGATCATGATGCGGATGTTCCCGCAGCTCTTTCGCGAGAACCGGATCGCGCCCGTCGAGAACTATCCGACGTTGCTCCGGCGCACGCTCGCCTCGGTCGCGCCGATCAAGTGCGACGCAGAGCCGACGGTGGTGATCCTGACGCCGGGCCATTTCAACAGTGCCTATTACGAGCACTCGTTCCTGGCCGACATGATGGGAGTCGAGCTGGTCGAGGGAACCGACCTCTTCGTCGAGGGCGATTTCGTCTGGATGCGGACGACGCAGGGCCCGAAGAAGGTCGACGTGATCTACCGCCGGCTGGACGACGCCTTCATTGACCCGCTCTGCTTCCGGCCGGACTCGATGCTCGGCGTGCCGGGGCTGATGAACGTATACCGCTCGGGTGGCGTCACGATCTGCTCGGCTCCCGGCGCGGGCGTTGCCGACGACAAGGCGATCTACACCTTCGTACCCGAGATGATCCGCTTCTACCTGGGCGAGGAGCCGATCCTGCGCAACGTGCCGACTTGGCAGTGCGCCAAGGCCGACGACCGCCAGTACGTGCTGGAGCACCTGCCGGAACTGGTGGTCAAGGAGGTGCATGGCTCGGGCGGCTACGGGATGCTGGTCGGGCCGAAGGCCGACAAGGCGACGATCGAGAGCTTTGCCCACCTGATCCGTGAGCGGCCCGAGAACTACATCGCACAGCCGACGCTGGCGCTATCGACCTGTCCGACCTTCGTGGACGAGGGCATCGCGCCGCGTCACGTCGACCTGCGCCCATACTGCCTCGTTGGCGAGACGGTCGAGCTGGTGCCGGGCGGCCTGACGCGGGTGGCGCTGAAGGAGGGCTCGCTCGTGGTCAACTCGAGTCAGGGCGGGGGCGTCAAGGACACCTGGGTCATGGCAGACTGATGCTGAGCCGCACCGCCGAGAACCTCTACTGGATGACCCGCTACCTCGAGCGGGCCGAGACGATCGCGCGGCTCCTGTCGGTGGGCGAGCGGACGTCGCTTACGCCCAACATCGGCGGAGGTTATCGCAACGAGTGGCACTCGGTTCTGCTCTCGGCAGGCACGGCGCCGGACTACACGGCAAAGTACGGCCAGGTGCGCGAGCGGGACGTGGTCACGCACCTCTTCTTCGACGAGGACAACCCATCGTCGGTCGCCTCCTGCATCACCCGCGCGCGGGAGAACGGGCGGATCGTCCGCACCGCGCTCACAACGCAGATGTGGGACGCGCTGAATGCCGCGTTCGGCGAGCTGCGCGAGCTCAGGCGGACGGAGCGCTCGAAGCTGCCGCTGGGCGACCTCGTCGAGTGGACGATGCGCACGACCGCGATGATGCGCGGCACCATGAGTCTGACGCACCTCCGGAACGACGGCTACGATTTCCTGAACCTCGGCTACTACGTGGAGCGGACGGACGCGACGGCGCGCTTGCTCGACGTCAAGTACTACGTCCTCCTGCCGCAGGTCGACCTGGTGGGCTCGGGTCTCGACAACTACCAGTGGCGCACGCTGCTGCGCTCGATGTCGGCGCACCGCGCCTTTGCCTGGGCCTACGGCGGCGAGGTCACGCCGGCCAAGATCGCCGACTTCCTGATCCTGAACCGCCAGTCGCCGCGCTCGCTGCTGGCATCGGTCGAGGGCAGTGCGCAGCATCTGGAGCGTCTGGCGCGCGGCTATGGCCGCACCACCGGCGCGCAGGGCAAGGCGCGCGAGATGGCGGCCGAGCTGGTCGAGGCGCGCATAGAGGACATCCAGGACGAGGGGCTGCACGAGTTCCTGAGCCGCTTCATCCTGGAGAACGGGCAGCTCGCCCAGCTGATCCACGAGGGCTACCTGAACGGAGACATCAGATGAGGCTCTCCGTCCGGCACCGGTCAACCTACCGGTTTGCCGCGCCGATGCGTGCCGTGGTGCAGAGCCACCGCCTGACGCCCTCGAGCTTTGAGGGGCAACGCGTGCTCGACTGGCGGGTCGAGGTGGAGGATGCGGTCTTCGGCGCGGAGCTGACCGACGGTGCCGGCAACCACATTCGCACGATGTTCATGCTGGGGCCGGTCGAGGAGCTGATGGTCGACGTGACGGGGCAGGTCGAGACGGCGGACCTGTCGGGCGTGCTGCGCGGACATCGCGAGCAGGTGCCGCCGCTGGCCTATTTGCGGACCACGCGCGCCACCCGCTCCGACCTGGCGCTGACCGAGCTGGCGGAGAGCGCGGGCGGCGCGACGCCGCTGGACCGGGCGCATTCCCTGGCGGCCGCGGTTTCGGATGCGATCCGCTACGAGCCGGGGCGCACCCACGAGGCGACGACCGCGGCCGAGGCGCTGGAGGCCGGGGTGGGTGTCTGCCAGGATCACGCGCACGCGCTCATCGCCACGGCCGTCATTGCAGGCCTGCCGGCGCGCTATGTCACCGGCTACCTGCTTACCGGCGGAGGACTTCGCGCCTCCGGGCAGAGCCAAAGCCTTGGCGGCATGACCCAGTCGCAGGACGCTGGTGGTCAGCGGCAGGAGGGACGCGCCGCGCCGGAGGAGCAGGACGACGGCGAGGCTACGGTGCTGGCCGCCGGCGAGGCGAGCCATGCCTGGGCGGAGCTCTGGGTGGAGGGGCTGGGCTGGGTCGGCTTCGACGTCTCCAACCGGTGCTGCCCCGACGAGCGTTACATCCGCCTCGGCAGCGGCTTCGACGCCGCCGACGCGGCGCCCATCCGGGGTATGGCGCAGGGTATCGGCGAAGAGACGCTGGACGTGCGCGTGGCGGTTGAGCAGGTCCAGCAGTAGTTTCCTTTCGGCTGATGACGGTCAAATGAGCGGGGCGCTCCCGCCCCCGGGACTGCGCGCTGCGCGCTTGCCCGGAGTTGGGGGTGGCCGCGCCTGTCGGCGCGGCAGTTGCGTGAGGATCCCTCGCGCCGTGGCAGCACCAGCGGAGCGCGCCATGTGCCGGGAAACGGCGTCGCTGTCGTCAGTCCGGCAACTCGGCCGACGGAATGAGGGGGAAGAACGTGCCGGCGGAGCGGAGGCCGAACCAGCATTCACCCTCGTGCTCGGCGTGCTCGGCGTGCTTGACGAGGCGGTAGAAGGTCTTGCGGTCGATCAGTGCCTCGAGGCCGCCGCGGACATGGATGTAGGGCGACGGCTCCCCGTCCGGCGCACGCTCGACGCGGATGGGGTGGTCGGGGCCCGCCCTGACGCGGTCGCCGACATTCGTCTCGAAGACGAGCGCGTCGCCGTCGCTGGTGGAGTCGACGGCGACGAACGGCGCGTCCTCGACGCGAATACCCACTTTCTCGACCGGCGTCACGAGATAGATCCTGTCGCCCTCGCGCTTCAGGATCGTCGAGAAGAGCCGCACCAGCGCCGGCCGCCCGATCGGCGTGCCCTCGTAGAACCAGGTGCCGTCGCGGCGGATCTCCATGGCAATCTCGCCACAGTAGGGCGGGTTCCACAGATGCACCGGCGGCAGTCTGCGTCCGGACGCGGCGGATGCCGATGCCGCCAGCCCGTCCGCCGTGGGCATCACGCCCTTTTGTGTCTTGCCCTCTTTTGCCATGATCGCCCCGCGGGATACTTCTCGCAGGACATCATAACGAGGCGGAAGGACATGTCATGGCCGAGGCGGACGAGCTCCTGTCTCAAATCGATGCCTTGGGCGACAAGCTGGCCCAGGCGCGCGGCTCGATCACCCGGCGCTTCATCGGGCAGGAGCGGGTGGTGGACCTGGTCCTTTCCTCGCTGCTCTGCGGTGGTCACGGGCTGCTTATCGGGCTGCCGGGCCTCGGCAAGACGCGGCTGGTCGAGACGCTGAGCACGGTGATGGGGCTGAGCGGCGGGCGAATCCAGTTCACCCCCGACCTGATGCCGGCCGACATTCTGGGCTCCGAGGTGCTGGAGACAGCGGCGGACGGGTCGCGATCGTTCCGCTTCATCCGCGGGCCGATCTTCTGCCAGCTCCTGATGGCGGACGAGATCAACCGCGCCTCGCCGAGGACGCAATCGGCGCTCCTGCAGGCGATGCAGGAGCGGTCGGTGACGGTCGCCGGCGCGCATCATGCCCTCGGTGTGCCATTCCATGTGCTCGCGACGCAGAACCCGATCGAGCAGGAGGGAACCTATCCGCTGCCTGAGGCGCAGCTCGACCGATTTCTCGTGCAGATCGACGTGCCCTATCCCGACCGCGAGACGGAGCGCGGGATCCTGCTCGCCACCACCGGCGTGAGCGAGGAAGTGGCGACGGCGGTGTTTACTGCCGAGGAGCTGCTGCGGGCGCAGACACTGCTGCGACGGATGCCGGTGGGTGAGGCGGTGGTCGAGCTGATCCTCGACGTGGTGCGCGCCTGCCGTCCCGGCGACCCGAGCGCGCCCGATTCGGTGCGCCAGAGCGTGGGCTGGGGGCCGGGCACGCGCGCCGCACAGGCGCTGATGATGACGGTGCGGGCGCGGGCGCTGCTCGACGGGCGACTCGCGCCATCGGCCGAGGACGTGGCCTGGATGGCCGAGCCGGTCCTGACGCACCGGATGGCGCTGACCTTCGCCGCACGGGCGCGGGGCGAGAGCCTGCCGCGGCTGATCGGCGAGACCGTCGAGCGGGTCGCGCGGGTCGAGGCCGCAGCGTGAGCGAAGCCGCGCAGCTGCGCGGACGAGCCGAGGCGCTCGCGGCGCCGCTTCCGCCGCTGCTGGCGGCGGCCGAGCATCTGGCGGCGACGGTGCTGCTGGGCAGCCACGGCCGCCGTCGTGCGGGCGTGGGCGACGAGTTCTGGCAGTACCGGCCGGCTCATGGCGGCGACGAGGCGCGATTCATCGACTGGCGGCGATCCGGCCGATCCGACGCGCACTACGTCCGCGAGCGCGAGTGGCAGGCGGCGCAGAGCATCGTGATCTGGGTCGACCGGTCGCAGTCGATGCGCTTCGCCTCGACCGGCCGGTTGCCGGCGAAGGCGGACCGGGCGGCCATGCTGGCGATGGCACTCTCCGTGCTGCTGATCCGCGGCGGCGAGCGCGTGGGCCTCTCGGGCACCGGCCTGCCGCCCCGGTCGGGCGAAGTGCAGCTCATGCGGCTGGCGGCGACGCTGAGCGAGGCGGGCGAGGGCGATGATTATGGCGCGCCCGAAGTGCGGGGCATGCTGCCTCAAAGCCGCGCGCTCTACGTCTCGGACTTCCTCGGCGATCCGGCACCGGTCGAGGCGGCGCTGACGCGCGCTGCGGACCGGGGGGTGAAGGGCGCGTTGCTGCAGGTGCTTGATCCTCAGGAGGAGGCGTTTCCCTTCGACGGGCGCACGATCTTCGAGAGCATCGGCGGCACGATCAGGCACGAGACGCTCAAGGCGGGCGACCTGCGCAACCGCTACATCGAGCGCCTGAAAGAGCGGAAGGCGCGGCTCTCCATGCTGGCGCGAACCACCGGCTGGCAGTTTCACACCCACCACACCGATGACGCACCCTCCTCGGCGCTGTTGTGGCTCTACGGGGCGATGGAGCGGGTGCATTGATGTGGACCGTGGGTCCTCTCGGCTTCACGGCACCGCTCCTGCTGGTGGCGATGGTCGCGTTGCCGATTCTCTGGCTGATCCTGCGGGCCGTTCCGCCGGCGCCGGTCCGGCGGCGATTCCCGGGTGTCGCGCTGCTGCTGGGGCTGAGCGACGACGAGACGCAGACCGACCGGACGCCCTGGTGGCTGCTACTCCTGCGGATGCTGGCGGTGGCCGCGGTGATCATCGCGTTCGCGGGACCCGTTCTCAATCCGCAGGACGAGCGGCAGGGGGCGGGACCGCTTCTGATCCTGCTCGACGGGACCTGGGCCGACGCGCGCGACTGGCCGCGGCGCCAGGACCGGGTTGAGGCGCTGCTGGACGAGGCATCGCGGGCCGGGCGGACGGCGGCGGTCCTGTCGCTGACTGACCTGCCGGCGGAGGGAGCGCCGTTCCAGGCGGCGGCGTCCTGGCTGTCGCAGCTTGCCGGTGTCCGGCCGCAGGCATGGGCGCCAGACGCGGAAGCAGTCGCCGACTGGGCGGAAGGGCTGGACGGCGACTTCGACACCTTCTGGATGTCCGATGGGCTGGCGCGCCCCTCGCGGGCCGATCTGCTGGCGGCGCTCGAGGCGCACGGCGAGGTGGTGGTGTTCGAGGATCCGCGGCCAGTGCTCGGCCTGGCGCCGGCGCGGTTCGACGACGGGGCGATCGTCGTTTCCGCCGTCAGGTCGGCGGCGGAGGGTAGCCAGGCCGCCGAGGTCGTTGCGCACGGCCTTGACCCTCAGGGCACGCCGCGCGATCTGTCGCGGGTTTCGCTGGAGTTCGCCGAGGGCGAGAGCGAAGCCGAGGTACGCCTTTCCCTCCCCGCCGAGCTGCGCAACCGGATCACGCGCTTCGAGCTGGCGGGCATCCGCTCGGCGGGCGCGGTTGCGTTGACCGACGATGCGCTGCGTCGGCGCGAGGTGGCGCTGATCGCCGCCACCGCCGACCGCGAGGGGCTCGAGCTGCTGTCGCCCACACATTACATCGAGCAGGCCCTCGAGCCGACGGCCGACCTCATCACCGGGGCGATCGACGACGTTCTGCTCGCCAACCCGGACGTCGTGGTGCTGGCCGACGTGGCGCGCGTCGACGCCTCCGGCGCGCTGCTGGACTGGGTCGAGGAGGGCGGGTTGCTGCTGCGGTTCGCCGGGCCCCGGCTCGCCGCGTCCGAAGTCAGTCGTGCCGACGAAGATCCGCTGCTGCCGGTGCGCCTGCGCGCGGGCGGGCGCTCGGTCGGCGGCGCGATGAGCTGGGGCGAGCCGAAGGCGCTGCGGCCCTTCGACGAGGACTCGCCGTTTCACGGCCTGGTGGTGCCGGAGGAGGTGCGGGTCAATGCCCAGGTGATGGCGCAGCCCGACCCCTCGCTCGCCGAGCGCGTGATTGCTTCGCTGGCCGACGGTACGCCGCTAGTGACGCGCAAGCGGGTGGGCGAGGGGCAAGTGGTGCTGTTCCACGTCACCGCCAATGCGGAATGGTCGACGCTGCCGCTCTCAGGACTCTTCGTCGAGATGCTGGAGCGGCTGGCGGTGTCGACGCGGCCGTCTCAGCCGTCCGCCGATGAGTTGGTAGGCACGACATGGACGGTGGACCAGGTGCTGACGGCCTTCGGCGAGGTCGAGGAGGCCGGAACGCGGCCGGGCGTGCCGGGAGAGACACTGGCCGAGGCCGAGCCGGGACCGGAGACGCCGCCGGGCCTCTATGCGGGCGAGGATCGCCGCATTGCGCTGAACGTGATCCACGACGAGACCGAGCTCGCGCAGGCGGCGTGGCCGGAGCGGATTACCGTCGAAGGGCTGGAGGTGCTGCGCGAGAGGCCGCTCAAGGGCTGGTTCCTGGCTGCGGCACTGGCGCTCCTGATGCTCGACATCCTGGCGTCGCTCTGGCTCTCCGGCCGGCTGCGCGGCTCAACGGCGACCGCGGCGCTGGCCCTCGCGATCGTGCCGGGGCTGGACGGTGCCGCCCACGCCGCCGTGGCGGGGCAGGCGGCAGTCTGGGCACCGTCGGCGAGCCTGCTGCTGGTTTCAGCCTTGCTCATACGTGTGCCGGTGATGGCGGCGGCGCTCGCGATTGTTGCGGCGCTGGCTCCACCGGCTGCGGCACAGGACGACGAGGCCATCGAGGCGACGTCCGAGGTGGTTCTCGCCCACGTGATTACAGGCGACGCGCACGTCGATCAGGTGGCCGAGGCTGGACTTAGGGGGCTGAGCCGGACCCTCTTCAGCCGCACCTCGGTGGAACCGGCCGAGCCGATAGCGGTCGACCTCGAGAACGACGAGCTGGCCTTCTACCCGATGCTCTACTGGCCGGTGACCGCTGACCAGCCGAAGCCGTCGGACGAGGCCTACGACAAGCTCAACCGCTATCTGCGGACGGGCGGGCTGATCCTCTTCGATACGCGAGACGCCGACGTCGCGGGCTTCGGCGGCGCGACGCCAGCGGGGCGGCGGCTTCAGGCGCTGGCGGCGCCGCTCGACATCCCGCCGCTCGAGCCATTACCGAGCGACCACGTCCTGACGCGTTCGTTCTATCTCCTGCAGGCTTTCCCGGGCCGGCACGTCGGGCGCGATGTCTGGGTCGAGGCCGCGCCGCCCGACGCCGAGCTGGTCGACGGGATGCCGTTCCGCAACCTCAACGACAACGTGACGCCGGTGGTGATCGGCGGAAACGACTGGGCGGCGGCGTGGGCGATTGACGAGCGGGGCGGGCCGATGTTTCCCGTTGGCCGCGGCTATGCCGGCGAGCGCCAGCGCGAGATCGCGATGAGGTTCGGTGTGAACCTCATCATGCATGTGCTTACGGGGAACTACAAATCCGACCAGGTGCACGTGCCTGCCCTGCTCGACAGGCTGGGCCAGTGAGGGGCAGGGCGATCTCCAATAGGTGCTTCGGATGACCGGGAGCATGGTCTTCGACCCGCTGCTTCCGTGGCCGGTGCTGTGGCTGTTGGCCGCGCTCGCCGCGGTCTTCGTCGTCTTCGCGGTGTGGCGGAAGCTGGCGGGCTGGTGGCTGCGCGGACTTGCGGCGGCGGCGCTCCTGGCGGCGGTCGCGAACCCGTCGATCCAGTCCGAGGACCGCGCGCCACTGAGCGACATCGTGATCCTCGTGGTCGACCGCAGCGCGAGCCAGCGAATCGCGGACCGGCCCGACCAGGTCGAGGCGGCCATCGAGCGGGTCGAGGAGGAGGTGGCGGCGCTGCCCGACACGGAGCTGCGCGTGGTCGAGCTGGACGACGACGAAGGCGACGGCGGGACGCGCCTCATGTCCGCACTCGCCGCCGCGGTTGCGGAGGAGCCGCGGGACCGTCTGTCGGGGGCCATCCTGCTGACCGACGGGCAGCTTCACGACATCGAGCGCGCGCCGGACCTGCCGGCGCCGCTCCATGCTCTGTTGACGGGGCGCGAGGGCGACTGGGACCGCCGGCTGATGGTCGAGAATGCGCCGGCCTTCGCGATCCTGGGCGAACCCGTGACGCTGACGCTCAGGGTTGAGGATCAGGGCGCGGTGCCGCCGAGCATCGGGACGATGGCGGCGCTGGAGATTTCGGTCGACGGCGGCGAGGTGCAGACGTTCCGCGTGCCGGTGGGCGAGGCGCTGGAGCTGCCGGTCGTACTGCCGCACGGCGGCATGAACGTCATTCAGTTCACGCTGCCCGAGGCCGAGGGCGAACTGACGGACCGTAACAATTCCGCCGTAGTCCAGATCAACGGCGTGCGCGATCGGCTGCGCGTCCTGCTTGTGTCGGGCGAGCCGCATCCGGGCGAGCGCACGTGGCGCAACCTGCTCAAGTCGGACTCCTCCGTCGACCTCGTGCACTTCACCATCCTGCGCCCGCCGGAGAAGCAGGATGGCGTGCCGGTCGACGAGCTGAGCCTGATCGCATTCCCGACGCGCGAGCTCTTCCTCGACAAGATCCACGAGTTCGACCTCATCATCTTCGATCGCTACAAGCGTCGCGGAATCCTGCCGTCGATCTACCTCGACAACGTGCGCCAGTACGTCATGGACGGCGGCGCGCTCCTGATCGCCGCAGGGCCGGACTTCGCCAGCGCGGACTCGATCTACCGCTCACCACTGGCCGAGATCCTGCCGGCGGCACCGACGGGCCGGGTGATCGAGGAGGGCTTCCTGCCCGACGTCACCGATATCGGCGACCGTCATCCCGTCACGGCCGAGCTGGAGCGGATGTCAGAGGCGCCGGGCGAAGAGGCGCCGTGGGGCCGCTGGATGCGCCTCATCGACCTGGTGGCTGAATCGGGTCACGCGCTGATGTCGGGCGTCGACGAGCGCCCGCTCCTGGTGCTGGACCGGGTGGGCGAGGGGCGTGTCGCCTTGCTCGGCTCCGACCATGCGTGGCTCTGGAACCGCGGCTTCGAGGGCGGCGGTCCGCAGATGGAGCTTCTGCGGCGCCTGTCCCACTGGCTGATGAAGGAGCCGGAGCTCGAGGAAGACGCGTTAAGCGTGACTGCCGAGGGGCAGACGATGACCGTCGTCCGCCGCACGCTGGAGGACCGGGTCGGCAGCGTGCAATTGACGGCGCCTGACGGCGAGACGGTGACGCTCGAACTGGAGGAGACTTCGCCCGGACATTTCACCACGACGTGGACTGCGCCGGAGATCGGGCTTTATCGGCTGGTCGAGGGTGAGGAGACCGCGGTGATCGCGCTGGGCCCTGCCGCGCCGCGCGAATTCGAGGAGACGATCGCCACCGAAGACCGCCTTGCGCCCGCCGTCGAAGCGACCCGCGGCGGCATTCGCCGGATCGAGGAGGGCATACCGGACCTGCGTCAGGTGCGCGAGGGGCGCCCAGCGTCGGGGCGCGGCTGGTTCGGGATCACGCCGCGCGAGGCCTACCTCACGCAGGACGTGACGATCTCCCCGTTACTGCCGGCGTGGGCCTGGCTGCTGCTGGCCACGGCACTGGTCGTCGGGGCGTGGCTGCGAGAGGGGCGGCGCTAGCGTCGCTCCGTCCCGCCGATCGTGCCAAGGTGGGTGGTGCAGAAGCCTGCGCTCGACTTGAGACCGTAGCCGACCATCCTGTCGAAGCCGGCATGACCCAGCCAGAGAAGGCCCAGCGCCATGATCGTGGCGGAGCCGCCAAGTAGCCCCGCGCAGAAGACCGCGGATCCAAAGCCGAAGACATGCAGCAGGTTGTAGCCGATCGCGCCGAGCCTCGGGCCGAGGAGGTAGGCGGCGAAGCTGACGTCCGGAGCGAAGAACAGCAGGATGGCAAGCCACCAGCCGAAGCCGGGCTCGAGAAACACGACGGCGGCGAGCGAGGCGGCGAAAACAAGCGCACCCTCGGCCCTTTGCCAGATCACGAACTCATCCATGCTGCCTTACCGTCTTCATGATATGCCGATCAGCGAGATTAGCCGGGGTCACGAAAGGGACGCATCCCCTTTCGCGCTGCTATTGCAGCGACACTCTCGACACATCGTCGCCCCAGCCCTCGACGCTGGTGCGAGCGCGAATGACGACCAGTCGGGCGTCCGGCGGTATCGAGATGTCGGTCAGGGCGCGGGTGAACGGCTGCTCGTCGACATGGGGATGCAGGAGCTCGCGCGTACCGAGAACGGTGCCGTCCGGCAGCTCCACGCGCCAGCCGTCGGCGTAGTCGTCCCAGCCGGTGTCGTCGTGGCGCAGCGCCACGTCGAAGCGCCAGCCGCCGCCGTGCTGCGCGGCCTCGACATCGACAGTGCGCGCCGGGTCGGCGGCGGCGGCGGAGGCGGCGAGGCAGGCGAGTGCGAGCCATCTCATGGCATGTCCCCCCGAGCGAGAATGCGGTGCGGGTGCGAGCGGAACTCCCGCTCCCACAGGGTCCAGAGCGTTGCGAGGGTGGCGACGATGAGCGGGATCGGGCCGATCATCCAGGTCGCGGCCGTGAGCGCGAAGTAGACCGCGCGGAGCCCGCGGTTGAAGTTGTATGCGGCACGTATGCCGAGTTCCCCGGCCTGCGCGGCCACATGCATCGCTCGCGAGTTGCCCGGCGCGGGAACGGACGCCATGACGACGGAGCAGTACCCGAAAATGCGGTTCGACCAGACGAAGTGCAGGAAGGCCGCTACCAGGAAGAGCGCAACCGTCACCAGCTTGAGCTGGTGAACCTCGACCGGGCGGTCGTCCGAGAGGAGGCCGCCGGTCACGGTGCGCAACGTCTCGGCGTTTCCTGCGACCGCAAGGACGCCGCCGATGGCGATGATGCTCGTCGAGGCGAAGAACGAGGTGCTGGCGCGGAGGCTACCGATGATCTGGCTGTCGAAGATCCGGTTCTCGCGCTGGGCGAGCTCGACCATCCAGTTGCGCCGGAACTCCGACATCATCAGCGTGACAGAACGTCGTCGTCCCACCGGATGCTCGACGAGGATACCGATCGCTTTATAGGCGATCAGAAGGCAGGCCACGGCGATGGCGTCGAGCGGCGTGAAGAGATCGAACAGCGCGGCAATGCCCATGGGGCGGAGCCTAGTCTCGCCGCGCCTTGATGCAACTGTCGACGGAGGCTAGGCTGTGCCACCCCCGAGGGAGGAACGCGATGCATATGCCGGCACCGAATCCCGACGTGCTGAGGCGCAAGGCCCGCATTGTCGAGCGTCTGGCGCACGTGCTGCCGGATGGCGCCGTGATCCACGAGGAGCACGAGGTAAGGGCCTATGAGTGCGATGCTCTGACGGCCTACAAGTGCCCGCCGCTGGCCGTGACGCTACCCGCCTCGACCGAAGAGGTGGCGGCGGTGCTGCGCGTCTGCCACGAGGAGCGGGTGCCGGTGGTGCCCCGCGGCTCGGGCACCTCTCTCGCCGGAGGGGCGCTGCCCACGGCGGACAGCGTCATCGTGGGTGTAGCGCGCCTGAACCAGGTGCTGGAGACGGACTACGACAACCGCTTCGTGCGGGTGCAGACCGGCCGCACCAACCTCAGCGTCACCGGCGCCGTGGAGGAGGAGGGCTTCTTCTACGCGCCTGACCCGTCGTCGCAGCTGGCCTGCGCCATTGCCGGCAACATCGGCATGAACTCGGGTGGGGCGCATTGCCTCAAGTACGGGGTGACGACGAACAACCTGCTCGGCGTGACGATGGTGCTGATGGACGGGACCGTCGTGGAGCTCGGCGGCGCGCATCTCGACGCGGGCGGGCTGGATCTGCTCGGCGTCGTCTGCGGCTCGGAGGGGCAGCTCGGCGTGGTGACCGAGGCGACGCTCCGCATCCTGCCGAAGCCGGAGGGCGCGCGGCCGGTGCTGATTGGCTTTTCCTCGAACGAGGTGGCGGGCGCCTGCGTCAGCGACATCATCAAGGCGGGCGTCCTGCCGGTGGCGATCGAATTCATGGACCGCCCCTGCATCCGCGCCTGCGAGGCCTTCGCCCACGCCGGATACCCTGACTGCGAGGCGCTGCTGATCGTCGAGGTCGAGGGATCGCCTGCGGAAATCGACGAGCAGCTCGGCGTCATCAAGCAGATCGCGCGCGGCCACGATCCGGTCGAGCTGCGCGAAGCGGCGGACGCCGACGAGGCGGCGCGGATCTGGCTCGGCCGCAAGTCCGCCTTCGGCGCCATGGGGCAGATCAACGACTACATCTGCCTCGACGGGACGATACCTGTGAGCGAGCTGCCTCGGGTGCTGGGCGGCATCCGCAAGCTGAGCGAGAGGTACGGGCTGGAGGTCGCGAACGTGTTTCACGCGGGCGACGGGAACATGCACCCGCTGATCCTCTTCAACGCCAACGAGCCGGGCGACCTCGAAAAGGCCGAGGCAATGGGGGCCGACATCCTGCGCCTTTGCGTCGAGGCGGGCGGCTGCCTGACGGGTGAGCACGGCGTGGGCGTGGAGAAGCGCGACCTGATGGCGGTGCAGTATACGCCGGACGACCTGGAGGCACAGATGCGGGTCAAGGATGTCTTCGATCCCGAGTGGCTCCTGAACCCGACCAAGGTGTTTCCGCTCGACGTGTCGGAAACGCGGCGGCTCGGCGCGCCTGCGGCGGCCGCATGAGACGCGGCAGGACGGGCGGACAATGAACGCGGTCCTGGAGGATGATATCGCGCCGGCCGGCGAGGCCGAACTGGCGGATGCGGTGCGCGCGGCACGTGGCCCCTTGCGAATCCGCGGCGGCGGCACGCGCGGCTTACTTAACACCATTGAGGGCGAGGTCCTGTCGACCGCGCGGCTGAGGGGTATCACCCTCTACGAACCCGGCGCGCTGACGCTGGTGGCGCGGGCGGGGACGCCGCTCGCCGAGATCGAGGCGGCGCTCGCGGCGGAGGGGCAGCGCCTGCCGTTCGAGCCGATGGACCACCGGCCGCTGCTTGGCTCGGATGGCGAACCGACGATCGGCGGCGTCGTCGCCGCCAACGTCAGCGGCCCGCGACGGGTGCAGGTCGGTGCGGCGCGGGACTTCCTGCTGGGCGTCCGTTTCGTGGACGGCACCGGAGCGGTCGTCAGCAATGGCGGCAGGGTGATGAAGAACGTCACCGGCTACGATCTGGTGAAGCTGATGGCGGGCTCGTGGGGCACGCTTGGCATCCTGACCGAGGTTTCGTTCAAGGTGCTGCCGGCGCCAGCGGCCGCCGCCACCCTGACGCTCGAGGGGCTGGAGACGGCGGAGGCGGTGCGGGTGATGGCGGCGGCGCTGACATCGCCGTTCGAGGTGTCGGGCGCGGCGCACGACCCTGACGACGCGACGCTGCTTCGCATCGAAGGCTTCGAGGACTCTGTCGCCTACCGCGCGGACCGGCTGGTGGAACTGCTGGCGCCGTCTGGCAATGTCCGGGTGGAGCGCGACGCGGAGGCGGTCGCCGACCGCTGGCGCGCCGTGCGGGACGCGCGCAAGCTCGCGGGTGACGGCGAGGACGTGTGGCGGATCAGCGTGAAGCCTTCGGATGGCGTCGAGGTGGCGCGCCGGCTGCCGGATGCGCGCCTGCTCCTAGACTGGGGCGGCGGTCTTGTCTGGGCCGGGGTCGCGCCCGGCGTCGACCTGCGCGCCGCGCTCCACGGGGTGGGGGGGCACGCGACGCTGGTGCGCGCGTCGCAGGAGACGCGGCAGCGGTTCGGTGTCTTTCAGCCCGAGGCGGCAGCCGTGGCGGCGCTGTCCCGTGGGCTGCGCGCGCGCTTCGACCCGCGCGGCATCCTGAACCCAGGGCTGATGTGACGGCGGCGGCGCAGGCCGACCGCAGCCCGACTTTCGCGGTGCAGGGTGCGACGCTCTTCGCTCGCGAGGCGGGATCAGGGCAGACGGTCCTTTTCGTGCACGGCTCGGGCAGCGACGACCGGAGCTGGGACAGCGCCTTCGCGGCGGTGGCGGCGAGGTGCCGGGCGGTTACCTACAGTCGTCGCCATCACCGGCCCAATCCGCCGCTCCAGCCGGGCGAGCGGTACGATTACGGTCGGCAGGTCGACGACCTGTTGGCGGTGGTGGATCAGATCGACGGGCCGCTCGACCTCGTCGCCCACAGCTCGGGCGGCGTGCTCGCGCTGCTCGCGGCGGGCCGGCGCAGCGACCGGGTGCGGCGGCTGGTGCTGGTCGAGCCGGCGATCTTCACCCTCGTGGTGAGCGATCCGCCGCGCGCTGCGGAGATCGTGCGCCTGATTGCCGCCGACCCGCGGCTCGCGGCCGCCATGATCCGGCTGGCGGTCAATTCGCTGCTGCCCGCGCGGCGCGCGGCCAAGCGTGGTGATCGGCCGGCCGCGATTCGCGCCTTCGGAGGTGGCGTGCTGGGACCGAGTGCGTTCGAGGCGCTCACTCCCGAGCGGGCACGTCAGGTCGAGGAGAACTTCATGGAGTCCGAATTGATCGACGCGCACATGCCGCGCCTGACGGGAGCCGACGTGGCGGCGGTGCGCTGCCCGGCTCTGGTCGTGTCGGGCCGCGACAGCCCGGACGTGTTTCGCCGGCTGGCGCAGCGGCTGGCGCGCGAGCTGCCGCGGGGCGGGCATGTCGAGCTGCCTGGCGCCTCGCACATGGTCCACGAAGATGCGCCCGAAGCGTTCGAGGCGACGCTCCTGTCATTTCTCACACGCGACGAGCCGACCTGATGCAGACGAACTTCACGCCCGAACAGTTGCGCGACCCTGCCACGGCGCGGTCGAACGAGATCCTGAGAGCCTGCGTCCATTGCGGCTTCTGCACGGCGACCTGCCCGACCTACCAGGTGCTGGGCGACGAGCTCGACAGCCCGCGCGGGCGCATCTACCTGATCAAGGACATGCTGGAGAACGACCGGCCGGCGGACGAGAAGACCGTCACGCACATCGACCGGTGCCTGAGTTGCCTCGCCTGCATGACGACGTGTCCCTCTGGCGTGCACTACATGCACCTCGTCGATCATGCCCGCGCGCATATCGAGCGCACCTACCGCCGGCCGCCGATGGACCGGGCGCTGCGCTGGGTGCTGGCGCGCGTGCTGCCCTACCCGCGTCGGTTTCGCGCGGCGCTCTGGGCGGCGCGGCTAGGGCGGCCCTTCGCCGGACTCATGCCCGACAAGCGGTTGCGCGCGATGCTGGCGATGGCGCCGGACCGCATCCCGCCGATGGAGCGCGAGGTGCCGCAGGTCCTGCCGGCCGAGGGTGAGCGACGCAGGCGGGTCGCGCTGATGACCGGCTGTGCGCAGCGCGCGCTCGACCCCGACATCAACGCCGCGACGATCCGCCTGCTCAGGCGCCAGGGCTGCGACGTGGTGATCGCGCGCGGCATGGGGTGCTGCGGCGCGCTGGTGCACCACATGGGGCAGGAGGCGGAGAGCCACGCCTTCGCCGCGCGCAACATCCGCGCCTGGATGGCCGAGGCGCGCGGGGACGGGCTGGACGCGATCGTGATCAACACGTCGGGCTGCGGCACCACGGTCAAGGATTACGGGCACATGTTCCGCGACGATCCGCTGGCGGCGGACGCGGCGGAGGTTTCCCGCCTGACGGTCGATGTCAGCGAGCTGCTCGCGGACCTCATGCGCGACACGCCGCCGGTCGACCCGAACGCCGCGCGCCGCGGCATCGCCGGGACGAACGCGCGGCCCGAGGACCGGGGGCAGGACGAACCGTGGGAGGGGACGGGCATGCGCGTCGCCTACCATTCCGCCTGCTCGCTGCAGCACGGGCAGAAGGTCCGCTCGGCGCCGAAGGACCTGCTGAAGAAGGTAGGCTTCAGCGTGGTCGAGCCGGCGGACCCGCACCTCTGCTGCGGGTCGGCGGGAACCTACAACCTGATGCAGCCCGAGATCTCGGCCGAGCTGAAGAAGCGCAAGGTGGAGACGCTGGAGGCGAAGTCGCCGGAGGTCATCGCGGCCGGCAACATCGGCTGCATGATGCAGATCGGCTCCGGAACCGACGTGCCGGTGGTGCACACCGTGGAGTTGCTCGACTGGGCCACCGGCGGACCGCGGCCGGCAGGCCTCGCCGCCCGCGCCTGATGGCGCGCCTCTTCGCGCTCGGCCTTGTCGCTCTCTTCGGCGCGGCCGCGGCGCGGGCCGAGCCTCCGGCGATGGCGGCGGTGGGGGTGCTGAGCCTGTCGGACCGCAGCGCCTGCACCGCCACCCTGATCGAGGCGGATCTGGTGCTGACAGCGGCCCATTGCGTGCTGCAGGCGCTCGACCGCACGGCCGACGTCCCGGTCGGCTTCCGGACAGGCAGCTATCCCGGCTATCCGGCGCACCGTGAGGTGGTGCAGGACCTGGCCGTTCATCCCTTCTACCTGGCGCAGAGCGGTGCCAGCGAAGCGCGGCTGCGCTACGATCTCGCGCTGGCGCGGCTTGCGGCACCGGTGCCCGAAGGCGCAGCACGACCGGTGCCGGTGGGCGAGGTGCTGGGCGACGAGGCGCCGATCGTCGCGTCCTATCGCGGTGGCGCGCCCGCGCGGGCGCGCGAGCGCCGCTGTCCCCTGGTCCTGGGCACAGAGGCGTCGCTGTCGCTGGCGTGCGACGTGCGCATGGGAGAGTCGGGCTCTCCGGTACTCGTGGAGGTCGACGGCAGGCTGAGCCTGGTCGCGGTCGTCTCCGCCTCGGGCCGGATGCTGCGGACGGAGATCGCGCTCGCGCCACGCGCGGCGCCGGGGCTGGGCGTGCTCAGGGCCCTGCTCGTGCCGCGTTGACCTCTTGAACGGCTGGCCAGCTGTTCCCAGATTCACGGTGCCGGAGGCCTCAATGGCTTCGGCAAGACCCGACGGCCCGTTCCTTGTGGAAGGGCCGGCCACGTTATCGCTCGAAGAGGATGACCAGTCATGCGAACATTCGACCTTGCCCCGCTCTATCGCGCCACCGTCGGCTTCGACCAGATCGCCGACCTGATGGACCGGGTTATGACCGACAATGTCGGCGCGCAGACTTACCCGCCCTACAATATCGAGAAGACCGCCGAAGACGGCTGGCGTGTCTCGATTGCCGTCGCCGGCTTCACCGAGGACGAACTCGCGGTCGAAGTCAGGGACAACGCGCTCATCGTCACGGCCAGGAAGGCCGACGAGGAGTCCGGCCGGAACTACCTGCACCGCGGCATCGCGACTCGCGCTTTCGAGCGCCGCTTCGCGCTGGCCGAGCATGTGCGGGTGACTGGCGCCAGCCATGTCAACGGCATGCTGCACATCGACCTCAAGCGCGAGGTTCCCGAGGCGCTGAAGCCGCGCCGCATCGAGATCGCGCGCGGCGACACCGTCGAGTCGAAGGCGGTGGACGCGCAGGTGACGGAGACCGAGCAGGCCGCCTGATCCGGCAGCATTGGCGAACGCCGGGGGCGTGCGGGTAACCGCGCGCCCTTTCGCTTGCGCGACCCGGCGGAAACGCACCGGCCTGCGGCCGGCGCGTTGGACCTTCAGCGGCTCCGCCATTCGGCGGAGCATCGGGTTGGAGCGCTGCGGCGCCGGCAGGCGCCGGGCGGCCGAGGGGTTCGATGCCCCGAAGGCCGCCGCCCCCGTGGGGCTCAGACGGAGAGGCAGACGTACTTCATCTCGGTGTAGTCGTCGATGCCGTGGCGCGAGCCTTCTCGGCCAAGACCGGACTGCTTGACGCCGCCGAAAGGGGCTACCTCTGTCGAGATGAGCCCGGTGTTGACGCCGACGATGCCGTATTCGAGTGCCTCCTGCACCCGCGTCACGCGGGAGATGTCGCGCGCGTAGAAGTAGCTGGCGAGGCCGAAGATGGTGTCGTTGGCGAGGCGGATCGCCTCCTCCTCCGTCTCGAAGCGGTAGAGGGGGGCGAGGGGACCGAACGTCTCGTCGGTGGAGAAGGCCATCTCCTGCGTCGCGCCGGTGACGACGGTGGGCTGGAAGAAGAGGCCACCCAATTCGTGCCTGCCGCCGCCGGTCAGCACCGTGCCGCCCTTTTCCTGCGCGTCCTCGATATGGGACATCACCTTGGCGACCGCATCCTCGTCGATGAGGGGGCCCAGATCGGTGCCGTCCTCCAGGCCATCGCCCACCTTCATCTTGCCGAGGCGCTCCGCGAGCTTATTGGCAAAGGCGTCGTAGATGCCGGCCTGCACGTAGATGCGATTGGCGCAGACGCAGGTCTGGCCGTTGTTGCGGAACTTGCAGACGATCGCGCCCTCGACCGCCGCGTCGAGATCGGCGTCGTCGAAGACGATGAAGGGCGCATTGCCGCCGAGCTCCATGGAGCACTTCATCACCTGGTCGGCGGCCTGTTTCAGCAGGATGCGGCCGACCTCGGTCGAGCCGGTGAAGGAGAGCTTGCGAACCTTCGGGTTCTCGCAGAACTCCTTGCCGGCTTCGGAGGACGAGGTGCTGGGCAGGATCGACAGCACGCCCTTAGGGATGCCGGCCCGATCGGCCAGCACGCCGAGCGCGAGGGCCGAGAGCGGCGTCAGCGATGGCGGGCGGACGACAAAGGCGCAGCCTGCGGCCAGCGCCGGCCCTGCCTTGCGGGCGATCATCGCATTCGGGAAATTCCACGGCGTGATGGCGGCGGCCACGCCGATCGGCTGGCGCAGGACGTGGATACGCTTGTCGGGCGCGTGGCCGGGCACGATTTCGCCGTAGACGCGCTTGGCTTCCTCGGCAAACCACTCGACGAAGCTTGCGCCGTAAAGCACCTCGCCGCGTGCCTCGGCGCGCGGCTTGCCCTGCTCGGCGGTGAGTATGGTGGCGAGATCGTCGGCGTTCTCGACCATCAGGTCGTACCAGCGGCGAAGGATCTGCGCGCGCTCCTTCGCGGTGCGCCGGGCCCAGTCCTTCTGCGCGTCGTAGGCGGCGTCGATCGCCCGTGAGAGCTCGGCGCGCGAGAGGTCGGCGACCTGCGCGATCTCGTCGCCGCGGGCGGGGTTGCTGACGGCGAAGGTGCGGCCACCTTCGGCGTCCTGCCACTCTCCGGCGACATAGGCGCGGGTGGCCAGCAGGGCGGGGTCCTTCAGCAGCGAGGTCAGGTCGGTCTGCTGGTCAAGCATGGTGTCTCCTCGGGCGTGGTGCTCGTCGGCGGCGAGCATAGGGCTTCGGGGCGGACAAGGGAAACGCATCGGCGGCATTGGCGGCGGCAAACGGCGGCGCTAGCGTGCGCGGCGACCGGAGGGCCCCCTTGCAGAACGACGACGCCTACGCCAACGCCACGTACATCCCGGGAGCGGAGACGTATCCGCCCGCCTGGAGCGCCGCCGCGGAAGCATATCGGAGCCGTTCGCGCGCACGGCTCGGTCTGCCCTACGGCGATGGCGAACCAGAGCGGCTGGACCTCTTCCTGCCCCAGCATAGGCCGGCGGGACTGGTGGTCTTCGTGCACGGCGGCTACTGGCGCGCCTTCGGGCGCGAGAGGTGGTCCCACCTGGCGGCGGGGCCGGTGGAGCGCGGGTGGGCGGTGGCGGTCCCGTCCTACACGCTCGCACCACAGGCACGAATCTCCGAAATCACGCGGCAGATCGCGCGCGCGGTCGACGCGGCGGCGGCAGAGGTGGCGGGGCCGGTACGGCTGACCGGCCATTCCGCGGGCGGGCACCTCGTGGCGCGCCTGCTTTGCGACGACGTGCCGCTTGCGGCGGCGCGCCGGCTGGAGATGTGCCTGCCCATCTCGCCGCTGGCCGACCTGCGGCCGCTGATCGCGACGAGCATGAACATTGACCTGCGGCTCGATCCGCGCGAGGCGGCGGCGGAGAGTCCTGCCCTGCAGCCGAAGGCGCGGGACGTGCCGGTGACGGTCTGGGTCGGTGCGGCAGAGCGTCCGGCGTTCCTCGACCAGGCGCGGCTGCTCGCCGAGGCGTGGCAGGCGCCGCTGGTGGTGGAGCCGGGGCGGCACCATTTCGACGTGATCGCCTCGCTGGCGGAGGCGGATGGCGAACTTACCCGGTGCCTTCTCGGCTGATTCCGAAGCGCTCCTGCCAGGACGGCGCGGACGCGCCGCCACTGGCGCGCCAGACCCCACGGGCGACGGCGCGGGCGAGGCAGGTGGCGGCGGCGTGGCCGAGAATCATCGCCTGCAGCGGCCCCTCCAACGGGCGCGCGCCGGTCGAGGCGGCAAACACAAGGTCGCCGTCGAAGGGCGTGTGGCTGGGGACGATTGCGCGGGCCAGACCGTCATGCGCCGCGACCGCCATGCGGCGCGCCTCGGCCTTGGAAAGGGCCACGTCGGTCGCGACCACAGCGATGGTCGTCGCGGTGCCGGGGGTGAGCTTGGTCAGCGGCGGTTCCGGCGCAGGGCTGGGGGCCGTGCCGAAGCCGCCGAACTCGTCCTCAAGCTCCCACGGCGCCGCCCAGAAATGCGGGCCGTCGCCCATGGTCACCGCACCCACGGCATTCACGGCAACGAGCGCCCCCACGGTCGCGCCGCAAGACAGCCGCGCCGAGGCGGAGCCGAGCCCGCCGCGCAGGCCGGCGACGGTCCCGCCGGTGCCGGCGCCCACGCTGCCGAGCGCGAAGTCGGGGCCCGCACCTTCGAGCGCGACGGCCCCCAAGGCGGGATAGGGGTTCGCGGTCCAGGGTGTGCCCTGGCCAAGGTCAAAGAGGATCGCCGCGGGCACGATCGGCACCCGGTGCCCGCCGGCGGCAAAGCCGCGTCCGCGCCGCGCCAGCGCCTCCATCGTGCCCTGCGCCGCCGCAAGGCCGAAGGCGGAGCCGCCGGAGAGAACCAGGGCATCCACCTGGTCCACGAGCGCCGAGGGGTCGAGCAGATCGGTCTCCCGCGTTCCGGGCGCACCGCCCATGACGTGGACAGCCGCGGCGAAGGGCTGCTCGGACGTCACCACCGTGACCCCCGTGCAGAGGTCCGGGTCGGTGGCGTTGCCGACGAGCAGGCCTTCTACGTCGGTCAGCAGGTTGCGCGAACCCGGCCTCATCCTTGGAGGCGGTGTCGGAGGGAGATGCGGCGCCGGATCATGCGGAGAGGATGAGGCGGGCGGGAGCGAAAGATCAAGCCTCGCCCACCGTGGCGCTTCGGGCTAATCTGCGGTGCATGAGATACCTCAACGCCGTCTTCTGGGTCATCATCGCCCTCCTCGTGCTCGCAGCGGCGCACTACACGCTGCCGCAAAACGACGTCGTCCGCATCGTCAACACCGAGGTGCGGCGGGTCGACCTGGGGCAGAACGCCCTCTTCTGGTCGCGCGCGGACTCGGGCGGCGCCACGCTCGACAGTCGTGACGTGCGCTTCATCGAGACGATCCGCCCGGACGGCGAGCCGATGGTCTATCGCAACGAGGATACCGGCTGGGGCTGGCCACCCTACTTCAAGTTCGACTCCGCAAATCTGCAGGCGCGGGCGCAGGACCTCGTCTCGAATCGTGAGGCGCCGCAGTGGGTGGCGGTGCGCCACTATGGCTGGCGCAGCGAGTGGTTCTCGATCTTTCCGAATGCGGTGCATGTCGAGCCGGTCGAGGGTCCGGAGGTCTCGATCTTCCCGTGGCGGGCGGTGATCGCGGTGGTCGCCCTGCTGGTCCTCGTGCTGCTGGTCGCCGTCCTGCTGAGGCTGACCAAGATCGCGGTCCTCGATCCGATCGCGGAGCGGGCCCGGATTCGATGGAATCGGATGCGGGGTCGCTAGTCGCGGATCAGGGCGGGGAGGGTCGCCTTCAGGAGCGGTATTCCGCCAGGCGTCCAGCCGAGGGCGCCTAACCGGGTGGTGTCCATTGCGTTGACCGCGTCTGCGTCGGCATGCTTGGGGAGCTGCCCTTGCCAGCCCGCGACAGAGGCCGCCATCCGGAGCAGGTCGCGCCGATCCAGCAGGATGTCCGAGACGTTGGCGACCTGAGGCGGCGACGGTTCGGTCAGCAGGAGCCGGATCGCGCGCCAGAGGTCGGTGCCATGCACCTCCGTCCCCACACGCGGCTCGATGGCACGAGCCGAGCGGAAGTCGTCGAAGAGCTCGTGCCACTTGTGCCGTTGGCCGGGTCCCGGCGGACCGTAGACGCCGGTGCAGCGCAGGCTGACGGTGGCGATTCCAGATCCGAGCAGCGCGACAAGCGCCTGCTCCGCCTCCAGCTTGACCTTCCCATAGAGAGTGTCCGGCCGTGGCAGCGTCTCCTCCGTCAGGCGAATGCCTGGTGCGTGGCTGCCATAGACGGCTCGGGACGAGAGGAAGATGAAGCGGCCCGCCTTCGCAGCACGAGCCGCCTCGAAGACGGCGCGCGAGCCGGCGAGGTTGCGGTGTCGAAAGCCGTCCGGATCTTCTCCCTCGCCGCCGCGATAGCGCCCCGGCACGTGGTCGAACGCCGCGTGAATGACTGCTTCGGCGCCTGTCAGGTCCGGCGCCTCGCCCAGTGCGAAGCGGCGGTGGGCGACAGGGCTGGAGAAGAAGCCCGGCGCGGGCGCGCGGCGCGACATGACCGTCACCGAATGGCCGTCCGCCAGGGCACCCTCGACAAGGAAGCGCCCGACGAGGCCGGTTCCGCCGGTGACGGCGAGCTTCATGGGACGGGCAGCTGCGCGACGTCCGGCACCGTGCCGTCGCCCGCATAGGCGCGCCATAGGTCGATGAGGGGTGCCAGCGCCTCGGCCTTGTCGTGCTGCTGCCACGGTTTCTCGTACTGGAAGTGGAGGATGCGGATGGCGCGCCAGTCCCAGAGCTCAGGCAGGTTGAACCAGACGTATTGCAGCATGTTGTCGAAGACCGGCAGCCCGTGCCAGTCGGGGAAAAAGTGCTGCAGGAAGGTCTGGTCGGTGCGCCGCCAGAACGCGCCGGGCGTGTCGAGGGAGGCCAGCATCGCGGCGAAAGTGGCCTGCGACGGACGGGCTGTGAAGACGCCGGAGTTCATCCGGTGGAAGTCGCCGAGGCTCTCGTAGACGTTCGGCGCGGCGCAGAACTCGGGGTAGCCGAACAGCCGGTCGACGTTTCTCAGGACCAGCGCGTCGGCGTCGATGAAGACGACGCGTGCGTAGTCGAGCTGCCAGAGCCTGAGCTTGGCGAAATTGTCGAGCGGCGTGTGGAACGGGGGCTTGCCGCCCTTGGTGAACGGTGCCGCCGTGTGCAGGCGGCTGCGGGCGTGCGCCTCGGCGAAGGCGGGCGAGACCGGCAGCAGCTCCGTCCGCACCAGCCGCACGCCGAGTGCGGAAAGCGGCGCCAGCGCTTCGGCCGTCACGCCACCGGTGTGCAGCACTACGAGATCGGCCTCCGTGCCTGTCAGGCGCAGCGAGCGCAGGAGTGCGCGCGCGCCCAGCGCATAGTCCGTGTTGGTGACGAGGGTGACGTAGGCGTAGCGACCCGCCGCAGGCCGATCCGCGGCGAGGTCCGTCAAGCGGTGCCGCCCGAGACCGAGCGGAGCCGCGTTCCCTCCGGGTCACGCTCGACGCGCGAAGCGAGGTCGCGGGTCCAGGCCGAGACGGCGGGGACGCGGCTGCGATCGATCCGGTGAGCATAGCGGCGGGCAACCTCGACGATCTCGTCGAGGAGCCCCTCGGCCAGCGTCGTCGGATCGAGCCCCAGCGCGAGGAACTGGTCGTTCTTCACGACGAGGTCGTTCTCCTCGGCCTCCTTGCGCGGGTTCGGCAAGTAGGCCACGCGGGCCCCCGTCTTCCGCGCCACCAGCTCGGCCAGATCGCGGACGCGGTGCGTCTCGGTCATCTGGTTGAAGATCTTCACCCGCTCGCCCGCATGAGGCGCATCGGCCAGCGCCAGCTCGATGCAGCGAACGCTGTCCTGGATGTGGATGAAGGCGCGGGTCTGCCCGCCCGTGCCGTGGACGGTCAGCGGATAGCCGATCGCGGCCTGGATCAGGAAGCGGTTCAGGACGGTGCCGTAGTCGCCGTCATAGTCGAAGCGGTTGATCAGCTGCTCGTGCCGCCGGGTCTGCTCGGTATGAGTTCCCCAGACGATGCCCTGGTGCAGGTCTGTGATGCGGAGGCCGTCGTTCTGGGCGTAGAACTGGAACAGGATCTGATCGAGGCTCTTGGTCATGTGGTAGACCGAGCCGGGGCGCGTCGGATAGAGGATCTCCTGTTCCGCCTCGCCGTCGGTGGTGTCGACCTTGACCGGCAGGTAACCTTCTGGAATTGCCGCGCCGACGGTGCCGTAGCCGTAGACGCCCATCGTCCCGAGGTGGACGAGGTGTGCGTCGACGCCGGTCTCGACCATTGCCGCCAGCAGGTTGTGCGTCGCGCTGACGTTGTTGTTGACCGTGTAGACCTTGTGCCGGTCGGTCTTCATCGAATAGGGCGCCGCGCGCTGCTCGGCGAAATGGATGATCGCGTCGGGCCGGTGCTCTGCCAGCCAGCCCTTCAGGCGCTCGTACTCCTTGGCGAGGTCGATGAGGTGGAAGTTCAGGCGCCGCCCCGTCACCTCGCGCCAGATGCGGCAGCGTTCCTGAATCGAGTCCATCGGCGTGAGCGACTGCACGCCGAGCTCCGTGTCGATCCAGCGCCGGCTGAGGTTGTCGACGATGTGGATATCGTGGTCGAGATCCGACAGGTGAAGGCAGGTTGGCCATCCGACGAACCCATCGCCGCCCAGTACCGCTATCCGCATGTCTTGCCCTCCGATCCTGCGCTTTCCCGGCCGGAGATGCTTCGCGACAAGTCTCCCGGAGATGCAACCCGAAACTTCGTCGCAAAGGTCCGCGCGACGTGAAACTGCCGTTGCGATTCGCCCACAACCGTGCGCTGTATCGCAGGATGTACGACGAGTTCTTCGGCTTTTCGCGCCGGCCTTTTTCGCTGACTCCAGACCCGGAGTTTCTGTTCTGGACCAGTCGGCATCGCGCTGCCGCGGGCCTTCTTGAGGCGGGCATTCGCCGCCGCTCGCCGATCACGGTGGTCACCGGCGACGTCGGCGCCGGCAAGACAACCCTGATCCGCCACCTTCTCGACACGGCGCCCGACGACCTGACGATCGGGCTGCTGTCGAACGTCATCGGCGAGCAGGGCGACCTCTATCGCTGGATCCTGATGGCGTTCGGCGAGGAGTCCGCGCCCAGCTCCAAGCCGCGCCAGGTCCGGGCGATCCAGGACTTCGTGATCGACGAATATGCCGCCGGCCGCGCGACCGCCCTTGTCGTGGACGAGGCGCAGAATCTCTCGGATGACGGGTTGGAGGGCTTGCGTCTTCTGAGCAACATCAACGTCGGCAAGGACATGCTGCTGAGCCTGGTGATGGTCGGCCAGCCGCTGCTGCGCCGCCGGCTCCAGCAATGGGGGCATCGGCAGTTCGCGCAGCGGGTCGGGGCGACCTATCACCTCGGCCCGATGATGGCGGAGGAGACCGAAGCGTACGTCCGGCACCGGTTGGAGGTTGCCGGAGGCTCCGCCGACCTGTTCGAGAGGGGCGCCATCGCGTCCATCCACGCGGCCGCGTTGGGCGTGCCCCGGATCGTCAACTCCATCGCCAATCTCTGCCTCGTCGCGGCTTTCGGCGAGGGGCTCGAGAAGATCGACACAGCCTTCGCCCGCAGCGTCATCGATGAGGCGCGCGAGCAGGGGATGGTCGCGGCGCTCTGGCAGCCCGAGGCGGTGGAGGCGCTCGATACGGGTGAGATGACGGTCGCACGAGCAGGCGCCTCGAGGGCGACGGCGCCGCAGGTCGTGGTGCCCTTCGGCGGCCCTCGTGGCGCCGCCAGACGTTCGGAGCGTCCGCTTTCGCTGCGCCCCGTGCCGACAACGCTTGCGGCGCCATCTCCGGTCGAGCGGTCCGCGCCGCCAGACGCCGATCCGGTGCAGGAGACGCCCGCGCCAGCGGCGCACGACGAGCCGCACGATCCTGTCGCGGCGACTCCACGCGCAGACGCACCGGTCGAGCCGCAGGAGCGCGGAGCACGCCGGTTGGCGGGGCTTGTCGACGGCGCCCTCACCGGCGCACTCGTGGCCGCCTGCGCTGGCCTGATCCTCACCCCCCTTCTCCGCGAGGTCTCTCGCGTCGGAGGGGAACGTGACCTGCCGGTCGAGGTGTCACGCGCGCCGTCGCGGCCCGCCGGCGATGCGCTGCCTGCCGCTGTGGAAGATCCGGTCATCCCCGCCGTCGCGCCCGCGCCGCTCAGCCCGCGCGACATCGCCAGTCTGGCCTCGTCGCGCTTCATCGACGCGCTGAACATCTCGCTCGAAAGCCCTGTCGAGGGCGCGATCCGGTACGCCCGGTCCGCCCTGCTGGGACATGAACGTGCAGCCTATTATCTCGGGCAAATGTACGAGACGGGCGACGGCGTGGCGATGGACTTCGCCCTGGCGCGGGGCTGGTACGACGAAGCCGGCGCTCTGGGCGAGCCACTGCTCGCGGCTCTGCCCGAGCCGCAGCCTGGCCGCATCACGGCCCCGCGTCCGCTGGCGTCGACCTTAACCGAGAACGGATACCTCGAACTGGTCTGGACCAGCGGACGCGGCGCGGATCCCTCGGCCTATCTGGTCGAATTCGCGGGCGAGGGCAGCGCTGCGATTTACGCCGAGGAGACGACGCTCTCGGCGCTGCGCCTCGCGCCGCCAGCGGGCGCGTCGTCATGGCGCGTCATCGCGCGCGGGCCCAATGGGGAGGAGCGGGCGACCGACTGGCAGCCGCTCCGCCCCTGAAAGTCAACATCCGATCGTGGCGCAGATCTGCGTGCGATAGGCGTCGTTGGCCTGGCTCTCGATGCTCGGGGCGCGGGTCGGCTCGTCACCGCACTGAAGTACGTAATCGGTCGCAAGCCCGTCGTTGACGCAGTCGCCGACTTCCCACCCCGGCGGCAGGTCGTTGAGATCGACCTGCTGCCACTTCGGATGGCCGTTCCCGCGCAGGCGGTCGAAACGGGTCAGGATCAGGTGGGAGATGTCCGCCACCGCCTCGCAGCTCGCCCGGTGGTAGGGGTTGCGGCGCGGATTGTACTCGTAAGTCATCAGGACCGCCTTGACGGCGACGATGTCGATCGCCTCGTCCTGGAAGGGGTAGGCGCCGGCTGGGATCGTCGCCGGAACGTAGACGGCCTGCAGCGTCGGGTCCGAGATCGGCAGCAGGTGGAACCGCTCGCCGTCGATCTGGGGGTTCTGGAACAGCGCTGTCGGCGCGCCGGCCACGTAGAAGAACGCGTCGATCTCGCCCGCCAGCAGCGCCTCGAGCGAGGCATCGGGGCCGATCGTCACTCGCTCCGCCGGCTCTGCGCCGACGAGATCCAGGATAAGCGAGGCGGTCAGGAACGTGCCGCTGTCCTCGACTCCCACCGCAACGCGGCGGCCGCTGAGGTCCTGCAGTCCCTCGACCTCGCGGGTGGCAAGGACATGCACCTCCTCGTTGTAGAGCGGGTACATGATGCGTACCCCGGCGATGGCCCGCGCGATGTCCGGGTCATCGGAGGCGTAGGTCTGGAGATATTCCAGAACGTCGCTCTGGACGATGCCGAACTGGGTGAACCGACGCTTGCGGACGGCGAGGAAGTTCTCGAGCGACCCTGCGCTCTCGACCACGTTCAGTGTCAGCCCGCACTCGGCGGCGACGGCGCTGACGTCGCGTCCGAACTGGATGTAGGTGCCGCTCGGTCCGCCGGTCATGATGTTCTTCTCGAACTCCTGCGCCTCGGCGGGCAGTGCGAGCGCGGTGACCGTCGCGACTGCGGCGGCGATCCGGCTGAGAATGTGTCTGCGCGGGGTCATCTGCGTCTCCGGTCCAGGTTGGTCTTCAGCAGCCGCCGAGGTCGCGCACCAGCGACACGAGCGTCTGACGGTTGATCGTGCCGAACACGCTCTCCAGCGCGTCCGTGGCGCAGGCGCCGTCGACGAGCATCCCGTCGAGCCGGTCGAGCTGCGCAGGAGTCGCCATGCCGAGGCCGGGTGCGCGCCTCAGCGCCGCGCTCACGTCGGGCGCCGATCTGGGTTCGCCCGCCGGTGCGGCCTCGGCGACGGCGGCCGGGCTCGGCTCCGGTTCTGGCTCGGGCGCCGCCTGCTCCAGCTCCTGCATCTGCGCGGTCAGTTCGGCCGCCTGCGCGCGGGCGGCCTCGATCTCCTCGCGCAGCGCAGCCGCCTCCTCATCGAGCGCGGCGAGCGCCTCCTGCCGCTGCGCCTCCTCCTCAGCGAGCGTGGCGGCGGCCTGCCGCCGTTCCTCAAGCTCGGCCTCCGCGGCGTCGAGCTCGCTCTCGACCCGCCTGCGCCGCTCATCTTCAGCCTGCACGATGTCTAGACGCTCGGCCATCTCGTCATCGAGGGCGGCGACCTCTTGCGCCAGCTCCTGCCGGCGCGCCGAAGTCTCTTCCAGCTCGGCCTGTGCGTCGGCCAGGCTGCTCTGTGCCTGCTCGCGCTGCGCCTGAAGGTCTGCCGTCTCGGCCGCTGCCGTCTCGCGCGCGGCCGTCGCCTCCTCCAACGCGGATTGCGCGTCGGCCAGTTGCTGCTGGAGCTCGTTCAAGCGGCCCTGCGCGTCACCGGTCTCGCCGGTTAGTGCCTCGCCCTGCTGGCGGGCCGTGGTGACAGCCTCGGTCAGCTCCGCCAGCCGCGCTTCCGCCGCCTGCGCCTCGTCCTGCGCCGTCGTCAAGGCGGCCTCGGCCTCCGCCGCTGCGGACTCAAGTTCGGCCACGCGCGCCTCCAGCGCAGCCTGCTCCGACGACGCCGCCTCGACGGCCGACTGGCGCGCCGACAGCTCATCTTCCAGCGAGGCAAGGCGCTCCTCCGCCTCCTGCCGTCGCGACTCGAGGTCCTGCAGCGCCGTCTCGCGCTCCGAGAGTGCGGCGGCTGTCTGTTCCAGCCGGTCCTGCGCTGCCTGCAACTCGTCCGTGACCCGGTCACGCTCGGCGGCGGCCGTGGCGGCCTCCTCCCGCAGGCGGTCGCGTTCCTCGCCGAGCGAAGTCAGCGTCACCTGCCTCTGCTCGACCTCGGACGCCAAGCCTTCCGCCTCCTCGCGGAGGGCGGCAAGCTGCTCCTCTGCCTCGCCGACCTGCGTCTGCCGCTCGGCCAGCGTGACGCCCAGCGCTTCCAGCTCCCCTTCGGCCGCGGTGCGCCGGCTTTCGGCTTCCGCCGCAGCGGCTTCCACTTCGGCCGTCTCATCGCGCAAGCGCGTCAAGGCGTCCTCTGCCTCGCTCGCGCCCGCCGCCGCAGCGTCCCGGCGCGACTCCGCGTCGGAGAGGTCGGCTTCCGCGGCCGTTACCTGTTCGCGCAGGGCCGCCAGCCGCTCCTCGGCCTCGGCGGCCGCGGCCTCCGACGCGCGGCGCGCCTCCTCCGCCTGCGCCGCTCCGGTGGCGGCGGCGCGTCGGCGATCCTCGGCTGCCGCAGCGGCATCCGCAGCCGCCTGAGCGCTCTCCGTTCCCGCGCCGACCTCCTCGGCCTGCTGCCGCATCTCCTGGAGCGCAGCCTCGGCCTCCGCCGCCTCGCGCTCGGCCTCCTGCCGCCGGGCTTCGGCCTCGGTCAGCGCCTGCTGCTCGGCGGCGAGCCGCTCCTGCAGGGCCGCAAGATCCTCCTGTGCCGCCGACTGGCCGGCCGACGCGTCCGTCTCGAGCGACTGCAGCGTCGTCTGCCGCTCCTCGATGGCGGCTTCGAGCCGCGCTAGTTCCTCTGCGAGGGCATCGGCCGCGGCCTGCCGCTCCTGCATCTCCGACAGCGCCGCCTCGGCCTCGGACTGTCCGGCGGCCGCCTGTTCCGACGCGGCGCGCGCCGCTTCGGCTTCCGCCTCCAGCGTGCCCAGCGTCTGGCGCGCGGCGGCGATCTGCTCCTGCAGCCCGTCAAGCTCGGCCTGCAGCTCCGCACGCCGCGCTTCGTCCTCCGCCAGCTCGGATTGCCGCTCCTCGATCTCGCTCAGCCGAGTCGCCGCGGCCTCTTCCTCGGCACTCAGGTCCGCGATGCGCGCCTCGGCCTCGGCCAACGCGGCGCGGGTGGCCTCCAGCCGCTCCTGTGCGTCGGTGTGCTGCGCCTCTGCCGCGGCGATGTCGCTTTCGAGCGCCGCGATGATCCTGCGGAAGGACGCAGCGCGCTCTGACAGCGCCTCGACCGAGTCCTCGGCTGCCGCCGGCGGATCCCCCTGTGCGATCGCCTCCGGCACGCCGAATACCGAAAGGACGGCCGCAACCGTCCCGCCCAGGATCATATTCCGCATCGCCGCATCCCCCTTCGGCCCTTGCGGCAAGTAAAGCCGGCAATTTTCCGCCGCACAACCCCGTGATGCAGCGGGGATGTCGATCGCACGGTGAATATCAGGCGGCTCAGCCTTCGCCGTACGGGATCCAGATCGTCCGCACCTCCGTCGCGTGGCCCAAGGCTTCCCGCGCGGGTACGTCGGGTTCGGCGGCGAGCCAGGTGCGCTTGAGGTTGCCGGCCGCCTTGCGCTCGACCACGTTTGCCTCGGCGTCGCCGAATGACCAGACCGCGTCGACGTCGAGGTGGCCCGCGAGCGTCGGCGCAAGCTCGGAGTGACTCCCGGTCAGGATGTTGGCCACGCCCGCCGGAACGTCGGACGTCTCCAGCACCAGGTAGAAGTCCGTCGCCGCCAGCGGGAACGGCTCGGACGCCACGGCGACGACGCAGTTGCCCATCGCCAGCGCGGGAGCGAGTACCGCGACGAGACCGAGCAGCGGCGTCGATGAGGGGCAGAGCGCGCCGATGACGCCCACCGGCGCGTGCATGGCGAGCGCGACGCCGCGCACAGGCACTCCGGCGGCGCGTCCGTCGAGCTTGTCGGCCCAGGCGGCGGCGGTGAACAGACGGTCGATGCTGGCCGCGACCTCCGTCTCGCCCTTGGTCCCGGTCATGTCGCGCAGGCGGGCGGCGAATTCGTCGGCGCGGGCGGAGAGATTTTCGGCGAGGTAGTAGAGGATCTGCGCTCGCGCGTGGCCGGTGGTGCGGGACCAGGACGCGGCGCCGCGGGCGGCCTCGACGGCGTTGCGGACGTCCTTGCGGTTGGCGAGGCTGGCGTGGCCGAGGAGGCGGCCCTTGGGTGACCAGATCGCGCGGGAGTAGCCGCCGTCAGGCCGCGCCTGCTTGCCGCCGATGTAGAGCTTGGCTGTGCGGTCGAGGGGGCCGTGACCGATATCGCCGCCCTTGGGGGCGGGGAACGGCTCAATCCGCTGCGGCTTCGGCGCCCTGGCCGCGGGTTTGGTGTAGGCGTCGAGACCGATCCAGCCTCCCTCGCGGCCGAAGCCGCTCTCGCGGACGCCGCCGAACGGCGCCGCGGCGTCGAACAGGTTGGTGGCGTTGACCCAGACCACGCCCGCCGCGAGCTTCGGCGCCACGTCGAGGGCGAGGTTGACGTTCTCGGTCCAGAGCGTCGCGGCGAGCCCGTAGCGGGTGTCGTTCGCGAGCTGAACCGCCTCGGCCGGCGTTCGGAAGGTGGTGGAGACGAGGACCGGGCCGAAGATCTCCTCCTGCATCAGCCGGTCGGACGGGGCGAGGCCGGTGATCAGGGTCGGCGGGTAGAAGCAGCCCTCGGGGATCTCGACGTTGGCGCGATGGACCTCGCCGGCGCTGCCCTCGACCATCTCGGTGATCGCCTTCAGCTGAACCGGGTCGACCACCGCGCCGACGTCGATGGCCTTGTCGAGCGGATCGCCGACGCGGAGCGTGTCCATCCGGCGCTTGAGCTTGGTGTGGAACGTCTCGGCGACGCTCTCCTGCACGAGCAGGCGGGAGCCGGCGCAGCAGACCTGGCCTTGGTTGAACCAGATGGCGTCGACGAGACCCTCGATGGCGCTGTCGAGGTCGGCGTCGTCGAAGACGATGTAGGGGGACTTGCCGCCGAGCTCGAGCGTCAGCGGGATGCCGCGGCCGGCGGTCGCCTCGCGGATGCGGCGGCCGACGGAGGTGGAGCCGGTGAAGGCGATCTTGTCGACCTCCGCCGCGACGATCATCTCGCCCGGCCGCCCGTCGCCGGTGACGATGTTGAGGACGCCCGGGGGGACGCCCGCCTCGCGGCTGAGGTCGGCGAAGAGGAGGGCGGTGAGGGAGGTGTACTCAGCCGGTTTCAGCACCACGGTGTTGCCCATGGCGAGGGCGGGGGCGACCTTCCAGGCGAGCATCAGCAGCGGGAAGTTCCACGGCACGATCTGGCCGCAGACGCCGAGCGGCTGCCGGTCGGGCAGCTCGGTCGGCATCAGCTGGGCCATGCCGGCGTGGTAGTAGAAATGGCGGGCGACGAGGGGGATGTCGATGTCCCGGCTCTCGCGGATCGGCTTGCCGTTGTCGAGGGTCTCGAGGACGGCGAAGAGGCGGGACTGCTTCTGGACGAGGCGGGCGAGGGCGTAGAGGACCCGCGCCCGGCGGTGGTGGTCCTTCGCCCAGTCCCCCTGCGCCTTCCGCGCCGCCTTCACCGCCACGTCGACATCGCCCTGCGTCGCCTGTGTGACCTGCGCCAGCTCCTCCCCCGTCGCCGGATTGCGGCTGGCGAAGGTCTCGCCCGGCTCGGTGAACGCGCCGCCGATGAAGCAGCCGAACCTACGCCCGTGGCTCTCCAACCAGGCCTGGGCCTCGACTGCGCTCTCGGGAGCGGGGCCGTACTCCATCGTCTTGAAGATGTCGCGGACGTTCATGCGCGGAGCCTTCCTCCCGATACCACCGGAGCCTCCGACCGATGGACACCGTATGGAGACCCGCTTTCGCGGTCGTTTTTGATGTTCATGGCTTCTGCTGCCCTAATGTGCCGTCCACGCCAGCTTCGAAGGGCTCGCGCTCCTGTTGGACGAGTCCCTCGAGCATCGCGAGAACCGTCGTGCGCTGTAATGGATCAAGTCTGAGAAACAGACATCGAAGCCGCGACAAGTCGGCGCCTTCTTCCGATGAAGCGAAGAGGTCAGCCGGCTCGACTTCGAGTGCGCGGGCAATTGATCGAAGTCTCACTGTGTTCACAGGAGTTCGAGACGTTTCGATCTCCGAGAGTTGCGACCGCGATAGTCCCGCAATTGCCGCGAGGCTCTCTTGGGAGATGCGGCGCTCCTTCCTGATGCTCCTTATCCGCAATTCAGGTAGCTCCAAAGTTCTTTTGCCCATCACGACCCTTATCCCGTCGGGTGCCGGTTGGCGGCGGAGTAGCGGCCGGTGACGTGGTGTTCGAGTTGGCGCTCGATGTCGCCCAGCAAGGACGAGGCGCCGAAGCGAAAGAGGTCGGGGCGAAGCCAGCGGTCCCCGAGCTCGTCCTTGATTAGGGCGAGGTAGGTGAGCGCATCCTTGGCCTTGGAGATGCCGCCCGCGGGCTTGTAGCCGACGCGGTGGCCGGTCGCCTCGTGGTAGGCGCGGATGGCGCGGACCATCGTGAGCGTCACCGGCAGGGTCGCGTTGACGCTCTCCTTGCCGGTCGAGGTCTTGATGAAGTCGGCGCCGGCCATCATGCAGACGTGGGACGCACGGGCGACATTGCGGAGCGTGCCGAGCTCGCCTGTGGCGAGGATCGCCTTGACGTGGGCGTCGCCGCAGGCCTGCCGGAACTGCCGCATCTCGTCGTAGAGCGCCTGCCAGTCGCCGGTCAGGACGTGGCGGCGCGAGATGACGATGTCGATCTCGGCGGCGCCGGCCTTCACGCTCTCCTCGATCTCGGCGACGCGCAGGCGGAACGGCGAGAGGCCGGCGGGAAAGCCGGTGGAGACGGCGGCGACCGGGATGCCGGTGCCGCGCAGGGCCTCGACCGCGACCGGGACCATCTCGTGGTAGACGCAGACCGCGCCCGTGTGGATCGGCGGCATCCCGAGCGCGTCGAGGATGTCCTGACGGACCGGGTTCGCGGCCTTGGCGCAGAGGCGGCGGACGCGGCCGGGCGTGTCGTCGCCCGAGAGCGTGGTGAGGTCGATGAGCGTTATGGCGCGGAGGAGCCAGGCAGCCTGCCAGTCCTTCTTTACGGAGCGGCGGCCAGGGAGCGTGGCGGCGCGGCGCTCGATGGCCGAGGTGTTGGCCTGCACGGCACGCACGAGGTCGAGGTCGAGCGGCGTGCCCGGGTTGCGTACCTCCGCTGGAGACGCGTCGGCGCCGGGCAGGGCGTGAACCTCGGAGGGCATGAACCGGCTCATCCGCGCATTTCCTCTGACGCCCGTCGCCGCCCGTGCACGGCAGACTTTCGGGCACTTTCGGTTGCAGGCGGAGAGGGTCGCACGGCCGGAGCAACGGCGCAAGCGGGAGGCGCGACGCCGTATCCGGCCTTCCCCCGGCCGGCCTGTTTGCTTACCAGAACGCATGGGGCCGGCCGGAGACCGGCCGGGAGACAACGGGGAGAGACGGCGTATGCGGACGATGACGATCGTGGCGGTGGCTGTGGGGCTGATGGGCGGATCGGCCTCAGCCGAGCCGGTGAAGGTGGGGATGATCACGACGCTTTCGGGCGGTGGCGCGGGCCTCGGCATCGACGTGCGGGACGGCTTTCAGCTGGCTCTCGACCAGGCCGAGGGGCACGAGGTCGAGCTGATCGTCGAGGACGACCAGCAGAAGCCCGACGTGGCCGTGCAGATTGCCGACGAGATGATCCAGTCCGAGGACGTTGACATCCTGACCGGCATCATCTTCTCGAACCTCGCGATGGCCGTGGTGCCTTCGGCGACGGCGCAGGGCAGGTTCTACCTTTCGGCCAATGCCGGCCCGTCTCAACTCGCCGGTGAGATGTGCCACGAGAACTACTTCAGCGTATCATACCAGAACGACAACATGCATGAGGCGGCGGGGGCGCACGCCAACGACGCAGGCTATGGCCGCGTCTTCATCATGGCGCCGAACTATCCGGCGGGGCAGGATTCGCTGACGGGCTTCAAGCGGTTCTTCGAGGGCGAGGTCGCGGGCGAGGTCTATACCCAGCTTGGCCAGACGGATTACGCCGCCGAGATCGCGCAGATCCGGGCGAGCGACGCGGACGCGGTGTTCTTCTTCCTGCCGGGCGGGATGGGGATCAGCTTTCTCAAGCAGTACGACCAGTCGGGCGTCGAGCTGCCGCTGATCGGGCCGGCGTTCTCGTTCAGCCAGGACATCCTGCCGGCGGTGGGAGAGGCGGCGCTCGGCGCACGCAACACGGCGCAATGGTCGCCGGACCTCGATAACGCGGCGAACCAGGCGTTCGTGGCGTCGTTCCGCGAGGCCTACGGGCGGACGCCGTCGCTCTATGCGAGCCAGGGGTACGACACGGCGAACCTGATCCTGAGCGCGCTGGAGACGGCGCATCCCGATGACGCGGACGCGTTCCGTTCGGCGGTTGAGGCGGCGGACTTCGAGAGCACAAGGGGCGACTTCGCCTTCGGTCCGAACCACCATCCGATCCAGGACATCTACGTGCGCGAAGTGGTCGAGGCGGACGGGGAGCTGACGAACCGGATCGTCGGCGTCGCGCTCGAGGACCACGCAGACGCCTACGCCGACCAGTGCCGGATGTGAGGCCGCAGCGCGGGTGGGCGGGCGCGGCCGGCGCGGAGGTCGGCCCCATCCGCCCACCCGCAGACCTCCGCGCCGGCCGCACCTATGCGGGACAGCCTGACGGGGCGTTGGCATGAGCCTGCTCCTGCTGATCGAGCAGGTGCTGAACGGCGTGCAGTTCGGCCTGATGCTGTTCCTGATGGCGGCAGGGCTCACGCTGGTCTTCGGGGTGATGGGACTCATCAACCTCGCCCACGGGTCGCTCTACATGGTAGGGGCCTTCGCCTGCGCGGCGGTCGCGGCGGCGACGGGGTCATTCTGGCTGGGCCTCGCGGCGGCGCTCGGTGCGGCGGCGGCGGCGGGGGCGCTGGTCGAGGTCGTGGTGATCCGCCGGCTTTATAACCGCGACCATCTTGACCAGGTGCTGGCAACCTTCGCGCTGATCCTGATGTTCTCCGAGGGCACGCGCTGGGCGTTCGGATCGTTTCCGCTCTATCTCGACGTGCCGGCAGTATTGGCCGGCTCGGTGACGCTGCCCGGCGGGATCGTCTACCCGGAGTTCCGGCTGGCGCTGATCGGTGTCGGGCTGGCGGTGGCGGCGGTGCTCTTCTGGCTGATCGGGCGGACCCGGATCGGCGTGCGCATCCGCGCGGGCGAGGCGGACCGCGAGATGATCGCCGCGCTCGGGGTGGACATCGGGCGGCTCTACACGGTGGTCTTCGCGCTCGGCGCGGCGCTGGCGGGGCTGGCAGGCGCGCTGGTGGGGACGGTGCAGTCGGTGCAGGTGGGCATGGGCGAGCCTGTGCTGATCCTGGCCTTCGTGGTGATCGTGATCGGCGGGATCGGGTCGATCCGCGGCGCGCTCCTCGGTTCGCTGCTGGTGGGGCTGACCGATACGCTGGGGCGGGTTCTGCTGCCGCAGGCGTTCGCGCTGGCGATGGAGGCATCGGCGGCGAACGCGGTCGGGTCCGCGCTCGCATCCATGTCGATCTACATCCTCATGGCGGCCGTGCTGGTCTGGCGGCCCGGCGGCCTCTTCGGCGCGCCGGCATGACGGCGGCGGCGGTGCAGGCTCCCGCACGGCGCTGGTCGCGGGAGGCGAGGGTGAATACGGCGCTGTCGCTAGGGCTGCTGGCGGTGCCGCTTCTCGCGATGGCGGCCGGCGAGCCGTTCTGGGTGACGCTGGCGACGCGGGCGGCGATCCTGGCGCTGGCCGGGGTGGGGCTGAACCTGGCGCTGGGCTACGGCGGGCTCGTAAGCTTTGGGCACGCCGCCTTCTTCGGCCTCGGCGGCTATGCGGCGGGCGTGCTGGCGAGTCACGGGATGAGCGGGCGTCCAATCGTGACCTGGCCGCTGGAAATCGGCGGCACCACACAGATGCTGGCGATCTGGCCGGTGGCGGTTGCGGCGGCCGCGCTGGGCGCGCTTGTCATCGGCGCGCTGAGCCTGAGGACGACGGGCGTGTTCTTCATCATGATCACGCTCGCCTTCGGGCAGATGGCTTTCTACTTCATGGTGTCATGGCCGGCCTACGGCGGCGAGGACGGGCTGCCGACCTACGTCCGCAGTCGCTTTCCGGGCGTGAACACGATGGCGCCGCTGCAGTTCTTCGCCATCGCCTACGGCTGGTTGATGCTGGCGCTCTGGCTGAGTTGGCGGATCGCCGGCAGCCGTTTGGGGCTGGCGCTTCAGGCGGCGCGGCAGAACCGGCAGCGGCTGGCCGCGGTCGGCATACGGCCGAAGAGCGTGCTCCTGGGGGCGTTCGTCCTCTCGGGCGCGCTGACGGGCCTCGCCGGTGCGCTCTATACCGACCTCAACCGCTTCGTGAGCCCGGCGATGTTGAGCTGGCAGACCTCGGGCGAACTCCTGGTGCTGGTGATCCTGGGCGGCGTGGGCCGGCTCTTCGGGCCGGTCGCGGGCGCGATGCTCTTCATCGCGCTCGAGCATCTGCTGGGCGGTATTAGCGACTACTGGCAGTTCTTTCTTGGCGCGATGCTGCTCATGGTGGTCCTCTTCGCGCGCGGAGGCATCATGGGCGCGCTGGCGGGGCGGGATGGCTGAGCCAGTCCTCAGGGCAGAGCGGTTGAGTCGCGGGTTCGGCGCGCTGCGGGCGGTGGACGAGGTGACGCTCGAGCTGCGCCCGGGCGAGATCCACGCGCTGATCGGCCCGAACGGGGCCGGCAAGTCGACGCTGATCCGCCTCATCGCCGGCGAGGTGCGGCCCGATGCGGGGCAGGTGCTGCTTCTCGGTCGGGACGTCAGTCGGCTCGATGTCGCGAGACGGGCGCGGATGGGCCTGGGGCGGACCTTCCAGGTCTCGTCGGTGGCGCCTGACTTCAGCGTGCTGCAGAACGTGGCGCTCGCGGTGCTGGGCTCGCGTGGCGGCGTGTTCGGCCTGTGGCGCAACGTGATGCGGGACGAGGCTCTGACGGGGCCGGCGCGAGAGGCGATTGCCGATGCAGGGCTCTCGGGGCGCGGGAGCGTGCCGGCGGCGGCGCTGAGCCACGGCGAGCGGCGCAAGCTGGAGATCGCGATGGCGCTGGCGCTGCAGCCGCGGCTCCTGCTGCTCGACGAGCCGATGGCGGGGATGGGCGTCGAGGGGGCGGCGGAACTGGGTGCGCTCCTGTCGCGGCTACGCACGCGGGTGCCGATCCTGCTGGTGGAGCATGACATGGACGCGGTGTTCGCGCTGTCGGACCGGGTTTCGGTACTGGCGGAGGGCCGGCTGATCGCTAGCGGCACCGGCGCGGAGATCCGCGCGGATGCCGACGTGCGGCGCGTCTATCTCGGCGAGGCGGCGTGAGCGGCGGCCTGCTCGACGTGCGGGGCCTGAGGGCGAACTACGGCGGCGCGGTAGCGCTGCGCGGCGTGAGCCTTTCGGTTGGTGAGGGCGAGGTCGTGGCGCTGATGGGGCGCAACGGGATGGGCAAGACGACAACGATCCGCTGCGTGATGCGGCTGATGCAGTCCGAAGGCGCGATCCGCTTTGCCGGCGTGGATCTGCGGCGGCTGCCGGCACACCGGACGGCGCGTCTCGGAATCGGACTGGTTCCTGAAGGGCGGCGCTGCTTCGCGCCGCTGACGGTGCGGGAGAACCTGATCGCGGCGGCGCGGGCGGGCGCGTGGGATCTCGGCGCGGTGGAACGGCTGTTTCCGCGGCTGGCGGAGCGCTCGCAGCAGCGGGCGGCGACGCTCTCGGGCGGGGAGCAGCAGACGCTGACGATCGGGCGGGCGCTGATGACGAACCCGCGCCTCCTGATCCTCGACGAGGCGACCGAGGGGTTGGCGCCGGTGGTGCGGCAGGAGATCTGGGAGGCGATCCTTGGGCTGAAGGCGCGCGGGCTGTCGATCCTGCTGGTGGACAAGTCGCTGGCGGAAATCCGCGCGGTGGCGGACCGCTGCGTGATCCTGGAGCGCGGCGCTGATGTCTGGATGGGCCGGCCGGGCGATCTGACGCGGGAGATGACGGACCGCTACCTGGGAGTCTGAGCGCCGCGGCGCCGTTCGGCCGGACGGGGGCCGGCGAGGGATGGGATCGACTTCCTCGCAGCCGGGCGTCGCCGACTGACGCGGCGCTGCGCGAAAGGCGTCGGGAGAGCTCAGCGGTCGCCGCAGAAGAGGTCGTAGACGGTCTCGATCATTCGTCGCGCGCGTGGGTCCGCGATCGCGTAGTAGATCGCCTTACCCTCGCGCCGCGACGCCACCAGCCCCTCGAGCCGCAGCCGTGCCAGCTGCTGCGACACCGCTGCCTGCCGCGCCGAGAGCAGGTGCTCAAGCTCGGTCACGGATTTCTCGCCGGCCGCGAGGTGGCAGAGGATCAGGAGCCGCCCCTCGTGACTGATGGCCTTGAGAAAGCTCGCCGCCTGCTGCGCGCTGGCGGTCATCTCGTCCAATTCGACGGCGGACGGCGCGGAGGAGCCGGTCGGCGTCATCAGAAGGCAATCTCGAAGGCGACGGCGTCGATCCCCGCCTGTGCGCACTCGTCGTCGAGCTCGGGCGACGGCGCGCCCGAGACGCCGATCGCGGCTACCAGCGAGCCGCCCGCGTCGACCGGAAGCCCGCCGCCGAGCGGCAGCGCCTCGGTGAGATAGCGGATGCCGAATGCGTCCTCGCCCGCCTGCGTGGCGTCGGAGAGCTCGGAGGTCGGCGTGCGGAAGCTGGCGGCGGTCCAGGCCTTGCGGCGCGAGGTCTCGAAGACGTGCGGGCCGGCGTAGCGCGCCCGCAAGAAGACCTGCGGCACGCCGGAGCGGTCGACCACCGTGACGCCGGCCTGATAACCTTGCTCGCGGCAGTGTTCGAGCGCGGCCTCGGCCATGCGGAGCGCGACCTCTGGCTTCAGCGCGCGGAACTCGACGAAGGCACCATCGTCCTGAGCGGCGGCCGGCAGCGCGAGCGCGGCGAGGAGCGCGGTGAGACGCATCATGGTGTATCCTCCGTGTCCAGTTCGTCCAGCATTCGCCCCAGAAGGCCCCAGAAGAAGTCCTCGCCGGGATAACCCTCCATCCGCGCGACCTCCTCGCCTTCGTCGACCAGTACGAAGGTTGGCGTCACCCGGAGCGGCGCGTCGAAGACGATGTCAGCTGGGTGCGGCCCGTGAAGCGGGATGCGGCGCAGCGGTGCCAGGCGCGACTCTTCGGTCTGTGGATAGATCGGCGCGATCTCGGCGTCCCAGCGGGCGCACCAGACGCAGCCGGCTTCCTCGACCATGACCAACTCGGCCGCCGCGAGAGGCGCGGCGAGCGCCATCGGGAGGGCCAGCGACACTCCGACGAGTCTCATTCGAGGTTCTGCATGTTGACGCGCTCCGCTGCCGGAGACTAGGTTCTTTGACGGAACGGCACAAGCGGGAGGGGCTTCGGGATGTTCGACGTCAGCCTCCTCGGCGCGGCGCTGGCGGGACTGCTGTCGTTCCTGTCGCCCTGCATCCTGCCCATCGTGCCGTTCTACCTCAGCTACATGGCTGGCGTCAGCATGAACCAGATCGCCGACGGCGGTGCGGTCTCAGGCGCCGTGCGGGCGCGGGCGGTGGCGACGGCGAGCCTGTTCTCGCTTGGCGTCATCGTGGTCTTCATCGGCTTCGGCGCCACGGCGACGGCCTTCGGGCAGCTTTTCCGCGAGTGGTTCGATGTGCTGCGCTGGATCGCGGCGGCGATCATCCTGGTGATGGGGCTGCACTTTCTCGGCGTCGTGCGGATCGGGCTGCTCTACCGGCAGTTCCGCGCGGACGCGGGCGAGACGTCGAACATGAGCCTCGCCGGTGCCTTCGTCATCGGCGCGGCCTTCGCCTTCGGCTGGACGCCCTGCGTCGGCCCGGTGCTGGCGGCGATCCTGTTTACCGCCGCGGGGGAGGAGACGGTGGGGCAGGGCGTTCGGCTGCTGACCGTCTATGGCCTCGGCATGACGCTGCCCTTCGTGCTGGCGGCGCTCTTCGTCGGGCCGTTCATGCGGTGGATGAAGGGCTTCCGCCGTCACCTGCCGAAGGTGGAGAAGGCGATGGGCGTGCTGCTCGTCGTCTTCGCCTTGCTGATCGGCACGAACACGATCAACTGGATCGCGAACTGGATGCTGGAGGCCGCGCCAGGCCTCTGGCTGCTCATCTGAGGAGGATCGAGATGGGACGACTGTTGGCTGCACTGGCTCTGGTTGCCGCCACCGCCGCGGGGGCGGTGGAGATGGGCGACGACGGTCTGCACAAGACCGACTGGATGCGCGACACCTTCAAGGACCTGCAGGAGGATCACGCCGAGGCCGCGGCCGAAGGCAAGCGCCTGATGGTGCTGGTCGAGCAGCGCGGCTGCATCTACTGCACGCAGATGCATGAGGAGACCTTCGCCGACCCGCGCGTCGACCAGTACATCCGCGACAACTACTTCGTTGTGCAGATGAACCTGCATGGGGCGACCGAGGTCACCGACACCGACGGCGAGGAGCTGAGCGAGCGGGACGCGGCGCGCAAGTGGGGCCTGATGTTCACGCCGACGATGCTGTTCCTGCCGGTCGAGCTCGACCCGGACCAGTCGGCGGCGGAGCAGGCGGTGGCGGTCATGCCGGGATCCTTCGCCCCCGGCACGACGCTCGACCTGCTGACCTGGGTTGACGAGGAGCGCTACCTCGATCAGTCGGAGGAGGACTTCCAGCGCTACCACGCGCGGATGATCCGCGAGCGCGACGATGGCGATACCCGCTGATCATATTCGCGGGCTTGAATTACTTGTTGCGCAGCCGGGTGACGGTGCGTAGGCTTTCGGCAAAAGAAGCCCAGGGAGGAAACATGAAGCGCATCACGCTCGCGCTGGCCGTGACGGGTGTCGCGGCGGGGATGGCTTCGGCACAGCAGGTGCCGCCGTCCGTCGTGCAGTACGACGAGTACGGAGATGTGAGCGAGCCGCTGACCGCTACCGCCGGCGATCCGGTGCAGGGGCGGCTCGTGATGGCATCGCGCGGACAGGGGAACTGCATTGCCTGCCACGCCGTCAGCGACATGGAGGAGTTTCCGTTCCACGGCGAGGTCGGCCCCCCGCTCGACGGCGTCGGCGACCGCTGGAGCGAGGCGTCGCTGCGCGGCATCGTCGCGAATGCGAAGAACGTGTTCCCCGGGACGATCATGCCCGCCTTCTACAAGGTCGAGGGATATGTCCGGCCGGGCGACGCCTTCACCGGCAAGGCCGCCGAGGGCGATCTGGACCCGTTGCTGACCGCGCAGGAAATCGAGGACGTGGTTGCCTATCTGATGACGCTCAAGGAGGGGTGACGCCCAGCGCGGCCCCATGCAAGGAGACTGGAGATGTTCGAGAGAAGAGAGGTTCTCGCGCTCGGCCTCGGGGCCGCTGCGCTGACGATCCTGCCGCGCGCGGCCTGGGCCGCCGCGGACGAGGCGGTGCAGGCCTTTACCGGCGGCGCCGAGATGGCGGACACCGGCGTGACGCTGACGGCGCCCGAGATCGCCGAGAACGGCAACACCGTCCCGATCAGCGTTTCTGCACCAGGCGCGGAGGAGGTCACAATCCTCGCCGACGGCAACCCGAACCCCGAGGTCGCGACCTTCAAGTTCGGCCCGCTCGCGGGCTCGCACGAGGCGTCGACCCGCATCCGGCTGGCCGAGACGCAGGACGTGATCGCGATCGCCCGGATGCCCGACGGCAGCTTCGCGCGTGCAGTGCAGAACGTGAAGGTCACCATCGGCGGCTGCGGCGGCTAACAGGAGACGACGACAATGGCAGAGAACGTGACACCCCGCGTCCGGGTGCCCTCGACCGCCGAAGCCGGCGAGACGGTCACCATCAAGACGCTGATCAGCCACCAGATGGAGTCCGGCCAGCGCCGCGATTCCAGCGGCAACGTCATCCCGCGGTCGATCATCAACCGCTTCGTCGCCACCTTCAACGGCGAGACTGTGATCGACGTGACGCTGGAGCCGGCGATCTCGACGAACCCGTACTTCGAGTTCCAGGCGAAGGTCCCGGAGTCGGGCGACTTCGTCTTCACCTGGTACGACGACGACGGGTCCGTGTACGAAGAGACGGCCTCGGTCAGCGTAGGCTGACCGGCAGAAGTCGCGACGAGGGAGGAAACGCAATGAGAAGACTGAATGTCGCGGCGCTTGCGACGGGGCTGGCGGTGTGCGCCGCCGCCCCGGCCCTCGCCGACTTCGACGAGGTGGACGAGCTTGTCATCAACGGCGAGATCGAGATGACCACCCGCGCCGAGGCGCCGGAGCATCTGAACGGCGTGCTGCCCGAGATCATCTCGGGCTGGAGGTTCCGGACGGACGAGACCCAGCAGCTGCAGATGGACGACTTCGACAACCCGGCGATGCTGGCGGTTGATCAGGCGACCGAGGTCTGGAACACGGCGCTGGGCAGCGAGGGGCAGTCCTGCGCCTCGTGCCACGACGACCCGGCGGTGAGCATGGAGGGGGTCCGCGCCGTCTATCCCAAGTGGGACGAGGAGCGCGAGCAGGTCCAGACGCTGGAGATGCAGATCAACGAGTGCGTCACCGAGCGCCTCGGCGCCGAGGCTTGGGAATATGACGGCGACCGGATGATTGACATGACGGCGCTGATCTCGACCGCCTCGCGCGGGATGCCGGTCGACGTGGCGATCGACGGACCCGCCCAGTCCACCTGGGAGCAGGGCAGGGAGATCTACTACACCCGCTACGGCCAGCTCGAGCTCGCCTGCGCGAATTGCCACGAGGACAACTGGGGCAACTACATTCGCGCCGACCATCTGAGCCAGGGGCAGACCAACGGCTTCCCCGTTTACCGGCTCCGCAATGCACGGCTGAACTCGACGCACCAGCGCTTCTACGGCTGCATCCGCGACACGCGGGCGGAGACCTTCCCGGTGGGCTCGCCAGAGTTCGTGGCGCTAGAGCTCTACGTCGCCTCGCGCGGCAACGGGCTGTCGGTCGAGGCGCCGTCGGTCCGGAACTGATCCGGCTCGACCTGATGCAGCACCACCCTGTCCGGCAGCGGGCAGGGTATACCCGGGATATGCGGAGGCCAGGATGATGATCTCGCGCCGTCACTTCATGCAGGCGGGCATGGCTGCCGCCGCCATCACCGGCGCGCCCGGCGCATGGTCGCGACTGGCGGCGCAGCAGGCGCTGACGCAGGATCAGCTGCTGCAGTTCGACACGTTCGGCAACGTCAGTCTGATCCACATCACCGACATCCACGCGCAGGCGGTGCCCATCTATTTCCGGGAGCCGGCGATCAACATCGGCGTGGGGGAGGCCGCAGGCGTGGTGCCGCATCTGGTGGGGGCGGAGCTGCGGGCGCTGGCCGGCATCGCCGAAGGCAGTCCGATGGACCATGCGCTGACGCCCGACGACTTCGTCGCGCTGGCGCGCGCCTACGGACGGATGGGCGGCCTCGACCGGATCGCGACCGTGGTCAACGCGATCCGCGCCGACCGCCCCGACGCGCTGCTGCTCGACGGCGGCGACACCTGGCAGGGCAGCCTAACGGCGCTGCGCACCGCCGGGTCGGACATGGTGGCGGCGATGAACGCGCTGGGCGTCGAGGCGATGACGTCGCACTGGGAATACACGCTCGGCATCGAGCGGGTGACCGAGATCGTGGAGACGGAGCTGGCGTTCCCGTTCCTCGGCGCCAACGTTTTCGACGCGACCTGGGACGAGCCGGCGCTGCAACCCTACCAGATGTTCGAGCGCGGCGGCACGCAGGTGGCCGTCATCGGCCAGGCCTTTCCCTATACGCCGATCGCCAACCCGTCGTGGATGTTCCCCGACCTCAGCTTCGGCGTGCGCGAAGAGCGGATGGCGCAGGTGGTGGCCGAGGCGCGCGCGGCCGGGGCCGAGGTGGTGGTGGTGCTGAGCCACAACGGCTTCGACGTGGACCGCCGGATGGCCGGCAACGTGCCCGGCATCGACGTGATCCTGACCGGCCACACCCACGACGCGCTGCCGTTCCCGGTGCAGGTCGGCCAGACACACCTGATCGCTAGCGGCAGCCACGGCAAGTTCCTGAGCCGCGTCGACCTCGACGTGCGCGACGGCGGCGTGCAGGGCCTGCGGCACAAGCTGATCCCGATCTTCTCGGACGTGATCGCGCCGGACCCGGAGATGGCGGCGCTGGTCGCGGCGGCGCGCGCGCCCTTCGCCGACGAGCTGTCGGAGGTGATCGGCCAGACAGACACGTTGCTCTTCCGCCGCGGAAACTTCAACGGCACGTGGGACGACTTGATCTGCCAGGCGCTGCTTTCGGAGCGGGAGGCGGAGATCGCCCTCAGCCCAGGCTTCCGCTGGGGCGCGAGCGTGCTGCCGGGGCAGGACATCACGCGCGAGGACATCTTCAACGCCACCGCGATGACCTATCCCGAGGCGTACCGGACCGAGATGACCGGCGAGACGCTGAAGCTGGTGCTGGAGGACGTGGCGGACAACCTGTTCCACCCTGACCCCTACTATCAGCAGGGCGGCGACATGGTGCGTGTCGGTGGCATGGGCTATCGCATCGACGTCGGCGCGACGCAGGGACAGCGGATCAGCGACATGACGCTGCTCGCCACCGGCGAGCCGATCGACCCGACGCGGGCATACGTCGTGGCGGGTTGGGCGAGCGTCAACGAGGGCACGGAGGGGCCGCCGATCTGGGACGTCCTCGAGGCTTACATCGCACGTCGTGGAACGGTCGCCGTGCCGCCGAACGACAGCGTCATCGTCGAAGGTATTTGACCGGTCACCCATTATCGTATTCACTTAAGAGAATAAGATGATGGGAGGATCGAAAGGATGGCGAAGGGACCTACCCGCCGAACGTTCCTGACGTCGGCGCTGGCGGGCGCGGCTGCCGCGGGAGGCGTCCGCGCGCAGACGCCGGACCCGGCGATCGTCGAGTTGCAGCCCTGGATGCAGGCGCTGGGCGAGGGGGTTGACGCACGACCTTATGGCGTTCCGTCGGAGCACGAGGCGCATGTCGTGCGGCGCAACGTGGACTGGCTGACCGCCGACCCGGTGAGCAGTGTCAACTTCACGCCGCTGCACGAACTCGACGGGATCATCACGCCGAACGGCCTCTGCTTCGAGCGGCACCACGCCGGAATAGCCGAAATAGACCCGGCCGAGCACCGGCTGATGATCAACGGCCTCGTCGACACGCCGCTGGTCTTCACGATGGAGGACCTCAAGCGCTTCCCGCGGGAGAACCGCATCTACTTCCTGGAGTGCGCGGCGAACACCGGGATGGAGTGGCGCGGGGCGCAGCTCAATGGCTGTCAGTACACCCACGGCATGATCCACAACGTGATGTATACCGGCATCCCGCTGAGGCTGATCCTGGAGGAGGCGGGGCTGAAGGGCAGCGCCGCCTGGATCCTGCCCGAGGGCGCGGACGCCAGCGCGATGACGCGCTCGATCCCGCTGGAGAAGGCGCTCGATGATTGCATGGTCGCCTTCAAGATGAACGGCGAGGCGCTGCGTCCCGAACAGGGCTATCCGCTGCGGTTGGTGGTGCCCGGCTGGGAAGGCAACATGTGGGTGAAGTGGCTCCGCCGGATCGAGGTCGGCGACCAGCCCTGGCACCACCGAGAGGAGACGTCGAAGTACACGGACCTCCTGTCCAACGGTGAGGCGCGACGCTTCACCTGGGAGATGGACGCGAAGTCAGTGATCACCAGCCCCAGTCCGCAGGCGCCGATCACCCACGGTCCCGGGCCGACGGTCATCACCGGCATCGCCTGGTCAGGCCGCGGCACCGTCCCGCGGGTGGACGTGAGCCTCGATGGCGGCGCCAACTGGGTAGAGGGGCGCATCGACGGGCCGAGCCTGCCGAAGTCGGTGCACCGCTTCTACCACGAGTTCGACTGGGACGGCCGGCCGCTGCTGCTGCAGAGCCGGGCGCACGACTCGACCGGCTATGTCCAGCCGACGAAGCACGCGCTGCGCGAGATCCGCGGCGCCGAGTCGATCTACCACAACAACGGCATCCAGACCTGGGCCGTCAACGAGAAGGGGGAGGCGGAGAATGTTGAGGTGTCTTAGTCTCGCGCTCGTCCTCGCGGCCCCGGCATCGGCCGAGACGCTCGGCCTCGGCCGGCCGGCCCTGCCGGAGGAGATCGCGGCCTGGGACATCGACGTCAGGCCGGACGGCGCCGGGCTGCCCGAAGGGTCGGGCGACGTCCTGACCGGCGAGGAGATCTACCTCGACCTATGCTCGACCTGCCATGGCGCGTTCGGCGAGGGAGCGGGGCGCTGGCCGGTCCTGATGGGCGGCTTCGGCACGCTCGACGGGACGCGGCCGGTCAAGACCGTCGGCTCCTACTGGCCGTATCTCTCCACCGTCTGGGACTACGTCCACCGGGCGATGCCGTTCGGCGACGCGCAGTCCCTGACGGCGGACGAGGTCTACGCGCTGACGGCCTATCTGCTCTACCTCAACGACCTCGTGCCGGACGACTTCGTGCTGGACCGGGCGAACCTGGCGGAGACTCCGTTGCCAAACGAAGACGGCTTCTTCCTCGACGACCGCGAGGAGGTCGAGCTGCCGCTCTTCTCGGGCGAGGCGTGCATGACCGACTGCAAAGAGAACGTCGGTATCACCATGCGGGCCGCGGTCCTCGACGTGACGCCCGAGGATCAGGAGGCGCGCGAGGCGCGCGGCGAGGCCGCGGCGGCAGCCGATCAAGGCAACCCGAACCTTGCGGCCGCGGCCAGGGACATCGAGCCGTCGGACGCGGAGGGTAGCCTCACGATGGTCGGCGCGGACCCGGAACTCGTCGCGTTGGGCGAGGCGCTCTTTCGCCAGTGCCGCGCCTGTCACGAGGTCGGCGAGGGCGCGGACAACCGCGTCGGCCCGCACCTGAACGGCGTTATCGGACGCGTGGCGGGTGGCGTCGATGATTATCGCTATTCGAGCGCCATGGCGAACGCGGGCGAAGCGGGCCTCGTGTGGGACGCTGTGTCCCTGCACGACTTCCTGGCAGACCCGCGCGGCTACATGACGGGGACCAAGATGGCCTTCCGCGGAATGCAGTCCGAAGAGGACATCGACGCGATGATCGCGTACCTTGGAAGTATCGACGGCTGACGGAGGAGAAAAGCATGGCACGGATCGGCCTTCCCATCGTCGCGTCGTTTCTGCTCGGCGGTGCCGCAGCCGCGCAGGAGGCGACGACCTACGCCTACGACGGCAGCTTCGAGGACGCGGCGTTCGAGGTCGAGCAGGCGATCATCGGGCGCGGCCTCGTCATCGACTACGTGAGCCATGTCGGCGCGATGCTGGAGCGGACAGCCGAGGACGTGGGCAGCAACGTGCGCCTCTTCGACGCGGCCGACGTGTTTTTGTTCTGCTCGGCCGCCGTCTCGCGCGAGGTGATGGAGGCCGACCCGATGAACATCGCCCACTGTCCCTACGGCATCTTCGTGACCGAGCGGGACGGCGAGGTCGCCGTCGGCTACCGCAACCTGCCCGAGGGCGAGATGCAGAAGGTGCAGTCCCTCCTGGACGAGATCGCCCGCGCGGCCACCGGCACCTGACGCGCGGGCGCCGCGATCGCGGCTCCCGCTCGACAACCGGCTCAGGAGCCGCAAGTTTATTTCTGACGTTTCTGGTAGCGACCACAGGTTCGTTGGACCTGTCGCCGTCGGTGCCGCATTGTATCAGCAAAGGCGCACGCTCACGCGCGAACGAAACGGGGGAACAGATGGCACGCTCGTCGACACGCAAGGGATCGATTCTCGCCCGTCCGGATCTCGGCGCGCTCGCGGAACGACGCATCGCCATCGAGGGGATCGACCCGGAGATCGACGGTGGCCGGTTCCCGGCCCGAGCGGTAGTCGGTTGGCCCTTCGAGGTGGAGGCGGATGTCTTCAGCGACGGGCACGACGTCATCCGCGCCGCGCTGGTGACGCGCGCCGACGGGGCGCGGGAGGAGAGTGAGGTCGAGATGACGCATGTCATCAACGATCGCTGGACCGCGACCACCTCTTTCCCCGACATCGGCCCGTGGGGCTACAGCATCATCGCCTGGCGCGACCTGTTCGCCAACTGGCACAAGGACACCGGCAAGAAGATCGCCGCGGGCCTCGACGTGACGCTCGAGGCGGAGGAGGGGCGCGAGCTTGTCCAGGCGGCGCTCGAAGCCAGGCCGCGCCCGTCCCGCGAGGACCGGAAGGCGCTGAAAGAGCTGCTCGACCAAGTCACGCCGGCCGCGCCGCACCAGCGGATCGACCTGCTGATGTCGGACGCTGCGCTCGAGCTGATGCTTCGCGCCGGGCCGCGGGTGAACCTGACGCGCTACGAGAAGGAGCTGGCGGTCTTCGTCGATCCGGTCAAGGCGGCGTTCTCGGCCTGGTACGAGCTGATGCCGCGGTCGTGGGGGCCGGATGGCGAGCATGGCACTTTCAAGGACGTCATCGGCCGTCTCGACTACGTGCGCGACCTTGGCTTCGACGTGCTCTACTTCCCGCCGATCCACCCGATCGGGAAGACGAACCGCAAGGGCCGCAACAACACACTCACTCCCGCGCCCGACGACCCCGGTAGCCCCTATGCCATCGGCTCCGAGGAGGGCGGGCATCGCGAGGTGCATCCCGCGCTCGGCACGCTGAAGGACTTCGACCGGCTGGTGAAGGAGGCGAACAGGCACGGCCTCGAGGTGGCGATCGACTTCGCGATCCAGTGCTCGCCCGACCATCCGTGGATCAAGGAGCATCCGGAGTGGTTTGACTGGCGACCCGATGGCACCATCAAGTTCGCAGAGAACCCGCCAAAGAAATACGAGGACATCGTCAACGTCCACTTCTACAGAAAGGCGATCCCCGACCTCTGGTACGAGCTCAGGGACATCGTCCTTTTCTGGATCGACCACGGCGTGAAGATCTTCCGTGTCGACAACCCGCACACCAAGCCGTTCCCGTTCTGGGAGTGGATGATCGCCGAAGTGCGCGAGAAGTATCCCGACACGGTGTTCCTCGCGGAGGCGTTTACGAGGCCCAAGCTGATGAAGCGGCTCGCCAAGGTGGGCTTCAACCAGAGCTACAGCTACTTCACTTGGCGCAACACCAAGCACGAGCTGACGGAGTATCTGACGGAGCTGACGACGGAGGAGTGCCGTCATTACATGCGGCCGAACTTCTTCGTCAATACGCCCGACATCAATCCTGTTTTCCTGCAGACCTCGGGCCGGCCGGGCTTTCGCAGCCGGCTGGTGCTCGCCGCCTCGCTCGGCGGGAATTACGGCGTCTACAACGGATACGAGATCAACGAAGCCACGCCGGTGCCGGGCAAGGAGGAGTACCTCGACAGCGAGAAGTACCAGCTGAGGGATTGGGACTTCGATCGCGAGGGGCACATCAAGGACGACATCCGCCTGATGAACTCGATCCGGCACGAGCATCCGGCGATGGCTGACTTCACCAATCTGAGGTTCTTCACCGCCCACGACGACGCGGTGCTCTACTACGGCAAGTTCGACGAGGCGACGCACAGCTACCTGCTGTTCCACGTCCTGCTCGACCCGTTCGCGCCGCGCAACTTCGCCTTCGAGGTTCCGCTGTGGGAGTTCGGGCTGCCGGATGACGGTGCGATTGAGGTGCGGGACCTCCTGCACGGAAACTCATTCACATGGGAGGGCAAGTCCCACATGCTGTCGCTGAGCCCCGAGCAACGACCCTATGCGATCTGGCAGTTGCTTCCGCGGGGAGGCGCGGCATGAACGTACAGGACAGCAAGCCTAGAAACCGGACCGACGGCATCATCGACCGGACTCAGTGGGACTGGTACCGGGACGCGATCATCTATCAGGTTCACGTCAAGGCCTATCAGGACAGCGACGGCGACGGCATGGGCGACTTCGCCGGCCTGATGCGCCGCCTCGACCATATCCAGGAGCTGGGTGCGACGGCGATCTGGCTGTTGCCGTTCTACCCGTCGCCGCTGAGGGATGACGGCTACGACATCGCCGAGTATCGCGCAATCAACCCGTCCTACGGAAAGATGAATGATTTCAGGGGCTTTGTCGCCGAAGCGCACAAGCGGGGCCTGCGCGTCATCACCGAGTTGGTCATCAACCACACCTCGGACCAGCACCGTTGGTTCCAGAAGGCGCGGAACGCCCGCAAGGGCAGCGCCGCGCGTGACTTCTACGTCTGGTCGGACGACGACACGAAATGGCCTGAGACCCGGATCATCTTCACCGATACCGAGCCTTCCAACTGGACCTGGGACCCGGTGGCGGGGCAGTTCTTCTGGCACCGCTTCTTCAGCCACCAGCCGGACCTCAACTTCGACAACCCGCGCGTGTTGCAGGAAGTGATCAAGGTCATGGAGTTCTGGCTCGATATGGGCGTCGACGGGCTGAGGCTCGACGCGATTCCGTACCTGGTCGAGCGGGACGGCACCAACAATGAGAATCTGCCCGAGACACACGACGTGCTGAAGAAGATCCGGGCCGCACTGGACCAGAAGTACACCGACCGGATGCTGCTCGCCGAGGCGAACCAGTGGCCGGAGGATACGCGCCCCTACTTCGGCGAGGGCGACGAGTGCCACATGGGCTTCCACTTCCCGCTGATGCCGCGGATGTACATGGCAATTGCCCAAGAGGACCGGCACCCGATCACCGACATCATCCGGCAGACGCCGGAGATTCCCGAGGGCTGCCAGTGGGGCATCTTCCTACGCAACCACGACGAGCTGACGCTCGAGATGGTGACCGACAAGGAGCGCGACTATCTCTGGCAGACCTACGCCAGCGACAAGCGCGCTCGTATCAACCTTGGCATCCGTCGCCGCCTCGCGCCGCTCCTGCAGAACGACCGGCGCAAGATCGAACTGCTTAACAGCCTGCTGATGTCCATGCCGGGAACGCCGATCATCTACTACGGCGACGAGATCGGGATGGGCGACAACTACTACCTCGGCGACCGCGACGGGGTCCGGACGCCGATGCAGTGGTCCTCGGACCGCAACGCCGGCTTCAGCCGGGCGAACCCGCAGCAGCTCTACCTGCCGGCGATCCAGGATCCGATCTATGGCTACCAAGCGATCAACGTCGAGGCGCAGCAGGCCGACGCCTCGAGCCTGCTCAACTGGATGCGCCGCATGATCCAGGTGCGCAAGAACCACGACGTCTTCGGCCGTGGCGAGATGCGTCTGCTCTACCCGTCGAACCGAAAGGTGCTGGCCTACATCCGCGAGACGGAGGACGAGGCCGTGCTTTGCGTCGCAAACCTGTCGCGGTCGGCACAGGCCGCCGAGATCGACCTCAGCGCCTATCACGGACGAGTGCCGGTCGAGCTTACGGGGCGCTCGCCTTTCCCGCCGGTCGGTGACCTGCCTTACCTCCTGAGCCTGCCGGCCTATGGTTTCTACTGGTTCCTCCTGGCGGACGAGGTCGAGGCGCCGCGCTGGCACCAGGAGGTGACGCCGATCCTGCCGGAATTCCTCACTCTGACCACGCGCGACGGCAAGGTGTCCACGGCGCTCGCCGGTCGCGAGGGGGCGCAGCTAGAGCGCGAAACCCTGCCGCGGTTCCTGCCGCTCCAGCGCTGGTTCGCCAGCAAGGACCGCAAGATCGACGGCGTCAGCCTGACGCGATTGGCCGAGATGGATGGTGGCAAGCATTCTCTCTCGGCTCTGGAGGTCCGGCTCGGCGACGAGACACAACTCTACTTCATGCCGCTCTCCGCGGTCTGGGGGGAGGACAGCCTGACCCACGGTGCGGCGACGCTGCCGGCGACGGTCGCCAAGCTGCGGCGCGGGCCGAACGTCGGCGCACTCATAGACGGCACCGCCGACAAGGCGATGACGAGTGCGATGCTCGCGGCACTCCGCGATGACGCGACCCTCGATGCTCCTGACGGAAAGCTGGTCTTCCGCGGCAGCGATCGCCTGCGCGCGATGGAAGAGATCGGCGAGCCGAGGACGCTGTCGTTCGAGCAGAGCAATGCTTCGATCGCGTTTGGCGACAAGGTCATCATGAAGCTCTACCGACGCCTGCGCGAGGGTGTGCAGCCCGACGTGGAGGTCGCCCGATTCCTCACCGACGTTGGCGGATTCGAGAGCACACCCGCCTTCCTCGGCAGTATCGACTACGAGCGGGAAAGCGCCGGGCCGATCTCGCTCGGCGCCGCTTTCGAGTACGTGCAGAATCAGGGCGACGCGTGGGCCCACCTGACCGACGGCCTCGATCGCGAGCTCGATCGGGCCGAACTGCCCGTGGAGGAAGATGGCGAGGTTCAGGCTTTCTCGGGTCCCCTGGCGCTGGGGCAGCTGCTCGGTCAGCGCACGGCCGAGATGCATCGTGCCCTCTCTGTCGAGACCGATGATCCTGCCTTCGCGCCCGAGCCGATCCGGCCCGAGGACGTGGCGGGGTGGGCAGACGAGGTCGAGACCGAGGTGGACGCGAACCTCGATCGCCTGGGCCAGTCGCTGCCGAACCTCTCCGACGAGGGTCGGGCGATGGCGGAGCGGGTGCTGGGACACCGCGAAGGTCTCAAGGCGCGGCTGGCCTCGGTACGGAGCATGACGCCCTCGGGTCTGCGCACGCGGATTCACGGCGACTACCATCTCGGGCAGGTCCTGGTTGTGAAGAACGACTTCATGATCATCGACTTCGAGGGTGAACCTCGTCGGCCAGTCGAGGAGCGTCGTGCAAAATCCGCTCCCGCGCGGGACGTGGCCGGCATGCTGCGCTCGCTCGACTATGCCGCCTGGTCGGCGCTCAACCACCGCACCGACGTCACCGGCGAGCATGCGGACGCCGCGCGTCGCCTGGCGGAGTGGCGCGCCTTCGCGACGCGCGAGTACCTCGACGCCTACGCCGAGACGATGGCGGACTGCCGCTCGCAGCCGGACCCGGAGGCATTCCGCGCGCTTCTCGACCTCTTCCTGGTGCAAAAGGCCGTCTATGAGGTGGGCTACGAGCTGGCGAGCCGGCCGCTCTGGGTCACCATCCCGCTGCGGGGACTTCTGTCCATCGTCGGAGACGAGCCCGAATGAGACTTCAGGCGGACTAGAGAAAGAACTCGGTCACAAGGGCGAGGCCGGCCAGGACGAGGCCGGCCGCCGCTCCCGCGACGATGACGAGGCCGGCGAGACCGATGGCGACACCGATGAGCGCGGCCAGCCCGTCGCGCTCGACCGTACCTATGCCGATCAGCGCCAGTCCCAGCCCCGGCACGGCGTTGCCGAACGGCAGCGGCAGGAACAGGACCAGCGCGAAGGTGATGCCGAAGAGGCCAAGCACCCGTTCGCCTCTGCGCGAGGTGACGGGCAGCAGGCGCGGCCGGATCAGCCGCTCGATGCGATCGAGCGGCTTGCGCAGGGCGCCGACGATCCGCCGGTAATCGACGGTCTGGATCGAGCGCACTCGGATGAAGCGCGGCAGCCACGGCTCGTCCCGCCCCAGTGCCATCTGGAGCGATAGCAGCAGGAGCGGCATCCCGAAGAGGAAGGACAGCCCGGGCAGCGGGATCGGGATGCAGTTGGGCGCCGCGAAGAAGAGGATAAGTGCGCCGAAGGCTCGGTGCCCGAAATGGCCGATCAGTTCGCCGATGGCGATGCGCTCGCTCTGCGCGTCTGATGCGCCACGCGCCAGCATCTCCGAAAGGCGCGGCCGGGGCAGGGACCGGGCGGCGGCACTCATGGGCGTGAAACGCGGCCTGCGCGCCGTAGCCCCGTCGGTCGAGGGAGTATCGTGAGCATGTCTCGTCAACTGGCACAGCGGCAGGAGGTTGCCGCTGCCTTCGAGGCAGATGGCTCAGGACACTGCATCCTGCAAGTGCATCCGGTCGATGGCGCTTGCCGACTTCGGCACGGCGCTGCTAACCCTTGGGGAAGTCGGCAAGGCCGGGGGATGGTTGCATGCGAAGCCCGTGACACCCCGCGAAAGGTCGGCTCAAGATGAGCGGCAAGCTTGTCTCGGCCGACGAGGCTCATCCATGACGGCGACACGATCGCGACGTCTGGCTTTGTGGGGATAGGCGTGCCGGAGGCGCTGCTCGATGCCCTGGAGCGGCGCTTCGTGCAGACGGCGGCGCCGCGGGCGCTGACGCTCGTCTATGCTGCCGGACAGGGGGGATGGGCGCGGACGTGGGCTGAACCGGCTGGGGCACGACGGACTGCTGGCGCGCGCGATCGGCGGGCACTGGGGGCTGACCCCGAAGATCGGCAAGCTGGCGCTGGAGGATCGGATCGCGGCGTGAAACCTGCCGCAGGGCGTAATTTCGCAGCTCTACCGCGAGATCGCGCGAAGCGGCTTGGCCTTGTGACGAAGGTCGGGGTGGACACGTTCGTCGACCCGCTGAACGGCGGCGGTCGAGTCAATGCGGGCGAAGGAGGATCTGGTCGAGCGTATCAGCCACGCGGGCGAGGACTGGCTCTTCTATCGCGCCCTCCCGTTTCATGTCGCGCTGATCCGCGCCACCACCGAAGACGAGACGGGAAACCTGGGGATGGAGCGCGGTCGACCGCCTTCCAGCGGCTCCAGGTCGGCAGCACCTTCGCCGCGCGCGAGGTGTTTCGCACGCTGCGCGAGGCGCGAGACTGGCTGAAGTCGGGCCGCTGAGCCGGGCTCAGAGCATTTCGTCGCTCAGCGGCTCGTCCGCCACCGACAGGATCGCGGAGACGCCGGCGCGCAGCCGCCGCGGCTGGCTCTCTTCCGTCGCCAGCACGAAGAGCAGGAGCGAGTGCCCGGTCACCTCGTACTCATGACCGAAGGGAAAGGACGGCGTGTCCGTCCGGTCCGGATCGTTGGTGTCGATCAGTCCGACCCAGCGCGAGCCGCCCGGCGCCTCGGGAAGCGAGAATTCCACCACGTCGTGATAGGCGTTGAAGACGATCATCAGCGTCGCGTCCGAGCCGCGGCGCTTGATGCCGGTGGGCTGCGCCCGTCCGTCCAGCAGCATCCCGAAGCACTTGGCCCGCGGATCGTCCCAGTCGTCGCCGCCCATCTCCTCGCCGTTGGGCGAGAGCCAAGTGACATCCTTGACGTCGAGCTCCTCGTTGTATTCCCCGGCAAGGAACCGCCCGCGGTGCAGGATCGGGTAGGCCTTGCGGACCGCGATCAGCTTGCGCGTGAACTCCCGCAGCGCCCGGCCCTTGTCGTCGATTCCCTCCCAGTCGAGCCAGTTGATCTCGTTATCCTGCGCGTAAGAGTTGTTGTTGCCCTTCTGGGTGTGGCCGAACTCGTCACCTGCCAGAATCATCGGCGTGCCCTGGCTGAGGAGGAGCGTCGCCATCATGTTGCGCTTCTGCCGTTCGCGCAGGCGGACTATCTCCTCGTCGTCGGTCGGGCCCTCCACGCCATGATTCCAGGAGTGGTTGTTGGAGTGGCCGTCGCGGTTGTCCTCACCGTTCGCCTCGTTGTGCTTGTCGTTGTAGGAGACGAGGTCGTTCAGGTTGAAGCCGTCATGCGCGGTGATGAAATTGACGCTGGCCCACGGCTTGCGCCCGCGCCGGTTGAAGAGGTCCGCCGAGCCCGAGATGCGCGAGACGAACTCCGGCAGCTTGCCGTCCTCGCCCTTCCAGAAGGCGCGCACAGTGTCGCGGTACTTGTCGTTCCACTCGGCCCAGCCGGGGGGAAACTGGCCGACCTGATAGCCGCCGGGGCCGATGTCCCAAGGCTCGGCGATGAGCTTCACCGACGAGAGCACCGGGTCCTGCCGACAGCTGTCGAGAAAGCCGCCGCCCTCGTCATAGCCGTAGGCCTCGCGCGCGAGGATGGTGGCGAGGTCGAAGCGGAAGCCATCCACGCGCATTTCGGTCGCCCAGTAGCGCAGGGAGTCGGCCACCATCTGCAGCACGCGCGGATGACTGAGGTTGACCGTGTTTCCGGTGCCGGTGTCATTGATGTAGTGCCGCGCGTTGTCCGGCATCAGCCGGTAGTAGCTCGCGTTGTCGATCCCCTTGAAGGACAGGGTCGGTCCGCGTTCGTTTCCCTCGGCGGTGTGGTTGTAGACCACGTCGAGGATTACCTCGATGCCAGCCGCGTGGAACTGGTTCACCATCTCCTTGAACTCGTTCACGAACGGAGAGAACAGGTAGCGCGGCTCGGGCGCGAAGAAGCCGATCGTGTTGTAGCCCCAGTAGTTCCTGAGCCCCTTGTCGACGAGGTAGCTGTCGTCGACGAAGGCATGGATCGGCAGCAGCTCGGCCGAGGTGATCCCAAGGGTGCGCAGGTAGTCGGCGACGCGGGAGTGGGCGAGGCCGGCGAAGGTGCCGCGTTCGTCCTCCGGGATGTGCCGGTTGAGCTTTGTGAAGCCCTTGACGTGCATCTCGTAGGTGATCGTCGCCTCCCACGGCACCGTCGGGCGCGTCGCCTGGCCCCAGGTGAAGGCGGGGTCGATGACCCGACACTTGGGCATCAGGTGGGCACTGTCGCGCTCGTCGAACGACAGATCCTCGTCCTTTGAGCCGATGGTGTAGCCGAAAAGCTCGGGTCCCCACTTCAGCTCGCCGACATGCTGCTTTCCGTAGGGGTCGAGCAGCAGCTTGTTGGGGTTGAAGCGATGCCCGGCGTCGGGCTCGTAGGGGCCGTGGACGCGATAAGCATAGACTGTGCCGGGCCGGGCCTCGGGCAGGTAGCCGTGCCACACCTCGTCAGTGTATTCCGGCAGCTCGATGCGCTCGATCTCCTTCTCGCCCTCGATGTCGAAGAGGCAGAGCTCGACCTTCGTGGCGTTGGCGGAGAAGAGCGCGAAATTCACGCCGAGCCCGTCCCAGGTGGCACCCAGCGGGAACGGGCGCCCCTCGCGGATCCTGGAGCGCGGCGTCGTCATCGCCAAAGCCTTGGGCGAATGGATCTGATCTTTCATGGAATGAGCCTTGATCATGGCAACTCCCGCGAACGTGTGCGCCGTCGCTCCGGTTCCGGCAGACTCGACATGCGTGTTGCCGAGCGGCGTGAGGGAGGCGTCAGCTCATCAGGAGCGCGATCGGTGGAATGGCGTCCGGTTCGGGTCAAGCTGCCACTATGGTGTCTATGGCCGGCAATGGCCAGAGCTCGTGGTCGGGCTGGACCCGGTGCGGCGCATCGCCTAAAGCCGCCCAGAATGGCGAGGTGAAACATGGCCGGTCACGGCGCGCGCGTCCCGATGACGTCCCACCCCTGCGGCCCGCTTTCCGGCACCGTCGAGGTGCCGGGGGACAAGTCCGTCAGCCACCGCGCGCTGATCCTCGGCGCCATGGCGGTGGGCGAGAGCCGCATTCGCGGACTTCTCGAAGGGCAGGACGTACTCGACACAGCCGCGGCGATGCGCGCGTTCGGTGCGCGTGTTGAGCGCACGGGCAATGGTGAGTGGCTGGTTCATGGCGTCGGAGTGGGCGGCTTCGGCGAGCCGGAGGACGTCATCGACTGCGGCAACTCCGGCACCGGCGCACGCCTCGTAATGGGGGCGATGGCTACCTCTCCCATCACCGCCACCTTCACCGGCGACGCCAGCCTCCGCAGTCGGCCGATGAAGCGCATCGTCGAGCCGCTTTCGAAGTTCGGCGCACACGCCTACGGGCGCGAGGGAGGGCGGCTGCCGCTCACGCTGATCGGCGCGCGGCATCCGGTGCCGGTGCGCTACACGCTGCCGGTGGCATCGGCGCAGGTGAAGTCGGCGGTGCTGCTGGCGGGGCTGAACGCTCCGGGCGAGACCGTGGTGGTCGAGCCGCAGCCGACGCGCGACCACACCGAGCGGATGCTGTCGCACTTTGGCGCCGAGATCAGGGTCGACGAAAAGGACGGCGGCCGGATCATCACGCTCTATGGGCTGCCGGAATTGGGTCCGCAGGAGATCGTCGTGCCGCGGGACCCCTCGTCCGCGGCATTCCTGGTCGCGGCGGCGCTGACGGTGCCGGGGTCCGAGGTGCTGATACCCGGCGTCGGACTGAATTCCACGCGTGCCGGCCTCTACGAGACGCTGCTGGAGATGGGCGCCGAGATCGAGTTCGAGGATGTCGACGACGAGGGTGGCGAGCCTATGGCGAACCTGCGGGTCCGTCACTCGACGCTGACCGGGGTGGAGGTGCCGCCGGAGCGCGCGCCGAGCATGATCGACGAGTACCCGATCCTCGCCGTGCTGGCCGCTAACGCGGAGGGCACGACCGTCATGCGCGGCGTGCGCGAATTGCGCGTGAAGGAGAGCGATCGTATCGACGCGATGGCGCGGGGGCTCGAAGCCTGCGGCGTGCGCGTGGAGGAGGACGAGGACACGCTCGTCGTGCATGGCGCTGGCCCTGGTGGCGTTCGGGGTGGGGCGACGGTGGCGGCGCGTCTGGACCACCGCATCGCGATGTCGTTCCTCTGCCTCGGCATGGTCGCCCGGCATCCGGTCACGGTCGACGATGCGGGACCCATCGCGACCTCCTTTCCGACCTTCGAGCCGCTGATGAACGGCGTCGGCGCGGACCTGCGCATGGCCGCCGAAGAGGTCGCGTGACGGCTTCGCTCGGGAGCCGTTCCTTCACCGTCGCGATCGACGGGCCTGCCGCCGCGGGCAAGGGGACGATCGGGCGCGCCCTCGCCCAGCGCTTCGGCATGGCGCATCTCGACACCGGGCTGCTCTACCGCGCCACGGGGAGGCGGGTGCTGGGCGGGGAGGATCCGGTCCAGGCGGCGCGCGCGCTGACGGCGGCGGACCTCGCCGCGCAGGGGCTGCGGTCGGCCGAGGCGGGTCAGGCGGCGAGCCGGGTGGCGGCGCTGCCAGAGGTGCGGCAGGCGCTGATCGAGTTCCAGCGCGACTTCGCGCGGCGCGAGGGGGGCGCCGTCCTTGACGGACGCGACATCGGGACGGTGATCTGCCCGCGGGCCGACGTGAAGCTTTATGTAACGGCCTCGGACGCGGCCCGAGCGCACCGCCGCTGGTTGGAGCTGCGGAGCAGCGATCGGGAATTGAGCGAGGCGGCGGTCTTGGCGGACCTGCGGGCGCGCGACGCGCGTGATGCCGCCCGCGACTTTGCACCGATGCGGCCCGCGGAGGATGCAGTCTTGCTCGACACGACCGACATGAGTATAGAGGCAGCCGTCGAAACGGCGGTAACGGTCGTGAACGAGAGACTTGAGCAGGGTCGGACCTAATCCGGCCCTGATTTTGTTCGCAACCGCATCGCGAAGCCTGACCAAAGACCGGCGGACACAACCGTCTGGCCAGTGAAAGACGCAACCGAAGGAACCCTGAGCCGCATGGCGAAAAACGCATCCATGGAGGATTTCGAAGCCCTCCTCAACGAAAGCTTCGAAATAGAGACGCCGGAGGAAGGCTCCGTCGTCAAAGGCAAGGTCATCGCCATCGAGGCGGGCCAAGCCATCATCGACGTCGGCTATAAGATGGAAGGCCGCGTCGACCTCAAAGAGTTCGCGAATCCCGGCGAGGCCCCCGAGATTCAGGTGGGCGATGAAGTCGAGGTCTATCTCGACCGCGTCGAGAACGCCCGCGGCGAGGCGTCGATCAGCCGTGACAAGGCCCGCCGCGAGGCCGCTTGGGATCGTCTCGAGAAGGCCTATGCCGATGAGAACCGCGTCGAGGGCGCGATCTTCGGCCGCGTCAAGGGCGGCTTCACGGTCGATCTCGGCGGTGCGGTGGCGTTCCTGCCCGGCAGCCAGGTCGACGTGCGTCCGGTGCGTGACGCCGGCCCGCTCATGGGCCTCAAGCAGCCGTTCCAGATCCTCAAGATGGACCGCCGCCGCGGCAACATCGTTGTGTCGCGCCGCGCCATCCTCGAAGAGAGCCGCGCCGAGCAGCGCGCCGAGGTCATCGCCGGCCTGACCGAGGGTCAGGCGATCGACGGCGTGGTCAAGAACATCACCGAGTACGGCGCCTTCGTCGACCTCGGCGGCGTCGACGGCCTGCTGCACGTCACCGACATGGCTTGGCGCCGGGTCAACCACCCGAGCGAGGTCGTGCAGATCGGCGAGACGATCAAGGTGCAGGTCATCAAGATCAACAAGGAGACGCACCGCATCTCCCTGGGTCTCAAGCAGCTGCAGGACGATCCGTGGGATACGGTCGAGGCCAAGTTCCCGCTGGGTTCGGTCCACACCGGCCGCGTGACCAACATCACCGACTACGGCGCCTTCGTGGAGCTGGAGCCGGGAATCGAGGGCCTGGTCCACGTCTCCGAGATGAGCTGGACCAAGAAGAACGTCCATCCGGGCAAGATCGTCTCCACCTCGCAAGAGGTCGAGGTCATGGTGCTCGAGATCGACAGCGCCAAGCGCCGCGTGTCGCTGGGCCTCAAGCAGACGATGCGCAACCCGTGGGAGGTCTTCGCCGAGACCCATCCGGAGGGCACGATGGTCGAGGGCGAGGTCAAGAACATGACCGAGTTCGGCCTCTTCATCGGCCTGCCGGGCGACATCGACGGCATGGTCCACCTTTCCGACCTGAGCTGGGACCAGCGCGGCGAGGACGCCATGGCGAACTTCCGCAAGGGCGACGTGGTCAAGGCAGTCGTGCTCGAGACAGACGTCGAGAAGGAACGGATCTCGCTCTCGATCAAGGCGCTCGACGACAGCTTCACCGAAGCGGTCGGCGGCGTGAAGCGCGGCTCGATCATCACCGTCGCGGTCACCGCGATCGAGGATGGTGGCATCGAGGTCGAATACGAGGGCGCGAAGTCGTTCATCCGCCGCTCGGATCTCAGCCGCGATCGGTCGGAGCAGCGGCCTGAGCGCTTTCAGGTCGGGGACAAGATCGACGTGCGCGTCACCAACGTCGACCAGAAGACGCGGCGCCTCGGCCTCTCGATCAAGGCGCGCGAGATCGCGGAGGAGAAGGAAGCGGTGGAGCAGTATGGCTCGTCCGACTCCGGCGCCTCGCTCGGCGACATCCTCGGAGCCGCGCTGAAGGGCGACAGGTAGTCTACCGCACAAGAGATCGGACGGCCCCGCCTCGGCGGGGCCGTCGTCGTTTCAGGTCTCGATAAAAGTGTGGCGATGGAACGCTAAGCGATTATACTTGTTTAGCTTGCTGGCGCCGGGGGGAAGGTGCGCCCGGCTGGATAAGAGGGAATGTCTGGATGATCCGGTCCGAACTGATCCAGAGGATTGCAGACGAGAACCCTCACCTCTATCAGCGGGACGTGGAGCGGATCGTCGGTACCGTGTTCGAGGAGATCGTTGCCGCGATGGAACGAGGCGATCGGGTCGAGCTGCGGGGCTTCGGCGCCTTTTCCGTCAAGAAGCGGGACGGGCGGACCGGCCGCAACCCCAGAACCGGAGAGGCGGTCGAGGTCGATGAGAAGCATGTGCCTTTCTTCAAGACCGGCAAGCTGCTGCGCGACCGACTGAACGGAAAAGACTAGATGCGCATCATCAACTACGTCCTGCTCGGCATCCTGGTGGTGGTCTTGGTGACCGTGGCCGTTGCCAATTCGGCGCCGGTGACGTTGCGCCTGCTGCCTGAGGCCATGGCGGGGTTCCTCGGCCTGACGTGGGAGCTGACACTGCCCCTGTTCCTGGTGATCTTCTTGGGCATAGCCGTGGGCCTGCTGATCGGCTTCGTCTGGGAGTGGATGCGCGAGCACCACTACAGGGCCGAGGCGCGGCGCCAGCGCCGCGAGCGCGAGCGGCTGGAGCGCGAGATGACGCACACGCCCGGCCGCCCGGGACGGAAGGACGACGAGGTGCTGGCGCTGCTGGACGACCGCAGCACCGTGCGCTGAGATGCCACCCGACGTCCGCGTCAAGATCTGCGGGATTACCGAGAGCGCTGATATACCCGCGGCACTGCTGGCCGGTGCGCGGTATCTCGGCTTCGTCTTCTTTGCCCCGAGCCCTCGCAACCTTGACCTTGACGATGCCGCTTTCATGGCACGCTCGGTGCCCGAGGGGATCGCGAAGGTGGCGCTGACCGTCGATTCCGACGATGCCAGGCTGGACGAGATCGTGGAGATGGTGCCGCTCGACATGCTGCAGCTCCACGGGCGCGAGACACCGGAGCGGGTCGCCGCACTGCGTGACCGGTACAGACTGCCGGTAATGAAATCGGTCGGCGTCGCAGGCGAAGCGGACCTGCCGGCGCTGGAAGAATATGCACGGGTGGCAGACCAGCTCCTCGTAGATGCAAAGCCCTTGGCGGGGGCGGATCTGCCCGGCGGAAACGGTATCGCCTTCGACTGGCGGCTGATCGCAGGCCGACGCTGGTCCGTGCCCTGGATGCTGGCGGGCGGTCTCACGGCGGAGAACGTGGCGGACGCCATCCGGCTGACGGGGGCGCGGCAGGTCGACGTCAGTTCAGGCGTCGAGCGCGCGCCCGGGGTCAAGGACGCCGATCGCATCGCCGCGTTCATAGCGGCAGCTCGGGCGTGATCCGCTTCCGTGACGCCGCGCGCGAGGATGTGCCGGCTATCGTGGAGCTGCTGCGCGACGACCACCTCGGCGCGGCGCGCGAGGGTGGGGACATGTCCATCTACCTCAACGCGTTCGACCGGCTGCGCGCCAGCGAGCTTCAGATGCTGGTGGTAGGTGCCGAGGAGGACGAGGTCGTGGCGTGCTACCAGCTGACCCTGCTGGATGGCCTGTCGCTCCGCGCCGCGCGCCGGGCGCAGATCGAGGGAGTCCGCGTCGCCGCGCATCTCCGCGGCTCGGGTGTAGGCGCCGCGATGATGCGGGACGCCGAAGCGCGTGCCCGTGCCGCCGGCTGCCGCCTGGTTCAGCTCACCACCCACCGCTCGCGCACGCGGGCGCACGCCTTCTACGAGCGCCTCGGCTTTACCGCCTCGCACATCGGGTTTAAACGCGACCTCACCTGAGGAGGGATGGCCGCGATGCCCGAGGATCTGCTGAACAGCTTCATGACCGGCCCGGACGAGCACGGCCGCTTCGGCGATTTCGGCGGGCGGTTTGTCTCCGAGACGCTGATGCCGCTCATTCTCGATCTCGAGGCGGAGTACGAGAGGGCGAAGAGCGACCCGGACTTCTGGGCCGAGATGGAAGATCTCTGGACCCACTATGTCGGCCGTCCGAGTCCGCTCTACTTCGCGCCGCGCCTGACGGAGCGGCTGGGCGGCGCCAAGGTCTACCTCAAGCGCGACGAGCTGAACCACACCGGGGCGCACAAGATCAACAACGTGCTGGGGCAGATCCTGCTCGCTCGCCGGATGGGCAAGACCCGCATCATCGCCGAGACCGGGGCCGGGCAGCACGGGGTCGCGACGGCGACGGTCTGCGCCCGCTTCGGGCTCGACTGCGTCGTCTACATGGGCGCGCACGATGTCGAGCGGCAGCAGCCGAACGTCTTTCGCATGCGCCTGCTGGGCGCGAAGGTCGTGCCGGTCACTTCGGGTCGCGGCACGCTCAAGGATGCGATGAACGACGCCCTGCGCGACTGGGTCACCAACGTGCGCGACACGTTCTACTGCATCGGCACGGTGGCGGGCCCGCATCCGTATCCGGCGATGGTCCGGGACTTCCAGTCGATCATCGGCAAGGAAGCGAAGGAGCAGATGCAGGCGCAGGAGGGTCGGCTGCCCGACACGATCGTCGCCGCGATCGGCGGCGGGTCCAACGCGATGGGCCTCTTCTATCCGTTCCTCGACGACAAGGAGGTGCGGATCATCGGGGTCGAGGCGGGCGGCAAGGGCGTCAACGACAAGATGGAGCATTGCGCCTCGCTGACCGGCGGCCGGCCGGGCGTGCTCCATGGCAACCGCACGTACCTGCTGCAGGACGACGACGGGCAGATCCTGGAAGGCTTCTCGATCTCCGCTGGCCTCGACTATCCGGGCATCGGTCCGGAGCATGCCTGGCTGCACGACATCGGGCGCGCTGAGTACGTGTCGATCACCGATTCGGAGGCGCTAGAGGCGTTCAAGCTCTGCTGCGAGACGGAGGGCATCATCCCGGCGCTGGAACCGTGCCACGCCCTCGCCCACGTCATGAAGATTGCGCCGGAGCTTCCGAGCGATCACCTGATCTGCATGAACATGTGTGGGCGCGGCGACAAGGACATCTTCACCGTGGCCAAGGCGCTGGGCGTGGAGATCGACCCAGCCGCCTGATCGCCTTTTTCCTGCGGCCATGTTAAGAATGCCCGACGAGCGGCGAGGGGCTTCCGCGGCCCGTACAGCAGTTGTGCGTAGCGAGTAGGCGAAGAACAGGAATGACAGGCGCTGAGCAATTCAGGCGCGCGACTTGGCGGTGCGGACGGCGCCTTCAGCCGGGACGCGCCGTGCGGCTTCTCATGCTATGCGTGACGATCGGAGTGACCGCCACGCCGGCGGTATCCGCCTCGCGCGAGACGATCATCAACGAACTCGCCCGCGATGGTTACAGCGAGGTCCGCGTTTCGCGCACCTGGCTCGGCCGGATGCGCTTCGTTGGGAGCTCGCCGGGCCGCACGCGCGAGATCATCCTCAACCCGTCGAGCGGCGCGATCATGCGCGACTACACGTCCGAAGCGTCGCCGGAACAGGCGGCGCAGACCCAGAGCGCGCCCGCATCGATCGCGCCGACGCTGCAGGGCGGCGTGACGCGGAGCGGCAGCAGTCCGTCACAGGAGCCTTCTATCGACGCGCCGCAAGACGCCCGAGGCGGTGGAGCGACCGGAGCATTGGACGGCGCCGACAGAGGATCGGCTGGCGGCGGGAACGGCAACGGCGGAGCTGGCAACTCTGGCGCCGGCGGCAATGGCAACGGGAACGGAAGCGGCGGCAATGGCAACGCTGGCGGGAACGGGAACGGAAGCGGCGGCAATGGCAACGCTGGCGGGAACGGGAACGGCAACGGCGGCGGCAACGGGAACGGTGGCGGGAACGGAAACGGTGGCGGGAACGGCGGCGGCAACGGGAACGGTGGCGGAAACGGGAACGGTGGCGGGAACGGTAACGGTGGCGGGAACGGTAACGGTGGCGGGAACGGCGGCGGCAACGGGAATGGTGGCGGGAACGGGAACGGCAGGGACAAGGGTTGATACTGCGCCGGCCGCGAGCTGAAGAAGGCACGACGATTTGCTGAGCCGGCGCGCCATCGTTGCGCTCATTGTGGTGCAGTCGCTCTGCGCGCTGTTCTTCGTCGGCGAGATCCTGATGACCTTGATGGGTTTGCCCTACACACCGATCAACTGGCAGATGCGCGAGGTTATCGAGATTGCGGCCTCACTCGGCCTGCTCCTCGGCATCGTCCTGGGTGGGCTCGCGCTCAGGAACAGCAGGGTGCGCACGGTGCGGGCCGAGGCGGCGCTGCGCGCGGCCTCCGGCGCCTTCATGGAGCTGATGCAGGAGCGCTTTGTCGAGTGGCGCCTGACCCCGGCCGAGCGCGATGTCGCGCTCTTTGCGATCAAGGGGCTGTCGACGGCCGAGATCGCGGCGCTGCGGAAGACGAGCGAAGGCACGGTCAAGGCCCAGACCAACGCCATCTACCGCAAGGCCGGGGTCAGCGGACGCTCGCAGCTTCTGAGCCTCTTTATCGATGATCTTATGGACGAGGAGGCTTTCGGCGGACGCCTGAAGGTGGCGTCCTAGAACGCGGACTCGCGCAGGATCTCCAGCGCGACGATGTCGAGCGCGCGGCGGTGCGTCGCACCGAGCTTTACCTTCGGCGGCAGGCCCTCGTCATAGGCCTGGAGAAAACGGGCGGCGCAGAGGCACCAGCTGTCGCCGGGCTTGAGGCCGGGGAATCCAGACTCGGGCCGCGGAGTGCTCAGATCGTTGCCGACATAGGCGGAGAACGCCAGAAACTCTGCCGTCATAATCGCGCAGACTGTGTGACTGCCGCGGTCCTCGCTGCAGGTGTTGCAGGCGCCGTCGCGAAAGAAGCCGGTGCGCGGCTGCGTGGAGCAGTGCTCCAGCGGCTCGCCCAGCACGTTGATCGACGGGTCCTTCTGGAGCATCGCGAAACTCTCCTGATGCCTTTCTATTAACGGAGCAGGCGTGGCCTGCCGAGCCTTCTCGCGCGTCAGCGAAACCGATCCACGAGGCGCTGCAGAGGCGATCGCTCGTCCGGCGCAGGCTTCGGATCGGCGGATGGCGCCGTAGGCGGGCCGGCGGACGGCCGCGCAGGTGCGATCCGCTGCGCCACGGCGTTCATAAAGCGCCCTCCGTCACCGGCGGCCAAGTAGGCTGCCCCGTCCGAGACGCCGCGCAGGACGTCGTCCAGCCAATCTTGATCGGCCTTGGCGAAATCGTGCAGCACGTAGGCTGCGACCGCGTCCTTATGCCCGGGGTGTCCGATGCCGAGCCTCACGCGCTGATAGCTTTCGCCGACATGCCCGTGGAGCGAGCGCAGCCCGTTGTGTCCTGCGTGACCGCCGCCGCTCTTCACGCGCACCTTGCCCGGCGGCAGGTCGAGCTCGTCGTGAAACACCACGATGTCCGTCGGGTCGAGCTTGTAGAAGCGCGCCGCCTCGCCCACCGCCTGCCCGGAGCGGTTCATGAAGGTCTCCGGCTTCAGCATCACGACCTTATCCTCGCCAAGCCGCCCTTCGGAAACCTGACCCTGGAACTTCGATCGCCAAGGTCCGAAGCCGTGATCCGCCGCGATCCGCTCGACCGTCATGTAGCCGACATTGTGGCGGTTGCCGGCATATCGCGTACCCGGGTTGCCAAGGCCGACGAAGAGCTTCATCTCGGTATCCTCTGCTCACGCGACCCGTAGATGACTCCGCAAGCTGCGGAATGCCAGCCCGGAGGAGGGGCCATGTACCTGACGATGAACCGCTTCAAGGTGAAGATCGGGCACGAGGACCAGTTCGAGGAGGTCTGGGCCACGCGCGACAGCCATCTTGCGGACGTGCCGGGCTTCATGGCGTTTCACCTGATGAAGGGTCCGGAGCGGGATGGCTATCGCCTCTACGCCTCGCACACGATGTGGAAGAGTGAAGCGGCCTTTGCGGAGTGGACGAGATCCGAGGCGTTTCGCGCCGCACATCGGGGCGCCGGAAGCCATCGCGAGATTTATCTAGGCGCGCCCGAGCTGGAGACGTTCGAGAGCGTGCAGTCCCTGATGCCCTGAGCCGCCGTCGCAGGAATGCCCCCGCGCCAGGCGGGGGCGAATCGGCTCAGCGGCTCGGCCCGATCATCATGACCATCTGCCGGCCTTCCATCTTGGGCATGTTCTCGACCTTGCCCAGGCCCTCCACATCGGCGGCGACGCGTTCGAGCAGATCACGTCCGAGGTTCTGGTGCGCCATCTCGCGGCCGCGGAATCGCAGCGTGACCTTCACCTTGTCGCCCGCCTCGAGAAACCGGGTGACGTTCCGCATCTTGACGTCGTAATCGTGCGTGTCGGTGTTGGGGCGGAACTTCACCTCCTTCACCTCGATCGTCTTCTGCTTTTTCTTGGCTTCGCTCTCGCGCTTCTGGTTTTCATACTTGAACTTGCCGAAGTCCATGATCTTGCAGACGGGCGGCGATGCGTTGGGAGAAATCTCGACGAGGTCGAGGCCAACCTCCTCGGCTATGGCCATGCCCCGCTCTGGGGTGACGACGCCGACATTCTCTCCGTTAGGGCCGATCAGCCGAATTTCGGGGACCCTGATCTTGGAATTGACCCGGGGGCCCGTGTCACGCACCGGCGGGGCGTTGTGGGGTCTTCTGGCGATGGTACGCGTCCTTGTGTGGTTAAAACTGCGGTGGCAGAAGATAGGCCGAAGGTCGTCCTCGTTCAAGCGGAATGCCGCCTGCAAACAAGCTCTGCGGGAACTGGACGGGCCCCCTGGGCGTAGGATGAGTATATTCCGCGAACGTACGGAGCTTTGACCATGAATCGCAATCTTCTTATCGCCGTCGTCGCGGCGATCATCGTGATCCTCCTGATCATATTCATTCCGTTCGGGGGCACCGACGAAACCGTTGAGACCGCCACGGTTGAACCCGCCCCCGTCGTCGAGGAGGGGGAGGTCGAGGAGGCACCCGAAGAGGTTGAGGACGCCGTCGTGGACGAACAGCCGGTCGATGCCGGCGTCGAGACCGGCGAAGTGCCCACAGACGAGTCCATGGCGCTTACTGAAAGCGAGACGGCGACGGATCCAGGTCTGACGGGCGACGCGGCTTCGGAAGAGGTCGATGCGGCCGGCCTCACTGCCGACGACGCTGCGACGGAAGAGCCTGCCGATGCGGTCGAGGACGTGGCTGCCGAAGATGACGCCGCCGCGGCCGACGCGCCCGCTGAGACGGAAGTCGACGAGACCATCACGGTTGAGGCGGGCGAAGGCGAGGTCACCTTCGAAGAGGGTGTCGACGCCGCCGCGCCTGCGGAGGAGACGACGGCCGGCGCGGAAGACGTGCTGACGGTCGAAGGCTTCGACTACGATCAGGCGGTCGAGCTCATCGAAGCGTCGGACCTCGACGAAGAGCAGAAGACGACGCTGACGAGCGACCTCGAGGCGGCACAGGACGATCCCGAGCAACTGGCCGATGTGCTCGAAGAAGTGCGGACCGCGCTCGGCGAATAGGGCTGACAGACGGGACCGCCGCGGCTTCCACCGCGGCGGTCATTTTCAATCCACGAACGCCTTCTCGACAACGTACTCCGCAGGCTTGCTGTTCGACCCCTCGCGGAGACCGAAGCCTTCAAGGATTTCCTTCATATCCGTATTGAGCGCGATCGAGCCGCAGACCATCGCGCGATCGCTGACCGGGTCGATCGGCGGAACGTCGAGAGCCTGGAACACCTCCCCACTGCGCAGCAGATTAGTGATACGCCCCATCTGTGCGCTCTCGTCGGCAGTAGTCGTGGGAAAGTAAGACAGTTGCGCCTGCGCCTGCTCACCCACCAGCGGGTCGTCCATCGTCGCTGCCACCAGATCCCGGCTGTAGCCAAGATCGTCGGCGTGGCGGCATGTGTGGGTCAGGATGACCTGGTCGTAGCGCTCGTAAGTGTCCGGATCCCGGACTAACGAAGCAAACGGAGCGACGCCCGTCCCCGTGGCAAAAAACCAGAGCCGCCGACCGGGGAGCAGCGCGTCGAGCACCAGCGTGCCGACAGGCTTCGGCCGCAGTACGATCTGGTTTCCCGGCTGAATGTGCTGCAGCCGCGACGTCAGCGGGCCGTCAGGCACCTTGATCGAATAGAACTCCAGTTCCTCGTCCCAGGACGGCGAGGCGATGGAATAGGCGCGGAGGAGCGGCTTGCCGTTGTCGCCCATCAGCCCCAGCATGACGAATTCGCCGGAGCGGAAGCGCAAGCTGCGCGGGCGCGTGACGCGGAAGCTGAAGAGCCGGTCGGTCCAGTGGCGGATCTCGGTCACGGTCTGGGCGTCGGGCATGGCGATGATCGGGCGGGTGACGGTCAAAGTGCAAGCTCCGGGATGTTCGGACAGCGTCCTGTTACAGGCAGAGCGCGATCTGTGAAAGGGCACGTTGCGTCAGCGCGCCAGCTCGAGCAATCGGCGCGCCTCGTCAGCGGGCGCTTCGAGCATGTCACGGTTCTCGCCCGGATAGAAGCGGGCGCGGACGGCGGTCGGCATCGGGCGCGGCTCCAGCACATGGACGGCGGGCCCCGTTCGCTCAGTTTCGGCGGCCCATGAGCGGGCAAGGCCGATCTGCGCCGCCTTGGTCGCGCCGTAGGCACCGAAGAATTTCGCGCCGGCACGCGGGTCGTCGAAGAAGACGGCCCGGCCCGATTGTCGCAGCAGCGGTGCCACCATGGCGATCAGTCGCGCTGTCGCACGTACGTTGACCTCGATCGAAGTCTTCAGGTCGCGCTCGTCGAGATGCGTGGCCGGGCTCAAAGGTGCCGCGTGGACCGCCGTATGGACCCAAAGTTCCAGCCCGCCCCAGCGGTCGTAGATGCCGCGACAGAGATGCGCCATGGCGTCTGCGTCCGTGACATCCATCGGCGCCAGCGTAGTCTGCCCTCCTGCCGCCTGCACCCGGTCGTCGAGTTCCTCAAGCCCGCCGACGGTGCGGGCTACGGCGACGACGTGGTGGCTTGCGGCAAGAATCTCGGCGATGGCCGAGCCGAGGCCGCGCGATGCGCCGGTGACGAGAGCGACAGGTTTGTTCATGGCGTGCTGATAGAGCGGACGGCAGCCGGAGGAAAGTCGACCGTCGTTCCGCTTACTCGGCCGCTTTCAGACGGAACCCACGTTCGATCATGTCGGACGGCGCGACAGGATAGTCGCCCGAGAAGCAGGCGTCGCAATACTGCGGCTGCGCCGGATCGCGCGCCTCAGAGCCAACTGCGCGGTAGAGACCGTCGAGTGAGATGAAGCGCAGGCTGTCGACGCCGAGATGGTCACGCATCTCCGCCTCGCTCATCGTGGCGGCGAGCAGCTTCTCGCGTTGCGGCGTGTCCACACCGTAGAAGCAGGGCCAGGCGGTCGGCGGCGAGGCGATGCGAAAATGGACCTCGGCCGCGCCGGCATCGAGGATCATCTCCTTGATCTTGCGGCTCGTGGTGCCGCGCACGACGCTGTCGTCTACCAGCACCACACGCTTGTCGCGAATCAGCGCCCGGTTGACGTTCAGTTTCAGCCGCACGCCGAGGCTGCGGATCTGCTCGGTCGGCTCGATGAAGGTACGGCCCATGTACTGGTTGCGGATGATCCCCATAGCGTAGGGGATGCCCGAGACCTGGCTGAAGCCGATCGCGGCGGGCGTGCCTGAATCAGGGACCGGACAGACGAGGTCCGCCTCGGCAGGGGCCTCGCGCGCAAGTTCGGCGCCGATGGCCCGGCGTGTCTCGTAGACGCTACGCCCGCCGAGGATCGAGTCGGGTCGCGAGAAGTAGACGTGCTCGAATATGCAGAAGCGTGGCCGAGACGGCGCAAATGGCCGGTGGCTCTCGACGCCGGCCTCGGGTGTGATCACGACCATTTCGCCCGGGTCGATCTCGCGCACGAACTCGGCGCCGATGATGTCGAGCGCGCATGTCTCCGAGCTCAGCACCCAGCCGTCGCCGACCTTGCCCAACACCAGCGGTCGCACGCCGAGCGGGTCGCGCACGCCGATCAGCTTCGTGCGCGTCATCGCGACTACCGAGAAGGCGCCTTCGACCCGGCGCAGCGCGTCCTTCATCCGCTCGGGGATGGTGCGCTGCAGCGAGCGCGCCATCAGGTGGATGATGCATTCGCTGTCCGACGAAGACTGGAAGATCGAGCCGCGGTCGATCATCTCACGCCTCAGATCAAGCGCGTTGACGATGTTGCCGTTGTGCGCGATTGCCGCGCCGCCCATCGAGAACTCGCCGAAGAACGGCTGCACGTCGCGGATCGCCGTATTGCCCTTCGAGCCGGCGGTGGAGTAGCGCACGTGGCCGATCGCGATCGGCCCGGGCAGCGTCTCCATCAGGACGGGGTCGGTGAAGCTGTCGCGCACATAGCCGAATCGCCGGGCGGAGTTGAAGCCCTGCGCCGGATCGTGGCTGACGATGCCGGCCGCCTCCTGCCCGCGGTGCTGCAGGGCGTGGAGCCCGAGGGCGACGAAATTAGCCGCCTCGGCCACGCCCACGACGCCGAAGACGCCGCACTCCTCGCGGAGGCGATCCTCGTTCCAGGCAGGGTCGAAGGGCGAACGGTCGGGAAAGCAGGGCATCGGCCAATCCGGTGAGGCACGAGTCACGCGGCTACATAGTCGCTCCGCCGGCCAGTGTCACGAAAGCTTCGTCACGATCGGATCATTGCGCGCCGCAGCTCGCCACCAGCTCCTCGTACCGAGCGACGATCCAGCCCGGCGCATCCTCCGGCATCTGCTCGTCTAGGTTGTCCTGCATGCGCTCGAAAACCGCCGCGGAACGGCTTTGTTCGACCGACGCAAAGGTCTCGCCGACCATCACGCGATCGTAGACGAGGAAGGCCACCGCGACGAGCAGTACCCCTCGCGCGACGCCGAAGAGGAAGCCCAGGCCGGCGTCCACGCTCCCGAGCGCGGAGTTCTGCACCATGGAGGAGAAGAGCGGCGTGAAGATCGAGGCGATCACCAGCGCAACCGCGAACACCAGGGCGAAGGCCGCGATGATCGACAGCTCGCACGATTCCGTGAGGAAGTCTCCGACGACCGGGATCTCGGTCACCAGCGGCTCGACCGTCGGCGCGAAGATGAACGCCACGATCGCGGCCGCGATCCAGCCGACCACCGCCATCAGCTCGCGCACCAGACCGCGGGAGTAGGCGAGGATCGCCGAGATCACGATGACCAGGGCGACGACCCCGTCGACGATGGTGAAGCCTTCCATGCACTCGCTCCGCGGCGCGCCGTCAGCCGGCGCCGAAGTTCTCTCCCACAAAGGCGGCGAGGTCGGCAAGCCGATGCTGGGCGAAACCCGCGTCCGCCGGACCGGCTGTGCTGCGCTCCGGCAGGATCGCGCCGGTGAAGCCGAGTTTGGCCGCCTCCCGCATTCGTGCTTCGGTCTGGGCAACGGGCCGGAGCATTCCCGAGAGGCCGATCTCTCCGAAAACGACGACGCCCTCGGGCAGGGCGACGTCCTCACGCGCCGAAAGCAGCGCCGCCGCGGCGGCGAGGTCGGCGGCGGGTTCGGTCACACGCAGTCCACCCGCGACGTTGAGGTAGACGTCGAGGCCCGAATAAGGAATGCCGCAGCGTGCCTCGAGCACCGCGAGGATCATCGAGAGGCGCCCGCCGTCCCAGCCGACGACGCTGCGCCGCGCCTGGCCGAGCGTCGACGGCGCGACCAGCGCCTGGAATTCGCAGAGGATCGGGCGCGTTCCCTCCACTCCGGCAAAAACGGCCGAGCCCGGCGCCGGCCGGTCGCGCTCGGACAGGAAGAGGGCCGAGGGGTTCGCGACCTCGGCGAGCCCGCCGCCCGTCATCTCGAAGACGCCGATCTCGTCGGCCGGGCCGAAGCGGTTCTTGACGGCGCGCAGGATGCGGAACTGGTGGCCGCGCTCGCCCTCGAAATAGAGGACCGTGTCGACCATGTGCTCGACCACCCGCGGTCCCGCGATCTGCCCTTCCTTGGTCACGTGGCCGACCAGGATTACCGAGACGCCGCGCCGCTTGGCGAAGGATGTCAGCTCGTGCGCCGCCGCGCGCACTTGCGCCACCGAGCCCGGCGCACTCTCCACCGCGTCCGACCACATCGTCTGGATCGAGTCGATCACCACGACGTCCGGCTGCTCGGCCTCGAGTGTCGTCAGGATGTCGCGCAGGCTTGTGGCTGCCGCGAGGCGCACGGGCGAGGCGGCAAGTCCCAGCCGCTGCGCCCGCATCCGCACCTGCGCCGACGCCTCCTCGCCGGAGACATAGAGAGATTTCAGTCCCGCATTGGCGAACGCCGCCGCGCCTTGCAGCAGCAAAGTGGATTTCCCGATGCCCGGATCGCCCCCGACGAGGATAGCCGAAGCGGGCACGAGCCCGCCGCCGAGCACACGGTCGAGCTCGGCAAGGCCGCTGGCCGTGCGCGGCGGTGGGGCTTCGGCCGTCGCGAGATCCGTCAGGTGGAGCGGGCTGCCCCTGCCGCCGCCGAGGCCGGCGCGGTGCGCCTGTGCCGAAAGCGGCGCCTCCTCCACGATGGAGTTCCACTCGCCGCAGGCGTCGCAACGCCCCGACCACTTCGAATGGACGGCACCACAGGCGGTGCAGGTAAGGCGGGACGGACGAGCCATGCCGCGCGTCTAGCTGCGGGCAAGCGGGCCGTCAAAGGGCGGTCAGGCTTCCGACGTCTCGATCTCATCAGTTAGGTCGACGACGGCGCGGATCGCGAACCAGACCGCCACCAGCGCAAAACCGGTATAGGCGAAGAGGCCATGCAGGAACGCGTCCTCAACTATGAACGGAGCCGCCAGATTGACGATCCCGACCAGCGCTGCCAGCCCGGCTGCTCCGCCATATATCCGTTGACGCGAGCGCGTGCTCCCAAGCATCCGTCGGAAGAAGAGGACCGCCACTCCGAACGCCGCGCAGGCGGCGAGAAGCGAGGCCATCAAGCCGAGAAGCGACATTGCCAAGCTCATCGCAACTACCCGTAATCGCTGTTCTAGACTCACCGTGACTTCAGGAAACGCTGGATCGCGCGGTCAGGTTCCCGCGCAATGGCATCATCGCACTGCGGGAATCGGTCCGTCTGCGGAGCCCTCTACGAACTGCCGTAGGTAGGGGTCCGGCGCGCTGTCCACCTCGTCCACCGGGCCCTCCCATCGAACCTTGCCGGCGTGCAGCATTGCCACGCGGTCGGCGATGGCGCGCACGCTCGACATGTCGTGCGTGATAGTGACCGCCGTCGCGCCCATTTCGACCACGATCTCGCGGATGAGGTCGTTGATGACGCCTGCCATGATCGGGTCGAGGCCCGTCGTCGGCTCATCGAAGAAGATGATATCGGGTTCTGCGGCTATCGCGCGGGCGAGGCCGACGCGCTTCTGCATCCCGCCCGACAGCTCCGCCGGGTAGAGGTCCGCCACCTCCGGCCCAAGACCCACGCGCCGGAGCTTGTCGACGGCGACCGATCTCGCCTCGGCGCGCTTCAGCCTGCCACGCCCGCGCATCAGCCGGAACGCCACGTTCTGCCAGACCGGCATTGAGTCGAAGAGCGCGCCGCCTTGGAACAGCATACCGAAGCGCGCGAGGTACGCCTCGCGATCGCTGCGCCGCGCGTCCTCACCGGCGACCCTGATTGTACCGGCGTCCGGTCGCTCGAGCCCCAGGATGCACTTCAAGAGGATCGACTTTCCGGTGCCGGAGCCGCCGATGACCACGAGGCTCTGCCCCTTTGGCACGGTGACGTCCACGCCGCGCAGCACCTCGTTGGCGCCGAACCGCTTGAAGAGGCCGCGCACCTCGATCATGCGGAGAAGAAGAGCTCAGTCAGCAGGTAGTTCGACGCGAGGATCAGGATCGAGGCGGAGACGACCGCGTTCGTCGTCGCCCGGCCGACGCCCCGTGCGCCGCGGCCCGAGTTCATCCCGTGATAGCAGCCCATCAGCGCCACGATGAAGCCGAAGACGGCGGCCTTCACCAGCCCCGACACCACATCGCCCGTCTCGAGAAAGTCGATGGTGTTCGTCATGTAGGCGGCCGCGTTGAAGTCGAGCCGCGTCACGCCCACCAGATAGCCGCCCATGATCCCGATCGCGTCGCCGACGGCCGCGAGCACCGGCAGCGCCAGTGTCGCCGCCAGCACCCGCGGCACCGTGAGATACTTCATCGGGTTCGTTGAGAGCGTCGCCAGCGCGTCGATCTGCTCGGTCACGCGCATCGTGCCGATTTCTGCGGCGATGGCGGCCGCCACGCGCCCCGCGACCATCAGCCCGGTCAGCACCGGCCCGAGTTCGCGCACCATGCCGATGGCAACGATCGACGGCACCACCGCCTCGGCGTTGAAGCGCGATCCGCCGGAGTAGATCTGAAGCGCCAGCGCACCGCCCGTGAAGAGGGTGGTGAGGCCGACAACGGGCAGGCTGAACCAGCCGATGGTCAGGAGCGCGTGCCCGAACTCGCGGAAGTAGAACGGCGGCCGCACGAGGTGGCTGAGGCTGGAGGCGGCGAAAAGCGCGACGCGCCCAATCACCGCGAGCAGCGCCAGCGCTGCGCGGCCCACGGCGGCAAGGGGCTTCACCGCGGGCCGCCGACGTAGCGCCGCCGGTAGCGGTGGCCGAGCGAGGTCAGGATTTCGTAGCCTATTGTCCCCGCGGCGTCGGCCACGTCGTCGATGGTCTGGTGCGGGCCCATCAGGTCGAGCATCTCCGGCACTTCGGCGAGATGCGTGACGTCGACCGTGAGCAGGTCCATCGAGACGCGCCCCGCGAGCGGGCAGGGCCGATCATCGGCCCAGAGCCGCGCCTGATTGCCCATCGCGCGGATGATGCCGTCGGCGTAGCCGCCCGAGACAGTAGCGATGCGCGCGGGCGCGTCGGCGTGCCAGGTGGCGCCGTAGCCGACGCTCTCGCCCGCCGCGACATCGCGCACCTGGATCACCGGCAGCGACAGGCGCACGACCGGCTGCGCCGCCTTGAAGGGCGCGCCGCCGTAGAGCCCGATGCCGGGCCGCGTCATCTCGAAGTGCCAGTCGCGGCCCAACAGCGTGCCGCCGGTCGCGGCGAGCGAGCGAGGCGCCCCGGCTCCGTTCGTCATTTCGCGAAAGGCCGCGAGCTGCGTCCGGTTGAGTGGGTGGTCCGGCTCGTCCGCGCAGGCCAGATGGCTGCTTAAGAGGACCGCATCCCGCGTCTGATCCCGCACCGACGCCCACTCGTCCGCCTCCATCCCCAGGCGGTTCATGCCGCTGTCGAGCTGCACGCCGTATGCGTGGCCCGGCAGGTCCCGCGCATGGCGCGCGACCTGCTCCGGGGAGTTCAACATCGGGATCAGCGCATGGTCGCGCAGCGCCGGCGCGTCGCCCTCCATGTGGCCGCCGAAAACGTAGATGGCCACCTCCGGCCCCAGCGCGCGGCGCAGCGCTCCCCCCTCCTCGGCGAAGGCGACGAAGAAGCTCCGCGCGCCCGCCGCCGCCAGAACCGGCGCGACCCGGTCGATGCCCAGGCCGTAGCCGTCGGCCTTGACCACCGCCGATGTCTCGGTGCCCGGCGCGGCGCGGTCGAGGGCGCGCCAGTTCGCGGCGACCGCGTCGAGGTCGATGGTCAGGAGCCCGGTGCCCATGGCGCCTCTCCTCAGCCTCGCCTGCGCCACAGGGCGAAGGCAGGGACAGCGAGCATCCCCGCCGCCGCCAAGATCATGACAAGCGTGTTCGTTCCGGCATTCTGCACTACGATGCCCAGAAACGCCCAAGCCACCGCCAACGCACAGGCGACCGAAGGCCGCGCGGAGAGGACGAACGCCGCTGCGACGGCCGCCAAAACCAGTGCCGCGACGGCGGCCCAAGTCGCGCCAAGCACGCCATAGCCCGCCGCCAGCAGGCCCAGCGACACCGCCGTAGCCGCCGTCAGCCATCCGGCGAAGAGCCCGAGCGGCGCCTCCGCCAGCAACTCGTCGCGCATCGGCGCCTTCAGCAGCGCCGTCACCGCGCCCCCCAGCATGACGAGGATGAGGAGCGTCGCGAGGACCGGGCTCCGCTGCGCCACAGGGATCCAGATCGCGCCGACGCCGAGCGCCACGAGGAGCGGCCAGCGCGTCGGCTGCCAGTCCTCGGCCCCGGCCCGCGTGATTGCGCCGACGGCCGCATGGACGATCAGCCAAAAATAGATGATACCCCAGATCGAGAACGCCCACCCGACGGGCTGCACCGGCGGATCGACCTGCGGCACCGGGTAGCGATCGGGCGGAAATCCCCCGAACCCGCCGAAGAGCAGGGGCGAAAGCGCGAAAGCGACCGCACCGACGAGAACAAGGGCCGCCCGCGACATCCGCCCCGCCTCAGACCAGTTCGCCGCGGGCATCGAGCCGCGTGGCGCCGAGCCGGCCGTGCAGTGCCTCGGGCAGGTCGACCGAGCCATCCGCGCGTTGGCCGTTCTCCAGCACCGCGATCAGCGTCCGCCCCACGGCGAGGCCGGAGCCGTTCAGCGTATGCAGGTACTCTGGCCGACCGCCGCCTTCGGGACGGAAGCGCGCGTTCATCCGCCGCGCCTGCCAGTCGCCGCAATAGCTGACGGAGCTGATCTCGCGGTAGGCATCCTGCCCCGGCAGCCAGACCTCGATGTCGTGGGTGATCCGCGCGCCCGCGCCCATGTCGCCGGTGCAAAGCGCGACTGTGCGATAGGGCAGACCCAGCCGCTCGAGAATGCCCTCGGCGCAGCGGGTCATCCGCTCGTGCTCCGCGAGGCCGGCAGCCTCGTCGCGCACGACTGACACCATCTCGACCTTCTCGAACTGGTGCTGCCGCAGCATTCCCGCCGTGTCGCGCCCCGCGCTTCCCGCCTCGGAGCGGAAGCACTGGGTGTGGGCAACGTAGCGGCGCGGCAGATAGCTCTCCTCGACGATCGTGTCGGAGACGATATTGGTCAGCGTCACCTCGGCGGTCGGAACCAGCCACCAGCCCTCGCGCGTCTGGTAGCTGTCCTCGCCGAACTTGGGCAGCTGGCCCGTACCCAGCATCGCCTCGTCGCGCACCAGCACCGGAGTCCATGTCTCCGTCAGCCCGTTCTCGGCGACATGGACGTCGAGCATGAACTGCGCCAATGCCCTGTGCAGCCGCGCCACCGCTCCCGAGAGAATGACGAAGCGGGCGCCGGAGATCTTCGCCGCCGTGGCGAAGTCCATCCCGATCTCCACCGCCGGAAGGGCGAAGTGTTCGCGCGGCGTGAAGTCCATCGTGCGTGGCGTGCCATGCCGCCGGATCTCGACGTTGTCGGCCTCGTCCTCCCCGTCGGGCACCTGCGGCAACGGCAGGTTCGGCAGGGCGAGCAGCGCGTCGCGGAGCTGGGCATCCTCCGCCCGCGCCTCGTCCTCGAGGCGGGCGATCTCGTCCTTCTTCGCGGCCACGAGATCTCGCAGGCGCTGGAACTCAGCATCGTCGCCACGCGCCTTGGCCGCGCCCACCTGCTTCGAAGCCGCGTTTCGCTCGGCCTGCGCCGTCTCCGCCGCGGTGATCCTCGCCCGCCGCGCCTCGTCCATCGCCAGAAGCTCCGCCGACACACCCGACAGCCCGCGCCGCGCCATGGCGGCGTCGAAGGCAGCGGGGTTCTCGCGGATCGCGCGGATGTCGTGCATGGCACTTCCTCGGGGCTCGGGCGTCGTCGCGAGACCTATGGCGAAAGGCGCCAGCATTTTGAACCGGGAATCTTCCTGTCGCTGTACAAGGTCCGACATGCGCGCACGATCGGGTGATGTCGCGGATGCCGCAGGAGCGTCGCTTGCCAACCAGAATCCCCGCTTATAGGGTGCGCGCCAATTTGCGGAACCCTCCGCCCGAAGCTGACCAAGGACACTCAGATGCTTGCAACGCCGGCCTATGCCCAGGCGGCTGGTGGCGCCGGAGGGGCCATCGCCTCCTTCGTGCCGCTGATCCTGATCTTCGCGATCATGTACTTCCTCCTGATCCGCCCCCAGCAGAAGCGGGTGAAGGAGCATCAGAAGATGGTGGCGGCGCTGCGGCGCGGTGACCAGATCGTCACTCAGGGCGGCATCATCGGCAAGGTCAGCAAGGTCAAGGACGACGGCGAGCTCGAGGTCGAGGTGGCCGAGGGCGTGCGCGTTCGCGTGGTGCGCTCGACCGTGGCGCAGGTGCTGAACAAGACGGAACCGGCGGCGAGCTGAACGCCATGCTGGACATCCCCCTCTGGAAGCGGGTGGTCATCTGGGGCCTCGTGGCGCTCGGTCTCATGCTGGCGCTGCCAAACCTGTTCTACGAACGGGTCGAGGCGCACAACGACGCCGTCCAGGCGATCGAGCAGCAAGGTGCCACGCCCGAGCGGCTAACCGCGGCGGAGAGCTGGCCTGACTGGATGCCGTCGGGTCTGGTTAATCTCGGCCTCGACCTGCGCGGAGGGGCGCACCTCCTCGCCGAGGTGCATCTTGAGGACGTCTACGCCGACCGCCTCGACGGCTTCTGGCCCGAAGTGCGCGACGCGCTGCGCGACGAGCGTGAGGTGGTTGGCACGATCCGCCGCCAGCCCTCGCCGGGAAGCGAGCTCAGGGTGCAAATCTCGCGCGCCGAGGGCATGCCGCGCGCGCTGGAAGTCGTGCGCGACCTCGCCCGGCCTATCGTCTCGCTCACCGGCGTCGGTGGCAGCGACATTGCGGTTGCGGGGCAGGGCGACGAGCTGGTGGTGACGCTGAGCGAGGACGAGCAGCGGGCGACGGACGAGCGCACGCTGCGCCAGTCGCTCGAGATCATCCGCCGCCGCGTCGATGAGGTCGGCACCCGTGAGCCGACGATCCAGCGCCAGGGCGACGACCGCATCCTGATCCAGGTGCCGGGGATCGGCTCGGCCGAGGAGCTGAAGAACCTCATCGGCACGACCGCGCGCCTGACGTTCCACCCAGTCGTCGGCCGCACCGGCGATCCCGACGCCCCGGTCGAGGGGCGCAACGTCGTCCATCCGTCGATGGACGAGCCCGGCACCTACTACATCCTCGAGCCGTCGCCGGTGGTGTCCGGCGAGGAGCTGGTGGATGCGCAGCCGAGTTTCGACCAGAACGGCCGGCCCGCCGTGAGCTTCCGGTTCAACCCCCAGGGCGCACGGCGGTTCGGCGATTATACGGCCGAGAACATCGGATCGCCCTTCGCCATCGTGCTCGACGAGGAGGTGATCTCGGCCCCCGTCATCCAGAGCCACATCCCCGGTGGCTCCGGCATCATCACCGGCCAGTTCACCGTAGAGGAATCGACCCAGCTTGCGGTCCTCTTGCGCGCCGGCGCGCTGCCCGCGGAGATGACCTTCCTCGAGGAGCGCACGATCGGCCCCGAGCTCGGGCAGGACAGCATCGACGCGGGCCGAATCGCCGCGCTCGTCGCGCTCGGGGCGGTTCTGCTCTTCATGGCGCTGAGTTACGGCCTCTTCGGCATCATCGCAGACGTGGCGCTGCTTCTGAACATCGCGCTGATCTTTGGCGTGCTCTCGGCCATCGGCGCGACGCTGACGCTGCCGGGCATCGCAGGCATCGTCCTCACCATCGGCATGGCGGTCGACGCGAACGTACTGGTCTTCGAGCGGATTCGCGAGGAGATGAAGAGCGCGCGGGGGCCGGCGCGGGCGATCCAGCTCGGCTACGAGCGCGCGCTCTCGGCCATCATCGACGCGAATCTCACGACCTTTCTGATCGCGGCGATACTCTTCATTCTCGGCTCCGGCCCCGTGCGCGGCTTCGCCGTCACGCTGGCAATCGGTCTCATCACCTCGGTCTTCACCGCCGTTTACGTGACGCGGGTCATCATCGTGATGTGGTTCGAGCGCCGCCGTCCCAGGACATTGGAGGTCTGAGCACATGCGCCTGAGACTGGTTCCGAACGAGACCCGCATCGACTTCTTCCGCTACGCCAAGGTGACCTTCGGCGGCTCGCTGATCGCGATGCTGCTATCACTTGTCCTGTGGCTGACGATGGGGCTCAACTTCGGGATCGACTTTCGGGGCGGCACCACCATCCGCACCGAATCCACGCAGGCGGTAGACGTCGGGGTCTATCGCAGCGCACTGCAGCCGCTGAACCTGGGTGACGTTACGATAACCGAGGTCTTCGACCCGACCTTTGGCGACGAACGCAACGTCGCGATGGTCCGCATCCAGGCGCAGGAGGACCAGGAGAGCGTTTCGGCGCAGACGATATCCGACGTCGAGGCGGCGCTGCAGACGGTCGATCCCTCGATCACCTTCCCCTCGGTCGAGTCGGTGGGGCCGAAGGTTTCGGGCGAACTGATCCGGACCGCCTTCATCGCGGTGGGCGCAGCCATGATCCTGATCCTTATCTACATCTGGTTGAGGTTCGAGTGGCAGTTCTCGGTCGGCGCCGTGGCGGCGCTCTTCCACGACGTCATCGTGACGATCGGCGTCTTCTCGCTGCTGCAGATCCGCTTCGACCTCGCGACCATCGCCGCTCTGCTCACGATCATCGGCTACTCGATCAACGACACCGTAGTCATCTTCGACCGCGTCCGCGAGAACCTGCGCAAATACAAGAAGATGCCGCTGCGCGACCTGCTGAACCTTTCGACCAACGAGACGTTGTCGCGCACCGTCATGACTTCGGGAACGACGTTGCTGGCGCTGCTGCCGCTCCTGATCTTCGGCGGCGACGTGATCCGCGGTTTCGTCTTCGCAATCTTCTGGGGTGTGATAATCGGCACCTACTCCACCGTCTACGTGGCCAAGAACATCGTCCTGATGCTCGGCGTGAAGCGCGACTGGTCAAAGCCCGACGCCAATCAGGGGAACCAGTTTGCCAACGTCGATGCCTGACGGGTCGCGGCGCTTTGCGCGCCCGGCCTTTGTCTAGGTCGCAAGGCCGTCGACTGCGATGCTGGCTGGATTGAGCAGGATCTTCTTGAAGAGCGCGGCGAGGAGCGCGGGGGCCGAGTGGACGAGTTCGGAGGCGGCCCGATCGGACGCGGCGGAGAGGTCCGATGTCAGCAGCCAGCTCCGCAGGCGGGAGAAGACGCGGGTCTCGATGCGTGACTGGCGGATCGACTTGCGAAGCAGAACCCCAAAACTTCGATCCGCCGCGGATCGTCGAGGCATACCAGATGCCGCCCTGCGGCGCCGGGATGCCTTCGGCGTTGAGCCCGCGAACGATAGTCGCCCGACCGGCCGCTGCGGCCTCCTTGAAGATGCGCAGCAAGATCGGTGCTGTATCCTATCGATCTCGCAGATGGCGCCGATCTTCGGAGTATCTCGCGCTTGCGGTAGCCGTGTGCGAGGCTATGCGCACGACCATCGCGCTCGAGCATGCTGACGAGGCCAGAGGATCCCAGTGAAGCCCGGCCGTGGTGGCGGAAAAGGCCAACGGCGTCCGGCTTCGCTGGCGGCGATCCGGTCCGAATGGCCGGAGTGCGCCTTTTGACCTCACCAGAGGAGCCCCGGCGGTGCGGGTCCGGGCGGGGCAGGCGACTTCGGTTCCGCGCTTCCGCTTCTTCGACTGCGCAGCCGCCTTGGCCATCGCGATGCCTGTGCTTGCCGAATTTCTGCTTTGGCGCTACGTGCCGCACATGCGCCTGAACGAGGTTACCTATACCGGGGCACTGCCGATCGACGGCTACGGTCCAGGCTTCTTCCGCATCGCAGGCACGGTGCATGCGGCGCCGCTGGCCGTTCTGCCCTCTGGTGTGACGCGCTGGGGCGGCTACGACGACCTCGCCCCGCTGCTCGATCTGGCGGAGGCCATGGACATCCTGTTCCTCGGCACAGGTGCGGAGCCCGCGCATCCGCCGCGAGCTTTCCGAGAGGCAGTGGAGGCCGCGGGCATGGGCCTCGAGGTGATGGCGTCGCCGCCGGCCTGCCGGACCTACAACGTGCTCCTGTCCGAAGGGCGCCGCGTCGGCATCGCCCTGATGCCCGTCTAGGGCCGCTTTCGCGGCCGCGCCGGATCGTCTAAGCGCTCTCGGATGGAGCTTGCCGTCACCGACCTTGCCTGCGCCCGCGGAGGATTGCCGATACTCTCCGGCCTTTCGTTCAGGCTCGGGATCGGACAGCTCATGCTCCTGCGCGGCCCCAACGGGGCGGGCAAGACGACGCTGCTGCGGACGCTCGCTGGTCTGCAGTCGCCGCTCGCCGGCACGATCTCAGTGCCGCCGGAAGCGGTCGCCTACGCCGCGCACGCCGACGCGGTGAAGCCGACGCTGACGGTGGACGAGAACCTTGCCTTTTGGGCGGCCATTTACGGCGCGGAAGACATACGGCGGGCACGGGAGGCCTTCGCGCTGGACGACCTGCGCGAACAGCAGGCGCAGCATCTCTCGGCGGGGCAGAAGCGGCGGCTGGGGCTGGCGCGGCTGCTGCTGGTGGCGCGGCCGGTCTGGGCGCTCGACGAGCCGACGGTGTCGCTCGACGCGCGGGCGGTGGGTCTCTTCGTGGAGGCGCTGCGGCGGCATCTGGACGCTGGCGGGTCGGCCCTGATCGCGACCCACATCGATCTCGGCATCATGGCGCCGGAACTCGACCTGATCCGATATCGCGTCGCACCTTCTCGTGCGATCGCGTTCGACGAGGCGTTTGCGTGATCCATCCGGCGCATTTATGAGAGACGTCTTCCTGCGCGACCTGCGTCTCGCGGTGCGGGCCGGCGGCGGCTTCGGCCTCGCGCTGGCGTTCTTCCTAATCGTTACCGTTCTCGTGCCGCTGGCCGTGGGGCCGCGGGCGGACCTGCTGGCGGCGATCGCGCCGGGCATCCTTTGGGTCGGGGCGCTGCTCTCGTCGCTCCTGTCGCTCGACCGGATCTTCGCGCTCGACCTTGAGGACGGCTCGCTCGACCTGCTGGCGACGTCTCCGCTGCCGCTCGAGGGGCTGGTCGCGGCCAAGGCGGCGGCGCACTGGGTGACGACGGGCCTGCCGCTGACGCTGGCCGCGCCGCTCTTCGGGCTGCTGCTGGGGCTGCCGGGCGAGGGGCAGCCGTGGCTGGTGGCGACGCTGGCGCTCGGCACGCCAGCGCTCAGCATGATCGGCGCGTTCGGCGCGGCGCTGACCGTGGGGCTCCGGCGCGGCGGTCTCCTCCTGTCGTTGCTGGTGCTTCCGCTCTACATGCCGACGCTGATCTTCGGGGCGGAAGCAGTGCGGCGCGGAGCCGAGGGGCTGAGCGTGGCGACGCCGGTGCTGATGCTGGCCGGTATTACAGCCGGGGTCGTGGCGCTGATCCCCTTCGCGGCGGCGGCGGCGATCCGGGTCAACCTGCGCTGAGCCGTCGCGCCCATGTGTCTTGAGGCGGCCCGTCGAACCGCATAGAGCATCGCCAATGTCGCTCTGGGAATATGCCAATCCTGCCAAGTTCATGGCCACCAGCCGCCGCCCGATGCAGGCGCTCGGCGCTGCGGCTGCCGTGGCACTGGCGGTCGGGCTGGTCTGGGGCTTCTTCTTCACGCCCGACGACTACCGGCAGGGCGCGACGGTCAAGATCATCTACCTGCACGTCCCCTCGGCACTGATGGCGATTAACGGCTGGTTGATGATGCTGGTCGCGTCGCTGATCTGGCTGATCCGCCGTCACCACGTCAGTGCGCTTGCCGCACGCGCGGCGGCGCCCGTGGGCATGACGATGACGCTGGTCGCGCTCGTGACCGGCGCCGTCTGGGGCAGCCCGATGTGGGGCACCTGGTGGGCGTGGGACCCGCGGCTGACCTCGTTCCTGATCCTGTTCCTGTTCTACCTCGGCTACATCGCGCTCTGGGAGGCGATCGAGGATCCGGACACGGCCGCCGACCTCACCAGCGTGCTTTGTCTCGTCGGCTCGGTTTTCGCAGTTCTCTCGCGTTATGCGGTGCTGTTCTGGAACCAGGGCCTGCACCAGGGCGCATCGCTGTCGCTCGACGCCGAGGAGAACGTGGCAGATGTGTTCTACTTTCCGCTGCTGGTCTGCATCGCGGGGTTTGTGATGCTGTTCGTGGCGCTGGTGCTGCTCAGGACGCGGACCGAGGTGCGGGCGCGGCGGCTGCACGTGTTGACCATGCGGAGGCGAATGAGTGCCTGATCTCGGCAAGTACGCGGCGGAAATCCTGACCGCTTACGGCGCGAGCGCAATATTGCTTGGCGGGATCGTCTGGGCCAGCGTCGCGCGGGCGGCCCGGCTGCGGCGGCGGCTCGACGAGTTGGAGGGCCGCGGTCGTGGCTAGGGTGTCGGCGCTGGTCCTGGTGCCCCCGGTCGCTTTCCTCGCGCTGGCGGCCGTCTTCTTCGTCGGCATGCAGCGCGACGATCCGGACGCGCTGCCGTCGGCGCGCGAGGGGCAGGTGGCGCCGGCTATCGCGCTCGAGCCGCTGGGCGAGCGGCCTGTCTTCGACTACGCCGTCCTGCAGGAGCCGGGCGTGAAGCTGGTGAACTACTGGGCGAGCTGGTGCGCGCCCTGCCGTGCGGAGCACCCGAACCTCGAGCTCCTGGCGAGCGAGGGGGTGCCGATCTACGGCATCAACTACAAGGACGACCCGGAGAACGCCGAGGCATTCCTTGAGGAGCTTGGCGATCCCTATACCGCGATAGGGGCGGATGCGTCGGGGCGCACAGCGATTGACTGGGGTCTCTATGGAGTTCCGGAAACCTACGTGATCGACGGCGAGGGGCGGATCGTGCTGCGCTTCGCCGGCCCTATCACGCAGCGCTCGCTCGAGGGGCAGATCCGCCCGGCCATCGCCAAGGCATCGCCCTAGGTCGCGCGCAGCTCCACCAGGTGCGCCTGCGCCGCCGCGAGGTCTTGGCGGAAACGCTCGCGCTCCTGCGCCTTTAGGTCGGCGTCCGGCAGGCGGAGCAGGTAGGACGGGTGCACCGTCAGGAAGACCGGCACGTTCTCGAACGCCGTCTCTACTGTGCCGCGCCGCTTGAGGATGCCCTTCCCGGTGCCCGTCAGCGACTCGGCCGCCGTCGCGCCCAGCGCCACGATCAGGAGCGGCTGCACCAGCCGCCGCTCGGCCTCCAGCCACCAGCGGCAGGCCTGGATCTCGCCCGCGTCGGGTCGTTGGTGGATGCGCCGCTTGCCGCGCGGCGCGAACTTGAAGTGCTTCACGGCATTGGTCACGAAGGTGCGCGAGCGGTCGATCCCCGCCTCCGCCACGACCTCGTCGAAGAGCCGTCCGGCGGGGCCGACGAAGGGGCGGCCGGCGAGGTCCTCCTGGTCGCCGGGCTGCTCGCCCACGAACATCATCTCGGCATCGGTCGAGCCCTCGCCCACGACCACCTGCGTCGCGTTGCGGTAGAGGTCGCAGCGGGTGCAGCCCCTCGCCGCCTCGTGCAGCGCGGCGAGGGTGTCGGGGGCAGGGGGCTGCTGTTCGGGCATGGGTCGCTCCTTGATGGCGCGGGCGTAGGCGGGCGGCTGCGTAGGCGTGGCTGCGCGCATCGCCAATGCCCGCTCTTCGGCCGAGGCGATGAGGTCGGGGATTTCCCGCGCCTCGGGCATGTTCTTCCAGTACTTCTTCGGCATTTCGGCTTGCATCGCCTTCACCTTCAGGCGCGCAGGGTTGAAGATGTTGCGGAAGTAGGTCGTCCAGAGCGCCTCGGTCGCGTCCTCCGGGATGTCCGGGCGCGGCCGGCCGGGCTCGAAGGTCAGCTGTCCAGCCTCGAACCGCGCCGAGAGGTCGGGAGTGACGATCAGCCAGTCCATGTCGCCGAAGCGGCGCTGGAAGAACGAGGCGTTCGGCTCCACGATGTGGTGCTCAGGCTCGAACCAGGCGGCAAAGGCGCGTCTTGGCGCGCTGGAGTCACCGACTTCGCGAAAGCGCAGGAACGCACGCATCTTGTGGATGTCGCGGCCGACCGACTTCTCCATCTGTCGCAGCTTTGCCAGCGCCGGGTCGCCGCGATCTTGGATCAGGCCGGGTTGGTCGCGGAGGCGCCAGAGGACGCCGTAGAGGCGGGCGAAGCGCTCGGGGTCGGAGTGCCAGCAAACACGCTCGGCCAGTTCGACGAAGGCGCGGGGAACAGTGAAACGCCCCGCAGTCGGTGGCGCCGCCGCCTCGTCGAAGAGGCCGGGCGCCGCGTTGCCGTAGCGCCAGTCGACCGCCTCGGGCGGGACCGCGGCGGAGGCCAGCCCGCGCGCGGCGTCGCGCCACGCGGCAGCGGTCGCTATCGGAGGAAGGGTGATCGTCCGCATCTGCAGATCTCGACGCGGCGCGACACGCCGCGGTTCCGCAGATGCGTCACAAAAGCCGCAGCTGCTCCGGCGGCGGCGCGAAGCGCGACCTGAGGTCCGCGCTGTCCGTCAAGCTGCCGGGGGTCCAGCCGCCGAGCGTCACAAACGGCCGCGCCTGCTTCATGTTGGCGCCCATGCGGACTACGTCGTCGTAGCGCAATGTGCGGAAGCGGCGCGTCGTGAGGATGCGATTGACGGTTTTCGTTCCGAAGCCCGGCACGCGCAGCAGCGTCTCGCGCTCGGCGCGGTTCACGTCCACCGGAAACCGCGCCCGGTTGGCGAGCGCCCAGGCCAGCTTCGGGTCGATGTCGAGGTCGAGCATCCCTTCCCGCGCAGGCGCTGTCAGCTCTTCGAGCTCGAAGCCGTAGAAGCGCAGCAGCCAATCGGCTTGATAGAGGCGGTGCTCGCGCTGCAGCGGCGGCCGTATCAAGGGCAGCGCCGAGGAACTGTCGGGGATGGGGGAGAAGGACGAGTAGTAGACACGCTTCAGTCCATAGGACGAATAAAGCCGCCGCGCGTTGCCGAGAATCGCCAAGTCGTCCGAGGCGTCGGCACCCACGATCATCTGCGTCGACTGTCCGGCGGGAGCGAAGCGGCGCGGGCGCTTGCCGGTATGGCTGCGGTCGCGATGCTCCTCCTTTTTGAGGCGGACCTGCGCCATCGCCTTGCGAATCGTCGCCGGATCCTTTTCCGGCGCATAGCTGCGGACGCTGGCGTCGGTCGGCAGCTCGATGTTCACGGAGAGTCGGTCGGCGTAGAGGCCTGCCTCCTCGATCAGCTCCGGGCTAGCGTCGGGAATGGTCTTGAGGTGGATGTAGCCGCGGAAATTGTGCTCCTCCCGAAGTGTGCGGGCGATGCGCACCATGTCGGCCATCGTCGTGTCGGGTGATCGGATGATGCCGGAGGAGAGGAACAGCCCCTCAATGTAGTTTCGCCGGTAGAACTCCAGAGTCAGCGTCACGACCTCGTCGACGCTGAACCGCGCCCGCTCGACGTTCGAGCTCACGCGGTTCACGCAGTAGGCGCAGTCGTAGATGCAGAAGTTCGTCATCAGGATCTTGAGCAAGCTGATGCACCGCCCATCGGGAGCATAGGCGTGGCAGATCCCCGACCCTTCGGTCGAGCCGAGGCCCTTGCCATCACGGCTGTCGCGGCGCGCGGTGCCGCTCGACGCGCAGGAGGCGTCGTATTTGGCGGCATCGCTCAGGATGGCGAGCTTCTGCTCGAGCGTTTTCTGGCCCATCCGTTCCACTTATGTTCGCGAATTCGCGGGGGCAAGCACGGCGACGCTACGGCGGGATGACACGGTGTCGCGCCGAGACCTGCGGCAGGTTCAGTCGCCGCCCTTGGTCGTAAGCGGCGGGGCGCTGCGGGCCAATGTCAGGTGGCTGCGAGAGAAGCTGAGAGGCGTGCGGAGGCCGGCGATACCCTCGGGGTGCACGACGAGGCCCCGGGCCGCCACCTGCGGGTCCACTACGGCGTCGCCGACGGTGTTGATCGGGCCGCCGGGCACGCCTGCCGCCTCAAGCAGGGCGACGAGCGCGCCACGGTCGAAGCGCCGCGTCGCCGCCGCTAGCATCGGGATCAGCGTCTCTCGGTGCGCGACGCGATCCGGGTTGGTCGCGTACCGGGGATCGGCGGCAAGGTCCGGAAGGTCGAGGTGCGCGCAGAGCGCCTGGAACTGGCGGTCGTTGCCACAGGCGATGATGACATGGCCGTCCGAAGCCGGGAACACCTGATAGGGCGCGATGTTCGGATGCTCGTTGCCCATCCGCCGGGGCGCGCGACCGGTGACGAGGAAGTTCATCGCCTGGTTCGCCATCGCCGCGACCGCGCAGTCCATGAGCGCGAGGTCGACATGCTGGCCGATCCCGCTGCGCGCGCGTTCCGCAAGCGCAGACTGGATGCCGATGACGCCGTAGAGCCCGGTGAGGATGTCGACCCAGGCGACGCCGACCTTCTGAGGGTCGCCCTCCGCCTCGCCCGTCAGGTCCATGATGCCGCACGCGCCCTGGATCAGCAGGTCGTAGCCCGGCAGGTGCGCCTTGGGACCAGTCTGGCCGAAGCCGGTGATCGAGGCGTAGACGAGACGCGGGTTCGTCGCGGCGAGGCTTTCATAGTCAAGGCCGAAGCGTCTCAGGCCGCCAACCTTGAAGTTCTCGACGACGACGTCCGCCTCCGCGATCTCGGCCTTGAGTGCCGCGAGCTGGCCCGCGTCGGCGAAGTCGCAGACCATGAGCCGCTTGCCGCGGTTCGTGGCGTAGTAGTAGGCGGCGCTGCGATCGCCCTCGCGCTCCACAAACGGCGGGCCCCAGCGGCGGGTGTCGTCGCCCGCCGGTGCCTCGACCTTCAGCACGTCGGCGCCGAGGTCGGCCAGGGTCTGCCCGATCCAGGGCCCCGCCAGGATGCGCGCCAGCTCGACGACCTTCAGCCCCTCGAGCGGCGCGCTCATCAGAAGAACGCCTGCAACCCGGTGATCGCCCGGCCGACGATGAGCGCGTGGACGTCATGCGTGCCCTCGTAGGTGTTCACCGTCTCGAGGTTCGAGGCGTGGCGCATCACCTGGTACTCCTCCGAGATGCCGTTGCCGCCATGCATGTCGCGGGCCATCCGCGCCACGTCGAGCGCCTTGCCGCAATTATTGCGCTTCACGACCGAGATCATCTCCGGCGCCGCGCGGCCCTCGTCCATCAGCCGACCCACTCGCAGGCTCGCCTGCAGCCCGAGCGAGATCTCCGTCAGCATGTTGGCGAGCTTGAGCTGGTAGAGCTGGTTCTGCGCGATCGGCCGCTTGAACTGGTGCCGGTCGAGCCCGTACTGCCGTGCGGCGTGGAAGCAGAACTCCGCCGCGCCCATGACGCCCCAGCTGATGCCGTAGCGTGCGCGATTGAGGCAGCCAAACGGCCCCCGGAGCCCCTCGACGTTCGGGAGGAGCGCGTCCTCGCCCACCTCGACGCCGTCCATCACGATCTGACCGGTAATCGAGGCACGCAGGCTGAGCTTGCCGCCGATCTTGGGCGCCGATAGGCCCTTGAGGCCCTTGTCGAGGACGAAGCCCCGCACCTTGCCCTCGTGCGCCTCGGACTTGGCCCACACCACGAAGACGTCGGCGATCGGGCTGTTCGAAATCCAGGTCTTGGAGCCGGAGAGGACGTAGCCGTTGTCGGACTTGCGTGCCACGGTCTTCATGCCGGCCGGGTCCGAACCCGCGTCTGGCTCGGTGAGGCCGAAGCAGCCGATAAGCTCGCCCGTCGCCAGCTTTGGCAGGTACTTCGCGCGCTGCTCGTCCGAGCCGTAGGCGTGGATCGGGTACATCACCAGTGAGGATTGCACCGACATCATGCTGCGGTAGCCCGAGTCGACGCGCTCGATTTCGCGCGCGACGAGGCCGTAGGTGACGTACGAGGCGCCGAGGCCGCCGAACTCCTCCGGCACCGTCACGCCGAGCAGCCCCATCTCACCCATCTCGCGGAAGATGTCGGGATCGGTGACCTCTTCCCGGTAGGCGTCGATCACGCGCGGCTGCAGGCGATCCTGCGCGTAGGCGCGCGCGGCGTCGCGCATCATGCGCTCGTCCTCGCTCAGTTGGTCGTCCAGCCGGAACGGGTCTTCCCAGACAAACCGGTCGAGGTCGGGGGCGTCCTTGGGTTTCAGGGCCATGGGTTCCTCGCTTGATGACGCTCCGCCGTCATAGGCGCGCAGGCGCGGCGAGCCAAGCGGCTAAGCTCCGGACCGCCGCGTCGCGTCGTCACCCGTGCGGGCGCGAGGCGAGGAGAAGGGCATCGGCCACGCGCTCGTAGCCGTCGGCGAGCATGCTCGTTCCGACCCGGATGTGCCCGGCGCCGTGCAGGAAGCACTTTTCGCCCGGCAGCACCACGATTCCATGGGCGGCGAGCGTGACCAGTGCGAAGGGCTCCGACGGCACAGGTAGCCACAAGCAGAGCCCGTCGCCGCGGAATGCAGCCATGCCGCGCGTCTCCAGCGCGTCGAGAAGGGCGCTGCGACGCGCGGCATAGATCGAACGCGCCTCGTCAAGCCGGGCCGCCGTTTCTGGATCACTCAGAAGCCACGCGGCCGCGTTCTGAAGGAGGCGGCTCGTCCACCCCGCGCTGAACAGGCGGTAGGACTGCACCCGCTCGACCACGTCCTCCGGCGCGGACATGACCGCGAGGCGGAGGTCGGGTCCGTAGGACTTGGACAGCGACCGGATGTGGATCACCCGCTCGGGAAAGCGCGCGCCGAGGCTTTGCGACGGGTGGGCCGAGACGTCGCCGAGGCCGTCGTCCTCCAGCACAAGGGTCGCCTGATCCTTCAGCGAGTCCCCCAGTTCCGCGATCCGCGCGGCATCCACGTGTCGTCCGGTGACCGAATGGGTCCGGGGTTGGTAGAGGAAGAGCACTGGCCGCTGCGCCAGTGCGCCATCCAGCGCCTCTGGCAGCGGACCTCGATCGTCGCACGCGACCGGCAGGATATGTGCGCCGGCGTCCTCGAGGATGTCGAGCAGCCGGATCGCCGTCGGTTCTTCGCAGGCCACGGCGTCGCCGGGTGTCACCAGCGCGTGCACCGCCGCATAAACCGCGTTGTAGCCGCCGTTCGTCGCCAGCAATGCGTTCGGCGGATAGGGCCAGGTCGGCTCCACCGCGTCGCGCAGGCTCGGCTCGATCCGCGAGCGGCGATAGCTGTTAAGGTCTGGTCCCGTCGCCGCGTGGCGCAAGGCCGCTTCCAGTGGCGGCAGCAGCGCGGGGTCCGGGACCGCGAGGCTGAGGTCCAGCGCACCGGGGCCATAAGCACCCATCCGCCCGGTCCGCGCCGGGGCGTTGCCGATCGCGGTCTCGGTGACCCATGTGCCGTTTCGCCCGCGACCTGTCAGGACCTTCTGCCGGCGGAGCGCCGTCCATGCGCCGGAAATCGTGGCGGGGCTGATGCCGGTGTGGAACGCCAGGTCGCGCAGGGCAGGAAGGCGACTGCCGACGGGGAGTTCGCCGCTCCGCACCAGACGCGCGGTTTCCACGGCAATGCCCTTCGCGTCCCTGCCGCGCAGACGTCGCGCCAGCCACTCTGCCTCGATCTTCACCCGAGCCGTCCGTAAATGTTCAGTAGCATAAAAACATTTGTCCGTTACGTCATGAACATTTAATGCAGGCGCCGGAACGTCAACCGGAGGCTAGATGGCGCTGCTGCTTCGCATCGCGATGCGTGACTGGGACCACCTGACGCCGCTGCTGCTGGGCGAGATCGCGGACCCGCGGATCGACCTGCGCATCGAACGCGTGCAGACGCTGCCGGGAGTGCCGTCGGAGACGGACGGGTTCGATGTCGCCGAGGTGTCCCTCAGCCGCTTCGTCCAGCAGAGACTTGCCGGACATACGGCCGACAGCGGAATCGCGAACTTTCCCATGCGCGCCTTCCGTCACCGCTGCATCATCACCCGCCGGGATCATCCGGCGCGGCGGCTGGAAGATCTGCGCGGTGCGCGCATCGGCGTGACCGGCTGGCAGGACTCAGGGAACACCTGGACACGCGACGCCCTCGTCGCCGCGGGCGTGCCGATCGACCAGGTGCGCTGGTTCGCCGGCCGCCTCACCGCGGAGCATCCCATCGTGGACCGGCTCGGGCCTTTCGCGCAGCCCGGCTGGATCGACCCGGTGCCGGGCGAGCGGCCAATGCTGGACCTGCTGCTCTCGGGGGAGCTCGATGCGGTCTTCACGCCGTTCATGCCGGCGGGATTCTTCTCGCCGGACTCCGCCTTCCGCCCGGTGCTTGACGACATAGTCGGTGCGGAGGCCGAATACTATCGTGCCCGTGGCTTCGTCCCGGGCATCCACGCGCTGGCCATCCGCGCCGATCTGGCGAGCGATCATCCGTGGCTAGCAGAGTCGGTGAGCGACCTGATGGACCAGTCCAGCGCCGTCTGGAGTGCCAAGCGGCAGCGTTATGCCGAAACCACCCCGTGGCTCTTCGACGACCTGCTGCGCACGGGCCGCCTGCTGCGCCCCGGCTGGGACGCCAGCGGCCTGGCGGCCAACGCGACGATGATCCAGTCATTCATGGATGCGGCACACGCACAGGGGCTGATCGCGCGCCGCGCGCACCCTGGGGATGTATTTCCGGCCGATCGGGCCGAAGAACGAGAGGAGCGTCGCGCATGAGGGTTGCGCTGGGCCAATTCGCTGCCGCGAACAACTGGCAGGACAATCTCGAGATCGTCCTCGATCTCGTCCGGAGGGCGAGTGCGGCAGGGTGCGACCTGCTGGTCCTGCCCGAGGGCATCCTGGCGCGCGACATCGCGGACCCCGAGATCGTGCGCAAGGCGGCGCAGCCACTCAATGGCCCCTTCATGTCCGCACTGCTCGAGGGCAGCGCGGCTCTGGATCTCGCCATCGCCTTCTGCCTGCATGTCCCGTCCGAGGGATCCGGCAGGGTCTTCAACACGCATGTCGTGCTGCGCAAGGGCCAGATCGTGGCGAGCTATCGCAAGCTGCACCTCTACGACGCCTTTGCCGCGCAGGAATCCGAGCATGTCGCTCCGGGTGACCTCGTCCCCGACCTGATCGAGATCGCTGGGCTCAAGGTGGGCCTGATGACCTGCTACGACGTGCGCTTTCCAGAACTCGCGCGCTATCACGCGATCCAGGGTGCCGACGTCCTGATATTGCCCGCGGCCTGGGTTCGCGGCCCTGGCAAGGAGCACCACTGGGAGACCCTCGTGACTGCCCGCGCGCTTGAGAACACCTGCTATGTAGTCGCGGTCGGCGAGTGCGGACCACGCAACATCGGCGCCAGCATGGTAGTGGACCCGCTCGGCGTCGTGACCCACAGGGCAGGCAGCCAACCGACGCTGATCCTGGCCGAACTGGATCCCGAGGGGATCGCCAGGGCGCGGGCGGACCTGCCCGTGCTCAAGAACCGCCGCTTCGGGCTCGCCATGCTCGAGGCCGCGCTGCATGACGCAAAGGGAGACTGAAATGACCATACGAGCTTCGATCCTGGGGGCCGCCGCCCTTGCCACTGCGGGACTTGCCGCGCCGGTCCTCGCGCAGGACGACGTGCCGCAGCAGACACTGAACGAGGAACTGCACGCCCAGCTCCCCGAGAACATCCGCGAGAAGGGCTACATGACCGCGGTGAACTCCGGCTCGTTCCCGCCCTACGACTTCGTCGAGAGCTCGACCGTGGTGACCGGCGCGTCCGCCGACATCGCCCATGCGCTGAGCGAGATTCTGGGCGTCGAGATCCGTCACGCTTCGGTCGCGGGGCTGCCCGCGCTCCTCAGCGGCATCGGCTCGAACCGGTTCGAGTTCGCCATGGGCCCCGTGGGCGACTTCCAGTCGCGGCAGGAGGCCAACGACTTCGTCGACTGGGTGCAGGAATTCGTGGTCTTCGCGGTGCAGTCGGGCAATCCGCTCGGGATCGAGGGCCTGGACACCGCGTGCGGCGCCCGCGTCGCGGTGCAGGCCGGCGGCTCGGCCGAGCGCGTCATCACCGAACAGGCGCAGAAGTGCGTCGACGAGGGCAGGGAGCCGATCGAGGTCCAGTCCTACGCGGACCAGCCGACCTCGATCCTGGCCGTGCGGTCCGATCGGGCGGACGCGTTCTTTTCGTCGCAGGCGCCGCTGACTTACTTCGTGCAGCAGTCCGACGGTCAGCTCGAGCTGGCGGGCGTCGGCAAGAGCAACGGCTTTCAGGACCTCTACCAGGGTGCCGTGGTGTCGAAGGATTCGCCGCTCGGCCCCGTCCTGCTCGCCGGCCTGCAGGAGCTGCATGAAAACGGCACATACGAGGCAATCATGACCAAGTGGGGCCTTGAGAACAACATGCTGGCCGAGCCCGGCATCAACCTTTCGACCTGGTAGAATGGCTGCGTTCGCCAACACCCTCGGGTCGCCGTCCGTAGAGGGCGGCGACTCGGCCGCGGGCGAGCACGACGTCGCACGCGCCCACCGGCCGCTGCCGGTCTGGCGCATCGTGGCGTGGGTGGTGCTGGCCTATATCTGCATTCAGGCGATCCTGATCGTCGCCCGCAATCCCAACTTCGGCTGGGACGTGGTGGGCGAATACCTCTTCCACCCGAATATCCTGCAGGGATTGACGGTGACGCTCGGCCTCAGCGTCGTCGCGATGTTCCTGGGCGTGCTTTTCGGGCTCCTCGTCGCCGTCATGCGGATGTCGCCCGACCGGCTGCTCTCTGGCTTCGCCGCCGGGTTCCTCTGGTTCTTCCGGGGCGTGCCGCTGCTGGTCCAGCTGATCTTCTGGTACAACATGTCGACGCTCTTCCCCGAGTTCCAGATCGCAGTCCCCTTCGGCGGCCCGGTCCTGGCGGCGTGGGAGACGAACACCATCATCTCGCCGCTGACCGCCGCGATCTTCGGGCTTGCGCTGCACGAGGCGGCCTACATGGCCGAGATCATCCGCGGCGGGCTTCTGTCGGTCGACCGGGGGCAGGTCGAGGCGAGCCAGGCCTTCGGCATGTCGCGTGGCCGGGCGCTGCGCCGGATCATCCTGCCGCAGGCGATGCGGTCGATCGTGCCGCCGACGGGCAACCAATTCATCTCGATGGTCAAGGCGACGTCGCTGGTCAGCGTCATCGCCATGTCCGACCTGCTCTATTCGGTACAGGCGATCTACAACCGCAACTTCGAGGTGATTTCGCTGCTGCTCGTCGCGGTGACGTGGTATCTCCTGATCGTTTCGCTCCTGAACGTGGGACAGGGGTTCATCGAGCGCCATTACGGCCGGAGCGAGCGCGGCCCGGTAGGCGGCAAGGCTGACGCGGAGGAGGCCGCGCAATGATGATGCAGACCGTCCAGTCGCCCGTCGTACGGATCCTCGACGTCCACAAGTCCTTCGGGTCGAACGAGGTTCTGAAGGGCATCGACATCGAGGTAACGGCCGGCGAAGTGGTCACCATTCTCGGCCCCTCTGGCTCCGGCAAGTCCACGCTCCTTCGCTGCATCAACATGCTGGAGGAGATCGACAGCGGCGCGGTCTTCGTCGACGGCGAGCAGATGGGCTTTGACCTGCGCGACGGCCGGCTCCACCGCCTTCCGGACAGCGTCGTGCGGCGCCAGCGCCGCAAGATCGGGATGGTGTTCCAGCACTTCGCCCTCTATCCGCACATGACCGCGCTCGAGAACGTGCTCGAGGCTCCGGTCGGCATTCACGGCCGCAACCGCAAGGAGGCGCGGGAGGAGGCGCTGGCACTGCTCGCGCGCATCGGGCTCGCCGACAAGGCGAACTTCTATCCCCGGCAGCTCTCCGGCGGTCAGCAGCAGCGGGTGGCGATTGCACGGGCGCTGGCGATCCGGCCGCGGCTGATCCTCTTCGACGAACCGACCTCCGCGCTCGACCCCGAACTGGTGGGCGAGGTCCTTGAAACGATGCGCGGCCTCGCGGACGAGGGGCTGACGATGATCGTCGTCACGCACGAGATCTCCTTCGCGCGCGAAGCGGCTGACCGGGTGATCTTCATGGACGGTGGCGTCGTCGTTGAGGAGGGGCCGCCGGACCGGGTCTTGAACGACCCGCGCAACCCCCGCACGCGGCAGTTCCTGAACCGCGTGATCTGACGCGTGCCAAGGCCTTCAGGCCGCGCGCCCCTTCCGCAGGGGCGCGCTACTTCTCACGCGTCGAGCTTCACGCCCCGTAGCCGTAGTGCGTTTGCGATGACCGAGACCGAGGAGAGGCTCATGGCGGCCGCTGCGAAGATCGGCGAGATCAGAAGGCCGAAGACCGGGTAGAGGATGCCCGCCGCCACCGGCACCCCGGCGGCGTTGTAGACCAGCGCGAAGAACAGGTTCTGCCGGATGTTGCGCATCGTCGCGAGCGAGAGCTTCCGCGCCCGCACGATGCCGTTCAGGTCGCCCTTGACCAGCGTGAAGCCCGCGCTCTCGATCGCGACGTCGGCGCCGGTGCCCATGGCGATGCCCACGTTGGCCTGCGCCAGGGCGGGCGCGTCGTTGACGCCGTCGCCGGCCATCGCGACCGTCCGGCCCTCGTCCTGCATCTCGCGGATGATGCGCGCCTTGTCCTCCGGCAGGACGTCGGCGCGGATCTCGTCGATGCCGAGGCGGCCGGCGACGGCCCGCGCGGTGCGCTCGTTGTCGCCCGTCGCCATGACGATGCGGAAGCCGAGCGCGTGCAGCGCCTTCAGCGCCGCGGGTGTGGTCTCCTTCACCGGGTCCGCGACGCTGACGAGGCCGGCCACAGCGCCCTCGACCACCACGAACATCACCGTCTCGCCCTCGTCGCGGCGCGCGTCGGCGGCCTCGGTCGAGGCCGCGGCCGCCACCCCCAGCTCCTCCAGCATCGCCGCATTGCCCAGCGCCACCGCGCGGCCGTCGACCGTGCCCCTGACGCCCTTGCCGGTCACCGCCTCGAAGTCCGTCGCCGCGGCCAGCGCCACGCCGCGCGCCTCGGCGCCGCGGACGATCGCCTCGGCCAGCGGATGCTCCGAGCCGCGCTCGAGGCTCGCGGCGAGGCGCAGGACCTCGGCCTCGTCGTGGCCGGCTTCGGGCAGCACCGCAACCAGCTCGGGCTTGCCGACGGTCAGCGTGCCGGTCTTGTCGACGATCAGCGTGTCGACCTTGGCGAAGGTCTCCAGCGCCTCGGCGTTCTTGATCAGCACGCCCGCCTGCGCCCCGCGGCCGGTCGCGGTCATGATCGACATCGGCGTCGCCAGCCCCAGCGCGCAGGGGCAGGCGATGATCAGCACCGCGATGGCCGAGACCAGCGCGTAGGCGAAGGCCGGGCTCGGCCCCCAGGCCGACCAGGCGAGGAAGGCCACGATGGCGACCGCGATCACCGCCGGCACGAAGTAGCCCGCGACGCTGTCGGCGAGCTTCTGGATCGGCGCGCGCGAGCGCTGCGCGTTCGCCACCATCTCAACGATCTGCGCCAGCATCGTGTCCTTGCCGACGCGCTCGGCCTCGATCACCAGGCTGCCGGTGCCGTTGATCGTGGCGCCCGTCACCTTGTCGCCCGCGACCTTCTCCACCGGCACCGGCTCGCCGGTCAGCATCGACTCGTCGACAGACGAACGGCCCTCGACGACCTCGCCGTCGACCGGCACCTTGTCGCCGGGGCGCACGCGCAGCCGGTCGCCCACCTGCACGTCCTCGAGCGGCACCTCCTCCTCGCTGCCGTCGGGGCGGACGATCCGCGCCGTCTTGGCGGCGAGGTCGAGGAGCGCGCGGATGGCGGAGCCCGTCCGCTCGCGCGCCTGCAGCTCGAGGATCTGGCCGAGGAGGACGAGGGTCACGATCACCGCCGCCGCCTCAAAGTAGACGCCGACCTGGCCCGAATGGTCGCGGAAGCCCATCGGGAAGAGCCCCGGCGCCAGCACCGCGACGACGCTGAACAGGTACGCCGCCGCGACGCCCATGCCGATCAGGCTGAACATGTTGAGGTTCCAGGTGCGGAACGACCGCCAGCCGCGCACCAGGAACGGCCAGCCCGACCAGAGCACCACCGGCGTCGCCAGGATCAGCTCGAGCCAGCGCGCGGTGCGCACGCCGATCCACTCGCCCAGGGGCAGGCCCAGCATCGGCCCCATGGCGATGACGACGAGCGGGACCGTCAGCGCCGCGCCGACGGCGAAGCGGCGGCGGAAGTCGACGAGCTCCGGGTTCGGCCCCTCGTCGCCCGTCGGCACCCCCTTGGGCTCAAGCGCCATGCCGCAGATTGGGCAGTCGCCGGGGCCGACCTGCTCGATCTCCGGGTGCATCGGGCAGGTGTAGATCGTGCCCGCCGGCATTGGCTCGGGCGTCGGTTGGCCCTTGAGGTACGACTCCGGCTCCGCCTCAAACCTCTCCTGACACCTTGCGGAGCAGAAGTAGAACCGCTCGCCTTGGTGCTTCGCCATGTGCTTCGCCGCCGAACGATTGACCTTCATGCCGCAGACCGGGTCCGTGGCCTGGAGGTACTTGCGGGGCTCGGACACGAACCTCTCGCGGCAGCCGGCCGAGCAGAAGTGGTAGAAATGCCCTTCATGCTCATGGCGCGGCTTGGCCGCGTCAGGGTTGAAGGTCATGCCGCAGACCGGGTCCCGCACGACATCCGGACTCACCTCAACCTCATCTGCTCTCATTGCGTCCTCCACCTCACGTCGCGCACGCGATCTATGTCGATTGCGCCTGTGGAAAAAGTGGCCCCTGCCTGCCGCGGTGCGCTCAGCCGAAGTCGATACGCTGCAAGGCGTCGCCATTTTGCCGCAGCCAGTCGCGCGAGGCGCGCCAGTCAGGGAACAGCCGCCCGGTCTCGAGCCAGAAGCTCGGCGAATGGTCGAGATGGACGAGATGCGCAACCTCGTGCGCCACGACGTAATCCAGCACATGCGGCGGCGCCATCAGCAGGCGCCACGAGAACATCAGGTTGCCGTCCGACGAGCAGGAGCCCCAGCGCGACCGCGTGTCGCGAAACGAGATCCGCCCGAAGCGCCTGCGTGCCGCAGCGGCATGCCGCGTCACCAGTGGCTCCGCCCGCTCGCGCGCGAGGCGCTTGAGTAGCTGCGCCAGCGGCGGACCGGCCGGCTGCCCCTGCGGGACCAGTACGGCGCCCGCGTCCAGTCCCGCCCATCGGATCCGCGCGGCGACGATCGGCAGTTCGCGACCTTCGATCGGTAGCGTGCGGCCGGGCGCGGGAATGCGGCGCGGCGGCGTGGAGGCCAGCACGCGTCGCAGCCACGGTTCGCGCGACATGGCGAAGCGAACTGCCTCGGCCTCCCTCACGCCCACCGGGACCGTCAGTGTCACGCGCCCGTCGAGCCGCGAGACGCGCAGGCTGATCCGCCTCGCGCGCGCTCCCCGGCGCGTCGCGATCTCGATCGGCGGATCGCCCTCCAGCGTCACAGCCATCTGTTTCATCCCTCGATCCGAAGGAGCCCTAGGCTAGCTGCCCCGACTCCGCAGCGCCAGCGGCGAAAGCCTTTGACACCCTCCGCGGGCTGTGGCAGAGGCGCGGCTTCCGTTTCGCACCCGATGGAGAGAGTGGCCATGCCGAAAGAGGAATGGGGCACGAAGCGCGTGTGCCCGACGACCGGCAAGCGCTTCTACGACATGAATCGCAGTCCGATCGTCAGCCCCTACACGGGAGAGACCGTGGTGATCGACACGTCCCGGACCGGCCGCATGATGGTCGCCGACAAGCCCGATCGCGACGCCAAGAAGGATGTCGTGGAAGACGACGAGGTGGTCCTCGACGACGAGGACGTCGATATCGACGACGACAGCGATGACGAGGTCCTCGAAGACGACAACGACGACGATGACGTCTCGCTGGACGACATCGCCGATGTCTCGGACGAGGGCGACGACGAAAGCTGATCTGCGGAAAACGGGGCTTGAAACGCCCCGCCGCATCTCATAGACGCTGACTGCCGGTCGGAGCGCCCGACGCTCCGGTCCACTTCAGGGGCCATAGCTCAGTTGGGAGAGCGCTTGCATGGCATGCAAGAGGTCAGGGGTTCGACCCCCCTTGGCTCCACCAATTTCTTCCCGTTGATCGGCGCAAGCCGCAAGCCGCGAGACACCGTATCTGTCTGAGGGCAGAGATCGTCTTGTCAGGCGGCGCGGGCGACCTCGCTGCGCGTCGCCAGCGCTCTGATCCGGTCGGCAATTCGCGCCGCGTTGGCCATGATCGTCAGCGACAGATTGACCCCGCCACCCGTTGGCATGATGGACCCGTCGCAGATCCAGAGGTTGTCGCAACTCCAGGCGCGGCCGTCGGCATCGACGACACTGTCGTCGGGCGAGAAGCCTGTCGGGCAGCTGCCCATGAGATGCGCCGTGCCGGTTGTCTCGAACAGGTGGGCAGCGGCCCCTGGCTCATGATCGCGTAGCCGCCGTGGAAGTACTTGCTGTCGTGGTAGTTCCAGAGCTCAGTCACGGCCATCGGGGGGCGAATCTTGTACCAGCGGGTTTCGTCCTCCATCGTCCCCCAAGACGGCGTCGTTGACATGCACCGTGAGTTTGCGGCCCCACCTCGTCGGCCTCCGCGTGGCAGCGCAAGGGCTCCCATCCGTCGTGCGAGTACACATCGGGCGCGCGGCCGTCGGCGGCACGGGTGTCAGGGATGTTTGAGGGCATTTCCGTCGCTTGCTGCAGCGCTTCGGCCGCTCCAGATCCGCTTCCCACGCATCGCCCCGGTTCGGCGACAGGCGGACATAGCCGCGGGGCGAGGCCGGACCGCCGAAGCCGATCTCGCTCCAGGCGTCCGGGTGGGCGTAGTAGATCCGCACGATCTCGTTGGCGAGGACGTGGCGGAAGAGGCGGCGCGGCGGCAGGTCACGCCATTCCGGCGCCCGCACGTCCTCATCGTCGATCGCCTGCAGCAGTCGCTCGCGCTGCGCCTCGGCGTCTATGGCGGCAAGGCCACGCCGCCATGCCTCACGCATCGTGGGAAGCGTGGCGCGCCGCGTGCCGTCGGTACGCTTCGCAGCCATCGCGGCGCCGATGAGCGGGGCCATCGGGATCAGCGCTGCGCGGTTGGGCTTCGGCAGGATCGTATCGCAGAGGGAAACCAGTGTCTCACACGCGTCCGGGTTGTAGAAGCGGCGCTCGGGCAACTGGTCCAGCCGGTGCGCGACGACCTCGCGTGATGCCGTCCCGCGAGTGGCTATCGCATTTCGTCAGCACGTCGTGGCCGGGAGGATAGCTCATCTGTGCGGCGCCTGGGCCGGCAAGGGCGACGCCGGTGAAGCTGGGCCGCGCCGGCAGGGGTGGCGCGACCTGCACGTTCTGGCTCCAGTTGCGCCAGCCGCCAATGTTGCGCACATCCCAGGCATGGAACGCCGGACCCGCCAGACCCATCGCCGCGGTGGCCCGCAGCAGGACGTGGCGAGACGCAGCCTCGCGTGGTCGGGACGGCGAGCGGCGTCGGCGATGCCGAGCGTGGCGAGTGGCGACAGGATCATCGGGGCGACGTACATCGCGCGGTTGTGGAAGCCCACGCGATAGTGCTCCATCGGACTGTCCGCGAGCACGCTGTCGGCGAGCAGAGCGGCCCCGGCCGCACCTACCGCGCCGCGCGACTGCCCGCGAAGAGCGTCGCCGAGGCGGGCGCCTGCGGCTCACCCAGGCGGTGCCGGCGACGAGGCCGACGGAGGCGAGCGCGGTCGGGAAACAGCGCGGCGCGACTTCTCGGTCGCACCGCCAGCGTCACGCCGGTCCCTCGTGGCTAGACCCGACACGGCTCCGCGTCCGCCTGTTTCAGCGCAAGGCCGACGCCCGGCCGGTCGCCCTCCGGACGCGCCACGCCGTCGCGCGAGCGGTGGCGAGACGGTCGCGGCGCGTGAGAGTGGGCGTGAGTACGTCGACCGCAAAGAGCGCGTTGGCGGTCATGCGTGTAGACGTGCCGAAGCCGGTCTCGCTGGCTGAACTCATCTCGCACGTCGCCAGCACCGCCGCGTCCCAGTCGCGTTCCGTCAGCCATCGGGGCACAGTAGGCACGCGTTGGGCGGCGGTGCGGAGGCTGGCGATCGGCGCCGCGGAGGTCACGAGGTGACGTAGCGCTTGAACGAGTTCTTGATGATCGCCTTCTCGTTCGGGTCGCCCTTCATCAGCGTCGCGAGGTAGTTGATCTGCTGGTCGAGCGTCCGCTTGGGCGGGATTATCGGGATCGTCGGGATCGTCGGCCCGCAGACGCAGTCGACCAGCACCGGCCGGTCGGCGGCGAAAGCTTGGTCCCATGCCGGCCCGACCTGCTCCGGCTTCTCGACCCGCAGCCCGATCAGCCCCAGCGAGGCGGCGTATGCGACGTAGTCGAAGGGTGGCACTTCCTGCGTCCCCTCCATCTTCGGCGAACCCCAATTGCGCGCATCAGCCACGTCACCTGTTTGAGTTTGCCATTGTTGAGCACGGCGACGACGCAGCGAAGGTCGTGCCAGGCGCGCCAGTACTTCGCGATGGTGTTCAGGGCCGAGTTGCCCAGCATCTGCATCGTGGCATCGCACACGAAGCTGACCACGACCCGGCCAGGGTGGGTGAACATCGCGGCGGTTGCATAGGGCACGCCGGGGGGCACATCGTGGCGAGCGACCCGAGAACGAGCCCTTCATCCCCTCGCGGACGCGAATTGCGCCGTCGTACCAGTTGGCCGAGGTGCCGCTGTCGGCGGAGATGATTCATCCGCTACGGGCTGAAGATGAGCGGGATGCCGGCCGGGGACATGCGCATGAGCGAGGCCGACCTGTCGCGCCTGACCGGCTTCGTCGGTGCGATGCCGCGGCTTTCCCCCGCCGCCTATGCGCTGGCCTGCGACGTGGCGGCATGTCTCTCCAGCCTGTCGTCGCTCGACCGCTCCGAGGTCGAGCTGGAGCGTGACCGGGATCAATAAGCCTCAGGCGGCGGAGTACATGCCTTCGTAGATCGGCCCGAGCGTCTGGTGGTCGAAGAGCGACGAGACGCTGGTGCCGTTCCAGATGTTGAGGATCGCCTGCGCGAACATCGGGGCGGTGGGCACGATGCGGATGTTGGACGCGCCGCGGACATCTCCGGTCGGCTGGATCGTGTCGGTGATCACGAGGCTCTTCATCACCGAATTCCCGATCCGCTCGACCGCCGGGTCCGAGAGCACACCGTGGGTAATGTAGGAATGGACCTCGGCCGCGCCGTTCTGCATCAGCATGTCGGCGGCCTTGCAGAGCGTGCCGGCGGTGTCGCAGATGTCGTCGACGATGATGCAGGTCTGGCCCGCCACCTCGCCGATGACCGTCATCTCGGCGACCTCGCCCGCCCGCTCGCGCCGCTTGTCCACGATGGCGAGGGCGCAGCCGATCCGCTGCGCCAGCTCGCGTGCGCGGCCGACGCCGCCGACGTCGGGCGACACGACCGTCACCTTGTCGAGCCGGTCGCGAAAGTTGTGCTGGATGTCGAGAGCGAAGATCGGACTGGCGTAGAGATTGTCGACCGGGATGTCGAAGAACCCCTGGATCTGCGCCGCATGCAGGTCCATCGTCAACACCCGCTCGATCCCGGCCTGGGTGATGAGGTTGGCCACGAGCTTCGCGCTGATCGGCGTGCGCGCCTTGGTGCGGCGGTCCTGCCGGGCATAGCCGAAGTAGGGGATGACGGCCGTGGTCCGCGCGGCCGACGAGCGACGCAGCGCATCGGCAATGATCAGGAGCTCCATCAGGTTGTCGTTCGCCGGGTTCGAAGTCGGCTGGATGATGAACATGTCCTCGCCGCGGACGTTCTCGTAGACCTCGACGAAGATTTCCTGGTCGTTGAACCGCTCGACCCGTGCGTCCACGAGGCCGACGCTGACGCCGCGATGCATCGACATCCGCCTTGCGATCGCCGCCGCCAGGGTGCGATTGGCGTTGCCCGAGATGAGTTTCGGCTCGATCTGGGATGGCATCGGCGGCCTCTGCTTTCGTGGATTCGCGAAGTTGACACGCCTTAGCACGCGCCTAGGCTCGGGTGGAACAGGGAGGGGCGGATGCCGCACATTGACTGTTTCTTCGGGACGATCTCGCCTTACGCCTATTTCTCCGGCACGCGGCCGCAGGAGGTAGCGGATCGGCATGGCGCAAGCGTCACCTACCGGCCGCTCGACATGGCGGGGCTATTCTCCAGGACCGGCGGCACCCCGCTCCCCCAGCGGCACCAAAGCCGGCAGGAGTATCGCCTGCAGGAACTGCGACGGCAGTCGCGCAAGCTGGGCTTGCCGCTGAACGTGAAGCCGGCGCACTGGCCGACCAATCCCGCGCCGTCGTCCTACGCCATCATCGCGGCGCAGAAGGAGGGGGGCGACGTGGCGGGCCTCGTCCACCGCATCTGCGCCGCATGCTGGGCAGAGGAGCGGGACATCGCGGATGACGAGGTGATCCGCGACTGCCTGTCGGCCAGCGGCTTCGACCCGGCGCTCGCCGACAAGGGCCTGCTCGCCGGCGCCGAGGCGTACGGCCGCAATCTTGAGGACGCGGTGAATGCAGGCGTCTTCGGATCGCCGTTCTTCGTGCTCGACGACGGTGAACGCTTCTGGGGGCAGGACCGGATCGAGGACATGGACCTGCACCTCGCCGGCAAGATCTAGCCGGACATCAGGTCGAGGAAGCGGTCGATGTCGGCGTGCGGCATCGACCAGTCCGTCACCAGCCTCGCGGTCAGCGCCTCGTCGTCCGGCCCCTCCAGGCCGCCGTTCCAGATGTAGTAGGTGGCGCCGGCCTCCTGCAGCCTTCGGTGCGCGGCGCGCGGCCAGTCGGCGAAGACGATGTTGGCGCGCGGGTCATGCGCCAGCGTCACGTCAGGGCGCTGCTTGAGACCGCGGACGAGGCGCGCCGCCGCGGCGTTCGCCGCCTGTGCCATCTCGATCCAGAGATCGTCCTGCAGGTAGGCCGCCATCTGCGCCGAGAGATAGCGGTGCTTGCTGAAGAGGTGGCCCGCCCGCTTGCGGCGCAGCTCGAACTGCCAAGCGTGGGCGGGGTCGAAGAAGACGACCGCCTCGACGCCGAGCAGCCCGTTCTTGGTGCCGCCCAAGCTGACCGCGTCGACACCCGCCTTCCACGTCATCTCGGCCGGGCTGCAGCCAAGCGCGACGAGGGCATTGGCGAAGCGCGCGCCATCCATGTGCACCGGCTGGCCGAAGCGCCGGGCGACGCCGGTGAGGGCGCGGAGATGGTCGAGCGTATGGACGCCGCCCTTTTCGGACACCTGGGTGATCGACACCGGGCCGCGTTGCGGGCCGTGGACGCCGCGCGATTCCTCGGCCTCGTAGGCGCGGGCGAGGGCGTCGGGATCCATCATCCCCGCCTCGTGCGGCACGATCGTCAGCTTGGCGCCGCCGGTGTAGAACTCCGGCGCGTTGCACTCGTCCTCGTGGATGTGTGCGACCTCCGAGCAGAAGATCGCCTGCCAGGGCTGCGCCAGTGTCGCGAGGATCAGCGAATTCGCGGCCGTGCCGGTCGCGACGAGATAGACCGCCGCCTCGGGCGCCTCGAACGCCTCGCGCACCAGCGTCCGCACCTCCTCCATCAGCGCGTCCGCGCCGTAGGAGGTCGCGCGGCCCTCATTGGCGCGCATCAGCGCCTCCATCACGCGGGGGTGGGCCGGGCCGGTATTGTCGGAGGCGAAGTTCATGTGGGCTCCTCGATGATGTGGTCCTCCCATTCGTCCTCGGGGACCTCGAACTCAGGGATTGTCCAGCCGCGGACGGAGACGCCGGCGCGGTGCACGCTGTCGGGCGTGCCCGAAACCAGCGGGTGCCAGTCGTGGAGCGGCTTGCCCTCGGCCAGCAGGCGATAGGCGCAAGTTGCCGGCATCCAGTAGGCGATCTGGTCGATGTTCTTCGGCGTCAGCACGACGCACTCGGGCACGAATTGCTTGCGCTCCTCGTAGTGGGCGCAGCGGCAGGTCGCGTCGTCGAGCAGCCGGCACGAGATGCGGGTGAGGGCGATCTCACGCGTGTCGGGGTCCTCGAGCTTGTTGAGGCAGCACTTGCCGCAGCCGTCGCAGAGCGCCTCCCACTCGGCGGGATCCATCTCCCTAAGCGGGACTCGTTCCCAGAAGCGCTCGCGCAGCCTGCCGCGTCCCGTGGGCGCGCGGCGTTTGCGGGGGCGGCTCATGACAGGATCTCACGGGCGCGGGCGCTGTCGGAGTCCATCTGCCGGATGAGCGCCTCAGCGCCTTCAAACGACTGCTCGGGGCGCAGGAACTCGACCAGCGCGACGGAGAGGTTCGCGCCGTAGATGTCGCCCGCAAAGTCGAACAGGTGGACCTCGAAGTTCGGCGCGTTCTGTCCGAACATCGGCCGCACGCCGAGCGAGGCGACGCCGCCATGGTCGCCGGCGTGCGGGCCGTCGAGCACGGTGGCCCGCACTGCATAGACGCCGAAGCGCGGGAGGTGCAGCCCCTCAAGCCCGAGGTTCGCCGTGGGGTAGCCGAGGGCGCGGCCTCGCTTCTCGCCGTGCAGCACCTCGCCCTCGATCCGGTGGAGGTGGCCCAGCAGGCGCGCCGCTTCGGCCGGCTCACCGGCGCTCAACGCCTCGCGGATGCGGGTCGAGGAGATCTCGCCGTCGAGGCGAACGAGCTCCGCGACGGTGACGCCGAAGCCGAAGCGGCGGCCGAGGTCGACCAGCGTCGCGGCGGAGCCGTCGCGACCCTTGCCGAAGTGGAAGTCCGCGCCGACGGTGGCGTGGCCGAGGCCGAGGCCGTCGGCCAGCACGTCGCGCGCGAAGACCTCGGCGGGCATCGGCGCGATGCGCTCGAAGGGCAGTTCATAGAGGATGTCGACGCCCAGCCGCTCGAGCCGACTGGCGCGCGCGGCGGCGTTCATCAGTCGGAACGGCGGCCCGTCCGGTGCGAAGAACTGGCGCGGATGCGGCTCGAACGTGACGACGCCCAGTGCCGCGTCGCGGCGCGCCCGCTCGATGATCGTCCGGTGTCCCAGGTGGACGCCGTCGAAGTTGCCGATCGCGGCACTGGCGCCGCGGGCGTCACCGTCGGCGCGAATGTCACGGACGATCTGCATGGACGAGCGGATAGCGCCGGCGGTCGGGCGGCGCAACCGCGGCTATCTCAGGAATCCGATGGCGTAGGTCGGCGCGTGTGTCTGCGCCTCCAGCCACGTCTGCAGCAGGTCGGCGTCGGGCTGGTGCGTCGTGCCCGTCTCCTCGGCCGCGAGGCCGCCGGTGACGAATAGAACGTCCAGCCCAGCAGCCTCGGCGCCCGCGACGTCGGTCAGGATGCCGTCGCCGATCGCGAGGATGCGGGCATCCTCCTTCGCTCCGGCCTGCACCATGCGCCGACGCGCGAGGTCGTAGATCGGGCCGTGCGGCTTGCCGAAGTAGAGGCTCTCGCCGCCTAGTTCGGTGTAGAGCGCGGCGATGGCGCCGGCGCACCATTCGCGCTCGAGCCCCCGGTCCACGACGATGTCAGGGTTCGCGCAGAGGAGCTTCAGACCCCGATTGACCGCGTCGTGCAGATCGCCGCGCATCTCGGACGGATGCGCCAGCGGATCGAAGGGCCCGGTGCAGACGATGCCCTCGGCCTCGCCCAGCGGCACGCGCTCGATCTCGATCGCGTCCTCCACGAGGCGCATCGGCTCGAAGAAGCCCGTCTCGACGGCCACGCCGATGTGATAGACGCGGCGCCCGACGGCGCCCTCGAACATGGCGGCGCGGGCGCTGTCGCCCGAGGTGGCGATCACGTCCCAGCAATCCCGCGGCACGCCGATCTGGTCGATCTGCCGCGCCACGTCCGCCCTCGGCCGCGGCGCGTTGGTCAGCAGGAGAACGGTGCCACCGCCAGCGCGGAAGTTGCGCAAAGCTTCGACGGCGGCGTCATAAGGCTCGAGCCCGTTGTGCAGGCAGCCCCAGAGATCGCAGAAGACGACGTCGTAGTCGCCGGCGATCTCGCCGAGGCTGTCCACCACGCGCGTCACGGCCGTCAGACCTTCAGCGCCGGAATGATCTGCTTCTTGCGGCTGACGACGCCCGGCAGGACCACGCTGTCGCCCTGCGGCTCGACTCCAAAGCTCTTGCGGGCGATGCCGCGCGCGAGGTCCGACGACAGCAGCAAGGTCGCCTCCTCCTTGAGGATGTCGACGACGAAGAAGAGGACCTCGTTCACCTTGTCGTCGGCGGCGACGCGGGTCATCGCGTCGATGATCTGCGGCTTGCGGGCGAGGACGGTTTCGGGAGACGTGGTCTCGAGCACCGAGATACGCATCTTCACCCCGTCGACCTCGTAGGACTTGCTGTCCATCCGCACGAGCTCTTCCTCGGAGAACGCGGAGACGTCCGACTTCGCGGCAAAAAGCTCGCCGCTGTACTCGTCGATCGAGATGCCGAGGTCCGCTGCCAGCGCCTCGGCCAGCGCGCGATCGACCTCCGTCGTGGTGGGCGAGCGGAACGCCAGCGTGTCGGAAAGGATGCAGGACAACATCAGGCCCTTGACCCACTCCGGCATCTGCGCCGCGTCGTCGCCCATGAGCTGATGCATCAGGGTGGCGGTGCAGGCGAGGGGTCGAATCGTGATCGCGATGGGCGTGCGGGTGGCGAGGCCGCCCTGGAGCAGATGGTGGTCGATGATCTCGAGCAGGTTCGCCTCGTTGATCGAAGCAGGCAGCTCGGCGAGGTTGTTGGTGTCGACGACGATGCAATCCTCGCCCGCGGCGACGTCCTCGATGATCTGCGGTCGGTCGCGGCCCCAGCGCCGCAGGACGAAGTTTGCCTCGGTGTTCGGCTCGCCGAGCAGGACGGCCTCGGCCGGGGTGCCCCGGACCTCGCTCAGGTACCACGCCCAGATGAGCGGCGAGCCGGTCGAGTCGGTGTCGGGCGACTTGTGCCCGAAGACCTTGATCGTCATGTCATGCGTCCTGTCGATGTGAATCGCGCGCCTTATAGGAACGGCCCGCCGCGATGTCACCCTCGGGACGGCCAGCTTCGTCGGCGCGAGCAAAATTGCTCCGAGGTCCACACGGAGGGCGTTGACACGGCCGCGTGAGCTGCCTAACTCCGCCGCTGTTGGCACTCTCGTCATGTGAGTGCCAAGACAGTTCAACCAACGCGAAGGAGCGTTCGAGATGGCATTCAAACCGCTGCATGACCGGGTGCTGGTCCGCCGCGTCGAGGGCGACGAAAAGACCAAGGGCGGTCTGATCATCCCCGACAGCGCCAAGGAAAAGCCGGCCGAGGGCGAGATCATCGCTTGCGGCGAAGGCGCCCGCAAGGACTCGGGCGAGCTGATCGAGATGTCGGTCAAGCCGGGCGACCGGGTCCTGTTCGGCAAGTGGTCGGGCACCGAGGTCAACCTCGAGGGCGAGGAGCTGCTCATCATGAAGGAGAGCGACATCCTCGGCATCATCGAAGGCTCGGCCGCCGCCTCCAAGGCCGCCTAAGACACCCCCGAACGCAATTCGAAGGAGCAAGCTGAAATGGCTTCCAAAGACGTCAGGTTCGACACCGACGCCCGCAACCGCATGCTGAAGGGCGTCAACACGCTCGCCAACGCGGTCAAGGTGACGCTGGGCCCCAAGGGCCGCAACGTCGTCCTCGAGAAGAGCTTCGGCGCCCCGCGCATCACCAAGGACGGTGTGACGGTCGCCAAGGAGATCGAACTCGAGGACAAGTTCGAGAACATGGGCGCACAGATGGTCAAGGAAGTGGCCAGCCGCACCAATGACGAAGCCGGTGACGGCACCACCACCGCGACCGTGCTCGCCCAGGCCATCGTCAAGGACGGCCTGAAATCGGTCGCCGCCGGCATGAACCCGATGGACCTCAAGCGCGGCATCGATCTCGCCGTCGCGAAGGTCGTCGAGCACATCAAGTCGGTCGCCCGCCCGGTCGAGAACTCGGACGAGGTCGCGCAGGTCGGCACCATCTCCGCCAACGGCGAGACCGAGATCGGCCGCCAGATCGCCGACGCGATGCAGAAGGTTGGCAACGACGGCGTCATCACCGTCGAGGAGAACAAGGGCCTCGAGACCGAGACCGAAGTGGTCGAGGGCATGCAGTTCGACCGCGGCTACCTCAGCCCCTACTTCGTGACCAACCCCGAGAAGATGGTCGCCGAGCTGGAAGACGCCGTCATCCTGCTGCACGAGAAGAAGCTCTCGTCGCTGCAGCCGATGGTTCCGCTGCTCGAGTCGGTCATCCAGTCGGGCAAGCCGCTCCTCATCATCGCCGAGGACGTCGAGGGCGAGGCTCTGGCCACGCTCGTCGTCAACAAGCTGCGCGGTGGCCTGAAGATCGCCGCCGTCAAGGCGCCGGGCTTCGGTGACCGCCGCAAGGCCATGCTGCAGGACATCGCGATCCTGACCGGCGGCCAGGTCATCTCCGAAGACCTGGGCATGAAGCTCGAGAACGTCACCATCGACATGCTGGGTTCGGCCAAGCGGATCTCGATCACCAAGGACGAGACGACCATCGTCGACGGTGCTGGCGACAAGGCCGAAATCGAGGCGCGCGTCGCCCAGATCCGCCAGAACATCGAGGACACGACCAGCGACTACGACCGCGAGAAGCTGCAGGAGCGCGTGGCCAAGCTTGCGGGCGGCGTCGCCGTGATCCGCGTCGGCGGCATGACCGAAGTCGAGGTGAAGGAGCGCAAGGATCGCGTCGATGACGCGCTGAACGCCACCCGCGCCGCGGTTCAGGAAGGTGTCGTCGTCGGTGGCGGTGTCGCGCTGATCCAGGGTGCCAAGGCGCTCGACGGTCTGACCGGCGAGAACAGCGACCAGAACGCCGGCATCACGATCGTGCGTCGGGCTCTGGAAGCTCCGCTGCGCCAGATCGCCGAGAACGCAGGTGTCGACGGCTCGGTCGTCGCGGGCAAGATCCGCGAGTCGAACGATCCGAAGTTCGGCTTCAACGCCCAGACCGAAGAGTACGGCGACATGTTCAAGTACGGCGTCATCGACCCGGCGAAGGTCGTGCGTACCGCACTCGAGGACGCGGCTTCGATTGCCGGCCTGCTCATCACCACCGAGGCGATGGTGGCCGACAAGCCGAAGAAGGAAGAGCCCGCCGGTGGCGGCATGGGCGACATGGGCGGCATGGGCGGCATGATGTAGGCCTCCGCGCCACATCTGCGCCACTCATGGCACCGGAAGCACCGCCCTCGAGGGCGGTGCTTTTTTTTGCCGGCAGATGTTCGGGAGTGGACTTGCCGCCTCAGCGCGACAGGCGGCCGTCGCGGATGGGTCAGGCCGCGAAGGCGTCGTAGCCGCTGAGGCGCTCGCGGATCATGTCGCTGAGGCGCGCCACGCGCGGCGAGGCGGGTTGATCGGCTTGCGCAAGTTCGCCGGCGGCCTCGGCCAGTTCCGCGTCGCCCGCGCTCTTTGCGACACCCAAGAGGAACTGCGCGATGTAGTCGAGCCCTTCGACCTCGCCCTCGGTGTCGAGCGCTTCGGCGATGCGCGCGAGATCATCGCGCACGGCCAGCCGGTCGGGTGTCACCGTCTCGGCGGAGACCTTGCGCAGGCCAGGCCGGCGGTCAGGGAGGACCGCGAGGATGGTTTCCTGGAACTCGCCCACTGTCGCGATCGGCTTCGCGAGAAAGGCATCGGCGCCCGCTCCAAGTGCGCGCTCGGCAGCACCGTCGTCGCCCGACATGCCGATGATCGCGCCGATGCGCGGCGAGGCGGCGGCGAGGTCGCGGATCAGGCTCTCGCCGGAGCCGTCGGGCAGGCCGAGATCGACGATCACGACCGTCGGGCGGAACGCCTGGAGGTGACGGCGCGCAGAGCGAAGGCTGTCGGCCCGGCGGATCCGCGCTCCGCTGCGCTGGCACAGCAGGCGCAGGGCCTCGCAGGCGAACCGACTGTCCTCCACGACGAGTACAGTCTCGCCCAGAAGCGGACGGCTTGCGGTCGGCGGCCGCTGCACGAAGGGATCGGCGAAAGTCGCGGGCATCCTGTCAACTCCCTATGTTCGACGATTCTGCATAGAAGGCAGACATGGTGAACGCGGGGTTAAAAGCTCTCCGGCTTGCGGCGCCGGAGCTTCGCGCTTAAGCCGCGTGCAGATCGGGAGGGAGGTTCAGGATGATCGGACGCCTCAACCACGTCGCCATCGCCGTGCCCGACCTGGAGGCGGCCGCGGCGCGCTACCGGGACGCGCTGGGCGTGAAGGTCGGCGCACCGCAGGACGAGCCGGATCACGGGGTCACGGTGGTCTTCGTGGAACTCGACAACACCAAGATCGAGTTTCTTCACCCTCTGGGCGAGAACTCCCCCATCGCGCCGTTCCTGGAGCGGAATCCGTCCGGCGGTATCCACCACGTCTGCTACGAGGTCGAGGACATCATGGCCGCCCGCGACCGCCTGATCGCCAGCGGCGCGCGCGTGCTGGGCGACGGGCAGCCGAAGACGGGCGCGCACGGCAAGCCGGTCCTGTTCCTGCACCCCAAGGACTTCGACGGCACACTCGTCGAGCTGGAGCAGGTCTGATGGCGATCACGTCGGCCATCGTCCTCTTCGCCGTGATCTGGTTCATGGTGCTCTTCGTCGTGCTGCCGCTGAGGCTGACGACGCAGGGCGAGGCGGGTGAGATCGTGCCGGGGACGCATTCCGGCGCCCCGGAAGGGCTGAAGCTGCGCCGCAAGGTGGTGGTAACCACGGTCGCATCGGTGGTGATCTGGCTGATCCTGTTCCTGGTGATCGTCTCCGAGATGATCTCGGTGCGCGACATCGACTGGTTCAACCGGATGTCGCCGCCAATCTATGATAGAGATGGGTGAACGTCGCGGCGCCGAGCACGGGGATCAGCAGGTTCACGACAGGCACGGTCAGCGGCAGCGCCATCAGGATCCCGGCCAGCCAGATCCGCAGGCCGTACCGCCGCCGCATTCGGCGCGCGCCCTCTCGGCCCAGCCTGCGCGAAGCGATGAGCTGGAAGTATTCGCGCCCAAGCAGGTAGCCGTTCAGCCCAACAAAGACGAAGGGCGCAATGGGCGGGAAGGCAAGATAAAGCGCCAGCGCCAGGAGGTTGCCGACGACGATCACCGCGAAGAAACGCGACGCCTCGCCCAGTGATGCAAGGAGCCCGAGCCGGGGCGCCGGCGTCAGGCGCGGATAGTGCCGAGCCTCGACCGCATCGGTGACGTCGTCGAGAAAGAAGCCGGTGAAGGCCGAGGCGACTGGCACCATCAGGAACACCGACGCCACCAGCAGGAGCAGGACCGACGCGCCCGAAGCGATGTCGTCTACCCACGCCACCTCGCCGATGAGCGGCAGCGCCATGGTGTCCGGCAGGAGCCAGTTCACCAGCCACAGGAAGCCGGCATAGACTGCCAGCAGGAGAAGCACCGTCAGGCCGATCCCGCGCAGGAGCGTGCCGCGAAAGCGCGGGTCGCCCATCTGGCCCAGCGCCTTCAGCAGGTCGCCGATCATGCGGTGATCCAGCTCACGATGCTCCCGAGGTCCGGGCGCGGACGCTCGGGCGGCGCGGCGGTCTCGGTGCCGATGTGGATGAGGCCCGCAACCTGTTCGCCCTCGGCGAGGCCCAGCTCCCGTTCGGCAAAGCGCCGCTCGTGTACCGCCCAGCCGGTCAGCCAATTGGCGCCCCAGCCGGCGGCGAGTGCCGCGTTCAGGAGCGCGAGGCAAACGGCGCCGGCCGACAGCAGCTGCTCGATCTTGGGGATCTTCGGCGACGGCTTCGGCGACGACACGACCGCCACGACAAGGTGCGCGCCGTCGTACTGGCTGCGCTGCTTCGCGATGTCCTCCAAAGACCGGCCGGCAGCTTCGCCGACCTCGGGCACGCGTGACGCCAGCCGCTCCAGCGCCGGCCTCTCGAGCACGATGAAGCGCCACGGCTCCAGCTTGCCATGGTCCGGCGAGCGCGCGGCGGCGGTCAGGAGCGGCAGCAGCTCCTCGCGGCGCGGGACCGGCAGCCCCAGCGTCTTTGCCGGACGCGATCGGCGCGACAGCAGGAATTCGAGCGCCGCGGGATTGGCTTCTGGCATGTACATGTCCTCTCGGGTCGGCCTCATGTCCCGCATCGTCGGGGCAGGGTCAACGGCCCGGCGACAGGGCTGCGGCCATTTCGTCCAGCGTCGCGTCCATCATCGCCTCGAACCGCGGCCCCGGCTGGCGCTCCGCCAGTTGCGCGGCGAGGGGGTCCGGTGCATCGATCGCGCTGCCGGCCAGCTCCGCGATGACGGCATGGCCGCAGAACGGAACGTAGAGCTCGGAGTATCCGCCCTCGTGCACCAAGACGAGACGTCCGCCGCAGAGGTCGTCAGCGGCCTCCATCGCCCGCCGCGTTAGTTGCCGGAAGGTATCTACCGTGGCCAGCATCCGGCCCAGCGGGTCGATTGCCGCCGCGTCAAAGCCGCAGGCGATCACGATCGCGTCCGGTCGAAAGCGGTCGAGCGCGGGCCGCACCAGCCGGTCCCAGACGTTGAGGTAGGTCCGGTGACCGCTGCCGGCGGGCAGGGGCACGTTCATGTTGAACCCCTCGCCGGCGCCGCGGCCCCGGTCGGCAAAGTCGCCGGTATTGGTGGGATAGTTCCGCTCCTGGTGCATCGAGATCGTCAGCACTTCGGGCCGCTCGTAGAACACCGCCTCCGTTCCGTTGCCGTGATGCACGTCCCAGTCGACCACCGCGATCCGCTCCGCAGCGCCGTTCGCCAGCGCCGCCTCTACTGCAATCGCGATGTTCGAAAGCAGGCAGAACCCGTTCGGCCAGTCCGGCAGGCAATGGTGCCCCGGCGGCCGCGACAGCGCATAGGCGTTCCGCGCCCTGCCGGTCAGCACGCAGTCCAGCGCCTCCACTGCCAGACCTGCGGAGAGTGCCGCAATCTCGTAGCCGCCGCGGCCGAAGGGTGTCCTGAGGCCCAGCTCGCCGCCGCCCGCGTCGCTCAGCTTGCGAAACCGCCGCAGGTACTCGGCCGGGTGTACCCGTAGCAGCGCCTCCTCGTCGGCGGGCGGGGCCGTATGCGCGTCGACCTCTGCAATCAGGCCCGTCACATCCATCAGGTTCTTGAGCCGCCGCTTGGTCTCGGGCGATTCCGGCAGCCCGCCGGCGGCAAGCGGCTGAACCAGTCCGCCCACTGGCGCGGTGAAGGCATAGTTGCCGCCGCTGTGCCAGAAGCAGCGTTCGTCCCACAGGAATGCAGTCGTCATTGGCGCACCTCCGGCGCCCGTGGTATCCGGGTGCATGGCCAGAGCCAACATGCCGGACCTGAGCGACCGCGCCCGACCGGGCGCCGAATTCGCCGTGCGGGCCACACCACGGGCGCGGCGCGTGGCGCTCGCGGAGGATGGCGCTGCACTGCGTGTCGCGGTGACGGCTCCGCCCGAGGACGGCCGTGCGAATGCGGCGGTGCGCGACGTGCTGGCGCAGGCGCTCGGGGTGGCCAAGTCGCGCCTCACGCTGTTGCGGGGCGCGGCGTCGCGTGACAACATTTTCAGGCTCGACTGATGCGCGGCCCGCTGCTTGCCCTCGTCTGCATCGCGGCGTCGCCGACCGCTGCGCAGGACACGCGGCTCTTCGATTGCGGGACGGAATCACGCCCGATGATTGTCGGCGGTTCGGAGGCGCCGTCGGGATGTGTCAGCGTCGATACCGAGGCGCTGGAGCTCGAGCGGCCAGCTCCGGCGCTCGACGACCTCGCGCGGCGTCTCGATGAGCAGGAGGCGCGGATCCACCGGCTGGAGCGACAGGTCCAGGGCATGGCCGCACCCGCCTATCGCCCCATGCCCCTGCCGCGGATGCCCGCGGCGGACCCTTACGACACGCGTGGGCGACTGCGCGACCTGGGGCAGGACATCGACCGCAAGCTCGACGCGCTCGGGCGCTGATCACACTTCGCGGCGCGGACGGATACGATAGCTGCCCTCGGGCAGGTCGAGCGACGCGAAGAGGTCGCGCACCTGCGAGAGTGACAGCGCAATCCGCATCACCGTGTCGGTCCGCGGATCCAGCTGCTCTAGCGTCACGCAGTCGTCGAAGGCATTGATCGTCACGTCCTCCTGCCGGTGGGCGGCGGGATCGTCGATCAGCGTGATGACCGTGGCGTCGAAATCGTGCTCGATGGTGAACATTCGCCTCACGTGGTGCTGGAACGCCTCGCGACAAGACAGCGGTGACGCGCCACCCCACTGGCAGGCGGCCGAGACCTGCTCTAGCTTCAGCGACGAGCGAGACTCGGAAGGAGCCGTCGATGCACAAGATCGTCCTGACGCTGACCTTGGCGATGGCCGTGGCCGGCTGCGAGGTCGCCACCACGCCGAGCGCCCCGCTGCCGGCGCCGACGGGCAACGTACCGCCCCGCCTCGACAGCAACACCGCCGTGCAGAACTTCGTCACGGTGGTGCGGGACGTGGAGCCGGTGGCCGAGCAGGTCTGCCGCCAGCAGACGCAGGGCGTGAACTGCGACTACCGCATCGTCGTGGACGATCGCGCCGGTCTCCCACCGAATGCGTTCCAGACCCGGGACGAGAGCGGCCAGCCGGTGATCGGGTTCACGCTCTCGCTGATCCGCGACGCGCGCAACCGTGACGAGCTGGCTTTCATCCTCGGCCACGAGGCCGCGCATCACATCGAGGGCCATATCGATCGCGGTCAGCAGGCGGCGGTGACCGGAGCGGTGCTTGCGGGGGCGCTGGCTTCGCTGGGCGGTGCCGATGAAACGGTGGTGCGCTCGGTGCAGGACATAGGGGCGCAGGTGGGCCAGCGTCGCTTCGCCAAGAACTTCGAGCTCGAGGCGGACGCGCTCGGCACCCGGATCGCAATCCGCGCGGGCTACGATCCGGTGCGCGGGGCGGAGTACTTCATGCGCATACCCGACCCGGGCAACCGCTTCCTCGGGTCGCACCCGCCCAACGCCGACCGCATCGACACGGTGCGCCGCGCCGCGGGACGCTGAGCGGCGGCTGGCCCGGACGCACCGGCTTGACCCTGGGCCGAAAACGCGCGGAGACAGTGCCGAGGGTAGCTGCGCTTCAGGAGCGAACAGCTATTCACGAGGTGACGTCGGATGCGTAAGGCAGGCGCCATGAGCACGCGACGCCAGTTCCGTTTCGCAGCATGCGCCAGCGCAAAGCCGTCGCCGCTGCCTGACGCGCCGGGTCAGACGGCGACGCGGCCCCAGAGGTCGTAGTCACCGGCCTCGTCGACCTCGACAGTCACGATGTCACCCGCCGCAAGACCCTCGAAGCCCTCGTCGACGAACAGGTTGCCGTCGATCTCGGGCGCGTCCGCCATCGTGCGGCAGGTTGCGCCATCCTCCTCGACCAGGTCGACGATGACCTGCTGGCGCGTGCCGACCCTGGCGGCGAGCTTCGCGGCGCTGATCGCCTGCGCCTTCTCCATGAAGCGGTGCCAGCGCTCGTCCTTGACCGCGTTCGGCACGTGGTCGGGCAGGGCATTCGAGCGGGCGCCGGGCACGTCCTCGTAGCGGAAGCAGCCGACGCGATCGAGCTGCGCCTCGTCGAGCCAGTCAAGCAGGGTCTGGAACTCCGCCTCGGTCTCGCCCGGATAGCCTACGATGAAGGTCGACCGCAGGGCGAGGTCGGGACAGACGCTCCGCCATGCAGCGATCTCGTCGAGCGTGCGCGCCGCCGCGGCGGGCCGCGCCATGCGGCGCAGCACGTCGGGATGCGCGTGCTGGAACGGAATGTCGAGATATGGTAGCACCAGCCCCTCCGCCATCAGCGGGATCAGCTCACGCACGTGCGGATAGGGATAGACGTAGTGCAGCCGCACCCAGGCTCCGAGCCGTCCCAGCTCGCGCGCGAGCTCGGTGATATGAGTGCGCACCTCTGTGTCTTTCCACCGATGCCTGTCGTGGCGGCGATCGACGCCGTAGGCCGAAGTATCCTGGCTGATGACCAGCAGCTCGCGCACCCCCGCCTCAACCAGCTTCTCGGCCTCCCTCAAGACCGCGTGGACCGGGCGGCTGGCCAAGCGACCGCGCATGTCCGGGATGATGCAAAACTTGCACTTGTGATTGCAGCCTTCTGAAATTTTCAGATAACTGTAGTGGCGTGGCGTAAGACTGACGCCCGTCGCCGGCAGCAGGTCCACGAACGGATCCGGCTGCGGTGGGACGGCCGCGTGAACCGCGTCGATCACCTGCTCGTACTGGTGCGGGCCGGTGACCGCCAGCACCGTTGGGTGGGCGCCGGTGATGAGGTCGGGCTCGGCCCCGAGGCAACCGGTGACGATGACCCGACCGTTCTCGGCCAGCGCCTCGCCGATGGAGGCGAGGCTCTCGGCGCGCGCGGAGTCGAGGAAGCCGCAGGTGTTGACGATGACCGCGTCGGCGCCGGCGTATTCGGGCGAGATCCCGTAGCCCTCGGCGCGGAGGCGGGTCAGGATGCGCTCGCTGTCGACCAGCGCCTTGGGGCAGCCGAGGGAGACCATGCCTACGGTCGGCTGTCCGTCGCGCCGCTCCCGTCGGACGACGGCGCGGGCGAGGTCGGGGCGGAGCTCTGGCGGGTTCGCATGCATCGGCGTCACATAGTCGAACCGCCGGCCGATAGGAACTCCCTCCGCGAGCCGTAGATGTTTACCAAACGTTCACCTTTGCGTCGACAGCCGCCATGCGCGCTGCAACCTATAGGAAGTGTTGCGAGTGTGAGTCGCCTTGTTACGAGTAGTTGTTCTCTTGGCGGTTTTGGCGCCTTCTGCCGCGTCGGCCGCCCCGCTGCCTCATCCGGCAGCGGGGCCGTCTGCCGAGGCGCCGGCCGCGGTCGCTGATGTCTTCGTGGACACCCGGGCGAGCGATCCGCTGGACGAAACCCTCCGCCACGCGATGTGGGACGCGCTCGGCACCGGCTGCATCGACGGCGGCTCGTGGGACGATCCGTATCCCGACGCCAAGGGCGACGTGCGCAGCCCGCCCTTCTGCCTGCCCCAGCCCTGCGCCCGCGCGCTCACGCCCGAGGAGCTTTCGCGGGATGTGGTCGGGCGCGCGCTGCGCCCCGGCGAGTGGGAGAGCTACGCGCGTCGCTTCGCGCTGGCGTGCGGGCAGGACGTCCCGCGGGAGGAACTGCGCGCGGCGGCGGAGGACCTGATGGAGATGCTCGCTTCCGTGGCCGGGGACCTTTCGGCGCCGGGCGCCCGGGCGGCATTGCCTGCCCGGTCCGGTCTGCTCATGCCGGGTGGGGCCGGCGGCAGAGGCGGCGCTATCAGTGACGGGTGGCGGCCCGGCGGCGCTGGTGCTGGCGGGCCGATCCGTTTGCCCGGTTCGCGCGGCCCGTTCAGTGAGGATGGCAGCACGACGCAGCCCGATCTGACGGACCCGCCTCCGGAAGAGACGTTTCCGCCGATCCCGTTGCCCCCGACCTTCGCGCTCCTGGTGGCGGCGCTCTGGCTGCCGATCCGGATCCTGCGCGGCATCCGGATGCGCCGAGCCGCTTTAGATCGCCGTATCGAGGGCCATATCTGAGGGAACGCCAAGAGAGGTTTCCCGATGCGCTACTCCGTACTCGATCTTGCCCCGGTGCCCGAGGGCCATGACGCCGCCACCGCCATCGGCAACACCGTCGACCTAGCTCGTCACGCGGAAGGGTGGGGCTATTACCGCTACTGGCTCGCCGAGCATCACAACATGCCGGGCATCGCCAGCGCGGCGACCGCGATCCTTATCGGACATGTGGCGAACGCCACGCGGACGATCCGCGTCGGCGCGGGCGGCGTGATGCTGCCGAACCACGCGCCGCTTTCCATCGCCGAGCAGTTCGGCACGCTGGCCACGATCTTCCCCGGCCGCATCGATCTCGGGCTCGGGCGGGCGCCGGGCGGCGACATGGCGGTCGCGCGTGCCCTGCGGCGGTCGATGGACCAGGGCGAGGGCTTTCCGAACGACGTCGTGGAGCTGATGACGTACGTCGGCCCGCCGCGGCCCGAGGCGCCGGTGCGTGCGCTGCCGGGCGAGGGGACGCATGTGCCGATCTGGATCCTCGGATCGTCGCTCTATGGCGCGCAGCTCGCGGCGCATCTGGGCCTGCCGTACGCGTTCGCCTCGCACTTCGCGCCCGCGGCGCTCGAGCAGGCAGTGCACCTCTACCGGCGCGACTTCCGGCCGTCGCCGCAGCTGGAGCGGCCGCACTTCATGCTGGCGGTCAACGTCTTTGCGGCCGACACGGACGAGGAGGGGGCGTATCTGCGCAGCACGATGCAGCTCGCCTTTGCCCGACTCCGCCTCGGCAGGCCCGGCAAGCTACCGCGCCCGGTCCGCGAAGTGGATGCCGAAATCGGGCCACAGGTCCGCGCCGCGGTGGACGAGGCGCTGCGGATCACCGCCGTCGGCTCGCCTGAGACGGTGGAGCGGCAGCTTGCCGCGCTGATCGAGACGTACGCGCCAGACGAGCTGATCCTGACCGGCCAGATCCACGACCACCAGGCGCGGCTGAAGTCCTTTCGCATCGCTGCCGAGGTGCTGGCCCAGCTCCGGGAGAGCGCGGCGGCCTGAGGAGGCTCAGGTCGGCTCGTCGCTCGGAAAGGTCAGGGTGGTGTCCACCCCGCGCGCGTGCGCAGCCTGCGATAGCCTGCCCTGAAGCTGCATCGCGCAGCCCTGCATCAGCCGCGTGCCGAAGCCGCCGCTCGATGCCTCGCCCGCCATCTCGCGAGATGGAGCGTCCTCGGTCCAGTGGAGCTCGAGCTCCCGTCCCTCGTTGCCGGTGAGCCGCCACCGGATCGCAAGGGTGCCTTCGCCTCCGCCCAGCGCCCCGTGTTTCACCGCGTTGGTCGCGAGCTCGTGCAGGATCATCCCTAGCGGCGTAGCGGCGCTCCGAGACAGGCGGAATTCGGGCCCTTCGATGGTCATCCTGGAGCCGCCGCGCTCGTGCGGCTCCAGCACCGTTGCGACGAGGTCGCGCACGCGGATCGTCCCCATGGTCTCGTCGACGGTCCCGATCAGATGCGCCGCCGCCAGCGCCTCGACGCGGCCGCGCAGCGTCTCGACGTAGCGCCCCACGTCCTTCTCGCCGCGCGCGCTCATGGTGATGACGCTCTGCACCAGGGCAAAGAGGTTCTTCATCCGGTGGTTCAGCTCACGGTTCAGCAGGCGGAGCCGCTCCTCGTGCAGGCGGCGGTCGGTGACATCGGTGCCGGTGGCCACGATCTCGGTGACGCGGCCGTCCCTTGCACCGAGCGGCGTGACCTGGATCTCCAGCACCTCTCGCCCACCACCTCGCGTGAGCTCCAGGTCCAGCCGGCTCGGCCGCCCCGCGGCCGCACCCTGAACCGCCTGGCGCAGGAGCGCCTCGTCGCCGGGGGTCTCGAGGTGCGGAGCGAGCAGCGTGGCGTAGTCGGTCCCGGCATGACGTTCGGCACTGTCGCCGAATCGGCGCAGCACATCCCTGTTCGCCCAGGTGATCCGCCCTTCAGCGTCGAGCAGGGCGATGAGGATCGGCGCCTCGTCGGTCACTCGACGCAGCCGCGCCTCGCTGGCGGCGAGCTGATTTTGCAACTGCCGCTCTGCCGTCACCTCGCGCACGCAGGTGCCCACGGCGAATGCCTCGCCGTCGACCTTGACCGGGTAGTAGTCTGCCACGAAGTCGCGCGAGGCGTCGCGCACCGCTGGCGTCTCGGCGCGGATCTCGTGGCCGAGTGACGGCTGTCCGCTGCGGAAGACGCTCCGGATGACGTCCGCAAGGGCCGGGTCGATCGAGTCGAGCAGCTCCCGGCCGGACCGTTCGTAGTGCTGGGCGATGGGCAGGCCGTTCAGGTCGGCCAGATGCCGGTTCACCCGCAGGAAGGCGAGGTCGCGGTCGTGCAGGGCGACCCCGACCGGCAGCGCGTCGTAGAGCGCCTCGAGCTCGGCGACCTGGCGCACGCAGGCGAGGCGGTTCCGCTCCATCTCCTCCTCGGCCCGCCTGCGTTCGGAAATGTCGCTCGCCGAGGCCACCAGCTCCACGACCTGGTCGTGCTCGCCACGGATCGGCCCGACCTGCCACAGGATCGGCAGGCGCCCGTCGCCGGCTACCCGCACCACACTCTCCAGCCTGACCGTCTCGCCCGCGGCGGCGCGGTGAACCGCATCGCGCACCTCGTCCTGGACTTCCGGGTCATAGCTCCACCAGTAGGTGTTCCAGAAGGGGATGCCGCGCACGTCGTCGATCCCGATGCCGCCGATGTTCAGCGCCGCGGCGTCGACGTCGACGAGCCGCCCGTCCACCTCCAGAACCGCGACGAAGGCGACGAGCTGGTTGATCAGCTGTCGCTCGCGGCTTGCGTGTCGCGTTTCCTGGTCCGATTCCGGATCCACACTGCGTCTCCCGTCCATCATCCGGCGGCCGCGCTTCGCGTGCCGCAAGGTGGTATGAAACGGCGCTGCGCTTCCAGCCGTTCCGCGCAGGCGCCGGACAACCGGGAGGACGAGGTAATGCGGTGGATGACAAAGGCGCTCGCCGTCATCGGCGCCCTTCTGATGGCGCTGGCGCTGGCGGCGTGCGGGTTGCACCTCGCCAACTCCGGCACGAGCCCGGTGCCGGACCGTCCGCCGGGCGCCTGGCGCGTGGCGACGCACAACGTCCACTACATCCTTCTCCGCCGGCCGGAGGGCTCGTGGTCGGTCGCCGACTGGGAGCGTCGCAGGCCCGCGCTCGATGCCGCGTTCAAGGCGATCGAGGCCGACATCTTCGCATTTCAGGAGATGGAGAGCTTCGCGGGTGGCGACGACGCGTCGGTGAACCTCGCGCTCGACTACCTGCTCGAGCGAAATCCCGACTACGCCGCCGCCGCGGTGGGCGACTGGCGCAGGTTTCCCAGCACGCAGCCCATCCTCTACCGAAAAGGCCGCCTGCGCCTCGTCGACCAGGGCTGGTTCTTCTTTTCCGAGACGCCGGACGTGATCTACTCGCGCACCTTCGACGGCTCCTACCCCGCCTTCGCCTCGTGGGCCGCGTTCGTGCCAGAGGAGGGCGGGCCGGAGGTTCATGTCCTGAACGTGCATCTCGACTACAGCAGCCGGACCAACCGGGCCCGCTCGGTCGCCCTGGTGCGCGAGCGGGTGGCAGGCTTGCTGGAGGCGGGACGTACCGTGATCCTCCTCGGCGATCTCAACGAGCGGGCGGGGTCGGACGTACATCGGAGCCTGGAGCAGGCCGGACTGCGCTTCGCACCTGTCGAGGGCGCGACCTACCACTTCAACCGCGGGATCAACCTCTTCGGCGCCATTGACCATGTCGCCACCACGGCAGATGTCGAACTGGTAGGCGAGCCGGTCGTCCTGCGGCAGCGTTTCGGCGGCGCGTGGCCGTCGGACCATTACCCGGTCGTCGCTGATGTACGGTTGCCTTGATGGGCCGAGCATCGGCTGCAGCTTCATCCACGACTGATCACAAGAGTAGTGAAGCGGGCGAAACGCGGAATCTTCCTGCGTTCTCTGCCATGAGCCGCCGCAGGATCTCGATCTGCTCGGGCGTCAGCGCAGTGGCGTCGATGCGCCACTCGATGACGACGCCCGGGTGAGTGCGTACGAGCCAGAGGTCGCGGTCGATCTGACTTCTGAGTCGACTGCTGACGTTGTCGAGTGGCAGGTCTGTCACCCCCTTGCTCTCTCGCAGGATGACGCTTCCGCCTTCGTGGTACATCCTGTCGACGACCCGGGTGGTGACACGCCCGGTCTGCTCGTCGAGTACCCGCAACGGGAGCTGTTCCGCACCGTTTGGGAATAGATCGGCGAACTCGCGGAAGGTGATGTTCCCGTTGTCGAGCTGATCAACGAGATCGTCATATGTGAGACCGGGGAATATCTCGCGCGCGCGTCCTGGCGTTCCACCAAGCTCGAGATTGTGGCGAGCTTCGGTGATGTCTCCCTTGAGCTGGTTCTCGCGCAGACGTCGTATCCGCTCGAGCTTGTCATCGGTGGTCATGCCTGCTGGTGGAGTGTCCTGAACCCGGAGGCCGATCTCCTCGAGTTCATCGTCCAGTTCACCCTCCTGTTCCAGCAGGTATCGCCGAATCCGCCAGTTGCTCGCGATCATCTCGAGGTCGTAGCTGACGGCGGACAGTCGGCGCGCTCTGAAGGTATCGATCCAACGGTAGCGGCGCTTCAGAACCATGAGCTGAGCGAGGACAAGCGGGATCGGCGTGTCCACCGCATCGTTCGTGGCGGCGATGGCTTCGGCGGCGATGCGAGCCTCCGCCAGCTGCGCGGCCTTCAGCGCGTCGTCGCGGACTTGGGGCACGCCCGGCTCGTCGACCGCACGCAGGGAGCCGTCGCCAAGGTCCTCGACCGCCTCGCGTCCTTGGCGTGCGGGCGTGGCGTCCATCGCGTCCCGCGCCGCCCGCTCGCCGGCGTCGGTGACCTCGGCCGGTGTCCGAGTCGGCGGAACTTCCGGTGCACGCGGAGCAGGGGCTTCTGGCGCCCGAGGTACGTCCGGCGCCCTCGGCGCATCCGGCGCGCGCGGCAGGTCGGGCGCGCGGGGCGCGGGGGCCGCCGATCCCGCACGGCCTGCGGGTGCATGCGTCGCCGCCTCCGCCGCCTCGTCGCCGAAGCGGAAGAGTGACCGCGCCAGGTCCTCGATCCTCGTCAGCAGGCCCGCGATGAAATCGAAGCGCTGCAGGAAGCCTTTCGCCGCGCCAAACCCCCGCAGGATCGGCCCCTTCAATGGCGCCAGCGCGCGCCCGAGCACGCCCAGGATCTCGCCGCCGATGTCGAGGAAGCGCAGCATGTAGGACAGGAGCCGCCGCCCCAGCGAGGCACCCTGCTTCAACACGGTATAGCCGCCGGCGGTGAAGTAGGCGATCAGCACCTCGAGCAGGATCATGCCGGAGAGCCATCCGATCTTGTTGCCGAGCTCGTAGTCCGGCAGTGCCAGGAACTGAAGGAACTTGCCGGCGATCCAGCCGCCGAGCTCGCCCGCCTTCTGCATAAGCCATTCCCACGCGCCGCCGAGCATGTCGGCGAGGCCCGAGACGGTACCGCCGCCGTCCCGGACCTCGGTGCGCATGTCGTTTTCGAGCGCGTCCGCGGACACGGCCTCCGGCTCGGCCAGACCGCCGAACTCGGTAAGGGTTCCCGGCGGCAGGCCGCCGGCGATGTCGGCGTCACTCGCCACGCCCTCGGCGTCGAGCGGCACCTCCTCGGCGGCGGCGCCCTGCGGAGTGGCGCCCGCCTCGCCCTCGGCGGCTTCGGCGACGGCGCCCGGTGCGGCACTCGGGCCGGAAGACGGCGCGGCGGCAGGCGCTTCGGCGGCCGGCTGCGTAGCCGGTGCCTCGACGGGGGACGGAGTTGCCGGTGCCTCGGCGGCAGGCGCGGTTTCCGCCTCCGCGGCCTCGGGTGGTCCGCGGGCGCCGAGGCTCCCAACAGGGGTTTCGGTAGCGGGTTCGGCTGGCGCGGGCACGGCGAGTGCGGTGTCGACGGCGGCCAGCCCCTCGGACACGCTCGTCGGCACGAGCTGCGTCATGTACGGCGCCAGCACCCGCTTCAGCACCCGCACGCCGGTCACGATCAATTCCATCAGCATGAAGAGCAGCTTGAACGGGTCTATGATGCCCTCGATCAGTCCTTGCAGCAGGCCGAGGGCGTAGCCCGCGATGAACTGCGGCCCGGCACCGGCGCAGAGGTTGGCGACCTTGTTCGAGCCCGCGATCCGCGTCTCGTCGCCGACCTCGCCGCTGCGCAGGCGTCGCAGGAAGCCGAGCGCGGCGGACTTCAACACCATGACCATCGGCCCCAGCCCTGCGAGGAAGGCGGCGAAGGCGGGAAGGAACGCTATCAGCAGGTCGAGGACGAAGTTGATGACCGGCGGCTTGAACTCGTCGGGCAGCAACAGCCAGATCGCCCCCGCGATGGCGACCGGCAGCATCGGCGGATTCACGGCCACGATCGCCAGCCGGACCAGGAAGTCGAGGATCGGCTGGAAGATGCCGCGGAGCGCCTCGAACGCATCGCCGACCGCGTCCTCGAGGCCGGCGAAGCCGCCATCGGCCCAAGCCTGGAGCCTCTCGAACTGGTCCGCGACATGCTCCAGCACCCGGTCGACGGACCGCAGGCAACGGTTCGTGGAGAAGAGCGCGACCACCCCCTGCATCGCGCGCGCCACTGAAGCGACGACGCCTGCGAGCCATCCGGCAGCACCGGAGATCAGCGCCTTCACGCCGTCGACCACGCCGATCAGGAAGGGCAGGATGTCCTTCTCCAGCGTCTCGCGCGCCCAGACCACCACCCCGGCCTCGCGCCAGTTGGCGGCCAGCCACTTGAGCTTGTCCCAGATCGGCGGCAGGACCTGCGTCAGGATGAGGATCGGGCCGAGCGGCGAGATCAGGACGAGGATGCCCGCGACCGCCGTCAGCGGCTCCCGTATCGGCTCGATCACCTCGAGGAAAGCGGTCCAGGCGGCCTCGGCCTTTTCCTCGAGCCACGTCCGCACGCCGCTGGTGCTGTCCCAGGCGAGGCCGAACTTCTCCATCAGCCAGTCCCAAGCGAACTCCGCCGCATCGCGGATCGGGCTGGCGAGGTCCCAGATCCACGTCACGAGGCCGGTGAAGGCGTCCCAGACGGCGCTGCCGGCGGAGCCGAGGAAGTCGATGACAGGCTTGGCGATGTTCTCCCAGAGGGCGGAGAAGACGGCCTCGACCCCGTTCGAGAGCGACTGGACGGTGTCGATGATGCCGCTGCCCCAGTTGTCGATGACCCAGATCAGCGGCTGGATCAGGAGGCCGAGCGCGGACGAGGCGGCGCTGCCGATGGCGCCGGGCACGGACGCGACGCTCGACGCGAGGCTCTCGAAGACGCTCTCGAGGCCGGACATGATGTCGATGCTCGAGAGCGGGTCGAGCAGCAGGCCGAGCAGGCCGTCGATTCCGGAGCAGAAGAGCTCCTCGAGATCGTCGAGGAAGTCGCCGCGCAGGAAGTCGAGGAGGCCGGGCGCGACGTAGTCAATGATTTCCTCGGCGCCTTCGAGCACGACGCCGCCTACCTCGACGACGAGATCGCCCGCGCGGCTCGCGAGCTCGGCGGCGCCCTCGATCGCCTCGGAACCGATGTCGACGGCGCCTTCGTAGACGTCACCCCCGAAATCGCCGACGGCGCTCGCGGCGTCTTCGACGAAGTCCGGCACGTAGTCGATATTCTGGGGAGCGGGCGCGGCCCGCTGCACCGGCCGTACCGGAGGGGCGCGGGCCGGCGGACGGCGCCAGCCGCTGCCCTGCGGCGGAGCGGTCTGCTGCACCACGTGGATGAGCTCGTGCGCGACGATGCCGCGGCGGCCGGCGGGAGAGGCCGCCTGCGCCTGGCGGCCGAGCACGATGGCGGTGCCATGCGCGAACGCGACGGCGCGGCGCTCGTCGGCTGCGGCCGCCGCGGCCGGACCGGCGTGCAGCCGCACGAGCGACAAGTCGCAGTCGAGCGCGGCCTCGTATCCCGTCCGCTCTGCACGGGGCAGCGGTCGGCCCGGCCCCACGCGGAGTGCGGGACCGACGGCTCGGAGCATCGTGCGCGGCGGAGGGGCGCGAATCGGTGCCGGAGCGACCGCGGGTGCCGCAGCCGGCTTCGCCGCCGCTGGCGGGGCGGGCGCGGTGGCGTGCGATGCGTTCGCGCTGCGGCCCTCCTGCGCCGCCCGGCTGAGCTGCGGGGCCAGGCGCTGCGCCTCCCGTTCGGCCGCATCGCGGCGTGGCTCGGGGCGAGGGCCGGCGGCCGGATGCGCCGGAGCCGTGCAGCGCGGGCATCCGCCGCCGCAGGCGCAGTTCGCGCGAGGTGCCGTGGCGGGCCTGGCCAGGGCGGGATGCGCTGCGCGACCGTGTCGCGCCGTGCTCCCGGACGCCGGGCGCTCGCCCGTCTGGCCCTTGCCGACTGTCGCCCGCGTGGTCATTGCTCCACGAAGAGGCGCACGAAGGGGATCCCCGCACGCCCCCAGTAGTCGTCGATGAAGTGCTCGAGATCCGGCGCCGCGCCGCCCTTGTGCGCGCCGAGGCCGTTGCGGACCCGGTAGTAATCCTCGCAGATCATCGCCTGCTGCTCGCGGTTGAAGTCTACATAGGTCCGACCTGCGGCGATGGAGGCCGACAGGCTGCCGTCGAGCGCCTTGTAGTCGTAGCCCTGCCCGAACTGCTGCGCGTGGATGGCCTGCGGCATGTACATGGCGCCGACCAGCTCGTACTGCGCGACGTGGGTCAGCTCGTGCACCGCCAGCGACTCGTCCATCGTGTGGCCGGTGTGAATGATGTGCATCGTCGTCACCGCGCGGTGCTGCGCGCCGGAAGTGCCGAAGATCTGGTCGAGGGCGCTGCCCGAGAAGCCGGGCGAGAACAGCGCCGCCAGCCGCGCCACCAGGCTGTTGTAGTCGACGCGGATGCGGCTGTAGGGGATCAGCCCTGGCGGATGCACCTGCTGCGCCGCCCCGATCTGCGCGGCGTTGAGCGGCCTCATCCAATTCACTCGCGCCCACAGGAACCGCAGGAACTCGCCCGCTCCGAAGATCTCGAGCGCGTGCATGAAGAACTGGCCCACATGCGCCGCACCGTCGAGGATGCCCTCCACCATGTGGTTCCAAAGCGCTCCGTAGCCCTGCCAGTTGACGAAGAGGGCGCCCAACCCGGCGAGCCAGTCGCCGATGCCGCCGGGGACCTGCACGACGTCCGCCAGCAGCCTCAAGGCGCGTCCGGGCAGGCTGGTGACATAGGTCATCGCCAGCGCGGGCACGTCAAGAAGGTCCATCATGACCTGCGCCGCGGCCTGGTGAGCGGTCTGCATGACCGGGTCGAGGACCGGCGCCACCAGGTCGTTGGCGCGCCGCATCGCGCCGCCGATCTCGTCGAAGACGCCGAACTGGACCTGCTGGCCCTCGGCGCTCTCGGCGGGAAGATCGGCCGCGCGCCGGGCGGGTCCCGCACCGGAGATCGCACGGGCCAGATGATCGGCACCGCGCTCCTGTGCGGCGCGGTGCGACTGGGTATGGTCGCCGCCCTTCTGCTGCGCCACGTGCGCCAGCTCGTGCCCCAGCGCGAAGCGCCCTTCGGGGCGCGAAAGGTCGGGAAGCCCGCGCGGAAAGGCGATGACGTTGCCCCGCGTCCCGGCGTCGGCGCCGCGGTGGGCGACGCGGGCGGCGAGCGGGCCGGTGGTGGTCAGCCGCACGTCGCTCAGACCGTGGCCGAGGGCAGTCTCGGCGCGCCGCCTCAGCGGCGCGGGGACCGGCTGCTCGCCGCAGCGGGGACAGCCACCGCCGCAGGGGCAGGGCGCGCGCCGCTGCGAGGCGGCGGGCGCGGGCGCGGGCCGGGGCGTGGGGTCGGCCCAGGCCGCGGTCGCGCCCGACGGGCGCGCGGCATGCAGCGCATCGCTCGCCTCGGGCGTGGCCGCCGCGCGCTGCATGGCCTAGCCCTCCTCCTCGCGCCGGCGCCGGGCGATCTCGAGCGCCTCGCGTGCTGACAACGTCAGCCGCGGACCGGAGGCCCCGATGATGCGGGTCGCCTCGGCGTCCGACAGGCGCGACAGGCTTTCCGCGTCAGCCACGCCGGCGCTGCGCAGAAGGCGAGCTGTCACGCCGCCGACGCCGCGGACGTCCTCCAGCCGCACGCCGATGTCCGGGGTCACGTCGCGCTCCCTCGGCTCCTCCACGCGACGCTCCGGCTCTTCCGGCTCGACGCGGTCGCGCGGAGGGGCGTCGGCGCCAGTGTCGCGCGGCGGCCTCTCGGCAGGGGGTTCCTCTCTCGTAGAATCTGGGGTGTCGATCCCGGTGTCCCGCTCGGTGCGCCGCTCCTCGTCTCGCGGAACGATCCGGCTGCGGGTGAAGATCGAGGTGGTGTCGGTCGGGCGCACCGGCACCTTCGGCGGCCGCGCGGTGATCTCGATCGGGGTGCGCACCAACGGGTCGTCGCCGATCACGATGCGCTTCGGCTCGCGGGTGACGATGTCGCCGGAGGCATCCGTCACGCGCACGAAGACGTCGTCGCGTCGGCCGAGCGTGCGGCGTGTCTCCTCGTCGATGGCGAGCGCGTAGTAGCCGTGCTCGTCGGTCTCGGTCGAAACGCCCAGCGGGCGGCCGCGGCGGTCCACCAGCTCGACGGTCTGCCCGGCGGCGGCGCGGCCCTTGGAGTCAGCCACGCGACCATCGAGCAGCGCGCCCTCGTCGGGCAACTCCGCCTCGCGCACCCGTGCGAGATCGGCCTGCACCTCCAGCGCCTCGGCGCTCTCGCGACGGGCCCGCCCGGCCGCGCGCAGCTCCTGCACGACCGGCGCGTCCGCCTGCATGACATGGAGGCGTTGCGCCTCGCCCTGGTAGGCCAGATTCGTGCGGATGCGCACTTGGCTGACGCCGCTGATCGAGCCCTTGAGCCCAGTGTCGACGGCGGCCGCGCCGTCCTGGAGCTGCGCGTTCGGCGAGACGGAGTGGTGCAGAGGCTGCATCACCGCGGCGCCGAGATAGTCGTTCGTGGAGAGATCGCGCTGACCGGGGCAGAACTGGCTGTGCACCACCTGGTTCGGCCTGTCCTCGACCGGGATCGCGCCTTGGCTGACGGCGATGATGCAGTGATCGCCCTGGTTGTGGGCGGTGATGTTCATCGCGCTCGCTCCGCCCGAAACGGTGGTGCCTGTCGTCAACGAGAGCGCCGAAAGCCCGGTGCGGAAGGCGCGCTCACGGAAACGATTGCCGGTCATCCGCAGCGAATGCGCGAAGCCGACGGTGTTGCAGAAGGTGACGTCCGGCCGGAACATGCCGCTCTGGTTGTTGGCGAAGCCGAGGTCGTCGACGGTGGCGATGACCATCGACGTCCAGCAAAGGTTATCCGGTCCGGTCCGCACGCGGTTCGAGTTGAACATCGTCTCGCCGCCTGGAAGCATCGCCTCGACCTGCGGCTCGAAGGCGGCGGCGATCATGAGGTCCGATTCGAAGGAGTCCGACTGCACGAACGCGCCGCCGACATTGGCGAAGGCCTGCATCCGGTGGATGCCGCCGAGGTTCAGGATCAGAACGCCGCCGACCAGCATGTCGATGCTGCTCCACGCGCCCTCGGTTTCGGCGTTGAGCGTGTTGCCGACGCACGAGACAGGCCCGTAGGCGAGAGCGGTGATCGCGCGTCCGGCGGGCTGGTCGACCACGTTGTCGGCGATGACGAGCGCCGGCTTCTGCTGGCCGTCCGCCGTGCCGCCTGCGACGACGGCGCTCGCCAGACGGATGAAGATGCCGCCGCGCAGCCCCTCGCTCCGCAGCTCGCGATAGGTCGCAGCCACGGGTCCGTTGCCGACGATGTAGTTGTCGGTGATCAGCGCCTCCTCGACATAGCCCGCGAAGATGCCGGCGCAGGGCTCGGCCGCGCTGCCTCCGTTGCCGCTGATGTGGTTGCCGACGATCTTCAGGCCCTCGACGAGCGCGAGCGAGATCCCGCCCTGCGCGACGAAGAGCGCGGTGGCGCGCATCTCGTCGGTGAAGGCGGCGCGCAGGTTGTTCTCGATCCGATTGCCGCGGATCTCGAGGTCGCGGACGAGGTTCGTGGTGCCGATCAGCTCCTTGGGCGCGAAGAGCGCGGAGAGCATCTCGGCCACGCCCTCCAGGCTCTGGCCGGACGGCAACGGCGGGTCCGGCACCAGGTCGTAGAACCAGAAGCCGATGCCAGAGAGGCCCATCCGCTCGATCTCGTTCTCATGGATGCGAATGCGGGTCAGGAACCCCGCCTCGACGTTAGGGTCTTCGACGGCGCCGGGACCGACGGAGACGATGTAGACGATGCCGGCGCCGAGGGTGACGCTCTCGACCCCGAGTATCTCGAGACCGGGCTCGACGCCGAGCGTGTAGCTGCCCGGCGCCGCGGGGATCTGGACCTCGCCGTTGTCGTCGGTGACGCCGGTGAAGGCGGGGGCGGACGCGCCCGGAAAAGTCAGGGTGACCGTGCGGCCCGGCTCCGGCTGGCCCTGCTCGTCGCGCAGGACGGCGAAGAAGGCGCGGCCGACGACACGGACCGTCGGCGCCTCGACCGGCTGTTCGTCGTCGTCCTCCTCTTCCTCGCCAGTGGGAAAGACGCCGCCGAGCGTGATCCCGTGGCCGAGTCCCCCGTCAATCCGGTTGCGCAGGATGTCGACCCGCGTCGAGCCGCCCTTTACGTGAAAGCCGCCGCGCGCCTGGTAGGGCTGCTGGGGCGGAGTGGCGACGAGCGAGCCGGCCCAGACGAAGGTGACGTAGGCGATGACGGAGGTGAGGTTACCGAAGAGGTCCTCCGGTTCGATGCAGGGGTCGGAGGGGTCGGGCGGCTCTTCCCGGTCGTCATCGTCCTCGTCGCCTGGCGGCGAGAACTCGAAGGGCCAGACCCCGCAGTGGTTGCGCTCGATCAGCGCGCCGGTGGCGCGAAGCGAGATCACCGACTGACCCATCGGGTGGTCGAGCAGCCAGATCCGGTTGCCGATGATCCGCACGTCCTCCACCGTCTCGACGTGGATGCCGTGGGTCAGCGCCATGATCCGGCAGCCCTCGACCCGCACCTCGCGGAGTGGCGACTCTGGACTGCCCGCGATCTCGACCGCCGCGCCGAAGGGCGCGATCATGTCGACCTCGCGCACCGAGATGTCCTGACCGCCGAGAACTCGGATGATCGGCTGGTCGACGCTCGCCGGGCGCGGCAGGACGAAGGTGCGGTGGCGGCAGCCCTCGATCTGCACGCCGCGCAGGCCGATCAGCGAAAGGTTCGCGAAGTGGATGCCGGGCAGCAGACAGAGCTTGCCGCCGGCGGGGGGCAGGTGTGCCGCCGCCTCCTCGAGAGAGTTGAAGTCGCCGAAGGTCGTCGTGCCGTTGCCGACGATATAGGTGCAGCAGACCTTCTGGTTGCTGAGCGGGCGGAAGCGGCGGCGGCAGTCCTCGATCTCGCCGCCAAGGGTGGTGTCCTGCGCGTCGGTCCACTCGATCTCGGCCAGCGCCACGCGGCGGATCATCGGTCCCTCGGGCGCGGCGTCGTCGAGCAGGACCTCGGGATTGGCGATCTCGCCCGCGCGCACGTCGAAGTTCCACCATGAGCCGGGGCGGTAGGAAGCACCGGCGGGCGGCTCGAAGGCGAGGCGGATGCCGTCGCGCAGCTCGACCGGGTCGGCGGCGTTGGTGAAGTCGGAGACGGGACGGATGCCGTTCCAGAGGCGGAAGAAGACCGGCCCCGCCGCGCCCGGCATCGCACCGAAGGTCGGCGGCTGCGTCAGGTCGAGCTCGCCGTCGGCGTTGAGCGACGCGGGCGCGCCGTAGGTCACGCGCCAGTGGCCGATCTCCGCGTCGAACTCAACCGCCTCGAGGTAGAATTCCGTCAGGCCGCTGTGCAGGATCGCGGAACGGTTCGCGGTGATGATCACGCGCGGATCGGCGCCGCCGTGGAACGTGCCGCGCCCGACGAGGCCGCCGTTGACCTGCGACCACTTGAACCGGACCGGACCCGCATTCGTCTCGGCGATCTCGATCCGGTAGAGGTTGTGCTCGAAGCCGGAATAGCCGCCCCCCTCGACCACCGGACAATCGCCCGGCACCACCGTCGGCGGCTCGAGCGAAACCGTCAGCCGCCCGTGGTCGTCCGGCTCGCGCAGCCGGTCGCCGATGTTCGAGCAGTCCTCGCCGGGTGCGAGCCGCAGCAGGCGGATGCCTGCGCGGGTGATCAGGCGCTCGGCCGTGTCGGGGCCGCCCAGCGCCGGCTCGATCAGCCGCGCGGGGTTCTGGAAGCCGTTCAGCGCCTCCAGCCCGAACTCCAGCACCACCGCATCCCGCACGTCGTCGCCCACCTGGGCGGTCGAGGTGCCGGGCGGGTTGTGCGGCGGCGGCAGGTAGCTCGCGCGGCGCATCACCGGCGCGTTCTCGTCCGGCGGCTCTCCCTTCAGCCGCGTGCGCAGCCCGTCCGCCCAGATCCAGCCGGGGTGCAGCGAGACCAGCACCGTCTCGCCGTCGACCACCGCGCTCAGCACCTGCCAGCCGTCCGGCTCCTCCGCCGGCACGGCGGCGACGCCGGCGCCCACGATGTCGCGCCCGGCGGCGAGCCGCCAGGCGACGGCGATCGCCTCGCCCTCGGTCAGGTCCGCGTCGGTGATCAGGCGGCCCTGCTGGTAGAGGACGCCCTGGTGGTCCTCCTCCGGGTCGAAGCGCCAGGTCGAAAAGTCACCCTTCATCGGACCTCTCCCTCACGTCACCAGCAGCACGAGCGGGCGCACGCCCACCGGATTGAACTCGCGCAGCCGTATGTTCAGGTTGATGAGCCTGTGCGCCTCGAGCAGGCTCGCGTAGGCGCCCATCTGGTCGTCCTCCGCACCGCGGTGCGTCACCGCGAAGTCGGTGCCGCGGGCGAGCTGGCAATAGCCGGGCTGGCCATGCCGGATGCTGGTGAAGACGATGCGCGCGCCGGAGACGCAGGCATGGTTCGGCGGCAGGCGATCGCCGTCGCCGGAGAAGCGGCAGTGCTTCAGGCAGCCCTTCTGGTGGTTCCAGACGGTGAGGCGATGAACGAAGATGCCGCCCGAGCCGCGCGCCTCGCGCACCCGCACGCGGCCGAGGACCGTGACGTTGCGGACCCAGAGCGGCGCGGCGTAGTCCTCCGTGGCGGGGCCGATCGCGGGAGTCGGGCCCGGCGGATCGTCCGGCCCGTCGCCGGCGTCGACGATGCTGTCCTGCAGGTGGAGGACGTAGCCGTCGTCGATGGCGAGCGGTCCCGCCACCGTGCGGCTCAGCACGATGTCGGGCGTGGGCTCGAAAGCGTCCTCGTCGTCGCTGTCGGCGAAGCCGTAGCCGTTGGCGAGCGCCATCGCCTGCCGGAAGGGCGCTCGGCTGCCGTCGCGCATCTCGTGGCCGCCGGGGTCGAGGGTGCAGTCCCGCAGTTCCAGCCGCGCCAGCGCCGCGCGGGCGACGAGCGGCCCGTCGGCCGGCGCGAAACCGTCTGCGGCGGTGACAAAGAGGCCCTGCAGATCGACCGAGACGAAGATCGCCTCCGGTGCCGCCGGATCGGCCGGGCGGAACGCGAGCGGCGTCGCCAGCCGGATCACCGGGCGGGCGGCGCCGCCGGCGCGGATGGTCAGCGGATGCGCCAGCCGCAGCGACAGCGTGCCGCCCTCGTTCAGCGCGCCGGGCAGGACGGAGGGGTCGAGGTCGTGCAACAGGCTGTCGCGGATCTCGACGATCAGCGGCCCGGTCTCGTCCTGCAGGTTCGCCAGCGCGTCCTGCAGGCTCGGCGCTGCGGGGTCGAGGCCGTCGACCACCCGCAGCTCGGCCCCCGGCACTGGCTCGGGATCGGCCGAGCCGGGATGTGCGCCGACGCGTCCCACGCTGCCGTAGGTGTAGCCGAAGAAGACGCGCGGGCGGGGATCGGTCGTGGCGTCGGAGACCAGCGCGTCGCGCTCCGGAGCGGTGGCCACGCCAACGAGGACGCGGCCGATGATCGGGTCGATGACGAGGTCGTGCGCCATCAGGTCGAAGCGCAGGCCCGTCTCCCACGCGCAGAGATTGGCGCTGCGGACGCGCCAGTCGACGCCGTCGAGGATCGACTGCGGGACGTAGAGCTGCAGCCCCACGTTGCCGAGGTCGAGCCCCTCCGGCCCGTCCGCCGTCTCCTCAAAGCTGTCCACCGAGAGGTAGGCCGAGGGATTCCCGGCCTCCGACGTGCTTTCCAGCCGCGCGGGCAGGATCGGCGCCGCAACCGCGTCCGGCGCCGTCAGGCGCTCGAGTCCGGTCTCCGGCTCCGGCTTCTCCCAGACGTTGAAGAGGCGCACCGGCCGGTCGAGCGGGTCGAGGTCGAAGCGCAGCGCGTAGCGCGCCCGACCGCTGCCACCTGGTGGCCCCAGATCTTCCCATCCCTTGAGCAGCGGGCGCGTCACCGGCAGGCGGAACGGCGCGAGCCGCCAGAGGTGGATGGCGAGGTTCGGCAGGTTGAAATGTTTCGCCCCGTCGTCGGCGCGCTTGACGTCGGGCGTGTAGGCGAATGGGTCGAACGCGGTGCCGATCAGCGACAGCATCGCCGGGTCCCGCACCGTCACGGTGCCGCCGCGCCGCGGCGTGAAGCGGGTGATGTCCGGCGCGCCGTAGGGCGGGCGGCCGCCGGCGTCGGGGCGCTGATGGTTGAGGTGCTGCGCCCAGGCGAGGTTGGGGAAGAGTTCGACTGCGCGGCACGGCCAGCCGGTGAGATTCGCCGCCAGCCGCTCAATGGCGCCCAGCGTCCCCTTGCGGCGGCGCAGGGCGATGGTGTCGGCCACGTCGGCGCGCAGCGTCCGCGGTTCGCCCTTGAGGTGCGTGGTGCCGAGGAGGTCCGCGATGTAAGGGATCACCCAGTCGTCGCAGGTCTCGATGAAGAGGTCGGCGTAGAGCGCCTCGATGTTCTCGTGCAGCGCGCCGAAGACATGCTCCACCGCACGGAGGTAGGCCGCGAGCTGGCCCGGTGGCAGCTGTTCGGCGTCGCGGACGCGGTAGATCTCCGGCAGCCGCTCGTAGAGGGGGACGCGCTTCATCTCGGTCATGCGCATTCCTCCACGGCAGGCGGCGCCGAGTGCAGGGTCAGAGCGCCGACCTTCAGCGCCAGCAGTTCGTTTGCCGCGGGCGTCAACTGCGCCGCGAGCGTCCTAGGCGCTGGCGGCAGGACCAGCGGGTCATCCGAGCGCGACGCGGCAGCGGAGAAGAGTCCCAGCGCCGTCACCTGCGCCCAGGTCACACCGTCGACCGTCTGGGCCACGGCCTCGATCCGAGTCGCGTATTCGCGCCCGCCGAGCCGCCGTGCCCGCAGGGCGAAGAGCCCGTGCCTGTCCGCCTCCTCAGCGTCCATCGGCGCCAGCGCGGCGATCAGCGCCGCCTCGACGTCGGCCTCGACGAAGCGCCCGTCGAGGCCGTAGCGCAGGTCGATCCAGACCTGCCGCAGGAACGCCTGCTCGACCGTCAGCGCAAAGCGGTTCGGCCCGCGGCAGCGCTGGTAGGAGGCGATCATCTCGCGCACCTCTTCGAACTCGTCCTCGCGCCCATGCTGCAAGAGGACTCGCAGCACGACGCCTGGCACCCCGTCGGCGATGTCCCACTGGGCGCGAACGCGGGCGACGCCGGGGATCGTCATCATCTCGTGCTCGTAGTCGGCGAGGCTGACGAGGCGGCCCAGCGACTGCACCTTGCCCGGCGCCGCCTCGCGCGCATTCTCGGAATCCTCGCGGTCGGTGCCGCCGAAGACGCCCTCGGGCATCTGCAGCTTCTTCACCTCCGGGATGCGCTCCCCGGGGTTCGGCGTGGCGTCGGGCTTGAGCGGCCCGCGCGCGCCGCTGCCGGTGCGGAACATGGCGCTCACGTTCCCCACGCCCGAGGGCAGCCGCGCGCCGGTGCGGCCGTCGCCAAACTGGACCCAGCTCACGCCGTCCGCGTCCTCGCGCACGACGTAGACCTGTGCGTCGAGCGGCTGGCCGAAGAGGCTCGCCACGCGTCTCCAGAGCCGGTTCTCCACGTAGACGCTCAGCTCGGGGACGTGCGGCGGCGTCGCTCCGGGCGAGATGTGGTAGGTCAGCGGCTTCGGCAGGCGGAACGTCTGGAAAGCGGCGCGGGCGTCGCCGTTGCCCAGCACCTCGGTCGGGACAGCCTTGCCCTCGTCCACGTCGACCAGGTTGCCGAGGACGGTGATCGCGCCCGTCTCCTCGTCGAACTCCTCCTTGCGGAAGATGGCGGGCGGGGCGTCGAACGACAGCGGCCAGAGCTTCGGGTCGCCGGTGCCGGAGAAGTCCGCCGCCTCGTCGATGCAGGTCAGCGTCTGGATGCGCCCGTCCGCCTCGTCCCAGAGCGTCAGGCGGCGGTTGGCGATCTCCTTCGCCTCGGTCGTCGTGCCGTAGAAGGCGAGCGCCTCGGTGCCGGTGGTGAAGTTGCCGCCGTAGGCGTGGGCGCGGCGGCGGAGGCCGATGGCGGGGCTGGTGACCTCGTGGATGCGGTAGTCGCGCACGTCCGCCTCGGCCGAGTAGAGGCCCGAATGGCTGACGAGAGGCGCGTTTATGGTCACGACGGTCAGCGGGCTGGTCTGCGAGGCGTAGCCCAGCGACGTCGCCCGCAGGCGTGTGATGCGGCGCAGCACCGCGAGATCCCGGACGCTGCTCGAATACCGGATGCGCGTCGCGACGATGACGTCGGAGCGCACCGCGAGGTCCTGCACTTCCTGGTCGAGCGGGATGTCCTCGGCCGGGACGCTTTCGCTGAGGCTGAGGTTGGCGCAGGCGTGGTTCGGGCGGACATGGCGCTCGTAGCCGGTCGTCTTCTCCTTCGCGCCGGCGATCTTGCCGCTCTCGATGACGTTCTCGGTAAAGGTGGCCGGGGCGGCATGACCGAAGTGGCGGAAGGTGCGGCCGAGCCGGTAGGCGGTGGCAGGCGCGCTCCAGCTCTGGTCGAGCGGGGTTTCGAAGGTCACGATGGTGCGGTCGAGGACGGTGCGCACCTCCTTCACCTTCACCACCTGCGGCCGCTTTTGATCGCTGGTGAAGCTGGAACTGTGTGTGGACCAGGCGGGCGGCGCCGACAGGATCATCAGCCGGTCGCCCGGCTGGAGGTCCAGCGCCGCGATGGCGGACATCGTCGTCGCGCCGCCTGCGGAAGCGATCTCGATCTCGGTGGCGTTCGACGGGATGGCGGAGAAGTAGGTGCGCTTGCGGTAGAGGCGGAAGCGCGAGAGGTGCGGCCAGGCGACCAGCTCCGTCTCGGTCTGGAACTCCGCCGGCTGCTTGCTCTCCTCTAGGTCGGCCTTGAGCGGGAAGCCGGCCGGAACGGTGACGGGGCGACTGCCCTTCACTTCGAACGCGACGGTGCCGCGCCCGCCGAGGCCTGGGGCGAGGCGATAGCCGGTGAGGCGGACAAGGTCCGCGACGCTCTCGCGCCAGGCGGCGGTGCGCAGGAACGCCTCGTTCGCATAGCGTTCCTGATAGAAGCTGAGGATGTCGCCGAGGATCGCCGCGCCCTCGACCAGGGCGATGGCCGGATCGTCGGCGCCGCAATGCGTCCAAGCAGCCAGCGCGACCTCGCGGTCGAGGTGGCGCAGCATCGCCTCGACCATGTCGGGGTAGGCGCCGATGCGGTAGGCGATGCGGTCCAGCGCCGGGCGGTTCGCCGGACGCCGCGGGAAGAGGAAGTCGTCGGTGACGAAGGGCTCGCAGTCGGCCATCACTGCCTCCCTCCGCGCAGGTCGAAGGCGATCGAGCCGCGCTCCATGTGGTCGGGGTCGTTGCGGACCAGCACGATCTCGTCGAAGCCCATTTCCAGCACCTCGGGCTCGGGCAGGCCGGGCGTCGCGGCGTCGAAGCGCTTCATGCCGATGGAGACGACGTGCTCGACGCCCGCCACCTCGTGCACGCGGGCCGCGATCCGGCTGCGGTGCAGCGCCTCGCCGAAGGTCCACTCGTCGACGTTGAAGAAGCCGGGGCGGCCGTCCCAGGTCCAGCCGTCGGAGAAGGTCTGCTCCAGCTCGCCGCGCACGTCCTCTGGCCAGGCGTCGGGGCGCAGGCAGAGCCGCACCTCGATCTTGAGCGGCACGAAGCGGGGCGGGCGCAGCTCGATGTCCTCGCCGATCAGGCGGACGGCCTCCAGATGCGCGGCCAGCGTCGACACCAACTCGTCGTCCAGCTCGGTCGTGCCGACGGGATCGACCACCAGCCGGACGGTGCGCCAGCTGCCGGTCCAGGCGTAGGAGGCGACGGCGCGCTGCACGCCGGGCACCTCCTCCGCGCGGGCGATGTAATCGGCGAGCGTCACCGCGCGGAGTTGGTGCGCGCGGTAGGCCTCCGGCGCGTTGCGCAGGATCTCGGCCACCGGCTCGGGGTCGCGGCCGTCGGTCACGTCGAACGGGTTCGTCACCGCCTCGATGGCGCCCGCGAGCGCGCCGCCGAGGGGGGCGAAGCCGGTGATCGCGTCCGCGCCGACGTTGCCCGCCTGTCCGCCGCCCACCTGGTAGATCGCGTGCACGACCGCGCCCGACGGCAGCAGCCGCCCGTTCACGCCGTTGCCGAAGCGCAGGACGCTCTCTTGCCGTTCGTCCGTCTCCACCACGAAGTGGTCGCCGTTTTCGGCGCTGTCGTCGCTGTGGACGAGGCTCGGCACCTCGTCCCACTCGTTCGTCGCGCCGCCCGGCTCCTCCACTGTCACGATCAGGGTCGAGCGCGGGGGCACCCGGCCGCCGGGAACGATGGGCAGGTACGCGAGAGGGCTCAGCTCGTGCGGCAGCGGGCAGAGCACGGCCCGCGTCTCGCCGTAGAGCACCTGCCGGGCGAAGTGGCGGTGGATCTCGGCCGGACCGTCCTGCGGCAACGGCGTTCCAGGCTCGTGGAAATGCGCGATGGCGGGCAGGCCGTGGTGCAGCGTCACGAGGTTGCCGTAGAAGGCCGAGATGCCCTCGACCGGTCCGTCCGGGCAGAGCGTGGTGAAGGCGTAGTCCCGCCGGAGCGCGTCCTCCTCGCGCCAGCGTACGCGCACCACGTCGCGCCCCTCCAGCGGGTCGTGGATGAGGGTCGCCGGCGGCTCGAGCCTCAGCACCTGCCGGGCGCGGCGGTCGTAGCCGGCGCGACGGCCGGTCAGCGGGTTCAGCTCCTCGGCGACGAGCAGGCGCGTCAGCGTTCCGTCGTCGACCGCATCCCGAAGCTCGGCCACGGTGATCGGCGATCCGGCGGGCAGGGCGAGGTCCGCGCCGGTCGCGCCGGCGGGCAGGGCGGGCTGCGCACCGGACCAGCTGTGCAGCTCGAAGCGGTTGAAGCCGGGGGCGAGGACGGTGCGCCCGTCCGGCGGCAGCCGCGTCTCCCGCGTGGCGAAGGCCACCGTGTCGCCTTCCGCGTCGGGACCGCCCGCCCATGCGACGAGGTCCTCGCCGAGCGTGAACGGCGCCGTCCCGCCGGCCACCGTGACGCGTCCCCAGGTTGAGGACTGCTGTCCCTGGTGGATGTGGTAGTCCATCAGCCGGGCGTGACGCGCGAGCGAGACGCGGCTGCGGGCGCTGCCGAAATAGGCCTCGTTCATCACCCGGTCCTGGTAGTCCGAAAGCTCGTCCGCCGCGGCGGAAAAGAGGCCGATCAGCACCTGGTCGAAGTCCGCCTCGCTGGTGGCCCGCCAGCCCGGCACCCGGTCCATCATCGCCGAGATCAGGACGTGCCGGAACGAGTCGTAGTCCTTGGCGAGGTAGTCGATGACCGGCGTGGCGGGCCTCGGGCGCCCCTTCTCCCACGGCGGATCGCAGTCGTTGGTGAAGCAGCCGGGGCGAAACTTGAAGTCGAGGCGGGCGAAGAACGGGTCGATCCGCGCGGGATCGAAGACCAGCTCCAGCGTGTAGGTGGAGTAGTCGCCGACGGGCTCCAGCACCAGCACCACCGCCTCGGGCACCGGCCCCGCCTCGGCGTGGATGCAGCGCACCTCGCCCGCGCCGGGGCCCGCGCGCACGCGGTGGCCGCCATGCACGGCGAAGATGTCGCGCGGCTCGGTGCCGCCGGCGATCTCCGCCAGAATGTCGGCGACGTGCAGGTCGTTGAAAAGGTGCAGCTCGACCCGCGCCTGTCCGGGCGCGGCGGGCGGCTCGAACGAGACCAGCGCCGCGCGGAGGCCGTTGAGGTCCGCCGCGAAGAGGTCGCGAGCGCGCTCGTCCACCGCGTCGAGGTTCCGGATGGGCTTGAGCGTCTCCTGCCACATGGCTACTGCCCCTGCCTCTGGAAGCGGAGGAGGCGGCTGTCCTCGCTGCCCGCCGGGCGGAACTTGACGAGGATGTCGATGCGCTCGCCCTCGAACTCGACCTCCAGCGCCTCGACCGTCAGCCGGTGGCCGAGCCAGCGCGACAGCGCCTGCGAGATCCGCGCCTTGGTCACGCCGCGCAGCACGTCCGACGCGGGCTCGAACACCAGCCGCCGCACGCCGCCGCCGAACTCGGTCAGGAACGGCCGCTCGCCGGGGTTCGTCAGCAGGAGCTGCAGCACCTCGTCGCGCACGTGGTCGGAGTCGCTCGCCGGCGTCACGCTGCGCCCGTCCGCGCCGATGCGGAACGGAAAGGCGATATGACGCCCGGCGGAGGTCAAAGCCCCTTCGCCTGCTGCTGGGTGTAGGAGACGGTCGCGGGGCCCTGGGGGATCTGCTCGGCGCTGTAGCAGAGGCCTACGCTCGACTGCAGCAGGACGCCGATGCCGTTGACCGTGGTCTGGGTCGCCGCGGCGGTCCAGCGGACGGTGACGCAGGGCTGCGGCTTTGTGCCGGCGGGGATCGGCACCTGAAACGGGCAGCCGCTGACGGTGTGGATGTCGGTCTCGAGGCAGACCGGGCTGCCGTCCGCCTTGACGCTCGACTGGCTGGTCGAAAGCGAGACGGTGCCTCCGTGGGGGCACATGACCGTGGCGGCCGTGTTGATGATCGGGATCGTCATCCGCCCACCTTGAAGGCGTCGTTCACCAGGCTCGCGCCGGCCGTCGTCACCTTCACCATGCCGTCGTTGATGTTCACCTCGCTCGAGGTGAGCTTGATCTTGCTCTGGCCGATGGAGATCGTGATCTCGCTCGAGCCGATGACGATCTCGGCGCCGCCCGGATGGACCAGCTTTATCTCGTCGCCGTCCTCGTCGAGGAGGAGCTGGTGCCCGGCGCTGGTGGCCAGCAGGCGGGCGAGGTTGCCGTCGGGCGTCGGGCGCTGACCGTCGGCCCACCAGCAACCGCTCCAGATCGGGCGCGAGAGGTCGCCACCCTCGAATTCGATCCAGACGCCGTCGCCCACCTCGGGCATCAGGGCGAGGCCGTGCGAGGCGCCGGCGAAGGGCAGGCACGGCAACGCCCAAGGCGAGACCTGATCGCCGAAGACCGCCGGCACGTCCGCCTTGATCCGCCCCAAGCCGTTGGGGTCGTCGATGTCGTTCACGAGGCCGCGGTACTTGCCGAAGTAGCGGGTGCGCTGGAACTCGCTGACCCGCTCGAGGATGCTCTCGAAATCGCCGTCCATCTCAGAATACTCCGCCGAGGAAGGGCAGGCCGCCGCCCGGGTCGGAGACGGCGTTGCGCCTGGCCTCGATTTCCTGCGTGTAGACCGACGTGTTGATCCGGTGCGTGACCTTGCGGATCAGCCAGTCGCCCGAGTAGGGCGTGTCGCCGGCCTTGATCGCGATCGTCCTGTATGGCGCGAGGACGGCGTCGTAGCAGCCGGGCACCACCTGACCGGTCATCTTCAGCGAGTAAGATGCGTGCCGTGCCTGCGCGTCGGTCTCGCTTTCGGGATCCTCGCGCGTGTTCTCTTCGGGCGGCAGCTCGCGCAGGGCGCTCTGGTCGTCGGAGACCTGCGGCAGCCCGCCCAGCAGGTCCTGGTCCTGCGCCGACCGTTCGGCCGAGACGACCTGCTGGTCCGAGATCCTGAGGCTCCAGCCGCGGGTGCGCTCCTGCCCCTCGCTGTCGTCGTCGAAGGTGGCGCCGGTCAGGTTGCGCTTGTCGCCCAGAAGGACGAGGGGCGGCAGGCTGGACCGCGACGTGTCGGGCGGGCGGAAGCAGCCGACGCTCTGCGACGGCGCCTCGCCCGGCAGGACATAGGCGAGATAGCCGTTGACCTTGGCGAGCTCGCGGACGAACTGGATCGGCGTGCCGCGCTTGACGGTGATGGGCTGCGCGCCGGATGTCGGCAGCACGTCGGTCGAGGTGATGGTTGAGAAGCGGCCGAACATTTCGGTCGCGAGGTCGGAGTCCAGCCTTTCCTCGAAGACCTCTGTGGCTTCCTCGCGGTTCATCAGCACGCTGTCGTCGCGCACGACGAGGTTCACGACGCTCTCGCCGGGACTGGCGCTCATCTCTGCGGTGACGCCGGCGACCGGCCCGTCGATCAGCGGCACGAACGCGCCCTTGCCGAGCTGCACCTCGATGCGAAAGCGCGAGAAGGGCTGCGCGAAGTCCCGCGCCTGGTTCTTCCAGTGCCCCTTGTCGTCGAGGCAGAGGACCATCCGGACCCGCGCCTCCCACGCCATCTCCATCTCCTGCTCGACCGTGATCTCCTCGACGCGCTCGAGCTCCTCGACCGTCGCCGGGCGGTCGCCGAAGAACATCCTGAACGCCGCGCCCGCCATCAGGACCTCGGAACCATGATCGTGCGAAGCACTCGGGTGACGAGTGTCCGCGAGTCGCGCGCGCTGTTGGCGTCGGCGATGTGCCAGAAGCGGGTGCCGTCGTCGAAGCGGGCCTGCGCGATCAGGTCTAGACGGTCGCCCTGCTGCACGACGTGCGGATCGGCCGGAGGGGCGGGCAGACGGCGCAGGCGGATCGCCACGGTGCGGCGGCCGGCGACCTCGACCTCGTCTCGGGGAACCTTCGCGTAGCGGGATGTTTCGAGAAACATGGCGGGACCTCAGATCGGGATCAGCTCGACCACCTGCTCGGCGGTATTGGCGAGGTTGGCGATCGCTTGCGCCTCCTTGGCGATGTCGGTGAATTCCTGCGCGCCCCGCGCCAGCCAGTCGTCGGAGCAGGCGTCGACCTTGACGACCGAGATCTCGAGGTCGACCTCGGCGCGGACGGGGTTCAGCAGGTTGTCGTATTCCAGCTCGGCGATCTTCATCGAGTCGATGCGCACAGGGTGCAGCCGGGTCAGCCCCCAGATGAAGAGGATGCGCGGGAAGGCCTGCCGCGGGATCGGCTGGGTCGGCGGCTCCTCCTCGCCGCCGAGGCCCAGCGCGTCGCCGATGGCGTCGACGGCGGCGCCGAGGAGGCCGGCGATCTTGCCGCCCGGCAGCACCATCTTCTCCAGCGCCGCAAGCTGCGGCCCGATGCCAAATGTGCGCGCGAGGAACTTGTCCTCGTCGAGCGCGTCGGCGGCGGAGAAGTGGGCCTTGAGCGTGATCTTCTCGTACACCGTCTCGCCCGCCTGGCTCTGCTCGCGGTCGTTGGCGGCCTGCGGGCGCTGCGGGACCACGAAGGTGCGGTTCAGCGCCTCGGGGTTGAACTGGAAGATCACCACGTTCGGGATCGGCCCGATCAGATCGGTGCCGTACTCGATCAGCGCGCCACGCAGCAGGAACGGCATCAGGCGTCTCCTCTCCGCTTGCGAACCTCGTCGACGACCTGCCGTGCCACCCGGTCGGCAAGGCCCTTCGGCGCCACCCGCGGATGCGCCACCGCCCGCTCCAGCGCGCCGGGCAGCTCGCGCGTCAGCCGCTGCGCCGCCTCGGGCGCGAAGCCCTTGAGCGTCAGGTTCAGCGCATCGAGCTTCAGGCGCATCGCGTCACTCCCTCAGGTGCTCGCCGTAGCGGCCGAACTGGTCGAGGCTGACCGCCCGGCCGAGCTTGTCGAACTCGTCCTTCACCGCGCGCACGACGGCCGGCATGGCGAGCACCGGCGCCTCGCCCTCGCGCGCGCTCTGCAGGCAGGCGTTGAACACCGCCGAGCGGATGTGCCCGCCCGAGAGCGGGATGCGGTCGGCGAGAAAACGCAGGTCGAGGTCCGAGGTGTCGACGCCCGCGGGCAGCACCGCCTGCCAGATCCGCAGCCGCTCCTCGGGGCCAGGCAGGGGGAACTGCACCATGTAGCGCAGGCGCCGCATGAACGCCTCGTCGAGGTCCTTCTTGCGGTTCGTGGCGAGGATCGCCATGCCCTTGAACCGCTCCATCCGCTCCAGCAGGTAGCTGACCTCGAGGTTGGCATAGCGGTCGTGCGCGTCCTTGACCTCCGTCCGCTTGCCGAAGAGCGCGTCGGCCTCGTCGAAGAACAGGATCACGTCGGCGGCGTCGGCGGCGTCGAAGAGGCGGCGCAGGTTCTTCTCGGTCTCGCCGATGTACTTGTTGACCACCTGGCTGAGGTCGATGCGGTAGATCGGCATGTCGACCGCGCGGGCGATGGCCTCGGCCGCCATGGTCTTGCCGGTGCCGGGCGGGCCGGCGAAGAGGGCGGAGAGGCCGCTCTCGTTCCACGCCCGCGCGGTGCCCCATTCATGGTGCACGCGGGTCAGCGCTGCGCTCGCGGCCACGATCTGGCGCACCTGCTCGGCCTGCCGCGCGGGCAGCATCAGCTCGTCGAGGTCGAAGCGCGGCGCGACGGGCTGCGCGAGGTCGCCGAGGTCGAGATCGGCGCGGCAGGCGGCGAAGAGGTCGTGCGCCTCGGGCGGGTGCTCCAGAGCCCGCACGGCGGCGGCGATGCGCGAGATCGTGCGGCCCTCGTAGCGGAAGCGGCGCGCGCACTCGGTCAGCGCGCGCCGCCCGACCTCGCCGGCCCAGACCGCCGGCAGCTCGCGGCGCCAGCAGGCGAGGCGCTCGTCGTAGGAGGCGGGAGCGAGCCGGACCCGAGCCAGCGTAACCTGCCTCGGCAGCTGCGCCACCGGGTCGCCGTCGTCCATGCCGACGAAGATCACCAGCGGCAGCCGGGAGAGCCGTGCCAGCGGCAGCTCGGCCGCCGCCACGAACGGCAGGAAGAGCGCGTCGCCCCTGAGCCACGCGGTCACCATGGCGGACGCAAGCGCGGCGGCGTTGGCAGCACCCGTCGGCTCGACCAAGGCCATCCCGAGAGAGCGAGCGATGGCCGCCGCCGTCTCGGCCCGCGGCGCGCCGGCTGTGCCGGAGATCGGGACGACGCTGGCGCGGTCGGTGGCGCGCGTCTTGAGCCGCGCAACGGGCAACTCCAGATCCTCGCCAGCCTTGGCGGCCGGTGGCACCGGGCGGAGGCCGCGCGGTGCGGGCGGCGAAAACAGGAGCTGCGCCGCGACGGACGGGGCGACGCGGAGCGGGCTGTCCCATCCGGTGGGGGCGGGGTCCAGCAGGCCGTGCGCCACGAGCGGATGCGCCGGGTCGAGCAGGTCGATCGCCTCGTGCGGCGCATCCCACAGCCTCTGGAGCAGCGACAGCGTCGGCTCGCTCGCCCCGCCGTCGAGACAGGCGGAGACGACGGAGCCGCGCGCGCTGTCCACGACGCCGCCGAGCGCCAGCGCGAGAGCGAGGCAATCCACCTCGGAGAGGCCCAGCTCCCGCGCCAGCCAGCCGAACGAGCCGCGCGCCGGAGCGGCGGCGGTGGGTGCGGGCTCTGCGATCCGGCCGCTGAGCCACGCCGCCGTGGGGTCCGCGGCGAAGAAGGCGTGCCGGTCGGCGTCGTGGCGGCCGAGGTCGAGCGCGGTCGAGAGGGCGTCGTTCGCTGGCGGCAGCACGCCAGGCTCGTGCGCCGCGCCCTGCGGCGCGCGCTCGTGCCAGAGCCATGCGATCTCGCGCCTGAGCCGCAGCGTAGACTGCGCCAGCCAGTGCGCCGCCAGCCTGTCGTCGACCCGCAGCTCCGGCTGGAAGCCGAGCGGCGCGCGCGTCTGACCGGCGGCGACGTTCATGTCAGCACCACGGTCGGGCTGGAGCGTGCCTGCTGGCCGTTGACGCGCAGGATCACGAGGTAGGTGCCGGGGTCGAGCGCTCCGGCCACACCCGGTACGTCGAGCTGCTGCTGGCCTTCGTGGCTGGTCACCGTGTCGAAGGCGTGCACGACCGCGCCGTCCTGCTGCATGGCCACGAGCACGTCGTCGTCTTCGCCGCCGAGCAGGAGGCCGGTGATTTCCAGGTCCGCCCCGTTGAGCGCGGCGCCGGTGACGACCGGCCGCAGTCGACCGGTCACCAGGTTCGACGAGCGGAAGCGCCCGCCGGGACGTGGCTCGCGCAGCCGGATCGGCAGCTCGCCCGCCGAGGGGCCGAGGCCGGAGGCGATGCGCCCCGCGCCGCCCGGACCGGGCTCCAGCCCCTCGACCTCGACTGCGAGGCGGTCCGGCCACTGGCCGGTCACGCGCAGCACCTCGTCGCCCAGCACCGCCTCCAGCCCCGCGAGGTGGAGTTCATCCCCGTAGAGCGTAATCGTTTGGCCGGGCTCGAAAGCCGCCGGCTCCACCCGATCGAGCCGCGCGCCGAGCGACGGGATCACCGCGATGCCGCGGCCATCGAGGCCGATTTCGCTTGGCGGCGTGGTTGTGTAGTCGACGCCGACCAGCAGCGCGTAGTTCGGCGGCTCGGCGGGAAGCAGGAGAACCGGCCGCACCTGCACCGCGACGGACAGGCGGTAGGTTTCGTCCGCGCCCTGCATGAGCTTCGAGAGCAGGTCGGGCGAGCTCTCCTCGAAGGTGATCTTGAGCGGCTCGGGGTTCTGCTCCAGCGCCGACTGCACGGGCGCATCCACCATCGGGTCGAGCCGCAGGAAGTTCAGCTCGTGCAGCGCCGTCATCCCTTGGCCCAGCAACTCGTGTGCCTCGGGGCTGTCGCTCTGATCGTCGGTGTCGAAGGCGGTGAGCAGGTAGCGCAGCGCGAGCCAGAGCGGGGGCGGGCCGCCGTCGAGGCTGACGTTGCGCAGGCTCGCCTCCTGCGTCGTCTCGTACAGAAAGAGGTTCAGCTTGGCGCCGCTGTCGGTCTGCGTGGCGACCTCGGGCTTGCCGACCGAGACGGCGTGGCCCCGCCTCATCAGGTGGTCCCGCAGCAGCATCGTCACCGCCCCGATCGCCCGCTGGGAATCCGCCCGTGCCATCCCGGCCTCCTCACGGTATCAGGAATCGGCGGCGGAGCCGGTTCGGCGACGGGGGCGGCGGGGCGCGTCGGCGAGGCTGCGGCGCGGACGGCGGCGGCGCGGCGGACGCGCTTGCGGGAGGCGGCGAAGCAGGTGGCGCCTCGACGGTGAGGTTGATCGTGCCGATCTCGATATCGACACGCTCCTCGACCGGAGCTGGCGCCACAGCTCGCTCCCGCGGCTCGCGTTCGGGGCGCGGGGGGGCGCGCGTCACGACCTCGACCTCCGGCGCGTCGGGGGAGGGCCGGCCTATCCGTCGTGCGGGAATCCGATCCTCGTCTCGCGGCGCCTCATGCTCCGGCACTGGCGTGGTGACGAGTACGGGCGGCTGCCGCGGAACCTCATTTCGCGCCGGCGAATCTGGCGTCGGCTCGGCAGGCGGCCGGTCGTTCGGCGCGACCCATTCGAATACATGCCGCAGCGTCTCGTGCCTCCGGACTTCTTGCCGCGGCGGCGCGCTGGCGACCTCGGGTTGCTCCTGGAGCGCTTCCTCGTGCGGGCGAGCGTCCGGCTGCCGGTCCTCGCGCCGTGGACTCGGCTGGGGCGGGTCGTGTGGCCGCGGAGGCTCGGGACGGGGTGTCGAGCGCTGGCTTGCCGGCGCGGGCGTTTCGGTAATCGCCGCCTGCGGCGGGGCCGGTTGCGGCGGCGTCACTGGCGGCGCGGCGGGCGCGGCCGCGGGGAAGGGTGGAAGCTCGACCTCCGTCGTCACCTCGCTGAGGTCGGGCCCGCCAAGATCGAGTGTCGGCGGACGCGCGATGGTCGCGACCTCGAGGCCGCTTTGCCGGACGAGGCGTGCGAGCCAGCTCATGCCGGCCACCCGTCGCCGTCAAGCGCGAGGTAGCGCCGCCGCCGCCAGGCTGGAATCGCCAAGACCTCGGCCTCGCTCCATCCGTAGCGGCGGGCGAGGCGGTCGACGTCCGAAATCATCCGCGCCTGCGCCCGCGAGAGCGAGGCGAGGAGCACGGCCTCGAGGTCTACCGGGATGCCGGACTGCCGCGCGCACTCGGGGCAGCGCACGTCGATCTCGAAGCAGGAGAGCGGGTCGAACGCCGCCAGCGCCTCGGCCGCGGCGGACCGTTCCTCAGCCGCGAGCGTACCGGAGATCACGAGCGAGGCGAGAAGCGCCGCCTCGGCCTCCGCGCCGTCGGCGTAGGCGCGGCGGCGCCAGAGCCTCTGGTCGGTGCCGCGCGGCCGGCGCAGGACGATCGGGCCGTCCTGCCCCGCGACATCCGTCTCCGGCCGGGCCTCGGCCGCCTGCGCCAGGGCGACCAGCTCGGGGACCGGCAGCTCGACCTCCATCCCCTCGCGGCAGTCGTCGTGCGGACAGCGCACCTCCAGCGGCAGCGACTCCGTCCGCACCGTCTCGGCGTAGATGGCCAAGAGCCCGCCCACCCGAGCGGCGAGCGTCAGGCGCCACACCTCCTCGGGATCCTCGACCGGCGGCTCCGCGCAGGTGGCGAGGACGGCGGTGACCAGCGCGGGTCGGTCGCGGGAGGAGAAGTCGATCTCCAGATCCTCGATCCGACCGATGCCTCGCCAGCGATAGGAGGGGCGGCCGGATCGAAACCCCGGGACGATCGCCAGATCTGTGCGTGCGGACATCGCGGCTGCCTTCCTTTCGATGCCGGCAGGTCGGCGTCAGTGCATCAGGCGCTTGCCGGCACGGGCGCGGTCTCGTCGGGCTCCTTAGTCTCGGGATCGCGTTCCCAGTACTCCAGTTCGAGCTTGAGCGATTCGATCGCCACCGCGTTGGCGTTGGCGTCGAGATCGGGAACGGCGGTGTATTCGCTGACCCAGCAGCGGTGGAGGAAGTAGCGCTTCACCACCTGGCCGCGCTCGTTCATCATCTCGAGCACGACGTCCTTGCGCATGTCCTTGAGGTCCATGCCGGGGTCGCCGCTCGGCGAGTGGATCCTGTTGGCCCACGCCTCGAACTCGGGGTCGTGGGTGATGCCGCGCTCCAGGGTGATGCCCTCGTAGGTGGTGCGGCCTGGGCTCTTGTGGTCGCGGCTGTTGTCGCCGCCGTCGCGGTGCGTCACGACCTCGGTCGTGCGCTTCAGCGCGCTGACCTTCGAGACGCCGAGAACCACGCGCTGGTCCCACAAGAGGCGGAACTTGTAGTTCTTGTATGGGTCGATCCGGTGGGCGTTGGTGATGAAGCCGTTGGGCATTCTCGCTCTCCCTCTGGGCTTAGCTCAGGTCGCCGGCGATCTGCTGGATGGTTATGACCACGAATTCGGCCGGCTTCAGCGGCGCGAAGCCGACCTCGATGTTGACGATGCCGAGGTTGCGGTCGGCCTGCGTCGTCGTCTCGCCGTCGCACTTGACGAAGTAGGCGTCGCTCGGAGTCGAGCCCTGGAAGGCGCCCTGTCGAAAGAGGCCGTTCATGAAGACCCCGACGTTGAGGCGGATCTTGGCCCAGAGCGGTTCGTCGTTGGGCTCGAACACCACCCACTGGGTGCCGCGGTAGAGGCTCTCCTCGATCATCAGCGCGAGGCGGCGGATCGGGATGTACTTCCACTCGCTGCCGAGGTCGTCCGATCCGTCGAGCGTGCGTGCGCCCCAGTTGACGAAGCCCGCCACGAACTGCCGCGCGCAATTGACGCCGAGCTTGTTCAGGACGCCGTTCTCGAGGTCGGTGAGACTCGCGTTCAGGCCGACGATGTTGCGGATGTCGGCCTCGGTGCCCGCCGGAGCCTTCCAGACGCCGCGGGTGGCGTCGGTGCGTGCCATCAGACCGGCGATCGCGCCGGTCGAGCCGACCGCCTTCACCAGACCGCCGTCGTTGAAGAGCACCCTAGGATAGAAAACCGCGGAATGGTCCTTCACCACCGTCGCCCGCATGTTGTTAACGTCGTCGGTGTTCTGCACGACCGCAGGCCGACCCTCGGCGTCGGTCCAGCTGTCGGGGGAGTCGATCAGCAGGAAGGCGCGGCGCGACTGGGCGTAGATGCTGGCCGGACCCCAGAGCGCCCTTCGCTCCGCCTCGGTCATCGCGTGGTCGGCCGGCAGCACGAAGAGGTTGACAAGGTCCACCGGGTCGAGCGCGTGGAAACCCGTCTTCTGCACCGGGTCGCCGACATACTCGGGAAAGCCGGGCGCGCCGCCGTCGGCACCGGTCTGGGTTGCGGCGTTGAACGTCACGAAGTCGCTCGTCCCGTTAGGACCGAGCGTGTACTGCCGCGAGTTCAGCTGGACGAAGCCGTCCGCCGTGCCCGCCTCGGGACCAGCGAACGCGATCCCGCTCGGCGTCTCGTTGAAGGTGCCGTCCTTGGCCAGCACCACGAGGTCGTGGCCGTGTAGCTCGGCGCGGTATCGCGAGCCGGGCGCGTTCGAGATCGCCTGCGAGATGATCTTCAGCTTCTCGCGAACGCCGTCGTTGTTGCCGTTGGCGCTGGACGAGAGGGCGTCAGTCGTAAATGGATCGCCGCCGCCGGTGGTCTGGATGTCGTTCGGCGCGGCGTCGAGCGGAATCGGCGTCTCGCTGCCGATGGTCACGCCGGTGAGGTCGCTCTGGTCCATGCCCGCGAGCGTGTTCAGCGCCGTCAAGTTGCCCGCGTCGTCCGTTAGGCGCACCAGCGAGCCGGTCGGTGCGGGCCGGAAGTCGCTGCGCCGCGCCATCTCGACGCCGCCGTTGTCGACGCCGAGCATCAGCCCGCCGGCGAGGTCCGAAGCGGCGGCCCGGCGCACGCGGACCTTCGCGGTGTCACCGCTCGTCGCGGTGATCCTCAGGAAGCGCTGCCCGCCGGCCTCTGCCGAGGCGTCGAGGCTGACCTCCACCGTCTGTGCCGGAACGAGCGCGGCGAGGGCGTTGTTGATGCGGTCCCGCAGCACGTCCTCAAGGGCGCCGATGTCGCCGATGCCGGCGTCGTTGACGTCGAGCGTCGAGAGGTCCACGGCGACGTAGGCCGAGCCGTTGACCGAGATCTCGAACCGTCGCGCGCCGGACGGGTTGCCGAAGGCGATCAGCCCGTCGAGCGTCGCCTGCACGCCGGCGAGGTCTGTTCCAAGCGGCCGCCGCGCCTCGGAGAAGCCGGGAAAGCTGCCCGCGTTCAGGTCGAGGCCCGCGTCGACCGCGAGCCGGACGAGGGCCGAGCTCTGGGTCACGAAGCTGGGCGCGAAGCGGGGGGAGGTCGGGTCCATCACCAGGTTCTGGTGGACCTCGCGCGCCACCTCGCGGCCGCCCTCCTCCTGAATGACCGTCAGGCTGAAGCTTTCGCCAGGGTTCGGCGTGTTGTAACCGACCTCCAGCCGGACGCCGTTGCCCCAGACGCCCGCCACCTTGGCTGTCGCGCGGAGAACGACGTTGCCCGCCAGGTTCTCGAGGTCAATGCCCGCGGCCTGCGCTCCCGCGCCGGCTAGGCGGACGACGTAGGTGTCGCTGCCGCCGTTGGCGAAGAAGAGGCTGAGGCTCGCCGCCAGCTCGCTTTCGGGGTGGGCGCCGCCGAAGGTGCGGAGGAAGTCCGCGTAGCTGAGGCACCGCACGGGCTTGTTGATCGGACCCTTCTGCGTTCGCCCGAAGAACGCGCCGATCGACGTGGCGACGCCGGTGATCGTCTTTACGCCGCTCGATTTTTCAACGATGTAGACGCCGGGATAGCTGACCTGCACCATGGGGATCTCCCTCGACGTGGGCTATGTCGTGCCCACGCGCGAATGGCGCGCGAGCGGGTGTCGCGGTGGCGCGTCCTGCGCCCGGAGCGGCGTGTCGGGGCTTACGGGGCGTCAGCAGGCCCGGAAAATCGAAGGCCCGTCGGTCCGCGCCTCAACATACTGAAATATCGGCCATAAAATTGGCGCAATCGAACTGCTTTGAATGGGAGGCTAATCCGAATTTGAGATTCGGACAAGCTTTCCTGTCGTGCCGGTTGTGGAGCGGGCCGTGCTATTTGAGCGGGTCGTGCCCCCAATTCATGAGCGAATGGCGCCAGCGGGAATGTTCCTTGTCCTCGGTGGGTCCGCCCTGCGCCGTGTGGCGGTGGACGTAGCCCACCACCTTGTTCATCCAGTCGTGGTCGTCCTCAGTCAGGTCTGCCACCTTCTTGCGCTTGAGCGCGACAATGCGGCGGCCGGACTTGTGGCCGGTGCTCTCGCCGTCGCCGCTGGTGTCGCCGACCGACTGCGACTCCTCGGTTTCCAGCCAGTCCTCCAGCTCTTTTGGCGTCATGTTAGTTGCCTCGGAGAATTCGGCACGGACCTGCTTGCGCTCGTCCTCGGTCCTCTCGGTCATTCGGCGTCTCCCGGTCTGGTCGTGGCGAAGCGATCCGGCGGTCGAGGTGGTTCCCTGTTCCGTCAGGCGAAGGCGATCATGCGTCCGAGGACGAGCACGATTGGCCAGAGGGACAGGGACAGGAGCGCAACAAGCTGTCGACCGTCCGGTGGAAGTTCCGACAACCGCGGATGGGCGGCGATGTTGGCGAGCGCGAGCGCGAGCACGGACATCTTGGCCAGGAACCAGCGGTTCGAGAGGTAATCTGTCGCCTGCGTGATGAAGAGCATCGCTCCGAACGTCACGGCGATGACCAGCCCGCCGGCAGCGTAGCGCCGGAGCCATAACACCGTAGCGTCACCCCGCAGGAGGCGGAGGTCCATGGGCACCACCGCGCCAATCAGCACCGCGAGGCCCAGGATGTGACCCGCGTTGACCAGCGGATAGGTCCAACGCGAGGCCTTGAGGTGCTGTGCAAGCGCCGTCGCTTCGAGCGCGGCGGCGATCTCGTTCAAAGCCGCTCGGGGTAGAGCGGGTATGTCTCGCCGTCGATCACCACGGCCTCGGCCTTCATCCGCAACTCGTTGGGGTCGGCGTGGCGCTCGCCGATCACGGTCATCTCGGTGCCGACCGACAGCATGTTGTCAGTGAGGCCGGCGCGTTCGTTCCGCCACGGCTGCCCGACTTCCACGGCCCAGATTTCGCCGTTGGCCTCGATGGTCAGGACGCCGTGCGGGTTGCCGAGCTGCGCGTGGGTAACAACGCCGGTCAGCTCGAACTGCCCGCCGTCGGTCCAGCGCCAGCCGTGGTGCGCTGCCGCGTGCGTCGCGATGAGCGCCACGGCCGCCGCGATGAAGGTCCTGCGAAGTAGCGTCATGTGAGTCCCTCCTTTGCCTGCCTGAAGCTTAGCCCCCGGCTCGGAGGCGGACATAACACCTGCGTGAGCGGCGTTGCGGCTCATCGCGCAGCGGGCGACAGACGGGCGCTTGGCGCAGGGTGGGCGACGTGCTAGTTGTTCTCTTTACGTTCGACTCTCCCGCGCTGGCGTCCGTCCCCCCGGCGCCTATCTACGAAGATCGTCCCGAACGAGGTCAGAATGGCCGAGCTGAAGCACATCGAAGTTCGCGGTGCCCGCGAGCACAACCTCAAGAATGTCGACGTGGACATACCGCGCGACCAGCTCGTGGTCATCACCGGCCTCAGCGGCTCGGGGAAGTCCAGCCTGGCGTTCGACACGATCTACGCCGAAGGACAGCGCCGCTACGTCGAGTCGCTTTCGGCTTATGCCCGGCAGTTCCTCGACATGATGGAGAAGCCGGACGTCGACCACATCTCGGGCCTCAGCCCCGCGATATCGATCGAGCAGAAGACGACGTCGAAGAACCCGCGCTCGACCGTCGGCACCGTCACCGAGATCTATGACTATCTCCGCCTGCTCTTCGCCCGTGTCGGCACGCCCTACAGCCCCGCGACCGGCCTGCCGATCGAGGCGCAGCAGGTACAGGACATGGTCGACCGGGTGATGGCGATGGAGGAGGGGACGCGCGGCTACCTGCTCGCCCCCATCGTGCGCGACCGCAAGGGCGAATACCGCAAGGAGTTTCTGGAGCTGCGGAAGCAGGGCTTCCAGCGCGTCAAGGTCAACGGCGAGTTTCACGAGCTGGACGAGGCGCCGACGCTCGACAAGAAGTACCGGCACGACATCGACGTGGTCGTGGACCGGATCGTCGTGCGCGACGGGCTGGAGACCCGGCTGGCGGACTCATTCCGCACCGCACTCGACCTCGCGAGCGGCATCGCGGTGCTCGAGACCGCGCCGCGCGATGGGGAGGGCGAGCCGGAGCGGATCACCTTCAGCGAGAATTTTGCCTGTCCGGTGTCGGGCTTCACAATCCCTGAGATCGAGCCCCGCCTCTTCAGCTTCAACGCGCCCTTCGGCGCATGCCCGGCCTGTGACGGGCTGGGGGTCGAGCTCTTCTTCGACGAACGGCTGGTGGTGCCGGACCTCACGGTCAAGGTGACGGACGCCATCGGCCCATGGCGCAAGGGCAAGAGTCCCTACGTGCGGCAGACCATCGACGCGCTGGCGGCGCACTACGAGTTCGACAAGGCGGCGCGGTGGATCGACCTGCCGGAGAGGGTGCAAGAGGTCTTCCTGCGCGGCTCGGGCACGGAGGAGATCCGCTTCCGCTATGACGAGGGCGGCCGTGTCTACCAGGTCAGCCGCCCGTTCGAGGGCGTGATCCCGAACATCGAGCGCCGCTACCGCGAGACCGACAGCTCGTGGATCCGCGAGGATCTGGAGCGCTATCAGAACTCCCGCCCGTGCGGCGTCTGCGAGGGCTACCGGCTGCGGCCCGAGGCGCTGGCGGTGCGGATCGCCGACTTGCACGTCGGGCAGGTGGTGCAGATGTCGATCCGCGAGGCCGCCGCCTGGACCGAGACGGTGCCGGAGCGGCTCAGCAAGCAGAAGAACGAGATCGCCCGCGCCATCCTCAAGGAGATCCGCGAGCGGCTCGGCTTCCTCAACAACGTCGGGCTGGAGTACCTGACGCTCAGCCGCGCGGCAGGCACGCTTTCGGGTGGCGAGAGTCAGCGTATCCGGCTGGCGAGTCAGATCGGCAGCGGCCTGACGGGTGTGCTCTACGTGCTCGACGAGCCGTCGATCGGCCTGCACCAGCGCGACAACGATCGCCTGCTGACGACGCTCAAGAACCTGCGCGACCAGGGCAACACGGTGATCGTGGTCGAGCACGACGAGGAGGCGATCCGCGAGGCGGACTACGTCTTCGACATGGGTCCGGGCGCCGGCGTTCATGGTGGCGAAATCGTTGCCCACGGCACGCCGCCCGAGATCGCGGCCAACGGGGCGTCGCTGACCGGCGCCTATCTCTCGGGTCAGCGCGAAATTGCTGTGCCGTCGGAGCGGCGCAAGGGCAATGGCAAGGCGCTGACGGTGGTGAAGGCGACGGGCAACAACCTGCGCGAGGTGACGGCCAATTTTCCGCTGGGCAAGTTCGTCTGCGTCAGCGGCGTCTCCGGCGGCGGCAAGTCGACCCTGACCATCGAGACGCTGTTCAAGACGGCGTCGATGCAGCTGAACGGCGCGCGCCAGACCCCAGCGCCCTGCGAGACGATCAAGGGCCTGCACCACCTCGACAAGGTCATCGACATCGACCAGCGCCCGATCGGCCGCACGCCGCGGTCGAACCCGGCGACCTACACCGGCGCCTTCACGCCGATCCGCGACTGGTTCGCCGGCCTGCCCGAGGCCAAGGCGCGCGGCTACAAGCCGGGGCGGTTCAGTTTCAACGTCAAGGGCGGACGCTGCGAGGCGTGCCAGGGCGACGGGCTGATCAAGATCGAGATGCACTTCCTGCCCGACGTTTACGTCACCTGCGAGACCTGCGGCGGCAAGCGCTACAACCGCGAGACACTGGAAATCCACTTCAAGGGCAAAAGCATAGCGGACGTTCTCGACATGACGGTTGAAGGCGCGCAGGAGTTCTTCAAGGCGGTGCCGTCGATCCGCGAGAAGATGGACGCGCTCTGCCGCGTGGGCCTCGGCTACATCAAGGTCGGCCAGCAGGCGACGACGCTCTCGGGCGGCGAGGCGCAGCGGGTCAAGCTGTCGAAGGAGCTGGCCAAGCGCTCCACCGGCCGTACGCTCTACATCCTCGACGAGCCGACGACCGGTCTGCATTTCGAGGATGTGCGCAAGCTGCTCGAGGTGCTGCACGAGCTGGTCGAGCAGGGCAACACGGTCGTCGTGATCGAGCACAACCTCGACGTCATCAAGACCGCCGACTGGATCATCGACATCGGCCCCGAGGGTGGTGACGGCGGGGGACAGGTCGTCGCCACCGGCACCCCAGAGGAAGTCGCGGCGGTGATGGGCAGCCACACCGGCCATTACCTGAAGCCGATGCTGGCGGCGCGGAAGGTAGCGGCGGAGTGATCAGTTGCCGATCCCGCTGTCGGTAAGCGCCGGCGATCCGGACGGAGGCGAAATGCCGGGCGAGAGGTCTTCGACTTCCTCTGGACCGATGTCCGCGTCGTAGTCGCCGATGCCAGCATCGGCTCCGCCGATCCCGATGTCGCCGAACGGGCGGATCTCGATGACGCGGCGGCTCGCCCTGTCGACCCGGACCGCATTGCCGCCGATGTCGTAGTAGATCGAGTTCTCGTCGGGATCGAGCCCGTAGGTGTCCGGATCGCCGATCTCGTCGTAACCGTCGCCGATCACGCCGCCGACTTCGATGTCGCCGAGGCCGGCGGGACCAAGCGTGGCATCGGCGTCAGGATTGATGAACTCGCCCTGCGAGAAGTCCTGCACGGCCGGCGGATTGGTGACGACGGTGTCGGTGCAGTCGGACACCGTGCCCACCGGACCGGGCAGGCAGGTGTCGAGCGGCTGTGATTTTGCCGCCAGTGGCAGCGCCACGGCGGTCAGGGCTGCGAGGGCGAAGCGCATGATGATCCTCCGTTCTTCGACAGGAAACGCCGGGCGGGACCTGCCGTTCCGCTTCAGAACGCCGCGTTGGTCTCGCCCGTCGCATCCTCGAGGATCTCGAGGGTGTCAGGCCGGACTCGATAGACCCGCCCCTCGACCTCGTAATAGCGCCAGAAGCCGTCGACCGGCCGGAGTCCGTAATAGTCGCTGTTGAGCAGGACGAAGTAGCGCCCGCGCGGCAGCACGTCGCCTATGGCGTAGGGTGCGGGCGTTACCGGCGCGACCAGCAGCTTGGCACCGCCGCCGTGCAACGCGCCGCCGCACCCGGCGCCGGTGTTGGCGGTGGGGCAGGCCTCGGCCGTGGCGGCGAGGGCGATCGCGAGGCTGAGGATCGAGATGCGCATTACGGCAGCAACGGAGACGCGATGCGCAGGTTCCGCAGGGTCAGGCGTCCAGCTCTACCCAGAGCGGCACATGGTCCGAGGGTTTCGGTCCTCCCCGGATGGCGTGGTCGATGCCCACATCCGTCATCAGGTCCGCCGCCTGCGGCGTCAGAAGCACGTGATCGATCCGGATGCCGTCGTTCCGGTCATAGGCGCCGGCTTGGTAGTCCCAGAACGTGAAATGCCCCCGGCCACGATTCCGCGTGCGGTAGGCCTCGGTCATGCCGAGGTTCACGATCCGCCGCCAGGCGTCCCGCGTGGCTGGCAGGCCGAGCGCATCGCTGCGCCAGGCATCGGGCCGGGCCGCGTCTTCGTCCAGCGGGATCACGTTGTAATCGCCCGCCACGACGGCCGCCTCCTCGTCCGCCAGCAGGTCCGTCACGCGCCGCTCCAGCCGCTCCATCCAGCCGAGCTTGTAGTCGTACTTCGGACCGGGAGCGGGATTGCCGTTCGGCAGGTAGAGGCAGCAGAGGCGGATCGCCCGGCGCCCGACGACCGTTGCCTCGATCCAGCGCGCCTGCTCGTCGTCGTCCGCGCCCGGCAGGCCGCGCGAGACGTCCTCCAGCGGCAGCTTCGACAGGATGGCGACGCCGTTGAAGCCCTTCTGCCCGTGCGTCTCGACATTGTAGCCGCGCTCGTCGAAGGGCTCGCGCGGGAATGCCTCGTCGACGCACTTGATCTCCTGCAGCATGGCCACGTCTGGCTGCGACTCGTCCAGCCAGTCTGCCAGCGCCTGACCGCGCGCGCGGATCCCGTTGATGTTGAACGTTGCGATCTTCATGTCCGGCCCTCCGCGCGCCCTATAGCCGAGAGGGCGGCGTGCCAACAAGCCAGCTGGCGCCTGTGGATTTCGCGCTGTGCCGGGACTGCGCTTCAGCGGCGGAATGCGCCGTGTCGCTCAGATGGAAAAGGACGTGCCGCAGCCGCAGGATGAGCTGGCATTGGGGTTTTCGATAGTGAAGCGGGCCCCGATCAGCTCTTCGGTGAAGTCGATGACCGCGTCGGCGAGAAAGGGTAGCGAGACGTTGTCGACCACCACCTTCTGGCCCGCCTTCTCGAGCACAAGGTCGTCCTCGGCCGGGTCGTCGAGACGGATGTCGTATTGGAAACCCGAGCAGCCGCCGCCTTCGACTGCCACGCGCAGGGCCTTGGCATCACCAGCGGCGTCATTTATCTCGGCCAGGCGCGCGAAGGCGCGGTCCGTGACCTTGGGCGGAAGGTTGAGCTCCATACGATCTCTCCGGTTGGCCTGCGGAATATAGGGATGGCTCCGCCGGGTCGGCAAGCGGTCACTCGATGATCTCGCCCTCGACCGGGAGCTGCGGCCCGATCGGCTCGTCGCGCACCTCGACAGCGGGGGTGGAACTGTCGATCTCGTAGATCGTGTAGACGTAGATCACGTAGACGTAGAAGAACGCGAACGAGACGATCAGGATGAAGAGCCCGGTGACGGAGGAGCGCAGGAACAGCCGCCCCCGCTCGACCGACACCTCGCTTTCGGCCGGGGTGTCGCCCGGTGCGAGGCGCGAGGCGGCCACGATCTGGTAACCGGCCAGCGCCACGCCCGACATCGTCATCAGGACCACCATCCACATGACCACGGTGTCTGCAAAGTGTTGCGTCTGAAAGTTCACGCGACGGATGAGAAAATCGTTCAAGGTGCCCTGAAGCCGGAGCTTTTCGTAACACGCCCGCACCAGCGCCTGCACCTCCTCCACAGTCGCGCTCCCGGAGCCGAACTGCGCAAGGCATGCGTCGATGGTGAAGTTCTCGTAGAGGAAGGCGAACCGCCCGTACCCAACGCCGGAGACGAGGCTGCCGGCGAGGAAGCCTACGAGCAGGAGGAAGACGCCACCGGCGACGAGGGCCGCGACGACGGCGGCCCGCGGCCGGTTCACCTCGTGCGGCCTTCAACCGTGCCGCACCGGCAACGGCGTCCTGGATCCACGGGTTCCTGGTAGCGAAAACGGCAATAGCCGACGTCGGTCTGGCAGGTGACCATGTTTCGCTGGCCAAAGAGGCCGCGCCAACCCGCGTCCCCGCGGCTGTCTCCGTCATCACCGCTACGTGACCGTGTCTCCGGATCATGCGACTGCGTCGAAATCGAGGGGGGCTGCGATGGGTTGGTCTGGTTGCTCCGAGGGGGCGACTGCACCTGCCAGATCGGAACCGGATCCATTCCGCTGCTGACATGCGAGAGTGCAAGGCTGGTGGCCAGCGTGACGGCGAGGAGCATCAGGACGTCTCCGGTCAGGGCCAGGGGCGAAGACCAGTACTATAGCACAAGAGCAACTTCGCCTCAAAAACGGCGTCGATGCGGTATCCTACCGGGTTCTTCCCGACAACTCGCCGCAGCGGCACGCTTCGCCGGGAGCCACTGCGCGGCGATAGCGGAAACGGCAGTAACCTTGGGGCGTCTGGCAGGTAACGACGTGGCGCGGGCCGAAAAGGTTCTGCAGGTTGAAGCCTGCGCCGGGGTTCGCCTGTCGCTGACGCGGGTTGTCCAATGGGGTCGGCTGGGGCGGTATCTTCTGTTCCTTGATGATGAAGTCCGGCCCCTCGTCGGAGTCGTCCGGAGCCATTTCTGACGGCGACGGCGCCTCCTCGCGCCCCAGGTCGGGGCCTCCACCGCCTCCGCGGTCGGGGGGTGCCATTTCCTGCACGGCCGCTCCGTTGCGGTCAGCCCGATCCGCGAATTGCGCCGACGCCTCCGCGCCCGCAATGCAGAGTGACAGCGCGAGCAGCGCCAGCCGCCGGATTTTCCGTTCCATAGTGTGGTCCTCCTGCCAGGCCTCGCCGGTCGGGACGGATGAACCGGGTCGGACTCGATCCGCTTCGGCAGAAATCGCAGGGTGCCGCATGGGCACCTGAAACTCGTTACGGTTCGGAAGACCGGCGAGGCGGCGCGGCGGTCACGCGCGGCCGCGCCCTCGGAGAACCAAGAGTAGCACAGGCGCCGCGCCTCTCCAAGAACGCGGCCTTGGGATGGGCGTCGCCTTGGGGTATCGGAGGCTTGTAAACGGAAGGACAGAGATGCAGGCCCCCTACGCGACCGACCCTGGCAGGAGCCGCGGCCGGCTGATCTCCGAGGCCGACAGCGCGTTCCGCTCCTGTTACGCCCGCGATCGCGACCGGATCATCCATTCGAGCGCGTTCCGCCGGCTCAAGCACAAGACGCAGGTCTTCATCGAGCATGAGGGCGACTACTACCGCACCCGCCTCACGCACACCCTGGAGGTGGCGCAGGTGGCGCGGACGATTGCCGGCGCGCTGGGGCTGAACGAGGAACTGACCGAGGCGGTGGCGCTGGCGCACGACCTCGGCCACCCGCCCTTCGGCCACACGGGTGAGGAGGCGCTGGACCGACTGATGCAGCCCTACGGCGGCTTCGACCACAATGCCCAGGCGATCAGGATCGTCACCGCGCTCGAGCGGCACTACGCGCGCTTCGACGGGCTGAACCTGACTTGGGAGGCGCTGGAGGGCATCGCCAAGCACAATGGTCCGGTGACAGGCGTGCTGCCCTACGCGCTGGCGGAGTATGCCGAGCGCCATGACCTGGAGCTGGATACCTATGCCAGCGCCGAGGCGCAGGTGGCGGCAATCTCGGACGACGTGGCCTACTCGAACCACGACCTGCAGGACGGGCTGCGCGCCGGTCTCTTCGACGAGGCCGATCTCGCGGCGCTGCCCATCCTGGGACCGGCCTTCGCCGAGGTCGACCGGATCTGGCCGGGGCTCGAGCGGCCACGGCGCCAGCACGAGGCGCTGAGGCGGGTGTTCGGCGGCCTTGTCGAGGACGTGCTGGTCACCTCGCGTGCACTCATCGCCAGCCTCGACCCCGACTCGCCCGAGGCGGTGCGGCATGCGGGGCACCCGGTGGTGCGCTTCTCGGGCGGAATGTGGCAGGACCTGCAGGTGATCCGGCGCTTCCTCTTCGAGCGCGTCTACCGCGCTCCCAGCGTCATGCGCACCCGCGCCGAAGTGACGGCGGTGGTGGAGGCGCTGTTCCCGCTTTACCTGGAGCGGCCCGACCTGCTGCCTGCGCCGTGGCTCGCGGACCTGCCGGCGCGGCCCGACAGCACCGTGCTCGCCCGGATGGTCGCCGACTACATCGCCGGGATGACCGACCGCTTCGCCCTGCAGGAACATGCGCGCCTGCTGGCCGATGCCGCGAAAACGGCGCGACATTGACGCCGAAGGCCCGCATGGTAGACGGCGGCGCAAACAGGACGGGATTGGCGAGATGAACCTCTTTTCCGACATCCGCCACGTCGTGGTCGAGACGCTCGACGCGATGGTCGCCGAGGGCGCTCTGCCGAACGGACTGGACTACGGGCCGGTCTCGGTAGAGCCGCCGCGGGATCCGGCGCATGGCGACATGGCGACGAATGCGGCGATGGTGCTGTCGAAGGCCGCGGGCGAGGCGCCGCGCGCCATCGCGGAGAAACTGGCCGAACGTTTGTCGCAGGAGTCGCGCATCGCCTCTACCGAGGTTGCGGGACCGGGTTTCCTGAACCTGCGGCTCGTCCCCGGCGTCTGGGCCGACGTCGTGACCGAGGCGCTCGACGCGGGGCGTTCCTTCGGCCACTCGGGCTTCGGCGCCGGCCTCAAGGTCAACGTCGAGTTCATCTCGGCCAATCCAACGGGGCCGCTGCATGTGGGCCACGTGCGGGGGGCGGTCTTCGGCGATGCGCTTGCCTCGTTGCTGACGTTCTCGGGCTACAACGTCACGCGCGAGTACTACATCAATGATGGCGGCGCCCAGGTCGACACGCTCGCGCGGTCGGTCTACCTGCGCTATCTGGAGGCGCACGGGCGCGAAGTGGCCTTCGAGGAGGGCACCTATCCCGGCAATTACCTCGTGCCCGTGGGCGAGGCGCTGCGCGAGAGGGTGGGCGACCGTTACGTTGACCAGCCCGAGGAGGTCTGGCTCGACGAGGTCCGCACCTTCGCCACCGACGCGATGATGGAGATGATCCGCGAGGATCTGTCGGCGCTAGGCGTGCGGATGGACGTCTTCTTTTCGGAGAAGTCGCTTTACGGCACCGGCAAGATCGAGGCGGCGCTGAAGCTGCTGGAGTCCAGGGGCCTGATCTACGAAGGCACGCTCGACCCGCCGAAGGGCAAGGCGCTCGACGACTGGGAGCCGCGGGAGCAGACGCTGTTCCGCTCCACCTCGCACGGCGACGACGTTGACCGGCCCGTGCGCAAGTCGGACGGCAGCTGGACCTACTTCGCTCCCGACATCGCCTATCACCACGACAAGATAGAGCGCGGCTTCGAGGAGCTGATCGACATCTTCGGCGCCGACCACGCCGGCTACGTCAAGCGGATGCGGGCCGCCGTCTCGGCCCTCTCCGACGGCGCGGTGCCGCTGGACGTCAAGCTGACGCAGCTCGTTCGCCTCTTCCAGAACGGCGAGCCCTACCGGATGTCCAAGCGGGCCGGCAACTTCGTGACCCTGCGCGAGGTGGTCGACGAGGTCGGACCTGACGTCACCCGGTTTCACATGCTGACGCGCAAGAACGACGCGCCGCTCGATTTCGACTTCGCCCACGTGACGGAGCAGTCGAAGGACAACCCGGTCTTCTACGTGCAGTACGCACACGCCCGCGTCCGCTCTCTCTGGCGCAAGGCCGAGGCGGCGGGGATCATGTCGACCGACGTGCCGCTGCTGGAGGACGAGGCGGAGTTTGCGGTGGCGAAGAAGATCGCCGAATGGCCGCGCCTCGTGGAGATTGCCGCGCGCACGCACGAGCCCCACCGGATCGCGTTCTACCTCTATGACCTGGCCAGCGACTTCCATGCGTTGTGGAACCGGGGCAACGACCGGCCCGAACTGCGCTTCATACATGAGGACGACGAGGCACGGTCCAGCGGAAAGATGGCGCTGGCGCGGGCAGTCGCCGTTGTTATTTCGGCGGGTCTTGATATTCTCGGGGTCACTCCAGCCGAAGAGATGCGCTGATCTAAAAAGGGCGCCGGCGGCGGAGCATCACGAGGCGCGCCGGAGCAGGCGCTGAGGCAGTTGAGGTCAAGATGACCGATGGCACTTTCGATGGTCGCGGGAGGCACGGCACCGCCGTGCGCGCGTTGGCGAACTGGTGTGGCGCAGGCCTTTCGCTCGCGCTGGTTGCAGGGCTCGCCTTTTGGGGCTGGCAGCTTCTGATCAGGGACGTCACCGGCGTGCCGGTCGTGCGGGCGATCCAGGGGCCGATGCGGATCGCGCCCGAGACTCCGGGTGGGCAGCAGGCCGAGCACCAGGGGCTGACCGTCAACCGCATCGCTGAAAAGGCGGCGGACGAGGAGCCGGTGGAACAGGTCCGGCTGGCACCGGCGGCGGCAGAGCTCCTGCCGGACGACATGCCCGTCGCCACGACACTGGCGGATCTGGAACCCGACATGGCGGAGGTGCCGGTGACGCGGCAGGCTGCGCGACCCGCGGCGTCGCTGAACGCGACCGACCGGGCAGTGGCCGAAGCGCTGGGTCTCGACCCGGCGTCCTTCGTCACGCTCGCCTCGGCGACGGGTGAGGAAGAGCGTCCCGAGCCGCGCCCGGCCGGTGCGATGATCGCCTTATCCACGACCGCCGCTGGCGACGAGGTCGTGCAGCTCGGCGCCTTCGACACCGAGGAGGTCGCGCGGCGGGAGTGGGACCGGCTCTCGGAGCGCTTCCCGGACGTGCTGGAACGACACCACGGCGTGGTCGAGCGGGTGGATCGCGGGGGCAAGACCTTCTGGCGCCTGCGCGCAGCGGGTTTCTACGACCTCGCCGAGGCGCGACGGGTGTGCGCGGCGTTGAACGCGGGCCAGGCGGACTGCATACCGGTGGTTCGGCGCTGAGGATGCGGGACCGGACCGCCGCCATCTTCGGCTGCGCCGGTCCGCGGCTGACGACGGACGAGGTCGCTTTCTTCGGCGAGGTGCGTCCCTGGGGCTTCATCCTCTTCGACCGAAACCTGCGCCAGGCGGAGCAGGTACGCGGCCTCTGCGCCGACCTCCGCGACGCGGCCGGCGCCGACGTGCCGATCCTGATCGACCAGGAGGGGGGGCGGGTGGCGCGACTGAGGCCGCCGCTCGGCCGCGACTGGCCGCCGCCCTTCGACCACGCCGAGGCGGCGGGCGCAGATGCCGCCAAAGCCATACGCGCGCGGTATCGTGACATTGCGACGGAACTGCGGGCGCTCGGCATCGACGTCAACTGCGTTCCCTGCGCCGACGTGGCGCGCCCCGATACCCACCCGTTCCTGCGCAACCGCTGCTTCGGCGAAGACCCCGCACGGGTCGCGCGGCTCGCGCGTGCCGCGGCGGACGGAACGCTGGAGGGTGGGGTGTTGCCTGTCATCAAGCACATCCCCGGCCACGGCGCTGGGCGCGTCGACAGCCACGAGGCGCTGCCGACGGTGGAGGCGGATCTGGAGACGCTGCGCGCTGTCGACTTCGTGCCGTTCGTCGCGCTGGCCGACCAGCTCATGGCGATGACTGCGCATGTCGTCTATCCGGCGATCGATGCGGAGCGGCCGGCCACCACGTCTCCCGCGGCGATCGAGGTCATCCGGCGCGAGATCGGGTTCGGCGGCCTGCTGATGACGGACGACATCTCGATGGGCGCGCTCGGCGGCGCGATGAGCGACCGGGTCAGGGACTCGCTCGACGCGGGGTGCGACATGATCCTGCACTGCAACGGCAACAGCGACGAGATGATGGAGGTTGCGGAAGCCGCCGGCACGCTGCGCGGCGCGGCGGCAAAGCGTGCCGAGCGGGTGATGGCGCACCGGGCCGGCGCGCCGGTCGGGGAATGAGAGTGCCTTCGCGTGAGGAGGCCGCACCGGTCGTCGATATCGCCGCCCGCATGGCGGCCGAGGCTCTCATCGTCGACGTGGACGGGTTCGAGGGCCCGCTCGACCTGCTGCTCATGCTGTCGCGGACCCAGAAGGTGGACCTGCGCCGCATCTCGATCCTGCGGCTGGCCGAGCAGTACCTCGCCTTCGTCGAGGAGGCGCGCTCGCTCAGGCTGGAGCTGGCGGCTGACTACCTCGTGATGGCGGCGTGGCTCGCCTTCCTCAAGTCGCGCCTGCTCCTGCCGCCCGACCCGGCCGACGAGGGGCCGTCGGGTGAGGATCTGGCGGCGCACCTCGCGTTCCAGCTCGAGCGGCTGCAGGCGATGCGGGACGCCGCCGCCCGCCTGATGGCGCGCGACCGGCTGGGCCGCGACCGCTTTGCGCGCGGCCTTCCCGAGGACGTGACGCGGGTGCGCGAGGTCCGCTACGACGCCACGCTCCTGGACCTGATGCAGGCCTACGCGCGCCTGCGGACGCGCGACGACTTTCGCCCCTATGCCATGGACCGCCGCGACGTGATGTCGATGGAGCAGGCGCTGGAGAGGCTGCGCGGCCTGATCCGCTTCGCCGGCGACTGGGTGGAGCTTGCGACATGGCTGCCGGACGGCTGGCGCGGCGACCCGGCCCGCCGTCGCAGCGCCGCAGCCGCGCACTTCGCTGCGACGCTGGAACTGGCGAAGGAGGGGCGGCTGGAGATCCGGCAGGACGAGACCTTCGCGCCGATCCGGGTGAGGCGGCGTGGCGACGTCTGAAGAACGGTCGCTCTTCGAGGCGCCGCCGCCCGACGAGCAGGAGCGCATGGTGGAGGCGATCCTCTTCGCCAGCGCGGAGCCCGTGAGCGTAGCCGAGTTTCATGCCCGCATGCCTCATGGAAGCGAGGCGCTGCCTGCGCTCGAGGCACTGCGCAGGCGCTACGAGGGGCGGGGGGTCGAGGTCGTCCGCGTGGGCGACGCCTGGGCCATCCGCACGGCGCCCGACCTGGGCTTCCTCATGCGGCGGGAGACGGTGGAGACCCGCAAGCTGAGTCGCGCCGCCACCGAGACGCTGGCAATCGTCGCCTATCACCAACCTGTGACGCGCGCCGAGATCGAGGAGATCCGCGGCGTCAGCGTCAGCCGCGGCACTCTCGATCAATTGATGGAAATGGGCTGGGTCCGGCTCGGTCGTCGGCGCGAGACACCGGGGCGGCCCGTCACCTTCGCGACGACCGAGGGTTTCCTCGACCACTTCGGCCTTTCGTCACCGCGAGACCTGCCGGGGCTGAAGGAACTTCGCGCGGCGGGCCTGCTGGAGAGTCGCCCCTCACCTGGCGACGACGCGGGAGGCGAGACGCCGGGGCAGGCGGAGATGTTCGACAGGTCGATCGGTGACACCGCGCCGGACGCTTAAACTGGTTTGCTAACATGAGCGTTGACCGGCGGCATGTATTGTGACGGAGTAAGGCGTGTCTCAGCGCGAGCGGACACGTTTCCTCCCCGTCGCCTGCTGCAGTCCGGACGTTGACATGACCGATACTCGACCCGCGGCCGCCGAACTCCCGCTAGAGGGCGACATCTTCATGCGGCGTCTCCTGCGCGAGCTGTCCGGACTGCTCGAGGACGTCGTCGGGACGGAAAGCGCCGAAGGCTACATCAGCGGCGTCGGGTCGATCATGGGGCGCTGGATCGGCGAGCAGTACCGCGGCGCCATCGACCTTGAGTGCGCCGATGCGCGGTTGCTGGCCGAGGTGCTCGTCGACCTGAAGCGGCGCATCGGCGGGGAGTTCCACATCATCGCCGTGAGCGAGGATCGCATCGTGCTCGGCAACGCCCGTTGCCCCTTCGGCGACATGGTGCAGGACCGGCCGTCGCTGTGCATGATGACATCCAACGTCTTCGGGCGCATCGTCGCAGACAGTCTCGGCTATGCACGCGTGGAACTGCAGGAAACGATAGCCGCCGGGCACGGCCGTTGCCGTGTCGTCGTGCACCTCGAGCCGCGCAGGGAATCCGCGCCCGGAGAGATGGAATATTTCTCGACGCGATCCGCAGCCGATGCCCGCGAGCCGGAGCCTGCGGAATGAAGGCGGACGTCCTGTCGCAGGTCTTCGACAGCCTGCCGTCTCCCATGATGATCGTGCGCCTGGACGGCGGGATCGAGCGCCTTAACGCCGCGGCTGCCTCGCTGCTGGACCTCGGCCTGGACGCGCATCTGCCGAACCTGCTGGAACTCTGCCGCAGTCTGGACCGCGGCGCGACGAACGTGCTCGAGCGCTGCGCCGGCTCGGCCGGGTGGCAGCCTCTGTCTGTCGAGCTGACGCGGGGCGGCCACGCGGGCCTGAGAGTCGCGATGACCGGCCGCGGCTTGGTTGATGCGGAAAATCGCACCCTCCGGGTTCTCCTGCTGGCCGACCGCTCCGACAATGTGCATTTCGAGGAGCATCGCCGCCTGATCCGGCTGTTGAACAGCGAACTCGCGGAGCAGCAGAGGTTGCGCGAGCAGCTCGACGAGGCTCTCAATCGAGAGCGGCAGCTCCACGAGGAGCTCGTGCACCGGATGAAGAACAATCTCAGCATGCTGAGCGTCATCATCCGGTCGCGCAAGGCGGCGTCCCGCGATCCGAACGTGAACCAGGCGCTGAGCGACATCGAGGGGCGGATCAGGTCGATCGCGCTTGTGCACGAGATGCTGGACGGGACGCGCGGCCTGGAGGTCGTCGAAGCGTCGGACCTCCTGGGCAAGCTCTGCGCGACCATGCGCGACTCGGTCGCGCCGCCCAACGTCGAGGTGACGTGGGACCTAGAACCGTCGCGTCTTCACATCACCGATGCGACGCCGCTCTGCCTCCTCGTGAATGAGCTGGTGACGAACGCAATGAAGCATGGCTTCCCCCAGGGCGGGCCGGGGCGCGTCACGATCGGCCTGCGACGCCTGTGTGGAGCGCTGGAACTACGAGTGACGGACGACGGCGCCGGCATGACGTCCGACGCGGGCCAAGGGACGGGAAGCCGAATCGTCGAGGCGCTGGCCATGCAGATGGATGCGGAGCTGAGCCGGGAGACCGGCCCTGGCGTGCACTGGCGCCTTCTTTTCAAACCCGCCGACCCGGATGGCGGCCGCCGGAGCGTGGGCGACGCCGCCTGACATCCGCCGGTTCAGGCACGGAAGTGCTTGGAGAGCTTGAGGCCCTGGCCCTGGTAATTCGAGGCCAGAGGCGCGCCGTAGAGGCGATCCGGCTCCGCGACCATCCTCTCGTAGACAAGCCGCCCGACGACCTGGCCATGCTCGAGAACGAACGGCGCCTCGTGGCAGCGCACCTCGAGCACGCCGCGCGAGCCTGCACCCCCGGCCTCGGCCCAGCCAAAGCCGGGGTCGAAGAAGCCAGCATAGTGGACGCGGAACTCGCCCACCATGGCGAGGTACGGCGCCATCTCCGCGGCATGATCGGGGGGGATCGTCACGGCCTCGCGACTGACGAGGATGTAGAACGCACCGGGATCGAGGATGATGCGACCGTCCCGAGCGTGCACCTCTTCCCAGAAGTCGGACGGCGCATAGTGGTTGAGTCGATCGAGGGCTATGAGGCCGGTGTGCGGTTTAGCGCGCCAGCCCACCATGCTGCCGTCCGCCGGGCGCAGGTCGACCGAGAAGCCAAGACCGTCGGAGATCATCGCCTCGCCATTCACCAGCGGCGCACGCGCGTGCAGATGCCGGAGCGTGTCGTCGTCGAGTGCGGAGCGGCCGCGCCGGAACCGCACCTGGTTGAGCCGCTGGCCCGCCCGCGCGAGCACCGAAAACGAGCGGGGGCAGATCTCGGCGTAGAGCGGTCCGCGATAGGCGCGCGGGATCCGGTCGAACTCGGTCCCGCCGTCGGTGATCGCCCGGGTCAGAAGGTCGAGCCGACCGGTAGAAGACTTGGCGTTGGCCACGGCCGAGACGTCATCCGGCAGCGCGAGGCGCTCGGCCATCTCGACCAGATAGACGCAGCCCTTCTCCAGTACGGCACCGTCCCCGAGGTCGATCTCGTGCATGGCGAGGCCGCCCAGCCGATGGGCGACGGTATGGCCCTCTCCCGGAAGGAAAGAGGCGCGGATGCGCCACGCACGCCGGCCCAACCTCAGATCAAGGGAGGCGGGCTGAAGCTGGTTTGGCTCCACCTCGCCGATGATCGCGCCGCCCGCGACCAGGTCGCGGATCATGCGATCCGGCAGGACCCCAGCAGCGCTCATTCAGCCGTGCCGAGGTGAAGTGTCGGAATGGTCGGGCTAGCAGGATTCGAACCTGCGACCTTCCGTCCCCCAGACGGACGCGCTAACCAGGCTGCGCCATAGCCCGACACGGCGCCTTCATAGCTGATCGGCCGATGGGGGCAAGGGGGTGGCGGCACTGTCGCTGGATCAGTTCTGGCGGGCGGGGGAGGCGAGGCGATTGCGAAGCGCCTGCAGCCTCCGCCACGCCTCTCGTGCGGCAGCCGGGTCAAGCTCGCCCGCCCGCTGCACCAGCGAAGCAACCACCGTCTGCGTCTGGTCGTCTGCCTCGGCCGCCGGCGGGGCGGCGGGTTCATCGGCGATCTCTGGTGCGTGTGCCTCTTCGGCCGGCGCAGGTTTGGAGTGGCCGGCGAACGGCAGGTGCACGACACGCGCCGCCTCGCCCAGACGGAGCGGGGCGTCGGCTGCGCTCGGGCGGTCGGCGGTAGCAGGTACCCCTGCCGGAAGGGTTGGAGCCGCTTCAGGCCGCTCGTCAGGCGCAGCCTCCTCCTGCGGTGGCGCGGGCTGTTCCGCTCCGTCATTGTCGATCGGTACCGTGTCCTGTGCCTCCTGCGGCTCGGGCCGAGCGGAGACCTGCGGCGCCGCTCCGGCCATCTCTGCCGTCGCTGCCTCGGCGAGTGAAGCGACATGGCCGACGCCACGTTCGCGCAGCACCTTCTGGACGCCGCGGATCGTCAGCCCGTCATCGTGGAGGAGCCTCTTGATTCCGCCAAGCAGGGCCACGTCCGCCGGTCGGTAGTAGCGTCGTCCACCGGCGCGCTTGATCGGGCGGACCTGACTGAACTTGGTCTCCCAGAAGCGCAGCACATGCGCCTGCAGGTCCAGCGCTTCGGCGACCTCGCTGATGGTACGGAATGCGTCAGGCGATTTTGCCACCGGCGCCCTCAGCGCTTGTTGCCCGAGGCAACACGGTCCTTCATCAGGTGCGACGGGCGAAAGGTCAGCACGCGGCGGGGGTGGATCGGCACCTCCTCGCCCGTTTTCGGATTGCGTCCCATGCGCGCCGACTTTTCGCGCACGCTGAACGTCCCGAAGGACGATATCTTGACGCTCTCCCCCCTGACGAGTGCATCGGACATGTGCTTGAGGACGCTTTCGACGAGTTGCGCGGATTCGTTGCGGGACAGGCCGACCTCACGAAACACCGCCTCGCTCAGGTCCATCCGGGTGAGCGTCTTGTCGGACATGCTGATCCCCCCTGTGACCGCCCAAGGATAGGCGGGAGTTTTTACCTGTCAAACAATAACTTGCATCGCAGCGTCACCAGCGGATGACAACCGAGCCCCAGGCAAGGCCGCCGCCAATGGCCTCGACCACGACAAGGTCCCCCTGCTTGATCCGCCCCGAGGCGCAGCCGACGGAGAGGGCCAGCGGGATCGAAGCGGCGGACGTGTTGCCGTGATCCTGGACCGTGACGATCACGCGCTCCATCGAGACGCCCATCCGCGCCGCCGTCGCCTTGATGATCCTGAGGTTCGCCTGGTGCGGCACGATCCAATCGACATCCGCGCCGACCTTGCCGATCCTCGCCAGCGACGTCTCGGCCGTGCGGGACAGCTTGTCGACCGCGTGGCGGAAAACCTCCTTGCCCTGCATCCGCAGGAAACCGGAGGACTGGGTGGAGACGCCGCCGTCGACATAGAGGATGTCGCGCAGCGTCCCGTCCGACTGCAGGTCCGAGGAGAGGAGGCCGCGATCCTCGGCGGTGCCTTCGCCCACGGCCGCCTCAAGAACGACGGCGCCCGCGCCGTCGCCGAAGAGGACGCAAGTTGTCCGGTCGGTCCAGTCCATGATGCGGCTAAAGGTTTCGGCGCCGATAACCAGGACCCGCTGCGCCTGTCCGGAGAGGATGAGGGCGTTGGCGCTCACGAGGGCATAGACGAAGCCCGCGCACACCGCCTGCACGTCGAAGGCGAAGCCGCGCGTCATGCCGAGCCGCGCCTGGACCATCGTCGCCGCCGACGGGAAGATCAGGTCCGCGGTCGATGTCGCGAGGATGATCGCGTCGAGGTCGTTGGGAGCAAGCCCTGCGTTGCCGAGCGCCTCAAGGGCGGCCGCGAGGGCGAGGTCGGACGTGCTCTCGCCCTCTGCCGCGAAATGTCGCCGCTCGATGCCGGTGCGTGCGCGAATCCACTCGTCAGACGTGTCGAGGCTCGCCTCGAACTCGACGTTCGGTACGACCCGCTCGGGCAGATAGTGCCCGACACTCCGCACCACGGCGCGTGTCGTCATGCGGGCGACCCGTCCCTTGCAGCCTCCGGTGGTTCACCTTGGTCGATGAGTCCAGCGGACGCAACCCGCGCCGCCAGCTTCTCATTGAAGCCCGACCGGGCAAGGGTGAAGGCCAGCTTGATCGCCGCCGCGACGCCGGTCTCGTCCGCGCTGCCGTGCGACTTGACGATGGTTCCGTTGAGCCCGAGGAACACGCCGCCGTTGACGCGCCGCGGGTCGATCCGCCTCTGCAAGCGCTTCAGCGACGTGAGCGCGAGCAGTGCGGCGACACGGCTGAGGGGCGTGAACTCGAAGGCCTCGCGCAGCAGGTCGCCGATCAGCTTGGCCGTGCCTTCGCCGGTCTTGAGGGCGACGTTGCCGGTGAAGCCGTCCGTCACGATGACGTCCACGCGCGAGGAGGGGATGTCGCCGCCTTCGACGAAACCGACGAACTCGATCCCGGCGCTTTCGGCATGCGATTCGATCAGGTCGTGGGCCTCGCGCAGCTCGGCCCGGCCCTTGTGCTCCTCGGTGCCGACGTTGAGCAGGCCAATCCGCGGCCGCTGCAGGCCTAGTCCGTTGCGGGCGTAGGAGGCGCCCATCAATGCGTACTGGAAGAGGTCGCGGGCATCGGCACGGATGTCGGCGCCGACGTCGAGCATGACGTTGAAGCCGCCGGTGTTACGCGAGGGCCACAGGCAGGCGATAGCTGGGCGGTCGACCCCTGGCAGCTTGCGAAGGCGAACCATGCTGAGCGCCATCAGCGCGCCGGTGTTGCCGCAGCTTACCGTTGCGGCCGCTTCGCCGTCTCGCACCGCCTCGATCGCGGACCACATCGAGGTGCCCTTGCCGTGCCGCATCACGTGGCTCGGCTTGGCTTCCATGCTGACGACGTCCGCCGCGTCGCGCACCTCGCAGAGGTGTGCGATATTGCGTCGCGCGATCAGGTGCTCAAGCTCGTCACGCGGCCCGTGGACGAGGAACCGGATCTCGGGGTTCTTCTGAGCCGACGCGGCGATGCCGGCGACCACGGCCGCCGGCCCCCTGTCGCCACCCATCGCATCGACCGAGATGACCACCGGTTTAGGTGACTGCTCGGATCTCTCGCTGGACGGCGCCATGCGGCGGGGGCAATGACGCTGGCGCTCAGGCCGCGTCTTCGTCCAGATCGATCTCGTCGGTCCGGGCGACCACCTCGCGGTCGGCATAGTGACCGCAGGCGCCGCAGACGTGGTGCGGCCGCTTCAGCTCGCCGCAATTGGGGCATTCGGCCGGATTCGCCGCCACGAGCGCGTCGTGGGCCCGGCGCATGTTGCGGCGGGACTTGGTTACCTTGTTCTGCGGGACGGCCATGTCCTTAACCTCGATATGCTGAAGGGCTGCGCCCCTTGGTCCGACGGCGGGCCGGCGCTCCGACGGAGCCCGGTGCGAACGAGGGCGGGAACATACTGCGATTCTGTCTCGGTGCAAGCCCCTTCTGCCAATCGGCATTCTCTCACGTCGGCCCCGCCTCAGCCGTCGTCTTCGCGATCGCCCATGAGCTTGCCGAGACCGGCGAAGGGCCGCGTATCCTCGTCTCTCATCGGCTTCACGCCCGGAGCGGCAAACGCTGTCTCGTCGGCTTCTACTCCCTCTGCACGGGGCCATTGCGGCAGCGCCAGCAACAGCGCTTCTGCCATCACGGCGCCAAGGTCGAGCGTCGCGGGCAGCGGCTCGACCGTCTCGTCCGGCATCTCGACCTCCCCCTCCTCCGGTGCCTCCGGGAGCGCGGCGAGGTAGCGTCGCTCGATGCTTTCGTCGAGACGCGAGGTCACCGGCGCCAGCGTCACGCTGCATGGCTGCACCACGGTCGCACCGAGTTCAGCGAAGAGGTACCAGTCGCGGCGCCCGTGCGGCTCCAGCCGGCCGGCGAACCTCAGCTTGCGGATCTTGGGGATGTCCAATCGCTCGGCCAGTGCCGCCCGCGTCTCTGCGTCCGGCACGAGCTCGAAGGTTTCGAGCGCTCGAGAAGTATCGCCGAGGCGGACGACGTGACTCCAGGGTTCCACGGGCTGAGGCATCTTGCGCTCCGTTCTTGAAGAGAGGCGGTCGCTTATGTAAGCGATTGGCCGGACGAGGGCTGTGAGGATGAGACCAGGATGGGACTGATCGCAAGGGCCGGGCGTCTGGCGGTCGTCCTGTCGTTCGCGGTCGCCGCGGCCTGCACGACGATCTACCGCAATCACGGGTACGTGCCGCCGGACGAGGATCTGGCGCTTGTGGACGTGGGCGACAGTCGCGCGGAGGTCCAGGAGGCAGTCGGGCCGCCGACCGCGACCGGAGTCCTGACCGAAGAAGGTTGGTACTACGTCAAGAGCCGTTACCGTGAGTACGGCTGGCAGGAGCCGGTCGAGGTCGACCGCGAGGTCGTCGCGATTTCCTTCGCCGGCGACCGCGTGACCAATGTCGAGCGTTTCGGGCTCGAGGAAGGCCGCGTCGTGCCGATCTCGCGCCGCGTGACCGACCGCAATACAACCGGCGTCGGTTTCCTGCAGCAGCTCTTTGGCAACCTCGGCAACTTCAATCCCGCCGACTTCTTCAACGAAAACTAGGCGGCTCAGGCTTCGCGAGCCTCCTCCGTCTCCGGCTCGAAGTTCAGCGCCACGCCGTTGATGCAGTAGCGTAGCCCCGTCGGCTGCGGACCGTCGGGGAAGACGTGCCCCAGATGCGCCTCGCAGCGGTCGCAGTGCACCTCGGTGCGGCGCATGAAGAAGCTGCGATCCTCCTTCTCGCCGACCGGCGCGCCCTCCGCCGGCTGCCAGAACGACGGCCAGCCCGTACCCGAGTCGAACTTGTGCTCCTGGTCGAAGAGCGGTGCGCCGCAGCAGACACAGGTGAAGGTGCCGGGTTCCTTGGGGAAGCTGTCGTGGGTGAAGGCCCGCTCGGTCCCGTGCTTGCGGGTCACCTTGTAGGCCAGGGGATCCAGCTGCTCGCGCCATTCGGCGTCCGACTTCACGACTTTGTCCACGCGCTTGTCCTCGCTTCTTCTGTCCAGCCGCGCCATGATGGCGGGCACGCACACGATCTAGGAACGGTATTGAGACATCCAAGGCGGGAGGGGCCCGAACCAGGGCTCACGGTGCGGCTGTCGGATGGGCCCGCCGACGTGCGGCGGGCGCAGCGGCTTAGGCACGTCGCCTTCATCGACGCCGTCGGAAACGCGTCGCGGCCGGACCGTCTGGACCGGGACCCGCTCGACGCGCTCTGCCGCCACATGCTGGTCGAGTCCCGGCGTGGCAGGCTGCTCTGCACCTGTCGCCTGCTACCGCTCCGCGACGGGCGCGAGATCGACCGGAGCCATGCCGCGCGCCACTATGACCTCAGCGCCCTTGCGCACTACGACCGTCCGATGATCGAGGTGGCGCGGTTCTGCGTCCGGCCGGGTCTGCGCAACGCAGACGTGCTGCGCGTCGCCTGGAACTTTCTCGCCCGCTATGTCGAGGAGCAAGATGCGGCAATGCTTTTCGGCTGCTCCTCGTTCCGCGGCGCCGACCCGGAGCGGCACGTGGGGGCGTTGGCGCTTCTCCGCGACCGGCACCAGGGGCCGGCATGTTGGACGCCGGGCGCGAAGGCGCCGCAGGTGCAGCGCTTCGCCGACCTGCCCCCCTCGAAGCCCGATCCACGGCGGACGGCGGGCGCGGTGCCACCGTTGCTCCGCGCCTACCTCGCCTTCGGCGGCTGGGTCGGCGACCACGCAGTGATCGACCGGGACCTCGACACCCTCCACGTCTTCACTGCCGTCGAGGTCCGCGCGGTTCCGGAACGTCGCGCCCGCTTCCTGCGCCGCGAGGCGGGCGGTTGACGGCTCTCGCGGCCGCGTCTAGCTGCGCCGCATGGCGCGCGCACCCCTCCTGCAACTCTCCGGCATAGGCCTTGGCTTCGGCGGATCGCCTCTGTTCTCGGACCTTGACCTCGTGCTCCACCGCGGTGACCGCGTGGCGCTGGTCGGACGCAACGGCTCGGGCAAGTCGACGCTGCTCAAGGTCATGGCTGGGCTCGTGCAGCCGGACGAGGGCGCACGCATCCTGCCGCCCGAGGTCTCCGTCGGCTACATGGAGCAGGACCCGGGCATGCGCGGCTGCGAGACGCTCGGCGATTATGCCGCCCAGCCGCTCGATCCGGCCGAGGCTTGGCGGGTCGAGATGGCAGCCGAGGGGCTGGCGTTCGATCCCGACAGGCCGGTGGCGCAGGCTTCGGGCGGTGAGCGACGACGCGCGGCGCTGGTGCGGCTCTTCGCCGAGGCGCCCGAGGTGATGCTGCTCGACGAGCCGACCAACCACCTCGACATCCTCGCGATCCGCTGGCTCGAGGCGCGGCTGGAGCAGACCCGCTCGGCCTTCGTCCTTATCTCCCACGACCGCGCCGTGCTGCGCCGACTGACGCGCGCCACGCTCTGGATCGACCGCGGTCAGGTGCGCCGGCAGGAGCAGGGCTTCGACGCGTTCGAGGCCTGGCGCGACAAGACCTGGGCCGAGGAGGACGAGGCGCGCCACAAGCTCGACCGCAAGATCAAGGCGGAGGGACGGTGGGCAGTCGAGGGGATCTCAGCCCGACGCAAGCGCAACCAGGGGCGGCTCAGGGCGCTGGCCGACCTGCGCGCCGAACGCGCGGCGATGGTGCGGCGGCAGGGCGCGGCCGACCTCGCGCTCGATTCGGGGCCGAAGACCGGCAAGCGCGTGGTCGAGGCGCGCGGCATCGCCAAGAGCTACGACGGAAGTCAGGTGCTGCGCCCGTTCTCGATCCGCATCGCGCGCGGCGACCGGGTGGCCTTCGTCGGCCCGAACGGGGCGGGAAAGACGACGCTCCTGAAGCTGCTCACCGGAGAGCTGCCGCCGGACGAGGGCGAGGTGCTGCCCGGCACCAACATCGAGATGGCGGTCTTCGACCAGAACCGCGCGCAACTCGACCCGGAGATGAGCCTCTGGGACAGCCTCACCGGCGACCCGCAGATGCGCGTCTCGGGTCGCGCCGATCAGGTGATGGTACGGGGCGAGCCGCGGCATGTGGTAGGCTATTTGAAGGACTTCCTCTTCGACGAGGCGCAGGCGCGCGCGCCGGTCCGCTCGCTTTCGGGCGGCGAAAAGGCGCGTCTTTTGCTCGCGCGGATCATGGCGCGGCCGTCGAACCTCCTGGTGCTCGACGAGCCCACGAACGACCTCGACATCGAGACGCTGGACCTCCTGCAGGAGGTGCTGGGCGACTACGAGGGCACCGTGCTGCTGGTCAGCCACGACCGCGACTTCATCGACCGCATCGCCACCGCGACGGTCGTCCTCCACGGCGACGCCCGCGCCACCACCTATGCCGGCGGCTGGTCCGATGCCGAAGGGCAGGGGGCGTCGTTCGCCGAACCGTCGGCGGCGCAAACCGTCGCTCCCAAGTCCGCCGGTGCGCCGAGGCAAGTATCGGAGTCGTTTCCCGTCGGGTTGTCCTTTACCGAGCGCCATCGCCTCGAAGAGCTGCCGAACGAGATCGCCCGGCTCGAGGTGGAGATCGCGCGACTCGAGGCGTACCTGTCCGATCCGGCGCTCTTCACCGAGGCGCCCCTTCGGTTTCGTAAGGCGACCGAGGCGCTCGCCGAGCGGCAGAGCGCCCTCGGTGCGGCTGAGGAGGAATGGCTGAGTCTGGCGGAAAAGGCCGAGGCTTGAAGCGGCGCACCTGACTGCGCAATTCGGAAGCGGGCGGTTCGGAACATCTTGCCGGCGCGGGAGACGCTCTGAACTAGATGTCTGCAGGAGCCGGATCTCGGGTGGGCCAGAGCTCGTCGAGGCCGCCTCGAACAGGTCCGCACGTCACGCTTGTGGCTGGTCGAGCCGCGCTTGACGGTCGGCGCCTACCGCAGATCCACGCCGCCGGCACAGGCCACGAAGAATGGATTGGCGAAACCTGCCTTGCCGTACCGCAACGGCTGGCCATCGTCGAGGCGGAGGACCCGGCCACCGGCAGCTCGCAGGATCGCGTCGCCGGCCGCCGTGTCCCATTCCATCGTCCGGCCAAGGCGTGGATAGAGATCGGCCTCGCCGGCTGAGACGAGGCAGAACTTCAGCGACGACCCTGCGCTGACTGTCTCGGCGACGTCGTAGCGCGCGATGTAATCGTCCGTCGCCTGATCGCGGTGAGACTTTGACGCCACGACTCGCAGCGCCGCCTGGTCCGGCTCAGCCACGCGCAGGGCACGTCGTGCACCGACGGCGCCACGTGCGGGATCCCCCGTCTCCTCGACCGCCGTCCCGTCCGCTTCCGTCATGAAGAGGCGCCCGCGGGCGGGTGCGTAGACAATGCCGCGGAGGGGCATGCCGTCCTCGACATAGGCGATGTTGACGGTGAAGTCGCCGCGGCGCCGGACAAACTCCTTGGTTCCGTCGAGCGGATCGACAATCAGGAAGGTCCTGACGTCCTGGTCGTGGCTCGCCGCCTGCTCCTCCGTCACCAGCGGCACATCGGGGAACTCTTCGCGCAGGCCGGCGGAGATGAGGGCGTCGGCGGCGAGATCCGCACGGGTCACGGGACTGTCGTCGGCCTTGGCAGCGGTTTCGAGGTCACCGGACCTGTAGACATCCATTATCGCCGCGCCGGCCTCGAGCGCGAGGCGGCGCATGACTCGGGCGAGGTGCGCGTGGTCCATCGAGGCCCTCATGCCCTGACGAGGCCGAGCTGCTCGAGCTTGAGCAGGACCTGATGGGCGCAGTAGTCGACCTCCTGGCCCTCGG
>NZ_JAFFOB010000016.1 GCF_016918935.1 Roseitranquillus sediminis
TGTGGCCGATCTCCCAGACCAGATGTGCGACGGCCGAGAACAGCACGTATCTCCGGAGAACCAGGAGCCAGTCTGGTGGGGATGCTCCATGAACGGCCGCGCTCGTCATCTGATCAGCCCCAGGACACGATCCAGAAGACCTGGCTCCGGCCGGCGGGCGTTGCTCAAGCCGTTGATGTAGAGAACCATGTTGAAATAGCCGAACTCCTCACCATGGAAGATGCCGGCGTGACGTCCGCCGCGGTCGAGCACATGGGCCTGCGGGCTGATCCCTTCGCGGGAGGAAAGGTCGGCAAAGCGTGCCGCCAAGGAAGCGGCCGTGGAGTCGTTGGACGCTTCGACGGTGATGAGGTTTGACGCGGCCGGCTTCTCGCCGCCGTCGCCGGCCTCGGCAACCGCAACAAACGTAACCATGTCGCGCATCGGTGTGACGTTCACCGCCTCCCGGACCCGAGCGAGCAGCGCCTGCTGCGCGGCGCAGGGCGCCCCACAGCCTTCGGGTGCGAAGCTCAGGACGACTATCTGACCCGAGAGACGGCCAAGATCGAACGGTTCGCCGGAACCATCGACAACGTCGAGTTCCGGCGGACGCCGGACATCCGTGGCCTCGAAAGCGCGCTCCTTCGCCGCCACGACCTCGTCGAGCCGGTCTTCTGGATGGTCAGCGAGGGACGGGCCGGCAAGAAGCAGCGCCGTGAGGAAGATTACTGATCTCATGGCCGTTCCTCCATGGGGGCCATCGCGCCGGGGCCGAGGACTGGGACCTCCACCGTCAGCTTGCCCGCGGCCTCGAAGACCAGCGTCATGGGGAAGCTCTCGCCCTCCTCGAGTTTCCGCGAGAGGTCCATCAGCATCAGATGCGAGCTGCCTGGGGCGAGCGTCACTGGTGTGCCGGGGGAAACGTCCAGTCCTTCGATTTGCACCATACGGCTCACGCCCGCAGCATCGGTCTCGACCCCGTGGAGCATGACGTGTCCGGCTACCGGACTCGTCACTTCGAGCAACCGATCGGGCTCATCGCTGGTCAGGGTCAGGTAGGCGGCGCCTGGCCGCGAGACGAGAACGCTGGCGCGGGCCCAAGGATCGGTGACAATGATCTCGGCCTGTGCGACCATCGGGATGGCTAAGGCGAATAGGGAGGCGACGAGCAACTTCATCCCTGCCGTTCTTCCTTTTCGATCTGCATGAGGATTTCCTCGGCGACGACCTCGGGCGGCTGGTCACGTTCCTGGAAGACAGCCTCGAACCGCCCGTCAGGATCCATCAGATAGATGTGGCCGGCATGCGCCATCATGTAACCGCCGGGCGCAGTCTCCTCCTCGACCCGCTCGTACCAGGTGCGGAAAGCTTGCGCTGCGTCGGCCACCTGCGCCTCGGTGCCGGTCAGACCGACGAGGCGGGGATGGAACGCGGAGACATATTCGGCCATCACCGGGACGGTGTCGCGCGCCGGATCGACCGTGATGAAGAGCGGCGCCACCCGTTCTGCTTCAGGACCAAGTAGATCGAGAACGCTCCCCATGTACGCCAATGTCGTCGGACAGATGTCCGGACAGTGCGTGAAGCCGAAGAAGACGAGCTGCCAGCGCCCGGCGAAATCAGCCTCGGTCACGGCGCGGCCTGTGTGGTCGATCAGCGAGAACTCGGAGCGAATATCCGCCTCTCCGACGGACGTCGCCTGGGGTGCTTGTGGCGCCAAGTACGCGCGCAACGTCAGCGCGCCACCTGCCGAGAGCAGGAGAGCTGCCGCGCCGGCCCAGATCACGAGCCGGGCGCGCCGTAGACGGTGCGCTCTGGTGTTCTCGATCATCGTTCCAACTCAGGCAGTGGCCCGCCCGGGCCGGGGCCCGGGCGGGTGATGGGTCAGCCGTCCTGCGGCTCGGCTTCGGGCGCCTGCATCTGGTCCGTCATGGCCTGCATCATCTCCGTGCAGGCCTCCATCATCGGTCCCATCTGCTGCATCATCTGCATCATCGGCATCCTGCCCTGCATCCCTGACATGTCCCCGCCCATCATGTTGCCGGGCAGGGCGTCCTGGTTCTGCATCATCTGATCGGACGTCTGGTCCCCGGCCTCCTGCGCGAGGGCGGCCGTGGTCAGGAGTGCTGCCAGAGCGGTCGCGGCGAAGCAGAGCTTACGTGTGGTATTCATCATCATCTCCTTCAGGTTTCGGTCATTCCCTCGTCAGGTCCGGCTCTCCGGCCGGATTGGTCTTGCTCGCGCAAGATTTCGAGCCGCGCATCATGCAGAGCCCCAGCCCGCACATGACGGCGCAAGGCGCGAGGCTCAGGATCAGTGGCGCCGCGCCCACGGCGGTGAGCCAGCCCCAGTTGAGGGCGAGACCTGCGCCGATCAGCGCCATCGCGGCGAGCATCAGGCCTCGACGGCCCAGCGGCAGTCGCAGCGGGACCGCACGTCGTGTTGCGGGCATGATCGTCGTCTCGGGCATGGTCTAATGGCTCCTTTCGTTGATGAGGGATTGGATTTGGGCGACGGCTTCAGGGCTGTCCCATTCGGCCGGGCCGGCAAGGCGACCGCGCTCGAGCCCCGCGCGGTCGATCAGGATCGTCGTCGGCAGCCCCACCACGGCGAAGGCGAGCATCGCGCGAAGGTCGTCGGCGAGGTACATGTCGAGGTGGCGAATGCCGATCTCCTCGTAGAAGCGGCGCACGGGCTCGAGCCCCGCCCGATCGATCGACAGCGGCAAGACGTGGAAGTCCGGCCCGCCGAGGCGCGCCTGAAGCGCGTCGAGCGTCGGCATCTCCTCGCGGCAAGGCGCACACCAGGTGGCCCAGATGTTCAGGAGCACGACCCGTCCGCGGAAATCGTCCAGTTTCAAGTTGCGCCCGGCGCCATCGACGAAGGGCGGCGCAGGCATCGGCCGCGGTTCGTCATGGAGCCGCATCACCGGCCGCGCGAAGGCCGGCCCGGCCGCCAGCGCCATCGCGCCGGTCAGGAAATGTCGACGTCTCACTGCCCGGCCTCCTGTTGCAGTCTTCGCACCACGGGCAGGATGTCTTCTTCCAGCATTTGCCGGTTGAACGCGCCGACATGCTTGTGGGCGATCCGGCCCTCGGCATCGATCACGTAGGTTTCCGGGATGCCGTAGACGCCCCAGTCAATGGAAACGCGCCCGTTCCGGTCGGCCCCAATCCGGGTGAAGGGGTCGCCAAGCTCTTCAAGGAAAGCCAGCGCCTCTTCGGGATCGTCCTTGTAGTTGATCCCGTAGATCGGGACGGCGCCTGCTTCGGCTAATTCCACGAGAAGCGGGTTCTCCGTGCGGCAGGGGACGCACCACGATGCCCACAGATTGACGAGGGAAACCTGGCCCTGCAGGTCCGCCGAGGACAGGCCGTCCTGCCGCCCTTCGATGGGCGGGAGCGCGAACTCCGGGACCGGTTTTCCGATCAGCGTCGAGGGCAACCGGTCGTTGTTGTTCCAGAGGCCCCAGTAGAACGCCGCGCCCAACAGGCCGAACACCGCTACCGGCAAAAGCAGGAGCAGCCGACTCCCCCGGCGCCGAGGCTCTTGCTCGACATCCGCGCTCATGTCCCGCCCTCGTCATTCGCCGTGATTTCGGCCTGGAAGGCGCGCTGACGCGCGGGCCAGGTGCTCTTGATGTAGGCGAGCACCGCCCGGATCTCTTCGTCCGTCAACACGCCTTCGAACGCGGGCATATCGCTTTCGTAGCCGGGCACGACGCCGCCGACCCCGAGCTTGGTGATCGTGAACAGGTCCTGGTCCGAATGATGCCAGGTGTGGCCACTCTCGTCATGCGGCGGCGCGGGCATCCTCCCGGTGTCGAGCCGGCGCTTCCAGTCCGGTTGTCCCTCGAGATTGGCACCGTGGCACGACGCGCAGTTCGCCGCATAGAGTTCCTGCCCAAGGGCGATTTCGTCCGCCGTCACGGGCTCCCCGAGGAAGGTCAGGCCTTCCGCGCGCGCCTCGCTACCCTGTTGTTGCGCAAGCGCGGCGATGGCCACCAGGCCCGCAACAGCGGCGCCGAAGAGGACGGTCGCTTTGCGCTTCATCTCGGCCCCCGCAGGTATTTCACCAGCGCCACGAGGCTGAGGACCAGGACTGCGAGGACAAGCAGTAGAATAAGACCGCCGCCTGCCATCATGAGACCCATCATGGGCCCTTCCATCATTCCCATCATGCACTCACTCATTGGAATAGACGGTGACCCCGCCCTCGCCGAAGGCGTAGGTCTTCAACGTGCCGGTCTTTTCGGGCGCCATGCCGGGGGCGTTCGGCGGCATGCCGGGAAGTGTAATCCCGGCAACTTCCGGACGCTCGGTCACCAGCCGCTCGATGATCTCCGCTGGCACGAGCCCGCTGACGTAGTAGCCGTCGATCTCGGCGAGGTGGCAGCCGAGTCCCTGCTCCGGCACGCCGGCCTCGACGGAGCGCCGGTCGAAATTCGGGTCGTCAATGCGGGTCACGTGATAGCCGTTCTCCTCAAGGTACTCGGCATAGGCGTCACAGCATCCGCAGCTCGGGTCGCGCCAGATCGTGATCTGTTTCGAGGGCACCGCCTGTTCCACGGCGGCGGCATCAGCAGTGGTCGGCCGACCCGAATCCTGTGCCGATGACAAGGTGGCGAAGGCGATGCCCCCAGCGACCGCGACGGCTGCCATCGAGGTGAATGCAAGAGCGTTCTTCATGGTGAACTCCTTCAGATGGTCGCGAGCGCGGACCAGGTGATGCCGCCGTCGCGGCTCTGCTTCAGGCCGCCATCCAGCGCAGCGATGATGTGGTCAGGATTGGCCGGGTGCACCGCCACTGCGGAGGCGAACCCGTCCGCGAGGTGCGACCAGACGACGCCGCCGTCGCGGGAGGTCCACACGCCTGACGGCAGGGCGGCGTAGAGCGTTTCGGGCGCGGAAGGCGCGCTGGCCAGCGCATGGATTGGCTCGCCTGTCGGGAGCGGAGCCTCGGAAGGTGGCGCGGCACCGGAAGCCAACGCGTCCATCGCACCTCCGGGCTGGACGTCCTGCCAGCGGCAGAAGCAGTCCGGCACGCGCGTCAGGCCTACCTCGGTCCCGGCATAGATCCAGATGCCCCCCATGCCCGTGGCGAGATCGACCGAGGCGAGTGCCATCGGATCGCGTTCGGCATCCGCCAGCCACGGCCGATCCATCACAAACCTCCATGACCGTCCGGCGTCCTCGCTCTGCCAGAGCCCGTCGCCGCGGACCGTGGCGTAGACCATGTCCGGTCGGACGGCGGCCACGGCGATCGCGATTACTGCCTTGTCGGGAAGTCCTCCACTCACCCTTTCCCAGTTGCGACCGCCATCGTCCGAGACGGCGACGCCTCCTCTGGCAAGGCCGGCAATGACCCTTCCGGGTCGGTCGGGATGGGTAGCCAACGCGAGGATTTGTCCGGCGTCCGACGCGGGTTCAGACGCCCAGGAGGCGCCGCCATCGTTGCTGCGCAAAAGAGTTTCGCCCGCGACGAGCAGCGCGTCGCCGTCAAAAGCGAGCGCCGTCACGTTCTTGCGTAGCCCCACAGCGCGCAGGGGCTGCGGCATCGCGAGGAAGCCCACACCTGCAAGGGAGGCCTGCAAAAAGGCACGCCGAGAATGATGTGATCGTCTCATGTTGTGTCCTGTCTTCAAGTGCGTCAGGCGACGCGGACCACGCCCATCATCCCCGCGGCCTGGTGCTCGAGGATGTGGCAGTGGAACATCCAGTCGCCGGGATTGTCGGCAACGAACGCGATCTCCACCCGTTCGCGCGGAGCCATCAGGACGGTATCCTGCCATTCTCGATGCACAGTGGGCGCACCGTTGCGGCGGATCACCCGGAAGGAGTGGCCGTGCAGGTGCATCGGGTGGGGAAACGCAGTGGCATTCGTCATCGCGAGGATGTGGCTCGCGCCGCGTTCCAGCGTCAGGAACGGATCGAGCAGGTGCCCCTCGGCGGCCTTGCCGTTTATGAGCCAGATGCCGCTTCCGTCGTGCATCATGCCCATCATGCCGCCGCCCATCATCCCGCCGGTCGCAGCGAGCCCCATCTCGCGTTCGACCATCGCGCCCATCATGCCTCCGCTGAACGTCACCTCGTGCCGCCGCGCCTTGGCGATGTCGGGTTCGGCGAGGGGATTGGGTGCAAGCGCCACCGGCCAGTCGGGCGGTGCATAACGAAGCCGCCCCTCGCCGTAGGCGAGGTCGACGACCCGATATTCATCGCCGCGATAGGCACGGTCGACCACGGTCGCGCGCGTCCCCGGCCCGCCGTGGCAGTCGAGGATGATGTCGGCCCGCATGGCGGGACCCAGAACGACGAGCCCGCCCTCAGGTGAATGGGATGCAACCGGCTGGCCATCGAGGGCGATGATACTCGGCTCATGGCCCTCGAAATCGAGTGCGAAGATGCGTGCGTTGGCGGCGTTGATGATCCTCAACCGCATCCGCTCGCCGCTCCTCACGGGAAACACGTCCGGCACGCGACCGTTGATCGTGACGGTGTTGCCGAGCCGCCCGGCATGGCTCATGTCGTGGAAGTTCTGGAAATCGTCCGATATCTCGGCTGCGGACGTGAGACGCCAATCGTCGAGCACCCAGACGATATCGCGGTCCACGCGAGGCGGGTTCGGCTCCTCCACGACGAGCGCACCCTGAAGCCCGCGGTCGACCTGCTCGAAGCTGCGCTGGTGCGGGTGATACCAGAACGTTCCGGCGTCATCGGCGTCGAACTCGTAGGTGAAGCTGTCGCCGGGCGCGATCGGTGACTGCGTCAGGTGCGGCACGCCGTCCATCGCGTTCGGAACCCGAACCCCGTGCCAGTGGACCGTCGTCTCCTCGTCGAGCGCGTTCTCCACGATCACGCGAAGACGTTCGCCCTGCTTCATCCGGATCTCCGGGCCCGGCACCGCTCCGTTGTAGCACCAGGAAGGTGTTTCCGGATGAGGTTCGGGAACAAGGCGGGCGCGGCCAGGAGCGGCGCGGAGGGTGATCTCGCGCAGCGCGGTGCCGCTCTGCCCTGCTGCCGGCAGTCCGACAAGGGCAGCGCCCGCAGCCGCGCCGGTAACGAACGCGCGGCGCGAGAGCATCGGTATGTGAAGCCGGGTCATGACTAACCCTCACTGAATCTGCTGGTCGTCCGCCGGATCGCCAACAAGACTGGCGCCGGTGCGAGCCGCACGTCGGGGCAAACGACCCGACGGGGCAGCAAGACGCCCCGGACGCGCTGGTGCGCCCGGGCGTCAGATCAGGTGAGGATTCGCGGAGGTTCTTTGGCTGGCGGGCTGCTGAGACCGCAGAAGTCGCGTGTCACCGAAGACATCGGGGCCGCTCCCGGCCTCAAGGCGACGGCGTCACATTGCTGCGCAAGCACGGCCGCGAAACCGCCCGCTCCGCAGACGAAGTCGCAGGAGATGCCCATGGCGCCGGACTCAGGATCGGCGCAAGCGTCGCAATCCGCCATGTCCATGGCCGCGGTGTCAGAGGCAACCATGTCGGCGGCCATCGCCGCCGAGCCCGCCGCATGCGCAACCGAGCTCACCGCGAACGCGGCGAGTACGGCGACAAGAATCAAGCGGGCGATCAACTGCATGGTCTCAGACTATCCTACGGTCGACCGAATCTCCAGCGCGGCGCATGCGCGATTTGTTGAACTGCCCGGCGCACTCAGGCCGTTCCGGCGCGCGCCAGATCGTCCATGATCGGGCAATCAGGCCGGTCGTCGCCATGACAGTTCACGACAAGGTCGTGAAGTGTGGCGCTGAGCGCCTGAAGCTCCGATATCTTCCGGTCGATCCGGGCGAGATGTTTCTGCGCGATCGCCTTGACATCTGAACTCGAGCGCTCCCGGTCGTCGTAGAGCGACAAGAGCGTTCGGCACTCGTCGATGCTGAAGCCGAGCGATCGGGCGCGGCCGAGGAATGCCAGCTTGTGCAGGTCTTCTATCGCAAAATCACGATAGCCGTTCCCGCTCCGCAGGGGCCGGACGAGACCGATGTCTTCATAATAGCGGATGGTCTTCGCCGGGACCCCGCTGCGTTCCGCCACGTCTCCGATGTTCATGGCCGATACCTCACCACGCCTGCTTGCCTCCAGATGGGCCTTCCACTGGCTGGAAGGTCAAGCGCTATTCCGAATGATTTTTTACCTCTTGACCTTCCAGTGACTGGAAGACGTAGGTCTCCCGCAATCAGCCAGTCGGAGGACGGAAGATGGACGCCGAAGTGACCACGAATGTTGTCAGGGATCCGGTCTGCGGCATGACGGTGGACCCGGCCGGAGGCGCCCCCAGCCACGAGCATGACGGTCATCTCTACCACTTCTGCTCGGAGCGCTGCCGTTCGAAGTTTGCCGCTTCGCCCGGCGACTTTGTCGAAGCCGTCGATCCGGTTTGCGGGATGTCCGTCGATCGCGCGACGGCCAGGCATCTGTCCTCGCATGCGGGCGACAAGTTCTACTTCTGCTCGGGACGCTGCAAGGAGAAGTTCGACGCGGCGCCCGAGACTTACCTGAAGGGCAAGCCGACGCCGGAGCCGATGCCGGCGGGCACGATCTACACCTGCCCGATGCATCCCGAGATCGAGCAGGTCGGTCCCGGCGATTGCCCGATCTGCGGCATGGCGCTGGAGCCGAAGGGCGTGCCCACAGGTGACGAGGGCCCGAATCCCGAGCTGGTCGACTTCTCCCGCAGGTTTGCGGTCGGCGCCGTGCTGACGGCGCCGCTGGTCATCATCGCGATGGCGCCGATGGTGGGGTTCGAGGTCGGCAGCTGGCTTGGCGAACGCGTGACCCGCTGGCTTGAGCTCATCCTGGCCACGCCGGTGATCCTCTGGTCCGGCTGGCCATTCCTGGTGCGCGGATGGAAGTCCTTCCGCAGCAGGAACCTCAACATGTTCAGCCTGATCGCAATGGGCGTCGCCGCGGCCTATGCCTTCAGCGTGGTCGCCGTCATCGCCCCCGGTCTGTTCCCCGCCGGCTTCCGCGACCATGCGGGCCAGGTCGGTGTCTATTTCGAGGCCGGCGCGGTCATCGTGGTTCTCGTGCTCCTGGGGCAGATCCTCGAGCTGCGGGCGCGCGAGCGGACGGGGTCCGCTATTCGGGCTTTGCTCGACCTCGCGGCCAAGAGCGCCCGCGTGCTCCGCGACGACGGTCGCGAGGAGGAGGTGCCGCTCGAGGAGGTGCAGATCGGCGACCGCCTTCGGGTCCGCCCCGGCGAGAAGGTGCCGGTGGACGGCGAGGTGGTCGAGGGGCGATCGTCCGTGGACGAGTCGATGCTGACGGGCGAACCTGTCCCGGTCGAGAAGGTCGCGGGTGACCCGGTCACCGGCGCAACGATCAACGGCACAGGCAGTTTGGTCATCGAGGCTAGGCGCGTCGGCAAGGACACGATGCTCGCGCAGATCGTGGAGATGGTCGCGGCTGCCCAGAGGTCGCGCGCCCCGATCCAGAAGCTTGCAGACGCGGTGGCGGGCTACTTCGTGCCGGCCGTCATCGCCGTTGCGGCTCTCGCGTTCATTGCCTGGTCGATCTGGGGGCCGGCGCCGGCGCTGGCCTATGCCCTGGTCTCTGCGATCGCGGTCCTCATCATCGCATGCCCCTGCGCGCTCGGCCTCGCCACGCCGATGTCGATCATGACGGCGACGGGGCGCGGTGCGCAGGCAGGCGTGCTCATCAAGAACGCGGAAGCGCTCGAAGCCTTCGCCAGGGTTGACACGCTGATCGTCGACAAGACTGGAACCCTGACCTTGGGTAAGCCGGAGCTGTCGGTCGTACTGCCCGAGAGCGGGCACGACGAGGCCGAGATCCTGTACCTGGCGGCAAGCCTCGAGCGGGGCTCCGAGCACCCCCTGGCGGAGGCCATCGTCCGGGGTGCCGAGGCGCGCGGCCTGACGCTCGCCAAGGCCGACGATTTCGAGGCGGTGACCGGGATGGGCGTGAAAGGCGTGGTCGACGGGAAGGCGGTCGCCTTGGGCAATGCCAAGATGCTAGCGGAGCTCGGGGTCGAGGCGCCGTCCGCGGCCGAGACCGCAAACGCCCGGCGCGACGAGGGGGAGACCGTCATGTTCGTCGTCGTCGACGGGTTGATCGCGGGTCTCGTGAGCGTTGCGGACCCGGTCAAGGAAACGACGCCGGCCGCGCTCAAGGCGCTTCATGAGCTCGGCTTCCGGATCGTCATGGCGACGGGCGACAACGAGCGGACGGCTCGCGCGGTCGCCGGCCGTCTCGGCATCGACGAGGTCCGCGCCGACGTGCTGCCCGAGGACAAGGCGCGGATCATTCGAGACCTGCAAGCGGAAGGGCGCAAAGTGGCGATGGCCGGGGATGGCGTGAACGATGCGCCAGCGCTGGCTCAGGCTGATGTCGGCATCGCCATGGGCACCGGCGCCGACGTCGCGATCGAGAGCGCTGGCTTCACCCTGGTCAAGGGCGATCTCGGCGGGATCGTCAGGGCGCGCCGCCTGTCGCTCGCCACGATGCGAAACATCCGGCAGAACCTCTTCTTCGCGATGATCTACAACACGGCCGGCGTGCCGATCGCAGCAGGGCTGCTCTATCCGTTCTTCGGGCTCCTGATCTCGCCGATGTTCGCTGCCGCGGCGATGAGCCTCTCGTCCGTCTCGGTCATCGGCAATGCGCTCAGGCTGAGGGCCGTGCGACTCTGATCGAAAGCTTCTCGTTCAAGAGCGGGCGCGGGATGCCTCGTGCTCTTGCTGGTTGCGGCGTTCCCGGCTCTCGCCGCCGCCGCGGAAATGCAGCCAAAGAAGCGCGGCGGCCGCGGCCAGGAAGGCGAGGTTCAGGAAGAAGGTGTAGTCGATCGCGAAGCGGACCATCTCCTGCAGCGACGGCCGCTCGGTCGGGATCATGCCGAGAAGCGCGAAGAGGTAGTGCACCGTGATGCCCGCCGCGACCATGCAGACGTAAAGCAGCCCAGAAAGGTAGAGAGCGTAGCGCCAGCCATAGTACTTGGCGTGGACCCAGATCACGGTCGCCGCCACGAGGTCGGCTCCGAGGAACGCCACCACGCCGCCAAAGGACGCATCGCGCGACCACAGCATCGCCGCCAGCGGCACGTTGCCCATCGACCCGATAAAGGTGAAGAACGCGACCACAGGGGCGACGAGTGCGTTCTCAAGCACGATGAGAAACCCGGGGCTCTGCTGCGCGCCGCCGTCGCCGATGAGGAAGATCGCGTTCCAGAAGCTCTGCGGCACGAAGACCGAGATGAAGCCGGCGATGGTGAAGCCGAGGAGGATCTCCTTCCAGACCATCTTCCATTCCATGAAGAACGCCTGGGCGATCCGTTGCCAACCCTTGCGGGAGACGAGCTTGTCGCGGAACGAGCCCTTCATCCCGTGGTCCATGTCCATTCCCTCGCTTTGCTGGGCGTTCTCGCCGTGCTCCTTCGCCTGGTCGACGAGGCCCGAGGGGAACCAGAGCTGCGTGAGGATGTAGGCGTAGACGATCATCAGCACGCCGAGCAGAAAGTTCGCGAGGGTGAACTTCCAGCCGAGCAGCACCCAGAGGACGATGCCGAGCTCGATCACCAGATTGGTCGACGCGATCAGGAACGCGATCGAGTTCATCGGATGCGCGCCCTTGACCAGGACCGAGCGCGACGCGGCGAGCGCGGCGAAGGAACAGGACGAAGAGATGAAGCCAAAGAATCCGGCGATACCAGCCACTTTCGGCCCGCGCTCGCCGAGGATCTTGGCCATCTGCTCGCGAGTGACGAGAACCTGGATGCCGGCGGAGATGATGTAGCCGAAGATCAGCGCCCACAGCGCTTTCCACAGCATTCCGGCGCCAGTGGTGAAGGCCTGAAGAACTTGATCCATGAAGCTTGCTTGTCGGCTGCCCGTTCCGTCCCGATCCAGAAAAACTACCGGATTTGCTCGAGGTTCCTTCTGGCGCCTGGGGAGGTGCGTCGAAGTCCAGCTTCGCTTACGGTGGAGGGTAAGCGCGCCGCTTGCGGCATAGCGGTGTCGGGTTGACGGGCTTACGGCGCGGGTTTCCAGGCCAGACTGCAAACTTCTTTGGAAACCACCTCCACGGTTGGCGGTCAGGCGGCGGCGTTTGCGGCGGGTTTGGCAAAGGTCCAGGGGAGCAGCTCGTCGATGCGCGCCATGGGGTGGCCGGCGGCGATCGCCTCGAGCACCGACTTCATGTAGCCGTAGGGCTCCACCGCGTTCACGCGGCAGGTCCCGATCAGCGAAGCGATGCGGGCCCAGGCCTCGGCGCCTTCGTCGTGGCCTGCGAAGAGCGCATTCTTGCGCGTGAGGGCGTGGGGCCTGATCAGGTTCTCGACCCTGTTCGAGTCCAGCTCGACACGGCCGTCGTCGAGGAAGACGCAGAGCGGCTCCCAGCTCTTGAGGATGTAGCGGACGGCCTCGCCCATCTTGCTGGAGCCGGAGAGACGCTCCTTCTGTGCGCGCAGCCAGGCGCCGAGCGCATCGACCAGCGGCTTCGAGCGGGCCTGGCGGACGGCGCGACGCTCCTCGGGACCACGGCCGCGGATTTCCGCCTCGACGGCGTAGAGCGCGGCGATGCGCCGGAGCGCCTCCTCGGCCACGGGCGAGCCGGCCTTCGGCGTGGCGTCGATCAGCTTGCGCCGCGCGTGCGACCAGCATTGGGCGAGCACGAGCGGTCGGCCGCCCTCGCGGTCGTCCTTCGTAAGGCGCCGGCGTAGCCGTCCACTTGCAGGACGCCGTCGAAGCCTGTCAGCAGCCGCTCGGCATGCGCGCCGGCGCGGCCAGGGGCGTAGGTGAACACGACGCCGGGCGGGTCGCCGCCGCCCCAAGGTCGGTCGTCTCGCGCCATAGCCCAGAGATAGCCCGTCTTGGTCTTGCCGCGGCCGGGGTCGAGCACCGGGATCGTGGTCTCGTCGATGTAGAGCTTGCCCGAGCGCTTCAGGAGTTCGGCCATCCGGTCGACGATCGGGCGCAGATGCCAGGCGGCGACGCCCACCCAGTCCGCCAGCGTCGAGCGGTCCACCGTCACGCCGTGACGGGCGAGGACCTGGCTCTGGCGATACAAGGGCATGTGCTCGGAGAACTTGGCGACCATGACATGCGCGATCAGCGCCTCCGTCGGCAGACCGCCTTCGATCAGGTGCGCCGGCGCGGGCGCCTGAGCCACCCCCGCGCGGCCCTTCGGGCAGGCGTAGCGGGGGCGGATGGTGACCAGCACGCGGTACTGCGCCGGCACGACGTCGAGCCGATGTGCCCGGTCCTCGCCGATCCTGACCATCTCTCCGCAGCCGCAGGGGCAGCGCCGGTTCTCGGGCTCGATCACGCGCTCGATGCGCGGCAGGTCGGCCGGCAGCGCCCGATTGGGCTTCGGCCGCTTGGACGAGTCCGCCGTCGCCGCCTTGTCGGCCGAGGGACGCTTCTCGTGAGCGGTCTTCGCCTCGGCGATGGCGGTCTCGATTTCCTCGAGCGCCAGCGCGAGCTGGTCGGGGTGGAGCTTCTCCGAGCGCGGTCCGAACCGGGCGCGGCGCATCTCGCGCAGGAGCGTCTCCAGCCGCGCCGCATAGGCCTTCTGGTCGGCCATCTCCGCCTCGAGGTGGAGCCGCGCCGCGCGCTCGGCGGCGAGTGCGCCGCGCTCCGCCACGAGCGCTGCGTGCAACGCGGCGATCTCGGTGATGTCCTCGGCGGCAGGCATGGCGGCAGACTACCAGAGCCAAGGACACGGACAACTGAAATGCTCAGCAGAGTCAGTGGCTTGGCGCTACGCCGCCGTCTCCGGCGCCCGCACCCGCCGCGGCGTCACGCGCCGCCAGTCGAGCCCTTCGAGTAGCGCCTCAAACTGCGCCCGCGACAGGCGCATGACGCCGTCCTTCACCGCGGGCCAGGCGAACCGCCCCTCGTCGAGACGCTTGTAGATCATCACGAGCCCAGTCCCGTCCCACACCAGGATCTTCAACCTGTCGCCGCGCTTGGACCTGAAGATCACGGTCAGCCCGGAATGCGGGTCGAGCCCGAGCTCGCGCTGCACCGTCGCCGCCAGCCCGTCGTGACCGCGCCGGAAGTCCACCGGCTTCGTCGCGATCACGATCGGCATCCGCTGCCCGGGCGTGATCATCGCCGCGCCCCGAGCGCCGCGGCGATCTCCGCGATCCGCACCGCCGGCGTCGCCCCGTCGAGACGGACCGTTATCTCGCCCGCGACGATCTCCACGGCCTGCGCCGGCGCGGTGCTCTCGATCCTCGGCGTTGGCGTTGGCGTCGGCTCCTCCGCGACCACCAATGCCGCAAAGCCGAAGCCGTCCTCCGCGACCGGTCCTCCGGCAGCGCCAGCCGACCTTGCCGCGCGGCCCGCCGCCATGTCGTCAGCTGCTGCGGCGCGATTCCGTGTCGGTGCGCGACATCCTTCACCGAAGCTCCCGGCTCCAGGCTCTCGCGGACAATCCGCCCCTTCACCGCCTCCGGCCACTCCCGTCGACCGGTCGCGCTCTCCCGAACCTCGATCCGCCCCACGAACCCAGATCGCCAGCCGTCGCCCCCGCCCGCGCCGTGTTTGCCCATGCCAAACCCTCCGGAAAACTCAGCGGAACGTCAGGCAAACGGCGCATCTGCTGAAGGTCGAAAGGCTATGGGGCGTCCGGCGCGCTTACGGTGGAGGAGGCCTCGCGGATCGCGCAGGCGATGACCGCCGCGATCATTTTCTCTTTCGAGAGGTCGTCGGCCGGCGGCCTTCCGTGAGCCACGCGGTCAGGTCGAGCGCTGGTTGACGCGCTGTGACAGCTGCTCAGCGCTTTCCACCCGCTCCGAATAGCGGTCGGTCAGACAGGCCGAGCGGTCGCGCGTGAGATGGGTGAACTTCACGAGCTCCTCCATCACGTCGACGATGCGGTTGTAGTAGGGCGACGGGCGCATCCGCCCGGCGTCGTCGAACTCGGCCCAGGCCTTCGCAACCGAGGACTGATTGGGGATCGTCACCATGCGCATCCAGCGGCCGAGGATGCGCATCTGGTTGACGGCGTTGAAGCTCTGCGATCCGCCCGAGACCTGCATCACCGCGAGCGTCTTGCCCTGCGTGGGCCGGATGCCGCCGAGCGACAGCGGCAGCCAATCGATCTGCGCCTTCATGACCCCCGTCATCGCGCCATGGCGCTCGGGCGAGCACCACACCATGCCCTCAGCCCAGGTCGCGAGCTCACGCAGCTCCTTGACCTTCGGGTGGTCGGGGCCTTCCGCGTCCGGCAGCGGCAGACCGGAAGGATTGAAGGTGCGGGTTTCGGCGCCGAACCAGCGGAGCAGGCGCGCCGCCTCCTCCGAGGCGAAGCGCGAGTAGGAGCGTTCCCGCAGCGAGCCATAGAGCATCAGGATGCGCGGCGGGTGCGTGGGCGCACCCGGCCCGGCGAGCGCGGCTACGTCGATCGGCTGGAGCGACGCCGGGTCGATGTTCAGCAGGTCTTCGATCGGGATGGAACGATCAGCCATGCCGCGCGCCTCCGGCATCCGCGGGGAAATGATGCCGCGTCCGGTTGGCGAAGGCGACGAGGGACAGCATCACCGGCACCTCGACGAGAACGCCGACCACGGTCGCGAGCGCAGCGCCGGACTGGAGGCCGAACAGGCTGATCGCGACCGCGACCGCGAGCTCGAAGAAGTTGGAGGTTCCGATGAGCGCGCACGGGGCCGCGACGTTGAAGGGCACGCGCCATGCCCATGCGGCCGCATAGGCGAGCGCGAAGATCCCGTAGGACTGGATGAGCAGCGGGATGGCGATCAGCACGATCAGCAGCGGCTGCTCCAGGATGATCTGCCCCTGAAAGCCGAAGAGGAGCACGACCGTCGCGAGAAGGCCGATCACCGAAGCAGGCTTGACCGTCGCCGTGAAGCGCGCGACCGCCGCCTCGGCGTCCTCGCCCCGGCTTCCGCGTGCGAGCCACTGGCGCGTGGCGGCGCCGGCCGCCAGCGGGATCAGGATGTAGAGCCCCACCGAGAGGATCAGCGTCTCCCACGGCACCGCGATGTCGGTGACGCCGAGCAGCAGCGCCACGATCGGCGCGAAGGCGAAGATCATGATGATGTCGTTCACCGACACCTGCACCAGCGTGTAGGTCGGGTCGCCTCGCGTCAGCTGCGACCAGACGAATACCATGGCCGTGCAAGGTGCAGCCCCGAGCAGGATCAGACCGGCAATGTACTGCTGCGCATCGGCCGGTGCGATCAGGTCCGCGAACAGGACCTCGAAGAACAGGACGGCAAGACCTGCCATGGTGAAGGGCTTGATCAGCCAGTTCACCACGATCGTCAGCAGCAGCCCCTTCGGCCGGTCGCCGATGTGCGACAGGCTGGCGAAATCGACCGCCACCATCATTGGGTAGACCATCGCCCAGATCAGGACGGCGACGACGAGATTGACGGACGCGATGTCGAGGCCCGCGAGTGTCTCGAACAGTCCTGGAAACGTATTGCCGATCAGCAGGCCCGCGCCGATGCACAGGGCGACCCAGACGGAGAGCCACTTCTCGAAGAAGCCAATACCGGCGGGCGGCGACGCGATTGCCTCGGCCGTGGGAGCGTAGGTGTCGTCGCTCATCGGGCGGCGCTATCATTCGTCTTTACAGGTCGTCCCTGCGCATCCACGACGAGCTCGCCATCCTCCTTGCGGAATTCGCCCTGCTGCGGATCGGGCAGGATCTCCAGCACGGCTTCGGACGGACGGCAGAGCCGGGTCCCGAGCGGTGTCTCCACGATCGGCCGATTGATCAGGATGGGATGCTGCAGCATCAGGTCGATCAGCTCGTCGTCGGTGAACTTCGGATCGTCGAGCCCGAGCTCGTCGTAGGGCGTGCCTTTCCGGCGCAGGAGGTCGCGGACCGGAATGCCCATCGCGGCGATCAGCGCCAGGAGCCGCTCGCGGCTGGGCGGGGTCTTCAGATATTCGATGACCTCCGGCTCCTCGCCGGAGTTGCGGATCAGCGCCAGCACGTTGCGCGACGTGCCGCAGTTCGGGTTGTGATAGATCGTGGTGGTCATGCGGTCTCTTTCCGCGAGGCGGCCGTCGGAGGAGCGATCCCGCAGGCTGCCGGATCGCCAGCGCAGCAGTGGCGGGTCAGGTAGTCGATCAGGCCTGTCATGGTGTCGAAGCTGGCCGCGTAGATGAGCGAGCGTCCCTCACGCCGGACTGTCACCAGCCCGGCGTGCTTCAGCTCCTTGAGGTGGAACGACAAGGTCGCCGAGGGAAGATCGAGAGCCTCGCCGATCCGACCTACTGCGCGCCCCTCCGGACCGGCCTCCACCAGAAGACGGAAGATGTCGAGACGCGTCTCCTGTGAGAGTGCGGCGAGCGCGGCCAAGGTGTCCTGTTTCTCCATAACTCCACGATATTGGAGATTTAGTAGACAATCAATCCCCGAAGTTCGGCAGCGCGTCCGGCGCGAGCGGCCGGACAATGATGCCGAAGGCGCAGTCCATGAAGGGGCGAAAACGGTCCGTTCTGGCCGCTCTGAACAGCGCTCGTGAGATCAAGCTCTTACGGTAGGTCAGAACCCCCGCCCAGAACTCCCGACGTTCTGGGAGGTTTGTGGCCAGGTGATGGAAGACTCGCTGGTCGGGCGACCTGTCCTGAGGTATGACATCGCCCTACCGCAGAAGGAGGCCACTGATGACGGCCAAGCGCACCGTCAGTCTGCCTGACGATCAAACCGCCTACATCGACAGTCTCGTCGCCTCCGGCGCGTTTGCCTCCACCTCGGAAGTGGTGCGCGCCGGGTTGCGCGCGCTGCGTGAACGCGAGGCGGCGGTGGACCGGTGGCTCGAGCGTGACGTCGTCCCTGTCTACGACGCCATGCGCGACGACCCCGGCCGCGCCGTACCGCTGGAGTCGGCGATGGACGTACTGCGAACGCGCCATGCGGCGCGGCTCGAGGAAGAGCAGGACGGTCGCGGCACAGGGCGCGCGTGAGGATCTACGAGGTCGTTCTCTCCCCGGAAGCGCAGGCGGACCTCGAAGAACTCTATGACTGGATTTCCGAACGGGCCTTGCCGGCCGTAGCGCCTCGGGGACCACCTGCGCGGCTACGCCCACGCCCCCGAGCGCGGCCACCGACGCGACGATCTGCGCCCGGGCCTACGCATCGCGGGCTTCGAGCGACGTGTAACGATCACCTTCACGGTGGACGAGGGCCGCGTGACATCCTGCGTCTCGCCTATGGCGGCCAGGACTTGGAGGGGCTCGTGTGATCCTTGGAGTCTTCGACGCCGCGGTGGGCGGCGTGCCTATTCGTACCCGCGCTTGGCCTTCGTCATGTGCAGCGCGAAGCGGGCATCCCTGGCCTCGGCTTCGCTGCCGAACCAGTCGGTCCTGACCTGCCCCGGGCTTCCGATCCGCCCCCACTCGCGCACCCGGCCCCAGTCGCCGAAGAGTCCGGGCACGATCTCCATCCGGTAGAACCGCGCGAGATTGGCATCCAAAATCGTTTTCGTCAGATGCATGACCTACCTCCACATCCTGGCGGCGATGTCCTGCTCCTCTTTGCCGATCGCGTCGGCGTAGATCGCCGTCCTCCCATCCATTTCTGCAGCATGTTGAGGGGCACGCCGGTCACGGACGCGTTGATCCCGAAGCCGTGCCGCAGGCCCTTCGGGCTGCGCTGCGGGGCGTCAAGGATCCCTGCCTCGATCATGATCCGCTTCACGATCTGCCAGACCCGCACGCGGCCGATCGGCCAGAGCGGCTCGTTCGCCCGCTTGCGCGAAACTTTGTACCTTGCGGAGGTCATGCGCGGTGTCGAGCGTGTCGAGACAATCTGGCGGCACTGGCACGCTCCGGTAGACGATCCGCGCGGTACCGGTGGCGTCGCGCCGCTTCTTCAGGCTGCGGATCGCGATCGTGCCGCCGGAAAGGTCGACCCGGGCCGGCGTGATCTCGAGAAGCTCCGACCGCCGGCAGCCGGTATAGTGCAGCGTCTCGCAGAGCGTGCGGTCCCGGCCGCCATGGCGTCGGGCGGCGGCCAGGAAGGCGGCGCGTTCCTCGGCGTTCAGATAGAGCCGGTTGCCGGCGGCATCGTGGAGGCGCATCTCGCTCACGGTGAACAGTTTGCGCGAATTCTGTTCCGTGCGGAAGCGAAAAGCGGTCCCCTGCCCTGTCGACGCGTGGCGGCCGGACAGCGGTCAGTGCTCCGATATCGCTGCAGAACCTGATCGAATAGCGATCAGGTTTGCGCTTCGCTCGACGTCCGGTCTACCGGTCTCGGCCGTCGAGCGCTGAACAGAATGGCCAATATTGTTACAACGAACGCCAAGCTGGTGAACGCTGTCGAGCATTGCTATGAGCAGGTGGAAACGGCTCTATGGCCGCGGCTTAGAAACCGCTGCAAGCTCCAACCGGCCCAAATAATATATGGGGGTAGCGAAAGAGAGTAATGCCCGCAGTTCAGCTCCAGGACCCACAGCTCCGCCCCGGCATTTTCTAGCTTCGCTATCAGCTGCTTTGTTAGTGCCGGGGCCACCACCGTATCTCTCTTGGCATACACCACCTGAAGATCTAGACCACGCCGCGCCAGTCTGTCGGCGTAGTTCTCCAGGTTGAGCGGAGCCCAGGCCCTCCGAAGGTCGGCCAGATCGATTTTATCTTCGAGGCTGGCGCGTATATGTTGTGTGGCACGGCCGGTCCAGACCATGTCAGCGAGGCTTCCGGCCGTGAGAAACAGGGAAGCCTTTTGCACAGCAGGCTCATGTGCAACTACCAGACCCGCAACCCAGGACCCCAGGCTCATACCGAGAACCGAAATCTCACCATAGCCGTCATTCCTCAGTCCACGAATAAGCTTTCGGCCATCCAGGACAGCCTGCCGCAGGGACTGGATGGTTCGGCCGAGGTTCGGACCGAGCATGTAGTCGGCGTGCGAAGAGCCGGGGCGGCTACGCTCGAAATGATAGGGCATGGCGATCTCGACCACTGTGATGCCACGGCGCGAGAGGAATTTCGCCATCTGAGGGTTGCGAGAGGTTGCGTTCCAATGGTGGAAGACCACGAGTGCGTGGTCGGACGGTCGCCTTTCTGTCACCCGCGCCCAAACAAGATTATTCTCTTCCACATCGGTCGCAACACTCGACGGGAAGCTGATCCATCCGCCGTCCCGTCCAAGCTCCAGATCGGACGCATCCTCGTCTTCGAAAAAGATCGGATCCCTGAGGGCCCTGTCCGCACGCGCGCAAAGCTCGCCGAGTCCCGCTTCCTTTGTCGCCTCTGGAAACGCGAGGTGCGCATCGATGGCGAACCCGGTCACTTCCTTCACCGCATCGCCGAGCTGCGCCCGTCGCTCGTCCCACCGATCAAGCCATTTATGATACATTTCGATCGTCTCCTGGCTCACTGGCTGACCGCGCCGAAAACGCCGGATCGAATAGTCCGTAAGTCCCTATCAGGACGGCGACGCCCAGAAAAATCGCGAAGCCCGGAAACGCGCCGATGAGGAGATAGCCGGCGACAAGTAATGCCACGGCGAGCGTCATCCTTCTATGAGATGAGGAAAACCGGCCTCCGCGGCGTATCCGGACGGAGCCATAGAGAAAGGGAATACAGCTCGCCAGTGCGGTTAGGAGGCTCGTGTAGTGCGTCGGCATACTGTAGTTGGCCCGATCGGTCTCATGATCCGCTCCCGCCAGGACGGTCAGCGCATCGCTGACCAGCCAGTGCAGAATGGTCTTGTCGTCGGTCGTCACGTAGAAGGCCTGGAGCTTCATGCATATCGCGATCAGAATTCCGGACAAAGTGCATCGAAAGATGCCGCGCATGATCCGGTGGCCGACTTCAGCGGCGTGAGCTTGAGAATCTACACTGCGGTGGTCCGAGAGTCGCTCGATGTCATAGAGGTCGTGCACTACCGTGAAGAGCAAGATGAGCCCTGCAAAGAAAAGATAAAAGCACAGGCACATGTACAAATAGGCAACGCCGGTAAACGCGATTGATTGTGGTATGGAAATGGCGTCAGGCTGGACGAGCGTCAGCGAGCCCCAGTCGACCGCATAGTCGTTGTTGCCGCTCAGCAAGGGGATCAACCTGACGCTGATCCACTGGAAGAGACCAGCGAAACCGACGCAGATCAGGAAGACCGCCCAGTAGGTGTACGACGAAGCTTCTACTTTGCGGGCCCAACCATCGGCCGTCTCGACGCTGCCGACGGCGGTCAGCAGCCTGGGGCGACCCTCATCTCTCCAGAACGCCAGGAGCTCAACCGCGAAGGCCAGAAAGAGGGGCATGAAGATCATGAACAGAAGGGTCCAGTTGGGAGCCCAGAGGAACCCCACCTGCTTGATGGCGCCGTCCTCGCGCACGTACGTGACGCTGTGGATGCCGAGGAAGTAGGACAAGAACTGAAGTGCGACGGCGCCCGCAAAGACGGAGGCGGGCAGGTCCAAAAGAGACCCGCGGCTGAAGAAAGCCTCGGACCTCTGCGCGATGCTGAATCCTCTCCCGGACTCCTCTGTGTCCTGCTGTTGTGGAGTCTCGGCCGGGGGTGCCATCCCCTCATCGGAAGGCGCCGGCCGTTCGGCTTGAGGCGGTCCCCCGGCGACGCCGTCCGAAGTTCGGCGTCTCTGCCGTCGCTTGGCCGTCAACCGTGACTGCGACGCACTCAGCTCCGCCTGCCATTCGCCTGTCGCTTCCGGGTCATCGCATCCGAATATTCTCGCCAGCCAGCGAATGTTGTCGGAGCTGATGCCCTTCTCGTTGTCCTGAAACCAAAGCTGGACTGTCCGCAACTCGATCCCGGACCGGTTGGCATCGATCTGGGAGATAGCCTCCGCCAGGCGCTCAGGCGTCCACGGGCCCGAAGGAAAACCGGACTTGTCGACAGGCCGACCCACGCCTGCTGCCGCTGCCCGCTTGAACAGGTCCTTGAAATCGCGCTCGTCGGCTGGCGGCGGTGCATAGAATTTGCCGTTCTTGATCAGGGCGTTACAGACCTCCGCTTCGTTCTGTTTCGCGCAACTTCGTAATCTACCGTGATTTCGCCCGCCATCAACGGGCAGGCGTGGGACAGGGGATGCGTTGCTCATCAGACGCTCGCGGCCCTCGGAAGAAGAGCGATGCAATCGAGGTGGTATCGGTGCCTGCCGACATCGGCCTCGCAGAGGAGTCGGCCAGATGACAGGACCACGTTCATGGTGCTTCGCGCGACCCATCGGACATCTTGTCCGGGAGGGTCGCGTTGTCGGTACGCGGTACCGGATCGACGACGCCGATCAGTCGATCGATGTCTACGACCTCTGGCTTTGGCCATGGCAGCGGCGGAGCGTCCGCTATCGCTGCATGGACGAGCTTGCATCGTAATGCCCAGTTTCCCTTGAACTGCCGCTTTGTATGGGCCTGCGCCCAGGTCTTCTGCCGAAGATCGCGTGGACGCTCGCGGCAAGATCGAGGGCTCCGTGCCGGCAGCGATCGGTCATCGCGTGCAGAACGCGACCGGGATATCGGACCGGTGTCTTTGGATGGGACCTGTTGCGGTCGATGACTGCGATCGCGAGCACGGCGGCAGCGGCGCCCAGTTCGCGGCGTGCGGCCTCGTAGGTGGAGGTACTGATTTCCAGCTCGCGAAGGCGGAACATGGTGGCGCGTTCGGCGTCTGCGATACTGCGGCAGTCCAAGCCCTCGAGATAGAAGTCGAGCTCCGGTGTCGCGATTTGCCGAAGTAGGCCGACCGTAACGGCGAGCGCTGCCGTGGAGCGCTTCGCAGGCCCGCCCTCGTCGCGCCGCGCCGATGAATTCGGAGCAGCGGGAGCGAAGGTGAAGCGCGGCTCGGCGGGGCAATCCACCATTGGCGGTGAAGTGCTTGCGCTACAAGATACTCTTTCGAGCTTGTTTGTATTTCTTGTATGGCACCGGAAGTCCGTTTCCGGCGCATCGGAAATCGCATCCGCATCCGCGGTCGGCATCGTTTCCGCCAGCGCCGCCTGCAGGTCCGTGAGCCTGCGATCGAGCGCGTCGCGGGTCCAGGTGGCGAGCGCCTCGGTTCTGGGCGGCGCCAGCATTTCACTCGCCCGCGCGAGCGCTCGCGGATCGCTGACGAGATGGCGCGCCAGCCGACCCCAGGTGACACGGATTTCGACACGGATCGCCGCGCATGCTTCGCGCTCGGCTGCACGTTTCGCGACGCGGGCGGCGAATTCACCGGCACTCCGGATCAGCGGGGCAAGCGACAGGCCTGAGATCCCGGCGTGCGCCCTTCCGCCGGCGATGCCGCGCCAGCCGTTCCGCGTCAGCCGCCGCTCGATGAGGCCAGCGCGCTCAAGCTGGCGCTCAATGTTATGGAACTGGCGCGGAGACACGCCGAGCTCCTCGGCCATGGCGCGCTGGCGCCGGTAGCAGATCGGGCTTCGGCCCGGGCTCGACCAATCCTGGTCCCGGGTCGGCATGGCGATGATCTCGAGGGCGCGGCAGGCGCGCTCGGACAGGCCGAGCTCGCGGTGAAGCGCACGCACACTGCGCAGCGCCTGCCATTTCCCGAGGGCTTCGGGTACGTGCTGTTGTTGGGCTTCCATGACGTCTCCTCACTTCCTGACGGACGCGAGGCGGCGATGAGGCCGAGCGATATCATTCGCAGACAGCTGCGTTTTCGCTTGATTGCGCTCATCGGAAGGCCTAGAAACCAAAGTGCTAGAGAGGTTTCTCGAGACCCCCCGTGTTGGCCGCCGCCACGCGGGGGTTCTTGTTTCCGGGGGTTCTGCCTCCTCTTCTGCTTGCGGTCGGGCGTCGCTGCCTGCGCTTGTCCCGCTCTAGTATTGGATGACCTCGTGGCCGGTGGTGCCGTCGTGGGCCTGCCATCTCACTGCGACCACGCGTACGAGACGATTGCCGCTCGCTGCGCAGCCGCGCCGCTGCGGTGCCCAATCGGGTAGAACCGTGCTGTCAGTGTCGCGCCAGCCGAACGGTCCGCTGTCGTCACAGGAATCGACATGCGTCGCATCCCTGCTGCGGGTCTCGCCGCTCCGGTCTGTTTGCCGCTCTCTCATGCGGCGGCGCCAGAGCTGCAGCGGCGGCTCGATCCGCCAGGGGGTGATCCGTCGGATGACCTCGGCCTCCGCCGCGATGCATTCGGCGACGGGCGGCCAGCCTTCGGCGAGACAGAGCAGGATGGCGCAGTCACTGGGAGAAGCGCGTACCGCGGCAGGGCGACTGTCGTCGCTACCGAGGCGGCAAGGCGGGTTCTGCGGAGGGACACTGGCAGTCTCCATGAGGCACAACCGATGCGCGACAGAATACAGATGCCATCATGCGCGTCCAGTCTGCGACTCATTTTGCGCGGATAGTTGCAGCGTGTAAAATAGTATATTGACAGCAACGTGCTTGAGGCGCGATGAACTTCGCGGGAAGTCTCCTTCCATTGGCGGAGGAGACATTCGTGCCGAAACGGAAGAAGGCGCTGTCCTTGATCACGGTGGAAGGCGTCAAGGACCTTCGAGCCAAGGGCGTCGACTTCCGGGTGCGGTACGAGCTCATGGAGCGCGCCAGCTATGGCCGCAGGCCGCCTCGATATCGCTGCATCTATGTCCTGCCGGACGGCGAGGAATGCGTGCTGGTGGCGAGCCGGGTCAGCAGCTTCAAGGGGGCGGAGCCGCGCTACTTCCTGCTCTGGCCGGGGCTCGTCGCGCATCACCACGAATTCGGCGACGGTCGCGCGCTGTGCCTGTTTGACGACTTTTCCATCGAGACCCGCGACGTCCGACGCGATGGTGTTCCGAGCGGACGGGACGATCCGGACCTCGGCGGCGTGGACAGTCCACCGCCAGGAGGCGACGGGAAGCTCGCAAAGAAGTAGCCGCCGGCCCCTTCCGGGCGCCGAATTTCTCGCCGTCATCGGCGCCGCCGCGGCGCGCCATGCGGGTCATCACGCCCTCGCCCGGCCCGGCATCAGCGATGCAGACTGGGCGCGGTCTTTCAGGCGATGAGCAAGGCCAAGAGCGCCTATCGCATCGATGCGATGAGCCCGAAGGATGGCGAACGCGATTTGTACGTTCCACTGCCTCGCTACCGGCAAATCTGCGCCGGATGCCGAATTTGGGGCAGGTCGGCAGCGCCGATCTGCTCTACAAGCCGATCGACGTCGGCGGAAAGCTCGAGTGGACCGTCTACGTCCGCCGGCCGGATTGGACCGCAATGCAGGTCTACATCGCAAGGACCGGCGAGCCGAAGCGGCTCAAGGTGGCGAACGCCCTCATCAGTGACCACCAGGGCCATTACCCGGACGCGACCGAGGTCGTGGTTCCCGTCCTTTCGCTCGGTGCTGACGCCGCAGTCGACCAGGAATAGCGACGCGAGCGCCGCGACGCGCTCGAACGTCGTCTCGATCGCGGAGCACCGTCGACGCTGGAGCGGCGGCGGCACGACAGGAGCACCGGACCGCCAAAGCTCGCCCGAGGTGCGCGCCGCCCACGTCGCACTCGTCCCCTACTTCGGGGCGACCATCGCCTTCAGCCATCTCCACGCGGTTCCGTGGGGATCCTGGACGCTCGGTTGGGCGCTTCTCTGGCTGAGTTTCCTGCCATTGACGTTTCTGCTCGGAGGATACCTCGTCCGGCGGGTGCCGCTCACGTTCATCGGGACGATCCTGACGATCCTCCTCGCGGCCTTCGTCACGCCGCTCGCTGTACCCCCGGCGCTGACGCTCCTGGCGGTCTTCGTCCTGACGCCGGCGATGGCGCGCGTGATACCGTGGTGATGCGTTTCTCTGCCATGATCCTGACGCTGGGCCTTGCCGGCGCGCTGGCGTCCGCATCCGTTCAGGCGACCGTCTACGAGTATGGGCCGGGAGGCCGGGTCTCCGTCAACGGGGCGCCCACGACGACCGCCGCAGAGCGGCCGGCTACCACAGCGGCGCCCGCGCCGGTGACTGCATCGAGGAAGCGCTATCGCGACCTCGCCGAACAGGTCGCCCTGCGCCACGCCGGCGGCGACGGCCCGCGCCGCGCCGGCCTCGACGCGCTGACCTTCGCCCGGCTTTTCGTCGAGCTGATCCGTGCCGAGAGCGCCTTCGATCCGCGCGCCGTCTCTCCGAAGGGCGCACAAGGGCTGGGGCAGCTGATGCCGGACACCGCCCGCGCGCTCGGCGTCACCGATGCCTTCGACCCGGCGCAGAACCTCGATGGCGCCGCGCGCTATCTCACGACGCAGCTCGCCCGCTTCGGCGACGTCCATCTCGCGCTCGCCGCCTACAACGCCGGCCCGCACCGGGTGGTGGAGTACGGCGGTGTGCCCCCCTTCCGCGAGACGCAAGCCTACGTCGCTAAAATCGCGTCCGCCGTTGGCGTCAGGCCCGCCCCTGAGGCCGCGGGCGTCGTCCCGGTCGCAGTCCCCTTCCCTGCCCTCAAGCAAAGGACCTCCTCGGTATGGCAATACTGACCTATCCCGCACGGCGCACCGCCCTGATGGCGCTGGCGCTCGCCGTCCTTGCGACCCCGGCGCTCGCGCAGGACCTCTCGCCGGTCAACACCTTCTTCACGACGCTCGGCACCGCGCTCACCGGCACCACCGGCCGCGCCATCGGTCTGGTCGCGCTGGCTGGGGTGGGCCTGATGTTCCTCACCGGGCGGATGAACTGGGGCTTCGCCCTCTCGATCTGCCTCGGACTCGTCATCCTCTACGGCGCCGGCACCATCCTGGGCGGCATCGCCTGATGCGCAATCCGTGCTTCCTGGCCCTCACGAGGCCCGTCTCCATCGCGGGCCTTCCCATGACCTACGTTGTGGTGCTGTTCGGGCTGGTCGTCGGCGGCTTCATCGCAACGCTATCGGCGCTCTGGTTCGTGGCGAGCGCCATCATCGGCTACGCCGCCCTGCGAGCGCTCGCGGCCCACGATGCGCGGCTGATCGACGTGATCTTCGTTGCGCTCTCCAGAACCCCGCCACCGCCGAGCTGGTTCAGGGGTCACGGGATCGTCTACCGTGCTTGAGACGAAGCGAGGTCTCGGCCGCAGGGCGGTCGAGCCCGCGGGACTCACCCGCGAGCACATGCTCGCCGCCCATCTCCCGTACCTTTCGGCCGTCAGCGACCACGTGCTGATGCTCCGCGACGGCGACGTGATGGCTTCGTTCATCGTCCGCGGCGTCGAGGCGCAGACAGCCGACCGGGTGCTGGTCGATGACGTCGCCCGCGCCATGTCCGCCACGATTGCCCAGGCCGCGGCGGATGTCGCGTTCTACGTCCATCGCCTCTCCCACGGAACCGAGCCCGCCATGCTGCCGGTCGAGGGCACCGGCTTCGCGGCGCAGATCGACCGGACGTGGCAGGCCACGTTGCGCGAGAGCGGCCTGCGCGACCGGGCCTCGATGGTCACCGTGATCATTCGCCCGCCGCGCCTCACCGGGCTCTGGACGAAGCTCACGGGCGGCTCAAAGCGGGACCTCCACCGCGAGCGCGACCGCCGTGTAGCGCGGCTGAACGAGGTCATGGACAACCTCATGCAGGCGCTCGCGGCGACGCGGCCGGAGCGCCTGACCCTTACCGACGGCCGCTGGCTCGGGATGCTGCGCATGGCTCTCTCGGGCAAGTACGCGCCGCTGACGCCAGGCGCATTCTTCACGCCCCTCTCCAACCTCCTCGCCGACAGCCGGGTGGATTTCCGCGGCGAGACCTTCATCGTCTTCGGCCTCGACTCCGCCGACATGCGCTTCGGCGCTCTGTTCTCGCTCAAGAAGTACCCGACGGAGACCGCACCCGGCTTCCTCGACCGGCTCGACCTGCCGGCCGACATGGTCGTGACGCACTCCTTCACCCCGATCGAGCTCGTGCCGGCACTCGCCCGCGTGCAGCGGACGAGCCGGCAGATGAGCGCCGCCGACGACGCGGCGCGCTCGGCGCAAGCCGATCTCGTCCAGGCCGCCGACGACCTCGCCTCCGGACGGATCAGCTTCGGTCACCACCAGGCGACGGCCATGGTGGTGGCGAAGAGCGAGGCCGAGCTCGACGCGCTCGCGGCGGAGATCCGAACGCAGGTGCAGCGGTCGGGCGGCGTCGCGGTCCGCGAGGACATCGGTGCGCGCACGGCGTATTTCGCGCAGCATCCAGGGAACTTCGCCTACCGGGCCCGTGCGGCGATGATCTCGTCGGCCTGCTTTGCCGACTTCGCTGCACTGCATGCGAGCGACCGGGGCCTCGAGCCGGGCACCGAGCCCTGGGACGCGCCGATCACCACGCTGCCCACGGTCTCGGGCGAACCCTATCGCTTCAACTTCCACCTGCCCGGCGCTCCGGGAGAACGCACGGTCGGCCACACGCTTGTCATCGGCCGCACCGGCTCGGGCAAGACGATCGGCACGGCCTTCCTGCTCGCCCAGGCGCAGCGGGTCGAGCCACGGATCATCGCTTTCGACAAGGATCGCGGACTCGAGCCGGCGATCCGGGCATTCGGCGGCAGCTATTCCGCCGTCCACATGGGTGAGCGGACGGGCTTCAACCCGTTTCGCGCCGAGGCCGACGCCCGCGGAACGGCCTGGCTCACCGATTGGCTCGGCGCGCTCCTTGGCGGCGATGCCGGCGCTCTCTCCGCCGTCCAGGCCGAGGCGCTGGCCCATGCGGCGCAGGCCAATGCCGATGCCGCACCCAGCCTGCAGACGCTTGCGCACTTCCGGGCGCAGCTCGTTGCCCTCGACGACGACAGCGATCTCTACACGCGGATGGCGCAGTGGGATGCGGAGGGTCAGTACGGCTGGCTGTTCTCGGGGGCTGGCGAGGACCCGCTGCGCTTCGCCAATGCGATCACGGCCTTCGACCTGACCGAAATCTTCGACAGCCCGGCGGTGCGGACGGCGTGGCTCTCCTACGTCTTTCGCCGTGTCGAGCGCACCGTCGAGGACGGCCGGCCGACGCTCCTCGTCCTCGACGAGGCGTGGAAGCTCCTCGACGACCCGTACTTCGAGGCCCGCCTCAAGGACTGGATGCTGACGATGCGCAAGAAGAACGTCGCGGTCGTCATGCTGACCCAGCGCGTGAGCCATATCACCGAGAGCCGCGCCGGGGGCTCGATCCTCGAAAGCGTCGCCACGCAGATCCTGTTTCCGAATGCGCGGAACTCGGATGCCGAGCTGGCGCCGCTTGGGCTCACCGACGCCGAGGCCGCGTTCGCGTCCATGTCGCCCGCCGGCAGCCGCCTGGCGCTCGTCCGGAGTGGCGACGCAAGCGCGATCGTCGATCTCGACCTCAGCGCGCTCGGCCCGCTGCTCGGCGTCCTGGCCGGCGACGACCGCGCGAAGGCGGAGTGGCGTGGCGACGCGCCCGAATGGAAGGAGGCTGGATGAACCGCAGGCTCGGACTGGCGCTGGCGCTTGTCGCTCTTCTCGGCGGCTGCGCCACGTACACCGACCGCACGTCGCCCTGCGCGTGCGACTGGCAACCCATCAACACCGAGGAGGCGGTGGTATGATCCGCATGCCCAGCCGGACGGCGCTCGCGTTGTCCCTGACCCTAGGGCTTGCCCCCGCCGCGTTCGCCCAGGGCGTGCCGGTGATCGATACGACCGCGATCGCGCAGTATATCCAGCAGCTCGAGCAGATGCGGCGGGACTACGAGAACCAGATCGCGCAGCTCGACAACCTGCGCAGCCAGCTCGAGAGCATCACCGGGCCGAAGGGGATCGGCGGCATCCTGAATGGTCCTGCCGAGCAGGCGGAGCGCCGGGCGGCCGATAGCCTCTCCGCGATCATGGACGGCGCGATGACGGGTGTCGCCATTCCCGGCAACGCCGGCGCGATTACCGGCCGCATAGACGAGCTGAAGACCACCTTCGGCCTTGCCGACGTCAACACCTTCCTGTCCTCGTCCTTGCCGCAGGACCGGGCGCTCGCCACCCAGGCCGGATCGGGCATGGCGGCGGTGGCAACGGCCGAGGACACCTATGCCCGGGCGAACGCCTCAATGGAGCGGGTCAACACGCTGATCGGGAAAATCGACGACAACGTCGATCTCAAGGCGAGCGTCGACTACAACACGCGGATGTTGGCCGAGGTCGCTGTGCTCCTCAATGAGAGCCTGCGCATCCAGGCGGCGACGGCCAACGTCGTCGGCACCGACGCGCTCTCGGACGCCCGCGACCGGGCGGCGCAGCGCACATTTATGCGAGCAGGAGATGACGGATGAGACGAGTGACGATCTTAGCGACTGTGCTGGCTGTGACCCCCGGCGCGGGTGCCCTGGCAGCTGAGCGGTCTTGGCACTGCGAAGATCAGATGGATCTCGATCAGGACGAGATCGCTGCTCGGGCACCGAACCTTGGCATCCAACGCATCCTGGAAGAGTACCGCGATCGATGGGACGCCACACATATCCGGCAGCAATGCGAAGCGTTCGCCACCGGCGAGCCCTACGAAATCAGTTGCCTCGACGACCGGCGCGACTGGGACGCGATCGAGGCCATGGTCCCCGACGAGTTCTTCGGCATGTCGAACACCGAGCTGCGACCCCACTACCTCGAGCTACAGACTGCCGACGATGGATACGGGGCAGCACTAAACTACTGCCGCAGCGTCGGCGCTGTCGAGTAGACCGGAGCTCAATCGCGTGGCTACTTTCGTTCAAGATACACTCGCAAAGCTAGACGCTGCCATAGCCGGATACGCGGAGTCTGTTTTCGCGACCGTCGCTGGGCCGATCGCCACCACGCTGCAGCTCATGGGTCTTGTGGGGCTAATCTTCATCGCCCTTAACACCCTGCTGCAATGGGTGCCGATCCGGGTGAGCGAGTACATGCGCTGGGGCGTGCGCTACGTGATCGTCACCGCTGTTGCGACGAGCTGGGCACAGTTCCAGCCGATCTACGACATCCTCACCAACACGCCGGGCGCGATCGGCGCGGAACTCATGGGTGCGACCATGGCTCCGAACCTCAACGTCGCCTTCGACCTGATGATCAGCGAGCTCTTCGCCTTCTCCGACAAGCTCGCGGACGAATCTGGCTTCTTCACGATCAGCATGACCTCTGTCGTTGTCTGGATCATCGGCGGCCTGATGGCGGTGGCGGCCATCATCATCTCCTCGCTCGCCAAGGTCGGCCTCGCCATGGCGGTCTCGCTCGCGCCGGTCTTCATCCCGACGCTGATGTTCAAGGCGACCGGCAACCTCTTCGAAAGCTGGGTCCGTTTCACGCTCGGCTTCGCCCTGATCCCGCTCGTCCTCGCCGGGGTGATGGGCGCCATCATCGGCATCGGCTCGAACATGACCTCACAGGCTGCCAACGCGACTGAGCTCTCCGGTGCCGCTGGCTTCATCATCGTCGGGGCCGCAGCCATCTTTCTGATGATCCAGGTGCCGACGCTCGTGAATGGCCTTGCCGGCACCATCGTCGCTACGGCGAACGGGGTCGCGATGGCGCGGGGCGGCGCAGGCGCCGGCGCCTCGGTGGCGGGCGGCGTCAGTAAGCTCGCAGCGCCGCATGTCGCGGCGGCGATCTCCGCGGTCGGCGCCGCCCGCGCCGCGAGCGGCACGGGTCAGTCCGCGAGCCACGCGATGATTGCCGACCTCCAGGCCTCCTACGGGGCGCGAAAGCGCTTCGCGATGAAGCACGCCCGCCACTCGGCGGAGCGCGGCGAGCAGGCAGGCGCGTTCGACCGCTTCGCCGCCGCCAATGCCGGACAGCGGGTGCAGGCGCGCGAGAATGCCACCACCCGCGCCACGCGACGTACGACAACTTCGCCCGCCGCCGCCGAGACGCCGACTGCCGCACCGACGATGCGACCGCGCAAAGCCGACTAGAGCCAGAGCCACCGACCATGTGCGCCGCGATCCCACGACCGCGGAAGAAGAAGGAGTCCGCCTGAATGGCCCAGCATCGTCCAACCGCGGCCGCCGCTTTCGAGGACGAGGTGTTCTTCTCGCTGCGCCGCCAGCGCACGCTCTTCGGCTGGCTCGCCGGCTCGAGCCTCGTCGTCGCCCTCGGCGCGATCGGAACCCTCGCCGCGATCCTGCCGCTCAAGGAGGTCAGGCCCTACGTGGTCATGGTCGACCGCACCACCGGCGAGGCCGAGCAGGTCGTGGCCGTGCGCCCGACCAACCTCACCGATCAGGAGGCCGTGCGTGAGGCGGAGCTCGTGCGCTACATCACCGACCGCGAAACCTACGACGCGACCGACAATGCCGAGCGCATCCCACGCGTCAACGCCATGTCCGAAGGCCAGGCGCAGGACTCGTTGCGCACCCTCTGGACCTCGGGCGCGGAGACCTACCCGCCCGACCTCTACGGCCGCGACACGCTGATCACCGTCCGGGTGCGGTCGGTCTCGGTGCTCGACGCGGACACCGCCCAGGTGCGCTTCACCCGCCGCATGGAGCGCCCCGGCCTCGAGCCCGTCGAGCGCGACTTCGTGGCGACCGTCGGCTTCGAGTTCCGGCCCCGCATCGAGCGCAACCTCGAGCAGGTCTGGCACAACCCTCTGGGTTTCACCGTGACCGGCTACCGCGTCGACGCCGAAACCCTGGCACCGAGGGAGAACTGAGATGCGTCCCGCCCCTGCCGTCTTCGCCCTGGCGCTGCTCGCCTCCGTCACGACCGCCGCGGCCGAGACGAAGCCCCGGCCCTTCCCCGAGGACCCGCGCATCCGCAGCTACGTCTACGACGAGCACGAGGTCTACCGTCTCGACACCTACCTCCGCTTCATCACCGCGATCGAGTTCGCCGCGGGCGAGAACATCGAGTCGGTGCAGGTCGGCGACAGCGAGAGCTGGCAGATCGTCCGCCTCAACCGCGGCGATGTGCTCTCGATCAAGCCGCTGATCGACGGCGCCTACACCAACATGACGGTCTACACCGACCGCCGCGCCTACACCTTCGAACTCCGCGCGCGGCAGGGCCAGGTCGGCTCGCCGAACCTGAACTACCGGGTGAGCTTCACCTATCCCGAGGAGGAGGCCGCGCGCCGGCGCAAGGCGGCGGAGCGCGCGCTCCGTCCGCGGGACTACGACTACCATGCGGCCGGCAAGGCCGCCTCGATCCGGCCGATCCAGGTCTACGACGACGGGCGGCAGACCTTCTTCGTGTTCCCCGAAGGCGCGCGCCGGCCGGCGATCTTTGCCGCCGACGCCAGCGGTCGGGAGAGCGTCGTCAACGTCACGCATGACGAGAACGCGAGTGTGGTCGACAGGGTCTCTGAGCGCTGGACGCTCAGGATCGGCGACGAGGAGCTCTGCATCGCGCATGGGCGCGTGGTGCGCGCAGTCCGCGGGGGCCGGAGCGCCACACCGCTCCAAGGGGGAGGTGTGTTCAAATGAGCGATCAGACCGACACGGGATCCCGCCACATCGATCCGGTCAGCCAGCGCCGGGCGCGTCTCGAAGGCCGCTCGGCCAACCCGGTCGTGCGGATGCTGACGGGCGCCCTTCTCCTCGTTGCCTTCGCCGCCGTCGCCGTTCTGATCCTTGCGCCTGGCGAGGTGAAGCGCCTCTTCACCGCGGGCGCCTCGGAGTCGGAGGACATGCAGGAGCCGTCCACGCCTGCTTCCGACCTCATGTTCGAACCGACGACCGAGCCGGTGGAGGTGGTGACGACCGACCCGACGATCGTGCTGCCGCCCGCGGAGGACGATGCCGATCCGGACCGCATTGCCGCGCTCGAGCGCGAGATCGAGGCGCTGCGCGCCGCGAAGGGGCAGAGCGCCGAGGAGCTGCGGGCGCTTCTCGCCGAGCAGGCGGCGACGCTGCAGGAGCAGTTCGACCGCGAGCGCGCGAGCCTCGAGGAACGCCACCAGCGCGAGCTGCAGGACGCCCTCGCGGCGCGTCCGGTCACCGCGGGCATCGCGGACCTGGGCGAGAGCGAGGCGGAGGCCGAAGCGCGGCGGCGGCTCGAGGAGGAACGCGCCCGACGCGCGGAGATCCGCGAGGCGCAGATCATGTCCGACGGCATCGTGCTCGACGCCGGGGGCTCCATCACCGGCGAGCCGCAAGGCGCTGGCGGCAGCGGTGCGCGCCGCCAGCTGACGGGCAACGAGGCATTCATCGCCTCGGCCAGCACGCAAAGCTACGATAGGGTGCGGGCCACCGCGATCGCCGCGCCGGACCGGACGGTCGTGCAAGGCACGGTGCTTCGGGCAACGCTTGAGACTGCGATCTCGACCGAGCTTCCCGGCGTGATACGGGCCGTCATCAGCGACGACGTCTGGTCCTATGACGGCTCGACCGTGCTCCTGCCGCGCGGCACCAGACTGCTCGGCAGCTACAACTCGGACGTCTCGGTGGTGCAGGGCCGGGTGCAGCTTGCCTGGAGCCGCGCGGTCACGCCCGATGGCGTCAGCGTCGAGATCGGCGGCTACGGCGCCGACACGCTCGGCCGGTCCGGTCAGGAAGGCTTCGTCGACGGCCGCTTCCGCCAGCGCTTCGGCTCAGCCGCGCTGATTTCGCTGATCGGCACAGCGCCGGAGGTCGTAGTGCCCTCGGAGACCGGCGCGACCGGCCAGGATGTTGCCGAGGACCTCGGAGGCGATCTGGAGACTTCGGCGCAGGGCGTCATGGGCGACTATCTCTCCGCCCCGCCGGTGATCTACGTCGAGCAGGGCACCGCAATCACGGTCTTCGTAAACCGGGACCTGGTGTTTTGAGCGTCATCGACGTTCCCGCGAGCCATGCCGAGCAGGGACTCGGCCCGCTCCGCCAGCTCCTCGCGTCGGACGACGTGAACGAGGTCGCGATCAACCCCGACGGCCAGGTGTGGGTGGAGCATGCCACCGCACTGCACATGACCCGCTGGGACGGCGCCATGCCGGCTGCCCGGCTCAGGATGCTCGGCACGCACCTGGCCGGCGAGTCGGGCAACCAGCTCGGGCCGAAGCACCCCATCGTCTCCGGGCGCGTACGCGTCTTCGGGCAGTCGATGCGGGTTCAGGTCATCGTGCCGCCGGCTATCGAAGCCGGCGTCTCTGTCTCGATCCGCAAGTACGTCTCGCGCATCCTCGACGTGGACGAGATCGGCTTTGTCGCGGGCCGGGAAATCAACATCGAGGGCGAGCGTCGCGCGCGCCTCACCACGCTCGCCGGGCTGGCGAAGGCGGGGAAACTTCCCGAGCTGTTCCGGCAGGCCGTGGACGCCCGGCTCAACCTGCTGATCTCGGGCGGCACGTCTTCGGGCAAGACGACGCTCGCGCGCGCGGTCCTCTCGCTCACCCATCCTGAAGAACGGATGGTGACGATCGAGGACGCGCCGGAGCTGCATCTGCCACACGCGAACAGCGTGGCGCTCGTCGCGGATCGCCGCACCGATTCCGAACGCACACCGGCGCGGCTCCTGGAGAGTGCGCTCAGGATGCGGCCCGACCGGCTGATCCTGGGCGAGATACGGGGCTCGGAGGCGTTCAACTTCCTCGAGGCGATCAACACCGGCCATCCGGGCTCGATCAGCACGATCCACGCCGATAGCCCCGTCCTCGCCCTCGAGCGTATGGCGATGATGGTCCTGCGGGCCGGCCTGAACCAGACCCGCGCGGACGTGATCGACTACGCCCGGGCGACGGTCGACCTCGTCGTGCAGGTCGGACGACGCGAGGGACGGCGCGGCGTGCTGGAGGTCTGGATGCCGGCTTTGGCGGGATGAACCGACCGTATGACGCCGGCGATCATGCTGCGCTTGCATTGCGCCAGCAGCGGCTAACCGAACCTGAAGCCGAACAGCCCGCTGTCTTCTTTATCATCAGAGAGTCTTGTCGGCAGAACGATGTTCGCAGTCTCGAAGTCTTTCGGAAACGGAAGAGTCTCGTAAATATCAGAATTCATGGTGACGATGTACTGGCCTTCTGTTCCGACGGATCTCCGGCCGATCTGCAGAGCGGCGGAGATCTGCCGGGCATCAACGCCGTCGAAAAGATGACTATCGTGGATCAGAAACTGAGGACCGCCGAACCTATCGCGCACACTCTCATATAGCGCGATATCCATGCAGAAGATTTCCATGCTGCGGATGCCAGTCCCGCGGTCGCCCTCTATACGGATCGAGAATTCAGGGCCGTTATCGGTGGCGCTGACCTCAAAGTATCCCTCCCTGTTGATGTACAGCTCTCCGATAAGTTCGGCGATGCGCACGATAAGATCATCAAGCCGTGCGCGGTGCGTGGCATAGTCGGCCTGAAGCCGTCTCTGTATCTCGATACGACCCACCTTCAGCTCCGCCTTGCTGCTCTCGAGCGCTTCCGCCGCCTCGTATTTCTGTCTGAGAACAGCGAGTTCCGCCTCAAGAGCCGCTGATTCCCTCTGCAACGCAACCAGGTCCTCGAAGGCACCCTTGCCCTCAAGCGATGTGAGGAGCTCACGACGCTGCCTGCTTGCCTCCTGCAGATCATCTTCTGATATGCTGATCTCGCGCTGTGTCTGCTCGATCTCGGACTGCAGATGAATGCGCCTATTGGCGGTCACCGAACGCTGGAAAGCCTCAACATCCTCGAACCTGCGCAGCGCCACATCCGGCAGCTCTACCCCGCTGGCGTGGTACATGGCGGCGACATCGACCATATAGGCGGGTCGCTCCGCCTCAAGCGCCTGCTGCAGAAATCCCAGTGTTTCCCTCAGCGTCACCTGTTGACGGGTGATGTCCTGCAATCTGACGCGAAGCCGGGAGGCCTGTTCGGCGGTATCCCGATACGTCTCCATGACCTCGAAATTGTTTATCTCTTCACGCTTGGCGCGCGCTCTGCGTTCCGCCAGCGCGAGCTGTGGCCGCAGCTGTGCGACGGTTCCCACTACCTCTGAAACGGTTGAGGTGCTCGCTGCTCTCCGCAGGGCCTCCAACGTCTTCTCCTTGTCGCGCACATCCTGCAGCTCGCGCGCGATCCGCCACTCGAGGCCGAACATGTATGACAGGCAGACCTGATAGGACGATCTCTGCTGAGTCTCGGAGTTCCTCTCCGGGTGATTGAAGCCGCCGTCACTGTCGAGACGCAGAAAGTACTTCATCATCGGGCGGAAGGTCGGCGCGTTTTTCCTGCCGAAGTCCCCGGCCTTTTTCTCCGCGGGCAGGCCGAACCACGCATGGCCCAGATATCTGCACCAGTCGCTGTTGGACAAATACGGCCGCTCCGTCTCCTTATCTGTTTTCACCAGATCGTCCGGCAGCCCATGCTCTCCCTGCAGGAAAAGCTTCCCGTGCTCTTTGCCGGACCGGGTGACAGTCACCCGCCGATCGCGGACCTGAAAAACGCCTGTGAATTCGACCTCCACCAACTCCGCCGAGCGAAACAGCGAGTCAGTTCCCGCCGACGATCCCAACAGGAAGTCAACGATCTGCACAAAGCTCGTTTTGCCGGCGCTGTTGCGTGTGTTGCCAGCGGCTGCCGCATCTGTGGTGTCGGCCAGCAAGATATTCAGCCCCTCGTGAAAGGTGAGGCTTTTGAACTTCGGCAACGAGCTCGTGACCGAAAGTATCACGGCCGGGCTTCCCGAGTGAGCAAGCCCCTGTTGTCATAGTCGATGGCCTTGGCCGCATAGAGCCACGACAACGCCAGAACAAACCAGTCAAAGGTGATGGGTTGCCCGCCGAAAGCCCGAGACGTCCGCACCCAGGTTTCCGAGACGCTTTGGGCCTCATCCAGCTGCGCAATGATGACCGCCCCGATCCCGGAGATGCACCGCTCGGGGGGCAGATGTTTGGCGGGCAGGATCATTCCGCGGCCTCCGCGGCGGCAGCGTTCTCGAAGATGTCGCAGCTCTCGAACAGGTAGGAAAGAAGGCTAGTAGCCGCCACATGGCGCGGAATAGGAACGTCACCCGGTCCCGCGATAAAGCGGTACAGCTCCGACAGGATGGTGTCGGGCGCAAGCGCCTGCGCTCTGAGTTCGGCGTAGCGGTTTCTGAACACGCCGGCGACGGTTTCGCCGCGCATTGGGTCGGGATGCGCGTTGAAGTAGGTCCCGATATGCGAAGCGTTGATCCGTCCAGCACGCAGGAGCTGCCGGGAAGAGCCGGATAAATTATTGAAGTCGAGCTTCTCCGGTGAGACCGGCACGATATCACCGGGCGGAAGATCCGTAGAATCGACGGCAACGATGAGGGCGGTGACCAGGTCCCGCACCTCGCCGAGTTGAAGGTGCTGATAGTCGCTGTTTCGGGCGACCGGTCCGATGAATCTCGTCCGGTCCGCTTCGGAGAGTTGGCCCATAAGTTCTCTGATCTTCGGTGGACCGAAAAGAAACACCGGAAGCTCAGGATTGGCGTCGGAAATACTCTTGTGCTTCATGACCGCCTCAACCGGCAGGCCCTCGACGACGTTGTGGGTCATGTGCCAGCTCTTCATGAGCGTGCCCAGGTGCTCTTTGGCCTTGGAGAGATCGTCGTCCATCTTGCCCAGAAGCTGAGAGACAGAGCCGGCTGCTCCGTTCTGTGCGCCGTAGCAGGCAAAGACGGCACCGTCCGACTGCCGGTAGCCGTCGCAACCCTTGTCGCCAAGCGATCCGTAGGGCTTCACACGGACAAAGTCGTCGCCAAAGCGGGCTTCCATCAGATCGCCGATGAAGGTCTGAAAGGCATTCCCCTGACAGGTCCGCAGCTTTAGGTCGAGCTGCCAATGCCAGCTGGTGTCTTCGCTCATGACGGGCGGCGGTCAGCGCAGCTCGACGTTCAGAGAACGCCCGACAACCTGCGCGGCGCGGGAGAGGGTGCCGAGCGTCACGCTGTCGTTGCGTGGGTCGAGCAGCCGGTCGAGCTGCGAGCGGCTGGTATGCAGCCGCCGTGCCATCTCCACCTTGCTAATCTTCTGCTCCTTCATGGCGACCACGAGCTGATGCGCCAATACGCGCTTGACCGCCTGCGTGGTGGTCTCCTCGAGCGTGCCCTGCGCAGCCAGGTAGTCCTCGAAAGAGGAGCCTGCGGTCCCCAGTTCTTTCTCGTCGCTCATCACCTTAGTCCTTTCATGCGCCGCGCGGCCGTCTCGAGTTCGTTTGGCGGGGTCTTCTGCGTTTTCTTCATGAAGCCATGCAGAAGCACCATGCTGCCTTCATGGGCGCAGAAGAACACCCGTGCGATCCGTCCGTCCTGAAGGTTCGTCCTGATCTCCCACAGTCCCTTCCGGCCGGCGATCTTCCGGCAGAGCGGCATCCCGACCGGCCAACCGAATTCCGCCGTCCGGATGTCATCACCGACTGCCTTGCGGTCGGGGGCCGAAAGCGAAAGCAGCCAGTCCCGGACTGGCTCGCTTCCCGCTTCTGACCGGAAGAACCGGGCAGGCAGACGCTTCAGATCACCTGCCATGGATGTACCATTACTGGTGCATTTTGCAAGCGGTGATCGCCCGCCTCTAGGCGGGCCCAGTTCCCCTGCTCGGTATCTTCGCTCTTGGCCCTGGCGCCTGGCATCGCAGCATCCGCCGCGCTGAAGCTCATACTTCCGACCGAACCCGGTTCGCCCGCTGAGCATCGCGGAGCACCTCGGAGAGATCGAGTTCGTGGTCGGCGGGCGGCTCCGTGGGGAGTGCGGCCTCGTCATGGCTCTTCTTCCTGGCGCCGGCCCCTTCCGCCGAGCAGGTTTCACTCTCCACTGGTCGTTCGTCGGCCTCCTGCGATCTGACGGCGAACCGCTCTCGGTTTCTCCTCGCGGCCTCGGCAAGCTCCTTCGCAATCTCGCCGAGGACGACGGCCTGGTCCGCCGCCACCTCCCCGAGACCCGAATAAACCTCGCGTTCCGTTGCGTCGTCCATGTCGTCTGTCGACCTGGATGAAGGCGAGGCTGACTCCTTCTGGCCCCTCCTCGCACTCTCGACGGCTTCTGCGCCTTTATCGGGAAGGCTCTGCGGGTCGGGACTGGCTTCGTCCTGCTCCGGAGAACTTTCGTCGAAGTGCGACGGCGGCTCCGGCAGATCCCCTATTTGAGCCTCGAAGATGCGCTTCAGCTCGCGGTCCTCGTAGTACGTCACCCGATGCGCGAGGATGGGGTACATGTTCTGCAGCAGCGCGACAATGCGGGCCCCGCCGAGCATCCTCACCTGCTCGGGCCGCATCAGGCGGGCGGCATCGACCCGCTCCTGGATGCTGGTGGCGAACTCGCTACTCTTCCAGGACTTCGAGCGCAGCGTGCGGGTGTAGTCGCCGACGGCGTTGCTGATGTAGGTCGGCGTCTCCTCGTCCGCCGGGGCCATGAAGAGCTGCATCCGGCAGTTGGCGAGGAAGGTTGCCGCCCCCTCCTTGCCGTAGAGGTCGCGCAGGGAGGCGATGGTCTGCACCACGATCATCACGCGCCCGCCGTAGCTCCGGAGCGTCGTGATCGCTGAAGAGAGGACGTCCATGCGGCCGAGCGACACGAACTCGTCGAGGAGGAACAGGACTGGGAACGTCTCGCCCTTCTCCTGCTTCGGCTCGGCACGCTGCAGGATGGCGATGGTCTGCTGGAACATCAGCCGGATCAGCGGCGCCAGGGGGACGAGATCATTCGGCGCGACGACGATGAAGATCGAAGCAGGCGTGCTGCGCAAGGTGTGGATGGAGAAATCCGACATCGCCGTCGCGTCTCTCACGGCCGGATCAGCCCATAGGCTCAGGCCACCATCGGCAAGGACGGAGAGGTATGAGCTGAGGATGCGGGATTCCATGCCCGACATCTTGTAGAAGATCTTCCTGGCTTCCTCGGACTTCGCCTCGTCCCCAAGCTCCCTCAGAACCTTGAACGCCTCCCCGGGCTGCGAGAGGGCGTCGAAGATCGCCCCGATGGTGGGCGTACCCCGCTCGATCGCCAGCAGCGCCGTCGCCGCGAAGAGCTCGCGGGCGCCATCGAGGAATCCCTGCCCGTTGCCGTGGGCGACGATCAGGGAGGCGGCGAGACGCCGGGCCTCGGTGAAGCGGCGCCGAGGGTGCGCGGCCGCCACGTCGTCGAGGGGGTTGTAGCGATGCGTCCGGCCCTCCGGGTCATAGGGCGCGAACTTGTAGACCTTGTCCCCGATGGAAGCGCGGCGGCGCGCCGTCTTGGCGAAGTTCTCGCCCTTCACGTCGAGACAAAAGACTGAGCCCGGATAGGTCAGGAGCGTGGGGATAACGACGCCCACGCCCTTGCCCGAGCCCGTTGGCGCGGCGATCAGGCTGTGCGGGATCTCTGGCGACGTGATGTAGTCGGCCCGGCTGCGCGGGCCTCCGAGCTTGCCGTAGATCGGACCAGTGATTCTCCTGAGCGGTGCCCTGAGCCCCGCTTGCCTCATCTCGGTCGTCGTCGCCCAGCGTGCGGAGCCATGACTGGTCAGCTCTCTGCGAAAGCCGATGGCTGGCGCGGCGACCGTCATCGCCAACGCCACGGCCCCACCCACCATGACGGCGGTGCGGAACGGCTCCGTGTCGGCACCGAGCGAGGACGGGGCAAACGCAAAGATCGTCCCGAAGCCGATACTCGTGAGGTCGCCGCCGACGGTCCAGGTCGCGTAACCACCCGCAGCGAGGATGCCGAGCATGATGCCGATGACGAGGCCCATGAGAGCGAGCGTCGCGATATCCCGAGCGGCTTGCGTCACGTCATGTCGTCCTCAGAGCCCGCGGCCGTTGTCGCGCTCGCGACGCGCCCGCTCCTCGTCCTCGCGCTCCTGCCGCCGCCGCACGCCCTCCCGGCGCTCGGCCTCAGCGCGCTCGGCGGACCGCTCCGCCTGGACCTGGCGCCATGTCTCGGCGTTGCGGGCTTGCTGCCTGGCGGCATCGTTGGCGACAGACGACGGCGCATAATCGGCACGATTCCGTCCGGCATCAGGTAGCTCCGCTCCTCTCCCATCGTCAGTTCTCTCCGACGTGGAGAACCGGCGGCCGACCTCCCTGCCCTCGCCTCTCGCGGCGTGCTCCCGTGCCTCCTGGTAGATCGCTCCGACTTCATCGTGCATCCGGGCCAGAGCCGAGCGACGCTCGTCCGCGCTCTCCGGCCCCTCTCCGCGTTCGACGCGCGTCCGACCGCGCTCGCGTTCCTCGGCCGCGGCGAACTCCGCCGCCAGTCCTTTCGAGGGCACGCCGCCGGAGTACCGCTCCACCGTCGCCTCTCCATCGACCCCGTAGCGGGCCGCGACGGCCACGACCTTCTCGTCCGCCTCCGCCTTGATTCCGGCGCGGCGCGGATCGGAGGCGTCGATGCCTTGATAGCGGCCGCTGTCATCCTTCACGGCGAAGTCGCGCAGCTGGCCGGGATCGGACATCATCGGCGCGCTGCGGGTCTTCAGCTCGTCGATCTGTCGCAGGACGCGCATCCGGCTCGCGCCGTCCTCCATCTGCTCGACACCGCGATCCATCTTCTCGAAGTTCTGCCGAACCTCCTCACGTCTCTCCTCGACGCGCGCGCTGCTCATGTCGTTCTCCTGCTCTGGTGCGACGGGGGTGTAGATGCTGTCGGTAAGGGCGCGCCCATGCGCGATCGCCTCGGAGGCCGCGCGCAACAGCGCTGCCTGCTCCGGTGCCTCGCGCTCGATCGCCCGGGCATCGGAAGCGAAGCGCCGGGCGTAATGGATCAGCGCCGCCGCCGCGCGGATTGCCGTCTCGGGGGAATGCTCCGGCGCCACCGGCGCCCGCTTCTCCTCCCATGCCCGGCGATACTCGGCGTCGGGCACGGGCCGGTCATGCACCCCGCGCGCCAGGCGCGGCGTCGCCTCGAGCGCGATCCCCTCCCGCCCGGCCACCTCGACCAGCACGGCGCGCATGGTGTCATAGTTCACGTCGCTGCGCCGGGAGACCTTCAGCCATTCTCCGTTGTCGAGGCCACGGCGGTGTACGACGACGTGCATGTGCGGATGCGCCCGGTCGGTGTGGAAGGCGGTGTAGTAGTCGTAAGCATCGCCGCCATAGTCGCCCGAGCCGAACAGCTCCTCGGCCCAGGCCCGCCCTGCCCTCTCCGCGGCGCCGTGCGGCGTGCTCTCCGGGAAGCTGACGATGAAGTGGCTGGTGCGGTCCGCCGCACCCGATCCGTCCTGTGGCATCCGCCACGCCGTCTCGATCGCCGCCGCCTGCTCGGCGTCGACCTCGACGCCCATGTACCTCTCGGACCGCTGCAGGATCTGCTCGCCGCCCCGCGACAGATACGCCATCTGCGCCCGGAGCCCGCGCAGGTCCGATGCCCCGCCCTTGCGGATCATCTTGATCACCGCCTGCGGCTTCCGCCCCGGCTGCCCGCCGCCCCCGTAGCGGGCGATGTCCTGCCTGTGAGCGGCCGCGAGCCCCGACCGCACGAGCCGTGCCCTGCCCGCCCGGTCGAACTCGACCTCCGCCCAGTCCTCGCCCATCACCGCGTCGAGCGGCGAGACATACGGCGCTGCCGCCCTGCCCCGCGCCAGGAGGTCGACAACCGCAACGGTCATTCGGCAGCGGCCTTCTCCAGCCGTGCCAGCCCGTCCTTCCGCCGCGTGGCAAGATCGAGCAGCACCTGGAGCCGCGCCTCGATCCGCGCAAGCTCGCGCCCGAGCGCGGCGCGCTCCTCCAGGAAGGCGCGGTAGTCGGGATCGCGCGTCCGGTTCGCCGCCCGGGCGATCTGGTTGATGTTCCGAGCGACGCCGCCGAGCTGCCGCGTGGCGTCCCTGAGCGCCGCGACCTCGGCCGCATCGGCCTCGACGAACCCAGCGATCCGCCGCGCTGCGATCCGCAAGGCGCGGTTCCGCTTCAGTCCGAGCGGCGCGATCTGCGCGTCGAACTCGGCGAGCTCGGCCTCGGTCAACCGGACGGAGAGCGTCTTGTCGGCGCGCCTCGGACGGTCTGTCGTCGCCTCTGGACCGCTCCAGTTGCCGCCCTGCAGGCGGCGGTTCCGCCAGTCGGGAGTCTCGCCGTCGTGCTTGTCCAAAGCGGCCCTGCTCCCGCGTCCCTGCTACTCATGCGAATGTTCTACATTCGCATATATCCTGCCAACCAAGAGACCCCACCCTTCTCTCCCTTCCTCAACCGCGTCAAGGGCGGCCGCGGCGATTTCTCCAATTCGTCGAACGGCTTGAGTGTCTCATCTGTCCTTTCCGACCTATCCGTCTCGACCGGGTTCTTCGACCTCTCCGTCCTCTTCGTCTCGACCGTCTCACGTGTCTCACCCGTCTCGATCGGGTCATCCGTCCCGATCGTCCCATGCGTCTCACCCGTCTCGATCGGGTCGTCCGTCCCGATCGTCCCATGCGTCTCGACCGGGCTGATCGTCTCGACCGTCTCACGTGTCTCGAGTGTCTCGAGTGTCCCGAACGTCTCGAGCGTCTTCTTCGGCTCGATTGACCTCCGTGACTCGGCCGGGCTACCTCCGAGGGGCGGCGGCTTCATCTCGCTCAAGGTTGAGCGGGTCGAGCGCCGCATCTTGTGCGGTCGGGAGACGCCATGAAGCTCGTCACCTTCACTTCCTTCAAGGGAGGCGCCGGGAAATCCACGGCGCTCATGGCCGCGGTGCCGGGGCTCCTCGCGGCTGGGAAACGCCTGGCGCTCCTTGAAGCCGACGAGAACGACACGCTCGCGCTCTGGCGGTCGAACGCCCGCGACAGCGGCACCTGGGACGAGGCGGTGACGATCCACGAGGCGACGGACCTCGGGTTGTTCGAGGCGAGCTACGCGGCTGCGGAGAAAGCGGGCGCGGATATCGCGCTCGTCGACTCCAAGGGTGGCGCGTCGGAGCTCAATACCGCGATCCTCGTCGCCTCCGACCTGATCCTGATACCGACCTCGCTCACCACCATCGACATCGACGGCGCGCTCTCGACCTTCCAGTTTGTGGTGAAGCTCCTGAGCGCGAACCGGCTCGAGATCCCGGTGGCGATGATGATGACGCGGTTCCCGACCTACCGGCTCAACGCCTCCGAGCGGGAGAGCGTGGAGATCCTGAAGCGGGTGCCGCAGATGACGGCGCAGCTGCCGCTGCGCAACGCCTTCGCCGAGATCCAGGCGCTCGGCATGCTGCACCTACACGCGGCACGGCTGCGGGAGGCGGGGAGCATCGCGGCGCGTCATATCGAGATCGCGCTGCGAGAGGCGAACGTCGTCTCGCAGGACATTTTCGACACGCTCTACGAGGCCGAGAGCACGGGGGCGCTCCATGCCGATCAGACGGCCTGAAACGGGCCACGAGGCGCTGTTCACGGCGCATCGCCGGACGCGGCATCTGAACGCGATCACGCAGGAAGCCCCGACAGCCGAAGCGCCCTCCCGTGGCCTGCCGGCGGCCGCCGATGGCGCTCCCGCACCCGGGGCGCCACAGAAGGCGTCTGCCGCTCTCGCGCGGTCAGCGGATGCTGGACCCGGGACGCGAGCTGACGCGGATGTCACGACAACAGATAGACAGCCGCGGCGGCGGCGCCTTGTTGCCGCGAACACGGCGGCGGCCGCTTCCGATGAGATGATGAGCATCAAGATGGTGGTGCCCTACCCCGCGCGCGGCACCTCCCCGGCGCTTGACGCCCTCGCTGCCGAGATCGGCGAGGACGCCGCGGTGCGATCTCTGCTGCGCCGCGCGTTCGACGACTTCCGCGGCGCCCTCGACGCCGGCGAAGTGCCGGAGGCGCTGCCGGCGTACGACGAGGTCGGGGCGACCGTCACCACGACCCGTCGTATCTCGCGACGGGCGCATGGGATTGCAGTGCAGCATCTCGATCCGGCGCGGCTGCTCTCCGACCGCGCCTTCGCACGGCTGCTGGCGCGGCGGGCGCTGGCGTACTTCTTCGAGGCAGAACAGTGCTGCGCGGCAAAGGTCGACCCCAGCTGATTTGGGCCGCCTGCTCAGCTTAGGGAACGTCTGATCTACTGATCACCGTCGGCGGAAGTGGCGGCGGCGAACGGGTGATGTCCTCGACGGCCCAATGCCTGGGCGCCGCGGAGCGCATTTCAGATGATTTCGATAGCTCGGGACGGATTCCGCCTCAGGCGATCAAGCGTCGTCGGACCAGAAACAGGTTGCCGAGGCCGAACAGCGAGTAGAGCTGTGCCTGGTTCTTCGCCAGCCCCCGGTAGCGGGTCTTGCGGTAGCCGAACAGGCATTTCAGCACCCGGAACGGATGCTCGACCCTGGCCCGCAGGCTGGCGATGATCCGGTTGATGCGCTCGTCGACGGGATGGAGCCTGCCGCCCCTGGAGGCCTTGCGCATGACGCCCCAGACCTTGCCCTCGGCGCGGAACGCCGCCTCTCGCTCGCCGCTGACATAGCCCTTGTCGCCGAACACCGCCTGCTCGTCACCGTGCAGCAGGTCGTCAAACTTCTGGCTGTCGTGCACCTTGGCGGTGCTGGCTTCCATCGAGTCGACCACGCCGCTGTCGAGGTCGACGCCGACATGCGCCTTCATGCCGAAATACCAGGCGTTGCCCTTCTTCGTGCTGGTCATCTCCGGGTCGCGTGCGCCCTGCTTGTTCTTGGTCGAGCTTGGCGCGTCGATCAGCGTCGCATCCACCAGCGTGCCCTCGCGCAGCAGGATGCCCTTCTCGCGCAGGTAGTCGTTCACCGCCTCGAAGATCGCACGGGTCAGCTCGTGGCGCTCCAGCAGGTGGCGGAAGTTCAGGATGGTCGTCTCGTCCGGGATCGCGTCGTCGCCCAGCTCCAGGCCGGCAAACCGGCGCATCGCGTCGCTATCGTAGAGCGCCTCCTCGGCCGCCGGGTCGGACAGCGCGTACCGTTGCTGCAGGCAGTAGATCCGGAGCATCACTTCCAGCGGCATCGGCGGCCGCCCGCCCAGCGGTCCCGCCTTCGGGTAGTGCGGCTCGATCAGCGCCGTCAGCCGCGACCAAGGCACCACCGCCTCCATCTCGGCGAGAAACTTCTCGCGCCGCGTGCGCTTCTTCTTCCCGGCATAGGCCAGCGAGGCGAAGGTGGTCTGCTTCATCGGGCGGCGCTCGATCGAGGTCGCCGCCAACCTACCAGATCACGGGCCGATGCCGAGGTTCTTCAGAGGCTCCTTAGGTTCGCCTGCCGTGCACTTTGGAGCAACCGATTTCGATGTGCGGGTGGCGTCTACGGTCCGGAATTGCTGGACTGGGGTTGGCGAAGCGGTGCCAGCTGCGGCTGTGCCGGTCAGGCCAGGAAGGGATTCAAGACCTCGACACCGAGCCCGTCAACATCCGCCGCGTTTCGCGTCACCAGAGTAAGGTCGTTCGACTTCGCTGTTGCCGCCAGCAGTGCGTCGATGACCGGCACTGGGCGCATCGCGGCCATCCGGCCCCATTCCTCGGCAACGGAAGCATCCACAACAAGGATGCGATCTCCGAAGCCGGAGGTCACCTCACCGAGCCAAGCCTCGAGCACACCGGCCCTCCGCGGATCGCGCCGGCGTGCCAGATCGACACCCTTTCGGATCTCGCCGAGCACTAGGGCACTCAGCCAGAGATCATCCTCGGCGACACTGCTCCACCATGCGGCCACAGCCGGATCGCAGCGTGGTCCCTTGCGGACTTCCGAGATGATGTTGGTGTCGATCAGGAAGCTCATAAAGCGACGTCACGTCCGACATCCGGACTCCGCTCGAGCTCGATGCCCTCAAGCGGCGCCGACGCCAGCAGCGCCTTAAGCCCGCCTGAATGTGCTGGGACGACCGTCTCACGCAAGACTGCGCGGGTCTCGGCCGCGCGCGCCGGATCCCCGAGAGCGGTCGCGACCTCTCGCAGAAGGCCAGCGTCTTCCTTGCGAACCTGAACCTCGACGCGAACGAAGCCCTGCCGTTGCCGGCGCTTGCGCCAGGCGGTGACGGGAGACTGGGGTTCTGCCACTTCGCCCTCCTTTTTCCGGCAACATTACCGGAAACATAGTGCGCCGGCAATGTCATTCCAGAGACGTGGTGCGGCGTTCGCGGCGGGCAGCCATGCAAAAGCATGCAGTTCATGTAGGAGTCTGCGGCGGCTGCAGACTTGCTTCGATCATATCGAGGTCCACAGCCTGACCTACATTTTAGACCTGCGAGATGCGCCTAGTCAGACAGCCTGTCGTTATGCCCGCCGCAGGAGTTCGCCTTCTCGATGAGGGAGTTGATCCTGGAACTCAGGCAATGTGACAGGGCTCGCCTGGTCCAAGGCCGGAAGATAGCTCCAGAGCACGGCAGCGCTGCCAAACGTCATATCGGCCTGCCAGACAGCATGACGCTTGCCAAACATCTCTCCTCGATCTCCGCGCAAAGCCGGCTGACTGGCTCGTGGACAATGCCGACCGCGCCTATGACCTTGATCACATCATCCACCGCTGGCGTGGAGACGCCGTGGAAGTAGGCTTTCTGAATGACGACCACGAACGTCTTCTCGGCCGTCGGTCGCGGCTCAAGGAAACTCAGGACGTAGCTGCCCTTGCGCAGCTTCCGGACCTCCAGCGCGATCCGCCCTGCGCGGGCGTCCCAATCGCGGTCGTGGTATCAGTTCCGCCCGACCTCGCGCACGGCGAACGCGCTCCCTTCGCAGCACCCGTCTGCGCCTCGACTTCCAGATCCATGATCCGCTCGGCCGCGAAGGCTAGTATTTCGCGCACGAGGTCGCGATCGGCCTACTTCTCAAGCAGCTAGATCAGCGCGATATCTCGCATCGATCCGCTGCGCTATGTCGAAGACTCCGCGCGCGGCGTCCTACACCTTAGTCGCTGCCGCCCCCGCCGCTCGTCAGAGTTCACGCCGGAGGCCACGCATGGCGTGTCGGCAGTTCATGTCGTCGTCCCGAAGGATGACGTGCGTGTTCTTGCTGGGCTGGACGCATCGCAGGAACAGACCGCCGCATGCATCGTCGACGCCAGCGGCTCAATCGTTGCCGAAGCCAAGGTGGCGACCTGCTCCGACTCGAACATGGGCTGGCTCGCGCGATGGTCGGCTGGGAGACGGAGCCTCTCGCGGTATGTCCTTTGAACGCGTCTCCCCCAGGGGAGCGCCGGTGATCTGTCTCGACGCGCGTCATGTGAACTTGGCTCTGAAGATGATGCCGAACAAATCGGACCTACACGATGCGCGAGTCTGCTCAGATCGGGCGCACCGGCGGGTTTCAAGGAGGTGCAGACCAAGAGCCACGGCACCTATATCGTCCGTGCGCTGCTCAAGGCGCACGACGCGCTCGTCGGCATCCGGGTCCGGCTGGAGATCGCAGCCCGGGAACTGCTGAGGACGTTCGGGGCCTGTTCGGCAAGTGCGTCTGGGGCCTCATGCGCCGAGTGGAAAAGACCATCGCCGGCGGAGTCTCGATCGCCCCCGAGCTGCGTCCGGCCTTTAAGGCCTAGTCGCGCCGGATCGCGACCGTCGTCGATCAGATGCGGACGCTCGACGTCCAGGTGCGCGGCGGCGCCCCAAAACCGCACGGCCTGCCTTTTATGATCATGCCGGGCATCCGTTCGATCACCGCGCTCGCCGTCGTTGCCTCGTTCGTCGACGCTGAGCGCCCGGGAGGCCAGCGGACGGCTGTCGCCGTAGGGAACGTCGAGCCAAACATGCATCGACTTAGGCCTTCGGTCGCGAGGGCTTCTGCTTCGGCCTGCATGTTCATGTTCCGGGCCAGCCCATGCCGCTTGGGGCAGGGTGCCTGCGTGTCAAATGCTGGTACTGCCTCGAGACGCTAGCAGCTCCACAGGCGTCGAGCCCCACAGCATTGAAGGATCGGTGACCCGGACTGTCATCCCATTCAGTATGCGCCAGATCTGAAAGCGCCTGGTCGTTCGAAGGGATGTTGGGCACTTCCAGCTCACGTAAGAGCGCCACGCCCCGATTGTCCAGATAAAGCTGGCAGGCCACACCTACACTTTCGGACTTAACAGCTGTTACGTCCGCGCCCTAGAGTGCACTTAACAGCTGTTAAGTCGTCCTCCGCCGACTGCTCAGCGCCATGACCATAGGCCCACAGGAAAACTTACCTACCACACACTTGGCCGACAGCGCACGCAAGTAGCCACCTGGAGACCTGATCTCCGTGAATCGCTCCAGCATTGCGACAACGACGATCGATGCCTGTTCACGCCCCATACATCGCTGGGCCTCCTCCCAGGCTGAGGCGGTGATGCCCATGGCCGACCGCAAACGGCATGCGGCATCGTAGAGCTGATGCCAGTGGCGAATTTCGTTCTGGTGGAAGGTTTTCAGCGATTGGCAGTATGCGGTGACCATGTGAAGCGGGATCTTTGGCATGCGTCTCGTCCCAAGGTCTTCCATTCTACCCTCACGCACATCAGGTTTGTCGTCTTCAGGCGCGACGGAGGCTGCTTCGGCTTCTTCTAAGCTGGGTTCAAGATCTGTAGATTCTGTTTTTGAATTATGATGGTGGCGCTCATACTGGGCATCATTGGTGCCCACTTCTTCCACTATCGGCTCAGCAACAACGTTCCGCGCCTGCTCGATCAGCGCTTCAAGTTCGGCTCGATACTGGCCAAGGTCCTCGATCGACAGTTTTCGGCGAAGCGCACGCGCCGTGACGGCGGCCTTATCGCGAAGCTGATCCCATAGGCCACGGCCTGGCTGCATCTCTTCGCCGAACTCTGCCAGTGCAGCGAGGTCACGCCGCATCAGGCTCACAACCTCTCTAAGCCGCTTCAGACGGTTCTCGGCGTCGCGAACAGCCACTGCTGCCCGTGCGATCTCCTCGGAGCGGCGGAAGAGTGGAGAGAGATCAAAGCCGAACGAAACACGCTCATCGCCATGTTTGCGCACGTAGCGCTTCCCATTGGGGCTGTCGCGCCGGCCGACCAGCCCGGCGCCGACAAGCTTGGCGAGGTGACGTCGCATCGTGGAGCAGGGCATGCCATTTAGGCGCTCGCAGATCGCTTTGTTGGAGGGAAAGACGATCATCTCAGCATTCTCGCCGAGCTCAGCGTCCGGGAAGAAGCTCAGCAGACCCTGTAGGACCCTCAGATCTCGCTCCGTAATGTCGAAAGCCGTCTGAGCCTTCGACAGCTCCCGAAGAAGCTCCCACTTGTTGATCAGCTTGCGGGAGACCTGCGCCTCAGGCTCTTGGATGGTGCGTAGATGGACGCGCGAGATCGGCCGCAGAAACGGCGAAAGCGGTGTGTACTCCATGAAAACGTTCACGAAGGCAAAATTTTAGGCCCCGCGAGGCGCATTGCGCTTGCGGGATAGGAGCCAGATCGCTACGTTCAGGGTGTCAACACTGAGTTTTGTAGCGGGCTGGCCCCGACGCGAAACCCAAGAAAGGTCTCGTGAAGCTTGCTTCTCGGGGCCTTTTCTTTTTCTGCCTGTGTCGTGCCTCCTTGTTGTTGGTCGCCCTGCCTCAGTCTTCTGAGCGCTTCCAGCGCTCATGAAGCTCGGTAATCAGCTGTGGCACGTTGCCTTCGAGCCAGCTGACGAAATCAGTGTCTTCGGCCTTCAGCTCGAGCTTGAGCTGCTTTCCGCGGCGGCCCGTCGTGACGGTCGCTGCTCCGACGCCCGGTATCAGCAGTGCCCGTTCGCGGTTGCGCGCAGATGGCCCGGATTGGCCCGATTGTTGCGCAGCTTCGAGCACGGCCAGGAAGGCTCTATCGGATTCATCGTCGACTCCGCCAGGATGATCCGTCTTGGCATCTGTTGCGGCGGCGAGCAATCGATCGCGATCCACATCGGCGGCACCTAGAGACTTCTTGAGCTCCTCCCATCTGGGCCTGCCAATGCCAGGTGCCGCACCGATTACTAGGATGAGATCCTCTCCGACTGTCCGGACAACACTTAACAGCTGCGAGACGCCGGCCTCGGTCAAATTCAACACCTCGGCCACGCCCTTGTTCGTGCGTTCAGCCTCGGTCAGGTGATCACCATCGAGCAGGGCAGCAGCGACCAACGCTCGCTCGATAAAGCTCAGGTCGCGGCGTTCTTGGTTCTCGAGCAACTGATCGCGGAGCGCTTGATCGCCCTCAACCTCAGTTACGATGGCGCGGACCTTGATCCCCAGCTCACGGCAGGCCGCAAGACGTCGTCGGCCGTAAATCAGGCTATAGTTATCGCTATCCAGAGGCCGCACCAGGATCGGTACCCGCTGACCGTTCTTGGAGATCGACGCCTTCAGGCCTTCGATCTCGATCTGCAGTCGATCGTCAAGGCGACCTGCGGTGTCGATGCGACCCGGGTCGATCTCAAAAACGCCACCGCGGAGCCGGCGACCCTCAAGGGCGTCAGGTGCGTTGCGGAGCGTCTGCAACGGCAGGCCTAGCTTAGGCTTTCTTGCCATTTCGCCTCCACGTGCTCTGAAGGATCGCGGCGATCTCGTCGTTAACGGCGTTCATGGATTCCATCGCGCGGTCGAAGGTCTGTCGCGTGAAGTCTCTCCGGTCCGCCTCATAGAGCGTCTGTTTGGTCAGCCCTGCATCAGAGATTGCGGTAGACTCTACCATGTGGTTGGTCAGAACAGACCGACCGAAGAGGCCTCGGGTGAAGGCAATCACCTCGGTTTGCGGCGCGTCGCCGACCTTATAGCGGGTCGGCAAGAAACGAAGCCAGTCGAAGCGCAAGTTTGCGCCCGCGTCCCGTATCACGCCGAGAAGGTCGGCTGTCATCCGCAGGAACTGTGACATCGACATGAGGTCGAGCATCTGCGGGTGAACGGTTACAAGAACGCCGGACGAGGCGGATAACGCCGACATCGTCAGGAACCCGAGCTGCGGGGGGCAGTCGATCACGACGACGTCGTAGTCGGCTTGGACGCTATCAAGGGCCTCACGAACCCGAGCAAAAAAGGCCCGTGCGCCGCCACGTTGGATAGCGGCAGGGGTCTCGTGCTCGAACTCCATGAGTTCAAGGTTCCCGGGGATCAAGTCTAGACCACGAATGTAGGTCTTGCGGATCACTTCGGAGATCGGGACCGGGTCATCGTAGCGAACTGCGTCGTAAAGCGTCCCGCCCTCAATGAGGTCAAGCTCGGGCTGGATGCCGTGAAGGGCAGAGAGGGACGCCTGCGGGTCCAGATCAATCGCCAGTACCCGATACCCCTTGAGGGCAAGGCGTTGCGCGAGGTGGGCCGAGGTCGTCGTCTTGCCCGACCCGCCCTTGAAGTTCACGACGGACACAACCTGTAGTTCATCACCAGCACGGCGTCCCGGGACGTAGGTTCCGGGCTTTTTCGCGTTGGCTTCCAAAGCTTGACGGATCTGCCAGATATCATCGAGCGTGTAGCGACGGTGACTACCGGCCGTCGTTTCGACATCAGGAATCTTTCCCTCCCGATGAAGCTTGCGGAGGTAGGTATGATCGACGCCAAGTAGCTCAGCCGCTTCGCCGCTGGTCAAGCTTCGCATGACTTTCCTTGCGTCGGGCGGAAAGTGGGCCGCGCGTTGAGCGTGCAGGTTCGACGCGAGAAGTTCCGCGTAGTGTCCAATGGCGACATCAAGGTCCTGCTCACCTTCGCTCACGTCTGCCCCGATCCGTAGGCGCGTTTTTTATGTGAACGCGCGTATTTTTTCGAGACTATTGCCCGAGCAACCAGATTCGTGCAAGCGCTTTCTAGATTTTGTGTGGCACGGATAGGAGACCACCAAGCGGCCTCTACAGCAATCCCTGCTTGCCCGCGCGTTCCAGCAACATCCTGACCGACGATGGCTGCCATCTTGTGCGGCCGCGGGGGGTGCGCTCGCGCATCGCCTCGAGGCGGTCGGCGATGGCCTGCAGGGTGAGCGACGGGTCGGCCCCGGCAATGCCGGCCACGATCGCCATCAGGCGGTCGTCGGCGTTGCGGGGCCGGGCGCGGCCGAGGACCGTGGCGTCGAGGAGGCCGTCGGCGACGTAGCGTTTCACGGCACGGGTCAGGCGCTCGACGGTCCAGGGCGGGCCGTCCGACCTGTGGGCGTTGATCAGGCGAACGAGGTCCTCCCACGCCATGTCGGGGCGGTGGCGGCGAACCAGCGGCGCCCAGTCGGGCGCGGAACGGGCGAGGGCGTCGTGGTAGCGCTCCTGCCGGGCGCGACGGAGCGTGCGGATGGCGTCGGGGTCGCGGGCGCGCAGGCCGGGATTGCCGCCGACGCGGCCTGCCGCGCGGGCGGAGCGGAGCCCGGCCAGCGTCCGCTCGCGGATCAGGGCGCGCTCGAGCTCGGCGGCGGCGCCGAGGACCTGCAGGGTGAACTTGCCCTGCGGGCTGGTGGTGTCGATCGGGTCGTTCAGCGAGCGGAAGTGGGCGCCCTTCGCCTCGAGCCCCTCGATCACCTCCAGCAGATGGCTGAGCGAGCGGGCGAGGCGATCGATGCGCACGACGAGGAGGACGTCTCCGGGTCGCACGCGCTGCAGCGCGCGGGCGAGGACGGGACGGGCGCGGCTGGCGCCCGAGGCGTGCTCGAGGTGGGTCTCGTCGCAGCCGGCGGCGCGGAGCTCCTCCTCCTGCGACAGGGTGAGCTGGTCGTCGGTGGAGACGCGGGCGTAGCCGATCAGGGCCACGGCGGTACGGGGCAGGGCCGGCTGGCGGGGGAGTTTGGCAAGTCTGCGCTCTCCGGACGCGCTTCTGCAATTCAAGCAGGTCCCACTAAACGACCGTTTGCAGGCGCAGGCAAGCCCTGGATGGGGTCCCGCCCGTGCGTCCCTTCTTGCCGCAAGGTCTTGTAGGCTTGGCCGGAGAGCGCCCTGCGGCCTTTCCCGGCGCGGGACACGACGGCGGAAACGCTGCCGTGCACCGACCTCAATGCCCACGCTCCGGAAGAACTCCAACGCAAGTGAAGCAATGACGGATGTACTTTCGCTTCCTGCGCTTTTAGCTTCCACGTGAGGAACTTGCGCGGAGGACGCATGGACCAGCCTGGGACGCGCATGCACCTGGCGCTGCTCCGTGCAGAGGTGGCAGCGGCGCGGATCGAGGCGCTGACGTTGGCCGAGCCTGAGACGGGCCGGCTCTGGCGCACCGAGGCCGCCTTCGCCGAGGCGGTCCGCTCGGTGGCGCTCGAGGACGTGCGGCTCTCGGAGTCCGAGATCGTCATGCGCCTGGCGATGAACCGGACCGAGGAGATCGACGCGCGCGGCGCCGAGCTTGCCGGACAGATCCTCGACGTGCTGCGCGCGCCCGGCGACGTGCTCGGCGATCCGGTCGCGGCGATCCGCCGGATCGAGCGGGCGGCCGCGCCGATCGGCGTGGCGCCGGACACGACCGAGCGGCTGGGCGATGCCGAGCTGCAAGCGTTGGCCACGGGGCTCGGGGACTGGCTCGAGATGCCGGTGGCGGCGGGGCTCCGGGCGGCGGCGGATTATGCCCGGCGCTCGGGCCGGCGATCGCCCGCGGCGGAGCGGCTCGTCTTCATGGCGGTCGAAAGCGCGGCGCGGGCGCAGCTGGCGGGACAGGGCAGGGCGCCCCTTCGCGACGGCGATCTGCTGGCGCCGGTCGCGGCGCATTGGGTGGTGACGCCATCGGTGGCACTGACCCGGCGCGGCTTCCGGCTCTGGTCGCCGCTGCGCGAGGCGGGGGTGGCGGATCTGCTGGCGCTGGCGGCCGAAAGCCTCGCCTGGGACCTGGGCCAGCTCGGCCGGCTGCGGCGCGACGTGGCCCGGATCAGGGCGGCGGGGCAGGGGCGGCACGGGCGCTCGCGGATGGCAGAGATGGCTCGGTTCGTGCTGGCGCGGCCAATCTTTACCTCGGCGCTGGTCGCGGACGAGCTTGGCGTCACCCGCCGAACGGCGCTGAACCTGATCGCCGAACTCGAGGGGCAGAGCCTCATCCGCAACCTCCTGCCGCGCCGGGCCGCGCGGTTCTGGGCCACGACGTCGCTGGCCGACCGGCTGCGGGTTCGGCCGGCCCCGCGCGCGGCGTGTCCCCCTGTTCCGAGCCGGGACGGTGACGGCCCGGAGGCGGTTGCGGCCGAGAATTTCAGCCCGGAGACGCTGACCGAACTGGACCGCGCGGTCGCCGAGGCGGACCGGATCCTGGCCGGCCTGAAGGCGCGATGACATCGGCGTGCAACGCTGAAGCTGTTCCACCCGCCCGTTTCGTCAGCGCCCACCAGAAAGAAACTCCTCAAGTCCCCGCTCGTCAGTTGCAAGAGGCGCGGTACATCTATAGTGGGTATTGTACCCTCTATGGTGTTCGATGAGACTTTTTCAGAACGCAGATGTGATCGAGTTGACGGGCCTTACGAGGAGTCAACTTCGAGAGTGGACCGGGCGCGGACGCCGCGAGCTGCTACAACCTGACGTCGCACCAGACGGGCCAGGTCGACATGCCTTGTACTCGTGGCAAACCGTTCTGGTCCTTCGTGTGCTGCTCGCACTGCATCGTGATTTCGCGGCCGAGGTCAGTGCGTGGGCACCCGCAGCGCGGATGTTGAGAGGTCAGCTCGAAACGACGCCCTTTCTCAGTCTGCGGCATCTCTCAGCCATATTTCCGAACCGTTCGGACGTGATCCTGGCCGAAGCGACCGATTCAAGTGTTCGATCCGGAGGGATCGTCGTTCCCCTGCGCCCTCACCTGACAGAGCTCGCGGAGCGGCTGCCGTTGCCGCAATCCGATCAGTTGCCGCTCTTTCCGCCTACGGCCGTGAAGCGATGACCCACGGAGTGGCGACCCATTGGTCGGAGCGCTTCGGGCTAGCGACCTCCCCCTTCTTCGGAGGGGAAGTGTGTTCGGAAGACGGCACCCATACGGTGATGCTCGATGGCGGCTACGGCAGCTTTGCGCTCTCCGAGACCGAAGAAGCGATCTGGCGGGATAATCGCACGGCGTCGTGGGCGTGGTCGAGCAACCTGCCGCACCACGTCACCGTAAGCGGCGATGTCGTTGCCGTGCGTCGCTGGGATCGCCACGAAGCGGAGCAGTTCTCCCGCTCGAGCGTGGAAGGGAAGATTGGCGCATTCTACGAGTACCTCACTCGGGACCGCGTCCGCTCGACACAACGCGTCGTCGAGCACGTCCTGAGCCTGTTTCGCGGGGTGCGCTCGCTCGTCGCGGATCGCGGAATGCATGACGAGAAGAGTATCGAGGCGTTCCTCGGTCTTCTGGACCACATGATTGCGGGAAGGGGATCTATCGACGGCGGTGGTGCGCTCGCGGATCTTCCTTCGACCGGCATCTCGGCGTTGCTCGCTGAGTATGACCGCCAGGACCGGTCCCAAGCATTGCAACTGCTGCCATCGCTCGCCGTGCGCCACGCAAGTAGCGACATCTTTCAGGAGGCCCACTTTGAATTGGTCCGCACTCCGAGCGTCGACCTGTTCGGCTACGCGGGCCAAGCGGAGGCGCGACCTGCGACTCGGGGCGGCGCGCATTTCACGCCAGCTCCCTTGGCCCGCAGTATTGCGGAGAACACATTGGCCCAAATCACCGACCTGTCCAGCCGTGAAAGCCTTACTGTGCTGGATCCGGCATGTGGATCGGGAGCGTTCCTGCAGGAAGCACTGCGCTGCCTGAGACGGCAGGGCTATGGGGGACCGCTCCGCATAGTCGGCCGCGATATCTCGGAAGCTGCGGTCGCGATGGCGCGATTTGTGGTCGGCCACGCGGTCGCGGACTGGTCTGGTCGAGGCGGTATCGAAGTCGACATTGCGACTGCGGACTCACTCGCCGACCCTCTCCCAACGGCGGACGTGGTCCTCATGAACCCGCCATTCATCGCATGGGGGGCCTTAAGCTCCGAGAGGCGCGATCAGGTCAAGTCGCTGCTTGGCGCGCGCCTTGAAGGCCGCGGCGATCTGAGCATGGCGTTTGTGACGCTTGCTCTGGACCGGCTGGCCCCCGGCGGCGCGATCGGAGTCCTCCTCCCCGCAAGCCTCCTCTCCTTGAGTTCCGCCAAGAACTGGCGGGCCGACATCCTTGAACGGGCCGAACTCCGACTTCTCGCCTCTCTCGGCGAATACGGCCTTTTTGCCCACGCCCTCGTGCAGGTAGCCGCCGCGGTGATCAGCAAACCCATGGCGAGCCGAGATGCGCAGGAGAACGCCGCGCCAGATGTGCGCGCGGTTCGAAGCGCCAACACCGCGGACGCGACGGGCGACGTCCTTCGGATGCTACGCAAGACGTCCCGCGAGCGGCAAGCGGCATCAGTCGATGGGCAGTGGGAGATATACGACGTTCCTGCCCAAGAATTTCATAAGCGGCCGACATGGCGACTGGCCTCACCCCGCTTAGAAGACACCCTCGCGCGACTTGCAGAAGCTGGCGGGGTCCGCCTCGGCGACCTCTTCGACGTGCGCCAAGGAGTTCGCACGGGCGACAACAAAACATTCGTTCTGAACCGAGACGAGTACAACGAGCTTCCAAAGCGAGAGCGTCGGTACTTCCGGCAAGCCGTGATGAATGTGTCGATCCGGGACGGAAAAGCCGATAAGGAGTTCTGGGTCTTCTACCCCTACGGTGAGAATACTACCCTGCCGAATGAAGAGGTCCTGAAGCGGGAGCTTCCCCATTACTTCCGCCATCATCTCAAACCGCGCCGTGAGGCACTCACGAGCCGACCAAGTCTTCGTGGAAACCTCAATTGGTGGGACTTGTCAGAGCGACGCTTGTCTTGGGCGCTCAATGACGAGCCTCGCATCATCTCGAAGTACTTCGGCGGGCCAGGGGGTTTCTTGGGCGACTTGAAGGCCGTCTACATCGCTGTGCAGGGCTTCACCTGGTTTCCTAAGTGGGATGGCGGGGAAACGGATGACGAGACGGTCATGCCAATCTCAAAGGAGGATCTCGTCTCGGCCTATGTGGCTTTCCTGAACTCGTCTCGCTTCAGTGAGATCTTGGAGTATTACGCCCCTCACGTCGCAGGCGGCCAGTTCGATCTCAGCCCCCGCTACGTCAATCACGTCATCGTGCCGAACCTCGCAGAGGTTGCACGGGATCGAGACCAAGGGCTCCGTGTATCGCGCCTGGTGCAATACGGACGTGAGCCCGCTGTCAGTGACCCTACCTGGATGCGGAACGTCAACAAGGCCGTCTCGGAGTTCTACGGTTTTGAAGGGGTCGAAGGCCGCTAGAGCGAATGTCCAAACCCCTATCGGTTTCTGCATCTCACCTCAATCAGCACTTCTCGTCCGTCGCGCGGGTCCTCGCGCACGCCCTTCCGGTCCCTGTCACGGTTGAGGTCGATCGCGACACGACGCCGGTCGTCGCAGCTCTTGCAGGAAACGAATGCGAACGGATCGAACGCAATAGGGGTGCTGGGAGGACTGTAGCCGTCGCTCCGATGCGAGAGCTGCGCGACGATCTGTGGGTTTGGCTCGGCTACCGCGAGGAATGGGAGCGCGGAGAGCGCGAAACTCTGAGGTTTCGTACTGTTTCGCTAACAGTTCATTTCGGACTGAAGGCCGACCGCTTCAAACCGCAGATGTTCCGGTTGGAGTGGTCCGGCTGGGCGGATTGGACAAGGGGGTCGCTCAGCTTTCAAGGCGGGAACGCCGGGCACCCGCATTGGCAGTTCGATGCCCTGGAGAGCCTCGCCGACGACGGGAGCGCGGAACGCGCCGACATGCTCCGCGAGCTCCTGCGTAACGATACAGAGGATACGGTTCGTGAGTTCGCCCCACAGTTGCCCGAGAGTGATGTCCGCGATCTCGTATCTCGTCAGGCCCTGAGCCGCATTCATTTCCCCAGTGCCGCGGCGTGGTGGAATGAACCTCCTCGCGACAGTCATGCCCATAGCCCGGGAAGGTCCGCAGATGTTAGATCGTGGATTGAGAGGTCGTTGAGTTACCTCGCCGGCGAACTCGCACGGCTCTAGGCGACTTGGGTTCATTGTTCCAATCAGGTGTTCAGTTTGACCACGCCCGGTTGGCACGGACCCTCGTTCACGCCGCAGCGAAGGCTCGCTTCGTCTCCGCACACCTAACGTCGATTCCCGCCGCAGCCCTTGTCCGTTTCGGAGTCCGCCGTAGGACGCGCACGGTCTCCGGTGGATCGTGCGAGCCGGTTTGAATCGTTTTTCGCGGACCACCCGCCGGGCACATGGTTCCTTACGAGGTCCATCGATCTCGCCTCAACATGGGCTTCGTTGAGCGCAGGCTGGCGAGCCCTGACCTTCTCCCCAAGATCCGGGCCGTTGCGAGCTGGAATCCTCTGGTCATAGATGACGCAGGAGGACGACCCATGAAGCGCAGTCGGTTCAGTGAGGAGAAGATCATCGGCGTGCTGAAGGAGCACGAGGCCGGTGCCAAGGGGGACGAGCTCTGCCGGCGGCACGGCATCAGCTCGGCCACGTTCTACACCTGGCGGAAGCGCTACGCCGGGATGGAGGCGAGCGAGGCGAAGCGGCTGCGCGAGCTCGAGGCGGAGAATGCGAAGCTGAAGCGCATCGTCGCCGACCAGATGCTCGACATGTCGGCAATGAAGGAGCTCCTGGAAAAGCGCTGGTGAGCCCGCGGAGCGGCGACGCGCCGTGGGCTATCTCATAACCGAACTCGGCCTCAGCGAGCGACGCAGCTGCCGGATCGTCGGCCTCTCGCGGTCGGTGCAGCAGTATCGGCCGACGCCGAAGAACGATGCGGCGGTGGTCGCGCGCCTGAAGCAGCTGGCGTCGGAGAACCGGCGCTACGGCTATCTGCGGCTGCACGCCGTGTTGCGGCGAGAGGGACTGGTCGTGAACCGCAAGCGGACCTACAGGCTCTACACCGATCTGGGCCTTCAGGTCCGAACCAGGAAGCGGCGCAAGCTGCCGCGCCGCGACAGGATTGCGGCGCAGGTGCCGGAACGGCCGATGCAGCGCTGGTCGCTCGACTTCATCGGCGACCAACTCGTCGACTACCGGCGCTTCCGGGTGCTCAACATCGTCGACGACCACAGCCGGTTCTGTCCCGGCCAGATCGTCGACGTCTCGATCTCCGGCGCCAGGATGGCGCGCTTCCTTGACGACCTGGCGCTGCGCCACGGGCTTCCGGAGGAGATCGTCCTCGACAACGGACCTGAAGGCACCAGCCGGGCGATGTTCGACTGGTCCGAGAAGACCGGCGTCCGGCTCCGCTTCATCGAGCCGGGAAAGCCGGTGCAGAACGCCTTCGTCGAGAGCCTGAACGGCAAGCTCCGCGACGAATGCCTGAACCTGCACTGGTTCCGATCGCTCGCGCATGCCCGCGAGGAGGTTTCCCGTTGGCGCCACCACTATAACGCCGAACGCCCACATTCTGCGCTCGGCTATCGCAGCCCATTGGAGTTCCTATCGATCACCACCGCGACAGCGCCCGAGACTCTTGCGGTCTCGTCGCTGCCGCTCAACACTCAATCCCGGCCGGAGGATTCCAGTGAAGCCCGGCCCTGATTGCGGGGAAAGGTCAGCCCCTCTCCGGTAATCGGCCGTAGACATCCAGCCGAACAGAAGCCTCGCCGAAGAAGCGCCCTCACGACCCGGCGCGCCGTCGGTTTCCCACAAGGCGGCTCGCCTCCCGTCGCGCTATGGGGCGCGTCCGGCTCGCCGCCTGCAAGTCCCCGGCCCGTTGGCCCGGGGTGGAAAACCGCCGCCGCGCCTCGCGCGGCACATTTGCTCGGGCGGGCCGCGCCTGCGGGCCGGGGGCCCGAAGGCCGCCCCGCCCCGCGAAGGGGCGAGGCTCCCGTCCGAGCCCTACTCCTCGATCGGCGGCTGGTCGTCGCCCTTCGGCCTGGGCTGGAAGGCGACGAGCTCGGTCACCGCGACCGGGAAGTCGAGCTTGATCGAGAGGAAGGTCTCGCCGGTGTCGCTCTTGGCGTTCTCGAAGACGGCGCCGACGCGGCGGAAGCTGCGCTCGGTGCGGCCGTTCTTCTTGTACTCGACGGGGACGGTGAGGACGTAGGTGGTCATGTCGGTCTCCTTTGCTCCGATGACCGCCGCCAGGGCGGATCGGAGAAGGGCAGGGGGCCACGGCAAATGCGGAGGGTCCGCCCGAAGGGTGGAAGCCGTATTTGTCGTTGCCGAGCACATGGGCGAGGGGACCTCCGGCCCGCGATCCGCCAGGTGTCATCGGGAAGGAGCAAAGGGGACCGGCCTTGGCCGACCGCCCGCGAACCGGCCGTGGGACGTGCAAGGAGCTGCGCCGAGGGCTATCTCCGCCGCCCGGTCCTTCGAGCTGCACGCCAGGACCTGCATCACCGGCCCTCGCCGCGCAATCTGTCGTGCTCGCGCTTGCTGCCGTGAACCGACCGCGTCGTCCTCCTGCCGACGCCACGTGGCACGGGCGAGTTCAGGCCAATAGCTTCAGCCCCGGTGGGGCACGATCACTTCGAGTGGATAGACGCGCCGTCTTTGGAAAGTCCGGCAGCGCGGCCGGTGGATCGCGCGCGGGAGCGTATCCGGCCGTCGGACGCCGGGACGAGACGTGCGTCCGTGCCATGCGCCGACCCGCCTTGTTTCTCGAGGCGCGGGTGCTTGCGGACCGTGGCCGGCCCGTGCCCTCGCATCTGCTCGGCAAGCGGAAAGACGGCTTCCACCGAGGCGGACCCTCCGTCTTTCCGCTTGCGGGCCCGCCTTCCTCGATCCGCCAGCCGACACCTGTTCGAAACAAGGAGGCTCGAGCATGACACACTTCATCCTCACCGTTCCCGTCACCTTCCGGACGAACGGCGAAACGCGCACCCGCTATCCCCGCGTGGGAGCGCTGTTCCAGAACTTCCGCCGCGAGACCGGCGAGGTCTACTTCACCGTGAAGCTCGACTTCCCGGTGGGCGCGACGGAGCTCCTCGCCTTCGCGCCCAACGCGCCGGAGGCGCGCGAGGGCGAGGACGGCGCGGTGGCCTGACGGTCGCCTCGATCACCGGGGCGGCATGGCCGTCCCGGTTCACCGCGCTAGGGAGCCGGCGCGGCAGCACCGGTCTTCCCGGAGGAAATTGGGCCAAAGGACCGCGCGGTCGTGCGCGACGACGTTCACGCGGCGGCCGCGTGACTGTCGGCTGGAGGGGCCGAACCGCTTGGTTGACGCCGTCGCGCCACCCGGGACCGCCGGCGCCGAGGAATTGGCGCAGCACCCGAGAAGCGCTTGGCGGCCAGCGGCGGTGAGCCAATGCTCGCAGGCAGGGCAGGGGCCGACGCACGAGGCGCCTTCTTGTCCTCGATCAATTCCTTGAGCCCGCCGGGTCGGCCGGCGCGCATGGAAGTTCGTCCCGCGCCAGCGATCGTGACCCCACCGGGGCCGAGACCCGGCTTGCCGGGGCTCGGGGAGACCTGCGCCGCAGGGCGAGTAGAGCGCGGTCCCGAAGGGAAGGCGCCCGAGCGTTCTCGGCTCGCGACGACGATTCCGCTCGACATTGGTGTTACCGCACCTCGGCTCCGCGGTTCATTCCACGCCGCTGGGCCGGTATTCGTGCAGGGCTGGGCCGTTAACCGGCCAACCGTTCGACAGGTTGGCCGGATGCCGTTTCTCTGGGCATGATGCGCCATGGTTCTTCGTCTGATCGTAGCCGTCGTCATCTGCCTGACGCTCGGTCGTCCCGCCGCCAACGCGGCCGAGCCCGTGCGCCTGATCGACGGCGACACACTCGAAATCGGGCAGACGATCTACCGAATCCACGCCATCGACGCTCCCGAAGCCGGTCAGAAGTGCCAGCGCACGGCCACGGCGACCTGGCCCTGCGGCGACGAAGCGATCGACCACCTTTCGCGGCTCATCGCCGATCGGCCCGTCGCCTGCACGGAACGGGAAGTGGACCGATACGGCCGGACGATCGGGGACTGTCATGCCGGCGACGTCGATCTCGGCGCCGCCATGGTCGCGGACGGTTTCGCCTGGGCGTACACGCAGTACTCTGAGGACTACCTGCCCGAGCAGCGCGCTGCGGAAGCCGAGGGCATCGGAATCTGGCAGCATTCGACGCAGACACCTTGGGACTTTCGGGCCGACCGGTGGGCCCGGGCTACGCTCGAGGCGCCCGACGGATGCCCGATCAAGGGCAACGTCTCAGGCAACGGGCAGATCTACCATACGCCCTGGAGTCCCTGGTACTCGCGGACGAAGATCGACCCCTCGAAGGGTGAGCGATGGTTTTGCGACGAGGCGGAGGCCACTGCCGCAGGCTGGAGAGCCCCTCTCCGGTAAGCGGCCGCACGCCTCGAGTCGAACTGACGTTTCGCCGAACAAGCGCCCTCACGACCCGGCGCGCCGTCGGTTTCCCACAAGGCGGCTCGCCTCCCGTCGCGCTATGGGGGCGCGTTCGGCTCGCCGCCTGCGAGCCCCCGGCCACGAGGCCGGGGGTGGAAAACCGCCGCCGCGCCTCGCGCGGCACATCTGCTCGGGCGGGCCGCGCCTGCGGGCCGGGCGGCCCGAAGGTCGCCCCGCCCCCGCAAGGGGGCGAGGCTCCCGACGAGGACCTTACTCCTCGATCGGCGGCTCGTCGTCGCCCTTGGGCCTGGGCTGGAAGGCGACGAGCTCGGTCACGGCGACCGGGAAGTCGAGCTTGATCGAGAGGAAGGTTTCGCCGGTGTCGCTCTTGGCGTTCTCGAAGACCGCGCCGACGCGGCGGAAGCTGCGCTCGGTGCGGCCGTTCTTCTTGTACTCGACGGGGACGGTGAGGACGTAGGTGGTCATGTCGGTCTCCTTTGCTCCGATGACCGCCGCCAGGGCGGATCGGAGAAGGGCAGGGGGCCACGGCAAATGCGGAGGGTCCGCCCGAAGGGTGGAAGCCGTATTTGTCGTTGCCGAGCACATGGGCGAGGGGACCTCCGGCCCGCGATCCGCCAGGTGTCATCGGGAAGGAGCAAAGGGGACCGGCCTTAGCCGCAGCCCGCGAACCGGCCCGTGAGAGGTGCAAGGTGCTGCACCGACGGCTGTCTCCGCCGCTCGATCTTCCGGGCTGCACGCCGGGACCGCCCGACCGACCTTCGCCGCTCGATCTGTCATGCTCGCGCTTGCTGCCGCGAACTGACCGCCTCGTCCTCCTGCCCACGCCAAGTGCGCGGCCGAGTTCAGGCGGACAGCTCCGGCCCTGGTGGGGTTCGATCACTTCCGACGGGGCGAGCCGCGGCCATGCGACCCAGGTTCCGAAGCGCGCCCGGGCATCGGGCGGCAGGTGGGTGCCTGACGTTTGCCGCAAGAAAAAAATGGCCCCGCCGAAGCCCAGCCCTTTCCTGAAATGTTGCGCCGCCCGCTCGTCGGGCGGCGCTTCTCTTAGCTGAACAGATCGCGCTCGTAGATCTTCCCGGCAGCCAGACCGATCCGCATCGCAGGCGTCTCCGTCGTGGCGCGGCTTCCCATCCAGTTGTGCTTGAACCGGTAGATCTCGATGATCTTGCACAGGGTGGCGGGGTTGTAGAGGTAGTGCCGGTCCCAGGCGCGGTTGTTCGAGCTGGCGGTGCGTCCGGCTCGGGCGGTCGCGCGGATGTTGCTCCTGATCTTGTGGAAGTAGGCATCCACGCTCCGAAGGGTCGCCAGCCGCATCAGGCGCGCCTGTCGCTCGACCGCGATCTGACCGCGGTCGGTCAGTATCCTGATGTGCCGGTTCGGCTCCGATTTCGTGTGATAGGGCCAGGCGAACGGCATTCCCGGCGCGCACTTGGCCAGTTGCTCGGCGACGGCACCATCGATGATCTCGAGGGCATATTGCGTCGGTATGCTGTCGAACTGCTGCGGCGTGATCCCGGTATGCTGTTCGAGCTCCGCACGCCCTTCCGCCACAAGCGCGTTCCGGGCATCGTTGGTCTGTTCCTTATCGAATTGAACCACGATCACTTCGGCCTTCTCTCGTTGTACCCGCTTCGCGAAGACCGCGACGAAGGCCCGGGCCAGCCCGGAGTCCCCATCGAGGACGATGGTAAAGCGCGAGTCGGAGCGATGGATGAACCGGCGCAGTAGGAGCGCGTGTGCGTATTGCGCGACATCTTGTCGGATCTTCGCGCCATCGTGGGGCAGTTGGAGGTCGTCATCGAAGTCGGGAGCCTCTCGCTCCGAGATGACGACTTTGCGCGTGCGCTTATCGACATAGGCGGCGAACTCCGACCGACTCCAGACGCGTGCCTGCTGCCGAAACGCTCGCGGCAGCGCGAAGTCGTTCGTCGCGAGCATAGCAGCCTCTATGTCGGGCATCTTGGCGTCCGGGTCGAAGCCTACATGCGCGGCGACGATGTATCCGGAGTTCGCGTGTGCGGTGCAGAGGTGCTGCACCTCGACGGCTGCCCGCGTGCGCTTGCTCGGCCAGTTCAGGACGAGGCTCTGCGAGTCGGTGGCGAAGCGCCGTCCGACACGCTCCCAATCGACGCTGTCGAAGCATCCTTCCCGGCGGGCAGTGAAGGCCCGCACACGCTCATAGAGGAAGTTTTCATGGAGGAGCGGCGCCCGGCGGATACGCTGGGGCCTTTGCCCAGAGGAGAACAATCATGGCCGACGTCCCAAGCTCGACCTGCTATGCTGCGATCGACCTGAGCAAGGCGCGATGGGTGGTGGCGGTCCTTGCCCCGGAAGACGACGAAATGCGGCTTTACCGGCTCGACGGCTTCGACGTCGCGGGCCTCGTCGATGTCCTCAACGCCGCTCGGGTGCAGGGTGCTGACGACTCCATGCGAAGACGTGTCGTTTGCTGCTTCGAAACCGGCTACGACGGTTTCTGGCTCCAACGGACGCTCGAGGCCCACGGGATCGAAACCTTGGTCGTCGATCCAGGCAGCTTCCTGGTCAACCGCCGCGCCCGTCCAGCGAAGACGGATCGGATCGATGCGGTCCGGATGGTCGAGATGCTGCGCCGTTACGATGCGGGCGACCGGTCGGTATTCAGCACCGTGCGAATTCCCAGTGTCGCTGAAGAGGACAGCAAGCGTATCCACCGCGAGCGGATTCGGCTGATGCGGGAGAAGACTGGGCACATCAATCGGATCCGGGCGCTCCTTGCGTTGCAGGGGGTGCGGATCGCCAATCCCGCGGGCAAGAAGTGGCGGCGCAAGCTGGAGGGCCTGCGAACCGCGGATGGACGCCCCTTCCCGCAACAGTTGATGCGGGAGATCGTCCGCTCCTTCGAGCGACTGGAGATGGTCTGCGAGATGGCCTCTGCGCTGGAACGCGAGCGCGACGAGCTGCTTGCCGAAACCGATCTTCCAGGACGGGAGAAGGCCCATCTGCTCGAACGACTGCGCGGCATCGGGCGTCACAGCGCCTTGCTGCTCGCCAGCGAAGTCTACGTCCGGTCGTTCCGCAACCGACGCCACCTCGCGTCCTATCTCGGCCTGACGCCCAGCCCGCATGCGAGCGGGGACGTCGAGCGGTGCCAGGGGATCAGCAAGGCCGGCAACCGGCAGGCCCGAACGCTGAGCATCGAGCTCGCCTGGAGTTGGCTGCGCTACCAGCCGCGAAGCGCACTGGCGCAGTGGTTTCGTGCCCATACTGGCGCACAAGGCGCGGGCCGTCGGAAGGCAGCCATCGTGGCGCTGGCGCGCAAGCTCGTTATCGCCCTCTGGCGATACGTCGAGACGGGCCTCGTCCCGTCCGGAGCAGTCATGAAGGCGGAGGCGTAATATGGGACGCTGAACCTTCGTGACGTCGCTGGTCGTCGGCTGGCTGCGTGGCCGGGAAGATTGATGGTCCGACGGACCCTGTAGAAGTGTGGCCCCAGCCGAGACGGCTCCCCACCGGTCGAATGAACGGAAATCTGGTTCGGGCCCTGGGCCCACCGCATGCGAGTCTATGCCGCCGCCAAGGTGCGCAGAACGACGGAGCCCAACTGACGACCTTCCAGGATGGAGAACCCTTGACGATGTAATTTCCTCATGCGAGTCGATCTTCGAGTAGATGCCCCTGGGGCTGAGACCGGTGATCTCGCAGATCTTGCTCAGCGAGGTGTCGTTCGTGAGCAGGCGCAGGACGAGGCCGTTCTTGTCGGTCTTCCGCTGTCTCCGCGTGGGGCGCCCGATCGTGAATGTCTTGTCGCATCGGCGGCAGCGCCATCGCTGGTCGCCCGTCTTGGTCCGCCCGTAGCGTCGGTAGAGATCGGGGTTCGCGGCCACCGGGCGACAGTGGGATCGGCACACCGTGTTCGGGCACGACCCGTCGGGATTGCCCCGCTGTTGCATTGACCGCAGCCTTCGGTATTCTTCCACGATCGCGCGGTTGTTCTTGACGATCGACGAGATGCCGCAGGCGCCGCAGACGAAGGTCGTCTCGTCGGCGGAGCCGATGACTTTCCCGCGGTGGAAGTTCGGCCTCTGGACGGCGCGCGAGCGGCCCCTGCCGTCAAACGGGTCGGGGGCGACCGCGAACTGGCTGCAACTGGCGTTGCGGCAGAAGTTGATGTCGATCCCGAGGCTCGGGGGTGGCAGCCTTCGCCGTCTCCCCACCGAAGATTTTTTCGACACGCACTGCACCTCGATTATCCGTTCGTGGATGGGTCAAGCGCAGTCGCGTAAAGGAAAGGTTGGCCGCTTTGCGGCCAACCGAAGTCATCTGATCAACATTTGTGGAAAGGGCTGGCGCCGAAGCGAGGCCAGGTGTTCTTCCACCACGAAGAATAGCAATTCTGTGCGCGTGGCAAAGGCTAGCGCGCCCTCGAAACGACGCCGCCCTCGATGATCGCGTCGAGCCTGTCGTCGGTGCGGCGCGTCAGCTGTGATCCGTCGCCGGAGACGAGGATTTCCGCACCGCCGCCGAGCTTGACGATGGCGCCATCGGCTTCGAGCCAGGTGGTGCCGTTCTCGCTCTCGCGCTTTACCGATCCATCCGCCTCGATGGCGATCCAGGTCCCGCCGACCTTGACCGAGACACTGTGATGATCGGCCACGACCCCTGACCAGCCCATGCTCTCACTGGAGCGCCGCAGCACCAGCTTGTCGGGGCGAATCCTGATCTGCACGTCACGGGCTTGGCCATCGCCCTTGAGCACGAGGAAGGCTTCCCTGTCCTCGGAATCGTCATGGAGGCGCGCGGTGGCATTGTTCGGCCGCCACAGGAGCGGCGCGCTGCGACGCCTGCGTTGCCTGGTCTTGTGGAATGCAATCAGGAGCTGGGCCGACCTCCAGACGCTCTTCACGGGCAGGATGACGTTCATGAACGTGGCCTTTCCGGCGTTGCCGCAGCGTCTGAGCTGCCGCGTCTCGCTCTTCCCCGGTCACCTCGGCCGCGGATTGCGCTCGCATCGCGGCGCGGCGCTTCAGCGCCCGCGCCGAAGGCGTCTCGGTGACGACCTGCGGTGCGTCGACGAGCCAGGCGTCGGACAGATGCCCGGTGCGCCCCGTTGCCAGGTCGCGGACGAGCGCGATGTGCCCGCCCGCGATCCTGCGCGTGGCGAGGCGCCCGCGCTCGACGGTTGCATACTCGCGGGGCAGCCAGGCCTCGACCCGCACCTTGCGCCGGCGCACGATGGCGACCGTCCCGACGGGAACCGTGCCGACGACGCGGATGCGCCCGCCAATCTCGACGCGACGGTGACGCTGGGCGTGGTATTGCCGGATCATGCGCGCCTCCTGCAGCTCGATAAGGCGGCGTAGCGCGCCGCATCTGAGCCGCGGATGTCAAGCTCGCCCACGGGGTGGGGCTTCGTGAAGCCCTGGCCGGTGGTGACGGTCTGGTAAGCCATGCTGGTCCTCCTCTGTGACCTGTGCCCCGGTTCCGTTCTTTCCTCCGGGAGCACGCATCCGGCCAAAGGCCCCCTTTCTTCTTTGCCCGGCGACTGGCTGACTCCCCGAGAGCGGGTTGGGACGGAGAACTCCGGACGAGAACGGCGATGGCATCGGCTCGATCGTTGTCATCGCCGTGATGAAGCTCAGAGTTGATGTTCAGTCGCCCGTCTTGTGCGGCTTCCCGCTCTCGCACCTGAGAGACACGGCGAAAGAGGCGACCCCTTGCGGGGTCACCTCCTTTGCGATGCCTCTCAGCAGGCCGATGGCAGCGTGGCTGGCGCCTCGATCCGGGCGACGTGGATGCCCTTCGCTTCGGCTTTCTGGCCGAGATTCAGCGCGATGCCGTTGCCGCCGAACAGGATCACCCCGTCGAGCTTCGCGGCGACCATCTCGTCGTTGGCCTTGAACGGGGCCGCCTTCGCGAAGGCCGCCCAGTTCGGGCGGAAGACAATCTGGCGGATCTTTCGGGCCTTCGCCCAGTTCGCCGCGATGCGTTCGACCCCGGCCGCGCCCTTGTGGCAGAGGATCATGTCCGGGCGTCGCTCGAGCGCGCGGTCGAGACGGCGAAAGACCGTCGCCACGTCCGTCCAGTCGGTCGCTCCGGTCACCGCGATCCGGGTGCCCTCGACCTTGTTGCGCTCGGCTGCCTCGCGATCGGCGCGCTCGAGGAGCTGCCTGGCCTCGAAGACCGCCCCGGTCTCCATCGCCCGCCTCGTGGTGCGGTTGCCGGTTACGGGCACGTAGGCGTCGCCGGTCTCGCGCTCGTAGCACTCGGCGGCGGCTTCGGCCATGAAGGCGAGAGCCTGCGCTTTTTCCCACATCCTCTCGAAGAGGCGCTGCGTGTCCTCGAGCTCCTGCTCGGCGATCTCGCTGCCGTCCTGCGTTCCGATCAGCGCCCTGATCTTCAGCTTCAGCCGGTCGGCGGTCTCGTCGAGCACCGTGGCCCGACGCTGGAGCAGCGTGGCGAAGGCATGGGCAAGAGGCTCGATCTCGGAGCCGAGGCCGGTGCCCTGCAGGGTCCCGATCAGGGCGTCAAAGGCCTCGCGGACGGCCCGGCCCTGCAACTCGTCATCGCTCGGGATCGGCAGGTCGTCGGTCCCGTTCTCGGTCAGGCCGTAGAGTTCGATCTCGTCGTAGGCGGTCATCATGATGTGTCTCCGTGGTGTGGGGTTTCGGTGCTGCTCCCACTGAGGGCGGGAGCATGTCCGGGCCCCCGCTGCCGAAGCGCTCCGGGTCAAGGACGCCGAAGGCGCCGGCGCTGGCGCCGGGCGAGAAAGTTTTCGGAGGGGAACGGTGCAGCTCTCGGGGCGCTCACCGGTTGCGCTGCGCCCACAGCCATCGCGGCGGTGCCGGAAAGTTTCTTGATCCTTGAGGCGGAGTGCTTTGGGAGCCAATCCGGAGGATATGCTTCCGCCTCTCAGTGTGTGCGTTTTCAGGGTCAGCAGCTCGGCAGACGCGCAGCGGAGAGGCGTCGTGACGCCGGAGATGGCGCGGAGCGAGGGCCGCGGTCACGCGGTTCCGACCGGAGCATAATCTTCGGCGGCGCGGCGCCTTGGAGCGCCCGCGTCTGCCTTGAGCTGCGGGTCACCAGCGTGACGCCCGCGCGACTGCGCAACGGGCCGCAAGGCCCGTCCCCCGTCCGACACGCGAAGCCGAGGACGGGGCGCCTGGGTTCCGCACGACCTTGTGCGTCAGTCAGGGCACAGCTAGATCATTAGTCTGGCTGTCGGGACGAGAGCATGCGCAAGATCTGGGGCGTTCGAGGCGAAGAACAAGCTCGCTGCGTTGCTCGACGCGGTCGAGGCCGGAGAGGAGGTGGTGATCACCCGCCGCGGCACGCCTGTGGCGCGGCTGACGCGGGTGGGCGCGCCCGACGGCCGCGAGACCGCACGTGCCGCCGTGGCGCGGCTTCGCGCGCTCCGCGAAGGCGTCACCCTCGGCGATGGGCTGACGCTGCGCGAGCTGATCGACGACGGCAGGGCGTGAGCCTGGTGCTTGACGGTTCGGCGGCGCTCGCCTGGTGCTTTGCGGATGAGACCACGCCTGCGGTCGACGCGGTGATGGATCAGGTGGCTGAGGCGGGCGCAGTCGTTCCGGCGATCTGGCGCCTCGAGGTCGCGAACGGGCCCCAGGCCGGCCTCCGGCGAAGCCGGCTCGATGCCGAGCGGCGTGACGCGATGCTCGCAGCGCTCGCAGACCTGCCGATCGGCGCGGATCCGGAGACTGATCGTCACGCGTGGACGGCGACTTTGCGCCTCGCCGACCGGCATGCCCTGACGCTCTACGATGCCAGTTACCTGGAGCTCGCCCTACGCCTCGGTCTGCCCATGGCGACGCTCGACAAGGCTCTGCGCTCGGCCGCCGACACGGCAGGTGTGCCGCTTCTGGGGCATTGATGGAGCCGTAGGTCGACCCATCAGGATCGTCCCCCGGCAAAGCCGTTTCTCCCCTTCCCACGCTCATGCCGCCGACCTCCGCAGGACGCGCTCGGCGCTCGTCCACGGCCCCGTGCGGACGCGCAGGGGGTAGAGCCTCTGGAGCCGGTCGAAGAAGACCGGCGCACGGACCTCCATCCAGTACCCGGCGAGTGACTCGACATGCTCTTCGAGACCGTGCCTGATCCCGAAGGTGACATGGACGCGGCCATAGCTGTCCTCGGTCAGCCAGACCTCATGCAGGCTGTTGGGGGCGACGACGCGACCGCTCCGGCCGCGCCATTGATCCTCGACGGGCCACCAGGCATCGGAGAGGCAGCCGCGGATGGCGGCGACGAGATCGTCGTGGGCGATCTGCGCGGCATGAATGTCTTCGGGATCGAGACCGTCGCAAAGATCGACATAGGCGGTCTTGCCGCCGGGATGGCAGTAGAGACCCTCACCCATGGCGCGTCTCCGTCCCGGCAGCGCCGTGTCGCTGCGCGCGACGCGGATCGCCCATGGCAATGGCGAGCGCATCGAAGAGCTCGGCTGTGACCGCCTCCGCACGCACCGTCATGCCGCACCGCGGGTAGTAGCCGCGATAGCTGCCCAGGAACTCGCGGCGGAGCATCTCTCCGGCGTCGCGCCAGCCCGTGCACCGCAGGGCGCGGGCGGCCTCTGCCTCCGACAGTCCAAGGCTGGACGCGGCGCTGGCGAGCGCGGCGGCCGCGATGGCCTCTTGATCGGGCGCCACATCCGGCGGGGGTGAAGGTGTCATGCGTCAGTCCTTTCCGAACGGGATTGGGATCGCGCACGGAAAGGGCGGCACCTGGCGGTTCCGCCCGTCTCCGGACTATGCCGATCACCCACTGGAGAAGCCCGATTTCCCCTTTCCGGCGCTCACGCCACCATTGGCGCAACCTGGCCGCTGCGGACCGCCTCGATCACACAAGCTGCCCCGGCTCCGGTCGGGACGAAGACGCGGAGTTGATGGGCGACGATCTCCGTGAAGCAGCCCGCCGCCTTCAGGTCTGCGACCTGATCGGGGCGGAAGCCCTCGATCTCGAGGCGCCTGGCGCCGGCCACGCGGCGGCAGCGCAGCCCCAGGCCGCGGCCGAGATCGACCTTGCCCTCTCCCGTAAGTGCGGCTGCGACGAGCTCGTCGGGTGCCTCGGGAGGCGTCTCGCGGAAGCGGCCTTTCAGGACGAGGGCCTGGTCGGGCGTGATCGCCCGGCCGATCAGCGAGGAACGCCCCTCCGGCGTCACGCGCCAGATGCGCTCATTGTCCGCGGGAATGGCCTTCCAGATCGGCAGGAGAAGCCCGGTCAGCAGGACGATGGTTTCCGTGCGGACCTTCGGCAGCGCCGCGGCCTCGGCGTCCCAGAGCGCGAGGAACTCTGCCACAGGGACCGGTTCCCAGCGGGACGAAGCGAAATCGCACTCCCTCATTGAGCTGCGCCCGGTGGGACGGCGCAGGTCGCGCATCTCCTCGAACACGTCGTCCTCGAAGATCGCGTGAGGCCTCGTCGAGACCATCGCCACCTTGCCGGAGGCGGCGTTGTGCATCGGGGTCATCCGGTCGCCCCAGTCCGACAGGACCGCGCGGGCCGAGGGGGTGGTGATCGCGTTCTCCGTCTCCAGCGTCACCGTGCGGGTGACCGATCCGCTCCGGGGGCAGGTCCAGAGATCCTCCTCGCCCGTCACGCGGATACGGTCGGCGCGCAGCGTCTCGATCCCGAGATCGAGCGTACCGGCCGCGCGGGCCGCCTCGGTCTGCGCCTCGATTTTTTGGGCAAAGGCGCCGAAGAGGGCGTTCTGCATGTCGATCGGCAGGGCGAGGAGGCGGTTGAGATAGCGCTGGATCGGCGGCAGGTCCTCGAGCAGGGCGCCGTCGCTGGCGACAAGGGCGAGCGCCGTCCAGTCGTGGAAGGTCGCGTAGTCCATCGCCTCGCAGCGATCGGAGGCGAGATCCCGGTAATGGGCGACGAGCGCCTTGCGCGCGACCCCACTTTCGAGGTTGTCGCTGGCGCGGAACAGGTTCTGCGAGCCGGTCTGGCGCTGGCCGCGCGTGAGCGCGCCGAGCGTGTCGAGGCGCCGCGCGATCGTCGAGGTGAAGCGCTTCTCGCCGTGAACGTCGGTGGTGACGACGCGGAAGAACGGGGCCGAGACCTGTGCCGAGCGGTGGGTGCGCCCGAGCCCCTGGATGGCCGCATCGGCCCGCCAGCCCGGCTCGACCAGGTAGTGCCGCCGCCGCTTCGGGTTTCCGGCGCCTCGGGCGGCGTGGTAGGAGCGCCCCGTGCCGCCGGCATCGGAGAAGACGAGGATGTCCTTGGTGCCGTTCATGAAGGCGGCGCTCTCGGCCGAGTTCGCCGAGCCCGAGCGAGGGGCGACCCGGATGGCGCCGCTCGGTCCTTTCAGGGGGCGCTTCGAGCGCCCCGTCACCTCCGCGATGCGGTCCTCGCCGAAGTGCCAGACGAGCTGGTCGAGCACGCTCGGGATCGGCGCAAGGCAGTAGAGCTCCATCAGCGCCGCGTCGCGCAGGGCCACCGCCTCGCGCGAAACGACACGGTTGCCGTCCGCGTCGAGAAGCGGCTGGGTGACGGTCACGCCGTCCACCTTGACGAGCTGCTGCGCCTCGACGGGGAAGGCGGTCCCGAGCCAGTGCACCACGACTTCCCTCGGTGTCAGGTGCGCCTCGGTGAGATCGTCGCCGGCCCCACAGCGCTCGATCGCCCGGTCGAGATGGCTTTCGCCGGTCGAAACGATCTGCACCACGGGCGCCCAGCCCCGGGCGAGATCGGCCTCGATGGCGGCGATCAGGGACTTCGCCTTGAACGCGCCGAGGACGTGACCGAAGAAGCGCTGCTTGGTGCTCTCGAAGCGCGACAGCGCCGAAGCCTTCGCCGCCGAGGCGGTCTGACCCGCCTCCTCGTCGACCATGCCGGTCGCCTCCAGCGCCTTGCGCAGGTTCTGATGAATGAAGCGGAACGCCCTGGCGAAGCTGTCATAGACCGAGCGCTCGGCCTCCGAGAGCCTGTGCTCCAGGATGCCGTACTCGACGCCCTCGAAGCTGAGCGCGCGCGAGGTGTAGAGGCCGAGCGCCTTGAGATCACGGGCAACCACCTCCATGGCCGCGACGCCGCCTGCCTCCATCGCCGAGACGAAGTCCTCGCGCGTGGCGAAGGGATAGGCCTCGCCCGGTCCCCAGAGGCCGAGGCGGGTGGCGTAGGCGAGGTTGGCGACGTTGGTGGCGCCGGTCGCGGAGACGTAGAGGATGCGGGCGCGGGGCAGGGCGTATTGCAGCCTGAGCCCGGCTATGCCCTGCTGCGAGGGCGCCGTGCCACGGCCCTCGCTGGACCCGGCGGCGTTCTGCATGGCATGGGACTCGTCGAAGGCGATGACGCCCTCGAAGTCGCTGCCCGCCCAGGCGGCGATCTGCTCGAGCCGCGTCGTGCCTTTCCTGCCTGCGGCCCGGAGCGTCGCGTAGGTGACGAAGAGGATGCCGCGGGAGAGCGTGATCGGCGCGTCGGGACTCCAGCGGTCGAGCGGCTGGATGTCGGTGGGCGCGCCGCCGAGGTCGCACCAGTCGCGGATCGCGTCCTCGATCAGCGTCTTCGACTTCGACAGCCATATGGCGCGGGTGCGGCCTGCGAGCCAGTTCGACAGGATCAGCCCGGCGACTTGGCGGCCCTTGCCGGCGCCGGTGCCGTCGCCGAGGAAATAGCCCTGCCGGAACGCAAGGTCGGCCCCGTCCCCGGGGCTGGCCTCGGTCCAGTCCTCCGCCACGGTGAAGCGACCGGGAAGGTCGTGGGCATGGGCGTCCTCGGCCATGATGACCGTCTCGAGCTGCGCGGCCGAGAGCGCGCCGTCACCGACGAGGCGCGCGGGCAGGGCGGGCACCGCTTCCGGCATCGGCGGGAGTGCGGCGGCCATCGCCACGCTTTCGACGAGCGGCGAGGGATGCGCCACCGCCCCGGCGATCTCGATGCGCTGGGGCAGGTAGCGGGCGTAGATGTCGGACACGGCGACGTTTTCGCCTGGCGTGGCGCGTTCGGCGTAGGCGAGGGGCACCACGGCGGCCCTGGAGGTCGAAGGCCGCGGCGCGACCGGGCGCAGCGTGCGCGTCGCGGCAGGGCGAGGCGGACCGGCGGGTATCGCACGGGGCGCAGGCATCGCCGTCCGCGGCGCGCGGGGCGGAAGATCGGAGAGGACGGCGCGCAGCGCGGCGTCGAGCGTGGGGATGGGACGCAGCGGGATAGCCGGGGCTCCCTCCATGCGGTCGGCGACGAGGAGCGCCGTCTCCACGCTGGTGCCCATCTTCCGGTAGACGATGCCGGGGAGGCCGAGATGCAGGCTCGGGACGACGACCCCTGTCAGGCGCCGCCAGAGCGCCGGCTGGCGCTCGGCGCATGCGGCACGCGGCAAGATCGCCACCAGACGTCCCCCGGGCGCGAGGCGCTTGGCGGCCGAAAGGACGTGGCGCAGGGCGATCGTCGGATCGGCACCGCGCGAGACGCTCGACGAGAACGGCGGGTTCATCAGGACGATGTCGGCCAGGGGTTGCGGCGCGAGAAGGTCGTCGATGTGCTCGGCGTCGTGCCGTTCGGCGCGGCTCCCGAACAGCGCCTCGAGGAGCGCGACACGGAAGGGGTCGATCTCGTTGAGGATGAGACGGCCGCCGGCGCGCTCTGCCATGTGCGCGAGCGCCCCGGTCCCGGCCGAGGGCTCCAGTACCACGTCACCCGGGCGGATCGCCGCCGCGCTCGCGGCGACGAAGGCGTAAGGCAGGGGCGTCGAGAACTGCTGGAGGCGGAGCTGGGCTTCGGAGCGGCGCGTCTCCGTCGGCCGAGCCATCGCCGCGGCGGCGAGCGCGCCGAGGCGCGCGAATTGATCGGCAGGAACGGAAGCGTCCCGATCGGCGAGGATCGCCGCGGCCTGGACCAGATCGTAGGCCTGCCGCCACGACCACGCCCCCGCGGCATCCGTGCCGCCGGTCGCCGTCGTCAGTTGTGCCCCGACGCGTTCGGGCGTCAGGGCACCGGCCCCGATGTCGCGGGCAAGGGAACGAAGGAGGCGGTCGAGGGCCTGGCGCTTCATGGGGGCGTCCTTTCCGGGTGGGTTGCGGATCGGACACGCAAGGAAGCCGCCCTTGTCCCTTTCGGGACGCGGGCGGCTTCAAGGCACGGACAGGAGGACGAGGTTCAGGCGGCGGCGGCTTCGCCGACCTGGGCTTCCGAGATGTCGGTCTCCGGGACCTCGCCCTCGGCCGGATCCTCCGCCCCGTCGGTCGGGACGTCATCGGGCTCGTCGAGATTCTCCACCTCCGCCGCGTCCTCCTTCGCCGAGGTGAGCGACATGCCGGGCGGGCACCACCTTTCGACCGCCTCCCTCTGCTCCGGGGTGAGCGTCGCGAAGGGCGCGGCGAAGAGCCGGTCGAGGTAGTCCACCACCTCGGCCTTCTTCGCGGTGGCAAGCCGCGCCGCCTCTTCGGGCTGGCGCAGGTCGGTGGCGAGGATGTTCAGAAGGACGCTCTTCTTCAGGCGTCCGAAGAAGGCCTCGCCGGTCGGCCGCCAGACCGCCCGGATATCGGGTACCAGCTCGGCCGCGACATGGGCCAGGAGCTCCTCCCCGTAACCGAGGCCGGTGGGTTTCACCGCCTGCGCCAGCGCCACGGCGACGATCCGCGACTTCATCTTCGGGTCCAGCGCCCGGAACGCCTCGAACCGGTGCGGCCAGGCCTTGGGGCGGCTCTCGTCCCACCACGAGAGATCGAGTGCCTCGGTCAGCTTGGCCAGCGCGTCCTGCGGTCTCTCGTCCATGCCGTCTGGCTTTGCGTGCGGCCTCTCGGCCGAAGATGCGATGACACCGAGGGCATAGGAAACGCGGCCAAACCGTCCCATGATGTCGGCCACGACCTTGAAGAGGAGAAGATCGTGGGCGAGGTCCGGGTCGGCGGCGAGCGCGCTGCCGATCACGATGGCCTGCTCGGTCCTGAGGTCCGCCTCGAGGCTTTCGGACAGAACGACAGGCTGGCCCGCTTCCTCCGACGCGGTGCCACCGGCAGACGCACGTTCGCCCGAGGCGCCTGTCCCGCTAGGCGAGGCGCCCGCAGCGCTGGCCTCTCGATCCTCCGGCTTGACGAGGCCGGCATACGTCCTGATCTCGCCCTGCTCCCAGACCGCGATTACGCCCGATCTGGCGAGGTCGTCCGGGGACCAGCCGGAGGTGAGCGCGTCGTATTCCTCGTTGAGCCTCTCGTACTCGTCCTCGAGCGCGTCGATGTTGGGGCAGTCCTCGCTCTCGCGCGCTTCGTCGAGTTCCACCAGGCGGCCCGCGATGACCCGGCACCGCTCCGCCGCGTCGCCCTCGGGCTCGATCTCGCCCGGATAGACGCGGCCGTAGGTCTGGAGCGCCTGCCAGTCGTAGCTGCGCATGGCGCCCGACCAGGCGAAGCCGACACGGGCACGCTCCTCCTCCGCCTTCGCCTCCAGCGCCTCCACCAGAAGACGCTCGACGAGCACGTTGTCCGTCAGGAGCGAGTCCTCCTCGATCAGGTCGGCCGCGACCGGGCCCTCGGCCGCGCGGTAGGCGTCGATGACGAGCTGGCCGATCGGATCGCCGGTCCTGACACCGCGATCCCTGAGCTGGCCCCGCACCGTGTAGGACGAGATATGTCCGCCGGAGGCGCGAAGCGCCTCGAACACGGACCGTTGCACCTCGTGGTCCGGGTGCTCGGCGAAAGCCTTCATCGTGTCGATCGGGATCTCGCGGCGGCGCACCGCGGCACGGATGTCCGGATGGACGCGTCCGTAGCGCAGGCGCTCGATCACGCGGCGACGCTCGATGCCGAAGAGCCGTGCGATGCCGTCGGGATCGTGCCCGCCGATCTCCATCATTCGGGCGAAGGCCTCGTACTCGTCGATCGGCTCCATCGCCTTCTGCGTGACGTTCTCGGCGACGGTGATCGCCGTGGCGGCGGCCATGTCGTCGGGCACCGCCCGGCAGGGCACGGTCGTCCGCATCGTCCAACCCTTCGCGGAGCGGTCGTTCACGAGCGCCCGGAGGGCGGCAAGACGGCGGCCGCCGGCGAGCACGCCCCAGACCTTGCCGCTCTTCTGGACGATGAGGGGATTGAGAAGCCCGAGCGCGGCGATCGAGGCGGCGAGGGCATCGAGGTCCTCGGCTTCGTAGGTCTCCGGCGCCTGCGCCCGGGCGTTCAACTCGTGGAGGGCGAGGTCCTTCAGCGCCACATCCATCGCGGTGAAATCGGTGCTGGTCGTCATGATGTCTGTTCCCTGTCTGATGTTCCGCGGCTCGCTCACCGCACACCCCGACCAAAAGCCCCCTCTTCTCTTTGGGCCGGGAGCTTCGGTCGGGGCCTTGGTGCGGGGGATCACCAGTCCTCGGGGAACAGGACCGTCAGGACGCGGGCGGTCGCGGCGAGGTCGTCGGGCGCCTCCGAGCCGTACTCATAGGCCCGGTCGTAGAGATCGATCCTGAACCAGACCGTCCGCCCCTGCACGTCCATTGCGCCGAAGTCGTGATGTCCGTCGGGATCGTTCTCGGGCGCGAAAACTTCGAACGTGCCGATCGCCTCGAGGCAGGCGGCGAGGAAGGCATTGCCGCGGGCGAGAACGGCGGCGGTGACGACGAGCTTGCCGGCCGGGAAGACGGTGCCGGCAGGGCAGGGGACGCCGAGACAGACGCCGCGGCGGAAGATGTCGTTCTGGGCGGCGATCCGGGCGGCATCGGGCGTTCGGGCAGCCTCGGTGGAACGGGTCGTGTCGGTCATGGTCATTTCTCCTGCTGGCGGGACCACGACGATTGGGCGCCGCCTCGACCATCGAGACGGCGCCCAGCTGGAATCGAGCAGGGTGGCTCAGGCGGCGGGACGGTCGACCGTGGAAATCTCCCGCACCTCGTCCACCTCAAGGTTCACAATGACCGCGCCGAGCGCCTTGGCGCGGGCCGCATAAACCGCGAGAGGCGCGTAGCCCATCGAGCCCCAGGGTGGGTCATCCGGCTCCATGCCGGTGGCCACGAGCGGCAGACCGACGAGCTGCCATTTGTCCTCGACGGGATTGGTGTCGATGAAGGGCAGGCCGAGCGCGATCAGCACCCGAGCCGCGGCCATGTGCTCCAGGCGCCCGTAGCTCGAGAGCGTCGAACCGCGTCCGAAGTGCACGGTCGTCCCGCCCCGCCCAGCCGAGACATACGCGTCCCGGGTGGTGAGGGCCTTGCGGATCACCTCGAGGTGCGACCGGACGGAGGCGCGCTCCCGGCGAGCCGCCTCATTGGCCAAGCCGCGGCGCTGCAGGTCGCGATGCGCCCACCAGTCGCGGGCCTCGGCGCGCAGGGCGCGCAGGATTGCCGTTCTCATGCCGTGTCCTCCTTCCGAGCGGCGCGGGCGATCCGCTCGCGGTCTTCCGTCCAGTCCTTCAAGCCGAGCGTGGTCTGGCCGGCGCTGACGGCCTCGACCCAGGCCGTGCGGGCATCGCCGCGCGGCAAATCCTCGGGGCCGAGAATGATGCCGTTGGCCATCCACGGCTCGAGCGGGATCTTCGACAGCCAGTCGGCAACGGTCGGGATGCGCCGGCAATCCTCGCGGACATGCTGCTCGCCGAGAAAGCGCACGGGCACCTCGCGCCCGTTGCTGTTGCGGATCGCCGCGCCAAAGACCCGCTCGGCCTCGAAGATGCCGGCACTGTGGTGGCGCAGGGCGCGATGCTGGGGCAGGGCGAGATGCGCCTTGGAGGCGTCGAACCAGGTATGGACGGGGGCGTAGTCCTCCGGCCGGCCGCCATAGCGGCGAGCCGACGACGCGGCGTGATGCAGGGGATGCGCCATGTCAGAGTCCCTTGTCGAAGCTGTAGGCGATCTCGACATGGCGATTGCCGTGATCGATGGAGATCGTGTCGTCCGATAGATCCCAGCGAAGCTGGCCGAAGCCGCCCTCGTTGTTCTCGAAGCCGGGATGGCGGTGATGAACGAAGCTCCAGGCGAAGTCCGCGATGCGGGTCCCGGTCTCGTGGGCCGGCTTGATGCCGGCGGGCTGAAACTCCATCCCGTCGATGTTGCCGCTGTCTCCGCAACCGTCGTAGCAGGCGACGAACTCTGTGACGCCGGCGGAGCGGAGGGACCGGAGCAGCTCCGCCCTGGTTCTGGCGAGCTCGGCGGCCTCGTCGGCCCTCATCCGCTCCATGGCGGCGAAGAAGTGGGCGGTGGTCATGTCCGTCATGCTCGCCTCCATCACGCAGCCGCGCCGGACACCGTGGCGCCGGTCAGGATCGCCTTGAGCTCAGTCAGGGCGTGAGCATCGGCCGCGTCGAGGAGGGCGTGGATCGTGTCGGCATTGGCGACGACGCGCTCGGTCACTTCCCGAAGCGCCTTCGGCCTGTAGCGGTCGAGCGGCGTCACGAAAATGTAGCCGTCGCCCTTCTGCCCGGTGGTCCACGTCTTCCACATCGAGCCCTCGGGCTGCTCGTAGAGCGAGGACCGGAAGTAGATGCCCTTCGGCTGCTGGCTGTAGTCCCAGTAATTGATGCCGCCCTTGTCGTAGGCGACCGAGAGCTCGCGGATGTAGGTGTCCGAGAGACGCTTGGTGTGGACGTGAGTCTTCGATGCCATGCGAATGGCTCCTTCTGCTCGGGTGTGTGTGAGAGAGACTGCTTGCCGCGCTCAGGCGGCGGACCGGAGCTCCGCGGCGCGCTGGCCGGCTGCGGCGGTGAGAAAGTCGACGGCGCGCTGCGCGTCGGCGCCGGCCTTGAAGAGGAACCGGCGATCATTGCGCAGGATGCGCAGCCACGCGCCGAGATAGGCGGCGTGGTTCTCCAGATGATCGGCCCAGAAGCCGAGGCGCTGGCCCATCAGCACGGCCGAGAGCTCGGCTACCAGCTCTTCCTTGGCATAGGCCTCGTTGCCGAACTGCGATGGCCCGAAGCTGCGATCGAGGCGGGCCTCGGCCTTGGTCCAGTGGGCATATTCATGCGCCCAGGTCGCGTAGAACGCCTGCGCGCTTTCGAAGCGGGACATCTCCGGCAGATGAATGCGGTCGAGCGCTGGAACGTAGCAGGCGCGATCGCCGCCGAAGACCACGTCGCCGCCGACAGCCTCGAAGAAGGCCTGGATCTCGGGAACAGGCTCGGGCCCGTCCTCGGGAGCGCCCTCCGGCTCAGGGTGGAATGCCGCGGCGAGACCCTCGACCTGTTCGGCGTTGAAGACCCGGTAGGATTTCAGGAAATGGTAGGTGCTGTTCGCCACGTCCCCATCGCTGCGGTCGGCGTCACCCTCGGGCTCGCTCTGCCCTCTTGTCGCGGTCCCGTAATAGACCACGATGCTCGATCTGGCGCCCTTCTTAACGCAGGCGCCAAGCTCCTTGGCTTGGCGGAACGTCATCCAGTAGGGCGAGCTGTAGCCCGCCAAGGCGGCGCGGAGGCCCAGCAGGAAGGCATTTATGCCGCGATAGCCCTCGCCGCCCACCTTGAGCGGCATGCCGCCGCCCGCGACGCGCCACGGCCGGCGCCATGGCATTGTGCCTTCCTCGAGCAGCGCGATGATCTCGTCGGTGATGGCCTGGGCGGGGTCGAACCTCTCCTTGCTCATGTTGTCCTGGTCCTTCTTCCGGTGACACTCATCCCGAAAAAGGTCCCCTTTCTTCTTTGCCCGGGCGGGGCGGCGTCCGCGGAGAGAGGGGAGGGCGTGAGCGGCCGGTCCGCCCTGCGCAGCGGCTCCTCGGCTCCGAAGCCGATGTCGCAAAGGGCATCCGTACGGCGCCACGGTGCCGCCGACGATCTCGAACGTTACGGCCGGATTGTCGGCCAGTGCGTCCTAACCGCCGGGGCCGACATCGCCGAGCCGCCTCCGGCAGCGTACCTCGTCGCTGGCGGGGAGCGTCGCCTCGTCGCCCGGTTCTGCCGTTGACCACCTACGCCGACGCCGCAGCGCCGCAATGCCGTGGACAGTGCGATGGGCCTCAGCACAGACGCGACGGTGACGTGCACGGCACTCATCGGCGCGATTCGCTGCCGCATAGCCCCGCGGTGCGGCGACAGTATCGGATCGTCGTGCTCCGCCAATGTTCTACTGACCTGGGGCAGTTGCGACCGTCAGCCGAAGCAAATGCTGGCGAGGTGAACGCCCATCCAGAATTCGCGACCGGTCGGCGAGTTGCGGGTTGTTGTGTCGGCCGAGCCGTCGATCGGCGTCACTCGCCGGCGGCGGTTCCGCCGTCGCCCTGCTTGAGGCGAACAGCGGCATCCTCGCCGAACCAACGCACCCAGCGCTCGACGACCTCGCGCGCCTGGATACTCGCAAGGTCGGCCTCGTCGCGCAGGCAGTTGATGTAATCCTCGACCTCGAGGACGTAGGTTTCGTACTGCTCGTTGATGATCGCGCGCAGCTCTGGGTCGTCCCGCGGCGGCTCGTACGGGTAGGGCTCTTCGGGCGGCAGGCAGGCGATCTGTGCGCCGGCGCTCGCGGACACGAGCGCCAGGCCCGCGGCGAGCGCCAGATCCCGGATCACGGCCGGGTGCGGATGGTTGTCCGCCAGTCGCCGACGCGACCGGTGTAGGCGCGCAGGATACCCGAGTCCCAGGCGGCCGAAGTGTCGGGGCTGATCTGCATGCGGGCTTCAAAGTCACTGCGAACGGGCTCGGTGACACCGGTATAGGAGGACCGGTGACCGTCACCGAAACGCCGGGTCGCGCTCGTGTCGTAGCAGAATGCCGTAACTTCGCGACGCCCGTCACTTTCGCCGTCGTAGCTGACGCTGTGGCGCAGTCTCTTGCCGTCAGGGCATGCCCAGGCGGCCGACGACTCCGCCCGCAACCAGCGGTAATCGAGGTCGTAGTCGTTGAACTCGCTGCCGTCCGACATGGCGCAGAAGCCGATCGGAGGCTTGCCGTCGCGCAGGCGGTCTACCATATGGTCGAGCGCATCGCCGCAGCCTTCCGGGAAGCCCGCCGGCAGGCAGAGGATGAGCTTGCAATCCATGTCGTAGTCCGCGGCGCTGGCGCCAGAGCCGAGGCCCACGGTCAGGAGCGCGGCGAGCGAGAGCGCGACGGTCGATCGGGCGAGACGGAGCATGCCGGTATTCCTTGGTAGCGAGGTTGTCCGGAGTCTACCAAAAGTGGAATTGGCCGCCATCGCAAGAGCGGTGGCTAAGGAGAGTTCTGTCCTCGCTCCCAACCCACGGCAGGGCGTCGGGCATCGGTCTACGAAAGGAGACCGGAACCGCGGATTGATCGGTGCTCCGGCCATAGGGCGGCATTGCTGACCTATAAGACGCCTTATGTGAGCCGCTCGTGGCTGGAGATCGCCCTGACGAGAGTCGAGAGCGCGGCTTCAGTCGCGCCGGCGAGGAACATCAGCGCGGCGAGTGCAGCAAGGCCGAAACCGGGCAACGTGGTGATGACGGGCTTCAAGCGTTGGGCCATCGGAGCATCCATTCGCCAGAATTAGCCATGGCTAAGTCTTGATGCTGCGGCTATCCTCTGTCAAGCTGGTTCTGCAGGATGGATCGAGGCGGTGACAGGCAGGCAATGTCGGACAAGCAATTGACCGTGGACGAACGCCACGAGCCTTCCGACTGTGCCGAAACGCCGAAGGTCGAAACGCAGGCCGAGGGTTTTCAGGCGGTCCGCGACGCGCACCGAAGCGAAATTGCCGAAGACTACGTGGAGTTGATTCAGGAATTGATCGAACGGAGCGGCGAGGCACGTCCCGTCGACATCGCCGAGCGGATGGGCGTGCGACAGCCGACAGTGGCGAAGAACCTTGCCCGCCTACAGAAGGAGGGGCTCATCCGTCGCGAGCGGTATCGCTCGATCTTCCCCACCGACGCCGGTCGGGCTCTCGCAGAGATCTGCCGCGAGCGGCATCAAATCGTGGTCGCATTCCTGCTCTCCCTCGGCCTGGACAGGGAGACGGCCGAGCAGGATGCCGACGGCATAGAGCACCACGTCAGCGACCAGACGCTGGCCGCGTTCAAGCGAGCCATGGGAGAGTCCTGATCGTGTGCGGTGCGGACTCTGACCCCTCTGCCCCCACCGCGAAACTGGTTGCTTTGGTCAGTCGCCGGCGCGAGCTCATCCGACTGCCCGATCCGCATCCTCAGTCGAACCACCGCATCTCAGGTTCGTGCATCCTGAGCAGGCGCAGGTCGCGCGCGCGAGGATGTCCTTGTCGGAGCCGACGGGCGAAAAAGCCACTGCCCGCGCTCGGCATCGAAACCGAGGAGGCGGAGGGCGTTCAGCGTGACGAGCACGGTCGCCCCGGTGTCGGCGAGGATCGCAATCCAGAGCCCGGTGATGCCGAGCACGGTTGTCACGAGGAACACGCTCTTGAGCCCTAGCGCAATGGCGACGTTCTGCCGAATGTTCGCCATCGTCGCCCGTGACAGGCGGATCTTGGCGGCGACATCCGTGACGCGGTTGCGCAGGAGTGCCGCGTCCGCCGTCTCGAGCGCGACGTCCGTGCCGGAGCCCATCGCCACGCCGACATGCGCGGTGGCGAGCGCCGGCGCATCGTTGATACCGTCGCCAACCATCATCACGCGCGAGGCTGCGGTCATGGCACGCAGTTCCTCGACCTTGCCGTCGGGGAGGAGGCCGGCGCGATGCTCCAGGCCCAGGTTGCCCGCGATCGCTGCTGCGGTGCGCGGATTGTCCCCAGTCAGCATGACCGATCTCACACCAAGATGCCGGAGCTGCCGCACGGCGTCGGCCGCATCCTCCCGCGGCTCGTCGCGCAACGCGAGTAGCCCGAGCGTCGTGCCTGCGCGGAACACCACGGCGATGGTCTTTCCTTCCGCCTCCAGCGCCTCCGCGCGCGCCTCCGCCTCGGCTGACATCGCGCCACTCTCGACCGCGAAGCGGGGAGAGCCGACGCAGGTGCGGATGCCGTCCACCTCCGCCTCTGCGCCGCGACCGGCGATGACCCGCGCCGCCCGCGAGGGCAAGAGAGCCATGCGCTCATCTGCGGCGCGGCCGAGGATCGCCTCGGCGAGCGGATGGCTCGAGCCGGCCTCCACTGCTGCCGCGATCGCCAGGACCTCGGGTGCGGAAGCGCCAAGCGGTATGACATCGGTCACCTGCGGCCGACCGACGGTGAGCGTCCCTGTCTTGTCGAAGGCGACGGTCTGCGTCCGCGCCGCCGCCTCGATTACTGCGCCGCCCTTCATCAGCAGCCCCCGCCGCGCCCCGGCCGAGAGGGCGGACGAGATCGCGGCCGGCACCGAGATCACCAGCGCACAGGGACAGCCGATCAGCAGGAGCGCGAGGCCGCGGTAGATCCAGGTCTCCCAGGGCGCGCCTGTGGCAAGAGGCGGGACCACCGCCACCAGCGCGGCGAAGGTGACGATGACCGGCATGTAGACGCGGCTGAAGCGGTCGATGAACCGCTCGGTCGGAGCACGCGACTCCTGTGCCTCCTCGACCAGCCGGATGATCCGGGCGATGGTGTTGTCCTCGGGCGCGCGGGTAACCCGGACGCGCAGCGCCGCCTCGGTGTTGATCGAGCCGGCAAAGACCGGCTCTCCCGTCGCCTTGGTCACCGGCACCGACTCTCCCGTAACCGGACTCTCGTCGATCCCCGAGACGCCGTCGACGATCTCGCCATCTGCGGGCACGCGGTCGCCGGGGCGCACCAGCACGGTCTGGCCGATTACCAAGCTTGCGGCATCAACCTTGCGGGTCTCTCCGCCTTCCTCGACAAGTGCGGTCTTCGGCACGAGGTCGCCGAGGGCGCGGATGCCCGCGCGCGCCCGGTCGGCGGCGACGCCCTCCAGGACTTCCCCCACGGCGAAGAGGAAGACGACGAGCGCCGCTTCCTCGGCGGCGCCGATTACCAACGCGCCGGCGGCGGCGACGCTCATCAGCATTTCGATGGTAAAGGGCATACCCGCCCGCGCCGCCGCGAAGGCGCGTTGCGCCACCGGCAGGACCCCGATCAGGCAGGCTGCGACGAATGCCCAGTAGGCGACCGTATCCGCCGCCGTGAGCTTCACCGTCCATGCGCCCGCGAGCAGGATCCCAGTCAGAAGCACGAGCCGGCCCTTGGCGGTTCGGTACCATGGCGCATCCGCTTTTGCTGACGGATGCACATGGCCGGCCGGCCCGCCGGTGTCTCCGTCGCCCGCATCGCGCCGCGTCAACTTGTAGCCGAGGCCAGAGACCAGACTCTCGACGCGGTCCCGCCCGGTCTGACTCTCGTCGAGCGTCAGCTTGAGGCTCCCCGCGCCGACGGAGACGTCGACGTCGCCGACGCCCGGCAAACGCTCCACCGCGCCGCGGATCTTGGCGGCACAGCCGCCGCAATCCATACCGTCGACCGACCATGCGACCGGTGTGACCGAAGAGACGGCGGGCTCAGGGTCACGCGAGCTGATCCGATAGCCGAGCTTCCCGACCACGCTCTCGATCTCCGAGGGCTGCGTCTGCGCCGGCTCGAGCGTGATGCCGAGGCTTTCGCCCATGACCGAGACGCGGACGTCGCTGACCCCGGGCAACCGCTCGACTGCGCCACGGACCTTGGAGGCGCAGCCGGCGCAGTCCATGCCCTCGACTTTCCAGGAGAGTTCCGCGTCCTGGGTTGGCGTCTGTTCCGTCATGTCGGTCCCTGCCTCGATGCGCATGGCCCGGGCTGAGCCCGGACGAATCGACAGATAGGACCTACAGCAACTGTAGCCTCAAGCCCCGGCGGAGCGTTTTTTCTTGGCGACCGGCCAGCCGCCTCAACCCCAGGTCGCGACCGTGATCGCCGTCGCCAGAACGAGCAGCAGCATCGTCGCCGCCGAGAGCGCCAGTGTCCGACCGGTGCGGACGTTCCGCTCGGCCACCTTGAGGCGCAGCTCCGCGGCAGTCTGCGGAAACTCCAGCGCAGCGGAGTTCGAGCCGGTCCATTCCAAACGCCGCTGCCAGACCTGTTCCTCGCTGCGATGCCAGCCGTTGAAGACGACCAGCATCGCCGCGATCACGACCATCGAAGACGGCACCCAGATCGTGTAACCCCCGATCGTCTCGTCGGCGAGCGGGGACAATCCGTAGAGCCGGCCGGCAGAGTCGTAAGCGGTATAGAGCACGCGTTCCTTCAACGTGGTGAGCGAGCCGAGCAGGATGTTCGACAGGACGAGGGCGACCAGAGCCAGCACCCGCGCTCCCTGCGGCGGCCCCGCGGGCGGACTGCGCCGGTCGAGGACGCGCGCAAAAAAGACTGCCCCCGCCGCCGTCATTGTGAGATGAGCGAAGGTCGCGAGCGCCGGTCGGGCGACCACGGCGTTGTGCACCGCGGGCACCTGCCAGACGTAGAGCGCGGCAACGAGCAGCACCCAGGCGACCGGCAGACGCGCGACGAACGCCGCACTCCCGGCCAGCGCCGGACGGGGTCCGCGAAGCCATCGGCGCCAGAGGCGCGGAAATCCTGCACGCATCACCGGCCCGGGATAGGCCAGCACGATCAGCATCGGTCCGATCATCCGCAGGGCAAGATGTTGAACCTGGTGCAGCGCAAAGAGGCGCTCTCCGAGCGGCGCCAGCGGCGCATCAAAGGAAAGCGCAAGCGCGAGGATCCCTGCGGCGAAGAGGCCGTGCTGAACAGGTCCGGCTCGCTCGCCGATCATACGCGGCCGTTGCAGCCCGCGCACATAGGAGGCGACCAGGAGGCCCAGCACCAGCAGAGCGACGGGCGAGATGCCCGAGCCGAAGAGCCCCCGCACCTCGGAGGCCGCCGCGGCGATGGCGAGAAACCCGAGCGCTGTTGCGCCCACGGCTGGTGCTATCATCCGGTCCTCCGGCTGGGCTGGTGCGAGACCTGTGGTCCTTGCAGGGCCCGGCATGCAACCAGCAGGCCCGCCGATCCACGACGAGGTGAACGCCAGAGGCTTTGACAATCGTAGCGTCGGGGAGCAGGCGTGGCGACATGACGGACAGTGCCTTTCCCACCGCGCCTCGTCCGGTGGCACCGTCGATCGCAATCTATGCTGCGGTCGTGCTTGGCGGCGGCCTGGTCTGGTACGCGGCGCGATTTCATCCTGCGGCGATGCCTCCCTTCGGCCCCTATGAGTTCTCGTGGCCGATCTGGCTTGCGGTGACGCTGTCGGTGTTCTGGTACATCCGCGGACTGCGGCGGCTCGACGCTGCGAAGTGGCCCGCGCTCTGGCGGCGGATCGCCTTCTTCGCCGGCCTCGGGCTGCTCTATGCAGTCACGCAAACGCAGTTCGAGTACCTCGCGCAGCGGATGTTCTTCACGAACCGCCTGCAGCACGTTGTCATGCACCATATCGGCGCGATGCTCGTCGCGCTGAGCTGGGGTGGTCCCGTAATCCTGGCCGGCGGACCGGACTGGCTGCGCCGCATCGCGATAAGCCGTCCCGTGCGGTCCGTCATGGCGGTGGTGCAGCAGCCGGCGATCGCAGCGGTCCTCTTCGTCGGGCTCTTCTATTTCTGGCTCATTCCGCCAGTGCATTTCCGGGCGATGCTCGACCCGGTACTCTATCAGGTGATGAACTGGTCGATGGTGGTCGACGGCATCCTGTTCTGGACCCTGGTGCTCGACCCGCGACCGAAGCCCCCGGCGCGCGTCCAATACGGCATCCGGGCGGCCCTGGCGATCGGGGTGATGTTCCCGCAGATCGCACTCGGCGCCCTCATAACCTTCGCCGAGCGGGATCTCTTTCCCTATTACGCCTTTTGCGGCCGCTACTTCCAGTCGATCAGTGCCGTCACCGATCAGCAGATCGGCGGCCTGGTGATATGGATTCCGCCCGCGATGATGAGCGTCATCGCGCTGCTGATCGTCGTCGGCAACATGATGCGCGCCGAACCCAGGGACTGATGCCCTCACGCGCCGATCAGCCGCTCGAGGTCCGCGGCGGCGGCCTCGATGTCGGCATCGGCGGTGTCGAACTCGGGCCACATCAGGCGCGCATCGCCGGACGGGTCGAAGATGTAGACCGACTTTCCGTGCGAGACGGCGTAATCGTCGGCGCCCGGCTCATGCGGCGAGACTTTGTAGGTGACGCGGAGCCGCCGAGCGAGGGCGGCAAGCTGGTTCGGATCGCCCCTGAGACCGGTCGCCCGGTCGGTGAAGGCGGCGACGTAGCGGGCGAGCTCGGCCGGCGTGTCGCGCTCGGGGTCGACGGTGACGAAGACGATGGAGAGGCGGTCGGCGGCAGGGCCCAGCCTGTCGGCGACGGCCGAGAGGTTGGCGAGCGTCAAGGGACAGACGTCCGGGCAATACGTGAAGCCGAAGAAGAGGGCGACAGCGCGGCCGCGGAAATCCTCCTCGGTCACCGCGGCCCCGTCGCGGGCGCGGGTCATGCGAAAGGCGAGGTCGGGCAGGGTGCCGGTGACGTTGACGCCGTACCAGCCGTCCTCCTCGGCGCAACCAGCCAGCGTAAGCGTCAGCGCCCCGCCGGCGAGCTTGCGCAGAACGCGGCGGCGGCTCGTGCCGTCAGAAAGGGCCATAGACCACCAGAGCGCTGACCCCGAAGGCTCCGGCGAGGAACGTGGCCGCGACGGCGAGCAGGATCATCAATATCGTTCGGTTCGCACTTCGGACGGCGCGGCGGCGCTCGGCCACTTCGGATCGCAGCGCCTGCTCTTCGCGCTTCTCCGTGGTCTCATGCATCGAGCGCTTCTCCTTTTCGTGCTGGCGACCGCCTCAGACCAGTAACCGGTGAAGGGCGATCGTGAGGGCGAGGCCAACGATACCCAGGATCAGCGCCAGGACGGCTGCGTGCTGGGCCATGTCGAGGCGGTTGCCGCCCCGCTTGCGGGCGAGAAGGACGCCCCAGAGGGCTCCACCGATCACTCCTGCAAGTACGATCATGTCTCTCTCCGGTACTCGCGCCCTGTGCGACGCGCGGCGCGGTCCAGCACCGCCGCAAGCGCCAGGGCGGCGAGGACAAGCGGCGGCAGCGTCAGGTCGCCCGCCCAGGCGTAGAGCGTGCGCGGCAGCGCGGGCGGTAGCGGCGCATCGAGAATGCCGGTCTCGCCGAGCCCAAGCTGCGCCTGTGTCCGGCCCAGGGCATCGATCACCGCGGATATCCCCGTATTGGCCGCGCGCACCATCGGCAAGCCTTCCTCCACCGCGCGCATTCGCGCCGAAGCGAGGTGCTGCCACGGTCCCATCGAGCTGCCGAACCACGCATCGTTGGTGGCGTTGAAGATCCAGTCCGGACGGATAGCATCGTCGACGACGTGGCCAGGAAAGATCGCCTCATAGCAGATAGCCGCACCGACGAGCGGCGCCATCCCGACGGCGAGCGTGCGCGGGCCGGGGCCGGAGGCGAAGTCGCCCAGGCCTTCGGTCAGGCGCTCGATCGGCAGCCATCCGCGGAAGGGGACATATTCGCCGAAGGGCACCAGGTGGTGCTTGGCATACTCGGCAAGGATGCGTCCGCCGGCATCGATGGCGAAGATGGCGTTGTGGTAGAGAGTCCGACCGCCGACCTGCTCGCGGTCGGGCGAGCCCGTGAGCAGCACCCCACCTTCGGGCAGCCGCGCTGCGATCGACGCAAGCGCCTCCGGGCTCTCGTCAAGGTAGCCCGGGAACGCCGTCTCGGGCCAGAGCAGGACACCGAAGCTGCCGGGACGGCCCGAGAGCTCGAGGTAGCGGCGGACGAACTCGGCACGCCGCGCCGCATTCCACTTGTCCTCCTGCGGCACGTTGCCCTGCACGATCCGCAAGGCGACGCCGGGCGGCGCCGGGGCGGGCGCGGCAAGACGCGCCTGGCCCGCAATCCAGGCACCGACGACCAGGACTACGAACGCCGCCGCGGGCACGAGTCGCCCGATGCGCGTTCGATCTCCGAACATCACGACTGGAATAGTCGCTGCGAAAACGGCGAGGAAGCTGAGGCCGTAACTGCCGATCCAGGCTGCCGGCTGCCGCAGCGCGTCCCAGTCCGCCAGCGCGTATCCGGCGAGGTTCCATGGAAAACCGGTCAGGACGTGCCCGCGCAGCCATTCGGCCCCCATCCAGCACGCTGCGAACGTTGCTGCGCCAAAGAGGCCGCGGACTCGGAAAGCCGTGAACACAGCGGCGGCGAGGCCGGGGAAAATCGCGAGGCCGGCCGCGAGCGACGCCACGGCCGGGACTGCAAGCCAGCCGAACCGCTCGGCATCGATGAAGAAGCTTTCGGCGATCCAGGAAATGCCGATGCCGAAATAGCCGAGGCCGAAGCCATAGCCCAATGCAAACGCGGCCGCCGGGCGCCGCCCCTGCAGCAGCGCATAGAGCGCCGAGAACGCAACGGGCAGCGCGAGCAGGATCGAGTACGGAGGCAGGGCGAGGACAGCGAGCGCCCCCGCGGCCGCGGTAAGCGCCGCGCCCGGAAAGACCCCGAGGCGCAGGCGAAGAGTTGGGGCCGCCCCAAGGCTCACCACTTCGGCTCTCTGTGCTTGCGGGGTCGACATGCGATCAGCCCAGCGAAACGTCGAGGAAGAGCATGATCGCGAGCCCGACGGCCAGTCCGGAGGTCGCGCGGTTCTGGTGCCCTGCCCGATGCGTCTCGGGAATGATCTCATGGCTGATCACGTAGAGCATCGCGCCGGCCGCGAACGCCAATCCCCAGGGCAGGAGTGGCTGCGATACAGCAATGATCCCGGCGCCGAGCAGGCCGCCCACAGGTTCCACGAGGCCCGTCAGGGCCGCGACGGTCCAGGACTGGCGGCGGGAATACCCCTCGCCGAGAAGCGCAACGGCGACCGCCAGCCCCTCGGGCGCATTCTGCAGCCCGATGCCGATGGCGAGCGGCAGTCCCCCTGTGAGGCCGTCCGAGCCGAAGCCGACCCCCACCGCGAGCCCCTCCGGGAAGTTGTGTATGGTAATCGCCACGATGAAGAGCCAGATGCGCCTCAGGGACTCAGCTGCCGGTCCCTCCCGTCCGGACTTGAAGTGCTCGTGCGGGAGGAGTTCGTTCATGAGCGCCACGGCGCCCATTCCGATCAGGATGGAGACGACGACGATCGCCGCCGGGGCGGTAGCCGCGTCGTAGCGCGCCTCCGCCGCCTCGAGACCCGGGATTATGAGCGAGAAGAACGACGCCGCCAGCATCACACCGGCGGCAAAGCCGAGGAGCGTGTCCCGGGTTGCACGCGACGGCAGCCGGCCGAACAGGACCGGCAGGGCGCCGAGCCCGGTCAGGAGCCCCGCAGCGAGGCTTCCGACAAGACCCAGAACTACTGGCGAAAGAGCCTCCATCGGCAACCTTCAGGCCCAGAGGATCGGGCACATTGTCGATCTGCGCTCCGACCCGGGAGTCACTCAGGAGCCGGGTACGACGCGAAGACCTCGGTGCTGCCGTCGTTCCTGATGAGGAAGACGTCGTAGGCTTCCTGTCTGTCGCCAAAGTCCATGCCGGGAGATCCGAGCGGCATGCCCGGCACCGCGAGTCCGATTGCGTCGGGCCGCTCCTCCAGCAGCCGCTTTATGTCGGCGGCGGGGACGTGGCCTTCGACGACGTAGCCGTCGATTTCCGCGGTGTGACAGGAGATCATCCTCTGCGGCACGCCCTGATCCAGCTTATAGCGGACCAGCGCGCCGCCGAACATGTTCTCGCCGGTGACCGAGAAGCCGTTCTCTTCCAGATGCTCCATCCAGGCGAGACAGCAACCGCAGCCGTTCGTCTTGATGACGTGCGCCTCCGTGGCTTGCGCGCCGGCTTGTGAGGCGCTGGTGGCCAGCGCCAAGGCGAGCAACAGGTTACGTGCGGTCATGATCGTCTCTCCTGGCAACTTCGGTTTCGCCGCGCACGAGCTGGCGATGCGCCAGCCGGATCTTCTCCAGGCGCTCCAGGGCCGCGGCAGCAAGTTCAGGATCGGAACGGCGGGCCAGCCGCTCGTCATCCAGGGGATCGACCGGGCGTCCCTCGGCGCGAACTTCGTAATGCAGGTTCGGCCCAGTCGCGAGGCCGGTGGAGCCCACGGCTCCGATGACCTCGCCGGCATCGACGCGTTGACCACGTTCGAGCCCGTCGGTGACGCCACTCAAATGCGCGTAACGCGTCATGATGTCGGCGCCGTGCTTTATTTCGACGACGCGCCCGTAGCCGCTGCGCCTCCCCACGAAGGAGACGCGGCCGGGTGCGGTCGCCATCACCGGCGTGCCACGGGGGGCGGCATAGTCGACGCCCGTGTGCATGCGGACGCTGCCGAGGATCGGATGCTTCCTGCGTCCGAAGACTGAGGAGAGGCGCGCACCCTCGATCGGCGCCGAGACGACGCGCAATACCTCGCCGTCTTCGAAGATGGTGACGCCCCGGGTGTCGTTCTCGGGCCAGACGATCTCGAGGCGTCGATCCTGGATACGCAGCGCAGCGTAGGTCAGCACGGGCTCCGAGACCCGCTCCCCTTCAGGCGTCAGACGCTCGCGCCAGAGAAGCTCGAGCCGTTCGCCGCCAGAAAGGTCACGCCGGAAATCGACGACGCCGGCCAGCATTTGCGCGAGCTCGACGGAGAAGCGGACGGGCGCGCCCGCCTCGTCGAGCGCGGCGAATATCGATCGCTCGACGGTGATGTCCGCGGCACGCTCCACATCCTCGGCCTCGGGGCGGATCGTCCGGCTCGACGGCGTCTCGTCGACCACGACCTCGATCTGCACGCCGCCATCGACATCCAGCGTGAGGCGGCGCGGCGTTCCCTGGCCGTCGCGTTCGAGTACGAGCCGGTGACCAGGCCGCAGCTGTCGGAGATCGTACTCGGCTTGGACCGCAAGGGCGAGCTCGGAGCGCAACTGCGCGTCGATCTCTGCCCCCGACAACAGGCTGTCGAAGGTGTCGCCGGCCTCCACCGTCATCTCCGCGACTGCGGGTGGTGCCGCGGACGCCTCCTCCGACGAAGCCGCCGCCGTGAGCGCAAGTGTCAGCGCCGCCGCGATGGCGGACGCGGAAGTGATTGGGCGCGTTCTGCTCATGTGTCCCCCTTCTGGATTTCTTCCATTGCGCGCCGGATCTTTGGCGCGGCGAACTCTCTCGGTTCGTGGTAGTCGATGGTCCCGGCGAAACTGCCGTCGGCGCGGAACAAAAAGACGCCAGCGGTATGGTCCATCGTGTAGCCGTCCTCGGTCGAGACCTTGGCGTATCGTGCCCGGAAGCCCTCGGCGGCCTTGGCGAGCTCCGCGGGTTCGCCCCGCCAGGCGCGGATCTGCGGGTGAAAGTACGAGACATACTCGGCGAGCGCGGGCACGGTATCGCGCTCAGGGTCCACCGTGATCAGGACCGCGTTCAGCCGCTCCGCCTCGGGGCCGAGCTCGTCGAGCCAGCCTGAGATGTCCGACAGTGTCATCGGGCAGACGTCCGGACAGTAGGTGAAGCCGAAGAAGACCAGGCTGGGTCGGCCTGCCAGCGTCTCAGGGCCGACCGACTGTCCCCGGTCGTCTGTCATCGCGAAGTCCATCTCGCCAAGCGGCAGCGGCCGCCGGTCCGGCTCGGACGCGGCACCGGGGCCGTCCACCTGCCACCAGCCGAGGACAAGGGCGAAGGCCACCGATGCGACGGCGAGCGCGAGGAACTTGACGATCCGTCCCGTCAAGTCAGTCAGACGGGCCGCGGGCAGCAATGCCGAGGATCGGCACCTCGACCGGCACCTCACCGCCGTCCTCGAAGACCAGCGTCAGCGGAAAGGTCTCGCCCTCGACCAGCGGCGTGTTGAGCTGCATCAGCATGGCGTGCAGCCCCCCGGGCTCAAGCGCCACCGCCTCGCCCGGCGCGATCGTGATGTCTCCCGCCGGAGCCATCGTGCTGACGCCGTTCGCACTGGTACTCGACTCATGAATCTCGGCCTTCCCGGCAACCTCCGTGCGGATCCCGGTCAAGGTGACGGGCGCGTCGCCCGCGTTGCGCACCGTGAAGTAGGCCGCTCCGGGTCGCGAGGTACCGATCGAGGCTCGTGCCCACGGCTCCTCCACCGCAATCTGCGGATCCGCCGCCATTCCGATTGCGGGAGCGAGTAGCATGATAGCCAGTGCGATGAGCCTTCTGCGCATCGGGTCTTCCTCCGGTTCAGTTGGTTCTTGCCGCCTCGACCTCGGACGTGACGAGCTCGATGAGCTGCTCGGCCCCGAAGGAGGGAAGGGGCTTGCCGTTGACGAAGAAGGTGGGCGTCTGGCGGATGCCCACGGCCTCCACGTCGGCCCGGTCCTGGTTCAGGACCGCGATCACGTCCGGCATCATGATCTGCTGTCGCGCAAGCTCCACGTCGAGCCCGGCCTCGCCCGCAATCTCGAAGATGCTATCCTCCGCCGGCGCATCGTGCGAGGCCCATTGCGGCTGGCGCTCCAGCAGCGCCTCGAGCACCGGAATGAAGACGTCCTGCATCCGCGCCGCCTCGAGCACCTTGATCGCGAGCTCGGAGCCAGCGCCGTGGAACGGAGTGTAGCGCAGCACGACGCGCACATCCTCCGGATACTCGGCCCGGATCCGCTCGACGACGGGGTAAAAGGCGCGGCAGGCCTCGCATGCCGGATCGAAGAACTCGACAAGCGTGACCGAAGCATCCTCGGGGCCGAGAAGGGGCGAATACGGGCGCACCAGCCGTTGCTCGTCTGCGGGACTGGCGGTGGCCGCCGCAGTGGGAGCTGGCGCGCTCGCATACCACGCGCCGCCGACGAAGGCGGCGAGCGCAACGCCGAGCACGGCGAGAAGGAGGGTTTTTCTGTTCATACTGTTTCCAGCCGGCGGAGTTGAAGGAGAAGCGCGCCGATCGTTCCGAACGCCATGAGCGACAGGAACGGGATCGGCATGGCGAGGATCATCATGCCGGCGTCGGTGCACGACGGGCCGGCAGCGCTACATGGCGTGATCGGCTGCGGAACGAGCCCCGCGAAGAGTGCGGTGTGGTAGGCAGCGATCAGTCCGCCCGCGAGTGCCAGCGGCAGTCCGTAGCGCCACACCGCGCTGTCACCACGCCAGAAGCCGACCCCGAGGACCAGCACGAGCGGGAACATGAAAGCCCGCTGATACCAGCAGAGGATGCAGGGCGCCTGCCCGAGGACCTCTCCAATGAAGAGGACCGCCATGGTCGAGCCGAGCGCGATCAGCCACGAGGTCAGAAGCGGTGCATCCGCGGTCCGCGTCATGTCCTGACGCGCTCCCTAAGGTCGCGGGCAATGTCTTCCGGAGTCGCCGAGTACTCGAAGATCCGCACGAGGCCGCCGTCAGGGTCGAAGAGCAGGATCGAAGAGGTATGTCCCATCGTATAACCGTCTGGCGCCGAGGGGTCCTCCACCCGCTCCTTGTAGATCGCGAAGGTCTCAGCGGTCTCGTCGACCTGCTCGGGCGTCCCGGTCAGACCGATGATCGACGGGTGAAACTGGAATACGTACTCGGCCAACGACTCCGGTGTGTCCCGCTTGGGATCGACGCTGATGAAGAGCGGCTGCACCTCGTCCGCTGCACCGCCGAGCTCGTCCATCGCCTGCGCTATGTTGGCAAGGCCCATCGGGCAGACGTCCGGGCAATTGGTGAAGCCGAAGAACACGAGCAGCCAGTCGCCTCGGAACTCCTCGTCGGTACGGGTCCGTCCGCGATGATCCGTCAACTCGAAGTCCGCCTGAAGGGCGGGCTCTTGCGGCGCGCTCGCGGTGGTCTCGGGCCGCGATTGCCAGAAGAACAGCGCCGCCACGGCCAAGCCGGCCACGGCCACGGCAAGCCAAAGGATCGTTGCCATGGTCCTCAACGGCACCGCCACCTCCTCTCGGTCGATGCCGCTTACAAGCTACAGCAGGTAGAGCTTCAAGCCGGAATTGCCGCGAGTCGGAACGCGTCACAGGCATGTGAACCGCCATCCTCTCTTCCGTTCATTGACGTACGAACCTATAGCGGCTGGAGAGAAGGGAGAGCTCATGCTTTCGATCGGAACGATGTCCCGCAAGACCGGGACGAAGGTCCAGACGGTCCGCTACTACGAGCAGATCGGCCTCCTGCCCGAGCCCGGGCGCAGTGAGGGCGGGCAGCGTCGCTACACGGATGACGACCTCGACCGGCTGGCCTTCATCCGCCACGCCCGGCAACTTGGCTTCTCGCTCGACGCCATCCGCGAGCTGCTGGCGCTGGCCGACAACCCCCGGCAGCCTTGCGCCAACGCGGATTCGATCGCGGCTCGGCAACTCAGGCAAGTCGAGAAACGGATCATGCGGCTGCAGGCGCTGAGAACGGAGCTCCGTCGTATGATCGACGAATGCAACGGCGAGAGCATCGCGGATTGTCGGGTCCTCGAGGTCCTGCGCGATCATTCGGAATGCCTGACCGAGCACGAGGACATTGGTGCCTGAGGCGCTTTCCAGCATGATGCTCAGGGAGCAGGTGCCATGCAGACGCCCGTGATCTACTTTGCGGCAGCGTTTGCCGAGATCGCCGGCTGCTTCGCGTTCTGGGCCTGGTTCCGCCTCGAGAGATCGCCGCTGGCTACTTCCGGGGCTGATATCCCTCGCTGCCTTCGCGTGGCTCCTGACCCTCAGTTCGGCCGATCAGGCGGGCCGAGCCTATGCTGTCTACGGCGGCGTCTACATCGCTTCGTCGCTTTTCTGGCTGTGGGCTGCCGAGGGGCAGAGACCGGATCACTGGGACGCGATCGGTGCAGCAGTGTGCCTGGTGGGTTCGGCCATCATCCTCTGGGGGCCGCGGCCAGCTTGACGCTCGCCTCCTTTGCTTTGGGTTCTTATCCGTAGGCGGAAAGATCGACGCCGAGCCGGCTGGCGGTTTCCGGATCGACGGCACCGGTGTCGGGAAGCCCCTCGCGTCTCTGGAAAAGCGCGATCGCGTCCTTGGTCTTCGCTCCCATCCATCCGTCGGTAACCAGGTTCGCGCCGATAGCCACGTTCAGCGCCGATTGGAGGGCAGCAGTGTCGCCTCGCTCGATGGCAAGGCTCTCGCCGATGACCGCCTCGGTCATCTGCTGGCGCGCGCGAGTGAATTCTGCCGCGAGCTTCGTGTCATACTGGTTCTGCTGGTATCCGGGTCCGTTGTACCGTTTGGCGAACTCGGCCCATCTCTTCTCGCGCAGATGCTCCGCCATCACCGGCTGGGCCAGAACGAAACTCACGAATGCATCGAGCTGCGCGCCCTCGCTCGTCGCCATCGCGTTCACGAACCTCCGAACATCCGGAAACCCCGCAAGCTCATGGTTGAAACCCATGATCTGGAACAGACCCCACGAGGCGCTCTTCAGGGCAGGGTCGGGTTCATCGCAGAGCCCGATCGCCTCGATCAAACGGTCATACTCACCGCGTCCGCCCTTGTAGAACTTCTTGGTCCAGGTCGGATAGCTGAGATGAGGGTAGCGGTCCGTGTAGACGCCCCGCGTCAGGCGATGGAACCAGTGGCCCTCGAAGAGAATCCACGGCATGTCGGTGTTGCGAATGTAGCCGGTGCCGCGGGCCTCGACGGCCGTCACCGCCTTGATCACGGCGATGTCAACGCCGAGCCGCTCGGCGGCAGCGAGTTGGTCTTCACGGGTCAGGTAGGCGACTGGATACATGGTCTTGCGGCTCCAGGTGCTCAGGCGCGACGAAGCTGCAGGCCGGTCGTTACGATCTGGCAACCGGCGCGGGCACATGTCCGGCAGGTCGCAACACGGACGGGTGTCGTCGTTTCGGGCTTACGCGATGCAAGGGTGTTGACCCTACAGGAGCTGGAGGTCCTATCTGGCCGCTCCAGAACCGGTAACGAGATCTGATCCAGGACCTGACCAATGCCCCACGATCACGGCCATGCGCACATCGACCCAAAATCCGGCGACCGCCGGGTGAGCATCGCGATCTGGGCGAACGCGCTTCTGACGGTGGCGCAGATTGTCGGCGGGATCCTGTCCGGCAGCCTCGCGCTGATCGCCGACGCGCTGCACAATTTCTCTGACATGGCGTCGCTGGTCATCGCCTTTGCGGCACGCAAGATTTCGCGGCGACCAGCGGATGCACGGATGACGTTCGGATATGGCCGGATCGAGATCGTCGCGGCGCTGATCAACTACACGACGCTGATCCTGATCGGGTTCTACCTGATCTACGAAGGCGGCATGCGATTCATCGACCCGCCGCAGGTCAACGGCTGGACAGTTGTGATCCTGGGCGGCGTCGCGCTCGTGGTGGACACGCTTACTGCGGTCCTCACCTACTCGATGCAGAAGGGCAGCGTGAACATCCGCGCGCTCTTCCTGCACAATCTCTCCGATGCGCTCGCGTCGGTCGCCGTGATCATCGGGGGCAGTCTGATCCTGCTCTACGACATGCGCTGGGTGGACCCGGCGATCACGATCCTAATCGCCCTCTACATCCTCTATCTTGCTTTCACCGAGATCGGCGGCGTCATGCGCACGCTGATGCTGGGCAGTCCGCCCGAGATCGACACCGATGCGGTGATCGCGGCGATGTCCGAAGTCGAGGGCGTGGCCGAGGTTCACCACGTGCATTTCTGGCAGATGCAAGAGCACGAGGCCGCCCTCGACACCCATGTCGTCGTCGAGCCGGAGGCCTGGAACCGGCTGGAGACCGTCAAGCGCGACATCAAGCACGTGCTGGACAAGCAGTTCGGCATCCATCACTCGACGCTCGAATTCGAGCACACCGATCATGCACACCAGCATGCCGACACCTACGGGCATGGCTGAATCCGGGGTGCGCCGGACGGTCTGAGGGCTTGGACCTGATCGAAGGTCTCGTCGCGGCGGGGGTTGTTGCGAACGGCCTGCTCCTCGCCGCGTTGGCATGGTCGGTTTGGCTGCCCGCGCAACGTCTCTGGCCGCCTGAGCGGCGCGCGAAGACGACGGCCACCGTGGCCTGGATACTGACGGTCGTCGTCTTCGGCACGTCGATCGCGGTTGCGGTTCTCGACTGGGGTGCGCTCGGGCTTGCCGCGTGGATCCGCTGGATGCTCGGCTTGCCGCTCATCATCACCGGCAACGTGGTGGTCTGGTGCGGAGTGGCAGAACTCGGGTGGGAGGCCACCAGCGGTGCCGACGGCAGACTCCGCACGCGCGGTCTCTACGCATGGTCCAGAAATCCACAATACGTGGCCGACATGGCGATCCTGATTGGGATCGCGCTGCTGTCGGCCTCGGCCTGGGTTTGGCCCATCATCGTCTTCGGATGTGCGACGCTGCTGGTCGCGCCGTTCTCCGAGGAGCCTTGGCTGCGCCAGCGCCACGGCCACGATTACGACGTCTACACGGCGCGAACGCGTCGGTTTCTTTAGTCGATCACGGGCATGTGATGACCGGGACCTTTGAATTTCCAGTTGCTGGAGGTGCTACCCTCGGGTCTTGCCAAGGAGACAGCCGGAATGGAAAACCCTCAGCTCACCCGCTGCATCGCCATGCTCCGCGGGATGGCGACCCTGACCGCCGGCCGCGTTGCGGCGAAGGAGGTCCGCGTTTCGGCGGCTGCATCGCTCTCTGCAACGAGGACATCGTCGATCTCTATGGGCTGGCGGAGGTCGGAACGCAGGTGAAGCTCATCCGACGCCCAGCAATCTTTCGCAGAAACAATCATCCTGAGAACGCATTAGGCTGAAGGGCCGGGAGGAACAGCCATGGCGCACCACGAAGCAGTCCGTTCCGGACTCATGCTCCGGCGGTTTTGCTCGTGAGCATCTGGATGGTGCTCGGGCTCTCTTTGCTGCCCGGCCTCGGAAACTTCGCTGGCGGCATGGTGGCAGAGTTCATCAAGACCTCACCACGTCTGCTGAACTGGGCCTTGCACGCGGCTTCCGGGATCGTGATCGGAGTAGTTGCGATCGAGCTGATGCCGGAGGCGCTGCAGAACCTTGCCGGCTGGTGGATCGCGTTCGCCTTCACGTGCGGGGGGTTAGCCTATGCCGGGATCGAGCAACTCCTGGAGCGCTTTGTCGGGGGCGAGGGCAGCGGAAACGGCCGCAGTGGAATGTGGATGATCTACGTGGCCGTTGCGGTAGACCTCTCCAGCGACGGTCTGATGCTGGGCTCGGGCTCCGCGGTCGGTGTCTCGCTCGCGGTTGTTCTCGCGGCGGGGCAGGTCCTGGCGGACATTCCTGAAGGCTACTCCGTCGTCGCGAACATGCGAGCGAACGACGTTCCGCGGAGAACCCGTATCCTCGCCTCCCTTTCGTTCCCTCTCTATTGCGTCGGCGTAGCTGTCCTGGCGTACTTCCTTCTGCGAGACGCACCGGATGCTGCGAAGTACGTGGCGTTGAGCTTCGTGGCGGGCCTGCTGAGTGTCGCAGCGGTCGAGGACATGCTGGAGGAAGCGCACGAGGCTAAAGCAGACTCGCGTGCCTCGACCCTGGCCTTCGTTGGCGGGTTCGCGCTCTTCACGCTGGTCTCGGCCGGGCTGGAAACCGTCGTGGGATCCGGTTCGCCCTCAGGAAGCGGTCAGCCGTCGCAATCGGCGTCCCAGGGCGAGACGAGGCCATGAATGCCGGCCTGCCCGGCGCCAGGCGAAGTCGCATCAAGTATCAGGACCGAAGCCGCGGGACGCGGACGGCCTGGACGCGTTGCCGCTCCGGCCGACGCGACAGCTTCACCGGTTAGGGCGCTGATGCGGCCAAGAATCTCGGCGATCTCCGCTCTGATGCTGCCGGTCTTGTCCGGCTGCAAGGGGGCGCAATCGGCCTTCGATCCGGCCGGAGTCGAGTCCGAACGAGTCCTTCAGCTGTTCTGGATCATGTTAGCCGGCGGGACAGCGATCTGGGCGGTGGTAATCGGGCTCAGCTTCTATGCCTCCCGTGGCAAGACGGGCCCATACTCGGATCGAAGCGGCGTGCGGCTGATCATCTGGGGCGGATGCGTTTTCCCGACGGTGGTACTGGCGGGGCTGCTCTACTGGGGACTCGAGATCATGCCTGAGCTGCGTCGCCCCGGCGACGGACCGACCATCGCGGTCTCGGGCGAACGGTTCTGGTGGCGCGTCGCCTACGCCGTCGAGGGTGAGCCGGGCGTCGTCCGCGACCTGCCGCGCGGCGGCATCCCGAGTGCGAACGAGATCTGGATTCCAGTCGATAAGCGCACCGAGATCCTGCTGAGCAGCCCAGATGTCATCCATTCCTTCTGGGTGCCGTCGATCGCCGGCAAGATGGACGCCATTCCCGGCCGGGTGAACCGCCTCGTGCTGGAGCCGACGGAAACCGGCGTCTTCAATGGTGCCTGCGCCGAATACTGCGGCACGGCTCATGCATTGATGGGATTCCGCGTCGTCGTGGTGCCCGAGGACGAGTTCGAGGCGTATCTCGAAGCTCAGGCGCAGCCGGCGGCGGTGACCGACTCCCCCGGCCTCGAGTTGTTCCTGCAGAACGGGTGCGCCGCCTGCCATACGGTGCGCGGCACGCCTGCGGACGGCGACGTGGGACCCGACCTCACGCATGTGGCGAGCCGGCTCAGCATCGCTGCCGGCATCCTGCCGACCACGGTGGAGAACCTCGCCGCGTTCATCGCCTCGCCCGACCACCTGAAGCCGGGCGTCGAGATGCCGGCGTTCGGTGTCCTGCCGGAGGATCAGATCGCCCGGATCGCGGCATGGCTGGGGACCCTCGAATGACCGGGCATATGGGCGACGCAGCCGACCAGCGGGACCAGGAGGACGAGGAAGTTCGTCGAGGCCAAGAGGAGCGGCTCCGCGAGGTCTGGGCGGCGCCGAAGGGCTGGCGCTACTGGTCGGCGGTCAACAACACCGAAGTCGGCGTCTGGTACACCGCGTTGTCCTTCGCGTTCATGCTGTTTGCCGGAGTGCTGGCGCTCATCATGCGGGCGCAGCTGGCGGTGCCGGAGAACGACCTCGTCTCCCCTTCGTTCTACGACCAGGCGTTCACGCTGCACGGCACGGCGATGATGTTCCTCTTCGCGGTGCCGATCTTCGAGGCGGTCGCGATCATCCTTCTGCCGCAGCTACTCGGCGCGCGAGACCTTCCCTTCCCCCGCCTCTCGGCCTTCGGGTTCTGGTGCTTCCTGATCGGCGGCGTGTTCGTCATGGGCTCGATCTTCTTCGGCGCTGCGCCGAGCTCGGGCTGGTTCATGTACCCGCCGCTGACCACCGACGAGACGTACACGCCCGGCTATGGCCCCGACATCTGGCTGCTCGGCCTGTCGTTCATCGAGGTGGCCTCGCTCGCCGCCGCGGTCGAGCTGATCGTCGGGACGCTGAAGTGCCGGCCGCCGGGGATGCGGCTCAACCTGATGCCGCTCTACGCCTGGTATGTGCTGGTCGTCGCCGGCATGATCCTGTTTGCCTTCCCGCCCCTCATCGCCGGCGACATCCTCTTCGAGCTCGAGCGGATGTTCGACTGGCCGTTCTTCGACCCCAGCCGGGGCGGCGACCCGATCCTGTGGCAGCACCTCTTCTGGATCTTCGGCCACCCGGAGGTCTACATCGTCTTCCTGCCCGCCATCGCCCTCGTCGCCATGATCGTGCCGACCTTCGCGCAGCGGCCGATCCTCGGCTATTCTTGGATCGTTCTCGCCGCAGTCGGCACCGGCTTTATCTCCTTCGGCCTCTGGGTACACCACATGTACACCACCGGGCTGCCGTCGATCTCACTCGGCTTCTTCTCGGCCGCGTCCGAGGCGGTGGCGATCCCAACGGGCGTGCAGATCTTCGTCTTCATTGCCACCCTGCTGACCGGCCGCGTGATCTACTCGGTGCCGATGCTGTTCGTGTCGGGAGCGCTCGCCAACTTCGTCATCGGCGGCCTCACCGGGGTTATGGTGGCGCTGGTCCCCTTCGACTGGCAGGCGCACGACACCTACTTCATCGTGGCGCACCTGCACTACGTCCTCATCGGCGGCATGCTGTTCCCGGTCGCCGCGGGCGTCTACTACTATTGGCCGCTCGTCGCAGGCCGCAAGCTTTCCGACCGGCTCGGCCGGATCGCCTTCTGGCTGATGTTCATCGGTTTCAATGTCGCTTTCCTGCCGATGCACTTCTCCGGCCTCGCAGGGATGCCGCGGCGCGTCTGGACCTATCCCGAGAGCCTCGGGGTCGGCACCGCCAACCTCATTTCAAGCGTCGGCGCCTTCATCTTCGCCGCCGGGATCCTCGTCATCGTCTGGGACGTACTGCGTCCACGCGGGAACGAGCCCTACGCCAAGCGCAACCCGTGGAACGCCGGCACGCTGGAATGGCTGGTCGAGATGCCCGGCGAGAACTGGGGCGTTCGCTCGATCCCAGTCGTCACCTCGCGCTATCCAATTTGGGAGCAGCCGCACTTCATCGAGGACGTGGACAAGGGCAGGTTCTATCTCCCCGACGCCGAGGAGATGAAGCGCGAGACGATCATCACCTCGGTTCTCGACGGCACGCCCCTGCAGTGCCTGCGCGTACCGGGGCCGAGCTTCATGCCAATGGTCGCCGCAATCTTCACCGGGGCGGTGTTCATCTTCACAACCTTCCACTGGTGGGCTGCGACGGTCGTCGCGATGGTGCTGGCCGCGATCTCAATCATGGTCTGGCTCTGGCGCGGCACCGCTTTGATCCCCGAAAAGCCCGAGAAGGACGTCGGCCTCGGCCTGAAGCTGCCGCTCTACAAGTCCGGACCGCATTCCGTCGGCTGGTGGGCCATGTTCATCACGATGATGGGCGACGCGACTGCATTTCTGGGCCTGATTTTCGGCTACTACTACTTCTTCACCATCCACGCGGACTTCCCGCCGCCGGCAACTGTCGGCCCCGGCGTGCTATGGCCCAGCGTAGCCTTCGGCCTCTTCGCGGTGGCCTGGGCGACGGCGCTCGGGTCACGCCTGTCCAACCAGGCCGGCCGTGTGGGTCTCGCTCGTGCGCTCATGGCAGCGGGCGCGGTCGTCGCCCTCGCGGCCAGTGCGGCGCTGCTCTGGGGACCTTACGTCACTGGGCTCCGCCCCACCGCGCACGTCTACCCGGCGACGGTGTGGGTGATCACCATCTGGACAGCCGCCCACGGCGTCGCGGGAAGCCTGATGCTTGGGTACTGCCTCGCCCGCTCCCTGGCGGGACGGATGACGCCAGAGCACGACATCGATATCTCCAACGTCGCGCTCTACTGGCACTTCGTCGGGTTCACGGTGATCGTCGCGGTTGCGACGCTCGCCTATGTCCCTGTTCTGACGTGAGAGCGACCCGTGCAGGTATTCGGCAAGACCCAGGACAACCTCTGGACCCTGATCGCGGCACCGACGATCTGGGGCTTCCATTTCCTCTTCAGCTATTTCCTCGCGGCCTACCGCTGCGCGCCGAACGCCGATATCTTCAAGGACATCGGCGGCACCCGCGTGGCGATCGCCGGCGTCACGATCGTCTGCCTCCTCCTGATCCTGCTGATACTGCGCCGCGCCTGGCGCGAGTGGCGCGCGGAAGGCGGCGGCTATCAGAACGCCAAAGACACCCCCGAAGCGCGCGAGCGGTTCCTGGAGTTCTCGACGCTGCTTCTCGCGCTGCTGTCGCTCGCCGCGGTGCTGTTCGAAACGATGCCGATCTTCGTCTTCTGGGACTGCCGATGATGTGCGTCGCGGGACCCGTCCCTACAGCTGTGGCCTGCCGCGACGGGACGGTCGGATGGACGTAAGGATCCTCGTCACGTGGAAAAGGATCGCCGGACTAGTCGTTCTCGGCATCCTGGGCGCGCTGCTCGTCGGCTGGTCGGGGCTCGTCTCGATCGCCGCCTCGTCGGGGCACTTTGCGGTGACCCGCTGGTTCCTCGGCTGGACGATGGAGAATGCGGTCGAGACCCAGTCGATGCTGGTTGGGAAGCCGAAGGAGATCGATCTCGACGACCTGAAACTGGTGCGCCGCGCGGCCGGGCACTTCGCCACCGGCTGCGCAGCCTGCCACGGCGCGCCCGGCGTGCCGCAGTCGCCAGTGGTGGAGGAAATGGTGCCGGGGCCGCCGCGCCTCGAGGGCAAGGTCGGGGAGTGGAGCGACGAGGAGTTGTTCTGGATCGTCAGGAACGGCATCAAGTACTCCGGAATGCCGGCTTGGCCGGCGCAGGACCGCGAGAACGAGGTCTGGGCGCAGGTGGCCTTTCTCCGCGCGCTCCCCGACATGTCGCGCGCCGAGTACGTCGATCTGGCCCTGGGCGGCGGCCTCGCGGGGAAAGACCTCGAGGCGGGCGGCGAAACCACCCCCGCGCTCGACGGCATCGTCGAGAACGCGCTCGCCGACTGCGCCCGCTGCCACGGACGCGACGGTCTCGGCCGCGGCGAAGACGCCTTCCCGGTGATCGCAGGGCAACCCGCGCCTTATCTTCTTGCGACCCTCCGCGCCTTCGCCATCGGCTGGCGCGAGAGCGGCTTCATGGAACCGCCGGCGACGCGCTACGAGCCGGAAGTTCTCGAGGAGCTTGCTCTTTACTACGCCGAGCAGCCTTCCCCTGCGGCGCTGTCGAACGGTGACGAGGATCGTTCGCCGCCGCTGGCCACGGAAGACCTGCCGCTGATGCCCGCCCTGTCGGAAAGCTGGCAGGACGAGGCTGGCATCCTCGAAGGCGAGGGCGTCGCCGCGTCCGCGATGGTCCCCATGGCCGCGGCGGCGGGACCGCCCCTCCCCCGCGAGGAGCTCCTGGAGCTCGGCAGGCGCATCGCGGTCGAGGGGATCGCCGCACGCAAGCTCCCGGCATGTCAGAGCTGCCACGGCGCCGCCGGGCGGGCGAGGAACCCTTATTATCCCTACTTGGCCGGCCAGCCGGAATGGTACCTCTCGGAGCACCTCCAGCTCTGGAACGAAGGCAAACGCGGCGGCACCGAGTACGCGCACATCATGGCCGAGATTGCCGAGAATATGACGGAAGAGCAGATCGAGGCGGTATCGGCGTGGTATGCCACGGCAGGGCCGGACGATCGGTAGCAGCCGAACCGAAGGAGCTGGCGCCGATACCGGCCGCTGCGACCGTAGGGCTGGCCCATCCCAAGGGCTTGCTTGCGGCACCCCGGCCGGCCAATGTGGCGGGGACACCGAAATACGACAAGGTACACGAGGGGCGTGAACCGTGCCAGTCCGTAACCTGCCTATGGCTTGCACTCTACTGATCCTTGGAGGCTGTGCATCCGTCAATGCGATCGGGGAAACGGGAACGTCCGCCGGAGGGAACGTCCCAGATGCCGTTGCCGCGCTGGCAGCTCCGGGTCAGGATCTGCAGTCGACGCGCCTGGGCCCGGATGGGTGCTATTGGTATCTCTACAACGGCCCTGTCGAGACGACGTCGCTGCCTCTCCGTACCGTGGAAGGTCGGACGATCTGCACGAGCGCCAGCCCAGCGGCCGCAGGCTGATCGGACTGCGATAGTTCCAGATCCACCCGGTCGCGCGTGACGCAAGTCGGTCCGTCGAAGCAGACCTCCGAGCCGCCGGGGAGCGCGGCGCGTCAGCTCTGCGCGTTCAGATAGCTTTCAGCGGGGTAAAGGACCGCCGTCACGCCCAACTCCACCTGGTCGTAGAGCCCGTTGATATGCGCCATGACCATCCGGACGCAGCCGGAACTCGCCCGTGAGCCGATCGAGCGCGGATAGGGCGTGCCGTGGATCCGAAGGTAGGTGTCCCTGTTGCCGACATAGAGATACAGCGCCCGCGAGCCGAGCGCGTTGATGGGCCCCGGCTCCATCCCGTCCTCGTACTGCGCGTAGAGTTCTGGCTCACGCTCGATCATGTCCTGCGTGGGCGTCCAGTGCGGCCAGCGCACCTTACGACGGATCGTGTAGGTGCCCGGCTCATAGAGACCGCCCTCGCCGACCGCCACGCCGTAGCGCATCGCCGTGCTCCCTTCCTCGATGTGGTAAAGGTAGCGCGCGACGGCATCCACGTGGATATCGCCCGGCCTCAGCCCGTCGTTCGCGACCACCCGCTGTGGGAGGAAGCGCGGATGCAGGCCCCAAGGGTTCGACATCGCTGGATCGTAGTTCGGCGGCGTCACCTGCGCGTCCCAGGCATTCTTCTGCGCATCCGTCGGCCATGTATTTGCGAATAGCGGCTCCGAGATCGGGGCCGAGAACAGCGCAGCCGTCGTCGCAATGAAATGTCGTCTCGTCAGCATCATCTCCACTCTCTTTCTTAATTACAACATGACGCGAACATGAACACAGTCGAGGGAGGCTCCCGCGGAAAGACCGCGGGCGCTTTGGACCGAGCCTTCTGGACCGTGGAACCGACTGCTAAGCCTGACGACTCCGATCTGGACCTCGACCTGTATCAGATCACCTCATCCCGCTTGCGCGGCAGGAACCACATGACGAAGGTCGCAAAGGCGCCGAGTATTCCCGCGACATAGAACCATGGGCTGAAGATGACCCCAAAAAAGCAGATCGATGCGACCACCGCCGAGACGAATGGCCACGGCGTCGGCTTCGGCAGGATCTGCACGGACTGGGCCCGGGCGTCGAGCAGCGTGGTCACGATGGTTTCCCGCTGCGCCGTGGACAAGCCGCCGACGATGGCGCGCTTGCCGGTCGCCTTCCAGTCCCAGAGCGGGTGATCGCTACCGACCACCGCCTGCTCGGCGAAGTTGCAGTTGAGCGGCGGCGAGGTGATGGCCCATTCTAGCGTCGGCGCATTCCAGGGGTTGACGTGGGTGAACCAGCCGAGGAATTCCGGTGGCGACAGCCACGTCCGCTCGAGCTCGAAGAACTCCGGCGGATGCGGCTCTTCCGAACTCGTGCGAAGGTCGAGGTGCGTGTGCGTCACTTCAGGGTCTCCATCGGTCCGGGACGCTTTGTTCTCGAGCGCCTGAGACTACTCCGCGGCAATCCAGAACGGTTCCGGCTGGCGCACGCTAATCGGTCATGACCCGCTCGTCCGGTATTGTTGCGGCCGAGCTGACGCGCAGACTCAACCGAATCATGAGTGTAGGAACTCCAGCAACTAGAGCTTCAATAGCCAATCCGCGAACTTGCGGCATCGCCTCGCGAAGTGCCTCTGGAGAAACCTGCCATCGCCACCGTGACCGCCGTGGCAAGAACGACCAGGAACATTTCGCAGCCGTCAGGGCCAGCGTACGTTATATCGGGAAAGCGCGCGCGCCGAGGCGCTCATCATCGAGCTGCTGAGTTTTGCGCCGACCATTGGCCGGCTTTCGCTCCGCCGTTGGAAGCGACATAAAAGGCCCATGCTGTCGCAAGACCAGAGCTATGGCTGAGAATGGCCTGAGAAGGCGGCGTATCGTGGCGGGTGTCAAAGCCTGCCAGAATCTCCCGAGGAGCGATCGACCCATTGACCGAGATCGCCCGCGAGGGCGCGCGCCAGATGCTGGCGGCGGCGCTCAAGGCAGAGGCGGCAAGCTTCGTCGCGCAGTTCGGCGAGGAGCGCCTGCCTGATGGGCGTCAACACGTCGTTCGACATGGCATGGCTCCGGAGCGGGAGATCCAGACCGGGATCGGCCCGATTCCCGTGCAGCGGCAGAAGGTCCGCGACCGGGCGACCGACGTGCCAGCGGAGGCGAAGATCCGTTTCACCTCGACCATCCTGCCGCGGTGGGCGCGGCGCTCGGCGGCCCAGGAGATGGCCGAGCGGCGCCGCGCCGTGCATCGCAATATGGTCGTGCATCCGACGCTGAAGCTTGCCGTCGTCGACCGGCTCAAGGCCGGCTGGTCGCCGGAACAGATCGCCGAACGCATGAAGCTCGAGCGGCATCCGGTCCGGGTGTCGCACGAGACGATCTACCGCTTCGCTTACTCGAAGTCCGGCCTTTCCGGGGAGCTCTACCGTCACCTCCCGGAGCACCGCCGACGGCGGCGGCGGCGGACCGCGCGACGCCACCAAGGCGTCCGGTTCATGTTTCGCAAGGAGTTCGGCAAGACGAACTCGGCGAGAACTCACAACACCTATTGGAGGGAACGCGACTGCCGTCCAACCATCCCTGGGGCCGGGGAGCTTTCGGGCACGCCGCAGCCGGGCTTTTTCGCCGATCGGCGCACAGCTAGCTCACCCATCTCCTCAGGGCGCCATTGGCTCCTTCGATCAGCAGGATCACGATGGCAATCGCTAGCGTGACGGTGGCCGCCTTCTCGTACTGGAACGAGCGTACATAGGTCTGAATGTAGAAGCCGATGCCGCCGGCACCTACGATACCAAGGATCAGCGATTCGCGTAGGTTAAGCTCGAAGCGGAAGATCGTGTCGCGCAGCACCACGGGCGCAATCTGCGGCCAATAGGCAAAGCGGAGCCGCTGGAGCAGCGTTGCCCCTGCGCTCTCGAGTGCCGCGACGGGAGCGACGTCGACATCGTCGAGAGCCTCAGCGTAGAACTTGGCGAGCATGCCGGTGGCGTGCACTGCGACGGCGAGGATCCCCGGCAACGGGCCGAGGCCGACGGCGCCGACCATGAGCATGGCGACGAGGAGCAGCGGGATCGCGCGGATCAGCGCCAGGAGCGACCGGACCGGACGGTGCACCCAGGCCGGCGCGAGCCGTGCGGCGGCGAGCGGACCTAGCACGAGAGAGGCAAGGACGCAGCCGAGTGTGCCGAGAACGGCGATCCGCAGCGTCTCGGCGAGCCCGCGGGCGACCTCCGGCATGACCGAAAGATCGGGCGGGAGCATGCGGCCGAGGAACTCGAGGATGCGCGGCCCGGCTTCACCGAGCCGGTTCCAGTCGGTCTCGGTGGTCGCCGCCGCCCAGATCACGACCGCGGCAACAACAAGGCTGGGAAGCATTGCCGGCCAGGCTGCGTGTGTCGTCGGGCGGTCGGCTGCGGTGATCATGGCACGGGCTCCGGCGCGTGCTCGAGCGGCTCGTCCCGGTAGATTTTGTCCAGCTCGGTTGGGTCGAGGCGCTCCGGCGGGCCATCGAAGACGACGCGGCCGTCGCGCATCGCCACGATGCGGTCGGCGACCAAGGCCGCCAGCTCTGGCTGATGCGATGTGAAGAGCAGGGTTGAGCCGCGTTGGCGCGCGGTCCGCGCGAGCAGGCTCAGGACGCGCTCGGAACGCAGCGGGTCGAGGTTGCTGACCGGCTCGTCGGCCAGGATGAGCTTCGGCTCCTGCGCCAGACAGCGGGCAATGGCGACGCGCTGGCGCTGACCGCCGCTCAACCGGTCGACGCGGCGGTTGCGGAGCTCTGCGATGCCGGTGTCGAGCAGCGCGGCCTCCGCCGCTGCATAATCGGCGGCGGTGGAGCGGCCGAGGAGCGACGCGAGCGGGTCGGTGCGGCCCAGTCTGCCGTTCAATACGTTGCGCCAGACACTCGCCCGCTCGACTAGGGCGAACTCCTGAAAGATGAAGCCGACCTCCGCCCGCCGCACCCGATCGGGGGGGCGGTCCGGTCCGAGTGCCAGCCCGAGCACGGAGGCCGCACCGTGCCAGCCACGCAGCCGGCCGTCGAGCAGCGTGAGCAAGGTCGACTTGCCTGCGCCTGACGGCCCGACCAGGGCCACGACCTCGCCGCGCTCCACCGCAAAATCGACGCCGGCGAGCGCCCAGGTCCGGTTGCCGACGTAGGTATGGACGAGGCCGGTGGCGAGAATCGGAAGAAGGCCGGGCGTGTTCATCATGACAGGAAACCGTAGCGCCGGGCGATCTCGCGCACGCCGTCGAACGCGGCCGCATCCGCGGGCGTGTATCCGTCGGGTCCGTAGACATAGGCGAGAAGCGCGCGGTTCTCCGGCTCGTTCAGCGCCAGCATCGTCTCCGTGAAGCGCTCCTTGATCGCGGGATCGAGACCCGGCCGAGCGATGACGACGTGAGACGGGATTGGCTCGCTCTCGGCGATCCAGATCACCTCGGCCTGCTGGTTCGGCGTCAGCAGCAAGTCGGCGTACTGGCTGGCCGCGGCGGCGTCGACGAGCCCCCCCACCATCGCCTGCATCGCCTGCTGGTATCCTCCGGCGAAGAAGACCTCGCCGAAGAAGGACTCCGCCTCGCCCGCGTCGGTGATCAGGCCGGCCTGCACGAACTCGTCGAGCGGGAAGAGATAGCCCGACTCGGAGATCGGGTCGGCGAAGGCGATGGACCGCCCACGGAGGTCGGCGAGCGTCGCGATGCCGCTGTCGCGCCGGACGAAAACACGGCCACGATAGGTCGGCCGCCCGCGGTAAACCTCCGACAGCAGCGGCTCGGCGCCGATCTCCGATTCCGCGAGCACGAAGGGCAGCGCGCCCATGAACGAGATGTCGGCGTCGCCGTTGCGCAGGGCTTCAACGGCGGCAGCATGATCGAAGGTGACGAAGCCCTCGACCGGTATGCCCATGCGCTCAGAAAGCCATGCCGTGATCGTCTCGATGTCGCCGAGCAGCTTGTCTGGGTTCTCCTGCGGGATGAAGGCGAGGGTCAGGCCGGCACCGTCCTGAGCGAGCACACGGTCTGAGATCAGACTGGCACCCAAGCCGATGAGGACGCTGCGGCGGGGGACAGGGAGGCATGGCATCTCAGAACATCCGCTCGGCGACGTCTGCCTGGGTCTCCTTGAACTCCGACCAACGCGCTTCGGCGGCGGTCCAGTCCGCTGCGGAGATCGCTTCGCCGACCTCTGCCAAGATCGTCGCCAGCGCGTAGACGTCGGATTTGGCCTCGAGATTGCTCATCGCGCTTGCGTCCGCCGCCAGGTCGGCGGCGACGGTGTCGATGAGCAAGCTCGCGTGTTCGGCGTCGCGTCTCGGAATGAGCAGATCGAGCGTCGATGCGAAGGTGGTCAGCTCCTCGAACGCCAATTTGAAGGGCGTGTTGTATTCATCGAACGGCTCGTAGGGCTCGTCGGCATCGCCCACCGCCTCGAGGTAGGCGGTCAGGTCCGACCGCTCGCCCTCCGTCATGCCGAGCTCGTAGCGATCGTCGAACCAGTCCACCACGGACGCCAGCGTCGGCAGCGAGCCGTCGTGAAAGTAGGGCGCGGTAAATCGGGCGCCGAGGAGCGTCGGTGTGTCGAGCGCACCGCTTTGGGCGCCCGCGTAGGCAGCGCTCACCGAGCCGATGTCGTGCGCTTGCCGGTCTAGGAAGTTCGATGACGGGACGTGGCAGGAGGCGCAGGCTCGCCCGTCCATCTGCGCGAATGGGCGTCTGAAGAGCGCTTCCCCGCGCCGGGCGGCGGGCGAGGCGGAGTCGGTCAAAAGACCGCCGCTGCCGAGCTTCGAGTTCGGGAGGAAATCGAACTCGAGCATGTAGGCGACGAGAGCATCCAGCATGAACGGCGTCGGTTCCGATCCCCCAAACTCGCCGACGATGACGTTCCGGCTGAAGTCCCTCAGCGAGGCGAAGCGGCCGTCGCGGCCATAGGGCGCCGTGTAGCGGACGCCGCGCAGGCTCGGGATGTCGATCGGATCGTCGCGCAGGTCGTTCGAGACATGGTTGAACAACGCGCTGTCCACATCGACGGCGCCGGGTTGATGGCTGATCCCCGGAATGAACAGGTCGCGGTTGACGTCGCTGCGATTGTGGCAGGTCGAGCAGGCGATGCCCAGCGATCGCGCCGGGTCGCCGAAGATCTGCGCGCTGTCGAAGAGCATGTCGCCAAAGGCGACGAGTGGCAGGTCGGTCTCGTCGATCCCCTGCTCCTCGAAGTTGAGGACCAGTCGCGGCAAGGGTTCCTGGTCGGCCATACGGGCGGCCGGAGGGAGAACCGGCGGCACCGCGACCTCGCCCCCGGCGGCGACCACCGTCTCAGGCAGCGGCGCCATTCTCTCGCGCGGCGTGAAGGTCTCCGGATCGAAGTTCGCCGCGATGTACTCGGAGACCGTGGCAAGCGCTTCCTCGAACCGGGCCGCGTCGGCCGGTCGCGCTCCGGCACCGAGCAGGCCCCGCGACCCGGCACTGCTGTTGAGCGTGAGCCAGGCGAGCCCGAGGCGGCGCGACGCTTCCGGATCAGCGGCGGCAATGCCATCCTCGAACGCCCGGTAGAGCTCGCGCGCCTCCGCAATCGCCGAAGATGCATCGCCGTCCTCCAGTGCGGACCGCGCCGCGCCGAGGCGCTCAAGGAGGAGGTCAGCAACAGCCCGGGTAACCGCCGCGAACACGGCCTGTCTCTCGCGCGCCTCGAGTGCAGCCCGGATTGCGTCTGACGCTTTATTACCTCCCGGACTTGCGTTCAGCAGATCGAGGGCTGGCTTGTCGAACGCGGCGCCTGGATTTGCCTCGATCCAAGCCGCCGTGACCGCATGCCAAGATACCGGCGACAGCCCGGCGAGGAACAGGGAGGTGCGATAGGCCGCCGCTACCGGATGCCAAGGTGCTTGTTTGACTGGGGTGGCAAATGCGGCCACGGCGTCGATGAGAACCAGGAGAGCGCCGATCGCAGCTAGAGCGAAGCTGCGCCCGGAAGGGAATGTTCGCCTCATCTAGGTACCCACCCACATAGTTAGACGTGGCTAAGTCTTGATCCTCTGGCTATCCTCTGTCAAGCATTCCGTATGGAGCAAGAATCGAGGGACGGGTCGTCCGACGACCCGCAGGACAGGGATGCCCAGCGCGACGTTGCGTGCGAGCCTGAGAGCCCCGCCGCGCAGACACGCGCCGAGGGTTTTCAGGCGGTTCGCGATGCGCATCGGAGCGAGATCGCCGAGGATTACGTGGAGCTGATCCAGGAGCTCATCGAGCGCAGCGGAGAGGCGCGTCCCGTCGACATCGCGGAGAGGATGGGCGTGCGCCAACCGACCGTTGCAAAAAATCTCGCCCGCTTGCAGCGGGACGGGCTGATACGGCGCGAGCGGTATCGCTCGGTCTTCCTCACCGGGGCCGGGCAGGCCTTGGCAGACGTCTGTCGCGAGCGACACAAGATCGTTGTGGAGTTTCTCCTTGGTCTCGGCCTCGATCGCGAGACGGCAGAGCAGGACGCGGAGGGGATCGAGCATCACGTCAGCGACCGAACCCTGGCCGCGTTCGAGCGGGCGGTTAAAGCCAGCGAGCGCCCGGGCTGAGCCAAGCACGACAGCGGTGATGCGCTGACGATCGCTCCGGCCACCGAGCGGTATTCACCTCATCTCTGGGCAGCGGAACTATCTCACCGCCGACGCCTCCTCGGCCTGCTCACCGGCAGCGCCTTGGGCGCCCTGCCCAAAGGGCTGAACCCAGAACACAAGCACGGCCACAAAGAGGGCGTAGACCGCGGGAAGTGCTGCGACTTGCCAGCGCCTGAATCCGCTATCGTGACCGCCCCACCAGATGAAGGCGGCATAGAGGGTCGGCATCAGGGCCACAAAGGCAAGCGCCACCCAGAAGAGCTGCAGGTTCTCGATCGGCATTCCGACAATTGTGAGCGGAATGAAGGCGAGCGTCATCGTCACGGCGTGATCGCCGATAACGCTGGTAACGCCCGACGTGACCTGACCGCTGCGGGCGACATACCAGGTGGCAAAGACTTCCGGCAGAGCGGCGACCGGCGCGGTGATGAAGAGTCCGCCGATGATCTTCGAGATCCCGATCGCGCTCACGATCTTCTCGGTCGAGAACACGGTGAAGTAGGCGCCGGCGGCAAGAGCGCCGACGCCGGCCACGGCCTTCCACTTTTCCTTCCGCTTCCAGTCGACCTCTTCGCCCTCCTTGCGGCCGCGCAGAAGCGCCTGGACGAGATAGGCGAGATAGCCGAGCAGCAGGATCCAGCCGTCGATCGGCTGCAGCCCGCGCCAGGGCGCAGGCAGGGTCAGGAGCGCGAAGAGCGCGATGATGCCGAGATAGGGCAGCGCCTGGACCGTCACGGCTTGGCGATCGACTTGCAAGAGGTGCGCGCGGCGGTGCTCCTCGTGGTCGTCATGCCTGCCGTTCTCGCCGATGCCACTCTTGCGAGTAGCGAGGTAGGCAGTCACCACCATCATCGGGATCGCCAGCACGTTCGAGCCGAGGAGCGCACCGAGGCCGATATCGCCGACCCCGCGCAGGGCGCTCGTGGTATTGATACCGATCTCGGGCGAGGCGGCGGCAAGGCCGACGAAGGCGCCGCCCGCCGCGACCGAGAAGCCCCATTGCTGGCGCAGCTTCTTCAGAGGGTCGGACAGGTGCTCCGCCCCCCAGTGCGCCAGCCAAACGGCAGCAAGAAGAACCCCGGCCCAGACAGCGATCACGATTCACTCCGAGGTCTGACGTTGCTCATTACGAAACGGCTCTTTGGCATGGCCGGCAATCTCCTTGTGTCGATCTCCAGATCCTGATCCGGCATGTCGTAATCCATGCTATTCGCGAGAAATTCGCAGGAGGCCTTCATCAGTTCGATCGTGATCCATTCGCCCGGGCAGCGGTGGTTCAGCTTGTGATCGCCGCCTCCCTGCGGAATGAAATTGAAGAGACTGCCATCCCAATGCTGAAAACGCTCGGGCCGGAACTCCTCCGGCGCATCCCAGGCTCGCGGATCGCGATTGGTGCCGTAGAGGTCCAGCATCACCCGTCGTCCCCGCGGGAACCTATAGCCGTTCCATTCGAAGTTGCGCCTTGCGCGCGCTATCACCGCGGGGAAGAATGGATAGAACCGACGGACCTCCTGCACGAAATGCTCCACGCTCCCGTCGTCGGTCTGGAGCATCTGGCGGCAGGCCGGAAACCGATGCAGGGCGTGGGCGGCGAAGGTTATGAACACGGAGACGGCGACAGTCGGCCGCAGAATGTTCAGCAGTTCCACGGCGGCGATGCGGGGACTCAACGGCTCGCCATCCAAATCCCGCCAGGTAGCGATCACACGCGCCGCGCTGTCTTCCGGTGGATCCAGACGGCCGGCACGAACGCCCTCGACGACGTCCTCGATCCACCTTTCAGACCGCTTACGGGACAGGCGGGACCACCAGTGCCTCGGACCGACCGATCCCGCGCAATCGAACAGCGCGGTGAGCTCCGCCGTGCGCCGACGGACCTCCGGCTCCGGCAGCGGAACTCCGGCCCATGTGCAAACGACTCTCGTCAGAAGCTGCTGCACCTCATCGTAAAGGACGACCCGGTCCTTCGCGGCCCAACTTTGGGCGTAGACGCTCCACGACCCGGCGGTCAGCTCTTTCAGGTTGTCGATCCGCTCGGGCGTCATGAGGGACATGAACATCTGCTTACGGTGTCGGTGCGCGTCGCCGTCCAGCCCCTGAACGCCGCCCCGGCCGAAGAGGGTCTTCTGGATTCTGCCCGGCGTAGCGCCGCGCCGGACGAGCAGGTCGCGGCGATAGAACAACTCGGCCGCCTCCGGCCCGCTCATGCAGATCGTCGGGCGGAGCAAGAGCCGAGCCTGAAAGAGATCGGCCCCGTAACGGCGGCACCTCTTCGAGACGAACCCGTAGGGATCGAAGAGCAGGGCCAGCGTACTGTCGAAACTCTGATCGCGCGGAATGCGGGGCACCAGTTACGCTCCTAGCAACCCGTTCGGACAGGCCCGGGGTCCTCGCCACAGCGGATCCGTTCCGGACCGTTCTCCACCGGCGCAGCGACCGCCCTGCAGACCGTCGCTTCCGGCTCGTCTCCTCTCAAGCCTCCGCACGGTCTCTCGCCTTCGCGGGACGAAAGCTGTCCCACACGAGCAGCGCCGCGCCGGAGAAAACCGCCACGTCGGCAAGGTTGAAAGCCGGCCAGTGGTAGGCTCCCACATGGAAGTCCAGAAAATCCGTGACGGCCTGAAGCCGCACCCGGTCAACCACGTTGCCCAGAGCACCGCCGATGACCAGTCCAAGCGCCACGCTGACCACCTGGCCTTGTGATCGCCACAGCCAGACGGAAAGCCACGCCACAATTGCGAAGGCGAGCAGGACCAGCGCCCACCAGGGCAATAGGCCGCCGAGCATTCCGAAGCTGACGCCATCGTTGCGGACAAGAACGAGGTTCATGACCGGCAGGACTTCCACACCGACCGGCAGACTCGGTGAACTCAGAGCAAGCGCCTTGCTGCCCTGATCAAGAGCAAGCGCCGCAGCGGCAACGGCTAGCCCCAGAAAGCCCGCGCTCATGTGCTCTCCTGCAGATCGGCTTTCGCATCGCGAATGATCGACCACGAGGATTGCAGGAACAGCCCGGCGATCACCGCCGCCACAACGAGATCAGGCCAGGCCGTGCCGGTCCAGGCGACCAGACCCGCCGCGAGAACGACGGCGGCGTTGCCGATGGCGTCGTTGCGCGAAAACAGCCACACCGCCCGCACATTGGCGTCGCCGGTCCGGTGAGGCAGTAGCGGAAGGACCGCAACCACATTGACGACGAGCGCGATCACCGCGAACAAACCCATCAACTCGGCCTCGGGCTGCTGCTGCACCAGCACGCGGTAGGCCGTATTGGCGAGAACCCCAAGCCCGAGCGCGCCCAGGAACAGGCCCTGGATCAAGGCGGAACGGGCCCGCCAGACCAAGCTCCAGCCGATCGCCAGCACCCCGAGGAACGTGATCAGGCCGTCGCCGAGGAAATCGAGCGCATCGGCTTTCAGCGCCTGCGAACCGGAGATGAACCCGCCGAACATCTCGATGACGCCGTAGCCGACGTTCAGCAGGATCACGATCCACAGCGCCCGCCGATAAGCCGGGGTGATATGGCTCAAGTCCTTCGGAAGATCATCGATGTCCCCTTCGTGATCGACGTCGGAGCCGCCCAGGCGGTCGAGGCGATAACCGATCCCCGTTACCGCGCGCTCCACTTCCGGCAGTTGCGCGCCCGGATCGGACACATGCAGCGTCATGACCTGCGTTGCGGTCGAGACCTTCACTTCCTCCACCCCGACAGATCGAACCGCCTTCTCGATCTTTGCGGCGCAGGAGGGGCAGTCCATCCCGGTGACGCGATAACGGGCCATCTCTGCGGCGTTGTGGATCAGGTCTGGGCTGCTCATCAGATTCTTCCTATCATCGGCGCGGGCAAAATATCACTGGTGGATGATATGTCTACTGCGGGAATCCGATCCGTCGATCGGGAGGACTCCAGGGCCTCCCTGCAGCGGGCCAAGCTTCTCAGGGGGTTCGCGGATCCCTCCCGACTGGCAATCCTTCAGGCCTTGAGCGACGGGCCTCTGTCGGTGGGGGAGATCGTCGGAGCGACAGGTCTCTCGCAGCCCAACGCGTCGAACCACCTACGCTGCCTGAGCGAATGCGGTTTGGCGGTTGGAGAGCAACGGGGACGTCACGTCCATTATAGCTTGAGTGATCCGCGGATTTCCCGGTTGCTCGAGCTCATGGACGAAATACTGACCAACGTGGCGGTGGGTGTTGAAGATTGCCAGAACTACTAGCCCGCAAGTACATGTACCGCCCGCTGCTTCAGCCGATCCGCGCCAGGACCGGGAAGGCGTCCAGGAGCCAGTAGGCTAATGCACTCAGCCGACCAGTCATCATGGCCAGCCCCATCAGGATCATGACGCCTCCCGCCGCCTGATGCAGGCGGCGACCCCAACGACCGATGCCCCGCAGCTTGCCGGCAACGGCGTCGGTGAAGCCGGCAACAATGAGAAATGGGATGCCGAGACCCGCCGAATAGACCGCGAGCAGAGCCATCCCGTCGGCGACGGTTGCACTGGCTGCGCTGGCGGTGAGGATGGCGCCCAGGATCGGACCAATGCACGGCGTCCAGCCGAACCCGAAGGCAAGCCCGAGAACGTAAGAGGCGACCGGCTGGCCGCCCGGCAAATCGAGGTGAAACCGCAGGTCGCGCTCCATCGCGGAGAAGCGAGCCGCTCCGATCATGAACAATCCGAACAGGATCACGATGGCGCCGCCGACGAGGTTCAGCTCATAGCGCCAGCGCAGGAGCGCTTGCCCCAAGGCCGTCGCCGAGGCGCCGAGGGTGACAAAGATCGTCGAGAAGCCGAGGACGAAGCAGAAACTAAGCCAGACGGCGGTCGCGCGTGAGGGCGCCGCTCCGCCGGAGACCGTGCGCCCCGCAACATAGGAGACATAACCGGGCACCAGCGGCAGGACGCAAGGGGAGACGAACGAAATGGTGCCGGCCAGCAGTGCTGCCGAAACTCCAAGAAGGGAAAGGTCGACCGTCATGCGCCCGGCCGCACTCCGAGAGCGCCTCGCGGGAGCCGCAGGGCCGCGAGGTAGGCGACGCTGGGAACGATCACCCACTGCAGCAGCGGCGTGAGGCCTGCGTCGAGGATCGGAACGACCGGCATGATCTCCCGATAGGCCCAGGCCGCTCGAACGACGATGTTCAGCCATTCGCTG